>CAWJKT010000007.1:0-117682 GCA_963843375.1 uncultured Pseudomonadota bacterium
CCGGTTTTTCCACATCTTCCAGGGAATTTCGGGGAGTGTCACACTTTTCGACCGCCTTTTTGCCCTCTCTAGACCGTCACACTATTGGACCGGCGTTTACAGGTATTGGATCGTCTTAAAGGACCTTATCTCGTTGGATATCAAGTTCTGGTAGTCCATCCGGGTCACGACCGGGAATTCCATCAACAGAAGGTTGGTCAGGTTGCTCAATACATCGCTGGCTTGGTCCCGGTAGTAGGGCTCCTGCTCCGGTTGGTAAAAGAGGGACTTCATCAGGCCGTTAAATATCTCGTCCGCTTTTTCTTTGTAGTCGGGGTTATAGGACTGGCTTCTTTTGATGTCCGCAAGGTCGAGGTACTTGAGGTCGCCAAGCCTCCCGTACTTGGAGGCAAAGTAGGGTAGCTGTTTATTAAAGTTCGACTTCGCGTCGAAGACAAACATTCCTAATCCATACCGGACGGATTGCTCGATGATCCAATTGAGGATATTGGTCTTCCCCATTCCCGAAGATCCAATGACCTCCAGGTGGTATTTGAGGAATTCGGTGGGGATGAAGTACTTCCCCGTCACGTCAAGGTAGATGGGATATTTACCCGTCTCTTCTTTCGGAGATTCCTTGTGGAGATCGGAACTCTTCTTCAGCGTGACGAAAACAAAGTAGGAGCAAAGGCCGATAAAGAACGCCATAGCCAAACCCACATCGCCCACAAAACCTTCGGTCCCAATGAAGGTTCCAAAGAAGTCGTGGACTAAGGACGTCAGAATCAAGGACGGGGCCAAGGCAAGAATGGGATTTAACGGGAAGTGTTTTTCAAGAAGGTAGGTAATCCCCAGCACCATAACCGAAAGCAGGTCGAAGGGATTAAAGGCTACTGCAATAACACCGGAGAGTTCGAGGCCAAGCTTTATCGCGGCATAGGTAGCGAAACCTACAAGGACGGAGGGTAAATCTCTTTCGACTTGATCCAATAACCGAACGATATCCATACAACTGCCCCGCATACGAAAAACAAAGGGTTGTTACACCCGATTCATAAAAACCAATAAATAGAACTACACTTTAAATAATTAAAACCTAAATATAAGCTATCTCAAAAAATCAGCAAATAAAACTACTCGTTCAAAATATTTTTAAAATTACAACAAAAACAACAAAAATCAACTATTCGGAAGGCCAAAACCATTTTCACATTTCTACTACGAGTTCGAAATTAAAGCAAAATCTCTTTTTATGTTTTTCCGCTTAACAAAAGGTGAAAGGACATCGGAGAGCAACTTTTTGCTTAACCCATCATGTTTAATATTACGAATTATAGCTCGACACGTTAATTCTAAAAGTTTCGTTTGCTGAACTCGCTTTATCTGTTTACGATCAATTAAATCCGAGATAAAAGTTACTTTTTTATTTTTTCGTCCCAGTTGCTTTCTTAAATTAACGAGACGTTTTTCAATATGGGGATAATTTTTATTAACCTTATTAGTTTCCAAATCAGAGACTAAAAGATTCACTTTCCGGAAAGTGCTTTGAAAATGCTCATCGTCAACAAATATACCTCCTCTTAAAAAACGTTCAATTACAGCCAATGAGTGCTCTAAATCTTGATTTGCATATCTTGTAAATGAAGCAGATCTACAAGCTTTGCTCATTTGTTTACCTAGTACCGTCATTTGTTCCAGTAATTTTTCGTAATTTATCGACTCTTCAAATCCATCTCGCCTGGCATTGGGCCGCAAGGTATAATCCAAATGAAATGATCCAATGTGCCAAGCAGCGAATCTTCTCTCTGTAAAATAATCAGCCAAAAACTCCTCATTCCCAATTTCAATATTGCCCTGACGCACTGATACCCCTCTCATCAAAACAGCTTTGGGGAGTCCACCTAAAAAGCTCGTTCGAGCGATCCACCCCTTACCAAAAACAGAACCGTCCGGGGCACGAAATTCAATTAGATCAACATTAGAAATTCGATCTTTCTTTTTGTCAGTTATCAGAAACTCGTCTTGATAAGCATTAAATAATTTTTTCCCATTAAGAAAAATGTTATGTGTGCAATAACCTGGAAAATTTTTTAAATGTTCATTAATTTTCGAAGACCAAGAAAATTTACCACTATCGAATGGGAGGGGCGCTACCCGTAAAAGATATTGAGTGATTACATCTATCGAAGTCAGTCTATCCGTATGAAACCGGCTTACGTTTAGCATGGTTACACGAAAAAAATGTTTCGGTTCTTTTTCCGATGCTTTTCGAAAAGATATCTGTGCAATCTTCGAAATTACTTCGGACAGGCTTTTGATTCCCTTTACTTCCATTGAATTCCGAAGCAAATTACCATTCCATTGAACAACACCAATATTTTTATCGCCTTTTGATCTGGTTTCGAAAATTAAAGTGTCACAATAACTCAAACCACCAAGACGACCAATTCCTCGAAACCCGCGAAGTCCAGCACCTTCTTTATTACTTAACCCTAAGCCACCGAGCTTTTTCTCCAGTTCACTATTTTGTACTCCCGCTCCATTATCCTCAATAATGAGCTTTCGATTTTTTCCATCCAGGAATATTTCTATTTTAGAATCGGAAAAAGTAATCAGGTCTTTTTCAATCCCCTCATCAATTGAATCTGAACTGTTCTGGATATACTCCCGCAATGCCATACACGGATCACTGTACATTCCAGCGGTAATTATTTCTAAAAGTTGCTTGCCGAAAGAAGAGGTGAGCGCTCGCGCTTTTCCCCCTTCACGAGATATAATTCGAGCCATTTTTTCATTTCCTTATCTGTACAATTTTCTAATGATTTTCTAATCGTTTTAATACTATTCTCACACACCGCTTCATGGAAAAATCTGAACCGTTCCCCTTGTTCCTTTAATAACCCCGCAACAAATTCCCTAAACTCTTCTATTTTCCCTGAGCCGGTTAAATTTTTCCTGCCGTTTGCATAAATCCTTTTTTCGTGTTTATTTCTATTTCGTAAAAGCTCTTCCGGCATATATAAATTTTGGACGAATTCTTCAAAATTATTCCCAACCGTTCTTCGGGCTAGTGTCGGCGTTGGAGATATAGCTCCGTGAGCCGCGCCTTTCATAATTTCAATGTTTCGAACAAACCGTTTTGTCCATGCAGGGTCTTTCAGCCAATCTTTAGTTTCCACCGGAACACTTTCAACATAATCTCGTCGGCGATTTGCCTCGG
This sequence comes from uncultured Pseudomonadota bacterium, assembly GCA_963843375.1. GTDB lineage: Bacteria > Oederibacteriota > Muellerivitia > Muellerivitales > Muellerivitaceae > CAWJKT01. The sequence continues at coordinate 3,200 of CAWJKT010000007.1, forward strand.
ACCCTCTTTTTTCGTCAATTGGAGCATATCGCATTGGATAACTATAAATCGCGCCCATTCTTTTTCCAGTTGTGCGCATCATTTCGTTCAATTCAATATTTATTTCAATTCTTTCGTATAAATCTTTCGGTGTATCTTTCCAGTTATAAAGCAAATAATTCGAGAATTCGAGCAACCCATATTTATGAGCTAGTTCTAGGGCCTTAACATACTGTTTCTTTTCAGCAACTCGATCAAAAGCAATTCTCACCGGGCGCACATTAAGCTGAGAAATGAGTTTGACTTTCTCTTCAGTAAAATATGTAGCATCCATGCCTTGGTTAAAATCAATACTACGTTTTTTTTGCGATTTACCCGATGTTGTCACGCCTTTCCCATATCCCAACTCAAGAAGGTCATCTACTGTTTTAGCCAGGGTTGGAGCGGCCATAATATTGTTATCCATTAGTTTGAGATGACTCTTATCACCAAATTCACTTCTCAGCGCTTTGATGATGTGTTTTATATCAAAGTAAGATTCGTACACAGGTTCTATTTTTGGTACGGCGCACCAGGCACATTTCATTACACAACCTCTTGACGCATACCAATAATATGTATCCCCTATTCCATAGACACGCGGGTTCAAAATGCTGTAATCCGGCGGCAAATTGTCAATATTTTCCGTTCCTTCTAAACCAATTTGTCTTGGAGATGTCAACGAACCAACCACAGGATAAATGCCAGTCGCACTAAACAGATCCTGCGCCATCATCGACGCCATAACCCCACCAACAAATATTTTTCCAGTTGTTCCTCCAACTGCATCTTTATAAAAGTTAATCGTCTCAACAATTTTATCGAAGTGAAATGTAAAAAGTGTGGTTATATAAACCCGGTCCCAAAGATTCGAAGTTGAGAACATTATTTCTCTGGGCGAAGAAGAGTCTTCAAAGAGTGATGAATCACAACCGGAAACAAACTTAACTTCGTCTCCGCGTTGTTTATGAAATCTAGCCAATTTCATCAATCCCAAGGGCGGATACCATCTAGTATCATCTTCGCCATAAGGCTTCAGGTCCTCCATTCCGTTTGTCGGAACAAGAGAATTCTTTTTTAGTTGTGTAGTTCTATAGGCAGGCTCAACTAGCAAGACTCGCATTGAATTCTCCCCTTAATTTTTTATAGACTGAAGAAACCCCTTTTTGACCGCCTATACCAGCAAACATACCCGATGAATTCCATTCAATTTTCTTTCGAAGAAATCGAAGGCGATCAAAAAAATACTTTTCCGAAAATGATGATTTTTGCGAAGTCAAAACCACATCCGAAAGCAAATTCATGAGGGCGTAAAGACCGACGCCTTTCGTCAATAAACTGTGACGTGGATCGCTCCATTCCTTCACGAAAATCTTTGCAACCGCTAGCCAATAATTAATAATTATTTCACACGCAACATCAGGTCCGCGTTTTTCAGAAATTTGAGTTTTTGTTAAGAATCGTTTGATCGCTTTTTGCATCATTCGCAGAGAAGTTTTTCGTTTCAAACCGGAAGTTGCTTTACCACCCAGTTTGATCATTTTGAACCAAGGTGAATTTGGATCATCATTTAACTTTCTAGCAATATATAAATGTGGAGCTTCAGCAACCATATCTGTAAGTAAATTACTTTGATGAAAATCCGTGAGAGAAGAAGACAGTCCCTTCGCCTTTGTATTAATAGTGACAAACATCGCCATCTCTTCTCTTAAATCAAGGCCAATAAATGTCATAAAAGCCAAATGGACTGGAGAATCTTCCATTTCGCCTAATCGATGTTGACAATCTACTTGGGCTAAACACTTTGCATCCCGTTTAACAATCAAAGTCGAGCCTGTTTTACCCGCCTTGATTTCCCAGTTCTTTTGAAGATCATTTCTTAAATTAAATGTTAACGGAATGGTAGATGAACCGGATTTCGAAATATACTTTTTAAAATCAACACTATGTTGAAGATTTCGGGGGCGCTGATATCCCAAACCCGTTTCCTCATCAAGGACATCGGCAAAGGACATAGAATAAAGCAGGTGTGCAGGAGCAAAGCCCAGAAACACGCTACGGTCTCCGCACTTGCCAATTATGCCAGGTATCTTTAAGTCTTGTTTCATATTGCAGAATTTTAATGCAATTTGCAGAAAAACTAAACATCAATTTCCAAGACTTAAATCTCAATTTAGCTTAAGTTTTGACATCAAATCCCCAAGTAAATTCTTTATCTTTTTTAACTCGTATTCGCACTTAGCTTTTTGGCCTGATGGCATTTCTTGAATTTCCTCTGCCACACCTTCAGAAGCCAGTTGTAATCGGAATTTATTGAGTCGTTTGTACCATTCATTTCCAGCGCCACCCGCAATTGCCTTTTCATAACTTTCTTCGAAATCATTCTTTTTTTTCACAAAATCCGTTAAAACTTTATCAATTGTAGCGATCTTTGTGAGCTTTTCTCTAATATCAATGGCTTTTCCTATTTCCCCATTTTTTATTTTTTCCACAATAAGCTCGTCAAGCACCGGAAACTTATTACGCGCTTGTTTAATCGTATTGTGCTTCAGATATTCGTCGTAATAGCTCCACCGATTTGTTTCATTTTCCTTGTGACGAACCATAAAACTGTAAACCTCTATTAACCTTTTAACATCCGTTTTGTTCAATCCCATCTCAGTAGCCATTTTTTCAATATCGATATGATGTTTCTTATGACGACGATAGAGATAACCTGCCTGTTCGTAGGGCGCCCAATCCGTTCGCCCGATAATGTGATATTGACCTAGCAAGGAAAAAACTATCGCTTCATCAATTGTCTCGGGCAATACTTTGCACCTAACCATTCCCCACTTAACTCCATTTAAACTGGCTAACGCACGATAGGCGGCTAATCGACTATTACCTTCGAGAACAACCATGTCACCGTTACGAACAATTAAAGGATCAGTTAATCCGCCATTGGCTCTAATCGAATGGATCAAAGTTTTCACATGATCCATTGCTTGAAGTCGCTTTTCGATATGTGCTTGGTCCGGTATTGTTCCATCAGCCGTTATCAATGAATAGATTCTAGGATTCTCTTGGTAGTACTTCAGTTCTCCTATCGGAACATCATATATTTCTACAGGGATTTCTTTTCCATTTATCATCAATACGTCATTTGTAGAATTTGCCATTTAATGGCTCCTCTTAGTTTTGTTTAAAATACTTTTTATTAATTCACCAAAGTCATAAGAAATTTGAGTTTGATAATCTTCCAGTCGTATGTCCCCCTGACCAAGACCGGCCGCTAATTGTTTGGCATTTAGAAGCTTATCAATCCAAACATCTACCGAATCCGACATTATCAAGTTATAGATAAAACATGTTTTAACTTGTGAAATTCGATGGATCCTATCTTGAGCTTGTAAATAGTCATCCAAACTAAAAGATCGGTCATAAAAAATCGCATGATTTGCAACCGTAAGGGTTAGTCCCTCTTTTGCAGCTCCAGGAGTTGCAACAAGCACTGTAACTTCTGGATTATTCATAAATTGATCTATGGACTTATTTCTTGTTTCCATGCTCAGTTTTCCATGAATTTTGCAAGAGCCAAATGCCTTTAGCCTCCCACATAGCCAATCAGCATTTTCCGTGAAGGTTGTCCACACAATTGTTTTTTCACGACTAATCTTTATTTTTTCGAGAAGGTCAACCAGGTATGGTATTTTCCCAGGTTCCGCCCGATAACTATCGTCAATTAATTTTGGATTAGACGCAATTTGTACCAATCGCAACAATCGTTTCAAAACATCTTCCGATGAATCTTCTTTAGGAATTCCTTCTTTTACAATTATCGCCCTTAAATCCTCTCGGATTTTTTGGTACAGTTCATATTGAACCGTTTCCCAATCCACAATAATGTTCTCATATTTCTTTTCGGGCAACTTGATAACACCAGAGGATTTTGTTTCCCGAACAGAAAAATCGGATATTTTTTTTTGCAAACCCGAAAGGCTTTTTTCAAAATCATCTTTTTTTTGATCGTCCAAAAATAAATCATTGGTCAAATTATTTTTTCTTTTAAAAACGTCAAAATCTTCTCCGAGACTTTTCCCTCCGTCAAGAAACTTAATCTGAGCCCACAAATCAAACGGTCGATTTGCCATTGGCGTCCCAGTCATAATAACTCGACGTTTAAACAACTTAGAGAGAAGAAAAAAAACTTTTGTAATCTCAGAATCAGGATTTTTTATTTTGGCCGATTCATCAAGTATCGCAGCAACGTCTCTAGTTTTAAGAAATATAAGGAATCGGTCCTTCTCACTCTTTAAGACCTCATAGTGAGTCAGCATTATTCTTGCGGGACTGTTAAAAACAAAAAAGTTACTCTTTTTATTTTCGCCGAGGACTTTTGGGGTTATATGAGTATGAAGTTTCAACTCTTTTTCCCAATTTTTGATCAACCCCTTTTTAGTGACCAAAAGAATCGTATCCACCTGCTTCCGTTCTAACCAATAGAGGCTAAGATCGATTGCCATTTTCGTTTTTCCCAAACCCTGCTCATGAAATATTGCCGCATATTCAAGATCACGGATTTCTTCGACCGCTTTTTTTTGAAAATCTAAAGCGTTTAATTTAGGGCTCGAATTCGGTTCAGAAACCCTTTTTATTTTTTGCACATTCAGCCCCTGAGATTTTCCAAAATAAAAGTGCGGACATTTCTTGTATCCGTTTTAACTTGAATATTCTTCACTAAATTTCTTGCAAGACGTGTTACCGGCCAGGGAACGGCCAAAACAAAGAGTGACGGGTGATTTAATTCACAGAATTTTAAAAAAGCTTTGAATTGGTTAATAGTATGAACCGTCTCAACATCCCTTAACGTTTTCGCTTCTCCGATTATCATGTTAAATGAATTAGTTTTTGGCACAAACACATCCGGACAATGATCTGAGATCAAAGGTGGTTTTTTCATACGATTAGAATTGGGACTATCCACAAGTATTGAGCCCGAATCACCCGATAGATGAGTAACCGATATCCAATTGACTAATTCATTTACTAATTTTATATGACTCTGTGATTCGGCCATGTCAACCTTCTGATGAGATGTCCTTGCAAAGCTGGTTTAATTGATCGCAAGCTTCTCGGATCTTTTCATTCTCACTCGAAGTTATATCAGCACGAAGTCTTTGAACTTCCCCAAAAGGCATATTACGAATTCTTTTACTAATTTCCTGGGTTAACTGTTCCAAGGTCGCATCTTTTAAAGCCGCATCAGGCGTTGGTATATCTAAGACTCTGACCGCCTCCTTAGTGCCATCTCGTAAAAAAACTTCTTTGCTTTTTGGATTTTGAAGAATTTTTGGTAAATCTCGAACTGTAATTAAAGGAGAAATTAATCCTTCGTGAACCCACTTAGCAAAATCGGTTTTGGTATATTTTGATTGTAAAACTGAGTTTAAAATTCGAGGGTTTTGCAGTTCCACGAAAGCACTAAATCTGGTCGGATCAAACGAATCTTCATCAACAATGGGCCGGTAATATTGCTCCATATCCTGGTACGCCCCTATATAACCCTGAACCTCTTTCGCTCTCCCTCCACAAAAATCAACTATCTGACCCATGGTCAGATGCTCTCCGTTTCTCAAAAAATCTAAATATTTTGCTTTTGAGTACGGGTCCCATGGGCGCGGACCAACCAAATGAGCTTGTAATCTTATTGCATCAATATGTGCTTGAGGAAGATCGGCATAAACAATTGTCGGTATTTTTTTCCAATTGTTTGAGTTCTTTTCCTTTTCCTGCGTTTTAAATTCCCTATAAATTAATACTCGTGTATTCCCTTCAATAACCGTAATTTTATTTGTTGATGTTTCTTTATTTGCAATTACGGGATTTATTATTCCTCCACTAGTTTTTATAGACTCCCTTAATGAATAAAACGTTGTTCCATCTGATGCGGTTCCGTCGCCCGCACCTAATGCCAGGCTCATTTGTTCGGCGGTAAGACTAGTTCCATACATTCCAACATAATGTGAAATTCGAGGATTATTCATGTCCAAGGCAATTTGATCAACATCCAACAATTCATATTTAAAATCTCGGCTTATCATTTGGCCTCCCTAACAAATATTTAACCCGAGGATTTTACCCATTTTTCGTGCATATCCACAGGACATTGTTTAGGTCAGATAGATGTTAATCGGGCCATTTTTCCTATGTTAAAAACATAAAAAAAATTATTTCAGAAACCGGTTTTTAAAATTATTTTACTTCTTGACCTTTGCGGGTGAATTAGCATTGAACCCATTCAACATATTTTGACCGTAAGTTTGGAGCCATTTAAGGCTACCTGGGGGCATGCCTATCGGAATTGTTTCTGCGGTTTGTGGTTTCCAATTTAATAATCCATCTCTACCATCACCAACTGAAGAGATTTCTAAAAATGAATCAGGATAGAACTCTGGAGAATGTTCTTCTTCGTTTTCAAATCTACACAGAATCATCCAATGAATCATTGGGCTCATTCCGCCACTTTTCAAAGGGGTTCCCTGATAAAGATATAACGGAAAAAAGAGCGACGAAATATGTGGACTTTGAAAACCTTTGCAAAGCAAATCATACATAAAGGTTTTGATAGCCCAAGAATATTTACCGCCCAAAGGCCCCATGGCGGGTACAGGAAGTGCATTTATAGCTTCACATTTATCTTTAAATTTTTGAGACTCGCTTAAAAGACCTTTTTTTAAAAAACGTTCTTTTTTCAATGCATCAATTTGGTTTCTAACAGTTATAAGCAAAATAAAGTGAGAGGAACCGCCCATAGTTTGAAAACATTCTTTTTGATCTCTTAAAATTTGCTTAATCGCTTCAAAGCGAAGAACTTTTTCCGTTCCAGCAAAAGTAGAAACCCTACTACCTATTTCGTCACAAAAATCCAAATTGTAGAGTGTGACAACTTTATCTTGAGAGTATTTTTGATAGTCGAAGTCTCTTCGTTGAATAATAACTTCTTCCATGCTTCCCAGATATGCATAGCCAGGAATTCCAGCCAACATCATATTTTTTCTCAAGGCTTCTACATTTGCACGCCCATCAGAACCACCTCCAAGCGGTTCGAAAGCGACAACATGATCAATCATGTCCCTCCACAACTTTATATCGATCAAATCAATACCCGGTAAACCCATATATCTATATTTAACACCATACTGCTTATGAAGATATTGGAGTACCGGTGTATTCCATCGAAGTCGAACATTATCTTTGGATGAATTATTTTGAAAAGGTTTTTTCATAATTAAAACTTCTCGTCAAAATAATTCCGTAGCTCCTTTAACATGCTTTGGTAATTCTTTTTCTCAAGATAAGGAATCAAAAACTCCTTCTCCAAAAGCTTTAATGCTTTTTGAACATCTGCCGTTAATTGTATTCCTGCATATTCAAAAACAGAAACAAGGTCGTTATTAGTACTTTCTTTAAGGCTAGCGGCAACCGCCGAAAGCTTAGCTTCCGTTTGTATAGACTTCGCCACATCTTCTTCCAAGCGTCTTGATGACTTCATGTTTTCTAGCAAAGTATTTTTCACAAGAGAAATACAATCCTTCAAGCTTTTCATAACATCGTTATATTGTTCCTTATGGTCCTCCAAATCTTCGAACCGCTTTTTCCGTCCCTTAAGCAGATGTTCCAAATGAATAAGTTCGCTATTAAATGTGAGCATTTTCTCTTTGTCTCGGCGGCTAGTTAATATTTCTTTAGCGATTTCAGAAACTCTACTTGTCACATCAGTTAACACATCGAGGGCCTTGCTCTCCTCTTGAATTACGTTTGCCCAATCCGATAAATCTTTAATAAATTTCGGAAGCACAAGTTCAAGAAACTCCAACCTTGTTGAATTGCTTTCAAAGTCACTTCTTGCTGCATTTGGTAAAAGATTTAGATTTTGAATTATTATTTCACCGGTTATACGTCTATTAAAAACCGGCCTTTTGAAAAAATGTTCCAGATACGAACGATTGGCTATTGAAAACCCAAACTTCTTTATTAAAAGTCCGCGCAGGGCGGAATTTTTCAAAACACTTCGTTCATCATTAATACAAACCCATGCAAAACCATAATCTTTTTTCCCATGTTTCAACTTGAAATATTTCGGCCTGTGAACCCCACCTTGTGAAAAAATATCATTTGTATAAGGCCGGTAAAGATCCTGTTTTCTATCATGTATTTGGAGGGTTAACGGAACGACTCGATAATCTTCATCCTCAAATCTTTTTTCAACTTCAGCTCCGAATTTAAATTCCGGGTGAAAGGGTAGCGGAACAACATCTTGTAAATATTTTTCAGTGGATTCCCAATTCAAATAACTCGATTCACCAGTCATTCCACTCATGATGACTTTTGTGCCATGATCTTTTATGGTGTCTTTATCATCAACTTCAACATAGACATTGCCTTCTAGGAGTTTTTCAAGATAGAGTTTGGACGGAAGACCTTTTTTTCTCCGCTCTTGTTCTTCGGCTAACCTTGTACGGATTGTTTTAAAGTCAAACTTAATGTAATTTCCACTGCTTTCGTCTTTAGATTTAGTATAGACTTCCAGCAAATCGCACAGATTAAAAGCAGAATAAATTCCGATGCCACGAAACCCCACGTTGATTTTCGGATTTTTATCCGAAATGCCCAATCTTTTTGCCCGACTTGCTTCGTCTTTCGTCATTCCTTTACCATCATCGACAATTGCCACCGTTGACGGACCAATTATTAATTCTATTTTTTTTGATGCTGCGTCAATAGAGTTTTGAATATATTCCCTAAATGCATCGAGCGTGTATTTATATAGTCCCGTGGTTAATATCGGAAGTATTTCAGCCCCTATGTCTCTTTTCGAGAAATGCAATCTATCGGCCATTATTTTTTCTCCAAAATTAATTTGATTGGCGATATCTACTAAAATACGTACGCTTGTTATGTCGATGAAGCTCCATAATAAACACAATCCTTGCCAAAACAACAAAAACACAATGATTACCTTGGCTCCCAGCTTAAGATTTCCGACCTGTTTCCATATCGAACCTGAGAAAAGCGATTATCGAAAAAGAGTGCTGCACTTGATGAATGTCAGAAACCAACCTATAATTCTGACATAAGGAGTTTAAACATGAGTCCAGTAATTCAAACCATACTCAAATCTTCCCAAACTCGGCCCGAGGGGAGTGTCTTATCGCCTAAGGAATTCTTGGGCCAGAATAGCCGCGCCTCTGTAGACCAGGCTTTTACCCGTTTGACCAAAGCGGGTAAATTGATCCGGGTTAGCCAGGGCGCTTATGTAGCACCGGTAGAAGGACGCTTTGGAACCCGGCCTCCGGCTCCCGAAACCGTCATTAAGTCTATGGCTGTAAGAAATGGCGAGGAAGTAGCCTCCAACGGGGCTGTTGCGGCAAACTCCCTTGGCTTAACCACCCAAGTCCCTGTCCAGGAAGTTTTTGTTACCACGGGGCGCAGTCGGACTTTACGACTCGGAAAAAGAACAATCAAATTCAAACACGCGCCACGCTGGCAGTTGGCTTTGGGAAACCGCCCAGCAGGTATGGCTGTTCGAGCTTTAGCCTGGGTAGGCCCATCGCACGCCCCAGAAGCCCTTGTTAAAATTCGTCAAAAGCTTCCCAAGGAAGAATGGAAAGCAATGGTTGAATCGCGTGCTTTTTTCCCTGGATGGATCGCGAAATTACTTGGCGAAGCCGAACAACATACGGTAGGCAACGTTAGATAAAATAACTCTTTAGGGAATTTGTTGAAGGACCCCATTTATACGTTCGTAAGCATCCCGAATCGTTCTTTCCCGTTGCACTTCATCATATTCACTAAGGAATTCAGCTACGGCTTTGGGACCCCTCGCGTCAATGGCTGAAAAGTTTTGCCTCAACTTTTCAACTCCCTCTTTTACCCCCGGATTCCCCATTTGCTTTTTAAACTGATGGGCCAATCCCAATCCTGATTGGTAGTTTTTAACACAGAAATAAATATCGTACGCGTCTTTGGATTCGAATCGATCCATGAAACTGATGGCTTTCATTGAAATAAATGAAACCAGGGACGCCGCCAGGAATCTCACCACTCCCTCGTGTCCATCCGGGAAAATGCCATTGGTTCTGATTTCCACCGGCTCCTCAAAGGCCAATTCGCACCCATGGACAGCTTGGGCCAAATCATCCTTGGAATGTGAATCTTCACCAGTTAGTAAATCCACCTGGATCTTATACTTCTTCCCATTCTTCTCAAGAATCCGGTGGAATATAAAAGGCTTATCATTACTTTGTTTGTAGTTGTTTTGAATTAATATGGTTTCAATCATTGCCAAATCCGAGCTTTGAACAGTCTCACGATCAATCGCCAAATCAACGTCAGTCGTACCAACATGCGGTACCTCAGCTGTTGGAAACATGACCCACGGAACCGATCCGCCAATCAAAACAATATGGTCATGGTAGACATTCAATATTTGCATGAGCTCAAGCATCACCGACCGCGCGGCCTCCACTTCCCCTTTTTCAAAATCTCTTTTCATTGCCATGTAGGTCTGATTACCTCTTCCAAAAGGGCTTCGGCGGCTTCTTTACCTCTGCCTTTGTTTCCGATCAGCTCTAAATATACCTGTATCGGCGAGGCAACAGGTATTCCATTAAAAAATTGAGCTCCATAAAAAACGCCTTCATCGGCGGGTTTAATAAGGGTGAAATTAGCTCCACTATCCACTTCTTTTAAACCAAGTGCCGCTGCCACAAGATCAATGTCTTCGGCGTAAGCTGTTTCACCGTTGTATCTGGTAAACGGGTAATAGAGTTCAGCACCCGTAAAGCTCGTCAGAGCATAGGTTTGATGCCGCCGATCATGGGCTTCCTGCAACAACCCTTCCATTTCATTCAGGCTTCTCATCGTATAGAAACCCCTGACGGCATCTTGATCTTTTTTATAATTCTGCGCCCACTCCATCAATAACGCTTCGGGCTTCACCAAAGAAAGATTTGCGCGTTCCGACTTAATCCATTCCCTGTCTTGCAGATGTTTTTTTACATGGGCCACATGGGCCAAACTCACTTTTGCTTCATTCGCCAAATCCTGCATTTTCCAAAACTGTTTAGGATGAGTCAGTAGAACCCGAAGAACCCTTGCCGCCCTAGGCGTATAAAGGGTCATTAAAAAAGTACGGCGCCCAAAAGGATTTTTTTGGTTCCTGACTTTGAGGAAAAGACCGTCAAATTCCAAGCGGCAATTACCGGCCAAGTCCACCGTGCCGATTCCAGCTTCTTTGCAGATCAGATCAGCTTCATCGGAGACATAAGGGGCGAACATAACACCGTAGGCTTGGGGTTCGCGCGCCAAATAGTTTTTAAACCGTTCCACGGCAATCCTGGCTTCGCGGGGCTGGCCGTTGCCAAACACTTCCCCAAGCACACTGTATTTTCGTTTTCCATAAGTGAACGAAGCGGTTATATCCGCCTTTTGAGCGGTATCTTTGTGGGCAATAATATGCAGATCGGGGATGGGCCCAGCTTGATTCAGGCAATTCTCTAGCGATCTCATTGCGTTTATCTGTAAATCACTATAGTTTTTCATTAATATAGGCTTTTTTAACATACGTTAAAAATATAACTATTACAAAAAATTGTCAATATATGCCTTAATTTATATGTCTATTTCTCAGCCGCAAGGCGTTTGTAATGACCGAGACCGAACTTAAGCTCATGGCCGCCGCCGCAATCATGGGGTTCAAGAGCCAGCCAAAGAAGGGGTATAGAAGACCCGCCGCCAATGGAATCCCAAGAGCATTGTAGATAAAGGCGAAGAAAAGGTTTTGCTGGATGTTATTTAAGGTAGCCCGACTTAAGGCCCTGGCTTTGACAATTCCCTGAAGATCCCCTTTTACCAGAGTCACACCTGCGCTTTCCATCGCGATATCCGTGCCGGTCCCCATGGCAATGCCCACCTGTGCTTGGGCCAAGGCTGGAGCGTCATTGATGCCATCCCCCGCCATGGCAACGATCCTTCCCTCGCTTTGGAGGCGCTTCACCTCCTTAACCTTTTCTTCCGGCATCACTTCCGCAAGAAATCCATCTAATCCTAATTTCTTCGCAACGGCTTGGGCTGTGGATTTATTGTCCCCGGTCAGCATAATGATCTTTACGCCTTCCTGACTTAGTTTCTTTATGGCTCCTTCCGTTGTTTTCTTTACCGGGTCAGCGACTCCTAAAAGGCCGGCGAGTTTTTGGCCCGAAGAAAGGAACATCACGGTCTGCCCGTCCTCTTGAAGCTCTCGGGCTTTTGATTCCATGGTGCCCAACTCTATTTTCATATCCTCCATTAACCGGCTGTTTCCTAAAGCCGCCTCCTGGCTTCCTACCCTTGCGAAAATACCCTTGCCGATCCTCGCCTGGAAATCCGAGGCTTTGCCGCCTTCTACTCCCCTCTCTTGGGCTCCTCGAAGGATGGCTCCTGCCAATGGATGTTCGCTCCCTTTCTCCATGGTAGCCGCAAGCTCCAAAAGTCCTTTTTCATCCCATCCCTCTGCTGGAACAACGGAAACAAGTTTCGGCTTTCCCTCCGTCAGGGTGCCGGTTTTATCCACCACAAGGGTATCCACTTTTCGAAACAACTCGATAGTTTCCGCGTCACGGAAAAGAATCCCCATAGAGGCTCCCTTACCCGTAGCCACCATGATCGACATGGGAGTAGCCAAACCAAGAGCGCAGGGACAGGCAATGATAAGTACCGCCACTGCGTTAACGACTGCGTGAGCGAAACGGGGTTCGGGACCCCAATAAGCCCAGGCGACGAAAGTTATCACTGCGAAAAGAATCACCAGTGGCACGAAATATCCCGATACCACATCCGCTAGTTTCTGGATGGGGGCCCGGCTACGCTGGGCCTCCGAGACCATAGCCACAATCCGGGAAAGGAGAGTTTCCGAACCCACTTTCTCGGCCAACATCAGGAATGAACCGGTCCCGTTGATCGTTGCGCCCACGACTTTGCTACCCGCCGTCTTTTCCACGGCAATGGGTTCCCCTGATACCATCGACTCATCCACCGAACTGGTTCCTTCCAAAACCACTCCGTCCACCGGAACCTTCTCACCGGGCCTCACCCGCAACCGGTCGCCGGGATGGACTGATTCCAAGGGTACGTCCTCTTCGGAACCGTCACTTTTGACCCAGCGCGCGTTTTTCGCGTTCATCCCCAAAAGCTTTTTCAAGGCCATACTGGTGTGGCTCCTCGCTTTGAGTTCCAAAACCTGCCCTAATAAGATCAAAGTAACGATGACAGCCGCCGATTCAAAATAGACCTCCACTTCCCCGCCTTCTCCCCGGAACGAAGGCGGAAAAAGACTCGGAAACAGGACGGCAACCACGCTATAGCCGAAAGCTACCCCCACCCCCATACCAATAAGGGTGAACATGTTGAGACTTCGGTTTACCACCGATTGAACCGCCCGGACATAGAAAGGCCATGCCGCCCAAAAACATACGGGTGCGGCCAACCCGAATTCGATCCAAACTTTGAGCTCATGCGAAAGAAATTTGGACAGGGGCATTCCAGGCAATAGGTCCGCCATTGCTAAAATAAAGATGGGGATAGTCAAAACCACAGAAAGCCAAAACCGGCGGCTCATATCAGCCAGTTCAGGATTGTCTTGTGGTTCCGCCGTCACCCGCAAAGGTTCTAAAGCCATGCCGCACTTAGGGCAGGGACCAGGATGGTCCAACCGCACTTCAGGATGCATGGGGCATGTATAAATCTCCCCAGCAGATGGCGTTATCGGTTTAGAAACTTCAACTGGAATAGGTGATGGTTTCAGGTATTTTTCTGGATCGATCCTGAATTTCTCCAGACACCCCTTGCCGCAAAAGTAGTAAGTTTTGCCCTTGAACTCGAAAACATTCTTGGCCCCTTCCGGGGCTACCTTCATCCCACAAACCGGATCGATTTCCTTCGGCTTGGATTCAACCGCGGGTTCTTTTAAAACCAAGTCCATCCCGCACTGGGGACATTTGCCCGGATGATCCTGTTTCACGTCCGGATGCATTGGGCATGTGTAAAAACCGCCAATCTTAACGGATTCGGTTTGTTCCTTGCTTTTTTCACTAAAATGACTGTCCATAACTTCCTTCTCTTTCTTTAAATGGTGTTCATTATTAGGCTTCTCGCAATGAGTGGGTCAATGGGAGATCTTAAATAATTAATTTTTCATCATTACTCGACCTAAAATCCAAAATACTTCGCTAAAAATAAAAGGGGGCGGCTATCTGCCACCCCCTCAAACCTCTCACAATCTTAAAAGTACATATAAGCTTCGTACTTGTCCAAATGACTTTCGATTTCACCCAGACAGTCCTTGCAGGCCAGCGTTATCTTCTTGCCGTTCGACAAGGTTACTTCCATCCGGTTGAACTTATTGAAAAGCATATTGGGCATAGAGGGACAGCTTCTATACCAAACACCGGATTGAACAACGGAATTAAGATTTACAACCGTTGTCTTGGCCCCTTTCGGCCCGATTTCATATCCCGTATGGATACTTGAAAGCGGAACTCCGGGAGCGACCGGCATGGCCGGGTGGTTACCCGCAAAGGCAGAAGCAACGGTTCCGAACATAAAAGCCAAGGCTAAAAGCGTGTATTTTGTTTTCATCTGAGTCCTCCTCATTTTCTTGAAAGTGGTTATGACGCGCGCAAACGGGGCGTCGGTCTACCAGCACACCGAACTTTCAATGAAGAATCACAGTCGAAGGACCTGGGAGTATTCCGGGTGGTAAAGAATTCGAATTTTAGGGCGCGAGACTAAAAATCTATCACCGTTTACGGCCAGGAAGGTTTCATTTGACGGAAGAAAAACCAACGCGAGACCAACGAACTTGGCCTCCCGTGTCTTTGAGACAACGGCGTGATTCGTGTAATTACAACAGGAGTGGTTACAGCAAGGAGCTGTCTGGTTTTGCTGACAGTTTGACGCAGATAATGACAAACCGTCTTTACACCCGTCCACCATCGCTGGGCAAAAACAGGGGGTAAGAAAGCTCGTCACCGCCACTACTAAAAACATGCGACTAAAGGAGAGCATAGCCTTGCTCCTTTTTGAAAGGTTACGTCTGATTCCGCCATTTATCAATCCAGTCTCCCTATTCACCTAATACATTAAGCTCTCGTATTTTTTCAGGTCTTTCTCAATTGGCTCTTTGCACTTTGGACAACACATCATGATTTTCTTGCCGTTGGAAAGGGCTGCTTCCACCCCTTGGCCGGTCCCGATTGTTTTTCCTGTGACTGGACACTTCTTGGCGTTCAAACCCTTTCCAAAGTTGGCCACGTCGGTACCTTGAAACCTGCTACTCGACATGTCCATGGAACCAGACGGGCTATCGCAATCCATAATCGACCCGAAAGTCAGGGCAATAACCACCAAGATCAAACCCAGTTTTATCATCGTTCACTCCATATTCACCGACACCGTTCCAAGTGGAACGAAAACCCAAAATCTGAAAGATTTTCGTTCCACCAGTGGCTACTCAGTTCAGTACGGAGACCCAGGCTTTTTCTCCACCAAATCCATGCCACAGTTAGGACATTTCCCCGGTTTGTCGCTGGTGTAGCCATCCATCGGACAAACATAAGTTATTTTTGCCGCTGTTGTTGGTGTCGTTACGGCTGTTTTCTTCTTTGCTTTCTTAACCTTATGTTTCACGACCGGCGTAGCGCCTACTCCCGGAGTCGAAACTCCTGGTGCAGTGCTCGTAGAATCGTCCGCCCAAACCGCATGGGCGGCCATTAAGAACGCTATCCCCACCAACAAACTTAATAACCTTTTCATAATCTTGCTCCTTTGTTTTAATTCCCAAATTTCCATCACGGAAACAAGGGCACATCGCGCTCTACCTCGTTACCCTACTTTCTTCACACAAGCCCAAAACCATTTTCCAAACCCCGTCAGTTCCCTTTTTTCAACTCGGGGTCTTACTTCGGTGTACCACTTCCAAATCACGAAAAGGACCGGATAAACCAAAAGTTCCAAGGCAAAGGAAGTAAATACCCCTCCGACCATGGGGGCCGCAATGCGTTTCATGACGTCGCTTCCGACACCATTGGAAAAAAGAATCGGGACCAAGCCCATCCAGGCCGCTCCTACCGTCATCATCTTGGGGCGAACCCGTTGGACCGCCCCACTCAAGGCCGCTTCCTTCAAGTCCTTGAGGCTCTTCAATCGGCCCTTTGCCTCGAATTCCCGATAGGCGATATTTAGATAAAGCAACATGACGACACCTGTTTCAGCGTCCAATCCGGCAAGGGCGATCATCCCCACGGCCACGGCTACCGACAGGTTGTAGCCTAATATCCACAAGAGCCAGAAAGCTCCCACCAGAGAGAAAGGAACCGCCAAAAGAACGATGACCGTCTCCGTGAAGGATTTGGTGTTGAAATAGATAAGCAAGAACACCAAAAACAGGGTCAAGGGAATCATGACCTTGAGCCGTTTGGCCGCCTGTTCCATGTATTCGTATTGGCCGCTCCATACCAGGCTCACCCCTGGAGGCAGGCTTACTTTCCTTTCCACTACTTTCTTGGCGTCCGCCACCCAGCTTCCGGGGTCCCTGCCGGACAGATCCACATAGACGTATCCCGCTAGAAGGCCATTCTCATCCCGGATCATGCCGGGACCTGTGTTCAAGGCCACGTCGGCTACCTGGCCCAATTGGATATGTTGTCCCGTGGGTGTCACCAATGGAACCCGGCGGATTTTGTCCGGCGTGTCGCGGAAATCCCGGCTCAAACGGACTGTGATCGGAAAGCGAGCCCGGCCCTCGACCGTCTCGGTGACCATATCACCACCGACCGCAGACTGGATGAATTCATTCAGGTCGCCCACACTCATGCCGTAACGGGCCAATTGGTCCCGCTTGGCCTGGATATCCACGAAATACCCACCCGTCACCCTTTCGGCGAAAGCGCTTCGAGTGCCGGGGATATCGTGGACGGCCTTTTCGATGTCCTCGCTGGCTTTTTCAATTGTTTGAAAATTATCCCCCAACACCTTGATGCCTATGGGAGTGCGGATACCCGTGGAGAGCATGTCAATACGGTTCTTGATGGGCCCAATCCAGTCGTTGGTGAAGCCCGGTACTTGCAAGGCTTGATCCATCTGTTGGATCAGTTTTTCATGGGTCATGCCCTTAGGCCATTGGCTTTCGGGCTTGAAAACGATGGTGGTTTCCACCATTGATAGTGGTGCTGGATCAAGCGATGTTTCCGCCCTTCCCACCTTGCCGAACACACTCACAACTTCCGGGAAAGCCTTTAGGATGCGGTCCTGCATTTCAAGCAATCGTCCAGCCTCGGCAATGGAAATCCCCGGCAGGGTGATCGGCATGTAAAGCAGGGTTTCCTCCCACAAGGGCGGCATGAACTCACTACCCAAACGTGCCACCGGAAGAAAGGTCAATAACATGATCCCAAACGCCGAGAACAGGACTGTCAAGCGATGATCCAATACCCATCGGGCCACCGGCGCATAAGTCTCTTGGAGAATACGGTTTACCGGATTTTCCGCCTCCGGACGGATGCGTCCCCGGAGTAAAAGGGTCATCAACATCGGGGTCACCGTAATGGCAAGGAACGCGGCGAAGAACATCGAGAAGGTCTTCGTAAAGGCCAGGGGCTTGAACAGCCGCCCTTCCTGCCCTTGAAGCGCGAAAACCGGCAGGAATCCCGCCGTGATAACGAGCAGGGTCATGAATAAGGAAGGGCCGACTTCGGTACAAGCGTGGATAATTACATCCGTTCGGTTTTGTTTTTTGTTCCCCTTTTCCCACTCTTCCAGCCTTTTGCAGGCGTTCTCCACCATGATGATCGAAGCATCCACCATTGCTCCGATGGCGATAGCGATACCCCCAAGGCTCATGATGTTGGAAGTTACCCCGATGTACCGCATACAGATGAAGGAAATCAGGATCGCAACCGGAAGGGTGACGATGATGACAAATGCCGAGGGCAAGTTCCAAAGAAAGACCAGGCATACGATGCTGACGGCGAGGGCGAGTTTCGCCAGTTCTTCCATGAGGGTGTTGACCGAATCCTGGATCAGTTCCGACCGGTCGTAAACCGGCACTACCTCCACGCCATTGGGAAGTGAAGGTTTCAGTTCTTCCAGCTTTTGTTTGACCCGCTCGATGACGTTCATGGCGTTTTCGCCGTAACGCATGGTGACGATTCCGCCCACTACCTCGCCTTGGCCGTTCAAATCCGTCACGTTGCGCCGCAAAGCCGGTCCCAATTGCACTTGGCCCACGTCCCGCAGGAGGATGGGAACTCCCTGCTTGTCCCGTCCGACAACTACTTCCTGAAGGTCCTGGAGGCTATGGATATATCCCAGTCCCCGCACCATGTATTCGGTGCCGTTTAATTCTAGGAGTCTTCCCCCCACCTCCTGGTTGGATTCCCTTACGGCTTTCACCACATCAGCGAAAGGAATATCGTAGGCCGCCAATGCGGCGGGATTCGCTTCAACTTGGTACTCTTTTGTTTCACCACCAACGGTCGAAACCTCCGCCACACCCGGAAGGCTCTGGAGGACAAACTTTAGGTTCCAATCCTGATAAGCCTTTAGGTCTTGTAAGCTGTGTTGGCCGGTCTTGTCCACCAGGGCATACTGGTATACCCAACCTACCCCTGTCGCATCCGGCCCCATTTCTACCTTTGCCCCCTCCGGCAGGCTTCCCTGGATTTTCGAAAGGTATTCCAATACCCGGCTTCGAGCCCAATAGACATCTGTTCCCTCATCGAAAATGACATAAACGTATGAAAACCCGAAATCAGATTGAGCCCGGATGGCTTTTACGTGCGGCGCTCCCAACAACGCTCGTGAAATGGGATAGGCCACCTGGTCCTCTAAAATGTCGGGGCTTCTATCCCACTGGACAAAGACCACCACCTGGGTATCCGACAAATCCGGGATAGCGTCCAAAGGCACGGTCTTGAGGGCCCATATTCCCCAACCAATAACGAACAATAGTCCCAAGGTCACGAAAACCCTGTTCCTTCCGCACAACTCGATGACTTTAGCGATCATTGTGATTTCCCCTGTTGATACTTTTTAGAGTTATATAAGTCATTTATTTTTCCTGCGATTCCATAGCGGCAAAGTTAGCCTCAAGTTTAGAATCCGCATCAACTATGAAATTGGCACCCTCCACCACTGTTTCCCCCTCGTTCAGGCCCGATAGAACCTGCCACTGGTCTTCTCCCTCAAATCCCATCGTGACTTCCTGGGGCGCGAAAGTTTCAGCCGATTTTTTCACGAAGACGTACCGGTGAAGTCCCGTGACCATCACTGCGTCTACAGGCACCGATAGCATGGGTTGGGAAGCCGCTTCAATTTCAACATTGGCGAAAAGTTCCGAAGTCGGGGCCTGGGGGATGTTGATCCTTACCCGGCGTACACGGGATTGGGTTCCGTCATACGGGTAAACTTGGGCAACACGGCCTTCCAACCGGGGTCCCGACCCGCTAAAAGCGGATACCCATGCCATTTGGCCCACCTTCACATAGGGAATATCCAGCGCGTAAATATCGGCAACCACATATTGGCTCTTTCCTGAAGTGGCTTTCCCACTCGCGGCGAAATCACCTGCTTCTTCCGCGAAATCATCCGATCCTCCGCCATACCGTCCCACGGTGCGGATGACCCTCACGACCGGCTGCTTTTCTACCATGGCGGTCCGCAAACCGATGAGTTGCTGTTTGAAGGGGGATAAATCAACCGCTGCCAGTCCCTTCAGGGATTCCGGTAATCCCGTTGCTTCACCCGGAACAGAGGCGCTTTCCTTTTCGCCGCCAACTCCGCCCTCTTTCTTGATAAGCGTCATGCCGCAAATACCGCAATTCCCCGGATGGTCCTGGTGGAACCAGGGGTGCATGGGGCAATAGTAATAATCCGATGTCTTGGCGGCGGACTTTGATTCCCCTCCCATTGGTTGGCGCTCAATACACCAGCGGGTGGCTCCAATGACCACGAACAAGATCAATAAGATGAGGATGAACATTCCTTTTCGATTTTTCATGCCGTTACTCCTTTTCATTTCCGGGAACCGGGAGGTTCCCAATCTGGTAGTCCAGTTCCGCCAAGGCTTTGCCATAATCCGCCTGAGCCTTGTAGTAGGTCTTCAACGTGTCGATATACATGTTGTAGTTGTCCACGAAGTCCGGGAGTTGTATCTCTTCGTTTCGATAGGCCGCTTGTGTTGCTTTCCACGCCTTCTGCGTTTGCTCCAACAACCCGCCCTCTTCGTACAATTTCCAAAGCCGCCAAGCCGATTGCGCGTTGACATAGGCTTCCTCGACCATGTGGGTCGTTTCGTTCTTGGCCCCGGTTAACTCGTACTTGGAGGCTTCCACTTGGTCGTTCGCTTGGTCGGTAGCCTGGGTTTGCTTGATGGGGAAAAAAAGCGGCACGCTTACGCCGACCCTGAACCCGTAATAGGAAAAACCGGTGTCTTCGGGATTACGTGTGCCCGAAAGGGCTACCGTGAAATCCGGCAGGTGGCTTAGGGCCATTACATGCGCTTCGGCCCCTGCCTTATCCAGTTCCCTTTGGGCCGCTTCGACCATCGGATTATGATCCATCGCCGTTTGGATATAGTCCTGGACAGTCCCGTCCAAGCCGGGCAGGGTTGGTATTTCCTTTAGGACATAAATCGTCTCGTGGGGCAGGCTGAAGAGGTGGTTGAAATTGACCTTTGAGACTTCTAAGGCTTGGCTGGAGGTGAAAAGATCGTTCGTGGCGTTGGCTATTTCCATCTGCGCCCGGACGGTTTTCATGGAAAGCCATTGGCCCGTCAGTTCGCGAGACTTTAACAACTCGCTCAAGGACTTCCACTGTTTTTGGGACTCATCTAGGACGTCATAAACTTTTTGCCGGTAATAAAAATCCCAAAAGGTCTGCCGGGTCTGGAGCAGGATTTCACGACGCATATCCCTCGCCATGGCCTTTTGTTTCCCTGTTTCAGCGTTATCCACGTCCACCTGAGCAAAACTTTTACCGGGGAAACCCAGATTTTCCTCAACCTGCCACATATTCGTATTGGGGAAGGTATCGTCGATCATGAACGTGGGATCGGCAGGGGCCAGTGTTTGAAGACTTTGCTTTCCTGCCGCATCCACGCGCTTATCTGCCGCGTGGATATGCGGATTGCCCATCAAAGCCATTTCTTCCGCCTTGGGAAGGGTTAGTTCAATGGTGGTTGGGGCGGTCAAAGAACCCATTTCCATTCCGGCCATGTCTTGGGCCCATAAAGACCCACAAAAGCCAAGAACGGCTAAGAACAGGGTTGAGAAAATAAATTTTGAACTTTTCACGGTCATCACTCCTTTTTGTTTGCGAACGCAAAACAGCAACAGATGAGTTCTTTTGAACCCATCTACGCAAAATCAAAAGGAGTGAATCAGATTCTTAAGGCGAGAAGACCTCGGGGAGGTGAAGCGGAAAAACTGCTAAAGGCGGGAAAATCAACAGCCTTCGCCAATAAGAAAACATCGGCAGAGGCAAACGAAACAACTGGCACAGCCACCAAATCCGAACCATGAACCGCCACGACCACGGACGATTGGTTCATCGTTTTGCACAACGGGCTCTGGGATTTGGATTTCGAAGTTTGGCAACACTTCATCCCACTCATTGAGTCAACTTCACAAGACTTCATTTGCGAAGTGCCCACTTGAGCAGAGGCACTGCAAATACCACACGGCGTCAGGGCGACAATGACGCCAAAGATTAAAAAGGCTCGTTTGAGAGCAACGACAGCTTTTCTCATGGGTTGATACTACACCTTATCTTGAAAAATTGTCAAACAATGGTGAAAACAAGCCAATGTTTCCCAACTATCCACGTAATACGGGAAAGCGCCGAAAAAGGTTTCACCGCTAATATCTTCTGAGAAATGAGCCCTAAGAAAGGATTCTGACCTCAATAGACTTTTTGAAATCTGCATATGAGAAATACAGCCACAAAAGACACCAATAAGACACCGGCAAGACACCCAACGCAAACACACTAGACTTTTGACCTTCCGCGCTTTCATGCTTTTCACAGGTGTCTTATCGGTGTCTTTTGTGGCCGTCTACCCCCATAAAAGGCCATCATTTACCGTCAAAAAGAAAAAGCCCGAATTGTCCCAAAGACAACCCAGGCTTTTCTTGTTGTGAACCAACGAAAAAATGATGCAAAAACATAAGCTATTTAAAAAAATGGTGCCCGAGGTCGGACTTGAACCGACATGACCGTGAGGTCGATAGATTTTGAGTCTATTGCGTCTGCCAATTTCGCCACTCGGGCGGAGTGCCAAGACCCCAAGGAAGGAGCAAGGATGCGTATTTTAAGAGAACCATCTTCAAAGTCAATAGAAGACAAACAGCCCAAAAATAACAAAAATTTATTTAAACCTCGAGCACCACATCCACCCATTCGGCGAACATTCCGTAATAACAACTATTAATAATATTTTAGAGACCGTTCCAAAAATCTTCCAAATCAGGAGGCATGGAATCCTCCAAAATTACTCGTTCGCCGGTGATCGGATTACAAAACTCGATTTTGAAAGCATGTAGCGCCTGACGGGGCAACAACACCTTTTCTTTTAACCAGTCATCCCACCCTTTATCGATGAAATGCAAAAAGGTTTCCTCACCTCCCGAATAAAGTTTATCTCCCACAATGGGAAAACCGCTGGCTTCTAAATGAACTCTTATCTGATGCGTTCGTCCCGTCAAAGGCTTGGCTGCCACTAGAGAAAACCCGCCTTTATCTATTTCAAAATTTGTGCGTGAAGGTTTGAATTTCAAACATTCAAAATCCGTTATGGAGGGCCTGCAATTTTCTTGGTTAATACCTAATTTCATCCGTATCCGGCTTTCTTTCAACGGGCCAATAGGCTGATCCACCCGTCGTTTTATTGGCTCGAACTTCCCAAATACGATCGCTAGATAGGTTTTTTGAACTTCACCGGATTCCCACTGTTTTTGCAAAGCCTTAAGGACCTTTTTATCCTTAGCCAAAAGTATCAACCCGCTGGTTTCGGAGTCCAATCGGTGCACCAAATTAAAATTTTGTGCCTCAGCCCTGTCCCGGCGCAAAAGGTGCATGAGGGTATTTTCGAAATAGGCCCCAATCGCGTGGACTGGGAGGGGAGCGGGTTTGGAGATCGCCAAAAGGGTTTCGTCCTCATACACGACCCGGTAATTGACATTTACTTCCGGCTCTTCCCAAGCCTGGGTGGTAAAAGCCACTTCGTCCCCCGCCCGCAAAGGCTGGCCTTCCGATGGGCTTAGACCATTCACTTGGATCTTCCCCGTTTGAATGTGTTCCCTCCATTCATCGGGGTTGTGATAAGGGAACCGCTTGGACAGGAATTCCAATAAGGTCTGGGAACTTTTATGTTCCAGTCTCGTAACAAGGGTGATGGGTTTCTTGGTTTTGGGTTCGAGTTTCAATGCTTTTCCTGGAATTAATGACGGTTTCGAATCATTCATACGCCATGAACGTCTAACGCTCCTACGATATAATAAAAGCTATCAATCGGCACCTCAATTAATCCCGGCGGGAGGACTCCATGAACGAAAATTCATTCGAACCGTTATTGATGGAAATGCAAACCTTGTCCCAGAAATACGCCCTGGGGAAAATGGCCCGCCGAAGGTTTGAGGATCAGCTCAAGACATTACAGGAAAAATTGTCGTCGGAAACCATGGCCGGACGGATTAAAAGCGAAAGGCGCTCCGCCTTTTACAACGGGTTTATTGCCGCTTTCGTATTCTCAGGAATTCTTTATTTTCTTTTCAAACTTATCCAAACAGGCGCTTTGGCCCGTTATTGGGGATAAAAAGCTAGCCGGGATTACAACATGGATTGAGGATCCATATCCACTACCCGGAAAACCCCCTTGGGAGTCTGATACCGCGAATCCAAAGTTTGAAGTAATTGCCTAATCGCTTGAGGCTTGAGAGCCTTCAACATTACTTGAAACCGGTAATGACCTCTCAACTTAAAAATTCCGGCAGGCGCAGGCCCCATTACTTCCACTCCCAGTTTTCCAGCCTCTCTTCTTAGGATATCACCCGCCTTCTCCGCTGCCTCACGGGATTTTTTTTCTTCCTTTGCTCGGTAAACTAAAAGGCCAAGTTTTGTGAAAGGTGGATAATTTAATTCTTTCCTTAATTCCGTTTCCTTTTCCCCAAAACCCCGTGTGTCATGCCGAATAGCGGATGAGATGCTAACGTGTTCTGGATGAAAGGTCTGTAAGTAGATAGTTCCCTCTTTTTCCGCCCGACCCGCCCGGCCGGCCACTTGGACCAAAAGTTGGAAAACCCTCTCCGCCGCCCTAAAATCCGGCAGGGCTAGCCCTACGTCCGCACCCACCACTCCTACCATGGTTACTCCTGGAAAGTCGTGGCCCTTGGCGATCATCTGGGTTCCAACCAAAAGGTCAATCTCATGTCGGCGAAAGCGGTTGAGGATATCTTCATGGCTCCCTTGGCGCCTTGTTGTATCCAAATCCATTCGTTCAATGCGCGCATATGGAAATCCCGTTTTCAATTCTTCTTCCAAACGCTCCGTGCCCAACCCAACTTGTTGAATTGGTCCATCGCCACAACCAGCGCACTTTTCAGGAATTGGCCCCGACCAATTACAGTAATGGCATAAAAGAGTGGGCTTGGAACCACGGTGATAGGTAACCGGTATGGAACAGGAAGGACAATGTACCTGTTCACCGCATTTCACACAAAGGGTGACAGTGTTAAAACCCCGGCGATTGAGGAATAAAATCGCCTGTTCCTTTTTATCAAGGGTATCCCGAATTGCCTCACTCAAAGCCAGTGACAAGACAGGCCGATCAGCCCCGCGCACTTTCCACTCATCCCTTAAATCCACTACCTTAATTCGGGGCAAGGGCTTTTTGTTTACCCGCTCCGGCATGGAAAGAAGTTGGTATTTTCCCATTTGGGTATTGTGAACCGATTCCAGGGAGGGCGTTGCGCTTCCTAGTAGGGCGACCGCGTTACAGATTTGGGCTCTTTTTACCGCCGCGTCACGGGCATGATACCGGGGTGCATCCTCTTGTTTATAGGAAGAATCATGTTCCTCATCTACGACTATCAACCTCAAATTTTGGGTTGGAGCGAAAAGCGCGGAGCGAGCCCCCACCACAACCTTGGCATCACCCAGGGCGATCCGCTGCCATTCATAGGTGCGTTCCCCAGTGGAAAGGCGGCTGTGCAAAACAGCCACTTGGTTGCCAAAACGTCCCGTGAAGCGCTCTACCGTCTGGGGCGTCAAGGCAATTTCTGGGATCAACACAATGGCTTGTTGGTTTTGGGCTAGAACTTCCGTGATGGCCCGGAGGTAAACCTCGGTTTTCCCCGAACCGGTCACACCTTGTAAAAGAAAAGTTTTAAAGTTTCCTTCTTGGATCACGCCCTTTAGGGCGAAATAGGCCGCTTGTTGTTGGGGATGAAGTTCAGGAATGGGATCCATGCCAACGGTACGGCTGGTTTTCTTCGCCCGTGAGATATCCGGTGTCCCTTCCAGTTTTAAAGTTCCCAGCGAGGCCCGTTTCAGGGCTTCCGCCAAGCCGCGGGTGCGGGCCGTCAAGGGAACCCGCCCCGTCTTAAGGCTTTCCCAATTGACACCTCTTAAGGGGCCCATCTTTTCCAATAAATTCTCGACGATCGGCTGTTGCGCTTCGGCATTCAAAAGAAGAAAAGCCTTGGGATTCTTCCGGTAACCCGTGGGTAACATGGCGAAAAGGGCTTCACCCAGAGAGCAATAATAATAATCAGCAATCCATGCCCCCAGTTTCAAAAGGTCAGGAGTCAATGAGGGCAATGTATCTAGAAGAGAGTCGATGGGTTTGACGGTTTTGATATGGAGGGGTGCCTTGGAGGTAATCCCAGTGATAAGTCCTACAGTTTGGCGGCGGCCAAAAGAAACCGAACAACGCATGCCAGGCTGGAGCAGGCCTTCCAAGGCTTCGGGAACTCGGTAAGAAAAAACCTGTTTTAAGGGAACGGGAAATACTATTTCTGCGAATTGCTCAGCCATTCCTGCCACTTCCCCTCAGGCGGGGGTCCATGTAATCTCTCAAACCTTCACCCAACAAGTTATAACCCAATACCGTGAAAAAAATGGCTAACCCGGGAAAGGTGATGAGCCACCAGGCGTCGGTAAGATGGTCTCTTCCCTCTTCCAGCATATTTCCCCAGCTTGGGGTGGGTGGCTGGACTCCCAAACCTAGGAAACTAAGTGAGGATTCAATCAAAATAGCCCCGCCGATCCCCAGGGTCGCCACGACCAAGACCGGCCCCAAGGCGTTGGGCAAAAGATGCCTCAGGATGATCCGGGAGTCCTTCATCCCAATCACCCTGGCCGCCTGGATGAATTCCCTTTCCTTCAAAGAAAGTACTTCGCCCCGCACCAGCCTGGCTACATCGGTCCAGGAGGTAAAACCGATGATGACCATGATGTTCACGATGCTGGGGCCCACAAAGGCGATAACCATCAGGATGAGGAAAAAGGTAGGGATGCAAAGGAGAATATCCACTAGCCGCATGAGGATGGAATCTACCAGTCCTCCATAATACCCCGCCACTGCGCCGACAAAAGTCCCTATAAATATATAGATGGAAACCGCAACCAAACCGACGGCCAGGGAAACCCGCGAACCATAAAGCATGCGGGAAAGGACGTCGCGGCCATATTGGTCCGTGCCCATCCAATGGTGGAGAGAGGGCGGCAGCAGGCGGTCGGACAGGGTTTGTTGGACGGGATCGTAAGGGGAAATCCACTGGGCGCTCAGGGCGGTCAGGATCAGAATGGAAACGAAAACCATTCCCCAAAACATCAAGGGTTGCTGGAAAAACAGTTTTTTAATCATATCGTATTCTCGGATCCAGCCAAGCGTAGGTAATATCCGCCAAAAGATTGCCAAAAAGCGTCAGGAAGCCCGAAATGACGCCGATCCCCATCAACAAGGGGTAGTCATGGGCCAGAACGGACTCAAACCCAAGTCTTCCCATACCTGGCCAGGAAAAAAGGGTTTCAATGATAAAACTACCGCCGATGATCCCAGGCAGCGCCAAACCCATCAGGGTCACGATGGGGATCAGGGCATTGGGTAGCGCGTGTTTGAAGATCACTTGGAACTCGGACAAACCCTTGGCTCTCGCCGTGCGGATATAGTCCTGCCGAATGACTTCCAGCATGCTGGTACGGGCGTATCGGGAAACGGACGCAAGACCCCCGAAAGTCGTCACCGCCAGGGGCAAGACCAAATGGGAAGCCAAATCGCAAACTTGATCCCACCAAGGCAGGTATGCCGCCTCGGTACTGGTCATTCCGGAAACGGGAAAGAGGTTCAATTTCACTCCGAATAAAAGCATCAACATGAGAGCGAACCAGAAACTGGGCATAGAAAAACCGATAAAAGAAAAAACAGAAAGGAAGCGGTCGAACCACCGGTTTTGGTAATAGGCCCCCAAAACTCCCATGGGAACCGCCACCAGAAACAACAGTACTTCGGATAATCCCGAAAGCAACAGGGTGGCTGGAAACCGTTCGGCGATGACAACGATCACCGGCCGGTTATCCCGGAAGGTGCTTCCAAAATCCAGAAGGCAGATGCGCTTGAGCCAATGCCAATATTGGACCATCAGGGGATCGTCCAGACCGTAAGACTGGCGGAGTTTAACCAGATAGGAAGGGTCAATTTTGCTGTTCATTCCCACATTCAATGAAGCGGGGTCACCCGGAGCCAGCTCCATGATGACGAAACTGATGAGAGTAATCCCCAAAAGAAGGGGAACCATCATCATCAATCGTCGAAAAATATACTTTCTCATGGCCGGATGGAATACTTCTGCTGAGTCAAAGGAACATACCATTTGTTGACAGTCAACAATGAGGGATCCACCAGTTGGGATGGCCCATATCCCTTGAACCTTTTGTGGATGGCGGCCAGATGGTTGGGAACGACGAGGAAAGTGTAAGGCTGATCTTCGTGGAGGATGGATTGGATTTTCCAATAAATTTTTTGGCGTTTGGCCGTGTCCAGGGTCTGGCGCCCTTCCATCAGCAATCGGTCCATCTGTTTGTTGTCGTAGTCGACAAAATTATACTGGTGTTCGCCCCTTTGGCTGGAATGGAAAAGCTGGTAACAATCCGGATCCGGGGTAATGGCCCAGGCCCCCAAATAAGCGTCGAATTTCCTGGGGTCCAGGTACTGGGAAAGAAAGGTGGTCCATTCATAGACCTGCAGGTCCACTTCAATGCCCAGTTGTTTCATTTGCTGTTGCATGATGGTGGCCACCCTCTCGGCGCTAACGGCCCCCTGGATGGTAATAAGAGTAAACTTAAAGGGTGTGTCCTTGCCGGCGATGGTCTTGTGAAGAAGCCCGTCCGTGCCCATCTTCCATCCCGCTTCCTTAAGGTATTGCCGGGATTTGTCCGGATCAAAAGGCCAGGGCTTGTCCTTGGGGTCATTGGCCCAGGAATGGAGGGGGAAAGGACTGTCGCAGACTACACCCTGCCCGTAACTGACATTCTGGATGATGGTCTGGCGATCGATGGCCATGGTCAGGGCCTGGCGCACCTTCTTGTCCTTGAACAGCGGATTTTTCGGGTTCCAGCCGACATAGCTAAAGCCAAGTGAATCGGTTTTATAGGAGTTGTAGTAATCCTTGAATTTGGGATTGTCCGTCTCTTTTACAAATTGTTCGGCCCTCATTCCGCCATGAAGCCAGGCACCCATGGCGTCGATCCCGCCGTTGAGCAGTTCCAGGAATTCAGTGGACTGGTCCGGAATGATGCGCATGACAAATCTTTTGATATGGGGCGGCCCACCCCAATAGTTCGGGTTGGCTTCCAGGACGACCTGCTGGGCCGTTTTCCATTCGACGAACTTGTAGGGCCCGGTCCCAACTGGATGGCGGTCGAAATCCGACTTATTGATGTCCTTGCCTTCCAGTAAATGCTTGGGAAGAATATTGTCAAAAGTTTGGGACAAGGCGGGGGCAAAGGGTTTTTTATAGGTTACCCGCACCGTATAAAGATCCATGATCTCGACACTTTTGATGTCCTGGTACATGGCCCCCGCGGGGGTATTCACCGTCGGATCGGAATAAACCTTATAGGTGAAAAGCACGTCATCGGCATTGAATTCCACCCCATCCTGAAAATGGACTCCCTTACGCAGATAATAAGTAATGACCTTGCCGTTCTTGGAAATAGTCCATTTTTCAGCCAGGCAGGGCACGGGATTGAAGTTTTCGTCCATGCGGGCCAAGCCCTCAAAAACCAAGTTATCGATATCCCCGCCACCCGTCTCATCCACCAGGGGCGGCATCAGGTGTCTCGGGTCCGCTCCACCGGACTCAACCAGTATGTCCCCGTCCGCCACCGCCCCGTCCTGGGTATAGATTTTGGGATCCTTGTGTCCGCACCCGGTTAAAACCGCCAGCATCGTCAGCAAGACCAGTGATTTTTTGGTCATTTAAAACCCTTTCCGGAAAAATTAACCGACCGCATATTAGGTTTCATTGCGAGGAACGAATTTCATGATGAAGCAGCCCAAGTTCATGGGTTATTTTCGAAATGAAGAAGCCTGCTTAAACCGGGATGGCTTCGTCCCATTCGTCCCCCTTTTCGGGGTCACTCAATGACAGGTTAAAATCAAGCGCCGTGACACTTCTTGTATTTTTTTCCTGACCCGCAAGGACATGGATCATTACGGCCAACCTTGGGTTCTTCCCGGCGGATCGTGGCAACCTTCCCCATTTCCTGGGGCTGGCTTCCCTGGGCTTGAAATTGGTCCATGCCCGGCGGCGGAGCCATACCGGGAGGCATATTGCCCCCCAACATACCCATGGGCTGCGGCCCCGTTTGGGCAGGTGCTTGAGCCGCCTGTGCCCGGGGATCAAAATCCGGATGTTCTTCCCTGATATTCCTAAGTTCACCCTGGGGGAACAACTCTTCCTTGGAACTCACCGTTTGAACCATGAATAAAAGCTTGAGTGAATCTTCCTTTATTTGCGCCACCATCGACTGAAACATTTGGAACCCTTCCCTTTTATATTCAATCAGGGGGTCCTTTTGGCCGTAGGCCTGCAGTCCGATACCTTCTTTCAAATGGTCCATGGATAACAAATGGTCTTTCCAAAGGTTGTCCACAACTTGGAGAATAATGGCCCTTTCCAGGGAGCGCATGACATCGGGAGTCATGGCCTTTTCTTTAACTTCATAAGCTTTGAAGATTTCATCTTTCAGGGCGTCATAAAATGAATCCCGATCCAGTTGGCGGAAACTTTCTTCCTGCCATCCAAGATCTTTCTGAAAAACTTCCTTAAACCACTTCTTCAGACCCTCGTGGTTCCATTCTTCGGGTTTGGTTTTCTCCGGCAAGTGGGTATCGATTCCCAAAACCGCCACATCCTCCAGGATTTCCAGCATATGGGTCCGGATATCTTTTTCCCGCAAAACCCGGTTTCTTTCCCGGTAGATAACTTCGCGTTGCTTGTTCATCACATCGTCATATTCCAAAAGGTGTTTGCGGATGTCAAAATTATGCGATTCGACGGCTTTTTGAGCCCTTTCGATGGATTTGGATACCCAAGGATGGGAAATCACTTCCCCCTCCTCCATCCCAAGCCGAGTCATCCAGTCCTTAAGCTTGTCTGACCCGAAAATACGCATCAGGTCGTCTTCTAGGGAAACATAAAAACGGGATAAACCAGGATCGCCCTGACGGCCAGATCGTCCACGAAGCTGATTGTCGATACGCCGGCTCTCGTGCCGTTCGGTGCCGAAAACCGCCAATCCGCCAACCTCTTTCACGCCCGGCCCCAATACAATGTCCGTTCCGCGACCGGCCATGTTGGTGGCGATGGTAACTGCGCTCGGCTGTCCGGCCAGGGAAATGATGTCCGATTCCCGGTCGTGAAACTTGGCGTTCAGGACTTCGTGCTTGATCCCGCGTTTTTTCAGGAGGCCGGAAAGCATCTCGTTCTTTTCGATGGAGACCGTACCGACCAATACCGGCTGACCCTTTTGGTGTAACTCGATGACATCCTCGACGATGGCGTTGAACTTTTCCTTGACCGTCCGGTAAACAGCGTCCGAATCGTCTTTGCGGATCATCGGATTATGGGTAGGTATGCTCAGAACATCCAAGTTATAGATGTCCCTGAACTCGGCCGCTTCGGTTTCGGCCGTCCCGGTCATGCCCGGCAAGCTTTTTGTACATGCGGAAGAAATTCTGGAAGGTGATGGTGGCCAGGGTCTGATTTTCGGCTTCGATCTTCACCTTTTCCTTGGCTTCCAAGGCCTGGTGAAGACCGTCCGAGTAACGGCGGCCCGGCATGAGACGACCGGTGAACTCATCAACAATGACGACTTCACCATCCTTCACGATATAGTCCACGTCCCGCTTGAAGATCACGTGAGCTTTCAAGGCCTGGTTAACGTGATGCACCAATTGAACGTTCTTATGGTCGTAAAGGTTATCCACTTTCAGAAGCTTCTCAACATGACGAACCCCGGCCTCGGTAAGAAAGGCCGACCTGGTCTTTTCTTCGGTGTCGTAATCCTTGTCCTTGCCCGCGGATAGCGAGGGAATGATCCGGTCGATCTTGTAGTAAAGATCGGTGGATTCCTCCGAAGGACCCGAAATGATGAGCGGGGTCCTGGCTTCATCCACCAGAATGCTGTCCACTTCGTCCACAATGGCGTAATTCAAGGGTCTTTGAACGGTATAATCCAGACCCGTGGCCATGTTGTCCCTTAAATAATCGAAACCCAACTCGTTATTCGTACCGTAGGTGATGTCACAGCCATAGGCGGCCTTGCGTTCGTCGTAATCCAGCCCGTGCTTAATGACCCCGGTAGTGAGGCCTAAGAAATTATAAATATTTCCCATGCCCTTAAAGGTTCCTCGGCCCAAGCTGTCACGTTCGGCGAGGAAATCGTTGACGGTCACAAGATGAACACCCTTACCTTCCAGGGCGTTCAAATAAATGGGCAAAGTCGCGACCAGGGTTTTACCTTCACCGGTTCTCATTTCGGCTATCCGGCCAGAATGAAGGACCATGCCGCCGATCATTTGCACATCGAAATGGCGCAATCCCATGACGCGCTTGGAAGTTTCCCGTACAACGGCGAAGGCTTCCACCAGGAGATCATCAATGGTCTCTCCATGGGTGAGGCGGTCTTTGAATTCGTCGGTTTTCTTGCGAAGATCCGCGTCGGAGAGGGCTTGGAGATGGGCTTCCAAAGAGTTGATTTGCTCGACTTTCGGCCAAAGTTTCTTTAATTCGCGGTCAGCTTTACTGCCGAAAATCTTAGTTAAAACCGTACCTAACATGATTCCTCGTTTCGATAGATAAAGGGGTGATAAAGAGGCCTAAGTATAAGGAGTTTAATGGGGGTGTTCAAGGCGGGAAAAACGACGGATAGACCAAGGTCATTTGCGGCCACAGAACCTCGAAGCATTTGAAATATGCCAGCTAACCGCCCTCCCCTGCTTTTGCTGGAGTCAATTTTTCTTCCATCTGTTTGATTTTCTCCCGGAGGGGCGAACTTTCTTTTTCCTGGTCCAGAGCTTTCACCTGTGATTCCTTGGACATCATCTTTAATTGAGCGACTTGCCATTCGTTATAAGCGAGCTTTCTCTTTTCAACCGCAAGTTGGAATTCCAATTCGGCCCTTTCCTTTTGAACTTCCGCCTGGTCTCTCAAGCTTTTAGCGGCCTTAGTCCATTTCTGATAAGCCCGCTTGGCCCTCTTGTCGTAAAGAGTGGTTTCGATCTTGCTTTTGTCCCAAGAGTCTTTCAGCTTTTGGGCTTGATCCTTGGCATTGTCCAACTCCGCGGCAGCCTCGTCAAAAGCGGAATCCACCACGGACGGCGGATCGGCAAAGGCGAACGAAAGGAAACAGGAACCCGCGACCCAAGCGCCCAAAAACACGAATAAAGCCAAAATGAATTTCACTTTTAACACCTTTTTACTTTATGTATTTTTTCACCATTTTATTGAACTCCTCTTCACTGAGGATCTCAACTTCCAGTTCTTTGGCTTTCTTCAATTTGGAGCCCGCCGCTTCCCCAGCCACCACATAGGAAGTCAATTTGGAAACCGAACCCGCGGCTTTGGCCCCTAGTTTTTTCGCTAAGGTCTCCGCTTCCTTGCGGCTATAACCTTTCAATTCCCCGGTAAAGACAAAAGTCTTGCCAATGAAAGGCTGTTCCCCGGAAGGTTCCTCCTCTTTGAGCCTTTTAAAATTGACACCGCACTTTTCGAGGTTCTTCAGGATTTTGGTATTGGAAGCCTGTAGGAAAAAAACGGCGATGGAATGGGCAACAATGGGGCCGATTCCATCAATGGAGGTCAATTCCTCTTCCGATGCTTGGGTCACCGCCCATAAGTCCTTATAACGGGCGGCCAATATTTCCGCCACATGAACCCCCACGTGCCTTATCCCTAAAGCGAAAAGGAGCCGCCCCAAGGTCCGTTGGCGGCTCTCCTCAATCTGGCCGATAAGGTTTTGGGCGGATTTTTCCGCCTTCCGTTCCAGATCGGCGACGTCTTCCTCTTTTAATTCATAAAGACCCGAGTAATCGCGGATGAGTTTTTCATCCAGGAGCTGTTTCACCACCGCCGGTCCTCCACCCCGGATATCCATGGCGTCCCGGGAGCAGAAGTGACGGATCCGGCGTTCTACCTGGGCCTCGCAAGCAGCGTTCTCGCATCGCCAAGCCGCCTCCCCTTCCTCCCTTTCCAGCTTGGAACCGCAAACGGGACAAACCGAGGGCATCTTGAAGATTTTTTCGGAACCCTTACGTTTGTCCGGAAAAGATTGGAGCACTTTGGGGATAACTAACCCTCCTTTTTCCACCAAAACACGGTCCCCGACTCTTAAGTCTTTGCGTTTGATCTCATCCTCGTTATGAAGAGTGGCTCGACTGACGGTGGTGCCTTCTAACAACACCGGTTCCAATTCCGCCACCGGCGTAATGGCACCCGTGCGGCCCACCTGCAACGTGATGGCCTTGAGCGTGGTCTCGGCCTTCTGGGCTGGAAACTTGTAGGCGATGGCCCAACGAGGAATTTTTGAAGTCTCTCCCAATTTGACTCTTTGGTCGAATCGGTTAATTTTCAGAACCACGCCATCACAGTCAAACCCGATCTTTTCCCGTTTGTTTTGGTATTCCTCGCAATAGGCATGGACTTGGGCAATATCCTTGCAAATCCGGTAATGGGTGTCCTCCGGAAATCCCATTTTTTTCAGCCATTCCAAGCTATCTACCTGGGTGGCAAAGGGAAGTCTTCCGGGGGAAAATACATAATAAAGGAGGATATGAAGTGGCTTCTTGGCCGACTCTTTGGGATCAATGGTTTTCAGGGTTCCAGAGGCGGTATTGCGGGGATTGGCGAAAAGCGGAAGTTCTGCTTCTTCCCTTTCCTCGTTGATGGTTTCAAAGTCTTTGCGAGTGAAGAAAACCTCGCCCCGGATTTCCACCCGCCCAGGAACAGAGGAACCCTTCAATCTCGAAGGAAGGCTTGGAATTTTAACCACATTGGCCAGCACGTCGTCGCCCTTTTCCCCGTCGCCCCGGGTGATGGCATGGACCAATTCACCCTTTTCATAAACCAACTCGATGCTGACACCGTCAATCTTGAGCTCGCAGACATATTCGTATTTTTCCTCGCCCAGACCCTTTTTAACTCTTTCATCGAATTCCTGAAGTTCCTCCGCGGAATAAGTATTGTCCAGGGAAAGCATGGGAACCCGGTGGGCCACCGTCTTGAAGTGCTTTCCGGTGGTCTCCCCGATTTTTTGGGTGGGCGAGTCCTTGGTTTTAAGCAGCGGGTATTGCTCTTCCAGGTCTTTCAGTTCGCGGTAAAGACGGTCATACTCAAAGTCTGAAATTTCGGGCTGGGCCTTGTCGTAATAAAGCCGGTCATGATGTCGAATGGTTTCGCGAAGCTCTAGGACCCGTCTTTTGATTTCGGGGGGAACAACGGACTTGTTCATCGTTACTTACCCGTTTTCAACCGTTGGGCAAGGTAATCGGGAAGGCCGGCATCGAGGGTCTTTTTAACCGTGGTTTCATAATCGTAATCCAGCCTGCGGATGGAAAGTTTTTGGCTGGAGGTATCGTACATCACATAACAGGTCTTGGGACTCCCATCCCGGGGCTGGCCCACGCTTCCCACGTTTACCAGGTAGCGGCAATCCTTTTGTAATTGGTACTCGGTGTCCGGCAGGATGCGTACGGAACCGTCCTTTTTTTGCTCGGCAATGAAGGGTTTATGGACATGACCGAAAAAACAGATGAATCCCTGGAAATAGCGGAAGTTTCTTTCCAAATCCTCTTGACTGGTCAAGTAGTGCCATTCCTCGCTTTGAAGGGGGGAGGAATGAACCAGTTGGATCTCCCCGATTTCCTCCCGGAGCCGCAGCGATTCTAAAAAATGGATGTTTTGAGGCTTGATGCGAGTTTTGGTCCATTGGATGGCTTCAGCGGCGGGCGCGTTGAACTTGGAAAGAGAGGTTGTACCCAATAGGGCTGCGTCGTGGTTGCCCAGAACCATTTTCCAACAGTGGAGGGAATCAATAAGTTCGATCACTTCGTTCGGATTGGAGTAATAGCCGACGAAATCCCCCAAACAAAGATAGTCTTCCGCCCCGTCGGATTTCATTCCCTGAGCGACAACCGTCATGGCCTCTAAATTGCTGTGGACGTCCGAGAAAATACCGTATCGCATGGAACCTCGCCGGTTGGATTTAGGCCGGGCTAGTTTAACATGTAGTTTTAAGGAAACACAGACTGGAAATCGTCAAGGGTTGGCCGTCAATTAAAAGCGATTTCGTCGAAAGCTGCCGGCCGATAATCGGAATTAGCGGACTTTCTTCTGAAGGAGATAACTGAGGATTCTCAAGCGATTTTCCTGAATTTCGTTGTAGGCCCAAAAGCGTTCCAAATTTGAAAAACGTTCGGATTTTTTATTGAGCCGAAAGACAGACTCACCATCGACCCGTTTCTCGAAAGTAACCAGTCCTAATTTTTCGAGTTTCCGGGTTGGTTTAGCGACATCCTCGGTCGAGCGGCCGAGAAGTTGGGCGATACGGGCGGGGGTTTCCGCCTCCCCCAATTTTTTAGACATGAAGATCAGTAGATCCCACATAACAAAGGAATCCACAACCTCGTCGATAAAGGCCCGGACCTCGCCGGGAATGTCAATTTCCACTTCTTCAACCCCGTTTCACCGCAAATGCCAAGCGATATAGTAAACATATCAATATTCAAGAGTTTAAAGCTATACCCCGCCTTATTGGTTAATGATCGTTTTCTTCTCTAACTTATCCAAAATGCCGTTCACAAACTTGCTGGACTCATCCGTACTGAACCGTTTCACAATCTCAATGGCTTCGTTAATGGCCACGGATTTCGGGTATTTCCGAATCGTAAATAATTTCATAGGTTGCCAATCTCAAAATGTTGCGGTCCACTGCGGCCATGCGGGCCAAGTCCCAATTCTCAGCCAGCCCTCTTAGGTGCTTGTCGATATCGGCCAGTTTGTCCCAGGTGTTTCGCACCATGCGCAGGGCCATGACCTTGGCGGCTTCGGGCGCGCTCGCCTGGGGAAGAAAATTCTCCTCCATCTCTTTTAATTGGACCGTTCCCATATCCATTTGAAACAACATCTGGAGCGGGCCAATTCCCGGCTGCGTCGTTTCAAACCCAAATTTATAACCGTTCCTTCATTGGATTTGATCCAAACCGAAAGGGTTTCCAAAAGATGCAAGGCCGCCTCAGCGCCCTTGTTTTCGCTTTTCTCCCCCGCCCGGGCCAGTGCCTGGTCCAAGCTATCGGTCGTCAAAACGCCAAAGGCCACGGGTAAGCCCGACTTTTCCGAAAGCCTCCTCAATCCCGAAGATACTTCCAAGCGATATGTTCATGATGGGTGGTTTCTCCCCGGATGACCGCCCCCAGGGTGATGATTCCCTGAAACCGGCCTGTGTTGGCGAGTTTTGCATGCCACCACCGGTATTTCCCAGGCGCCTGGCACCCAGGCAACTTCGATATTTTTCTCGATCACACCTTAACGGCGAAGGTTTCCAGGGCGCCTTTCAGCAAACGTTGGCTGATCAAATCATTAAACCGGCTAACGACAATGGCAACGCGATATTTGGAGCCTTCCGGTTTTCCCTCATAAATTTTGACGGTCACTTGGATTCCTTTAATTCAACCGGCCGAAAATGTCCGTTGCGCCAGAAAAAGTCAAAAGGCCAAACCGGCAGGCATTGTAGTGCATCTCGACTATTTTGGTTCAGAATTCTTGCTTAAAAAATGTCCCATCTTCAATCGTTTTGCGTCCAAATACTGGGCATTAACCGAATTGGCGGGTATTTCAATGGGAACACGTTCGACCACTTTTAGTCCATATCCTTCCAAACCCACAATTTTCTTCGGGTTATTGGTCAAAAGCCGGATTTCCTTGATTCCCAAATCCACGAGGATCTGGGCACCAATACCATAATCACGCAAGTCCGCGGGAAAGCCCAGTTTTTCGTTCGCTTCCACTGTATCCAATCCCTGATCTTGAAGCTGATAAGCTTTTAATTTGTTCAAGAGACCTATTCCGCGGCCTTCCTGTCGCATATAAAGCACAAGACCCTGGCCTTCTTTCTCAATCTGGGCCATGGCCGCGTGAAGCTGCTCACCGCAATCACAACGCAATGAACCGAATACATCGCCCGTAAGACATTCGGAATGCACCCTGACCAAGTACCGGGCCTCTGTCAATGTCGCCTTTAACAAAAGCCAAACTATCGTCATCTTCCGTTTCGGCTTTATAGATTAACGACCTTCCATTCGCCCGTTTCAGTCGGCAATCGGAACCTCCAGACACCCGCCGGACTAATTTTTCCTTCTGACGGCGATACCGAATGAGTTCCGCGATGGTAATCATCGTGAGGCTTATGTTTGGCCGTGAAAGTTCTCAGATCATCCATGCGGGCCATCGTTCCGTCATCCTTCATGATTTCGCAAAGGACCCCCACAGGCCTTAAACCCGCCAATTTGGCCAGGTCGACCGTGGCTTCCGTATGCCCGGCCCGGCGGAGCACTCCACCCGATCGGTACTTCAGGGGAAAAATATGGCCGGGCCTTACCAGATCGGAAGGTTTCGAGTGCCGGTCGGATAGAATTTGTATCGCCTTCGCCCGGTCATGGGCGGAAATGCCCGTCGTTACACCCTGGTGTGCGTCCACGGAAACAGCAAAGGCGGTGCGAAATTGATCCTGTTGTTCCGTGACCATCAGGGAAAGTTCCAACCGGTCTAAATCCTCGCCCAGCATAGGCACGCAAATAAGTCCCCGCCCTTCTTTCGCCATGAAATTAACGGCTTCCGGCGTCGCCTTTTCTGCCGCAATGACCAAATCGCCCTCATTTTCCCGGTTCTCGTCATCTACAACGACCACCATTTTTCCCTGGCGGATATCCTCGATGGCTTGTTCTACTCGCTTGGTTTCCATTTCAACACCTTTGACCAAGAAATGCGTGTGAAAAGCAGGACGTTTGAATCTTTTTTAAATAGTTTTGATTCTTACTTTTTAATCTTCGAAAAAAGCCTTATTGGGACCGAGGGCCCGAGCCGGATAGCTTCTTGTTTTAATCCGCTCATCTTAGGAATAAGTATCTAAAAGCATTCCACGAATCTCATCCAAGGCCGCTAATATCCGCATGGAATCCTGCTGGCCCGCCAAAAGAAGTTGTCCCAGGTTTTCGATGGCCTCGTCCACCTTCTGCATCGTCAAATAAACGACAAACTTCCCGTCCTTCTTCTGACCGTGGTGTTCTTCCATCCTAAAGGAGGTATTTACGACCTTCTGCATGAACTTCTTGACCGAGGCCTTATATTCCTCGAATTCCTTGCGGCCCTTGCTGGAAAATAGTTTTTTTCCCTTTTCCTCGACCTCGACGATCATCATGCTCAGTTCCGCCTGCAAAGCGGAGTCAACCACCCTCTTGATGCGCTCATTCAACGCGGGCGCGAACATGGGGGAAATCGGTTGGGGTTTTTCAAATTCGCCGTCACCCAGTTTTTCGATCTTCATGAATTTTGCACCGTCCGATATCCCGCCGAAAGCTTCTCCACATATTTCGCTAACATGTCCGCCTCCACGTGCAAGTAATCGTCCGCCTTTTTGAATTTCAAATCGGTGTTTTGAAGGGTATGGGGAATAAGAGCCACTTCCACTTCGTCACCTTTCACCGCTCGCCACCGTCAAGCTGATCCCATTGAAGGCAATGCTTCCCTTCTCAATCACATAAGGCACAAGCGCGTCAGGAATCCGGATCTTTAAACGGGCGCCTTGACCCTCGGGGTTCCATTCGAGGATTTGACTCACCCCGTCCACGTGGCCTTGAACAAAATGCCCTCCCAAAGGTTCCATGAGGGTCAGGGGAGTTTCCAAATTGACGGCCTCGCCTTTTTTCAACAATCCAAGCACGGTGCGTTTGATCGTCTCCGGAACCGCCTGGAAGGAAACAATGGGAGGCTTCACTTCCACCACCGTAAGGCAGCAGCCATTGACAGCAACGCTGTCCCCGACTTTTAATTTAGGAGACAAGCGGGGGGCTTCCAGCGAGAGCCACAGTTCATGACCCTGCTTTTCGGCCTTGAAAACCGTTCCTACTTCCTGAATGAGGCCCGTAAACATTTTACATTTTCCCCGTGAGTAAAAAATCCACACCAACTTTTTGGATTTCAATATCTTTTAAGTAAGGCGCGATGTTGGGATTTTCAATTCCTTTTCCACCCACCCAACTGGGGGCTTTTCCGCCAAAAATCTTAGGTGAAACAAAGAGAGCCACCT
This sequence comes from uncultured Pseudomonadota bacterium, assembly GCA_963843375.1. Lineage (GTDB taxonomy): Bacteria > Oederibacteriota > Muellerivitia > Muellerivitales > Muellerivitaceae > CAWJKT01. Next base: position 43,157 of record CAWJKT010000007.1, read on the forward strand.
CATCAACCAGCTTTTCTTTCAGAAAGGACGCAAAAACCTCGCCGCCACCTTCCACTAAAAGGGAACGAACCTGAAGGGAGTGAAGGATTCTTAAAACAGCCTTTAACGATAGCATCTTTCCCACCGAAGGCACCCGAAAAACATCCGCCCCGCGCTTCAGGAGAGCGCTTTCGTCAGCCTTGGAAGCCGATCGGGAGGTAAAAAGAATGGTTTTCGCTCGGCCTTGAAAAACCTGTGCACCTGGGCTCAATCGCAAGCGGGAATCCAAAATAACCTTTAAAGGCCATCCGTCATTACGGTGGTAACCTGGAAGCCGAACCGTCAGGGAAGGATTATCCTTCAAAGCCGTGCCGCTCCCAACCAGTATGGCATCGACTTGGGATCGCAATTCATGGGTTTTCCGGCGGGCCTTTTCCCCCGTGATCCACTTGGCCTTTCCGGAAACGGTCGCGATTTTCCCATCCAAGCTTATGGCCGCTTTCAAAAGGATTCTGGGCCTTTGATGAATCACGCTAAAGAGGAAATCCCGATTGAGTTCTATGGCTTCTTTTTCCAACAGTCCCGTTCGCACCTGGAGGCCGGCGCCTTTCAATTTCCTGAATCCTCTGCCATTGACCAGGGGATAGGGATCCTTCATGGCCACCACAACTTGGCGCACACCCGATTGGATAATCGCTCCTACGCAAGGCGGGGTTTTTCCGGAGTGGCTGCAGGGCTCGAGGGTAACGTATAAGGTCGCTCCCTTAGCCCTTGTACCAGCTTTCCCAAGCGCAACCCGCTCGGCATGGGGACCCCCATAAGGCTGCGTGGCCCCCTCCCCAACAATCCTATTCTTCTTGACTAGGACCGCTCCAACCCTTGGATTGGGGGAAGCGTACTTCGCTCGATTCTGCGCCAGGAACAGCGCGCGTCTCATGAATTTTAAATCCGCCTGAGCCACCTCAACCACCGTTTGAAAAATTTAGATATTGGGCCACAGTATGCAATAGGCCCCATTCCCAATCAAGGCGTGCCGCCCTTAAGGCCTTTCCGCTTTTCAAAACCAAGTTCAAAGGTTAAAATCACCACTCTTTTAAGGTCACCTGATCATTATCACCGCAAAAGGGGTTTTTAATGCCGACTCTCGTTTTGGTTCGTCACGGCCAATCTCAATGGAATTTGGAGAACCGATTCACCGGATGGGTGGATGTTCCCCTGACGGAACAGGGTGAAAAAGAAGCCCACCGGGCGGGACAACTTTTGAAGGGCATGAAATTCGATATCGCCTTTACCTCCGATCTCCAAAGAGCTCAAAAAACCCTGAACATCATTCTCCAGGAAATCGGACAAACCAACCTAACCATTCTCAAAGACAAGGCCCTCAACGAACGCCATTATGGCGCCCTTCAGGGCCTGAACAAGGCTGAAACCGCAAAAAAATACGGGGATGAACAGGTCAAGATTTGGCGCCGCAGTTACGACGTGCCGCCGCCCAAGGACGATACCGGTTATTCCGAATCCCTGAAGGATACAGCCGCTCGGACCCTCCCCTATTTCGACCATCAAATCGTTCCCTGCCTGAAAGATGGAAAAAACGTCCTGGTTGCCGCCCACGGCAACTCCCTTCGTTCCATTGTCATGCACCTGGAAAACCTCACCAAAGAACAAGTGCTGGAATTAAACCTCGATACCGGCATTCCTCGGGTCTATGAGTTGGACAAAGGCTTGAAGATTCTTTCCTCAAAAGACCTGAAATAAAACCAACCTCAATGACTAAAATCGGAAATTCCTCCCAATCCATGCAATTTCGCATTTTAATGCTCCTTCTTTCCTTGGGCTGTTTTTGGGGTTGTGTCCCGCCCCGGGCGGTCTTGAAACCTTCCCCCACCCCCGTGCCGACCCAGCCCCCACCCTCTCTCCAACCTCCCGTTTTATCCGACAATCAGCTTTTGGGACTTCAAAGACCTCCCGATCTTATCCGTGACACCGATTCGGACCAATACGCCCAGCGGGCCGTCATGGAAAGTTTTTGGAAGCTAAAGCAAAAGGCGGCCCAGGAGGGTTGGCACTTGATCCTGGTTTCAGGATACCGTTCTTTTAATCACCAGCGCCATATTTGGAACCACTTTGATTCCCTCTATAAAAAAACGGATAACTTGGCCGATAAAGACCGCGTCCGGGCGGTCATGAGCCTGGTTTCGGTGCCCGGCCTTTCCCGGCACCATTGGGGAACGGAGTTAGATATATCGGAAGCTAGTTTGCGCGGGCAATTGGTGAACGTGCACCCCGATACTCCAAACAAGGTCGTCCAGTTTTACGATTGGATGGAGCAAAACGCTCCGATCTTCGGCTTTTGCAAGGTTTACTTGGGAAAAAGGGGGGCCGTTCGAGACGAACCCTGGCACTGGAGCTATATCCCCTTTTCCAGGGTTTACCAGAAGCAATTCATGGCGATCAAGGATTTCCACGCCATCATGAGCGACAAGGTGGCCAATGTAGGTTACTTGATGAAGAATTTTCGAAAAATATTGAAACAAGAGATCCGATCCATCAATTCCGATTGTTTCACGGGAGAACCGACCGAAAATAATCCGAACTCAGGCATAGAAAAACCGGGTCAAGAACCAATCCCTCCCGCCCCGAAGGGAGCGGAAGGCGCGGATTAAGCCTATTTCCCCGACCCAGCTATCCAAGACAATATTGGTTCCTTCCCCAACCTCATGATTGAATTCCAACCATTATTTCGTTAATCCAATCACCTTCAAGGGATATTTAGAAACTTGAACTTTTAAGCGATCCCCCAATCGGAATGGATAAACCAGATTGGCGCCGTCGACAAAAAGCCGACCCTCTTTCATCCGGGAGACCACTTCCAGACTTCTTCCAGGATCCAATATCCCCTTTAATAAACGACGTGTTCCGAATTTCTTTTGATAGGCCTCACGAACCACGTACTGGAATTTCCGGGATGTAGGGGGCAGGGCTTTCCCGCCCGCCGAGAAAATGGCCGCGGTGGATCCCGCCGCCGTGCTGATCCAGATGCCGCTGGACATCTGCTCTTCCGCCGCAGTTCCAACTTTAAGAACGTATCGGGAAGTTCCAGCCGGACTCAGGGTCGTTACCAGCAGGTCGTTTAAAATCAGCCACGGGTTCTTGCGCCCATTCACCCAAAATTCAAGGCGGGACACCGGGGTCGGCTTTAGACTTCCCTCGAGATAAGCCTTCAGAACAGCCGGAAATGTTTTCAAGTTACAGCCGCTGAAGCGAGCCACACTTCTCAAGGGATCGGAATTGACACCCAAGATCGGGACTCGAAGGACGCAATGGGAAGAATCCAGTAGCGTGCCATCTCCCCCCACGGAAACCAGAAGTTTAAATTTTTTATCCACTCCTTTTTCCTGCTGGACTTGATGTCGTAGGACCAAGGTTACTTCCAGTCCTTCTCTTCTCAAGGTTTCCCGGACACCCTGCAGGGTAAGGTTGTGGCGTTGGTGGCTCCCCAAAACCACATCCCAGTAACCGCTCTTTTTCAGGCTTTTGGCCAACTGTTTTTTGGAAAGGTATTGGCTATAGGCGCTTTCCTTATAAACAACCAAAACTCTTGGTTTGGCCATGATATTCCTTAATTCGCGAGGAATTGTTTGAGGGATACAAAACCTACTCTGATCATCATGACCGCGTAAGCAGCCAAAAGTAGCGCGGCCAATTTGGAAATAACTCGGGTACCAGTTAGACCCATCCACTTCATCAACAGGTTTGACTGGCGGAAAATGACCCAGGACAAAAGCAGGTTCAAGACCAAGCATAATCCGATCTCAAGGATGGAAAACCGGTCTCGAAGAAGAATTAAAGTGGCGAAGACCGCCGGACCCACCAAAAGTGGGATGGCAAAAGGAACAATGCCCGTCGCCTCCGATGCCTCACTCATGGCCATCATTTTCTGGTCCCACACCACGTCCCTCAAAGCCACAACCAAGACCAAGAGACCCCCCGCCACCTGGAAGTCCCCGGTTTTTAGGCCAAGCACGCCCAATACCAGAGGGCCAAGTGGAATAAAGAGAAGGCCGACAACCCCCGCGGTCAAAATGGAGAGGTTCAACATCTTCTGCCTTCTTCCCAGGGACAGTTCGGAAGTCATTTGGATAAAAACCGGAAGGATACCCAAGGGATCCATGGCGACAAAGAGGGGAAGAAAAAGGCTAAGGAAGTCGGAGATGGACATGGCGCCTCGAATGAAATGATCTCGTGGAATCCATTATAAGCCGAAGGGGATTCGGATGGGGCCTGATTAAATTAACGGTTTCATTGGTCGTCCAGCTTGTAGGCGATCGTCGTTTCAAGACTGCCAATCTAATTAACTGGGGCTCAACCTAAGGCTAGACTCATGCCAAGAAACGGGAACTAAAGGTTTCCCCTTAAGTTCCCACGGGATTGGTTGTCACGGCTGCGGTATTTTGGTTGCAATTGGCTGCGCCATAAGTGGTTTGGTCAAACTTCATGTAGTTCAATCCTTCGTTTTGATATACAAAAATAAAACTCAACAAGGAACTGACGGGCGGCACATAGGGTGTGCAATCATAATTCGGAGCGGAAAATTGGACCCATGCGAGGGCGTTGGTAGAAAGAATTTTCACCACGAAAATATCTCCTCCGGCAATTGTCGACGCGGCGGTGCCCAGAACGGCAGCTTTCGCCTGCAGGGTAGTGGGGTAATAAACCGCGCCAGTAGGGATTACAGGAAAATTCACCAAGTCACCGTTCCCCAGGTAAGTGAAGATGGATGGGGGAGTTACAGGAGGACCTGCGGTAACAACCGTGGGTGTTGATAAATAAGTCGACCCGGTGGTCGCGTCATACAAAGCTTCCACATCCGCCGAACCCGTATCCGCGAAAGTATAGGAATTGAATGAAAAAAGGTCGTAATAGTAACCCTCATCTAAGATAGATTCGCAATTTGTCGTGTCCGTAAGATATTGTGTATATTCGTTCACGCTGTAACAGGTATATTCGTCATAACCAATATCCTCCATGTTCAAGGTAAAGGATGTCGTTCCTTGGACATTGACCATATCGGCGCCGACGAACTCCGGAATTGCGTTCAAACCTGGTAAAACCAGCTTGGAAGTGGCTTTTTTCAGAGTATCCTCGGGGTTATAAACATAAAACCATTCCCCCGAAACCACCCAATTCCCAGCCTTGGGAAGATTAATAAAGAAATTCCCTACATTAGAGCCACTGTTGAAAAGAATGACGCCAGTAACCGGGGCTTCTCCGTCCGCAACCAAGTAATATTCAAAAGCGCCCTCGCTGGAATCGGGAACCGCGTCCTTCGAGATGGCTTTTAGCACTTTGGCCGTGGGTGCGGAATTCAGTATTTTCGAGGGGATCACCAGGTTCAGCACCGCCGAGTTCACGGGAACCACCGGGTTCGCGGGCTTACGGCATCCGGTCGTCCATCCCGTCAGGATTAAAGACCCGGCTAGCAGAAAGAATAAGTTTTTTTTCACCATTTGACCCCCACATTCGTTCCTAAAGTAAACCGTTGATACGTGATGGTTTGGTTGTTTTCTCCGGCGTTGAGATTGGCAATGTTGTGATACAGCCCCGCGAGATTCCAGAATGTTCCCGGGGAAAGTTGAAAGGTGATACTTTGCTCGGCTCCCAAAAGATCTCCTCCTCCTTCATATTCATCCGTCTCCCCCAGAATCAGAGTTTGGGGAAAGCCATTAGGTTGTATCCAATCCCAGATCAGGCCCGTTTCCATGACAACTCCCGGCCCCACCGAATAGCCCAAAACGGGGTGGATTTCCAAACGATCGCCAAAGTAGGGCCCCGGGTCCGCCTGAAGGGTAAAGGGGGAAGTAGGTAGAGCCGTTGAACCCGCACCATAAAAGCTGTAAGAAACATTTACGACCAGTTTATCCTTCCCCATTTGGCTGATCCATTGCGAGGTCAGGATGGTTCCTTCTCCCTCCGTAAAATCTTCGGCGGGGTTTGAATAGGTGGATTCCAACGGGAAAGTTTCCACTACCCGGAAACCCCATGTGTCCGCACTTGACATCCGGAATCCCAGTGTGGCGAGAGCCACCACGTTATCGCCGGGGCTAAAGGTTCCCTCCGTGGAAAGAGTCGTGTCATAAACGCTCGTGGACATAAAGCCACCTCCAATACCATAGGAAAGGTCGGCGGTGGTTCGGGAAAGCGTATAAAACAGGTTCCCACCCCAGCCCCCGCCATGGTAATAGCTGGGTTCGAATATATAGGGGATAGCTCCGACTTGTTCTTCAATCTCCCAGCTTTGGTTACCTGTTGGAAAATTGAGTGTCCCGAAGAGATTGGACCGCCACGAATTCCCCATATCCAAGGCCCAGTTTATCCCCAAGTCGGTGTCGGAAAATTGGCTCGATTTGTATTCTGAACCCGTAATGCCATTGGTAGCGTCGGAGTCTTCCACGTAATCCCCGGAGACAAAAGCGGTGGTTAAGGAAAGTGTGAAATTAGGCGAGGAAAAATAATAACCCAAGGGTATCCGCTGTTCTGTTCCGTGATAAAGCGAATTACTGGTCCAGGAATCAAAGACATAGCCGAGTTGGAGTTCCTCTTGATCGGCCCAGGCCGAACCTACGAATAAGAACAACCCCATCCCCAAAATCACACCGATCCCGGTTTTGTGAAAATTCATGAAATCTCGTTCCTTAAAAAACATAATGAGAGGCCACGACGCTCTTCTAAAATCCAGCTAGGGAGCAAATTGGGGAAATCCCAATTGCAAATTCAACAGGTTATGGGCTCCCAAACCTGCGACTCCGTCGCCCTTAATTTGGCCCGTGACCCCGTTAATCCCGCCGGGAAGATCGGTGAGGGGGTTGTTGAAATCATCCGAGCCTGTTCCGTTAAAACCGTAAAAAGGGTTGGAGGTGATAAAGCCCACGCCCGGGTTTCCGGTAACCGGCGGCGGATAAGGATTGTTCCAAATTCCATTGAGGTAGGAGCCCCCCTGTCCGCCATGAAATTCCTGAGTCTTCCCATTCGAGGTGGACCACACCGTTCCTTCTTTAACCACCACATCCACCTTTCCCGTGGCGGGATCATAAAACACTGAGTACTCGGTTCCCCGGACGCCGCAAACTACCCCGCCCGCCTCAATCTCAAAGGAGGACTTGGAAGAAGCCAACTTTTTGACCGAGGCGAAAAGACGCCCCACGAACAACTTGAATTCCATCACCTTATCCTCAGCCGAAAGCTTTTGAAGTTTTAGGAGTTGAAAATCCGTATTGGGACTGATGTTAAGTTCGGAACCATCGAACAACTGAAGGGTGGCTTTGGAATCGGCCTTCGTGACAATATGTTCCCCTTCCACAACGGTTGACTTTAACTTCGCCAGGACTTTTTTGCCTTTTTTATTCTGAATCTGGACTTTACCGCTTAGGGACGTAATAACACCGTGGGTGGGCGCGGTATCCGCCAAGGCCAGTCTGAAAGCCAGGGCGAATATCAGGCTCAAAAAAGAAATTCTTTTCATAACAACTACCCCGTGATTATAAATTTCGGCCCCAAATCTGACCCTGTGCGGTGCATTTTATATGAAACAGGGCAAAATAACATTGAAACATGGGGAAAAAGAAGGGTCAGAAATAAGCGAAAACTTATTTGGTTTTCATGACAAAAACCCCATCCCAATTGCCGCCAGGGGGGTCCTGCTTGAGTTGGGTGCATCTTTTGATAAAAATTTCGGCGGGGCCGTCCTTGGGATCCAAGTCCAAACAATTCCTAAAACATTTGACCGCCTCATCCCATTTCTGAGCGCGGTAAAGCGCGAGACCTTCTTGGAAAGCCTTCACTTTCATTTCCTTGGTACCGGCGCCCTTCAGTCGATGGTCCACCAATTCGTAAATGCGAATGGGTTCATTTTTGCCCTTCACCTTAATCAAGTCCAGTTCGCGGCAAAGCATATCGTTCTTTACCACCTCATAAGTACTCTCGGCGATGATGATCTCAACATGATATTCCTTGGTGGTTCCTTCCAGACGGCTCCCCAGATTAACCGCATCACCGATCAGGGTATAGCTTTTCATGGACTCAGACCCCACAAACCCAACGACCATCGGCCCGGTATTCAAGCCAACCCCGATCTCAAGCTTTTCCTTCCCTTCCAATTCCCACTTGGGATGCAAGACGCTATGAAGCAAATCCACCATGCCCAGAGCCGTGCTGCAAGCCCGATAGGGGTGATCCAGTTGGACGGTCGGCGCCCCCCAGAAAGCCATGATGGCGTCACCGATGTATTTATCCAAGGTGCCCTCGGTCTGGAAGACCAGGTAAGTCATCTGGGTGAGGTATTCGTTGAGGACTTCAACCACTTCCTTGGGTGAGTGCTTTTCCGAATAAGTGGTGAAACCTCGAACGTCGGAGAACATGACCGTCAGGTTTTTTTCCTCACCGCCCAGTTCGATGCCGGCCGGGAGCTTCAGGATTTCCTCCACGACCGAGGGCGCCACCATGGTTTGGAACATTTGTTTCATATAACGGCTATGGCGTACTTCGGTTCGGAACTTATAGGTGGTCAGCAAGCCGAATGTGAGCACAAGAGCCGCGCAGGGGTAAGCCAGGTTGAGAACATAATTGAGCTGGCCGAAGACCACACAGGCCACGGCGAAATAAATGATAAAGGCCAGAACGAACCAAACGGTCCCCATGATGGGTGTTAACCGGGGTATCAGGTACCACATGAGCATGGCCGCGATCACGATAAGAATCAGCGTCGAATACTCGGGGGCCTTCACAAGGAAATTTCCCGAGATGGCGTTTTCCAGGATGTTGGCGTTGATATCCATCCCCGGGGCGGTGTGAGTAAAAGGGGTGGGTCGCAAGTCAAAGAGCCCGGTGGCCGTCGCCCCGAATATCACAATCGAATCCTTTAATTCGGCAGTCTTGACCCGGCCGTTTAAAAAGTCGCAGGCGGAGTAAGAGGGGAAAGTGGGGGTAGGCGGATCCTTGGCATAATTAATGAAAGGACCGCAAAAATTGATGAGAGACATGCCAAGGTCGTTGACATAAATTTTACGGTTTCCCACCTGCGCGTAGTCCCCTACGACAAACTTGATCGGATCCTTGGAACCCATGAAGTAACGGGCAATTTGGAGGGATACGTGGGGAATCAGTTTTCCCTGGTAGCAAAGCACCGTCGGGTAATAACGGTAAATGCCGTCCCAATAGGGGAATACGGTCGTGTGGCCCGAGTCCAGAGTGGATTGCTGGAGCAGGGGTATGGAAACCAGCAACGACTTGGCGTTGATCAAATCGTCCGTAAAACCGCCAAACAACCCTGCGGGGGTGAAGTGGAGTCTCACCGGGTCCGGGGTAGTCCCCTCGGTTTCGGAGACATAGGGCTCGATCAGGAGGAAAACATTGCCCGCTTCCTTGATCGCCGCCGCCAATTGGGCGTCCCCATTTTCGGATTCCTGGAATTTCTTGACATCCCCCAATACCTTTTCCCGGATGGAATGGGCCGTCTTGGAGGAACCATTGATGGAGGACCCCAAAACTTCATCCAGTTGGGCGAGCATTTTTTCCTGAGTACGCTCGGGTTCAGGAAAAAAGACGTCATAAAAAATGTATTTTACGCCCGCCTCTTTGAGAAGACGGATGATTTTGGCGTGGATCGCCCGGGGCCAAGGCCACTGGCCTATTTCCTTCAGGCTTTTTTCATCCACCGTGATCAGTTTGATCGGGGCTTGGGGGACCCTGCTGCCGCGAAGGGTAAAACGGAAATCGATTGTTTTATTTTCCAGCAAAACGAAAAATTGAAGATCGCGGTTTTCAAAGGCGAAAAGAAGAAGAATAACCCCAAAGGCCATCCAGAAGGAGGTGCTTTTCTTGTAATTGACTTTGATTTCTTTGGCCTGAATCTCGGGCATGGCTGCATTCTATGTTTGACCCAACCAAGGGTCAAACAGTTTTGAATTATCAGCTTTGGATTTTAAGCGAATATAACAATGATTTGAGGTTCAGGAAGACGCCGATCGATATCTTTGAAGGCCCTTCTGCCAGATCCAAACGGTGAAGGCCATGAACGACAACCCCAAGGCAAATCCGTAAAAAATCCAACCGCTTTCCAGCTTATGAATGAGGACACCGGCGGGAAAATTGGAAACGATCAGCATGGGGATCACGGTGAGAAGAACCCGGCGGATAAGCCAGGGATAAATGTCCCCGGGATAGCGGGAAAACTGGCCGAATTGCCAGTAAAGCTCCATGAGGTTGTTGGAGCGCCCGATCCAAAAGGTCCAAACCGACAGGGTGAAAAGCATGGCGTAATAAATGAGGATGCTGTTGACCACGAGAGCGGCGAAAAGAACGGCTTCACCCAAGCCCACCGTGGTTCCCATTTTATGAAGGGCGAAAAAGATAACCGCGATTCCGATGGTACTGTTGACCAAGGAGGAATAATCGGTATAACGCAGGGATACCAGGAATTGGCTGTTGATGGGCTTGATGAGATTGAAATCCAAGTCGCCCTGGCGGATCTGGTCGGTCAGCCGGGTGCAGTTGTCGTAAAAAAGGGCCTCAAAAAGCTGAGTGATGACATGATTGGTTCCGGCCAGAACGACCATTTCCCACATGCTCCATCCCGCGATGTCTTTTGTCTGTCCGTATATGACTTTGATATAAATAAATTGCATCACGAGCCACATGAATTCCGTGAAAAGGCGGACCAGGAAGTTGGTTTTGAACTGCATTTCCCGAACCAAGCAGTTCTTCATCATCAGTCCGGTCAGCCGGAAGTATCTTCCCAAGGTTGTCATTTCACCCCCCCACCGCCGAATAACGTTTCAGCCCCAATTTCCACATGAACTGGCTGACGGTGAAAAAAATCCCGATCCATAAAAACCCGATCCCCAATAACTGGAGCAATTGGCCTTGGGGAACCTTGCCCATCAAAATGACGCAGGGCCAATAACCTTCATATCCAAAAGGGGACAGGAATAAAAACTGCTGCATGGACGCGGGTAAAATATTCAGCGGGATCATTTGGCCCGAAAGGAAAAACTCGATCATCATGACCACAAAAAGAAAAGTGGAGATTTCCAGGAACCAAAAAGCGAGTATCCCGATCATGAAACAAAAAAGCATGCCGATGGAGAAAGCGATAAACAGCGAAACCACAAAGGCCCCCCATTCCCAAATTGTGGGAATGTGGCTGAAAAAATGGCGCATCAGGAAAAAGATGGGCGGAAAAGTAAAAATAGCCACATACCAAAAAACCAGTTTGTGGGCCAGCCGATACATCACCTGATACCAGAGGTAATCGATAGGACGGATTAGATAGCGGTTCAAAAGGCCGTCCTTGATGTCCTTGCTGATGTCGGAAGTCGTTCCGGGAACGCTGGAAAAACCCCTCGCAACATACATAAAAGCGTAATAGGCGATGATATCCTGATAGTTCATTCCACGGATGGTGGTATTGGTTTTATATACCGCATACCAAAGAAAAATGGTGGTCACCAGAGGAAGGAAGCGGAAAACGGCCCCGAACACGTAATTGGCCCGGTAGGACATGTCTTCCTGGGTACGGGTGCTGAGAATGACCCAGTATTTGTGGAATGGGGATTTGGATGCGGTTTCGGCAACAGGAATACCCATTAATTCTCCGATCCTTTAAAAACCTTCTCAATCACTTCCTCGATGGGTACCTCTTCAATATTGATATCGTCCACGTCAAATTGGGTCAATATCTCATTTGAGGCTTTTTTGACGTTGTCACGCGTGACTTTCAAGATCGCCTTGGCTTTACTATACTCCAGCACTTCCCCCAAGGCGGCCAGTTGTTCCCGGCTGATCCCCCCGGCCTTGAAAGTGACTGAAATAAGCTTGGTTTGGGAAAATTTCTCTACAACGTCATCCAACCGCCCATCAAATATTTTTTTGCCATGGTTGATGACGACCACCCTTTCGCAAAGGGCCTGAATGTCGTTCATATAATGGCTTGTCAGCAGAATCGTTGTTTTCGTGCGCCGGTTGTAATCCTTGATGAACTCCCGGATGTTCTTTTGGGCCACTACGTCCAAACCAATGGTGGGCTCATCCAGAAACAAGACCCTTGGGCGGTGCAAAAGGGCGGCGATCAACTCGAATTTCATGCGTTCACCGAGTGAAAGTTCGCGAACCATGATCCCCAAGAGCTTTTTCACTTGCAAAAGCTCGGTCATTTCATCCAGGACCTGCTTGTAGTCCCCGTCGGAAACACCGTAGATTTCCTTATTAAGGTAGAGAGATTCTTGGGCTGGCAGGTCCCACCAAAGCTGGTTCTTTTGGCCCATGACCAGGGCGAATTGCCGGCGATATTCGTTTTTTCTTTCCCATGGCGTAAAGCCCATGACCTTCGCCGTACCGGCGGTGGGAAAAAGGATCCCCGATAGCATTTTTAGAGTGGTGGTCTTTCCCGCGCCATTAGGCCCCAGAAAACCAACCAACTCACCTTCCTCGATATTAAAGGAAACCCCATCCACGGCCCTCACCTGGGTGTATTGGCGGTTGAAAAGGCCCCTCACCGCTCCGCCCAAACCAGGCAGGCGCTTTTGAGTTTGGTAGATTTTGCTTAAGGTCTCCACTTCAATGATGGGCATCGGAAGGCGTCCTCTTTCATTTTGGCAAGCGGCACCCTATTCATTTACCCGAACTATTAAATTAAGAATAAGGCGGTCCGGTTCTCAATAAATTTTTAAAATCGAGGAACCGGACGGTTATTATAAGAACCGTGTTCCAAAGAATCCAACCCCTTAAACAAACAAATCCATCGCCGAGACTCCGGGACCGTAAAAAACTTTAGAATGAATTATGTTTTCTCCGTTCCCTTTCGTCTCTATGGTAAAGTCTTTGAAAATGTCCAACCCGAAAACTTCCAAAATCATTCACGAACTCCAACGTCTTTATCCCGACACGCGGTGTTTTCTCCACTATAAGACCCCCTTCCAACTTCTTTGCGCGGTTATTCTCTCGGCTCAATGCACCGATGAAAGGGTGAACATCGTAGTGCCCGGACTTTTCAAGGTTTTTCCCACACCCAAAAAACTGGCTAAAGCCAAAATGAAGGACGTGGAAAAACTCATCAAATCCACCGGGTTCTACCACAACAAAGCCAAGAACTTAGTCGGTGCCGCTCAAGCGCTATTGGGACTGTATAAAGGAAAGATGCCCAAGACCATCGAAAAAATGCTGGAGATTCCGGGCGTTGGACGAAAGACAGCCAATGTGGTCTTGGGGGAAGTCTATGGCATCTCGGAAGGCATCACCGTGGATACCCATGTAACCCGCCTGAGTAACCGCCTGGGTTGGACCCAACACCAGGACGCCGTCAAAATCGAACAGGATTTAATGAGGATTATTCCCAAGGTGGAATGGCTTCATTTCTCCCACCGCTTGATTCAGCACGGCCGCAAAGTCTGCGACGCCCGCAAACCCCTCTGCAATGTGTGCACCTTGTCAAAATGGTGTCCCTCGGCAAAAGGGATGAACTAAAAAAATTCCGACCTCGCGGTGAAAACCGACCAAGGAGTCGATTTAGGCGGGAGGTTATTCCCCGTTTCAAATCGTTAAACCGGCGATTCGAAACACTGAATCGAATGATTAGACCATTCAGGCCAATCGGGATAAAATTAACTGAAATCGCTTATCTCAAAGGCCCTATGAAATATTACAGATTGTTTACAATCTTAACTGTCTTCCTCATTTGTTGGGCCTTGGAGCAGTCAATTCATTGTTGGTCACAGACTCCCACTCCCACCTGCGTGCAATTCACGGACACCTACGGGAGCTCATCGAGCCTGAATAATTACAGCTACTACGACGTGAATTGGAATCCCTCCACTGCGGCGGGGCTTTACTACACCGCGGGGACCAACGAATTGGAACAAAACCCCGTGGGCACCACGGGTTATTCGTACTTGACGGTCAACAGCGGCGAATTCCCCACGACCCTCTCGAGTTACACCGTGGAAGGGGATTTCATGCTGGGAACCGGAGGCCAGGGAGTTTTCGGACTTGTGTTCCTTTCAACTCCTTCAGCGGCGGAAGGTTATATCTTCCAGTGGAACGGACTCAATAACCGCTGGGAGATCGAGAAGCAGTATGCCCCCAGCACCTATTACTACGTGGCGACGAATCCCAACCCGGCCTATACCTTGGGGACTTGGGTCCATTTGGAGGTGGTGGTCTCCGGGGGTGTCATGAACGCTTATGAGACGCCCGAAACGGGTCCTGGGGTGGGGCTTGGGACGACAGTACAAATCTTCAATGATGTGACGGATCCGGGGACGACCGCGCCTTACACTTCCGGGGCGGTAGGAATCCGCAGTTACAACGTGGTGGCGGGAAATACCCTGTATGTCGCCAACTTCACCGCTTTTACCTGCCTGCTGACGACCACTCCAACTCTTACCAACACCCCGACCAACACACCCTCTCCCACAATAACATTCACTCCGACATTAACCGCTACCGCCACCCCTAGTTCCACGACTACCAACACTCCCACACCCACTCCAACCTTAACACCCTGTGGGTACCCCGGGAACACCTGCACCCCCACCAACACACCCACGCCCACACCCATACCGCAGGACCTCTTTTACATCTCGGAAAATTCCTTCACCGCTTCCAACCCGGTTTCAATCGAGGTGGTTTACACTGAATATCCTGGGCCCTTTAACCTGATGATCTACAACTCGGCGGGGGAACATGTCCGCACCCTGGTTTCCCAACAGTTAACCGCCCCCGTCAGCCAATGGTATAGCTGGAATGGAATCAATAAGTATGGAGATAAATGCGCGAGCGGGGTTTACATTATTTATTTGACCGAACCCTTCAGTTTTAAAGTAAAAAGGGTCATCCTCATAAAATAGCTTTATTGTTCCTCGAAGCCGATTCGACTCAATAATTGGCAAAATCCGCTTTAATTTGGGCCTTGTTTTTGGAAGCCAGTCACGTGTTAAAATAGTTTCGTCAATCTTCCAAAAGGATCGTTCGAAATGAAGCACATCCAAAACGACTTCATGCGGGTTCAACTTCAAAACGCCATGTTATCCCAAGAGTTGGCGGAATCCGCGAAACTTCGGCAAGCCGAGAGGGCGCGGGCCAAGGCCGCAGATGCCGTTGAAAAGCTTCATGATCAAACCAATGACCAAGCGGTAAATAAAGTAAAGGGATTAACCGAGGAAAAATCAGGCGAGCAAAAAGAACGTCCCCAAGGCTCCCGGACATGGCGCTATCGCCCGGATGGAACCATCGAGGAAGAGGGCGGCAACGCGGGAAATTCCGCCACCTTTAATATTCCCCGAATCGATATCAAAACCTAAACTAGCCTTTAGCTTTTATTTAATCTCCGTTCATCCCTGTTCCCGAACCGCTTGGCGATCCAGAGCCCAGGTGATGTCTTCCATGATGTCCTCCCCTTTTTGCGCCCGGGGTCGTCGTCGCGCTGGGTTTCGCGACAGGCAAGGTTTCAACCTCCTCGGTTCCTGTTCTTAACAAGTCATCCCCAAGCGCCCCATTAGCGTCACACGAATGATAGTGGCCGTCATCCAGGAAAACTTGAAACCCGTTCGAAACATTGGGGTCCTGCCACCACCAGAAACCCTGATCGAAATAAAGCCAGCGCTGGGTGTAGCTATCATGCCACCAAAAGCGTCCCGACCGCCAAAGGATCCAATGAAAGCTTCCACCGGTGTGCCACCCATACCAATCCCGATTACCTTCCCGACAGTGGCAATAGTCCCAACCCTTGAAAGGATGCCAATAATATCTCCCTGATGACTTGTCCATTTTGTTGACCACCGGAATTTGCTGCAGAGTTTGGTGATCGGTCAGGTCCATTAAGGCGGGGCCTCGGGGAGCCGTGTCTTCGTCATTGGTGAGATTCATGGCAATGCCTTCCACTTTGTGGGGAGGACGAGGAAGGGTATAGAAGGTTTTATCCGGGATTTTTTCTTGGGGACTCAGGACCAGGGGCTTGGCCATCGTAGGCGTGGAAGTCTCGGTGGGAATAAGGTCATAAGCAAAAGCGGTCCCGGTTCCCCACAGAAGCAAAGCCGTCCCTACCCAAAACCCGCCGCCCATGGAATCTCCTTTGAAAACAGACTCGGTTTTTGGACGCCCCCGCGCCGATAAAAGAGTTAGCCTTTTTGAGGTTAAAACTTGACACATAAAGCAAAAGTCATGCGTCTAGATGGTCATGGAATCCAATATTTCTCTAAAACAAACCGCCGCTCATCCCGGGGACCAACCACCCCCTTCCACTCCCGGTTCCCGGGAATGGGCGGCCCTTGTTCTTATCCTCTTAGTGGCGGCCGTCCTTCGCCTTTGGAAAATCGACCAAAACGGAACCGGTAATCCCTACTACGCCTCGGCCGTTCGAAGCATGTTGATGAACTGGCACAATTTCTTTTTTGTGTCTTTCGATCCCGTCGGGTTTGTGACGGTGGACAAGCCCCCAGTGTCCTTGTGGATTCAAACCGCCTTCGCCAAATTGTTCGGTTACAGGGGCCTCACCCTCATTCTTCCTCAGGTCCTGGAGGGGCTCGGCACCATAGTCCTCGTATATCATCTTGTGCGGCGCCGCTTCGGCTCCGGCGCGGCACTTTTTTCCGCATTGGTCATTGCCCTCTCGCCCGTCAGCGTCGCCGTGGATCGATACAATAACACGGATGCCTGCCTAGTTGCGGTCATGCTTCTATCGGCCTGGGCTTTAAGCCTGGCCGCCGAAACCGGAAACCGAAAGCTTTTGTATCTGGCCTTAATCCTGGTGGGAGTGGGTTTCAATACCAAAATGATGGCGGCTTTCGTCGGGCTTCCGGTTTTTTACCTGGTTTACCTGCTGGGATCGCCGCGATCCTGGTTACACCGCCTGGGAGATTTGACCATTGGCACCCTGATTCTGCTGGTGGTGGCCTTGTCTTGGCCAATGGCGGTGGATTTAACCCCACCGGAACAGCGGCCCTTTGTGGGAAGCACTCAGGATAATTCCATGGTCAGCCTCTCCTTGGGTTGGAACGGATTCCAAAGATTACTGACTAGGGGACGGCGCGGCTTTCCCCAAAACCAAAGGCCGAGAAATGCTCCGGCATCTGTCACCGGAACAAGTACTTCCCCCGTCACGGCTACCGCCGATACCACCAATCCATCCCCTACCATCTCAACGGCGAATTCGGGTACGACCGCGGCCGGGCCGTCTTCCCAGGGCATGGGCCGCCGAAGGGGCGGCGGCATGAATACCGGGACCCCCGGACCGTTGCGGCTGGCGGATAAAAACATGGCTGGACAGATCGCTTGGTTTCTTCCCCTGGCCTTACTGGGTTTCTGGGCCGAGGCCCGGCGAACCCGCCTCTTCATTCCCTTGGCGCCTTCCCATCAAGCCCTATTGTTTTGGCTGGGCTGGTTTTTCACCTACGCGGTAGTTTTCAGTTTTATGCGAGGGGCCATGCACGCCTATTACCTCGTCATGTTAGTACCGGCTATAGCCGCCCTCGCGGGAATCGGGATACAAGCCCTCTGGTCCTATTTTCAGGAAGGCCATCGTGCCTACTTGTTCCTGGGTCTGATCCTGACCACTGCCTGGCAGGCTTTTATCGTGGATCAATATCCCGACTGGAAATCCACGCTTTTGCCAATTCTATTTTTGGGTGTGGGCTTGGCGGTGGTTGGGCTTTTCTTTTTGCCGTTCCTGAAGGTACAAAAATCCCAGTTGAGTTCGGGCATTCCCCTGAGTTTAGGACTTTGCGCGCTTTTCCTTTGTCCTTCCTTTTGGGCCCTGACACCTGTTTTAGGCTCGGGTCAATCAGTCGAGGCCAGCCCGGATTTGCTCTCAAGGGGTCAAGGAGAGGGAATGTTTCAGGGATTCGGCGGGCACTTGAACAATACCAAACTCATGGATTTCCTGAAGACCCATTGCAAAGGCGAGCAATATCTTTTGGTATCGCAAAACAGCCAGTTGGTGGCGCCGATTATCATTGAAACCGGTGAACCGGTGGTGGCTATTGGCGGTTTTATGGGTGGGGACCCCATTCTCACCGTCAACCAATTCGCCCAAAAAGTAAAGGACGGACATTTCCGCTATATGCTTCTCCAGGGTCCCGGGCCTAACCAAGGCCGGGGTGGGAACAATGGCCGGGGATTTGGCGGCAACGGTGGAGGTTTTGGCGGGGGCTTCGGTTTTGGGCGGGGGGGCGGACAGCAGGCCGAAATCGCCAAATGGGTTAGGGAAAATGGAAAACCGGTCGACCCGGCCCTTTGGAAACCGGCCATTCCCCCGGCCCCTATCGCCAGCCAAAATCCAACCCAGTCACCGGGTGGCACCCAAGGGTTCCAAGGGGGCTTTGGCGGCCGCCGGGGCGGTCTGGCTAATCTCCAGCTTTATGACCTGCGTCCCGACAAAGAGACAAAAACCTCCTCTTAAGATTAAACTACACCCATGACGCCTAACAATTTCTCATCCAAGACAACCCTTGTGCTTGAGACCGGGGCAAACCTGAATTTACTGGCTGCCAAGCTTAATCAAGTTTTCGCCCAAGACAACCCGTTGCCCGCAAAAATCCTGTTGGCCTCTCCTCCGGGTCAAAAGGAAAAAGTCTTATTGAGGCTTTCCATTTTTTTAAAAAAAATCGAAGTGCTAGAAATCAATTCCCTTTTACACGATCTTCTTCCCCATCTCACCACACCCTTCGTGGCCTACCTGCCTGCCAACGCCCCCTATTCCCCGCCTCCGTTGGAGGAGTGGAACAGAGTCAAGCAAGAGACTTTTTTCATCCGGCCCTGGATACCGCCGGTCACTTTGAGCAACACCGAATGGGCCCGCCTGGTTTATATGTCCTTTGGATGGATTTCGACCCGGGCCTTGTTTCAACATTTGGGAATGGAAAGTACCTTGACTTTACTCGACTTGGAAAGGGTTTCCCGGAAATCGGCCTTTTCCCTTCCCTACATTTCAGCTCCAGCAAGTTCCTCCACCACCAACCAGTTGGATTTATTTGAAGGCCCCCCCAAATTGTCCCCGAAATCCCGAGTTTTGGCCTTGGTTCCTCATTTCAATTGCGAGCAATGGCTAGGGCAAGCCCTGGATTCCCTCTTGGGCCAAACACGCCCGCCCAACGCCATTGCCGTCTTGGACGACGCCTCGACGAATGGGCCTCTTGAGATCATCCGCCAATATCCAACAGTGACTCTTTTGCGGTCCCCTGAAAACGTGGGGCCTTACCGCCTGTTGCAGACGGTGATGGACCAAACGGACTTTGACGCTTATATGTTCCAAGACGCGGACGATTGGTCCAGCCTGGACCGGTTGGAGGAATTGCTTAATGAAGCGGAACGCACGGGTGCCGAATGGATCGGCACGCAGGAACTCATGTATTTCGAGGATATTATCCATGCCTGCCGCTATCCCCTGGACCTGAACTCCACCCCACAAGCCTCCATCCGCCACCCCTTCTGTTATCCCGGCAGCGTGATTTCGAGAGATTTTTTAATGCGATTGGGTGGATTCGCCTCGGGCCTTCATTTCAGCGGCGATTTCGAGTTATTGACCAGGGCTGTCTGGGCCGGAAAGGTCGTCAACATGGACCGCTATACTTATTTCCGCCGAATCCGGAAAAATTCACTGATCACCTCCGAAAGTACGGGGCTGAGCAGCCCGGCTCGCAAGGAAGTGGATACTTTGATTGAGACAAGAAAAGCCGAAAACCTAGCCAAGGTGATGAAGAGCGGAACGCCCAATCTGGAACCGTTAAAGACCGCCGGGCACGTTGCTTTCGAGCACTTGGCGGGACCGAAGTTGCTGTAAATTTCGAAACCCATTCTCTATTACTTTTCCATTGCCATTTTCTAATATCGTCGTTCGGATTAAACCGTTTATAAGATTTTGATATTTCATCTTATTTTGAGTGTCGGGCGCGAAATCCATCCATAAACTCCAAGAGTCGGTTCACATCCTCTTGCGTCACGGCGTTATAAAGGGAGGCCCGAAGCCCACCCAGTGAGCGGTGGCCTTCCAGACCGTAAAAACCGGCGGCGGTGGCTTCCTCCAGAAACGTCTTATCCAGTTCCGGGCTGCCTAGGCGGAAAACAACGTTCATAAAGGACCGGTCCTTCTTGGCCCCATGAATCCGGAAGAAGTCGGGATGTCGGTCCAGCAGGCCATAGAGGGCCAGGGCTTTTTTTTCGTTGAGGACTGCCATTTTTTGGAGGCCTCCGATTTTGTTCCTCAACCATCGGGCGACCAGCAAGGCGACATAAATGGAGAAAACAGGCGGGGTGTTATAGATGGAGTCCATTTCCGCGTGGTTGCGGTAATCAAGCATGCTGGGAATGGAGTTAGGAGCGCCCTTTAGGAGGTCATCCTTGAGGATGACCAGGGTCAGTCCCGCCGGGCCCAGGTTCTTTTGGGCGTGGGCGTAAACAAGGCTGTAGTCTTTGATGTCAAAAGGGTAGCTTAAAAAATCCGATGACATGTCGCAGACCCGTTTGACGCCCTTCAATCCCGGCAGAAAGTGAAATTGCAATCCTTCCACCGTTTCATTGGAGACATAGTGGAAATAAGCCGCTTGAGCGTCATAGGTCAGTTCACTCGCCTCGGGCAACCGAGTGTAGCCGCCACCCTCGCCATCATAAAGAACCCGCACCGGCCCTTCCAAACGCGCGTCCGGAATGGACTTGGCACTCCAGTACCCAGTCTTTAGGTATTCGGCTGTCTTTCCCTTCCCACGCAAAAGTAGCATTGGAATCATGGAAAATTGGAGGCTGCTGCCCCCCTGGAGTTGGAGAACATGGTAATCAACAGGGATATTCAGTATTTCCCGAAAGAGGGCTTCCGATTCCTGGAGTATGGCCTTGAAATAATCGGAGCGGTGGCTAATCCCCAGAATGGACTGGTGGGTTCCTGGGGCCTGAAGGATGGCTTCACTGGCTTCCACGAGCACCTCGTGGGGCAAGGCTCCGGGCCCGCCTGAAAAATTGAGACTTGAGTTCACTGGCCAACTTGGTCCTTTGAATATTAAAATCGAAAGCAAAACCTATTTAACCACGAAGACACGAAGGATACAAAGAATAGCGAATGAAAGAAGTTGCGAAGAAACCCCCGCAAATCCATTTTTTCTTTCTTTGCACCTTTCGCGGCTCGTGACTTTTACCGCCTTTGATTTATTTCGCTGAAGCATTCAAAACATCCTCCAATAGTTTGCGGCTGAAAGCCTGGTCGCGGAAAGGGAAAAAGTGTGGCATTGGGAGTGAAGGTAAACTCGCTGAAATAGACTCCTTCCGGCAGGTCGTATAAATCTACCCTTACGAAATCAAAGGGCTTGGATAGTTCCGAAGCGGTTTGGATCAACTTGTCCCAGTGGGCCGGTTTTTCAGGCAAGAGGTCTGGCAGGGGAAAGAGATCCCGAATGATGATCTGCCGGTGCTCTGGCACAGTGAAAAGGGCCTGACGGTGGTCGGCAAACCGGCCCTCGTCATACTGGCAGAAATGTACCTTGCCGCGCGATGCGTAAAACCTGAAATCCGGGGGAGGATGATACCTCATCCCGCCTTTTCCAAAGGAAACGGTGGAAGGCAGGCATTCTTCCACCATAATTTTCGGCTTCAGCTTCATGTATTGGACTTCGTATTCATTTAAAAAGTAATTACGGCGGGCTAATTGGTGCATCACAAAAGTCTGTTGAATGATCGTCGGCAAATCGCCGGTCCCCAAAAAAACAACGCCCCCCGAAGTATGAGTGGGTTTAGCAACCAGGTTTTTGCCGACATAGGGATATAAAAAAACACCCACCTCTTCCAAGGTGGTTTCGGGGGTGAGGGGAAGAACGGATATGGGCAAGGGAGCCCTGATGCCAGGGGAAAGGGTGGAGGCGATGATTTTGGCCTCTTCCTTATCGACGCAGAGTTCCTCATAGGGGGTAAAGGGGCCAGTCATCCGACGAAAGACATAATCCTCGAAGGTGGCTTGGTGAGAGGCAATGAACCGGGGCCATCGCTGGTGTTTTTTGATAAATTTCGGAAGGGCTAAGAGCTTGATGGCCCAAAATTGCCGCTTCAACGCCAGCCGCTCCAAAATCGTTTGTAGCCACTTTTTCAAGATCGAGTCCGTATGGATAAGATGTCGCGCCCAAAACTCAATAACCTGCTTTAAATTGAGACGTTTGTAAAGAACCAGGGAGCCGTTGGCTCGCAAGATAAGAAACAATTTCGGCCTCAGTTTTATCTAACGGCTAAAACCAGATGTCCTGAATCCTTTAAAGTGTTACCTCTCAGCCGGAGCCCCCAAACCCACTTTTCCAAGCCATTTGGAGGCCGTTTTGGATAATGTCCCCCTCCTTGAAACTTTCACCGCCTGATTCCTAAGGATAAATCATAACCTTTATTCAAAAGGAGGGTGCTATGGCACTAACAACGGAAATGGTTCAGGAACACATGAAGAAAGGGGCGGTCGTGATCAATGTTTTGGACAAGCCCGCTTTTAATGATATTCATATCAAAGGTTCCATTAATATTCCCCTCAGCAAGAAGAGTGACGATGAGTTTGTGGTCGATGTGGAAAGAAAGGTGGGCCACGGGAAATTCATCATCACCCATTGCAGCGGAGTAAGCTGCATGGCGGGCCCGCGCGCGGCTCAAATATTGAAAGCCCGAAAATATATGGCTGAGGATTACCCCGGCGGTATGGAAGAATGGGCCAACGCTAAACTTCCAATGGAGGGGAAGAAAGCTATTGCCTATGCTTCTTAATTGTTCAATCGTATAAAATCAAAAGGAGCTACCGGTCAACCGCAGGCTCCTTTTGGTATACTCCTACCAATTCGCTTAAAGGAGAACGCTTTGCCCGATTCCCCCATCCACCTCATGGTAGCAACTCCCTGTTTCGATGGCCATATGACCGGCATCTATTCCAATTCCATGCTGAAGCTCCAACAAAATTTATTCCAGCGGCAAATACCAATTTCCGTGAAGACCATTCTGGGGGATGCCCTCATCACCCGGGCACGCCAAAATCTCCTGGCCACCTTCATGGATAACGAGATCGCCACCCATCTTTTGTTTATCGACTCGGACATCGGTTTTGAACCCGCCCAGGTTTTCCGGCTATTGGATTACGGTGCGGATTTCACCGCCGCCGCTTACCCGGTTAAAAATATCAACTGGCATAAGTTGTCTGAATTGGCCAAAGCGGATATGCCCAATCTTCATTCCGCATCTTTGGATTACGTAGTGGAATTCGAAAACCCTAAGGCCATCCAGATCGAAAGGGGTTTCGCCAAAGTTCAGGCGGCGGGAACCGGGTTTCTGATGATTCGCAAACCGGCCCTCCAACGGATGATGGAACACTATTCCGGCTTGCGTTATTCCCGGGACTTGGTGATTCACGACGAATGGAAGAATTCCAAATGGCGCTATGCCCTTTTCAACTGCATGATCGACGAAAAGACGGGGATTTATTTAAGTGAAGATTACAGCTTTTGCCGCCGCTGGACCGATATGGGCGGCGAGATATGGCTAGACCTTCAAAGCAGTCTCATCCATGCGGGCACCACTTATTTCAAGGGGGATATGACTACTCAGATCCAGAGACCAAAGGAACAAAAACCTCCGGATGAAAAACCCAAAAAGGGAAAAACGAAGGGGTTGAGAATTGTCAAAAGAGACGAAAAGTTGAATTGATATAAAAGAACTGCAACTTTTGATTTTGTCCTATTTGGATCCCCACTCCGTATGGACAGAATGAATCTTTTCAAAGAATTTCACTAAAACAATCCATAACCGAAGCCTTGATAGGCATGAAGTAGGCGTTTCCATTCATCGAAGTAATTCTACTCAAAACCGTTTTGGCAAAATCACGATTCCATTCTAGAGTCGGTTTAAAACTACTTGGAAAAATCACTTTATTTCTTGTTTCCCAATAATTTTTTGAATTCATACTTAAAACCGGAGAAACTCCCCAAAAGACTTCGTAAGATCGAAGTAATTCAGCGTGAATATCAAAAAGACGTATATCAAAAAATGGTTGGGTAAAAAAGCCATCAGCACCGGCATCCCGCTTGGCATGGGCATATTCAAGTTCCTTGTGTATTCCTTGTCGATAGGGATCGAAAGCCGCATAAATTTTTATTCCTGAAATTTCCGTTTTGAATTTTTTAATGACTTCCAATACATCTGATGGATACATTTTCCTGGACATGTCTTGTGGAATGTCACCGCTAATAACAATGATTTCTTTCAAGTTATTCTCAGAAAGGAAAGTCCCCATCGGCAACGGTTCGTTCAAATTAATGTCAACAGCCCTTATGTGAGGTATCGCGTTTTCAAAAAATGGTTTCACATGTCCACAAGCTACCCAACTTCTCAAATCAAACCGCAATAAATCGGGAATGTTTATTGTGGTTACTTTTTTAAGATTTTTCGAGATCTTTTCGACTTCGTCCAATATGGACTCTTTATTTCTTGGCACCAATTCCAATGAAATTCTCATTAATTAGCTCCCATTCCGCACGATTTGCGAACCATCAAATTCCTCGTAAAACTGTTTAGGGTTTCTGGACATGAACAAGTTAATGGTCTTGACTCATTTTCTCAAGTTCGGCTTCACTGGCGCAATCTTTGATATATATCTGTTGTTTCGAAGAATCTAATCGGGGATCAAAATCGGTCCAAACTAAACTCATTGTGTTTTTTCCTGTCTTTTTCCATTCTGTTAAAGGTGGTTCAAAATCAAAATCATCACCATCGGTCCCTTCCCCTAAGACTAAATCAGCTTTCAATTCCCCGATGGTTCCGTGCCACCCTCCGCCCGTATGGGTGATATAGGTAAATTCCGTGCACGGGACATGACTCGGGTTATCGGTTTCATAACGTCTCTCCAAAATTTTGTGGCCCCCAGGTGGGATAATCATTTGGACGACATACCAAGCCACTAGGTCCCCAGTTTGATCGGTAGAGGGTACCCAATCAGTGTTATCCACATAACCAAATTTCACCTCGGATGGGATTTCAATACCATTCAAAAGAGTAGTTAGGTTTTCCAAAGGAGAATAAGTTGTACCAACGTAGGCATTCGAAGGGTAGGGTTCGGAAAAACGGCCCGTTTTTTTCGCTTTTTCGATCCCAAGTGCGATGTCAGGAAACCCCGTTAATTGGGTAACTGCTTGTTGGGTATTTGTATTCACGAAATAAAATCTAGCGATCACTTGAGTAGAAGTGGTTTTAAAAATAAATTTTAAATACTCTTTTTCCATTCGGATCGGGCTTTTTTTCTTAAGTGAAAATGGATAAACCATGGCGCCATAAGCACCGTCGTTTTGATTGACCGGGGAATCGTCGGCCAAGAGTGGCAAATTAAAAGAATTAAATAAAACCAACAAAACAAACACCCTCAAATAAATATTCAAATTGAATACCTCCCCAGGTTGGACTCGAACCGCTCCCCCCTAATCTTTGAATTTCCATATTTTAACTATTAAGAAGGACTATTTCTGATTCTAATCTTCCGACTCGGTATTAGTCTTTAAGACACTCTGTATTGGAAAATGTGCTGGGCAGTTTCTAGAAAACCAATCGAGCTCCTCGAAAGTCTTAAGAAAGAATCCCCAAAGACGTGTCCGGTTGGAAGCTTGGGAAAATACTGGTCACATCCATAATCCCAAGATGGCTTGCAAGAGCCTCGGTCAAAACCTGGCGGAAATCGGTGGTTACTTGTAGGTCCCTACCCTCGAAAAGATTTTCTGGCTCTAATCCTGGCCAGCGACCATAAACCTTGCCACCTTTGATTCCCCCGCCTAAAAGTAACATGATGCTGGCATGACCGTGATCCGTACCCCGATTGCCATTCTCCTGCAGAGTGCGTCCGAACTCGGTCAATGAAACTAAAAGTACGTCCCCCGATTGGTCCCCTAGGTCCTTATAGAATGCGGCAAGCGCCCCGCCCAGGTCGGTTAACCCCTTTTGGAGCCGGTTTTCTTCCTGCACATGATCGTCCCAACCTCCAATATCCACGAAGCCCACTTTCAAGCCCAGTTTGGCTTTGATGACACGGGCCAATTGAAAAAAGCTTTGGCTTTCTTTGCTCTTGGGGTAACCCGCATCTTCCGCATTCTGGGGGCCCTCAGCCAGTACTTTTTGTAGGGCATCAACCGATTCGCTGGTTTCCCTGCCCGCCCCCGAAAGCAGGCTATCGATGCTTTGATCGTACATGGCATCGAAAGAGGCCTCTTCATCAGCCCCGCCGTAAAACCGGTAATTTTGTAAGTTGGTAAAGGTGGTCACTGGAAAATCGCCCCTTAAGATGCGGGGCAGGCGGGGCGAAACAGCCACCGCCGCAATAGAGGATTTAGAAACCTTGGGGAAGGTTTGCAAAGCCCGGTTGAGCCAACCGTCGGTGGTAATTTTGATCCCTGGGGTTCCTGTTTCCATATTGTCCTGGGCGTCGAAATGGGAGCGGGTTCCATCAGGACTACCCACCGCCTGGATCAAGGCAAAGTTACCGGATTTCCAAAGGGGCATCAGGGGCTCAAGGGCTGGATGGAGTCCAAAATGGCCATCCAAATCAATAACTCCCTTATCCTGGCCCGGTTCTCCTAGGCCGATGGTTGGGCGACTATTGCGGTAGATGGCGTCCTTAAACGGCACCACGATATTCAATCCATCCGCCGCTCCCCTTTGAAAGAGTACCACCAAAGTTTTGCCGGATAAGGAAGGGCTGGAAGCAGCGGCCAAGACCCATTTGGGCATGGTATAAAAAGCCATGCTGGTGGCCAGGACCCCGCTCACCTTCAAAAAATCCCTGCGGGATAATTTTACTTCTTTGAAATTTTCCATTTTATCTCTCCATAACCAAACTTGAATTGCGGCTACCGCCGCTGGAAATCGGGGGAACCCAGTACCAGCGCTCCCAGTTTCACTACCTGAATATCTTTTTGCTTGTCGTCCAAAACGGCATGGGTGATTTCGGGATCTTCCAGCCTATTGACCAGCACCCTCTTCGTGGAAGCGGACACTTGACCTTGTAGGAAAGCTTTGAAGAACCCGGTTAGAATTTTCTTTTCGTCCGTGGAATCAATAGCGGGAACTAACTCAACCAAGTCCACCTTGGCTGGCCCACGGTTGCTTAATAGCCCCAAACCGAAGTTCATTCGATTAAGTAGTTCCCCGGAGGAAATCCAGGATTTGGCGTCGTCCGGATAGCCCGTGGGAGGTTCACATTGATAAAGGGGTTCTCCCATGCCGCCAAGCACCTGGGAAAGCTTCACCGGATCCTCCAGCTTGGCATCGGTAACCCGAAGAGCGCTGGCCAGGAATTCCAGGGGCGTTTTGACCTTGGCACGGTAATAAGCGGGGTCATAAAACTCCGGGTCGGTAAAAAGGGTCCGCAGCATCTCGCGGATATCTCCGTCGGTTTCGATATACTTGTCCGCCACCTTTTGGACCAGATCCTCCGGCGGGTTGTCGGATACGAAATGGCGACAAAGTTTGGTGGCAATAAAGTGGGCCGTAGCCGGCTGGCGGCAGAGAAAGTCCAGAACCCGGTCCCCCTCATCCTGCGCCATTTTGTCCGCTACCTCGGGCCCAAACTTTTGGCCTAAGATTACCTTCTCACCCAGGTCGTGCATGCGGGGATGGAATTGGAACTGGAAGATGGTGTTCGGGTCGATGTTTTTGTGGTCGGGCTTGAAGAGGAAATAAGGCCCCTGGAAACTCCAGCCCGTCAGGGCGCGGGCCACCTGGATGACATCGTGCTGGCTGTAACCACCATCCACTCCCAGGGTGTGCAGTTCCATCAGTTCCCGGGCGTAATTTTCGTTGAGGCCCACGTTTTGTTTGGGCTTACCCGCGCGGTTTTCCATCATGGACATCATCTGGGGATAGGACCGCCATCTCGTCCTCCGGCACGTACCGGGGGTCTACCGTGCTGGTGGCGTTATCCAGGTATTCCATCATGGCGGGACTATGGGCCACAGCCCCTACAAGATCCCTGAACTTCCCGAATACCCGAGGACGGATGACGTCCCGCTCGTAGGAAGTCAGCATCCATTTCACTTGGTTCTTCTGGAAGCTGACGTTGAAATGATTAAACCAGAAATCGGTCATGACTTCCTGGAGCTGGCGTTTGCTGTCGAGGATTCGGGTGAGCTTGGCCGCGGAAAGTTCCACCAGGATGGCCTTCGGTTTCTCGTTGATGGCTTTAATTTTTTCCGGGTCAATCCCATCCAGTTTGGCTTTTTTAAGACAAATTGGGCTGGGGGATAGGCCTTGAACAGATCATAGCTGGACATCTTCAAGGTGGGATAGTTTTCCAGTTCCTTTTCACAATTGCTGTCATTGATCTGGTCGGGGTTCAACTGTTCTTCAATAAAGACTTTGGGGCCCAACTTGTAAATCCTCGCCAGATCACCCGGTTTGGGGCCAAAGGTCAGCCGATCCAAAAGGTGGATGCACTTCTGCGAGTAAGTTAAGGGGCTGGTATGGGCCAAACAGGGCCAGGAAAGGGAAAGAATGGCTCCAGCCCACATAACAGAAAGTATCTTCATGGCGGGCTTTTCCTTTATTTATTCGATATCTCCTAATTCTTTAGACGAAAGACTCCCGGTTAAAGTTCAAGTAAGGCGTGATAAGACAAGTGGTGGTAACCTAGACCTATTCCCATGATGAAAAAGACCTTTCTCCTGATATGGATTTTGTCTTTGCCGCAGGTTTTATTGTCCCAAACCTGGACCAACCTGGGTATCGGAGGCGGCGGGGCCCAATATGCTCCTTCCTTCTCCTACCTTGACCCCAATCTGGTCTTTCTGCAATGCGATATGGGGGGAATTTTTCTCTCGGATAACAACGCAGTCAGCTTCCAAATCCGTCCTTTCACCCAGTTCGGCTCCGATACCGACTATCCCAACGGAGCCTGCCCCATCGGCTACGACCCCAACGACGTGAACAACCTCTGGGGGTTCGGCCTGGAGAACGACGACGTCAACGGAAGCCTTCTTTTCAGCTCCAACGAGGGCGGCACCTGGGCCTACGCTCCCACCCAGCCCACTTGGGGCAACAATACCCGCATTACCCGCATCGTGGTGGACCGAGGCAATTCCAACTTCATCGTGCTGGGAGCGGATTCAGGAGCCTATTACTCCACCAACTACGGAGCCTCTTGGGTTTCTTGCGGCGGAGTGGATGGTTATGTTTGGGACATCGTCATTGACCAATCCTCGCCCGTGACAAACCGAACTGTTTATATAGGAACGGACGTGGACGCTAATGCCGGCGCGGGTGGCGGCGTTTTCAAGGGCACCGACGTGAACACGGGAGGGACTTTCGTAGCCGCCAACAACGGGCTTCCCACGCCCGCGGCCTTGACCGGCTTTTCCGGCGCCAGCCTGAGCAGCCCCGCTACCGTGGTGCTTTATGCGGTTTACGATAGTGGCGGGGGTACCTATAACGGTACCGATGTTTATACCTCCGTCAATGGCGCGGCCAACTGGACCCTTTCACTTTCCGGAACCACGACGGGAGCCGATGGGTTTAATAAGGTGGAATGCTCCGAAGGAGCGCCTGCCACGGCCTATGCCATCAACAATTCGCAGAACGCCGTTGAAGGCGTATGGCAAACCACCAATTACGGCGCCTCCTGGACGAACGTCTTCATGCCCTCCACCAGCGGCGGCAACGTAACTCTGGGCTGGATTGATTACGATATTCTCTTCCAGGAGGGCGCCGCCTGGATCCAGTTGAAGGTGGATCCAGTCAATCCCAACCGTGTGGTCGCCACCGACCTGGACTGCTCCTACATGACCACCAACGGCGGCACCACCTGGGATGAGATTTACTCGGCCTTCGCTGACACACCCCCCATCGGGGCAAGCAAACAATGGACGACTTTGGGGCTGGAAGTCACCACGGCCTGGCATTACTACATCTGCCCCTGGTCTTCCACTACCCATTACATTTGCCAGAGTGATATCGGCCTGCAGCGTTCCACCGACAGCGGAAGTACCTGGTACCACAGCCTGCCCTTCAGCACCGTCTGGCACAACACCATCTTCGAGATGGCTTTTAACGCCGCCACCAGCGTCATCTATGCGGCCGCCTCCGATCAGCACGACATCTGCCATTCCACCCAGATCGGCACCAACGTCACTCTCCAGGGGGGCGGGGTTTTGGAAAGTGCCAACAACGGCGTCTCCTGGACCAGCGTTTCCACCGGCCTGCCCACCATTCCGGCTACTTCCATTTTGCGAGACCCCACCACCGGCAACCTTTACGTGGCCATGTGGGGCAATGCCACTTCCGGAACCCAGGGCGGCGTTTATATGTCCAGCAATAGCGGGACTTCCTGGACCATCATGAACACGGGGCTGGGCAACAGTCCAAATTTTCACGCTTACCAATTGAAGGAAGACTCTGCGGGAGATTTGTTTTGCCTGATCTCGGGTTATCTAAATGAAAGTACCGATACATGGACTCCCGGCGGAATATGGAAATTCACCAAGGGGGCAACAACATGGAATTATTTGACGGGAACGGCGGATACGGGTAATGGCAACGCACCTCTTTACTACCTGCAGGGTTTTGACGTGGACTCCACCGGAACGACCATTTACGCTGCTTCAATGAAATGGGGCAGCCCTACCCAAAAGGGCATGTTTGTTTCGACCAACGGTGGAACCAGTTGGACCCACCCGATCTCGACTTTTCCGGGGACCGTCAACCCCATCGACGGCTTCTGCCCCAGTATCAACCCCAATAACTCCTCGGATGTTTACCTGGGGACGGAAGACGAGGGGCTTTGGGAAAGCCTGAATGCCGGAAATACCTGGACCCAGATTACCGGGGTACCCTTTCGAAGCACCCACCGGGTTTATTTTGACCCGGCCACGGGCAACCGTTACTTGACCACCTTTGGGAACAGCGTCTGGAAATTGACCTCGGCGACAACCCCAACCTCCACTGCCACTTCAACACCCACCACTACACCCATTGGCAATACCAACACCCCCACTTCCTCCACAACCAGAACCGTCACCTCTACTCCCACCAATACGGCGACTTATAGCGTCACCGCCTCTCCCACCTTTACCACCACACTCACCACAACCTTCACGCCGACTTTCACACCTACCGTCACTTCCTCACCAACTCTAACCTCCACGGGTACCTTGCTACCAGCCAATACGCCTTCTTCTACCTTCACGAAAACCCCGACCCCCAGCCCAACCTCCACGCCCTCGTCCACTTTGACTCTAACCCCAACCTTCACTCTCACATCTTCTCCCACTTTCACCCTCACCCATACCAATTCTCCCACCGGAACCTTAACCCCGCCTGTTCCTCTTTCAGTCACACCCACACCGAACCCGGCGGACCCCATTCTTATCTTCCCTAACCCAGTTAACAACCCGGGTGAGATTCAAATCCAATTCACATTGGGCCAGTCTGCCAACGATATCAACGTTTCGGTTTTTACGACTGCCTTCCGGAAAGTGAACGAAGTCGATTACGGGTCACAACCTGCGGGGAGGTTAACACTGCCTTTGGCCACACAAGACAAATGGGGCATGCCATTGGCTAACGGCCTTTATTATTTGGTGGTTAAAACACCCGGAGGACGCTCGGTTGGAAAATTAATGGTGTTGAGGTAACCGGCCCTTTAATGTTCCAGGGACCCGACAAACCCGGGAGTGATAACTTCCTCGACTTTGGGTTGGGCCACGAATTGCCCGTCCCGATATTTCAGGATGATATGGCTGGATCTGGCGTCCAGATAGTCCATGACAATGTCGCTTTCCCCCAGGGTCA
Source organism: uncultured Pseudomonadota bacterium (assembly GCA_963843375.1). Taxonomy (GTDB): domain Bacteria; phylum Oederibacteriota; class Muellerivitia; order Muellerivitales; family Muellerivitaceae; genus CAWJKT01. The sequence goes on from CAWJKT010000007.1 coordinate 74,948, forward strand.
CGCCGAAGTTTCTTTGGATTTTTTTGTTAAAACTCATGACCAATTTCTTGGTCAATTCGAGCTTCTCTTGAGCATTTTTTGGATCGGTATGAATTCCCACCACCGAAAGTTCGATTACTTTTTCTTCAGGGTCGTAAGTAACCCCAACCCGATAAATCTCGGCGCTATTGATCATATCCCCCGGCTTTTTGGCTTCCAGGATGGCGCAAACGGAAATCATCATGGATTGGAGGTAATTGGCCACCCGTTCTCCCGTGGGGACGCTTTGGGTCTGGGCCAACGCGTCGTTACCCGCGTAGATCCGCCCTGCCAGGAATAAACCCAAAATCATCATTCCAACCCATTTTCGATAATTCATAAATTCTCCATTAAACATTAAATCGGAAATGCACCACATCCCCGTCTTTCATGACGTATTCCTTGCCTTCCGTGCGTAGCTTGCCCGCTTCCCGGGCCTTGGCAGTGGAACCCGCCGAAACCAAGTCGTCGTAGGAATAAACTTCCGCCTTGATGAAACCCCTCTCGATATCCGAATGGATCTTGCCGGCCGCTTGAGGTGCGAGGGTCCCTTTGGTGATGGTCCAAGCCCGGGCTTCCATCGGCCCCGCTGTGAAATAGGAAATAAGCCCAAGAGTTTCATAGGACTTTCGGATAATGGCGTGCAATCCTCTTTCCTTGATTCCCAGATCCGCGAGAAATTGCTGGGCTTCCTCTTCGGGTAATTCAGCCACTTCGGACTCGATCTTGGCCGAGATGGGCAGGCACCCGGCTTGGTGGGATTCGGAGTATTTTTTAAGGGCCTGATAAAACTTGTTCTGGTTGGGATCAGCCAGGTCGTTCTCGGACACATTTCCGATGAAGAGAAAGGGTTTGCGAGTGAGCAAGCTCAACTCCTTGAGCTTTTTTTCCTGCTCCAGCGTCGCGGAAAGTGAAATGGCTGGTTTTCCCTCTTCCAATACCTTTTTCACCGCGGAAAAGAGGTCCCATTCCAGGAGGGCCTCCTTATCCCCTGCTCTTTTGCCCTTCTCGGTCCTTTGCAGGCGTTTATCCACCGTTTCCAGGTCCGCCAGGCAAAGCTCAGTCAGGATGATTTCAATGTCCCGCACAGCGTCAATGGATCCTTCCACATGCACGATATTGCCATCCTCAAAGCACCGAACCACCATGGCGATTGCGTCCACCTCGCGAATATGGGACAAGAATTTGTTTCCAAGCCCTTCGCCCTTACTGGCGCCCTTCACCAGACCGGCGATATCCACGAATTCCACGATGGCCGGAACCTGTTTTTCGCTCTTCTCAATAGCCGCCAGCTTCCCGATGCGGTCATCGGGAACAGTTACCACCCCAACGTTGGGATCAATCGTGCAAAAGGGATAGTTTTCCGCGGGAGCTTTGGATTTGGTAATCGCGTTAAAGAGGGTGGACTTGCCAACATTGGGCAGACCGACAATTCCAATTTTCAATTCAAGCTCCTTTAATAAATTCACCGAAGGGAAACGGAGGCACAGTTTAAAGATTTTGAGGGAATTTAAAACCCCAAAGATGGCCTTGTGGGCCCCCTGTCACGGTACCTCGGCGATGAATGGTTCTATTGAATTTTCTGGATCAATACGGGCAATTGGGCGGGTTTTGGCACCATCTGGAGCACCCATGAACGGGCCGGGGGGGTGTTCAATTGCTCCGCTGAGGGCAAAAGGTCGTCATACCAAAGGATCGTCTTGTCGGCATAATTTTCCATGCGTTTAAAACGCACGGAGTAGCCGCCGGTCGGTTTTTGACCCGTAAAAAAGACCACTAAATCGTTCTTGTTGAAATCGACGGCGGGCGGGTCCAACCCCGGTTCCAATAAGTGCCAATAGAGATTGTAATGATCCGGGTCGGAAATGATTTCGTCGTATGAAAATGCCACCGGGGCGTTAGGCCCTCCCCATTGGGGAAGCCCCGAAAGATCCAGCACCATATCCAGCGAAGGCGTACCAAAGGCATTGATCCCATGCTGGGAAAGCCACCGCTTGGTTACCTTCACCAGCGTGTTATCGCCCGCATTTTGAATAAAGTGGGTTAAAAAAGCCAAGGCCACAAAAAGAAGAAGAATACCCAGGATCGGCTTAAAGGAAGAGGATTTTCGGGTTGGGCCTAGGGGCGGCAAGGGCGGGGCTTCTTTAACCGAACGTTGTTTCTTGGGGGCCGCTTCCACTTCTTTGGGAGCAAGGGGTTTGGGCGTTTTAAATAACCACCTTAAGATCTTTAAATCCCAAGGTTCGGATGGCGGATTGGATGAAACCACCGGAGCCTTTACGGTTCCGCCGCGCAGGCGATCCAACTCTTTACGGGCGGAAGCGCAAAGATTTAAGTGCCGGGCGACCATGCGGCGGTCCCTCGCCGAAAGACTGTCGTTTAAATAGCCTCTCAACAATGGATGTAATTGCTCGCATTCGTTCATTTCCAACCTCATCGGCGTCAAGCCGTTAACGTAGCTTTTCGAAGGTCATCCTATCAAAAACCAGGCTTATCTTCACCCTCGATTCCAGTGATTTCCAGAAAACTAAACCTTTTTCCCTTCGCTTCCTTCCAACCCGCTGTCTTGACTTTTCCTACCTCGGTGAATAACGTAGGCCTGTCGACTTTTAAAAACACGATACATGGAGGAAATATGGGTGACGCAACTTGGACAGAGATATTGAATATCTTTTTCCGCTGGTTCCACGTGGTTTTCGGGATTTTATGGATTGGCCTTTTGTATTTCTTTAATTTCGTCAACGCCAACTTCGCAAAAACATTGGATGCGGACTCGAAAAAGAAGGTGGTTCCGGAACTGATGCCCCGGGCTCTTTTCTTTTTCCGCTGGGGGGCGATGCTTACCTTCCTGTTTGGCCTGGTTCTGCTCTATATCAACTATATGATGCCCGGCCACGAAGCCAGCTTTGACAGTGCCCGGGGGCATTGGATCATGCTGGGGGCGGGCTTTGGATTTATCATGTGGTTCAACGTCTGGTTTATCATTTGGCCCGGCCAGCGCAAGATCATTAACGGCGTAAAGACTGGTAGTCCGGCCGCCCCGGAAATTGTCACCCGGGCCGCCAATGCCTCGAAATTGAATGTCTACCTATCCGTCCCCATGGTATTCGCCATGCTGGCAGCTGGCGGGCATTTCATACACGATGAATGGTATTGGTTCGTGGGTGTCATCGTGATTGGTGCATTTGCCGCTGCGGGTGCTTACAAAAGGGCCGCCAAGGTTTCGACCGAAGTTTAATCCCTCTAACAACAATAAAACAAAAAAAGGCCCTGGATATCCAGGGCCTTTTTTTGTTTACCACTTCTTTCGCCTTAGTTCGTAATGGGATGGATTCCAGATGTATTTCCAAGCAATTCGGGATTAAAGTCCACTTTGTGATCCAAAAAGTTCTTGAGGTAGGTCCGTCTGATCGTTTTGAAAAACTTTTCCAATTCCGGGTCAGCCTGGTTGGATTCCATGGCTAAGAGATTAAGAGCGATAGCAAAAGCCGTTTCCACATGTTCGTGTCGAAATTCTATGCTTTTCATCACAAAATCGTTATAGCGCTTAATCCCCTGTTTATAAATTTCCATCGCTTTTTTATTGTCCTGGCCCTGGTAGAACTTTCCCATTAGGTAAAAAACCTCCAGATCTAGCACGTCCGAATGAACGATATTCTCGAACTGGTTGACGGCTTCCACGACGTGGAATTTGGAAGTGGAGTCCTGAAAATAACTGTTAAGGCAGTACTTGGCGAAACGCGCCCTGAGGTAATGGTCTTGGGGGTTCCGGCGAAGAGCGTCTTTGTAACGCTTAAACTCCACCAATTGAACCAATTTTTTAAGAAGATTAAGGAATGGGGAAGCGATACTCGCTAGGAAACTCATAGTGATAAAAGTTTATCACCGGTCTTAAAAGCTTGTCAAAGTTAAAGGCGGAAAATTGTAAAAATAGACCCTTTTTGTTAGCAACCTTTTCGACCGGTTTTGGCGGCATCATTATTTTTAGAATGGGAAGAAAGTAACCAATGGAAAAGATCCTTATAAATTCTCATCCGTCGGGGGAGTTCTCTTTGCCCTGAAGGGATTTCAACAAATCGACTTGCTGGGGAGTCAGAATTTTTTTCTCTAGTTCTAATTTTGCCTTTACCTTGACGCCTAATCTCTTGCCTTGCAATTCCCCAATGTTCTGGACAATCAAATCCAATTTATCCTGGTCCGGATCGGATTTTTCAAGTTCATTTTCCAAGTCCACTTCTTTAACTTTCAATTGGCCGTCCAATACCGCGATAGCCTTTCGGTAAGCGGCTCGGTGCTGCTGGAGTAATTTATGCTGTTCATCCGTCAGTTGGAGGCGCTTAATGATTTCGCGGCGGGTAAGGTGACCGGATTGAGTTTCGGTTGGTTTGGCTTTGAGCCCGCTGTCGGAAGCTGGCTGCGAATAGGAAATCCCGACCGACGATAGCAGAAACAGACCGGCTATCGCCTGAATCAAATACTTGCTATTCATAGTTCCTCCGAGCCTGTTTTAAAAGGATGCTAAAGAATATTTTTTTGACCGCCCCATTAAAGGAGGATTTCATCCCCAGCCAGAACATCCGAATGATCGTCGTCATTTGTCAAAAGGTCGGCAGTTGAAGTCGATGGTTCGCTCAGAAGAACCGATACATTGACCAGTCCCAAATCGCGGGTCACATTAGTCCCAGCTTCTGAAATAGACATCAGGTAAGACGCCATGTCATTCTTGTCATTGGTATCGATATGGTAAAAGGCGCCGGTAAAGCCAATACAAAGGCATGCCGCCATGGCAACCCATCTAACTGGATGCCCCCAGGGCCTCCAAATGATATGATTCCAAAAATGCTTTTTGGGAGCCGCTAAGCGGTCCTCGATCTTAAACCACACCCGGTCAAATATGATTTCTTCCGGTGCGCCTTCGGCCATTTTTTTCAGGGCCTTTGAAATGTCTTCGTCTTTCCAATTATGTTTCATCGTATCCTCGAACTTCCCTATACATCTTCGTGCGTAAGACCCTCTTTTTCCAGCGTTTCTTTCAAAAATGCCTTGGCCCGGTGAATATTGGACTTCACCGACCCCAGGGAAAGATTGAGGCCTAACGCAATATCCTCGTAACTTAACTCATCCATCTCCCTCATCAAAAGGCACGCCTTTTGTTTTTCCGGGAGTTTTTCCAGCGCTTTGGCGACTACTGGGCTTAATCCCAGATTGACCGCTTTTTCGCTGTCTTTCTTCTCCTGCGCTTCCGGGGCATTCTCAAATCCCAGAAAGGTTAAAATTTTCCGCCGCCTCAAAAGATCAAGGCAGTAGTTAGTCGTCATGCGATAAAGCCACGTGCTAAAAGCCGAATCACCCCGGTAATTTTTGATGCGGTCAAAAACCTTGAGGAATACTTCCTGCAAGGCGTCTTCCCCGTCGTTCGGTGAACCCAACATGCGCCAAGATAGGTTGTAAACCTTTTTCCGGTGCATTTCATACAGAACATGTAAACCGGCAATATCCCCATTTTGGCAACGTTGAATGGCTTCAAGTTCTGTCATACGCCACCTGGCTTACCTATTTTTATGACGATTCACCACAAGGAATAGTTGCAGGGATGCAGAGGAAAACACAATTATTGGGGGTAAGGGTACATAAGACAAATATGTCGGAACAAATAGAGAGAGAACCCTTCTAACGTTTTCAGGGACTTTTCCCGGCTAGATTTCACGAATTATCCAGGAAAGTTAGCAGACTTCTAACCATCAAACCAGTTCCACCATAAGAAAGGTAAGGAACCGCCGGATATTCTCTTTCAAGATAGGCCGGCCCGGCGATATCCAGATGGACCCAAGGGGTGTCACCCACAAATTCCTGTAGAAACAATCCACCGATGATACTGCCCGCTTCCCTGCCACCGCCTATATTCTTTATATCGGCAACTTTGCTCTTAATATCATCCCGATATTCATTTACCAGCGGCAGTTCCCAAATCCGCTCTCCCTCAGCTTCGGTAGCTTCTTTTACCTGTCCCAAGAGCTTTTCATCATTACCCATGGCCCCTGAAACCAAGGATCCCAAGGCAACCACACAGGCTCCGGTTAGTGTTGCCATATCAATGATTTGATCCACCTTTTGTTGAACTGCGTATGATAGGGCATCGGAAAGAACAAGCCTTCCCTCCGCATCCGTGTTAAGGACTTCCATAGTCTTTCCATTTATTGCTTTTAGCACATCCCCTGGTTTATAGGCTCTTCCACCCGGCATGTTTTCAGTGGTGGCGATGATTCCGTGCACTTCGACCTTTGGTTTGGACTTCACCAACTGGCTGAAAACACCCAATACCGCCGCCGCTCCCGACATGTCCATTTTCATGGTTTCCATGGAACCAGCCGGTTTTAAGGACAATCCGCCGGAATCAAAGGTGATGCCCTTCCCGACAATGGCCACCGACTTTTTGGGCTTACCAAGAGGTTTATAATGAAGATGAATTAGAAAAGGTTCTTGGGCGCTCCCAACATTGACGCCCAAAATGCCGCCTGCGCCCATTCGCTTGAGATCTTTTTTGGTATAGAGCTTCAATTTGATGGGACCTTTTGCGATTTTTCGGGCAGCGTCCGCCAGAACCTTAGGCGTGACATCGCTGGGGGCACCGTTGATCAAATCCCGGGCCAAAACAGTTCCCTCGGAATAACTTTCTGCCGATTTAAGGGCGATCTTAACGATACTTAAAACATCGGAAGGTACTTTAAATATAAATTTTTGGACTCCCTTGGGAGCGTCCTTCAATTGGGTCTTATAACGGGTAAATTGGTAGGAACCCAGCAGCAGCCCCACCGTAAAAGCCTTAATAAACTCATCATTTAAAGACCGGGGCCATTCGATGGCGGCTTCTTCAACACGGATTTCTCGCGCTTTTCGTCCAAGTCTGCCTCCAGCCCTCCGCATGGTTTCCGCCGTCACCTCTTGTTTACTTCCCAACCCCAGGGCAATCACTTTTCCAGCCAAGAGGCCTTCCGTAGGATGGGCGATAGCCGCTTGTCCTTCTTTCCCCGTGAAACCTTCTTCCGTCATTGTTTTGCGAATAGCCGCGCCCCACGTTCCCGGAGCGTTTAAAAAACCAGCTTCTTTCTCATAGGCTAAAAGCACCCAGACTTTAGGTAGATGGGTTCGAACGGAATTCAAAACAGCGGACAATTGGATCACAAAATCCTCCAGAACTTGATGAAGAGTACAAACCAACGCTTATTTTATCCAAGGAAAGGGAAAAGATACAAGGAAACGCTTTGACAACTGGCTAACCGGCCAATTGATCATAAAGCTTTTGCTGGCGAAGCCTTTTCTTAATCAAACTGAGAGCCATTTCCAATTTCTCTTTATTTCCCGGAAGATAAGGCCAGGGACTTGCCCCGGAGGGATGGGGAATGGGTATAACCCAGGCGTCTCCTCCGGGCAAGAATCGTTTGAATTCTTGTCCAATAATCTCGGAAAATTTGTGGGGCCCTAAGATACGCTCAATGGCCATTCCGCCGATTAAAACCACAACGGTGGGGCTTAACAGGCGTAATGACTCATCCAGGTAGGGGGCGCAATTGGCGATTTCTTCAGGATTTGGCTTACGGTCCCCTTTTCCATGAGAAGCTTTACCCGGGTAGCAGCGGGTTACTGCGGTAATGTAGGCGTACTTCCGGATATTTTCCTCAGGGATTCCCAACGTCATAAACCACTGGAAAAGCCGTTTGCCCGCAGTCCATGCGAAATTTTTTTGGGCCGCAGGTTCCCGGATACCCGGGGCCTGACCGATTAAAAACAATCCGCCTTTTTTCGCTTGTCCCGTTCCTGGAACAGGACAGTTGCCCCCCCTTGGAAAGCACTTGGAACAATTACGTATGGTTTGATGGAGTTGATTAAGGTTTTTCTCAAGCGATAAACTGGAGTTACTTGGAACCCCCGTTGTCGCCGCCGTCATCTTTGTTTTTGTCGTCCTTGGCATCTCCAGCCTTATCGCTATCCGAGGTAGTATCGTCTTTCGTGGAATCGTCCTTAACCGTATAAGCCTTAGAAGCGTCAGGGTCAACTTCTTTCAGTTCGTCCAATGCCATTTCCATATTTTCATGGTGGTAAGATGCATCAATGGAATTCATTTTGTAAAACGAATCCACCGACTTCTTCAATTCATCTCCCTTTCCCTTGCCCGAATCATAGACTGACCAATAGCTTAAACCCAGGCTGTTAAGGAAAACTTTCAATTCCTTGTCGCTGGGTTTATAACTCACCGCTTTTTCAAATTCAGCGACAGCTTCACCTGGATGATGGGAATCCAAAAGTAGTTTACCTTGACGATTGGCGGCCGACCCTTTTGCGTCGGGTGAAATGGCAATTGCTTCAGCCTGCTTAAAGGCTTTCATGGCTTCGTCAAATTTGCCGTCGGATTGAAGTTTGTCTCCGTAAGAACAGAGTTCCTTAAACTTCATCTCGGAAATATCCCGCGGAGGTTCGGGAGTAACCTGGGCATAGCCCTCTTCACGGCTCAAGTCCCCATTTGCCCGGTCTAAAAGTTCCTGGTCATCGCCACTGGCTTGGAGATTTTTGATCGAATCTTTCAGAGCCGACACATCGGATAAACCATATTCATACATACGGTAGGAAACAACCCCAAGATTCTTAAGCGCTACTTTATTATCCCCGTTTTCTTCAACGGCACGGCTAAAAGCCTTTTGAGCATCTTCCAACTTTTTGGCTTTCCAATAGGCCCAACCCTGGGCATTGGCGGCTTGGCTCTTCCCTTTGTCGCTGGAGGCTAGATTTTCCGCTGCCCCATAGTCGGAGACGGCCTCACTCAGTTTACGATCTTTTAAAGCCTGATTCCCGGCCGCATAGGCCTCTTTGAATGATTTGAAATCCATAGAAACCCCCGAATCCGTGGAAGAAGGGGTGGTCGAATTTGAATCTAAAGAGGGGCTTGTCGTTGGAGTTATTTCTTGAGCCGAAGCGAAAACCGGCAAACTGATAACAGCCAAGAAAAAAACGAATGCGTATTTATTCATGCTTGCCCCCTTGGGAAAGGATCCTAATCATGCAGATATTTTACTTCGCCGATGAGATGTCGCCTAACAAATCTCAACAAATCTTCTTTATGCTCCCAGCGAGAAATTTCCTTTGTTTTATTCGATAAAATGTATTATTTTCTGTCCCAACTTCTGATTTACCGCCAAAAAAGGAAGGTCGATGTTAAACAAGAAATTAATGTGGTTTGGCTTGGGTGTAATGGCGGTGATGTTCTTCCTGCTATTGAGAAATATCGATTGGCGGGATCTTTGGTTGGCTTTCGCCCAATTTCATATTGTCTGGATCCTTCCCGCCCTCTTGGTTTACTTGTTGGGTTACATTATCCGCGGATACCGCTGGAAAATTTTACTTTCCCCCGTTAAAAAATGCAGTTTTCAAAGTCTCTTTCCCACTTTGATGATCGGATTCATGGCTAATAATCTTTTGCCGGCCAGAGCCGGGGAATTTGTCAGGGCTTATTTGAATGGAACCAAAGAAAATATCAGCCGAAGCGCTTCCCTCGCCACCATCGTTTTGGAACGAATCTTTGATGGTCTGACCATGATGATCATCCTGTGGGCGGCCTTGTCTTTCGGCAACCTTCCCATTCGGGAAGAAAGCATGCCATCTGGAATCCAACATGCGATTCAAGCCTGCCCTTATGTTTTCGGGGCCGCTTTTTTATTTATATTCCTTCTTCTTTTGTTCAAAAAAGTTGCCGTTCGTATTATCAATTTTTTCACAGACCACGCTCCTTCCAAATTAAGGACACCCTTGAACAAAATCGCTCATACTTTTTTTGACGGGCTCAAAATTCTTCAAAACGCCAAAGAATCCTTTCTGGTGCTCGCCACTTCAATCGCGGCTTGGACTTGTGAGTTTTCAAGTTATTATCTTTTGGGTATCGGCATGGGTATCGCGCCTAGTCCCATTTCTTTTTTATCCGCGGCTTTACTGATGGCGATTGTTAATCTGGCGATTCTTATACCGAACGCCCCCGGGGGGTTCGGCTTGTTTGAATTCGTTGGGGTGGCTTTACTTGTTCCTTTTGGAATAGCCAAGGAATTGGCTCTGGGATACATGCTTGTGGTACATTTCGTTGTTTGGATTCCTATAAACTTATTTGGCCTTTATTTCATGAGCCGGGAACATTTAAGCCTTGGAAAACTGGAAAAAAGCCGTGAAACAGGCTCGCCGAAGGGAAAAGAATCATGAAAATCGGTATTGTCGGAGCTGGTGTAGCGGGTCTGACCGCCGCTTACCGTTTGGCCAAACAAGGACATGAAATCGAGATATTCGAGGCATCTGACCACGTGGGAGGCCTGGCAGCCGGGTTCTCCGTTGCAGGAACCACCCTTGAAAAATATTATCACCATCTTTTCACAAGCGATGTTTGTATCCGCGGCTTGGTGGACGAACTAGGAATGCGGGATAAACTGCATTGGTTCACGAGTTCGATGGCCGTTTATCACAAAGGCGCCATGTATTCTCTTGCGTCACCCAAAGACCTTCTTGGTTTTAAACCTCTGCCTTTTTTGGAACGAATTTGGTTCGGTTTCCAATCAGTTTTTTACTTGGGGAAAGTGAAAGATTGGAAAAAATTCGAATCAATTACCGCTCACGATTGGATGAAAAAATATTCGGGGCCGAATATTTGGAAAGTTATGTGGGAACCTCTTTTGAAAGGAAAATTCGGTCAATATTACGATAAAGTCGCTATGGCTTGGCTCTGGGCCCGCATTCATACTCGTGCGTCGTCCCGGAAAGGCTCAAAGGAAACTCTTGGATATTTCCAAGGAGGTTTCGAAGCTTTTCACAAATCTCTCGCCGATGCCGATCAAAAAGCCGGGGTCAAAATACATTTAAATACAGCTATTAACCAAATCTTGATTCAAGAAGGAAAACTCAAAGGCCTCGAAGTTCAAGGCCAAGAAAAAACTTATGACCGACTCATTTTTGCAGCAGCCACGCCTATATTTCTTAAAATTTGTCCCCAATTACCGGAAGCCTATAAAAAACAAATGACTCAACTGGAGTTTATGGGAGCACAATGCCTCGTCTTGGTGATGAAACAAAAATTCAGCGATCACTATTGGACGAACATCTGCGATTCGGATATTCCTATTTTGGGATTATTTGAACATACCAATTTCGCGCCTTCCGACTGGTACCAAGGAAAGCACATTATGTACGTCGGCAACTATCTACCCAGGGACCACCGGTATTTCAAAATGAATAAAGAGGAAATTTTCGCCGATTTGCTGCCTTACTTAAAAAAAATAAATCCTCAATTTGATGCATCCTGGCTGGAAGAATTTTATTTATTCCAAGATCTTTACGCTCAACCTGTTATTCCTCTTCACTACAGCGAAGTAAAACCAGGATACGAAACCCCCATTGAGAATGTTTATTTGGCTAATATGGCCTTGGTTTATCCCGAAGATCGGGGTACCAATTTCGCAGTGGACGTGGGCAACAAGGTGGCCAGGCTTGTTGACGCTAAAGTAGATATCCCCCTTTTTAAGGAATCCTAGTTTTTTGTACAACAGACTTACCCCGCCTGTGGTAACATTTTCCCGCTGAAAATTCACAAGGAGCATCTATGCCCAAAGTTCCTTCCCTTTCCGTCTTTTTTCCCGAATATAACGAAGAAGCTAATGTTGAAAACATGATCCGCCAAGCCCAGAGGATCCTTCCCGAAGTAGCTGAAAAGTGGGAAATCATCCCGGTCAACGATGGAAGCAAGGACAAAACGGGCGAAATTATTGACCGTTTGTCCAAGGAAGACCCCAACATTCACCCTGTACACCACGAGAAGAACAAAGGATATGGCGGGGCTGTCATTTCAGGATATAACGCCTCGAAATACGATCTAGTTTTTTTCACCGACGGGGACTTACAGTTTGACCTGCGAGAAATAACCCTTCTCATTGAAAAACTGGACGAGGGCGATCTTATCTTAGGTTATCGCAAAAATAGGCGCGATCCATGGAACCGCAAATTAAACGCATTCATGTGGGGATCGTTCGTAAAATTACTTTTCGGATTTCAAGTTCGAGATGTGGACTGTGCCTTCAAGCTGATCAAGCGAAAGGTAATTGACAAAGTGCAATTGTCCGCTGGCGGAGCAATGGTCTCCACCGAGTTGTTGGCCCGGTCAAGCAAAGCCGGTTTCCGATTCGCGGAAGTAGGCGTTACCCACCTGCCACGGGTGGCCGGAACCCAAACAGGGGCAAAACTTTCGGTAATCCTTCGTGCTTTCGTCGAACTGTTCAAACTTTACGGCAAAATTAAAAATCAGCCCAAATAACGTTCTGGTTTTTAACCAAAAATATTTATTTCTAGCTTTGTTTTTGGAGGAAATTAATATGGGTTTGGGCATTTTGAATTAAGTCTGAATCACTGGTGTATTGCATCACCTTCTGCCAAGTGTCCAAGGCCTCTTGCTTTTTTCCAAGCTTCTCATATGTCACGGCCATGTCGTCATAAATCTCCGGGTCACTGGGGCGAATCTCGGCGGCTTTTTGAAAAGCCATCAGGGCGTCATTTGGCTGGTTTTTATCCAAATACACGCTTCCCAAGTCATATTGGTAATCGGCATTTTGATTGTCCAAAGCGACAGCCTTTTGGAACAAATCCAAAGCATCGTCATAATTCCCTGCGTGATAGTACCTCATACCCAAGTTGTTGATAACCTCGGCATTTGTCGGATCAAAGTGAAGCGACATTTCATACATTCTTACGGAAGCATCGTTCATGTCAAAACGTCCATAGAGATATCCAAGGGCAAAATAAGCCTTGGCATAGGTAGGATCGATTTCCAAGGCTTTTTTCAGATAGGCAAAAGATTGTTGATACTGTTGGTTGTCATAGAGTTGCTTGCTTTTTTTGTAGAAGGTGTCGGGAGAGCCAAGTTCAACGGGAGGATTTTCAGCCACAGGAGCCGTAACCGTTTTAACCGCATGTGCCCTGGGATGACTTGGTTTCGAAACCAAAATAGGTTCCTTAACTAATTTAGGTTCCTCGGTTTCGGTGAGATGGCCGGTCCAGTGGGTAAATTCACCCCAAAAACCCCCGCAAACCAATAAAATTATGAATAAGAGCCAAAGAATTTCGATCAAATCTTTGCCCAAATCTTTTAATCCGCCGACCTTCTTATTGTCGTTACCTTCGGCTTGCTTGGCTTTTGCCGCTCCCACGGCGACTTTGGGGAGTTCCGTGCCGCATTTAACACAGATTTTAGTTCCGTCGGGATTCTCGGCGTGGCAAGCTGGACAAACAATCATTGAAGACCTCGAGAAAGTAATTAATTATCAGGCGTCAAAAGCCGCCTTTTTTATTTCAAATCCTTCGACTAAAACCGTTACCAAATTACTTTCAAATGTCACAAAAACCATGATACTTTAACCCGCCTCAGTAAAACCTGTCAACTTTTAGGTGGGAAACATCTTTCTCTGGCTTCTAGCCAAATTTTCCGAAAGATGGATCGAACTCCTTGAGGTTTACCGATCATTCACTGCAAAAATATGGATGGTCGCCTATTTCAAACGCATATCGGCAAGCGATACTCTAAACCCAGTTAAAAACTTATATTTGTTATTTGGTAATGTCAGCTTTTCTATCTAACATCGTCTTCATCCGTTGAGATAACTTTTGAAGCTGGCCCAAACTCTCTTCAACTAATTCAAATTTTTCTTTTACCTGATCCCCCGCCAAGTAAACTTTGTTGATTAATTGAAGCAGAAGCTCGTTGTCATTTCGCTGGTCATCCAAGGCTTGGGATATTTCGCCAAGTAATCCACCGGCCTTGCGAACCGATTTGACAATATTCATAAATACATCCCCGGCGCTATAAACCACGTTCACATTCTCTTCAATTTTGCCGGTTGTACTAATAAGGGAAATGGCGCTTGCGGTTTTAGCCCGAATGTCATCCACCAGATGTTTTACATCCCCTGAGGCTTTAGCCGAAGCTTCAGCGAGAGTTTTGATCTCACTTGCAACCACAGCAAAACCTTGGCCATGTTCTCCAGCCCTTGCCGCTTCAATTCCGGCATTTAAGGCCAATAAGTTGGTTTTACGGGCGATCGTGGTGATCGTCGCCAAAAAGTCGCCAATCTGTTCCGAAGCTAAATTCAATTGTTGAATAACTTCTGCCGAAGATCCAATAGTGGCTTTGATTTCGGTCATAGCTTTTATTTCTTTACCTACCGACTTAATTCCGTCGGTCGCCGATCGGGCGGCTTCATCCGTGTCCGCTGCAACCTTTTTACTGTCATTCACAATAAGCTCGTTCAATTGGAGCAAAGACTTGTTGATGCGGCCGGCTTTTTCAATATTGGATGACCAGTCGCGAAGAACATCGTGAAAAGCGTGAAAGACTCTTCCCATCTTATCTTGTTCTTGGACCAAATTTTCCAATTCACCCGAAAACTCTGGCCAAGCAAAATCCATTGGTTTCGAATCAGAGACCGCCTGGATTTCCTTAAGGGGAATTTTCTCCAATGAATTTTTCAACGCAACTTCTAACGGCTCATCAGCGCGTTCACTCAGGGAAAGAATTTCTTTTGCGGAATCAGGAAGTGAAGAATCTAGTGAAAGCTGACGCAGATGCTCGATCTGGCGATGACGGGACAACTTGAGAAAAACATACCCAAAAATGCAGACAATAAAACCATCCGCCACAAAGGCCCAAGGTCGGCCCAATAAAACAAAAGCTAAACCAATAACACCGCCAGATAGAAATAACGAAAACCAATAGAAAAAAAGGGAGCCGCTGATTTTGATGTTTATCAAATGGTCATTTACCGTCGGAATTCTTAACTAAATAATTTTTCAAGAACTCAACGTCGTCTTCTTTCATGGCTAAAAAGTGAAGTCCACCCCCGGTTTCATTAGCCCAAACGACTTCGGCAAAAGCCGAGATAAGAGTGGATTTTTCGGGCAAGGAAATGTCGAGTCGTAAAATACTGCCGACATTCAAAATTTGTTCCGCCACAATGTAAAGTCCGCCCAGACTTACATCCATGGTCTTGGTGGTTTGTTCTTTCTTCTTACGCTCAAATACCGTTTCCAATTCTTTTTGGTCCTCAATAATTCGGTACTTAACAGGAATTTTAATCGAAA
Organism: uncultured Pseudomonadota bacterium; assembly: GCA_963843375.1. Lineage (GTDB taxonomy): Bacteria > Oederibacteriota > Muellerivitia > Muellerivitales > Muellerivitaceae > CAWJKT01. Next base: position 90,116 of record CAWJKT010000007.1, read on the forward strand.
TTCGCGGATGGATTCGCTTTTCCATAAACATATTGGCTTCTGGCATTGACTACTCCTTACACTAAAATCAAATTGGTCTAAATATTAACGACAATGAAAAAATCCACCCGATCCGCGGGACGGTTAGAGGGAAGACCAAACTCTTCCGGTAAATATGATACAGATCCATCAACAGAAAAATCCTTATCCACCTTCACAACAAGGCCCACCTTTGAGAAAAAAAGCAGGCTCGTCGTTTGAATTGTTTGGCCGATACTGTTTAGATACTGACCATATGTCATGACTTGATGGTTAAATTCCATCAAACCGCTCGACCGTAAACTTAAATCATAATATAAATCGACAAAACGCTCACCTCGGTGAAATGCGAGATATTCGATGCGTCCTTCAGCCTCCACATTGTCGGGCCATTGAAAGACACCCGCCCCCAAAACCGAGGACGAATCCAACAAAATGGGTTGAGTTTTTTCATAGTGTATACTTTGAAAAAAGGAAAATCCACCCACTTCTTGGGCCATGACCATCCCAATGGCTTCTTCCGGAGCCCCTTTTCCGGTTGAAAGAAGTGGAAAAGCAAGATCAAAAGGATTGGTTCCAGTGGCAAATCGATATCGGCCATCCACACCTATAAAGTTGCCCTTTTTCTTTCGTCCCGACTATTAAAAAAGTGGCACCTATTTCCACATCGCCAAGTTTGGCCACATTGTGGGTATTTCCGCTGGGATCAACAAGCGCATTTGCCTCAAAAGGAATGGTCGTCCGCAACTGTAAATCATCCGAAACCCAACCTTTTGTTTGGACCCCGTATTCGATACTTCTCATGGAATAGACGATTGGATTAGGTGAAGAGAGTTGCTGAACACCGTTGAAAAATATATCCGGAACCCCGGTATTCACCCAATAAAAACTTGGCCGTTCTTCCCGAAACGTCGTGATTGAAAAAGCATCCCTAGAAAAATCAAAAACGGGATAAGGATCCAACTCCAAGGCTCTTATTTCAGACGGAAGGAGAGAAAAGAACAAAATGACGGCCATCAAAAACCAAATGAATTTTCGTTGGGTCGAAAAAAAGGACCAACAATCTTTTTTCATTTCAAAAACGCTAGAACATATAAGCGAGGTTGGCATTCGGGCGGGGTTCGATCCCAAAATGAAAAGTTAGATAATTTTTTTTATTGTAATTTATGGCGGTATTGGAGGCGTCCTGAATTCCGAACCCATAAACCGCAAGTGTCGCTAACCCAAACAAATTACCCGCCGTTTCATTCTTGGTATCTCCCAAACCATCAACCAATTGAAGATTATCCAAGGTTTGCCAAAGGCCGATTCCAAAAAGAGAGGCAAAGACAATTCCTTTAATCGGATCCCCTGCATAAACCTGGCCGGCGCCGGGTAGAAAAACTGAAAATAGAGCGGCTTCGGTTGGACTTTTAGGTGAAAGTCCCGGAAGAGGCGTCGGGGTTGGGGTTGGAATTTGAACCATTGGAGCCACAACAGGGGTAGCGGTTGGTTTCACAATGTCCGTGGTGTTTCCCCATTCTTGGATTTGGGGCGGAGGTAACGGCGTGGGGGTTGCATTTTCGACATTCCAAAAGTTGGGAGCAGACTCGAGATTGGAGAACACCCCAAATGCTGCTAAGGTCAAAAGGACTTTAAATTTCATAGACACTAAGGTATCTCTCCCAAATGGGGCTGTCAAGAAAACTGCTCGATTTCAAAACTTAACGAACTTCAAATCCTGAATATGGGGTATCTCTCGGAGTTCGGCCATCACTTTTTCAGGAACATCATTGTCCACATTGACCATGGCGATGGCTTTCCCGCCTACGTCCTGGCGACCCACATAGAGTCCCGCGATATTGACCCCATTGCTGCCAAGGGTGGTCCCCAATCTTCCCACTATTCCGGGCCTGTCCTCATGGGCCATCCATATCATGTTTCCCACAGGAGTAAAATCCGTTGTGTTGCCATCAAGATTCACGATACGGAATTCCTTTTTGCCAAATACCGTCCCCGAAATGGTATGGGTCCCCTTCTCGTTTTTCACGGTCACCGTGATCAATGAAGAGTAATCCTGAATACTGTTATTAACTGTTTCGGAAATTTCATACCCTCTTTCCTTCGCGATAATCAAAGCGTTCACGTAATTAACCGCCTCACTCATCCCTTTTTGAAGAATTCCTTTAACGAGACTGAGGGTTAGGGGCTTTGTGTCAAACTTAGCCACCTCCCCGTTGTACTCCACTTGAATTTTTTTAATATAAGATTCGGCCAATTGGGAATGGAAGGACCCTATCTTTTCAGCCAATGTCAAATAAGGCTTCAATTCCTCAAGGATTTTCGGATCGAGTGAGGGCATATTGACCGCGGCTCGAACACGCCCCCCTTTCAATGCTTCAACCATTTGTTCCGCCACCACCACCGCCACGTTGACTTGAGCCTCTTGGGTAGCCGCTCCCAAATGCGGCACACACACCACATTCTCCAAAGTCAATAACGGACTATCAAAGGGCGGTTCTTTCTCAAAAACGTCCAAAGCGGCCCCAGCCACCTTGCCGACTTTCAACGCCTCATAAAGGGCCACCTCGTCTATGATTCCACCCCGTGCGCAATTTACCAACCGCACACCGTCCTTCATCGCCTCGATTTGTTTCGCTCCGATCAAGCCTTTTGTTTCCTTGGTCAGGGGCGTATGGACGGTAATGAAATCAGCCTTCTTAATAATTTCATCAATCGTCACGATTTCAAACTCATGGCCTTTTGTTTTTGCCGGATCGACATAAGGATCGTAAGCCAGAATCCGCATACCCAAACCAATGGCCTTGCGGGCAACATTGGTGCCGATACGCCCTAATCCAACCACACCCAGAATTTTTTCATTCAATTCACACCCAATAAATTTGCTTCGTTCCCACTTCTTTTCTTTAAGGGACTGTTGGGCCTGAGGAATCTTACGGGCCATTGCCATCAACATGGCAATCGTATGCTCCGAGGTGGAAATAGTATTGCCATCAGGAGTGTTCATAACAATAATTCCACGCTTGGTTGCAGCCTCTAAATCGACGTTATCCACGCCAACGCCGGCCCTTCCAATGATCTTCATTTTCGTGGCTGCTTGGATCAAATCAGCTGTCACGGTGGTGCCGCTGCGAATAACCCAGGCATCGTAATTTCCAAGTATCTTCTTAAGTTCCTCGGGGGTCTTGCCCACCTGTTCATCGGTTTGAAAATCTTTTTCTCTACGGAAGATTTCCATGCCCTGTTCTGAAAGTTTGTCCGTAATCAGTATTTTGAACATTAATTTTTAAATCCTTAAAGATTTTCGGCCAAAAGGATTTCCTCAGCCGCTTTCACGCCGGTTCCCAAGGGAACGTTTTTACCTAATTTATGCATGACCATTTCCAATGTGGCGATACCCAAAATCACATCTGAACCATCGACATAACCCAAATGGCCAATGCGGAAAATTTTGCCTTTCACTTTCGCCTGCCCGCCAGCAATGCTAATCCCGTAAGTGTCACGAAAGGTCTTATTTATTAGACCGCTGTCGATACCTTCCGGCGCGACAACCGCGGTCAGTGCGTTTGAAGGGGACTTGGGTGCAAATAACTTCAGCCCCAACGCTTCCACGCCCGCCCGGGTGGCCTTTGCCAATCCGGCATGCCTCGCCCAGACTTTTTCCATGCCTTCTTGGTTTATCATTTCCAATGCCTTCCGAACCTGGATAATCAGGGAAATAGCCGGCGTAAAAGGAGTGTCAGGCATTTTTTCTTCGGTCAACTTTTTTAAGGCCTTGTCGTAGCTAAAGTAATAGCGGGGATTCTTGGCGCTTTTCGTTTTTTCAACGGCTGCCGGCAAAGCGCAAACAAAACCAAGTCCCGGTGGAATCATGAAGCCTTTTTGTGAACCGGATAGGACCAAATCCACACCCCAGGCGTCCGTTTCGCAAGGCATGGCGCCAAGTCCGGATATGGCATCAACCACTATCAGTGCTCCGGCCTCATGAACCACTTTTGTCATGGATTGAATATCGTTAACGACACCCGTGGAAGTTTCATTCAAAGTGGTAAATACAAGTTTGACATCTGGGGAAGCTTTCAACCTTTTCTTGACCTCTTCCGGGTCCACCGCCTGGCCCCATTCAGCCTCATAAAGATCCGCCTGTACCCCGTAAACCTGGCAAATGTCCTTCCAGCGGTTTCCAAAATGACCAGCAGAGGCCACCAAAACTTTTTCCCCCGGAGAAGTGAGGTTGCAAACCGCCGATTCCATAACACCCGTTCCAACAGAAGCAAAGGTCATAACAGGCTGTTTGGTACGGAAAAACAACTTAAGACCGTCATGAGCATCCTTAAAAATTGCCTGAAACTGGGGTGTCCGGTGATGAATGATCGGCATTGAGGCTTCAGCTAAAACCTCAGCCGGAATAGGGGTTGGACCAGGAGCCATAATGTATTTTTTTCGCATGGAGAACCTCGTTTAATCGACCGGTAGGTTTGGAAAGGAAATTGGAGAATCCGGTTTTTTTAGCCTAAAATAACAAATTTCGAGCTTCTTGTGATTTTTTTCACAAAGTCACGTTAGTATAACTTTTGAGAAAGTAGTGTCAAGGAACTTTGAGAAATGTTTCACAAAGGGGTTCTAGGACGCATTCAAATTAAGAAAATTGCTGATCATGGCGCCAACTTCCTCAGGTTTTTCATGTGGCACAAAATGTCCAGTCCCTTGGACTACCTCAAAAGTTGTATTTGGATGGATTTTCCTGAAGGTCTTTTCACTTTCGGCTGTAAAAGTGTTTGAAAATTCACCTCGAATGACCAAGCTGGGTTGCTTTAGCATTGCCGCAAACTTCCAAACGTCAGTTGGTATTGTTTTATAGATTCGCGCTTCCCACTCGGGCGGATAGATGAGTTGGACACCACCTTCCGCCAAAGGCCCCGTTATACTCTCGGTATATGTCTTAACCATATCGTCAGACCAATTTTTAAAAAGATTCCGCTGCCTAAAATATCCATAAGCTGCTTCGATATTCGTCCAAGTTCTTTTGCGCCGCAATGCCCCCTTGACTAAAAATGACCTAGCTTCAAGACCAAAGAGTTTCATGAATTTAATTTTCCATAAAAGCTTAGGTGGCAGCATGGTAGGATCTATTAAAATAACATGGCTGAAAAGATCAGGCTCTTTGATCGCCGCGTAAAGAGTGACCACACCCCCCAAACTATGTCCGATTCCTATTATTTTTTGGCCTCCAAAACCCTTTAAACCCTCAATGAGATCGTCGGCCAATTGCGACCAATCCCGAAGCCATTCGGGAGGCGTATCCCCCCATAGAGGCCGTGCAAATAAAGATACAACATGGAAATGGGGTAAAAGCCTTTGAGTTGTTTTTTGGTAGGTGGCGGGTGGAAAGCCATTAGCATGGGCTAAATGAACAAGAGGCTTGTTGGAATTGGGATTAAAATCTTGAAACTTCAAGCCGTATTTTCGCCGCGGCCTTTTTGATAAACTACGATTGGTTCTTCCCGTTTCAGGATGACCCCTTCGGTGATGACAACTTCTTTGATGTCCTTACGGGAAGGAATTTCGTACATCAAATCCATCATGACTTCCTCGAGGATTGACCGAAGACCCCTGGCACCTGATTGCCGCTTAATGGCTTCCTTGGATACCGCATGCAAGGCCTCAGGAGTGAATTTAAGCTTCACGTTTTCCATTTCAAAATAACGTTGGTATTGTTTGGTCACGGCGTTCTTGGGTTCGGTCAATACCCGGACCAAAGAGGCCTCATCCAACTCATGCAGGGCGGCCACGACCGGAAGACGCCCTATAAATTCCGGTATCAACCCGAATTTGATGAGGTCTTCGGGCTGAACTTGCTCGAATAATTCACCTAGCTTTTTTTCTTGCCGGCTGAAGGCTTCGCCCTTAAATCCAATGCTACGGCGCCCCAGGCGGTTTTCGACGATTTTTTCCAAGCCCACAAAGGCTCCCCCGCAGATGAACAGGATATTGCTCGAATTTACCTTGATGTATTCCTGATGGGGATGCTTGCGGCCACCCTGGGGCGGAACATTTACTTCTGTTCCCTCGATAATTTTCAAAAGGGCCTGTTGAACGCCTTCCCCCGACACGTCGCGGGTAATGCTGGCGTTTTCCGATTTGCGGCTGATTTTATCAATTTCGTCGATATAAATGATTCCCCGTTCCGCTCTTTGGACGTCAAATTCGGAGTTTTGGAGAAGCTTAAGGATGATATTTTCAACATCCTCGCCCACATATCCCGCTTCAGTAAGAGTGGTGGCATCCGCCACGGCAAACGGCACATCCAATATGCGGGCCAGGGTTTGGGCCAATAGGGTCTTCCCGACTCCCGTGGGCCCAATCAAAAGAACGTTGCTTTTCTGGAGTTCCACATCTTCCGGTCCCGGTCTTTACCATCAAACGCTTGTAGTGATTGTGGACGGCGACGGATAGGGTTTTTTTGGCTTTTTCCTGCCCGATCACGTACTCATCCAGGACTTCCTTGATATCGACCGGTTTAGGAACGGAAAGTTTCCCCTTGGGTTGCCCGGTTTTAGCTTCCCCTTTGTCCTCTTCCTTGAGGATGTCGTTACAAAGGGCCACACATTCATTGCAGATATAAACGGTGGGACCCGCAACAAGTTTTTTCACCTCGTCCTGGGTCTTACCGCAGAAAGAGCATCTTAAAAATGAAGTTTTTTCTTTATCGCCAGGCATCGCAACTCCAAGTTTTACTTTTTCTTGGATTCGGGCCGTTTGGTCAGAATATCGTCGATCAAGCCGTATTCCTTGGCTTCTTCCGCGGTCATGAAATAATCCCGCTCCACATCCTCCTCTATCTTGTCAAGAGACTTTGTCCGGTGTGTAAGGCCAACATCTTGTTGAGTCGTTCTCTCGTTTTGAGGATTTCTTTGGCTTGGATCTCGATGTCCGTAGCCTGGCCCTGGGTTCCGCCGGAGGGCTGGTGGATCATGATTTGGGCATTGGGAAGGGCAAACCGCTTTCCCTTTGCACCAGCCGTCAAAAGCAGGCCGCCCATACTGGCGGCCTGACCCACGCAAATAGTGGAAACCGGGGCCTTCATGAACTGGATAGTATCGTAAATCGCCAATCCCGAGGTCACCACACCTCCGGGGCTATTGATATAAATATTGATGTCCTTATCCGGATCCTCCGATTCCAAAAACAGAAGCTGAGCGATAATGGTGTTGGCCACATCATCATTGATCGGGGTTCCCAACATGACGATACGGTCTTTCAGCAACCGGGAATAAATATCATAAGACCTTTCCCCCCGGTTGGTTTGTTCGACTACAATCGGAATAAGTGCCATAAATTCCTCCGAAACTTAGTTATGCCGCTTCAATTTTCGCCTGTGCGATCAAAAAATCCAAGGTCTTTTCATATTGAATCCACTCTTTAATCGACTCCGTATTTCCCTGTTGCTGCAAGTAACGCTTCACCACATCCACCGGTTGGTTGACATTTCTGGAGACTTTATCGAAATAAGCCTCCAAATCCTTTTCCTCGCACTTAATACTTCTCAATAACGCGATTTTCTCAACGATCAAGGCCATATGAACATTCTTTTGAGCCACAGGCCTTAAATTTTCCACAAACTCTTTCTTTTGCGCATCGGAAAGTTTATTCGCGTCAATTCCTTGGTTTTTTAACCGTTCAACACCCTGCTTAACCAGCCGCTGTTGCTCAAATTAATCAGGGAGACGGGGACATCAAAAGGATGATCGGCAATCAATTTCTCGCCGATTTGCTCGACCATTTTGGCCCGTTGCTCATTTTCCTTAGTCGGTCTTGATCTGAGCTTTCCAACTTTTCCCGAAGTTCCTTTACTGTTTCGCTTTTCCCCACATCTTTGGCGAAATCATCGTCGACCACCGGAAGCTTCTTTTCCTTAATTTCATGGATCGATCACCGTGAATTCGGCTTCCTGCCCCGCGACTTCTTTTTTCCCATAATCTTGAGGGAAAGGTCATCTTGAACGTTTTGCTCTCGCCCTTCTTCACACCAATAAGGTTCGACTCGAAATCTTTCAATAGGTTGTTTGAACCAAGCAACACAGGATAACGACTTGCCTTACCCCCCTCAAAAGCTTTTCCGGCGATTTTCCCCTCGAAATCAATGACGACCAGATCGTCTTCTTTGGTGGACCGGTCTTCCACTGGGATGAATTGGGCCATTTGGTCGCGTAAATTGTCTAAGGCTTTATCCACTTCTTCTTCATTTACCGATGTTTTCTCTTTCTTGATCTTGAGCCCTTTATAGTCTTTCAATTCGAATTCGGGTTTGATTTCCACGGTGGCGACGAACTTCAGGGGCGATCCCTCCTCAAATTGAAGGTGGGTGATTTGGGGTTGGGAAACGGGGTCGATTTTCTGGTCGATCAAGGCGGCTCGGAAAAACTCCGGCAATTCATGGTGAACGATTTCTTCCCGAACGGTCGATTTATATTGCTTCTTAATAACATCCAGTGGAGCCTTGCCTTTGCGGAATCCGGGCAATTTAGCATCGCGGGAAATGCTTCCATAAATATCATCCACCTTGGTTTGGACAGTTTCTACGGGCACCTCCACATGAACTTCTTTGGTGCAACCCGAGACGTTATTAACCTGACTTTCACAATAATCTCCTTACATTTTCTATAATGGATAGAATGGTGCGAGGGGGGGGAGTTGAACCCCCACGGGTTACCCCGCCAGAACCTAAATCTGGTGCGTCTGCCAGTTTCGCCACCCTCGCATTAAACAGGTGGCAAACAATGTTTGCCACAACTTGGCCTAAGGAGGGTGGCACCTACCCTATTTCCTAACCATTAAATTATTTTCCCAAATGGGTGCGCCACCGTTAAAGAACCGGGCGTCAATAATAGCGCTTGGAACAAATCTTCAAAAACCCTTAAAACGGGCCCCATCTTACCGGTGGCTGAGCGACTCACGTCAATTTAGGAACCCAAGTTTTTAATGAAAGAAGATGAAAAACCAAGGATAAATCGGGACAAATTAACCTTTGGACACTGGATAATAGATTTCACCACATCCTTTATTCAATATCAATAGAGGTAAGATTGAATTCACTTATTAAGGATCGTTGAATGAGACCTTCGGAAGTATCCCATATCGACTTAGCCATTATCGGCGGTGGAATCAATGGCGCGGGTTTGGCCGCTCAAGCGGCCAGAGCCGGTCTTTCGGTGGTCCTTTTTGAAAAAGGGCGATTTCGCCTCCGGTACTTCCAGTAAATCCACCAAATTAGTTCATGGTGGTATCCGTTATCTTGAACAGGGTCGCTTTTCCTTAGTATTCGAAGCCCTTCACGAAAGACAACGTTTGATCAAAACGGTTCCCCATCTGGTTCATCCCATTTCATTCCTTCTTCCGTCTTATAAAGGGTGATGGGCTCCCCGCCTGGAAACTTAAAATAGGCTTATGGCTTTACGATCTCTTGGCCGGAACCAAAACATCGCCAAACACCGTTGGTTTTCCCCTTCCGAAGACCCTCGAAAAAGACCCCGAGCTTAATTCCCATGGACTTGACGGGATGTGGACTTTACTACGACGCCCAGGTAAATGACGCCCGTTTGGTTTTGGAAAATATCCTTGCCGCCGAAATTTCGGGGGCCCATTGTTTCAATTATTGCCAAGTAACACAAATTGATCGAACCAGCTAACGAAATTAGGATCTTTTATCGCGACGAACGGTCAAACGCCGCCGGAGTTGTCACCGCAGCTTGTCTCGTGAACGCTTCCGGGCCATGGGCCGGAAAAACCGCAAGACTCATTTCGGACGACTCCCTCCCATTGGTTCGCCCAACCCGGGGAACTCATATTGTTGTACCTCAAATAACTTCCTCACATGCAGTCCTCATCCGACTCAAAAGGACAAACGCGTCATTTTCGTGATCCCATGGCGGGGTTACAGCTTGGTTGGCACAACCGATCTGGATGATTCCGAAAATCCAGACAAGGTTCATCCTACCGAGGATGAGATCCAATACTTGCTCTAAGGAAGCTTCCCGTGTTTTTCCTAAATATTCATGGGATCAAAAGCAAGTGATCGCCGCTTTCGCCGGCCTGCGTCCCTTGGCCTGGTCCGATGGAGGTCATGCTTCCGACGTGTCCCGTGAAGATAAAATCCTGTTGCGATGGCAATATCCTGACCATTGTCGGCGGTAAATTAACGACTTATCACGCCGATGGCCAAAAAAGCCCTCTCGTTGGTCAAGAAAAATACTTAAAAAAAACCATCGAAAACTCGACGGTCCATTTGCCCGGTGCTCCTGAAAAACCCTGGGATTTATTTTTAAAAGATGAAACTCAAAAATGGGTTTCTAAGTATGAACTAAAGGAATCCCAAGCGGTTCACTTTGCCCAACTTTACGGAAAGAAGGCCGAGGAGGTTCTGGCTCTCCTGGAGGAAGATCCTCGTCTTTGCGAGCATCTTCATCCCTCAAGACCTGAAGTTTTGGCCCAGATGGCTTACGCGGTTCGAAATGAAAAAGCCTTGCATCTCGAGGACGCGATGCTTCGAAGGTTGGAAATTGGTTATAGCAGGGAACGGTGGGGGGAGGCTGCGGAAAAAGCCTCACGACTCATGGCTGAACTTTTAAACTGGGACGAGAATATAAGAATAAAAGAATTGGAAAGGTACCGCCAACAGCTCTACCCGGCTCCGATGGCATGATCCAAGCCTTGACTTGTTTTGCATCAAAGACGTAAGTTAACATGCGTTTCGTTTCAAACCCAAACGATATCTTGGAGGAATCTTTATGGAAAAAGTTATCATCATCGGGTCAGGCCCGGCCGGTTACACGGCCGCATTATATGCTTCCCGCGCCAATCTGAATCCCCTCTTGATTGATGGGCCACAACCCGGTGGACAATTGACCACCACAACCGAGGTCGAGAATTTCCCCGGATTCCCTGATGGCATCCAAGGGCCCCAATTGATGGAAAACATGAAGCAGCAGGCGGCCAGGTTCGGCACTCGTTACAAAACGGGTTTTGTGACAAAAGTTGATTTTTCCAAGAGGCCCTTTAAGCTTTGGGTAGACGAAAAAGAGCAATTAGAATCCGAATCCATCATCATTTGCACCGGGGCCTCGGCTAAATATGGCGGAGTTCCCCGCGAAATGGATTTGGTGGGCCACGGTGTTTCCGCTTGCGCAACGTGTGACGGTTTTTTCTTTAAAAACCAGGAAATTGCGGTTGTGGGCGGGGGTGACTCGGCCATGGAAGAAGCCAATTTCCTGACCAAGTTTGGCAAAAGCGTGACCATTATTCATCGCCGGGACGAATTCCGTGCCTCGAAAATCATGTTGGAAAGGGCAAAAAACAACGCCAAAATCAAATGGATGATGAACTCCACCATCACTGAATTAGTGGGAGAAAAAGTGCTTGAGGGAATAAAAGTCAAAAACCTAAAAACAAACGAGGAGAAGGTTTATCCCTTCACTGGCCTCTTTTTCGCCATTGGCCACAACCCGAACACTTCAATTTTTAAAGGCCAATTGAACATGGATGAAGTGGGTTATTTAAAACTACCCGATCCCCCCAAGACAATCACCAACATCCCAGGGGTCTTCGCCGCAGGCGACGTGGCGGACCATTATTACCGCCAAGCCATTTCAGCCGCGGGAATGGGCTGCATGGCCGCTATTGAAGCCGAAAGATGGCTTTCCGAACAAGGCCATTAAGTACAGCTATAGCAGGCCCGAACAACAATACTGTTCTTAAATTTCCATGATGACCGGCATAATCATCGGACGCCGATTGGATTTCTGGGAGAAATATTTTTGAAGGGTTTTCCGCATTGTCTCCTTGACGGTTGACCAATCGGTGATCTTGTCGTGGATTTCGTCCTCCAAAGTCTTTCTAAGCAATTCCTTGGCGTCATTCATCAACTCATCCGAAAGGCTCTCGGAAAAACCTCGTGTGACCAGGTCCGGACCACCCACGATTTTCCCTTTGGCCATATCCACGGTGACAAGGCCCACCACCACCCCGTCCTGGGACAGATGGAGGCGGTCCCGCAATACAACCTCCCCCACGTCCGAGATGTGTTTCCCATCTACTAAAATGGTACCCCCTGAGAGCTCCTTCTCAATTCGCGCCTCTTCACCCTCAAGAACAAATTTCTCGCCATTTTCCAGAATGATGGTATTTTGCGGCGATATGCCCATTTGCTCCGCCAACCGGGCATGCAAAACCAGGTGTCGGTATTCCCCGTGTACGGGTATGAAATACTTCGGTTTTACCAGGGCAATCATGATTTTCTGCTCTTCCTGGCAGGCGTGACCCGAAACATGGATTTCGGAAACCGCCTCATACAACACTTCGGCCCCCCGGCGGTAAAGCAAGTTGATGATATTGGAAATTGCTCTTTCGTTCCCGGGAATGGTGCGGGCGGACAAAAGCACCATATCGTCCGGTTGAAGGGAAATTTGCTTATGATCCCCCATGGCCATGCGGGAAACGCTGCTCATGGGCTCCCCCTGGCTACCGGTAGTCACAATGACAATTTCTTTCGGGTCCATGCCTTTCAGGTTATCCGGCTGGACCAGCAGATTGGCGGGTATATGCATAAAGCCTAAGTCCCGGGCTACTTGGGTATTCCTCACCATACTACGGCCCATAATACAGACTTTGCGCCCCACTTTTTTTGCCGCCTCAATGACCTGCTGAACGCGATGGATATTGCTGGCAAAACAAGCCACGATGATCCGGCGCTTGGCCTTGGGAAATATTCGTTCAAATTCCTCCCCGACAACCTTTTCCGAGAGGGTGTAGCCTTCCCTTTCCACATTGGTGGAATCGGACATGAGTATTAAAACACCCTTGGACCCATAGTCGGCAAAACGGTTCAGGTCGGTTGGAATCCCGTCAACAGGGGTCGGGTCAATCTTGAAATCCCCCGTGTGAATTACGACCCCAGCGGGAGTAGTCAGGGCGATTCCGCATCCATCCACGATGCTATGGGTGACCCGAATAAATTCAACGTGAAAAGGCCCGATATCAAAAGTTTTCTTGGGATCAACCTCGACGAAAGTCGGGGGGGCCTGGAGTTTGAATTCTTCCAGCTTTGCTTTCACGAAACCCAATGTCAGTTTCGTTCCATAAATAGGCACATTGAGCTTTTGAAGGATATAAGGGACAGCCCCAATATGGTCCTCGTGACCATGAGTGAGGAGAATGGCCTTCAACCGGCCAGGGGTCTCCGCGAGAAAATTGAAATCCGGAATGATGTAATCCACCCCCGGGTGCATCTCATCCGGAAACATCAGGCCCGCATCGATCATGACGGCCTGGCCGTCGTACTCCAGCAGGGCCATGTTTTTACCGATTTCGCCCAAGCCGCCTAACGGAATAAAAGAAAGTTGTCCCAAATTTGTTATTCCTTGTGATTGAAAGGCTAAAAAAGAAAGCCCTCTTCAGAATTGGAAGAAGGCTTTCGATTATGAATTAAAGCTTATTTACCAACGATTTCCAAAACTCTCGCCATCGGGACTCCGACGACCTCCCCCACGGGAGCCATCGCCTCTATCTCTGCGGGGCCGATTCCCTGCCCCGAAATCATCCTTGCCGCCGCCAAATCCGCCTTCCCGACGGCCTCCACCGCTATTTCCACCATAACCGCCTTCGCGACGGCCGCCACCCCCGCCAAAACCGCCCCCGCCATTGCGGTTACCCCGGAATCCTCCACCCCCTCCGCCCTTGCGGTCTTCCATCGGACGGGCTTCGTTAACGACGATATTACGGGAACCCACGCTACTGCCGTTAAATTTCTGGATTGCTGCCTGGGCTTCCGTGTCGGTAGCCATTTCCACAAAGCCGAAACCCTTTGATCGCCCGGAAATCTTATCCGAAATGACTTTTGCGCTTTCCACTCGTCCACAGGCGGAAAAAAGTTCCTGCAATTGTGCGTCCGTCATCTCGAATGGAAGGCTCCCAACATATAATCGCTTGCCCATCACGTCTCCTTATCATTTCAGGTTGCCGAAAATTAGTTTCAAAAGATGGGTGTCGGTCAAGCAACCATCTTTGGATTTAAAAAACCTCGCGAAAAATCATCACTCAAAAACTTCTGGGCGAATTCGTCCATTTCCGCCATTTTGACATAGAACTTCTGGAGAATATATTCAGGGTCCATTCCAACCTGATCGCCATAGGGCTTTAGGCTTCTAACTTCCTTGACGGCCAACCGGGTGAATAATTTCCACCAAATTTTTAAAATCAATGTCTTGATCGGGCCCGAATGGTCCATCAAGGTTTGAACCCCCAATTTAGTTCCCGCAATATGGCGCGATTCGTCTTTTAACATCAAACGGATCATTTCCTTGCCGGTTGGGTCTATCGCTTCTAATTCCAGAGACTTTTGAAAAATAGCCCCTGCCATTGTCTCAGTAAAGTAAGTCGCCAATATCCAACGTTCCACGGGCATAGGCCCGCTGGTTGAAAGCCAAACCAACCAATCAAAAGCCTTTTGTTTGGCCGGCGGTGAATTCAGTTTATAAAGATATTTTCTGAATACGAATAGGTGCTTTGCTTCATCGCAGCATTGAGTTGAATAATAAGTGACCATTTCGTTGATTTTAAACATGTGGGCAGCTTTGTTCATCAGACGTTGGATAATTTCCAACCCTTGCCATTCACCTTCATAAAAATAATGAAGGATATTTATCCATCCTTCTTTTATGTTTCCTAATTCTATTGGTTGGTTCCAATTAATGGCTCCTTCGGGATCCCAATTTGCGGCAAAGGCCATTCGGGAAAGACCATCCCATGTCTTGGCATTGGCCTTTTCAAGGATTTCGGGCTTGGCTCCTGTGTTATTGATCACTACCGCTTCCATAGTTTGTGACATAAGAACTTAACCTCGCTGTTAATTTTTAACATTACTTAAAACCAATTCCCTATTCTCTTCCAAAACACATTCAACTTCTTTAGTTCAACGTCTTAAACCGACACCGTTAATAGACTAAGGAGATTTCAATATCATCCATCTTTATCAATTTTATTTTCTTGATCGCTGGGGATTTCTGCCGTTTTCGCCTTGATTTCCATCAATGGATAAAGGCCTACGTTTGATACCTCTAGCATTTGAAGATCCCGGTTGTTATCTCCGGAATCCAGGGATTTCACGGGGGCAACCACCAAATACTTGCAATTTCCCCATTATCATACACCTTTTCCCTTGGCGGATAAACCCTTTCCATGGACCCACTGCGGGGATGGGTAACTTCATAGGAAATCTTTGATTTTCCAGCGTCTAGCGCCCATTGGAGTCACCCTCTAAACCGCTAGCGGGCGATCATTGGGGTGATTTTTAACTTCAAATCGAAATCATCCTTTACATGACTTTTAAGACCGGTCAATTTTACCAGGATTTTACTTATTAGGAACCGGGGTTTTGATGGGTTTATCAAACTTCAACAAGGATTTCTCGTCCAATGGAGTTTGGGGCAAAATCTGTTCTTCCCCGCGCGCAAAACGATTGTACCGCTGAACAGCATTGAATTTCGCCGTCTGTGCTTCCGTTTGAAAGAGCCCGCCAACATCAAAGGAAATTCCCCCCCCAATTGCCGTGATCCAAAAGGGGGTATGTTGTTCCGAAGGGGACGTTAATAGCCCTGTTACTCCCGTTATCACGCCCGCCAAGCCTATTATCTCGAATATCGGTGCTGTCGATGCCGAACTCTCCGAACGTTTTAATAAACGGATCGCTTCATAATCGTTTAAGGGATTTATCAAGTCCTCGAAATTCTTATCGCTCATCAGAAACTCGCAATCTAATGAATAACACAATCCGCTCAGAGTCGAATAATGTATCTCGATGGGTTTTAATTTGGCTGTATCCGGGGTCTTACTAATTAAAGTTACTTGGGCCCCTGATCTAAAAGAAATTCCCATCAAAAGAAATATGAATAAGGAGATCAGGGTTCTTTGACTAGTGGTCACGGTTTCTCCTTGCGATCACGGCGCTAGGAGAATAACAAAGATTTACTGGATCGTAAATATCTTGAGAAAAAGCCGATTACCGCTGGATGACGATTTGGGTGGTCTGCCTTTGGATGAAGTCGCCGTTGAGATCGCTCAAGTTCACCACCACCACGTATAGGCCGCTGGCCAATCCCGACACGTCCAGATTCGTCTCGTTGGCACCCGGGACTCCCGTCACCGGCTTCTTCACCAATTCTCCCGCTACATCGTACAAGCTCACCGTCAGCGTCAAAGCCGTCGTCGTCGGATTCACCTTCACCATCGTAGAGCTCACGCCCTTCAGAATGTTCGGAGACGCGTACACCTTGCCATTCGTCACCGGGCTGTTCCCTTGCTGGACAATCACCGACTTCGTCACCACTTGCTGGCCTCCGCTCCCGTTCGTCCAGTTCACCTCAATCTCATACACCCCGTTCGTCACGATCCCACCGCTATCGCTCGTCCCATTCCATACCACCGACGTCCCATTGAACGTGATTGTCACCGAGTTGTTCCCGCCAGGGGTCGGCGTCCCGATATTCGGCGCGATCATTCCTGTCGACAACGCCACCGACCCCAAGGATTCATTCCCGGGATCATCCGCGTAGCTATACAAATGCTTCACCACTTCGCCCGCCTCGTTGTACACATCCACTATCACCTGCGCGATCGAGCGGCTCACCGTCACCGTCTGCGATACGTTCGTCACCGACCCATAGGGGTCCGTGCTCGTCACATTCACGTAATAAGTGCCATTGGTCACCGGCGTCCCCGACTGGTTCAGCCCATTCCATGACGCGATGATCTCCCCACCCACTTCCACGTACGTCTTCCCTTCCAGGCTCGTAATCGTCGCCCCTGACAGGCTGAAACTGGTCACTTCCTGGGACATTTCCTCCACCGATATCTCGTCCACCAGTTCTCCCGCCGCGTTGTACACCGCCACTTGCACCTTATAAAGCGACGCGATCGTGATGTTCACCGACGCCTTCTGCGGCACCGGGTTGCCCGCGTAGGTCAATTGCGCGTTGTTCGTCAAGACCGTCCCGCCCGCCAGCAAGTTCCCCACTACCGCCTGGTACGTCAGCGTCACCGCTCCCACCGGCAAGCTGGGGAAAGTCCAGCTCAAGTCATTGCCCACCGCGCTCGTCACTCCACCCGGCGGCATCAACGCGAAGCCCTTGAACGTCATATTCGCCGGAAGAACGTCCGTCACCGTCACCGAACTGGCCGCCGTTTCCACCACGTTCAGGATCAGGCTATAGGTCACCAAGTCTCCCGAATTCGCCACCGTTTCCGAGGCTTTCTTCACGATGCTCACCCCCGGCGTCGGCGTAAAGGTAAAGGTCGGGGTTGAAGTGTAGGTGAAAGTGTAAGTCGGCGTGAAAGTATAAGTCGCAGTCGGCGTCGAGCTTGCCGTCGCTGTCGCCGTATTCGTGGTCGTATTCGTTGGGGTGGGCGTGTTCGTCGGCGTCGGGGTATTCGTGAAAGTCCAGGTGGGCGTGAAGGTATGGGTGTTGGTGGAGGTGGACGTGTTGGTGGGCGTATCCGTGGAAGTAAAGGTATCTGTGGGGGTGGCCGAGGATGTATTGGTCTTCGTGTTCGTGGCGGTATAGGTATTGGTGGCGGTGTTGGTGACCGTTGGGGTGGCCGTATTGGTGGTGGTATTAGTCAAGGTCGGCGTGTTCGTCGGTGTGGGTGTATCCGTCAGCGTATAGGTGTTTGTGGGCGTGTTCGACGGCGTCGGCGTGTCGGTCATCGTCACCGTATTGGTCGCTGTAAAGGTATTGGTGGGGGTTCTAGTCGCGGTCGTCGTATCCGTATTCGTCGGGGTGTTGGTGACCGTGAATGTATTCGTCGGCGTTGCCGTCGCCGTGAAAGTGGCCGTGTTTGTCGCAGTAAAGCTGTTCGTCGCCGTATTGCTATTCGTGGGCGTGTTCGATTGCGTCAGCGTATCGGTCATCGTGGCCGTATTGGTCGGGGTTCTTGTCGGGGTCATCGTATCCGTGTTCGTCGGGGTGTTGGTGGGTAGCGGGGTATTGGTGGAGGTTGCGGTAGCGGTATTCGTCGCGCTTGACGTCATCGTGGGAGTGATGACGTTGGTGTTGGTATTGGTGGGGGTAATGGTGGGGGTGTCGGTGAAGGTATTGGTATAGGTGACCGTAGAGGTGGTCGTATTCGTGATGGTCTTGGTCGCCGTGCTGGTGAGGGTATTGGAGGGTGTGTTGGAATTAGTCGCCGTGGAAGTGACCGTGGCAGTCGCGGTGGATAGGGGCGTGGAAGTCGATGTGCTGGTGGGTAGCGGCGTAATGGTCGAGGTGGGGGTAAGGGTTGGCACCGGCACCACCGTCGCCCCAGTCGTGGCGGTGAAGATGGTTGTAGGTGTGGGGGTAGCCGTTGGGATCAAGGTGAAGGTGTTAGTAGGCGTATTGGTTTGGGTGGGCGTGTTGGTATTGGTAATCGTGTTGGTGGGGGTGGAAGTATTGGTGTTGGTATAGGTATTGGTGAGGGTGTTAGTGGGGGTTGAAGTGTCGGTATTCGTGGCGGTTAAGGTGGGGGTAAAAGAGTCAGTTTTGGTGGGAGTGGAAGTCATGGTGGGGGTGATGATCGCCGTGTTGGTGTTGGTGTCGGTAATCGTCGGGGTATTGGTGATGGTGGCGGTCGCGGTCGCCGTGTTGGTCGCGGAAGAGGTGGTGGTGCTCGTGGCGGAAGCGGTCGCCGAATTGGTCGCGCTGGCCGTCGAGGTTTTGGTGCTGGTCGTGCTGTTGGTGGCGGAGGCGGTGGCCGTGGCAGTGGTGGTGGCGGTCTTGGTGGTGGTGCTCGTCGCCGAAGCGGTAGTGGTCGAGGCGGTGAGGAAGAGGCGGTGCTTGTCGTGCTGTTGGTAGCGGAGGCGGTGGCCGAGGCCGTGGTGGTGGCGGTCTTGGTGGTGGTGCTGGTTGTACTGCTCGTGGCGGAGGCGGTGGTCGTGGAAGTTGCCGAAGCCGTTGTCGAAGCGGTAGCCGAGGCGGTGGCACTGGATGTGGTGGTGCTGGTCGTGGTTGAAGTAGTAGTGGCGGAAGCCGTTTTAGTCGGAGACGGTGAAGGGGTAACTGTAGGGGTTGGAGTGGGTGTATTAGTGAGAGTTTTGGTTGGTGTATTCGTGGGTGTGGGAGTGGCGCAATTACCCGTAAATTGGAAAGACTGAAAACTTGAATTTTCGCAATTGTTCGAGCTTATTCCCATATATCCGTTCGAGCAACCGCTCCCTGTAAAGGTCGCCGAGGCGGTCGCCGAACTGAGGCCCGCCTGTGACGTGGCGAGGGAAACAATATATTGGCAACTACCGTTAATGACCACCTGCACCCAAGAGGGACAGCTGCTGATGGGTGATCCCGCCGGAAGCGTTGCCGTGGCAACTGTTGACGCAGCCGAAGAGGTATTGGAACCCGTGTAAGTCACCCAATACAAGGTGCCTGTGTTAGAAGATCCGTTGTTAAAAAATTGAAGACCATAGGCGTCGCCTGTGGTGGGACTGTATCCAAAAACCAACCCGCCGAAGTTGCCGCCATTCGTGCTCGTACACATCGAAACCTGCAGGGTTCCCGGACCGCTTTGAAGCTGGTTGTTCACCAAGAAATTATTGAGTCCATTACAACCCGAACTTAGGGAAACCGACCCTCCCGATTCACTATAAGTTCCCTCGCCCGGTGGACTGGTCCCATTCACCCATCCAGCAGGGACAAAGGTTCCGCCGAAACTGGTGGTGACGGAGCATTGTTGGGTCGGATTGCACTCATATTGCCCCACAATGGCCTGCTGCCAGAAACTCGACTTGGCATATTGAGTACCACTCACATTTAATCCCCATTGCAAACTGGTGGCGCCGCTCTGGAAATTGTTGCCTAAATTATAGGTTCGGTCGCGATCCGAGGAACCGGAGCCGCTACCCGGGCAGTTCAAAACGCCAGGGGCGCTGGTATAAATCGCGGGACCGCCATTGTTGGTTCCGCCAGTATTGGTGGTCGGGCCCGAACCATAAGGGTCTACTTGATCCACGTCCCCGTTAGTGCCGGACCAACACTCTTCGGCTCCCCCCACGACCGAAAGCTGCGTGTTTGAGGTGGAACAATTCATCCCCAAACAGGACCAGTTCAAGTCGGCGTCGGGAGGGGCGGCGCCATAAGCGATTTCCCCGTTTTCTTCGATGTGCCAGGCGCTGTTGCCATCGGCTATAGCCACAGCGTCGGTGCTGGTGACCGCGGGGTTGGTGTAAAGCTCCACCAACGATTCACCCGCACAGCTGCCGCCGGGAGTCACGGAATAGACATATTGTTCTCCGCCTGAACCAGCGGCTGATCCTAATAGTGTCGCGGAGATGGGATAACGAATATTGTAAAAAGTATTGGCGTATCCGCCGTAGGTGACTCCCGCCCCTTCTTGCGTTCCCGCAGGCGTAGTCGACCCGTTAAAAGTCACTCCCGTGAGAACGGGCGGCGCGCCGTTCGAACCGTAGTCGTATTCGATATAAAGGTAAGCCGTTACCGGCGTCGCGCCAGGGGGGAGTGTGACGGTGAGGGATTGACCACAGGTGCCACCAGCAACAGTCTCTTGCAGGCCAACGCCCTCAGCCACCAATTGCTGAGTTTGGGAAGCTCCGGGTGCAGGATCTCCTGAGGAACAAGAAGTGACGGTGACGCCCCCCGGCAATACGCTTGTGGGATTTGATGTTGGAGTTGATGTACCGGCCGGTGTGGCTGTGGGTGAGCCCGGAGTGTTTGTTTTGGTAGGCGTAGAGGTAATAGTTGGTGTAAGGGTAATGGTTGGTGTGCTCGTGGGTCCGCAACCAGGAAGCTGGGAAGTGGTTCCATTAGTCACTCCGCAGCTGCCGACACTGATAGGGCCAACCGTGACTGACTGTCCCTCAGCACCGGTCACGTCAAAATAAAACGGGCCTCCAGTTGAGTTGAGATTACCGCTGGAAGTTCCCCAATATTCGTCGCCGCCAACTCCATTAGCTCCCAAGACCAGAGCGGTATAAGGGCCTCCGCTAGTGGTACTGTAACCAACGGCGGTTATCGGAAATAAACTGTCTAAAAATTGGATCGGATCATAACCATCGCTGCATCCGGATTTCCATTCGTATTCGATATCCCCAGAGGAATCACCGGTCATGAGACTCAAGGGACAGGGAACGAAATTCCAAGTAATGTTGGCTGTGCCGGCGGCTGCGCCGTCCGTCAAATCACTCCAGGCCGTCGGCCCCAAGTCCAACTGGTGAGCTGTTCCGCAACTGGGACAATTATCCACCACCATAACCGTTACGGAATCACCGCTTGCAGCGTCATGGGCCGCGACACAAGCTCCACAAGCTTCGCCGTTTTGGTAATCCGCGGAAATAATTGCGGCATAAAGATTCGGATCATAACTTCCGGAAGGAAAACCGCAGTTACCTGTTCCAGGGGAAAGCGGACCATAGGTGGTTGCAATTGAGGTGTAAGTAGTTGGGCCTGCACCGGTTGGACAATAAGAGGAAGAACCCACGACTTGAGCTTGCAAAGCAGAAATGAATCCAAAAATCAAAAACAGAAATGATAATGCCAGGCTCGCTTTAGGTCTCCAAGGGCGAGTAGACACAGCAAAGGAAGTCATCTTTTGGTCTAAGTAATTGGTTTTTTTCTTTTTAGTCATCAGCTTAACCTTCAGACCTTAAAAAACGATTTTAGTTCATTAAAAAAATAACCTTGGCCTCATAGATAAGCGGATTGCACCTTCACAATTAAGTGCATAAATGATGCCCTTATCCACCCAGACAAAATTGGTAATTAAACTATTAAAAATATAACAGAAATATGACTTAAGTGGTATTTCTATGAAAAAAGCGGTTTCACATTAAATCAAGCCTTTAGACCAAAAAACTGACAAAGAAAGACAAATTTTCTTCTATTAAAACTACACTACGAGAATATTTGAGGCAATTTTATCGAATAGGAATTGAACCTTTTCAGGGTAACGGGATTATTCGGATCACCCCAAAGTCTTTTAATTAAACTTGGAACGAGAGAGAAAAATTAAAATCAATTTAAGATCATTTTAGGAACAAATTTTCTAAAACCGGAGAATCGAATTATCTCTGGATAACGATTTGGGTGGTCTGCCTTTGGATGAAGTCGCCGTTGAGATCGCTCAAGTTCACCACCACCACGTATAGGCCGCTGGCCAATCCCGACACGTCCAGATTCGTCTCGTTGGCACCCGGGACTCCCGTCACCGGCTTCTTCACCAATTCTCCCGCCACATCGTACAAGCTCACCGTCAGCGTCAAGGCCGTCGTCGTCGGATTCACCTTCACCATCGTAGAGCTCACGCCCTTCAGAATGTTCGGAGACGCGTACACCTTGCCGTTCGTCACCGGGCTGTTCCCTTGCTGGACAATCACCGACTTCGTCACCACTTCCTGGCCTCCGCTCCCATTCGTCCAGTTCACCTCAATCTCATACACCCCGTTCGTCACGATCCCACCGCTATCGCTCGTCCCATTCCATACCACCGACGTCCCATTGAACGTGATCGTCACCGAGTTGTTCCCGCCAGGGGTCGGCGTCCCGATATTCGGCGCGATCATTCCCGTCGACAACGCCACCGACCCCAAGGATTCGTTCCCGGGATCATCCGCGTAGCTATACAAATGCTTCACCACTTCACCCGCCTCGTTGTACACATTCACCATCACCTGCGCGATCGAGCGGCTCACCGTCACCGTCTGCGATACGTTCATCACGGCCCCATAAGGATCCGTACTAATCACTTGGACGTAATAAACGCCATTACTCACCGGCGTTCCCGCCTGATTCAACCCATTCCATGACGCGATGATCTCTCCACCCACTTCCACGTATGTCTTCCCTTCCAGACTCGTGATGGATGAACTTGATAATGTATAGTTATTAACGGCTTGCGATAATTCTTGAGTTGATATTTGACCCACCAATTCTCCGGCGGAGTTATAAACCCCGATCTTCACAGTGTAATCCACCGCCATATTAACGTTCACGGATGTCTTTTTAGGAATAGCTAAGCCCGCATAGGTCACTTGGGCATTATTGGTTAAAACCGTTCCCTGAGGAACATAACCTGCCACCTGGGCCTGATAGGTAAAGTTGTAGATCCCCACAGGGAGCGAACCCCAACTCACCGTCAATGTCTTTGTGGCGGCGTTATAAACCGTCGCCCCTCCAGATGGAATAGTCCCAAAACCGACGAAACTCAGATAGGGCGGAAGCACGTCGCTGACTATCACGTTGTTGGCCGGTCCGGCTGGAACGTTCAAACTGACCGTATAGGTAATGATGTCGTTGACATCGGCCACCGTTTCGGAAGCCGTCTTGCTGATATCAACATCCGGGGTTGGGGTGAAGGTCATAGTTGGAGTCCATGTGGTTGTGGGGGTGGGTGTGTTGGTAAAGGTATTGGTGGAAGTCGGGGTGGGGGTACTGGTGAATGTATTCGTGGGTGTAAAGCTATTGGTTGGAGTGGAACTGGCGGTAAAGGTTTTGGTGTTCGTTGGTGTGTTGGTCAGGGTGTAAGTATTCGTATTCGTGAAAGTCTGGGTGACCGTTAAGGTTTCAGTGTTCGTGACCGTCGCGGTGGGGGTACTCGTCGGTACGGGAGTCGTGGTATTAGTCGCGGTGGAGGTTTCAGTAGGGGTGGCCGTGTTGGTGGCGGTATTAGTCGGTGTATAGGTATTGGTGTTCGTCGAAGAAGCCGTATTCGTTGGGGTATTCGTAGGGCTGGAGGTTGAGGTATTGGTACAAGTTGCCGTTGAAGTATTGCTGTTGGTTGGAGTCGAGGTGGGGGTTTGGGTTGGGACAGGAGTCGTTGTATTGGTCGCGCTGAATGTCGCGGTCAAGGTAGCCGTATTGGTGGAAGTATTGGTGCCGGTCAAGGTGGCAGTATTCGTTGGAGTACTGGTCAAGGTGAAAGTGAAAATCGGCGTATTGGTGGAAGTGGGGGTGGGGGTATTAGTAGGCGTATTGGTTTGAGTGTCAGTGGAAGTTGCGGTGGGAGTATTGGTTTCACTAGGTGTAGCCGTATTGGTGAAAGTGCTGGTTGGCGTGTTGGTGACCGTTGCCGTTGAAGTCAGGGTGAGAGTGTTCGTCGTCGTGGCCGTAACAGTGGATGTCGCGGTGTTAGTGGGCGTACTCGTGTCCGTAGGCGTAATGATGGCCGTATTCGTCGGTGTCAGTGTAATTGTATTGGTAGCCGTATTGTGCGGTGTTGGTTGGAGTCTTTGTAGCGCTGTTAGTAGCCGTATTCGTCGCGGTTGAGGTTGAGGTATCGGTCGGAGTGTTAGTGGTAGTTGAAGTTGGAGTGGTCGTAGGCGAATTGGTTGAGGTGTTGGTGGGGCTATTGGTACGGGTTGGGGTTGCGGTATTCGTCGTCGTGGCCGTAACAGTGATGTCGCGGTGTTGGTAGGCGTGCTCGTATCCGTGGGCGTAATGATGGCCGTATTCGTCGGTGTCAGTGTAATTGTATTGGTAGCCGTATTCGTGGTGGTGTTGGTTGGAGTCGCTGTAGTGGTGTTAGTAACCGTATTTGGCGCGGTTGAGGTTGCGGTATTGGTCGAAGTATTGGTGGGTGTATTGGTAGTCGTCATGGTTGAGTATTAGTTGTAGTTGGAGTTGGTGTGGTCGTGGGCGTGTTGGTTGAAGTGTAGGCAGCGCGTCCGCCTCGATGCGCTCGACCAGCTTGGCGAACTCAAGCGCGTCGCGCGAGGGGATGACGTTGAATTGTGCATCACGTTGAGCGGATATTGGCGCTGGCGCATGTGGAGCCGCGCAAGCGCGCGCCACGTGCCGCCGAGCCGCGTAGAATGTGCGTCCTTCCAGCTGATCAAGCGGTTTGGCCTTGGCGAGCGCCTCGCGCACGAAGCGCGCGGCCTTTTTGGGCGAGCGTTCGGACACGTCCATCAGCGAAAGCCCGCCGAGCGGCAAGGTCACGCCGCGCCCGACCCTGCCCTGCCCGATGTCGATCAGTTCGAGCGAACCGCCGCCGAGATCGCCGACGACGCCGTCCGGCTCGTGGATCGAGCTCGAGCACGCCGAACGCCGACAATTGCGCCTCGCGCTGCCCGTCGAGCAGGTCGATCGGGCAGCCGATCGCGCGCTGGCGAGTTCCAGGAACTGCGGGCCATTGGCGGCGTCGCGCACGGCGGCGGTGGCCAGAGCGCTCACGTTCTCGATCTGCATCGTGCGGCAGAGAACCCGAAAGCGCTGCAGGGCAGCCAAAGCCTTGGCGACGGAATCCTCGGTGAGGAAGCCAGTCGTCGCAACGCCCTTGCCAAGTCCGCATAGCACCTTTTCGTTGAAGGTCGGCGTCGGCGACCACGTCAGCGCTTCATAAGCGACGAGGCGCACGGAATTCGAGCCGATGTCGACGATCGCCACCGGCTCGCCGGGCAATCGCCCCCTGGCGTCATAAACAGACATGAACGGCCCTCTGTCGACGAGGCTGCGGTGACGCTGGAACTGGGCCGTCTCTTCGCGGAGTCCGACGGGCCGCTAGCTAATAAAAAAGGGCCCCGACGATGTCGAGACCCTTTTCGATTTTCGCGTCGACCCGTCCCCCCTAATATTCGTTCGGCAGCATGATGGTGCCGCGCACGCAATAGAGGCTGATTTCGTCGAGCGGAAAGTCGGTGAAGTCGATCCGCTTCTTGTAAACCACGTCGTCGGCGCCGTCGTCGCTGAGCGGCGCCGCCCGCCAGCAGGTCAGCAGCGCCTGCTGGCTCGGCTCGACCTTGAGCTTCCAGGTCTGGAACTCCTCGCCGGCCACCCGCGGGCGGCGTTGGGCGAGGACGATTTCGTCGATCAGCCAATCAGCGCCTGCTTCATCCGCCATATATTTCACGCCGTCGGTGTAGACGACGCTGCTAACGGGGCTGCGGCGATAGAGGTTCCCCATCTCGAGGAACTGATCCAAGTCTTCTCGGGTGATGGTCATAGCGTTTGTCCGGCTTCAAAGGGAGGGTGAAGGCCGACAGTGGTGCGGGTTCGCGGCTTGTCAGCGGGGGCATGCAAGCGCGACTACTCTCGGCCTTCGGTGCAAGATTACCGGGCGAGGAATTGGGGTTCGCAGAGTTCGGAAACTACTTAGACGCTAAGGGGATGATTCCGGAGTGCTGAAAACGCTCGATTATTTGGTCTCCCGCGGCGAAAGCCAGCGCGATTTTGCGCCTGGCTCTCGGCTGTCATTCGTGCGGGCAGGAGGCCGCGAAATCGCTCTTGATTTGCGAGCGGCGCGGAAACGATTTCGGCATTCACTCAGCGCGCGGACGTGAAGCGGCCGCGCTCCAAGCGCGGCCACCGCGCGTCAGCCGCGCGGCTTCCTGCGCGCAAGTGAGCGCGGACTGGAATTTTTCAGCCATTTGCCGCGCCCGAAAGGCTGGGATTGGTGAGAAAATATTTGTGCGCGTTGAATGGCTCTTCGCCTTCGGCGGGCGCGATGCGCTCGCTCGATCCGTCCGCCAGCACCCGATAGCTCTGCTGATTGTCCAGGAGATTGGCCTCCATGATCTGATTGAGCACCTGCTCATGAACGGTCGGATTGAGGACGGGGACCATCGCCTCGACCCGCCGGTCGAGATTGCGCTGCATGAGATCGGCGGAGGAGAGATAGACATGCGCCTTGGGATGGGGCAGCCCATGACCGCCGCCGAAGGCGTAGACGCGCGCATGCTCAAGAAAGCGGCCGACGATCGACTTGACGCGAATGTTCTCGGATAGTCCCGCCACGCCGGGACGCAGGCAGCAGATGCCGCGCACCACCAGTTCGATCTGCACGCCCGCCCGGCTCGCCGCGTAGAAGGCGTCGATGATCTCTGGATCGACGGAGAGAATTGCATTTTCCCCATATCGCGGCGGGCCTCCCTTCGCCGGCGAACGCGATCTCCTGGGCGATATGCTTCAGCAGCCGTTCTTGAGCGTCAGCGGCGAAATCGCCATCAGCTCGAGGCCGTCGGGCTCGGCATAGCCGGTGATGAAATTGAAGATGCGCGAAACGTCGCGGCCGATCGCAGGCGCGGCCGTGAAGAACGAAATGTCGGTATAGATCCTCGCCGTGACCGGGTGATAGTTGCCGGTGCCTACATGGCAATAGGTCGTGAGCTGGTCGCCTTCGCGGCGCACGACCATCGAAAGTTTCGCATGCGTCTTCAACTCGATACATTGCGCAGGACCGTTCCGGCTATCTCTGGGTGGGAACGGAGAACGGCCTCTACCGCTACGACGGGAACCGCTTCCGCAAGTTTGGCGTGGCGGATGGGTTGCACGGGCGCACCATTCAGAGCCTGTTCGTGGGGCTGGACGGAACCCTGTTTGTGGGAACCACGACCGGACTTTACTTTCAGCGCAGCAACGGGAACCTTGCCGAAATCTATCCGCCGGCGCCTGTCGAACGAATTTTCGCAAAGAATTGGGACGGTGTTCACCGCCGTTGCGCCGGACCAGGTGGTGGCCTCGGAACGCAGCGGAGCCTTTCTGCTGCACCGCATCGGGACCGAGGAATGGGCCGCGGATCC
>CAWJKT010000008.1:0-273567 GCA_963843375.1 uncultured Pseudomonadota bacterium
GGAGGAAGCATCATCTTATACTTGTTCATCATATCGGCGCGGAATTGGATGCCCTTCAAGGTATTTGGGTCAGTTGCAAAAGTCCACTTGGTAGGGTGCTTCACATCATCCGTAAAACTTCCTCCCGCATCGTAAACCCAGGCGTCAAATAGGGGCCAGTCGTCCACAAAACCCCAACGGGTCACCTTGCCGGAAGCATCGGTTTTCATGACTTTCTTGCCATCGGCAACGAATTGGTTCCAATCCCAGTCGTCGGTAGGGTATGGAATCCCCGCTTCGTCAAAAGCTTTCTTATTGTAATAAATCAAACCGATAGGAGCTGTGTCCCGAGGTATAACGTAGGTTTGACCATCAACGGTATAACGGTCAATGACTTGGGGATAGTCAACACTCAAATCAAAATGATCAGCTTGTATGTAGGGATTCAGAGGCTCCAAGGCGCCCGCTAGATAGAAGTTAACAAAGTTATTCGCTTCCACAAAGATCACATCCGGGGCTTCCCCGCCAGCAATTTGGGTTAAAAGATGCTGAACATAATCGGAAAAAGCCGTACGTTCCAATACGGCGGTGACGCCGGGGTGAGATTGATTGTATTGATTAATAAGTTCAACGAGGATTTGATTTTCTTCAGGAGAGCCCCAGGAAGATATCCTGATTTTAGTCCCCCCGCTCTTGGAACATCCGGTAACAATGAAAGTTGCCGCCAGTGCCAGACATGCGAAGCCAGCCAAAACCAACCGAAGATTTTTCATGAAACCTCCCAAACAGGTACTGGGTGTCTTTTGTTGGATTAAACGGAAAGGACTTAAGCGGTGTACAGTATGTCATAGCCCCCTTGGAGTCGTCAACGAAGAAAACCTCGCGCCTATATTTGGAAACAAAAAAATTTAATAAAAGCGCTTACTTGTTAGGCAACCCCGGCGAGGCTCTTAACTCCTCTAAAATCATCCAAGAAAAAATGAATTTCTCCACTCGTTCCAAGGGCTTAGGCTAGAATTGTTGCTCGGTTTTCCTTGCAATCTTTACCATTGCTGAAAACCCTCAATTCCACTAAAAGGAAACTCCGATGAAAAATGAATTTATTGCCGGGGCATTATTGCTTTTATCGACATCGTCCCTAGTTAGGGCCGAAAGTACCCCTATCCCAAATTCTACCGCACCAGCTAAATCAAGGGCAGTCCCAGCGTTCTCTCCGATTGATGCTAAAGTGAATGCCTTATTAGCGAAAATGACTTTGGGTGAAAAAATCGGTCAAATGATTCAATATGCTCCTTGGAAATCCACCGAGGATAAGATCAAGGGTGAAACCGCTCAAGGTAAAGTCGGCTCCCTGTTAAACGTGTTTGGGGCCAAGAACTGTAATGAGTATCAAAAAATCGCACTGGAACAAACCCGCCTTCATATTCCCATTTTGTTCGGCTTGGACGTTATCCACGGTTATAAAACCATTTTTCCCATTCCCCTGGCGGAAGACTGTGCGTGGAATCCGGACTTGCTCGAAAAATGTGAAGGCGCTGCCGCACAAGAAGCCTCAGCGGCTGGCATCCGCTGGACTTTTGCTCCCATGGTGGATGTTTCTCGCGAACCCCGGTGGGGCCGTATTTCCGAAGGTTCGGGTGAAGACCCTACCTTGGGATCCATTCTTGCCGTCGCCCGAGTACACGGTTTCCAAGGCCAACACTTGAACGATCCGGGTTCCATCGCTGCTTGTGCGAAGCATTTTGTGGGTTACGGCGCTCCAGTGGCAGGCCGAGAATACAATACCACTGACATGTCCGAAGTCACTTTGCGTGAAATTCACTTGCCCCCTTTTAAGGCTGCAGTAGAGGCTGGAGTGGAAACTTTAATGAGCGCCTTTAATGATCTCAATGGAGTTCCGGCTTCAGGAAACAAACATACTCTTCGGGACATTTTGAAAGGCGAATGGGGCTTTAAAGGGTTCGTGGTCTCCGACTGGGCTTCCATCCAACAACTCGTCCCGCAAGGTTTTGCGGCAGATGACAAGGAAGCAACGATTAAGGGTGTCTTGGCGGGCGTTGATATGGACATGCAATCCCATGTTTATGGCGACTATATAGCCGAGTTGGTGAAGGAAAAGAAAATTCCCTTGCGATTGGTCAATGATGCGGTGCGCCGCATCCTCAAAGTTAAATATGAACTCGGGCTTTTCGACAACCCTTATTCGGATGAATCCAAAGAAGCGGAACTCACCCTAACTCAGGCCAATCTCGACCTGGCGCTCCAAGAGGCGGAGCAATCCATTGTTCTTTTGAAAAATGACAAGAACCTACTTCCACTTTCGAAAAACTTGAATAAAATCGCCGTCATCGGATCGCTCGCCAATTCCAAACTAGATTCCTTGGGTTCCTGGCATTGCCGCGGCGAGGATGTTTTAGATAAGGTCACCACCGTTCTTGATGGCATTAAGTCCAAGGTCTCTCCTGATTGTAAAGTCCTATACGCACCAGGAGTTGGAACGACAACAGACGAGACGGCCAATAAAGCTTTGGCGGAGGCCGTCGATACGGCAAAGAAATCCCAAGTGGCCATCGTTGTCGTGGGCGAAACCCAGGATATGAGTGGTGAGGCCGCCGCCCGTACCTCCCTTGATCTTCCAGGCCGCCAAGAGGAAATGGTAAAGGCCCTCCAAGCGACAGGCGTGCCAATTGTTCTGGTCTTAATGAACGGACGCCCTCTCACCATCCCCTGGGAGGCGGAACACCTCCCCGCTATTGTGGAAAGCTGGTTCTTGGGTTCGCAACAAGGAAACGCTTTAGCCAATGTCCTTTTTGGTGATACTAATCCCTCCGGCAAATTGGTGGTTACCTTTCCTCGCAACGTGGGACAAATCCCCATTTACTACGCCCAAATGAATACGGGACGCCCAAACATAGGTAAGGAAAAATGGGAATCCAAATATATCGATTCCCCTAATAGTCCCCAATATCCTTTTGGCTTCGGCTTGAGCTATACCCAGTTTGATTACAGCAACCTGGCTTTAAGCGATAAAGTTCTAAGTCCTTCCGGCGAATTGAAGATTACCGCTATGATCAAAAACACCGGCGGGATGAAAGGAACCGAAATCGTCCAACTTTATATCCAAGATATCGCCGCCAATATCACCCAACCCGTCCGAAAACTGATGGATTTCAAACGCCTGACGTTGGAGGCAGGGGAAACCCAATTGGTGGTATTCGATCTTCCAGCCTCCAAATTGGGTTATTACAACGAATTAGGAAAATACATTGTGGAGCCCGGCAAATTCAACGTCTGGGTGGCAAAGGATTCCTCGGACAGCACGCTAAAAGATTCTTTCGAATTAACCGGTCTTCTTAAAACCGTCCATTAAGCTCGATCATCACTATGACTTCAGTCAAAAAATGGGATGGCCAGAGGGAAACCCTTGACGATCTTGCCGAGGCAATTCACTACAACGAATGGATTTACCAGATATTGCGGCCCTATGTTGGAACCCGCATCTTGGAAATCGGTTGTGGAATCGGCAACTTGACGAGGTATCTCCAAAAACATGGACCCGTATTAGCAGTGGATTTCCACCCCGGATACCTTGAGACCGCAAAAAAAAACCTCAAAGGTCTTTCTGGTGTCATATTTAAGAAAATAAATCTCGAAAAGAGACTTGTTTCTTTACGCTCCTTTCAACCTGATACCCTCATTTGCGTTAACGTATTGGAGCATCTTTCCAACGATCAGCAGGTCTTAAAAAGATGCCTGACCCTCCTCCCGCCGGGTGGAAGGTTATTATTGTTCGTGCCCGCTTTCCAATTTCTTTTCGGCACCATGGATCTAAGTTACGGCCATTACCGACGTTACTCCAAGAAAAACCTAAAAAGCATGATGGAGACCGCGGGATTTCAAGTGGACTATTGCCGCTATTTAAATTTATTAGGCGTATTTGGTTGGTGGCTGAATGGAAAAATTCTAAAAAGAAAAATCATTCCCAAGTCGCAAATGCTTCTTTACGATAAGGTAGTTCAGTTTTCTTCAAGAATCGAAAAATTCCTTCCAAAACCACTAGGGCTCTCCCTTTTTTGCGTGGGCCGAAAGTCAAAGGCCTGATTTATTTACTGAAGAAAAATGGTTTTCATTTGCACACCGAATATTAATCTTATAAAGTAAACGCACTGACGATTTTTCGAAATACTCCAGACCTGGAAAACACCATGGTTTTTCAAAAGCCTCGATCTTTATCGATCATTGTTCCCGTTTACAACGAAGAAAAAACCATTCTCCAACTCCTGAAAAAAGTCCAAGTTGTAAAACTTTTAGGACTTAAAAAACAAATCATCATTGTCGATGACGGATCTACTGATAAAACTCCGCAACTCCTTAAAAACTTGAAAGTTCCCGGAGGTAAAATCCTTCAACACGATAAAAACCGGGGTAAAGGCGCCGCGATTCGAACAGCTATTCCATATACCACGGGCGACATCGTGATCATTCAGGACGCGGACCTGGAATATGACCCCTCCGACTACAAAATCGTCTTAGCCCCCCTCCTGGATGGATCGGCGGATGTCGTTTACGGTTCCCGTTTCAAAGGCATCCATCGAGCTTTTCTCTTCTGGCATTACGTCGGAAATAAATTTTTGACTTTCTTGACGAACCTCTTATACGACACGGTTTTGACTGATATGGAAACCTGTTACAAAGCCTTTCGAGGCGAAATCATTCGTTCCTTGCGCCTTCGGTCGAACCGTTTCGATTTCGAACCCGAAGTCACCGCCAAAGTCTTGAAGCGAGGTTGCAAACTTTTCGAGGTCCCGATTTCATTTCGCGGCCGGGGGTTTGAGGAAGGAAAAAAAATCACTTGGCGGGACGGTATCGTAGCCTTATATTGCCTCCTGCGTTACCGCTTCATGGATTGATAGACCCAACCCTTAAAAACAAGACTTCGAACCTTTTTAAAGCCCCGAAATAAGGGTTTTACATTCGATCAAAGAAACCTCATTCCTCCGTTAAAAAAACCTCCATATGCTCATTTTGCGGGCCAAAACCTCCATAAACATGTTATCTTTATTTCTCTTTCAACCAACCGCCGTGATCCAAAGTTATGGAGCGTGGAAAACAATGCCAAAAATTGCCAAGAATAAAAAATTATCTAAGAGCAAGTCTCCGACCAAACGAGCTCCGCGGAAAGGATCAAAAAAATTTCTATTCCTTTTTGCGGTCTTGGGATTATTTATTGCTGCGGATTTGATTTCGGTTCTCTATAACAAATCCAACGAAGCGAAAGTGATTACCGTCCAGAAAATACAGGAGTTCAGCGGTGACAACCAAGCTTCCGGAACCTTTAAAGGCTGGGATATTTTAGCCCTACCCAACGCCATTGCCCTCACCGACCAAGGCCAAAACCGAATTTTAGTGTTTGACCGGGATGGCAAATTGTTAAATAAAATCGACTCGGATAAAGCCGGGGCCCCGCCCTTCAAGGAACCTTCTTGTCTAACCTCGGATTCCAATGGGAATATTTACGTCATGGATACATGGAACACCATGATTCGTGGTTTCAATTCCAACGGCGACTCCATCCTCAAACTGGATTTGAGTGCGAAGAGTTTTTACGGACCCCGGGGACTCGCCTGGGACAACAACGCTTTCGTGATCGCGGACACTGGCAGCCATCGCATTGCAAAGGTTACTTTGGATGGAAGTGTCGCAGGGGCTTGGGGAAGCCGGGGATCGGGCAAGGGTATGTTCAATAACCCCTATGAGGTGGCCACCGATGGTCACAGCAACTATTATGTAGTGGATCGGGACAATAACCGTATTGAAGTCCTAGATTCCCAGGGGCGATTTGTTCGGGAGATACGGATTGGCGCCCCTCCGACAGCTGAAGCAGTTGATCCCCAACGAAAGTTACTTTACGTCACTTCCCAAGACGGCCAATTCGTCAAGGCTTACGATCTGGATGGTAAATTTATTGGCAATCTCACAGAAGCAGGCCAGAAAGGGCAACCCTTGTCAGGAATTAACGCCCTCAGTGTATTCCCAGATGGGGATATTGCGGCTCTTCGGGATGGAAGCAGGGTGCAAATTTATCATACGGTTCCAACTCCCGAGAAACCTCAATAGGGGGTCTGAAAATGTTTGTCACGTCCCGTGGACATCTCTTAGTTGTATTAACGCGTCCAAAACAATCGGTGTTTTTCCATTTGCCAATTCGTGCTTTCGATTCAAAAGACAATTTTTCATATTTTTTAAGTCCCTTGTAAATTTATACCGTGAAAGCCCCCCATGAGCTTCTTTAAGCAAGATTGCAGGCACTTTACGGGAGAGAAACCATGCGCTCCCCATAAGATAGAAGGTGTAATTTGCAGCGATTGTCCTAGATATGAACCTGTCAAGGAGCGGATTCTAATAATTAAATTGGACGCCGCCGGGGACGTTCTGCGCTCCACGTCCATTCTTCCCGCCTTCAAAAATGGAAATCCCGGCCTTGCGGTATGGTGGGTGACCGAAAACTCCTCAAAACCTCTTTTGGAAAAAAACCCTTATATCGATGTCCTTTTAGGTATTGATCCCGTTCTTTCCGGCTTACTTTCCACTGTTGCCTTCAGCCGCGCTTTCAATTTTGATATGGGCCGAAAAGCCGCTGCCATCTTGACCATGGCTAACAGTCCAATCAAAAAAGGGTTCGGCCTTTCCCCGGAAGGTTCTGTCGTTCCCCTGGAAAAGTCGGCGGAAACCTGGTTCGAGATGGGCATCTTCGATTCTGTCAAGCGAGCCAACCAAAGGACTTACCAAGACCATCTTTTTCAGTTGGCCGGATTTAAATACCAGAACGAAAAACCCCAATTAAACCTGACCACAAAGGAAAAGGAATGGGCCCAGGCTTTTGCCAAGAAAAACCAACTTTCCAAATTCAAAAAGATTGTGGGATTTAATATTGGATCCGGAGGCCGTTGGCCCATGAAACGCTGGCGCCTAGAGGGATTCGAATGGCTCGCGAAGGCCTTAAAGAAAAAGCAACCTAAAACCGGCATCCTGCTTTACGGGGGGCCGGAGGAAAGGGAGCTCATGCCGGCCTTGGCCAAAAAGCTCAAAGGACTTTGTTTGGCCACGGGGACGGACAATTCCCTTCGTCAGTTTGCGTCCCTTGTGGGTTTGACTGACGTCCTGGTGACGGGCGACACCTTAGCCTTGCACGTGGCAGTGGCATTACAAAAACGGATTGTGGCATATTTCGGCCCCACTTCCGATACCGAAATCGACCTTTATGAAAGTGGGGAGAAAGTCCTTCCCGTCTCCCCTTGCCAATGTTATTACCAAAGCCAATGTACCGCAAAAGTTTCTTGCATGGATAACCTGAGGGAAAAAGACATGCTAGCAGCGGTGGAACGGCAGTTGAAAAAAGTTTAAGCTAAGTCTTCGTCCAGAACAGCACCCCAGCCTTTAGACACTTCACAATTCGAATTAGGCCCTTTTCTTTTTTAAACTACCGCCCCGATTGGTGCTTTTTTTCCTACCCAACATTATTTTATCGGATTCGAGTTTCGGCCCTTTAATAGAGGTTCCCTTTTTAGGGTTGTAAAAGGTTAAAAATATCTCCGCTAGCATAAAAAATGAAAAAACCGATAGGTATTCAATGATCCTTTGATGGACCATACCCGATGATTCATACCAACTATACAAACTCAGGTAGCTCGCATCGTTTCCCAAATGGGCAAGAAAACAAGGAGTGTCTCCCCCGCCATCCGCAGGAATGGTCCAAAATAATCTTTGTGAAAAAGCCTGAAGCGCCAATAAAACAATAATAGCCCAGCGGAAACTAAAAATTTTAGGTTTAGAATCCAAGGCGACTCCAATAATGAGATAAACAATTGGAGAAGCCCAGATCATGAATCTTTCATAATCATACCCTCCGAGTCGAGAGAGGATTAAAACCGCCCCTAGCATGGCCAATAAATTGAGGTTTTCTTTAAAAAAGTTGAATACCGTTTTCGGAGCCACCAATATGGCCGAAAGGGCGGGCCCATATACGCTTAAAAACGACAAGAACCACATAGGAAGATTTTCGGGCTCAGAGAAACAAATCATGGCTTCTTTCGCAAACCCGTAGCTGTCACTCACGATTGAAACGCTATGCCGAAGGATATACCAAATCAGCACTGAAACGGACAAAGGAAGTATCTTCAGAAAAAAATTCGTCCAAAGGGATTTCCAGGGAGAATTTAAACGCCATCCCACAAATAAATAACTCAAAGGGACTACAAAAACAAACTCCCTAAAAAGAATGCCCAAAGCGCTTAACAAAGCTACACCCATTGAGGTTTTAAGAAGGTCGCGTCCTTTTGCTGCCAAAATGAGCGACGCCAAAATGAAGACAATGGGCCAATAATCGGTTAATACAGGGTAAAACCAAACAAATCGCACCGGGCAAATCCAGTTTGTCTGGAAAATAAGACTAACCAAAAGCCGGATTTTCCAATCCTTAATCCAACACCCAAGCCACAAGGACAAAAGGACTACAATCAATAAGCTAGCTATAAAATTGACAATGAAAAATCCCCTGACAAGGTTGTGCGCATCCGCCATTGCCGCCAAAAAGGAAGTACCGACACGGAAAACAAGGGGGCTAGGGGCCTCAGGTCTTTTGTGTTCGCTTATTTGTTGCGCTAATTGATAATAATAAACGCCATCCCAGCCTTGGCCGTTATTATTCGTGGTTGCTTTCTGAGTGATTGAGTTGACAATATTCATCAAAATGAAAATCGAAAGAACGGCGAACAACTCTTTTAAGGGAATAGTAAGGAATGGGATTAGAGGAGAAGGAACTTTCGATTTTTCTATTTTTGATTTTCGGATCATTAAAAGCGCTCTTCCAATTAAATCGGGATTAAAATAATCTATCTCAAGAAAAAACAGCGAAACTTGGGAATCACGACGGAAAACAGGTTGATCCTCTTGCCAAAATCAAATCCTCCAAGGGAGAATTCTTTAATTTGAGTTTCGTTATCTTTGCGGATTTTTTATTCATCAAATTCTTAGATAAGTGTATTCAAATAAAAACAACGCAACGTTCGGATAGCCATTTTTAGGAGAATCAGCCGTTTCTTGGAAGTTCATTTAATTTAAAGATACCAAAAAATTTTAACAGAGGGCGGGTAAGAAAACAAATGAGAACCATCATCATGATCCCAACCTACAATGAGCGCTCAAATATCTCCGATTTGGTCAAACTCCTCCACAAAAACGTTCCTCTAGCTCAAATATTGTTCGTTGACGACTCGTCCCCCGATGGAACCTTCGAAGAGGTGAGGAAATTAATGAAGCGGGACAAAAAACTCCATCTGCTTTTACGAGATCGTTCCATTAAGGGCCGGGGTTGGGCGGGACGCGATGGATTCGTTAAGGCCCTTTCAATGGGCGCTGACATGGTAGTAGAAATGGACGCAGACTTATCGCATCAGCCAAAATTTATTCCGGCTATGTTGAAACCCCTGATTTCAAGGGAAGCGGATATGGTCGTGGGAAGTCGTTACATTAAGGGAGGCAAGGATATGGACCGCCCCTTCCATCGCCAATTGACCAGCAATATTGCGCGTTACTATTTGAAATTCGTATTAGGTTTAGGACCAAAAGATCCCACTTCTGGTTTTCGCGCTTTTTCGAAGGAAGCCCTTTGGAAAATTAAGGTGGAAACCCTCACGGCCCGCGACCCCTTTACCGTGTCCGAAATTTTATATCGTAGTTCACGGGCGAAATTGAGAATAAAAGAAGTGCCAATTGAATTTATAGACCGAACCCGGGGTGAATCCAAACTACAACTGACCACCCTTTTAAAATATCTCGGTCGTGCGCTTCTTTTACGACTTGGCCCCAATCCGCTAAACTAATTAAGCTTATCTTTTTGCTCTTTGAATAAAACAAACGGAAAAGGTTACCCGCTCAAATCTCCGGAAGGGGTTATTTTTTAGCAGCGACATAATACTGTGCTCCAAGAGGAAGCCAGCTAAGACACCGGTCTAACCAACGGAAAAAGCCTCCTCGAAATGGAGTAAATAATATATATTTTTTTTCAACCACCTTTACGGGCGCCTGGCCCATAAGCTTTTCTACCTGTCTCGTTCTTAAAAGAATGGCATCGTCATCCATTTCACAGTTGGAGACTGCAATTTGGGTCAGGGGATTCCAAGGGTTGTGTTCAAATATGGCAATCAATCCCCCTTTTTTCGTCACGCGGGCCATCTCCCTGACAAATTGACTTAAACCATCCGGCATTACATGATGCATGACACAAATGGCAAAGGTCACATCCATGGATTGGGAAGCATAAGGGAGACTTTTACCGGCGTAATGGCGGTAAGAAGCTTTTGGATTCAAAGCCGCCGCCTTGCGGACAACTCCTCGGCTTAAATCAATCCCACAAAGTTTCTGGAAGTGCCTTATTAAATAAAAATCGGTTATTCCAACCCCACAACCGATATCAAGGATTTTCAACCGCGAAGGATCGCCCACGTGTCGTCGGGTCAGGCTTAAAAGATAATCTACTTTGACTTGAGTAAAAAAATCCAAATCCTGACCGATAAAAGAGATTGATTGTTGTATTTCCTGGCGATAGGTGTCTTTATATCTCTCAAATTCAACTCGGTGAGGGGCATCGGTTCTCAAGGGTTTGGAATTCATGAATTTCCTAATACTTAAGCATTATTGAAAATAACTGTGGCATCTAAAAACGGGATAAGTTTATCACACCATTTCGGGGCAACCTTCCAAAAGTCGTTTCAAAAAAGATTAAATCTTTTTAAACGCCTTTATGGTCTCAAAAAATGAACCTGGCCCTAAAAAACATTTCCCATTTAGGGAACTTCACCAAAGACCGAGGTTGGCATGACTTCTCGCTTGCCGTCGGGCTTGACCCAATAAAGGGTAAAGTTTGATAAATTGGAACCCAGTCTCCAAACATAGACATCCAAGGTGTGGGTGCCCTTAGTTAAATAGGCTTCTTGATTTTGTCCGCCCGTTACAGTCAAGGTTTTTCCATCGATCTTAAGTTCCCTTTGGCTGTCCGTTTGAAGGAAAAATAAGTAATGCCCCGCAGCCGTGACGTTAAATTTTCCATTCCAATGGATAGCGTTGGCGGGCATAGTGAAATCATTTCCGTTGGTGTAATTTAAAATCGAGTCATATTCGGATAGGTAAGGTACTTCAGTCCAATTGGGGCCGCGAAAATAGCTTCCTTTAAGACCCCTAAAGGGCGGCAAACTGTCGAAGGAACCCGCGTCTAATAAAGTTGGAACCCCTCTTTCATTCACTTGTTCAATCTGAAGATTGGGCACGATTCCTTTCGGTACATCGACATCAACCTTAACCGGATAATAACCCTTTATTAAAGTCTGGAAAGGGGCGGAAGAATGGGTCCTCCCCACTTTAAATGTGGCCGGAAAATCCGC
Organism: uncultured Pseudomonadota bacterium; assembly: GCA_963843375.1. Lineage (GTDB taxonomy): Bacteria > Oederibacteriota > Muellerivitia > Muellerivitales > Muellerivitaceae > CAWJKT01. Next base: position 11,418 of record CAWJKT010000008.1, read on the forward strand.
CTTGACCACCCATTGGTAATTTCCCGCGACGTCCACGTAAAGATGCCCTGTTAAAGTGGCATGGTAAGGCCCCTGAGGAAGACCCAGTGGGAATTGGTTTAGCTGCTGTTCAGTTTTCCCGCCCACTTCCCGATCAAAATGAGCCCTCAATCCTCGAACCTTCGCAACTTCTTCCGCCGGAACTTTATAAAAATATTCCACGGTATTGCCCGCCGGATCCACCATGTACTCGTCATGGCCGCCGGGGTAAAAATATTGGAGCATAGGAATAAATCCCGTCTTTCCTTCTTCCATCGCGAAGTAAAGACCGCGGGAGTTGTCAGCGCTGTGGGAAATGATGGAATCCGGCAATAGCAGGGGGAAGGTTTGCTTTTGATAGAAATAGCCTAGAAAATCAATCGTGTAATAATTGTAATAGTCGGGCGAAACATAATAATTATAAGAACCTCCGTTTTTCTGGATTATCCTTCCCACCATCGTCTGTTGCGGGGCGTATTCATGCCAGCCCGCGAAACTTTTTGCCTGTTTGTTGAAGTAAACATCGAAATTCTGGGTAGTCATCATCAATAAAAACGGGGCTAAGAGAATCAAGAAAACCCATTCCCCCTTTTTTCCCCAAAGGTTTTGCGCCCTTGCCCAAACGGCCGAAAGAGGCACGGCCACAAAAAAAGCAATGAATGGCGTCAAGGCGAATAAGCGATTGGCATGCGCCGCGTCGACAGAAAGAATGCAAGGCAGGCTCATAACTAAAAAACCGACCACGGTGTAAAAATATTTTCGGCGCCGAACACGAAAAAGGGAATAAACAATCCCCAGTACAAAAAGAGCACCGGAAATATCATCCAGCATCCGGTAATCTTGGAGATTATGGCGCGCATTGGGATCGCCCTGGCGGTTGAACATGATGGCGGTACGGCCGACCACCTGAAGAAATTGTTTGACTCCCTGAACCATCAGTTCATGTTCTCGGGAATTGGGGTTGAAAATAACGGGAAGACAAAAAACAATGGACAACACAGCAAATAGGGAGATCTCTTTCCAAAAAGTCCTCACCAATTTAAAGTTTGAAATAACTTCATATAAGCCATAAAGCAATATTAGTAACGGAAAAACCTTGTAGGCCTGATAGGTATAGGCGCCGGCCGCGAAAAAACCGACTGCGATTAAAATGGCCAGTAGGGGTTCCCGATTTTTCGAGGATTTAACCAAGTAAACCAAATAAGCCAGGGGAACCAGAGTTGAAAACACAGTCAAAATCGCAAACTGTAAATGCATCTCTCTTACCCATGCAAAATATGAAAAAAAGACAAACGGAAAAACACCCAGGATAAAGAAAGTTCCCGCTCCGAAGGCCATGGCGTAAAAAGGCCACTTCTTCGACAACTTGCTTCCATGAATGGCATAGATCAAGAAGGCAATCGTGCCGAACATATAAAGAGGCATCTGAACGGTCGGGAATCCGTTTCGGCTAAAATTAATATTCCAGCGCATGACGGCGAGAACAAATAAAGACAAAAGGGCCATTCGGGGTCCAGCCAATTGGCGAAAAGTCCAATAAACAAGCGGAAAGCCGATCAGCGAAAGAAAAACATAAAAAAGTTTTAAACTGACTTCACCCGCCCCAAACAACTTGAACCATAAAGCTAATTGGTTGAGAGCCAAGGAATAGGCGTGAAAAACATCCTCAACGTAAAAAGGATGCCAGCTCTCATTAAGTATTCGAAGGGCGGCAAGACCTTCAAAACCCTGATCAATAAACAATCCCGATGGAACAGTGGCAATTTGGTAAACCCGCATAAAGATCGCCGTGATTGCGATAAGCCAGAGAAAAACCATTTCCCACTTTAAGTCCAGGGAAACTTTCTTCAATCCCTCGCGATACCAGGGCCAAAAGCCGGCGATAAAAAGAATAATCGCTGCCAGAAAAAACCAAGTTCCCTTCGGAAAAGTGGATGCGTCTCCTGCCTGCGACCAATACCATTGACCCACTCCGGCCAAAACTAAAGCCGCAAGAACACCGAAACCGCGCAAAAAAGACAGTGGCGTAAATCGCTTGAATGAAAGGGCGCCCCCGAATTTTGTTTTTTTGGAGGAAACAACGATTTTGACCTTGGATTTCCTAATCGGGCCGGAGGAGGCCGGCTTGATTTCAAAGGCCTTCATGATATTTATTCCAAAATAAATGGCAAATCCTGCGACAGCGGAGACCAAAGACAAAACAATTCCGCCGATTTTGTGGCCCTCGAAAATTTCAACTTGGCCGACCGCAAAGAGGGCCGCAAGAATAAAATAAATGGCGTTCTTTAAGTTAGGATTTTCCAGAAGAGAGGTTCTTCTTTTACGAAAATTACCAGTGGTGGTTTTTTGCCCCTTTAGCTTTTTCGACCTCTTGTTCGTTGGCAAGATTGGCTCCTCTAATATTACTTAATAAAAATCGGGTGAAGGCGGCGTAAACAGGTTAGATTTTATTACCCAACTAACCATGGAAAAAGAAAGATTTCGAACGATCCTCGGCCGGACCCTTCGAGAAAAGATGATTTTAACGCTTTTTGGTCTTAGGAGACCTGACCTTTGTAATAGTCAAGGTTTCTTTTCCCAAGATTAATGGGGTCGAAAGAACCGGAGTCCTAAAAAACCACCCTGAAATCCAAGAATTCAACCGGCCTCGGAAAATCCAAGCGATAAATAGAATGATCCAGGTCAGTAACGAGTAAAAAAATGAACCTGTAATAATAAAAGGATGGTAAGACATTTTCACCAGGTGATGCCCGGTGGTTTTCAATTCCACTACCCGAAATGTCGAATCGCCTTCGTAAATGGGTTCCTCATTTCCATCTACCCAGGCCTTCCATCCCGGATAGTAAGTGTCCGAAAGGAAAAGGAAACAAGGCCGATTGTTGGTGCATTCCATCTCTAGGTCGTTGAAATCATAATGGGTAATTTTTGCTTCTCCTACCCATCCCTTTGGCCAAGCGGGTTTTCCCTCAGGATCGGCGGTCAAAATGACCTCTTGGTGCGCGTCCACCTTCGAGTCGCGGATATCGTAAACCGTCTGGTCGGTATCCGGATCGACCTCATACCCCCCCACCATGAAGGCCCGGGGGAAAGCTTTCGTGTCAGTCATGTAACGCGGATATCCCGGCAGAGGTTGCCAGCGATCGCTGATTTTCCACTCGGGTCGCTGAAAACGGTAAGTCAACCGGATCAGATCCGGCAAAGGCGTTTCGTTATAGCGCCATTGCTCGGCGAGAAATTTATGGGTAGTTTCGGTAAAAATGGAATAGCCCGTCATCACGGCTGAGATCTCGAAAATAACTTCTGGATCATTAATTTCTTCCGGTTGGACCCGGGGAAAGGTTGGGTCCGCCTTTATTTTAGCCATGAGATCGGGGTTGAGCATCGAATCCGGATTCCTAATGTCATAAACGCTGGTGTTAAGGATATGTTTGATATCAAAATGCCAAAGGTCCACGAGGGTTCCAATCAATAGAAGGCTTGGAACCCAGACCAAAAGAAAAATCCGTTTAGCCGGGGATAAGCTTTTAACCTTCCAGAATCGGATCCAACCGTCCAAACCTAACCCCGCCAGGCAACTAAAAACAAAAGCGGTTATCACCATTATCCGCCCAACGCTTCGATTGTGGCCAAAGCCAGGAAGATAGTTGAAAAAAAAGAGATAGAAGGAGTGCGTGAAGGGGGTGGAATCCCCCATAGCCAAAAGAGTGCTGAATAAACCAATGAGGAAAAGCCACCATACAAAGGGTCGTTTCGGGAAAAGCCACAACAAACCAAAAAGTGCTAAAAAGATGGGAATTAATCCGATGTAAATAATCATCTCATGATATCCCCAACGGCCGATGTCACCGCCTGGCGTCCCCAGCGAAAAGGGCTGAATAAGAACACGAAAATAGGACGCTGAAAAGAAATCTTTCATCAAATCGTTCCATTGCCAAATCCAGCGATCACTCCATTGGGCAAATTGATAGGCAGGGGCCAATTGACAAAGAGCGCAAGAAATAGAAATGAAAATGAAAGTTATCTCAGCCCCCAAGAGCTGTATCCAATTGATTTTTCTTCGGATCCAGCCCCAACCCAGTAATAGCCCGCTGAACATCATGGCATACATGCTAATTTGAGGCATGCCCTCCAGAAAGCAAAACCCCATGGCAACTGCGGCCAAAATAAGCATGGAAGGGATTCGCTTATCCGTGAATCGCTTTACGCCAAATAAGACAAGTGGAATCCAGCAAGCCGCCATTACCATCAAAGGATGACCAGCGTAGAAGTGCCCCATAAAAAAGCCCGAAAAAGCGAAGGCGAATCCACCCAAACATGCCCCCACCCAACCACAACCCAAAGCCCTAATGAATAGGTAGGTTCCAAAGGCCGATATAATAAAGTGGAACAAATAACTCAAAGTAAGGGCGTAGGCGATCGGGAAAATAAGGAATAAAAAATTAAAGAGTGAATAGGGACCAGGACTACACATGGCCACGAAAGGTTGGCCTAAACTTGTATAAGGATTCCAGAAGACCGGGTTTCCTTCTTTTAGGCCCTGTATCCAACGGTACTTTAAGGCAAAAGCGTTGGCGATGTCTCCCTGGCCCGGAACAGAATCCGAATGGACAAGCAGACTCCACAGAATGATGACCGCGAATCCGCTGAAAAGGGAAAAAGCAAGGAAAGCACCTTTATTAAAAATCTTAGCTGGGGCCTCAGATTCAATGGCATCTTCTTTGAGGAAAGTCTCCAAAAACCAAGAACGAACAAGCGTCCAACGTCCCGGTAAAGGAAGCGGCTCTTGGGGAACGGGGTCGGCCACCACAATTTTGGCGCGAATTTTACGTTTGATAATTCTTTTCTTCACTCGTTTCTCCCTCCCCCAAAAAAGGGGGACAAATTATTCAATGAACGGTTATAGACGGAATAGCCGAGGTATGGTTTACGTCCGAGCCTAATGAAAGTTCATCCAAGGATTTATCCCATCCACTTGAAACGGAATGAACTCGAACCGTGGGAAATTGGTGTTCTTGATAAAAGGCCGTCAAAATCTCGATTGAATGCTTTCCAACAGCAAGGTTCAAATCGGCCTTTCTTGGAGTATTGTTTTCGGGACTCTTCATTTCTAATACTTCCCTTCCATCCACCCATAACTGGCTGGTATTGGCCGTTTGAAAGCTGACCTCATATTCACCGGAGATATCCACATTCCATTCCCCAGTAATCTGGCCATCGTAACCGCCTTGGGAAAAAGTGGGCGGGGCGGGATCATTCCATCGAGCCACCCGATCCTCGAATTGGATCATTCCTCGGCCTAACCCTAATCCAGCGTAATACCGTCGGAACCAATCGGTGGCAGGTTTATACCTGACATAAAAATAATCGGTGGGGTTTTGCGACAATTTTTCAAAAGGAACGATGATCCATTTAAGGGAGGTGACGGGCCAAACGCTTACCCTCTCATGCCAGGTTTCCTCGGGGAAAGCCTTGCTTAATTTTTCCTTCGCGGAATCGTCCCCTCCCCAAATAACAATCGCCAAGTCCTTTCCCTTTTCCCCTTCCACGAGATCGATGGGATTAGAGTCGATTGCAAGATGAGCGTCCCTTCCCTCGCAAACCAAATCCAATCCGCTTTCCCCAAAATGGGAGGGGCACTCAACCAGGTAGGCCCTTTTCCCGGCAATGGAGGGATCATCCAGAACATCTTGTGCCAGGGTATCGTTCCAGCGCATATTCATCCATTTTTCCAAGATTTGGACATTCGTGACCAGAGACCAAACTCCTATCCCCAAAAGAAGAATTGTTCCCCATCTTGCTCCATTGCGAAGCCGGGAAAAACGGAAAGCTTGCCACAACCGATAAGCCCCCCATGCCGCTATCAAATACATGGGCAAAAGAGTTGCCATAAGCCGGTTGGAATGGGCGCCGTGGGTCACGAAGAAGGCGGCATATCCCACGAAAAAAAGCCCCAAGATAACGCCCTGGATAAGGCGGGGCCGTGCCAGGAAAGACGCCAGGGCCGCCAATCCAAAGGCAGAAACAAAGAAATCCATGTAGGAATCCCCTTTCATGGGGGGGATATTCCAAAACGGATTCGAATCATCCCAACTGAAAAGTAGCTTGAACCCATTCCAAAAATTCGCCATGCAATATTGCATGGCTTCCATTTTGCTTAACCCGAAGCGGGGATGGAAAATGGCCATTTCATTGGGATGGGCCGAGTATCCGGGCTGCATCCAAAGGGGTGTCAACAATAGGGCCGTCAACAGAGACCCTGTTGCCCATTTCCAAACCCAATCTTTTCCCTGGCTTTCAAAACCTAGGCGCAAATAGAGCACTCCCAAAATCGCCAAGATAATCCAAAGACCCCATCCCGAAGTGAAGAACTGCACCCATCCCCATTCGTGGGGAACGATGAGGTTTACGTATAGGAAGGCAAAGGTCCACCCTCCCATCACGGCGAAAGCCAAAGCCCAGCCCATTCGGTTTCTGGGTCTTAAATTCGGGCGCCAAAGCATCCAAAGCCATAAACCACCAATTATGGCTGGAGTCCATAGGCGAAAAGCCACATAAAGATAGGATCCCAGGGTCAGGGCTAATCCCCACTCGATGAAACGGGATAATTTGGGTTCCTTCAATAGTCGCAATAGAAATAGGACTACCAAGGCACAGGCCAATACATCTGTGTGAAAGCCAAAATTGATTTTTGATATTTGGATGAGGGTTTTACTAATGGTACCCATCGCCATAAGGATCAATCCCATGCGACGGCCCGCTACTTCCTTGCCGAGAAGGTAAAAGGACCAAAGAATGAGAAGGTCCACAGCGACACAAGAAATCCGCATGCCCACTATGGCTGTGGCATGCGGAATAAGGGACCAGATTGCGGCGGAAAAATAAGCAAAAAGCGGTTCCCGTGGGCCATAAGGCAGAAGAATGGGCCGATCCCCAGCCACCATGATTTGCAGCGCCTCATTGGCGTAAATCCAATGGTCGTTGTCGATACAACCTGTAATCCGATGAAGGTCATAGAGCCTCAATATGGCGCCCAGCAAGAGTAGAGCGAAAAAAGCTGGACGGGAAACAAGGGGACTGACATCTCCTTCAGGCCCGCTTTCGGGGATTTTTCGGAAGAAATAAATCATTCCAGCGAAACCCAGTAAAAGAAGGGGATAGTAAGGAAGATGAGAAAAAAAATCCCAACCTGGAATGAGAAGTTGGGCATTGGGTAGGGACAAGAGAGCTAGCAACCCTAGAACCCAGGAAGCAATTAATCCCCATAGGATCAGGGATTTCACCCTCACGTCGGTATTCGCAATCACCGAGACGGGTGTAGTAGTTTTCTTTATCCGAACCGATTTACGCCTGGGGATGGCTTTGCGTCTTTTGGGCGATGCCATAAGTTACTGGCCCCCAGGCGTGGGTGTGGTTCCAGGGCCCTTGGGGGAAGCGCCTAGAGCTAGTTCGTCCAGGGGAACTTCTCCTGCCGCTCCAGGTGCGGTGACCATGATAAGAGGAACCTGATGCTCGGCGGCAAAAGCCGTTACGAGTTCCACGTGGTGGGGCCCCGCCGTCAGGTAAACTTCTTGTGTTTTCGGCCGACTTTCATCCGGTTTCATTTCCAACTCTTTTTTCCCATCCAAGAAAAACCGGACCACATCCCCAGTGGTGAGTGCCAATTTGTATTCCCCAGGCGTTTGGACGTTCCAATCCCCTTCCACCCGCATGGAATTATTCCAATCAATAAATTGGCGGGGAGGCAAAGAATCATTCCAGCGAGCCACCCGGTCTTCATAAAGAATCAACCCGCGGCCCAATCCGTAATAACCATAGCACCTGCGCCTCCAAGTTTGGGGGGAAACACGTCGAATGTGGAAAAAAGCCTTCTCATCCTGGGGTATCCGGTCAAAGGGGATCTCTGTCCACCACATATAAGGAATATCGCCCTCTCCTTGCAGGTAATAGAGTTTCTTTTGCCATTGGATTCCCGGAAATTCCTGTTCCACTTTTTTTTGGCTGTCGACGTCCCGGCCCGCGACTAGAATGGCCAAGTCCTTACCTTTTTCGTCCGGAGTCAGGTCAATACTGTTGTTGTCCGTCGTTTGGAACAAATCGGAACCGTCGGCCAATACCATCATGGCGCAAGCGGCATAAAAACCTGGATTATGTTCCACGATATACACCCTATGATCCGGCATTTCCTTTCGGGCCTGATCCCAAACAATGGTGTTTTGGGCCTCTTGGGCCATCCACTCCCAAGTGAGCTTATGGTTTTGAATTGCCTCCCAACCCAGGCCCAGTAACAAAGCCCCAATAAAAGCCCCCTGCAACCACTTTCCTGACCGGGTTTGAAGGAGGGCCAGCCAAAGACGGTTGACACCCCAAGCGCCAGTCAAGAGCAGAGGCAAGTCGCAAATGACGTAACGGAAGGAGTGGGGCCCATTGGAAAGGATGCCAGCTACCGTGCTGACCAAAAAGAGCGAAACAATGAAAGCGGAAAGCCAACTTGGCCTGGCGATAAAATAAGCCGCTCCTAATAAGGCGCAAGCCGCTACCATGAACTCGTAAAGCGAATCTCCGATCGCGGGCATACGGGAAACGTGATCTACTTGGCCGAACAAAAGCTTAAAGGTAAAAGATGTATTTTCAAGGACCTTATTCCATCCTTGGCCTGGTGCGGTAAACTTCGAACTGAATGCCGAGATATCCGCTACGTGCTCTGAATAATGAGGATGAAGGTAAAAGGGCGCCATGATCAGCGCTGTCAAAAGGGCACCCGTCGACCAGCCGAAAAGCTTGCTGAATCCTTTTTCTTTTTCTTCCAAGAAAACCTTCACGTAACTTCCAATCAAAACCAGGGCCACAAGAATGGCGCCGGGACCGGAAAAAAAACGAACCCAGGCGCTATTTTCCGGCAGGAAGGAATTTTTATAAATGAAAAGGAATGCCCAAGCCGCCAGGAGACCCGGTCCCAGAACCAACCGAAAGGGTCCGAATCTTCTTTCTTTTGGATCGCTGAAGACCCATAAACAAACCCCACCCAAAAAGACCGGAACCCAGGGCCGAAAAGGAACGTAAGCATAAGCCCCGAAGCCTAAAGCTGCGCCCCATTCGAGGAAATGAACCATGTCAGGCTTCTTGAGAAGACGAAGAAAGAAGAGGGTCGCAGCCGCGCTGGCTAGAACTGCTGTATCATTGCCATACTCAAACTTGGTAACCATGACCATGGTCTTGCAAATAGATCCCATGGCCAAAAGCAGGAGACCCATCCGTCGTCCGCCGATTTCCTTGCCCAAAAGATAAAAAAGCCAAAGTGCCGCCATATCGATGATGACGGAACTACACAAAACAACTACTTGCCCCGAAGCCTTGGGAAACGGCAACCAAAGCAATGCGCTCAAATAGGGGAAGAGGGGCTCCCGCCAACCGATGGGAAAAAGAAAATAAAATTTGTGGAAATCCAGCAGGTTGCGGATGTCGGAATCGATGGTGTAATGGTCGTCCCAGAAAAACCCCACGGGTTGGTGAGGATTTTCGAACCGGAAAAAGGTTCCAACGGCCATAAAAAACCAGAATCCGGCTCGGGCCGTCCAAACCGGAATATCCCACTCCCCATCTTTGATGGGCGGAATCAGCCTGAAGAGGACCACCAACGCGATGAAACCAACCACCACCAACAAATTCCCGGGGAGCCGGGCAAAAATGTTATCGGGGGGGAAAGCCTGGATTTGATTGAGGATAAAAGCGTTTCCCTCATGAAAAAGCAGGTTGTAATTGGGGAAAGCAAAAAGGCCCGCCATCACCGTCAACCAAGCGGCGAGAAGGAAGAAGAATTTATCCAGGCTTAAGGGAGCCTGTTCGGGCACTGATATTTTAACCACGGATTTAGGAGAACGGCTGACGGGCCTTTTTTTGGCAACTAATTTTTTTTTCGACGTTTTTCGAACTGCCATTATTCCCTCGCTTTAAAACTTATTGACCCAAAACCTGGGTGAAATGGGCGTCCGAATTTCGGATAGTGACGTCTTCAAACCAAGCGTTCGTCCTTAAGAAAGACAAATAACGAACATGGTGTGGTCCTTTATTGAGAAAAACAGTTCGAGAAACCGGATAGGGCTGCACCCAATCGACCGTAATGGACGAAAGACATTTTTTATCGTCTATCCAAATCTGAATCGGATTGGGACTGTTGACGGTAAAGGTATATTTACCATCCACGGGGGCATCCCATTCTCCATCCGCTGAAGCCGAGTGGGCTCCCATCCCCCGGGGAAGGGGATTTAAGGTTGGGTTGGAATCTTCGTACTGGATCATGCCCCGGCCCATGCCATAATAAGTTACATAAACACGCCGAAGCCATTTCTTCTCCGGAACCACCCGGAACATGAACAGTTTCCCCGGTTTTTCAGGAATATCCGCCGCCGGGATCACTACGTCATACATGGTAGGAACATCGATCTTGGATTGGTAATATTCCCACCTGGGAATCCATTGGGCATTTGGAAAATCTTTCTTTAAAAGAGGGGCCCACTCTTTATCCTGCCCCGCGATGATAACGGAGAAATCCTTGCGGGGCTCATTCGCAAGGACATCGACTACATTAGTTTTTTGTAAAAGGTATAGAGGCTCCCCATCGTGAATAACACCCTCCACCGCAGGGGAGGCGTATCCCATCCCATCATAAACTCCCATATAAACGCGCTTGGTCGGAAGTTGATCGGATATCTCGCGAGACACCAAGATATCGGGCCGCATCATATTCCACCATTTGTCGTAAACCCTGGTAAAAGTTCCCTTCCCTTCCCAAACCCAAAAACCCGTTAAACCCAAAAGAAAGAAGATGCCCGCCCAGCGCCTGATCCCTTTTACCGATAAGAAACCCAATAACCATTCTTCCAGTCCCCAAGCGGAAAGTAACATCATCGGAGGGAAAGCGCCCAGAAGTTTTGCGCTGGTAGGATCAACCGTCAGAAGGCGGCCAACGATGCCTACAAAGCAACAAAGAAGTAAAAACAATCGGGTCCAGGAAAAACGCGAAATGGCAAAAACCAGGCCAACAAACGCCAAAACCGCCGCGTGGTAATCGAAAAAAGGGTCCCCTTCCACATTCATGTCCGAACGGTCATCGCCGGTGTAGAAGAGAGTCCGGATACACCTTGAAAACTGCCCCACTGAATCCCAAAACCCAATACGCTCATCGTGAATTTTAATCGTGATTTCCGGATCCATCGCCAAGGGATAAACCAAAAAACCAACCAAAAGAACTCCCAGAGACCAACTTACTATCATCCGGTCCTTTCCTTGTGTTGTCCGGTAAAAATAGCCCAAGACCGCAAATAAAACGGCTTGGATCAGGATCCATACGATGTGGTTTCCGCTCCAAAACTTGGAGACAGGGTTATTCGGAAGAACAAAGAAGAGTCTGTCAAGAAGGAATAGAAATAGTCCGGAAAGCGCAAGGGTCAAGAAAATCCGAAGGGACCAGCGAATGGATTGAGCCCTTTCTTTCCAAAAAATCCAAATCAGGGTAATGACAGCCAGGAAAAGCATCCAGGGCCGGTAGGCGATATAACTATAGAAGCCAAAGCCTAGGACAAAGCCCCATTGGAGAAAATGGGGGAGGTCGGGTTTTCGGAACAATCGAAACTGGAACCAAAGGATGAGGGCAATGATAAAAGGAAGGGTCAAACCCGGCATCCCTCCTAGGTTTTGCATAATCATGGGTTTGCTAAAAACACCCAGGGCCGCCAAAATGAGACCCGTCATTCTTTTTCCAGTAATCTCCCTCCCCAGCCGATAAAAAAGCCAAACCCGCGCCAACGTCAAAAAAAGTGGACGTCAATCTTTGAACCAACAAGCCTTTCATCGTTGGAAAAAGCCACCATAACCCAGCAGCCGCGTAGGGATAAAGGGGTTCTCGGTGACCGATCGCGAAGGTCATTCGGAATACGTGAAGTTCAAAAATATTACAGGGATCGATGATGCAAATGGCCGGATCATCCCAATAACGACCCATGGGTTGATCACCCCGGTAAAGCCTCATGTAAACCGTCGCGACCAAAAAAACAAAGAGAAGCGGATAGGCCAACCATCGTGGTGAATCCAGAAGACTCGGTTTTGAAGGAAGCCCACGGAACCCTAAAAACAAAAGGGCCGCAGCTAAGTAAAGAAGGAAGTTTAGGTGGTTGACGGGTAAAGTAAAAGGAACTCCCAACCAGTTGAAAGTTTCAAACTGGAGAAAAACCAAAGCCACCAGAAAAAAACCCATTAAAAGTAGGAAGAAAGTTTCCAACGAGGGGGAAGACGCAACCGTCGTAACGGGAGGAACAGTTAAAGGACTCAGTATTTCTTTTTTAGAGGGAAAATTCTTCCGGCGTGGAACTTTCCGATTTCCTTTAGGCTTGGCCAATTTGATGAACCACCCTTATGATCAAATTTTCTATCCGTCAGGGAGCCGCATGTGGAACTTGATACAAGGCGACATGATCGCCACCCGCAATCATTAGAACATCATCCGAACTTATGGCCAAACCTCGGTCTCCAGAAACCAAAGCTCCTTTTTCGTCCTTAAGGTCGCCTAAATAACCGCTTTTAAGACTATAGGCTTTCACGCAGCTGAATCCATCGCTGGTAGTCGCCGAAACAAAAAGCCGTCCTTCTTTATCCACAGCCAAAGCCGGAATATTCTTTTTGAACTTGAAAACCTTGAGGACCTTTCCATCTTGGTCCAACCATTGCACTCGACTGTTTTCCGTATCTGCCACGAAATAATTTCCATTCCCGTCCGAAACAACGTCTTGGGGTCCCTTAAATTGGCCTTCTTCGGTACCACTCCTTCCCCAAGATGCGGCTACATGTCCATCGGGAGCGATCACAAGAATCCGGTGGCTTCCCGTGTCGGCAAGAAGGAAGTTCTTTCCGTCGTAACCAATCCCCCGGGGGCCATAAAGGTTTTTGTCCCCCAAATCAAGATTCAATATTTGTTTCCCGTTTTCGTCATAACCTTTGATTGCGCTGTTCCATGTATCAATCACATAGCCGAACCCCTTGTCGTCTGAAACCATTCCGGAGGGTTCATGAAAACCATTGGGACCCGTTCCAAGCTTTCCCCAAGTCTTTAGACAATTTCCTTTTCGATCGAAAACCAAAATACGGTTGTTACCTTGGTCCACTACCATGATCTTGTCTTTTCCAATAGGCCCCACACCCCAGGCATTAAAAGTCCCGCATTTATTTGTTTCTCCACCAAAGGTAATGATGGACTGAACTTTATAGTCTTTAACGGTTTCGCCATGAAATAAGTTCATGCTTTCCACTACACAAACGATCAACACGAGAGCGATCAAAATCCGAATAAAGACCTTTCCTTGACCCGATTGACGGGGGGGAACCTGAAGAGGCGCTACGGATGGTTGGCGATTAACCGCTCCAAGACTTTTTTTATTGGCGCTTGTTTTTTTTCGTGTCGGCATAAACCCTCCAAAGAGATTCCAAATTTAGACGTCTGAAATTGATTTCATTCCTTTAATTTTCACAAATTAAAGTAGAAGCCATTAAAAACAAAACTTAAACACGACCTAATAAAAATTTCAAAACGGACCCACCCAGGAAACCTGGTATTTTAGCGAAAAACAATGGGATTTACCTTCGTGGAAAGATACGGGCAGTAGGATATAACAACTTCCTGGCTATAACAAAGAATTTTTAAGGCTGGGGAACGGGAAACTTCCCTGATTATGTTCGAAAGATGCCTCAAATTCGACCCCATTGATATAAATGACGCTGGTAGCAGGTTTTATTACATTAAGAATATAACAATGAATTCTTCATCCTAAAGTCGTTTCCAGGGCGAGCATTTGATGGGTCTAGGTTGTTTATTTACGGTCTGACCTTTTTTCAATGGGGACTAGCTCCAAAGAAAAAAGAATTTTCGTTTTTACCAATAGAAAAGTTGCCACGACCACCGAAATTAATCCTGAAAGAACAGTTAAATATCCGCCTAACAAGAGGGCGGCGTTCCTTGATTGATCCCCGGCCATCCAACCTCCAAACCCTAATAGTATCACTCCGGCCCCTAAGGCCCAATAGATTGGCGCCTTGGAAAACATGGTTACCGAATCAAAAAAGAGTTTGAATTTCTTCCGCAAACTCCAACCCGACTTCCCATAAACCCTTTCACGCTTGGAATAGGTGACGAAATCCTGCCGATAGCCGAAAGAACAGATGAGAAGAAGGATGCTCGCGTTTCTCACCTGGGATTGGGCCAACCGTTTCAAAACAACCTTGTCCAAAAGGAAAAAATCTGCTCCCGTGGGCGGAACCTGCTTTAATCCCACCCCATATCGGACAATGAAATAATAAAGCCGGGCGAAGAAAACCGTGCTGAAGCTTTCCCCCTCCCGTGCGCCTCGGACCGCCCAGACAACCTTTGCCCCATCCTTCCACTTTCCGTAAAGTTCACCGATAGTTTCGGGCGGATCCTGCAGGTCGGCTGCCATCCCCACCGCGCAAGCGCCTTTTGCTTCCCTCAATGCACAGGCCAAGGCCAAATGGGAACCAGAATTTCTCTCGAATCGCAGAACCTTGACCCGTTTGTCATTTCGTGCAATCGATTCCATGACGCGGTAGGTCTCATCTTCCGAATGGTCATCGACCACAATCCATTCCCAGCTTAGACGAAGCTGATCCAATGATTTTTTCAACCGCCTGTAAAGCAAGGGTAGATTTTGAGCCTCATTGAAGGCGGGAGTGACAACCGACACCTTGATGGGACGCGAACTTTTGGGGTTTGCTTTAGTCAAAACGGATCATTTCCTTTTTGATACTTTAGTTCTTAAGATTTTCAAATCATAACATTGGGTCCGATGTTATGATGGCTGAAATTGCGACTCTTTGAGGAAATAGGGAATATTATGAAGGATCTTATCATCTTAGGAACGGGCGTCCATGGCGCAGAAATGGTGGAGATCGTTGAACGCGTGAACAACGATAAGAAAACCTGGAACCTCCTGGGGTTCCTTTCATTTGATAAGGCCCAAAAGGGACAATCCTTCAACCAGATTCCCGTTTTAGGCTCTTTCGATCAAATCCTAGATTTCCCAAACTGTTTTTTCGTCCCGAACAACAAATGGAACCGGTCGATTAGCCTCCCGATGGGGCAGTTGGCTTCTTTGATTGATCCCACCACTTTCGTTTCTCGAACGGCCCAAATCGGCAAAGGTGTTGTCTTATACCCTCATTGCTATGTCGGGCTTCAGGCCAAAATCGGCGATTTTGTATTTTCCCTTAGTAATTCCGTTATAAACCATGATGTGGTTCTGGAAACAGGAGTCATCATTACCAGCGGGGTTATGTTAGCCGGAAGTGTTCATATAGAAGAAAGTTGTTACTTGGGGCAAGCCTGCACTGTTCGAGAAAAATTACGGATCGGTAAAAGCAGCCTGATCGGAATGGGCGCCGTCGTCACCAAGGATGTGCCCCCGAATAGCGTGATGATCGGTAGCCCCGCAAAAAAACTCAAAGACCGCTTTCCCAACTAATAAAACTGAAAATTAAGCTTTTTGACAAGCTTTCTTCAAAGATTCCACTACTTGGTCCTGTTCAGCTTCAGTCATCAAGTGAAAGAGCGGTAATATGATCGCCCTTTCCTGGGCCCTTACACTTTCCGCAAGCCTTTTACAAATACCTTTCGAATGGTCGCACCCTGGCATTGACTTTTCACCACAATTCCAAGGCTCAATAGCATATGCGGGTTCTCGGTGGCTGTTCATGATTGCGCGACGGGTACTGATACCGTCATCTAGCATCCTTTGCATAACGGCCTTCTGGTCACAATGTTCCGGCAAATAAACACAATAGCTTTGCCAATTGCTTCTCGCCCAATTAGGCTCGAAGGGAGCCACCACCCCGGGAACCGAAGCGATCAATTTCTTATAACGCTCCCCTTGTTTGCGACGGTTTTCAATAATGGTGGGAATCCGCTTTAACTGTTCCCTGCCAACGGCGGCCTGGATATCCGTCATGCGATAGTTGTAACCCAACTCCACATATTCCTCAAAAATGACTTCCTTCGAACCATGGCGCTTGGTATCCGGCACACTCATGCAATGCTGACGCCAGAGACGGAACTTGGAATCCCATTCGGAGTTGCTGGTGGTAAGCATTCCTCCATCCCCGGTCGTCAAAAGCTTGCGGGGATGAAACGAAAAACAAGCGATATCACCCTGGGGCCTGCCAATCTTTTCCCATTGTCCGTTCACCTTGATTTCAGCACCCACTGCGCAAGCCGCATCTTCCACAACCGGGAGTTTCTTTTTCTTTGCGACGGCTAAAACCCCCGTCAAGTCGCAAGGCATGCCAATCTGGTGAACCACTAGGATGGCTTTGGTTTTGGGCGTAACCGCAGCCTCAATAAGGGCTGGATTGATGTTGAAGGTCCTTGGATCAATATCCACAAATACGGGGATGGCCCCGGTATAGCGGATGGAGTTCGGGGTGGCCACGAAAGTATGACTGACGGTAATGACTTCCCCGCCGTTTACCCCCACGGCCTTTAAGGCTAAGTGGAGTGCGGTGGTGCAGTTAGAAACGGCGCAGGCATGGGCAGATCCCACATAAGCGGCAAATTCCTTCTCAAAAGCGGCAACTTCTGGACCCTGGGTAACCCAGCCTGAGGAAATAGGCCGTTTGACGGCTTCGAGTTCCTCGTTTCCCAACCATGGTTTCGCAACGGGAATCATAACCACTCCTTATTAATTATGCGTCAAATGCAGTTGGAAGTTTGCGCTGATTTCCGCAGCAAAATTGTATTTTTACTGTGTTCAACAGCGCCACATGAAGCTATTTAATATCTTTCTCCAAACGCCACCAATCGACCAAAAGCTTCAATCCTTCTTCTAAAGACACCATCGCCTCGAATCCTAAAAGGTTTTTCGCTTTAGTCGTGTCCGCTAGGCGCCTGGGAACGGGATTCACCTTGCGTTCTGGTCCATATTGAGGTTTCAGGTTCGAACCCATTGTTTTTATAAGCGCTGTCGCCAATTGGTTGAGGCTGGTTTCTACGCCGCTGCCTACGTTAATAATCTCATCTGACACGTCCGCTTTTGCTGCCAATATATTGGCCCTGGCCACATCATCAATATAAATGAAATCCATTGTGGTAGAGCCATCGCCCAAGATCAAGGGCGGCTCTCCATTGGCAATTTTGTTCATCCATTTCACATGCACTTCAGTGAACTGTCCTTGAATGCTCATGCGTACGCCGTAGATGTTAAAATAACGAAGGACAACATATTTCATGCCATACATTTCATTGAAGGAACGCAACATCTGTTCATTGAAAGATTTGGCCGCCCCATAGAGGGTTCGGTTGTTATGCAGAGGATGGTTCTCCGGAGTTGGAAAAATGGAGGCCATCCCATAAACCGAAGCCGAGGAAGCCGCGACAGTTTTTTTCACTCCCGCTTTGGCCGCCGCCTCCAACACGTTAAAAGTTCCATCCACCATGACTTCCAGGGCAAGCCTGGGCTCTTCAGCGCATTGGGTAATGCGAATAGCCGCCTGATGGTAGAGGACATCGATTCCTTGCGTTGTTTTTTCAAGAAGGGGTTTGTCGTTGATGCTTCCGTTAACCAAAGTGACTTTCCCGTTTTTCACGGCCCAATCCAGGTTTTTTGAAACGCCTCGGCTGAAATTGTCCAAAGCTATGATTTCCCCCACTCCTTCCTTGACCAACTGGTCGCAAATGGTTGAACCCACTAACCCGGCTGCTCCGGTCACTAAAACACGGCTTCCCTTTAGCTCCATTTTTTCTCCTCAAAAAATATAAATCTCAACCATAAATTAAGTATTTTTCAAACCCTGGTGAACAGCTTCGACTACTTCGTCCACCTGGGCTTCGGTCATCTCCGGGTAGAGAGGCAAGGAAAGAAGCTGGGAACAGGCCCTTTCTGTCACCGGAAAATCCCCGACTTTGTAGCCTAGGTCGGAGTAGGCTTTCTGCAAATGTACGGGAATCGGGTAATGAATATTAGTTTGGATGCCTTTGCTCATCAGGGATTCCTGTATCTGATCCCGCTTTTCTATCAGGATGGGATAAACATGGTAGACGTTTCTAATCCCTAATGGGGTTTGGGGTATTTTTAGGGAAAGACCCTTCAATTTCTCATTGTATCGTTTCGCCAATGTCATGCGGTTTTCAGTCCATTTCTCAATGTGTTTTAGTTTCACTCTCAGAATAGCTCCCTGGAGAGCTTCCATTCGAAAGTTAAATCCTTTTAAATCATGGTGGTATCTTTTTTCCGCGCCCCAATCCCGAAGGAGCCTGATTTTCTTGGCGATTATTTCATCGTTAGTTGTTACCGCCCCGCCTTCCCCATAAGCGCCAAGGTTTTTACCGGGATAAAAACTGAAACATCCGGCTAAACCCATACCCCCTACCCGGCGACCTTGGATTTCGGCCCCGTGGGCTTGAGCTGCATCCTCGATAAGAACAAAATTCTTCTTTTTCGCAATCTCCAACAAAGGCTCTATTTTCACAGGCTTTCCATGGAGATGAACAGGAAGAATAGCTTTTGTTTTGGATGTAATGGCCGAAGTCACGCGGTCGGGATCAAGATTTAGGGTCTGGGGATCGATCTCCACGAAAACAGGCTTGGCCCCGGTATAAAGCACCGCAGCTGTCGTCGCCACGAAGGTTAAGGGGGTAGTGATCACCTCGTCACCGGGACCAACCCCTGCGGCTAATAATGCCAAATGGAGGGCGCTTGTGCCTGTGTTAACGGCGACCGCAAAACGGGTTTGACAATAGGAAGCAAAGTCCTCTTCGAAGGCTTTGACCTCATCGCCCAAGACATAATGGCCGCTTTCCAAAACGCCTTTAACCGCTTCCTCAATTTCCTTTTGAATACTTCGATATTGGGCCTTCAGATCCAGGTAAGGAATCATAAGTTGAATTTTTTCCAGTTCAAATTCACAGGTTTGCCTCTTTGGGCCAAGGATTGGGAGGCCGCTTCCAGAATATGGACGATTCTCAATCCGGACTTACCATCGGAAATGGGCTGTGTTCCTTTTTGAATGCACTCGGCAAAACAAGCTGCCTCATATTGCAGAGCCTCAGTGGTGTCCAATTGGGGCGTCCAAACGTCACCCGTTCGGTAGCCGACAATGAGTTTATAAATTCCCTCAGGCTTATCGTTGACCGTGATTCCTTTGTCATATAGTTTCACCTTCTCGGTTACTTCCAGATCGTCATAAACGATCATTTGTTTGTCTCCGCCGATCAAGGTCTTTCTAATCTTGACTGGTGCCAGCCAATTCACATGAATGTGGGCGATTAAGTTACCCTCAAAAAAACAGGTTAAGTAAGCAATATTCTCCGGTTCGTTGGAAACGTGGGAGATCCCGGTGGCGGAAATAACAGTCGGTTTTTGTTCCAGTACATAATCCATGATCGAGAGGTCGTGAACCGCCAGATCCCATAACACGTTGATGTCATGTTGAAAAAGGCCCAGGTTTATTCTCACCGAATCGTAATAATTAATTTTTCCAATTTTCCCCCCTATCACCACTTCTTTAATCTTTCTTACCGCGCTGGTATAAAGGAAGGTATGGTCCACAAAAAGAGTTAATTTCCGTTTTTCCGCTTCCTGGACCAGTTGGTAGGCTTGGTCGGACGTAGACGCTAACGGCTTTTCCATGAAGACATGCTTGCCCGCCCTTAAAGCTTTCATACCTAAATCGAAATGGGTAAAAACGGGAGTGGCGATAGCTACCGCATCGACTTCTGTGCTTTGGAGGAGTTCATCGAAGTTGGTGGTGGTCTTGACAGCCGGATAACGCTTCTGGACTTTGGCTAGGTTTTCCGGTTTTAAATCGGCGACGAGAGTTACTTTAAAATCATCTATTTCGGAGAAGTTTCGCACGAGGTTTGGGCCCCAATAACCGTATCCAACCACTCCGATTTTGATCATACAGTCAGACCCTTCCGTTTTTATTTCGGACGTCCCCGCGGACACGGGCCGGGACTCCGGCTACCACCGCATAATCCGGAACATCTTTGGTCACCACCGCGCCGGCCCCAACCATGGCTTCCTTGCCGATGGTGACCCCGCAGAGAATGACCGAACCGCTTCCCAAAGAAGCGCCTTCTTTTATCCGGGTGGGAATTACTTTCCAATCGGTTTCGGTTTGGAGCTTGTCGCCCGAGGCTGACCGGGGATAAAGATCGTTGGTGAAGAGAACGCCATGACCTACGAAAACCTTGTCCTCCAGGGTGACGCCCTCGCAAAGGAAGCTGTGACTACTGACCTTGCAAAAACGTCCGACTTTGACGCCTTTTTGGATTTCAACAAAAGCCCCGATCTTGGAATCATCCCCGATCTCACAACCGTAAAGATTGACCAAATCCGGTTGAGGAATGAAGACGTTTTTTCCGAGTTTAACCGATGGGGCAATGGGCATGGGCTTCCGCTTAAAAAAGGGATTGCGAAACTCGACACTCAAAGAATATCACAAAGAAAAATTGGCTCCATGAAAAAAGACCGATCCGATCTCAGACTTCACCCGTTCTTGGTTTTATGAGCTGCGGCGTAGAGCAAGAGCCCGTTAACCACGAAGACCTTCTCCAAGGTAAAACCATTCTCCGCCAAAGTCCTCTTTAAACGGGCCTTGGTGAAATGATGAATATGTCCACAACGGTACTTATGGTACAAACTGCCGCGGAAATAACCCATGTAAAGACAATTCAAGTTGAAAAGGATAAAAAAAGGTCCCAGGAAGAAATCATAAGGAACGGTGATCAGGAAGGTCCCGTTGTCTTTTAATATGCGCCGAACCTCCGCAAGAGTTTCTGCGTGGTTAAACACATGTTCCAAAACCTCCGACATGAGGACAACATCAAAGCCTTTGGATTTAAGACCCGTCTTGGCCAAATCAGCCGCAACCTTGTAACCCGTCAGCCGTTTGTTTTTCTTAGCCCAATTGAGCATCTTCTCGTTGATATCAACTCCAAAAACCGGCAGACGATGGATATTCCATTTGCAATTGCCACATCCAAGATCCGCCATCTTCATACCCTTTTTAAAAAATTGCGAAACGAATTCGGTCAACCGGTCGTAACGGGAGCGGTGATACCATGCCCTGAACTTGCTAACCTTGGTTTCATCGGTCATTTCATCGTAATAACTTTCATTCATTTCTTTATATTCCACCTCGGCCATTTTGGCCGAACTGAAAGTTGCAATGCGGTTTAAAAAAGCATTTGCCACTGCCAAGATGAAAAGACAGGAAACCAGCCCTTCGGGCAAGGTGAAACCTCGGCTCATGAAAATCCAAAGCATTGCCGCGCTTCCCAGTGAGACCCAGAAGCCAAGGAACAAGTGCAAGGGAAAGGATGTTTTCATCCGGATTTCTTGGTTGACATAAACCACGTTGTAATAAAAGTAATGAAACGCCTGATTTAAAAATGTACCAATGAAGAAAGCGGCCAGAGCGGGCACTGAAAACTTGAGGGCCAAAAGAAAGGTGGTTCCTAAATTTAAGGCGGCCCCCAATATCCCCCCCAAGATAAAGATCAACAAAGCCGGATGACGCCACCGTTGGACGACCGCATGTTCCGGCATGTTTTATCCTTTCCGAGCAACGATGAAGTAACAGACCCCCGGCTTCCCATCAGCGTTTAAGTCTTCCCTTAACCAATTCGGGGCGAACCATTTCACCGGCTGCCTGGGACCAATCACCCAGCGGCCAATGTAGGCCTTCAAAATCTTGGAGGGAAAAGCCAATATCATCCAACGTTCATAGGTATGAAATGCCTTCAAAGGAATAATGTATTCGGCTTTTTCCATCTTAAGCCCAGCTTTTTTCAAACGTTTTTTCCAAGTTTCGGCGTCATCCACGTGAAAATGTTTAAAGATTTTGTTCAAATTATCGACATACCACTTTCCAACCCCAGGAAGCCCTACTTTTGAGAGCAAACCACGGATGAATGAATCGTTGCTAAAGCACTCGCTGGGAACCGTGATCATCAGGCGGCCCTTTGGTTTTAAAACCCTGTGAATCTCCCTTAAGGCTCCGTCAATATCTGGAATGTGCTCCAGTACGCAATTACTTATGACCGTCTTAAAGGAATTCTTGGGGAAGGGCATGTCTGTAGCGCTGGCACAAAGAGCCTTTTTATAACTTTTACTTTCAACCGCTCTTTTTACTTCCTTGGGATCCAAATCAATCCCCACTTCCAAATTACCGCCAAAAGCAACCTTCGTCATGAAGCCGTCACCGCAGCCCACATCTAAAACAGGATGTTCCAACTTCTCTTTGGAGAATCGATGGCATTCCATCGAACGCCAAAAAGCCAAGGCAATGGGTGTTTTTTCCAGGTATTGGCGAAAAAACTCTTCGCGACTCATTGGATCGATTTTCAAATGCTTCTCCATGAAAGATTTTGTTTATAACAGTTTTATGAAAATACTTTTTAAGCAACCTGTTAAAAGCATCTTAGTTTACCAGTAAAGAGTCTTTTCTGGATTGCCAACTTTAAAATCTATTAAAAAGCTCAACATAATTAACACCTCCCCGGCTCATTCATAATCGGCAAGTCCTTTTTTCGGTTTACCCCCGAAGAATATCAACACCGAATCAAAACCCAAACGACAAGTCGTGAAGCCCTCTCCTTTGATATTGAAAAGGGGGGAAATTGGCCATGGTGCCCAAAGACTTAAACCAAAAAACTTAATGTGATTGACCTTCTAAAACTGAATCGTAAAATCATGTTTGAGAATATTCGTTTAAGTCTTAGTCAAAATGATCCAGTGGTTGAGAACTAAAACTCGAATGGGGGGCTAAAGTTCATTTACCGCAAGCTCCAAAACTGCATTAATATACCAGCAAAGATTTTAACGTTATAATTATGAAAATGAATCAACCTAAAATTTTTTAATTCGGGATCTCACGGGAGGGTTTATGTCGTCGTCGAAAAACACCAACACCGGCCAGGAAAATTCGGGAGATTCTAACCGGCAACCAGCGGCCATGCCGCTTCAAAGAAAGACCCCGGCATCAGGCCGAGGCAAAATCCTCATCTTGATTTTGATCGCTCTCGTGTTGATTGCAGGCGTTGCGGAAAGCTTGAATTTTTTCCTGTGGAAAACCCCTAAAGATTTTAAAGTCAAATTCCTTGTTACCTTTCGCGGAGATAACAACAAGTGCGGCTCATTTAACTCATGGGGTGTGGGACCCGTCGGGAAAGACAAAGTTATGGTGGTGGACCAAGCGCACAACCGCATTTTGATTTTCGATCGAAAAGGTACCTTCTTAAAGAGTTGGGGAAAACTCGGATCGGGACCATTGGGCTTTCATGCCCCCACTGGAATGGTTTCGGACAGCAAAGGGATCGGCTACGTGATCGACTCCTGGAACAGTGCCATCAAAGGTTATGACGAAAATGGAAAACCGGTGTTTAATCTTGATTTAGGAGACAAAAGCCTTTACGGCCCCCGCGGAATTGGCTTTGACGGGAAGAATTTCCTCGTGGCCGATACGGGTAACCATCGAATCCTTTTAATCTCCCCCGATGGCCATAATGCCGTTTATTGGGGAACAAAAGGTACAGAAGAAGGTCAATTCGATGAACCCGGTGATGTCGTTTCAGACGGAAAAGGGAATTATTTTGTGGCTGATACACTCAACAACCGCGTCCAATGGTTGGATCAAGATGGAAAGGTGGTCAAAGTCTTTAAGCTTGAAAATAATGTAGCGGTTTTAACCCTGGATCGGTATGGAAGACTTTATGTATCGGGAACCACAAAAGAAGGAGCCAGTTGCGTAAAAGTTTACAGTCTTCAAAACGGTTATTTAGGTGAACTTAAGGACGAAAACGGCTCTGTGGTTTCGGTAGACCGAGGGATGGCTGTTAGTTCGGATGATGTTTTAATGATTGCAGACAGTGACCGCATTAATTTGTACCAGTTACCTTCCGCTGCCCCTTGATGGTCAAAATTTGATCTTATCCAAAAACCTTCACCGAATCGGGTGAACCAAAAGAATAAAAGGTTCCGACCGGATGAATTTTAAAAAATTCTAAGATCTAATTCTCATTCTTAACCTCGGTTACCTCCAAATAAAATTCAATTGAAACATTGCCTTCCAAGAATCATTCCAACATTTCCATATTTCTGCACCGCCAATTCGTTTTCAATGGAGGACGAAAACACTTACTCGATAGTTTATAGAGGGGGGATTATTTTTGCGATGCCTTTTCCGGTGTCGGCCAGGGAATCAGATTTTCTTGCGGAAGTACGTGGGCCAATAACTTTCCGAAAAACATACAACCATCAGGATTTAAATGGCTACCTTCGTGGGTCAATGGGTAATAGGAAAGATGGAAGGTATTCATCGCGGGGTTCAGGTCAAAATAGGGGATATTAAACTTCTGGGCAATTTGTTTGTAAAAGTCGGGTTTATACCACGAGCCTGATTGCGGGCCCGTGTAGGTAAAGAGAAGTAACATCTTTACGGGTTTACCAAAGGATGTTTTCATGGCGGAAAGCTTTTGATTGAGAACCACCCAGGGCTTTCCCCAAAATTCCATGATCATGTCTTGCAATTTCGGATCGGTTAAGACGCTGTTGTCAAAAATAAGATTTCGACCCTCGACCTTCACCATATTATGCTCTTTGCAATAATCATAGAATTTCCTGGGCAAACCATCCGGGATCCTCTCCAAAGGGGGTTTTAAAATATATTCCATATCCGGGGGATATTGGGGAATGCCGTCGGCAGTCAAATTATGGTTGTAGTAATATTCAAAAGCGTTTCCGTCAAGGGTGGGACTGAATACGATCAACAAATCAATGTCATATTTCTTGGCGATCGCGGGCACATCAATGGAAGGCCAAAAGATCAGATCTCCGTGGTGGCCAAAATTTAAAAACTCATAATTCAAGGGATTATCATCCAACGCGGCCTGGAAATTTAGTTCCCGTTCGATTTGGGAAGTGAGACCCAATTGCTGGGAGAAATAGGGTACCCCGGTCGGGTTTAACGTTGGATGGGATTCGGTGGGAAAAGGAAAAGGATCGATTTCCGTTGTCCGGCAATCCCCCACCAGCATGATCCGATAAGTGTTTTTGGGCTTTTCGGTAGGATAATCAGGGCCGAAACTCCCAAATTGGTCCTCAAATGAAGCAATGACGTTCAAATCGGGTATGGAGTAAAAAAACCTCCTTTTGCCCGAAGGATCAGGGACAAAACCAATCCATGGGCTAATCGGTGATTGGGGCTTTTCGCCGTACATATATTCGCCATAAAGTTTATCCGGAGGAATGATGTCCCCCCAAGCATTCGTAAACTCAACAGGTTCGCCACTCACGTTGCCGATGTGCTCCCATTTCTTATCATAACAATACCGTTGGACCGGAAACCCCTCCTTTCCCAACAGGCTATAAAGGATGCCATCGCTCGAACAAATTGAATACACTTTATCAAGCGGGGTAAACGCCTCTGGGGTGATATTCGTCACCGCTTTGTTATTCCAACTCATTGAGAGAACAATTTTCAAATCCCTGTCGGCCACATATATCCTGTTTTCCTGAATCCATAGGGCACAGGGATGCGGAACTTGAACATTGTCTTTCATGACCACTGTTATTTGACCCGTAACAGTATTCAAAACATTTAAAACGCCCGCGTCAGGTTGGGTAAAAAAGATCAAATCGGTGGAAGAAAGGCAGGCAATATCCTTGATACCTTCCATCGAAACCGGTTGGCTGGCGCCTCTGGTAAAGGTTGTAACTTTTCCGGCCTTCAGATCCACAAACCGTAAAACCTTGTTCCCGAAATCATTGACTACCAAGCGGTCATTTGGAAGACAAAGCACTCCGCGGGGATCGTTGAATTGGGCAACGGTTAAAGGCCCGTCCAAATTCCCCGCCTTATCCTGGCCAGCGAGGGTGGTGACATCATTGTTTTGGTCAAGGTGGATAACGCGAATGCGATTGTTACCCGAATCGGCAACGAATAGGCTGTTGCCATCATCGCTCACCGACAAACCCAGAGGCTGGTTAAAAAGGGCCGTATTAAAATTCCCATCCTTAAAACCGGGAGTAAATTGGCTTCCCGCAACCACAGCCAAGGAAGAATATAATGGACGGATCCCCAGCGCTCCTGGAACGCCCAGTAAATATAGGAGCGTCATTAAAAACAGGGTCACGATGGTTTTTTGCCTTGTCATTAAATACCTTTGTCGAGCTACATATATAAAAATTTCATAGGCACTTCCTTAAAAAATATAATACAAACAAAGTTGAGCTTCAGCCAAGTTGAAAAACTAACTTTTTGATTGTTTCAAAACGGGGAAAGATCGGTATTTGAGTCGAGATGCGGTTGAAAATTAAAATTTTTTTAAGATCGCACTTGCAGTAATACTTGGAAATCCGGAAGGTTCACACCTACCATACGGCCCTTGCTTGAAGTCCTCGCACGATCGAGTAAGGAAAACCAAGTTTCTCAATGAAAGCCCAAGAGATTTCCGAGATTACAAAAAAGGCTCTCGGGTTGGACCCGTACCCTGGTGCTATCAATGTTTCTTAACCTTCGGCTTCTTACCCAGTTTGTGCCAAATCCCATAAGCTAGAAAACCCGCGCAAGTGGCAAAAGCTTCCCCAGTAATGACATCGCCGCTATTCTCATCCACCGATTCGCAAGCGATGCCGTTGTCCATTTTGGCGTTTTTAAGAAATCTCAAAGCCCTTTCCTTTTGCTCTGCCAGCAAACTGTTCACTGAGGCTAAAACCCAGGGATGAGGGGCGTGGGTGCAGCCCACTTCCTCAAAAGGCTTACCCGTGAAGGAATAAGGATAATCCGTGGAGTAAATCCAATCCCGGCTTCTTTTCCAGAGGGGATAGGAAAGCTTGCAAAAACCGTAATGGGGCAAAAGCAAAAGGCTGCCTGGAGGTTCATCATAAAGCATATGGCTTCCCTTCAAATCCAGGTCCACCGACCAAGAGAACATCCGGCCCTTTGGCCCCTTCACCACGCAATACCGGATTATGGCGGCTTTCACCAAACCTGCTTGACGCTGCAGGCGGTTGATTTTGACCAATAAAAGTTTATTCTTCTCCATACGGTAAATCTGGGCTAAATCCATCAGCGCCCGCCAAACAAGGACGTTGTCATAAGTCACATAGCGTTGTGGCCAGGAATCATCGGACGGCAACAGCCAAGTTTGGTAAAGTTCCTTCTTACGGTGTTTTTTGGCCGCCAATTCCTTCTCAAACCAATCCAATCTTTCCCGAACCCCCGGCTGGTTTAAAAAACCCAGATCCCGAGTCGTCTCTAGGTAATTTCTCAGGGCGATTACCGGCGCACAAAACCCATCCAATTCAAACCCTGGTTCCAGTACTGCCCCATTCAAGTAACGGCTATGCACTCCGAAATTCTTTCCCTGTCGACCGAATACGTATCCTAAAACTTTCCGGGCCCATGCTGGATCCAAGGCCAAAATCGAGGGGAAAGACCAAAGCAGACTATCCCGGTCCCAATAGGCACCGCTCACGTAATAACGGTTGCTTCGAGAGGTCAGACAAACCACTTCTTCCGTATCGATCGTCACACCTGTCGCGTAAAAACGGTTGAAAAAGGCGTTTACGTTCATAATAGAATCCAACTGGGGATCCTTGGTTTTGGTAATCCGCCGTTTCTCCTCCAGCCATTTCACCGTTTGTTGTCTGAGAACCTTTCCGCCGTTCCGTTGTAATTCCCTGGCGGTGGAGAAAGCGCCGATTTCATCCAGACCCAACCCGAAATAAAAGTAGGCCTGCCAAACCTCACTCTTTTTCACTTCCTTGGATTGAAGCCAGTGCAAGAGAAGACTCTCTTCACCCTCCAGCAAGACTTCCCGTCCCGTCGGATTCAAAGCTTGGAGGCCTTTTCGGAAGAAGAAGCGGCTACTCTTGTCGGGCGGATAAGGTGCAAAAGCAACCAGAGGGGCAGGCGAACGAAATTCGAGGGCTGGCATATCCTCCCAAGTCTTAGCCACTAAAAAGCGGTCCCCTTTGAGGGGTTTGGTTTCATTTATGCTATGAAGAAGGGTTGACCAGGATATATCCGCGGAAAGTCCGCAGTAAAAAGAGGAATCAGAACGGTTTGAAACCCTTATGGAGAGGACAAACCCTCTTTCGCCGGGCGGGCAAAAGTAAAGGCCCTCCAACTCCAGTGGCCCTTCCTTCAAATGGAACTTTGGCAGCCAGTCCCCTTCCCTTTCCCAGGTCAGGCGACCATCGAGTATTATTTCTTCATCGTTAATCGTGATTCGGGGAGTCAAAATAGGGGTTGCACCTCCCGAAAAAGCCAGAAGGCCGTTCATTCCCATATGAAGCACATTTACCTGCTCCACTGCCCCGTCCCTTTCGCGGATAGTCGGCAGTGCCACATACTCGTTTCCAGTAGGAAAGTATTTTTCTTTCACGAAAAAATCCTTTAAATCTTTATAAGCTTTTATTGCCGGGAAATACGCTGAACATCATAACGATGTTTCAAAATAGTTTCTTTACTTATTGATTCGAGGGATGGTAAGACCCTTGTTTCTTTAAAAAATCCAATCCTCTCCTTGCTTCCGCATGATCTGGTTGAAGTTCCAAAACCTTTTCGAACAATTTACCCGCCTGAGCGTAATTCCCCGTTTGTAAGGCCACGACCGCCCAATTGAAATAAGCTATGGTGTATTGGGGGTTGAGCTTAGTAGCCTTTTCAAACCAACTCAAAGAATCACTCATCCGGCCCACGTGGTAACAGGCATTTCCCAGGTTATAGGCATATTGAGGGTTTTCAGGGGCCCATTGTTCCGCCCATTGGAAACTTTCCAAAGATTTCTGGTAATCCTTTTGGATAGTTATCAAGTCGTTGGCTTTGGAATGGGTTGTGAGCTGAGCCTTGGCATCATCCCCCATATCTTCGTAAAAGGTACCTAGACTGTTTCGGAAAACGCCGTAATCCTTATAAATAAAGTCGCGTGTTTGGTCATCCATGGCAAAACCAGGTTCTTTCATATGTCTCAAACGCAAAACGTTCCAAACATAATCGGCGCGGGCCTCGTCCAGAACCGGCTTTTCGTCTGGCAAGAAACCCTTACCGGTCACCCCATAGAAAACCATCTGGGTTCCCGCCAAGGACCCGTCCTCGATCTTGTTGTAGCTGAAATAAAGCTCCCGATCTCGATTATTATCCACCATCCATTTCGCAAGGGAAGGGATAGCTTCCTTGCCCAGGGGCCGATTGGTACGGGGCACTTTTAAGCCCGGATGGGATAGAAAAAGGGTTTGCCGCACCCACTCCATCGGAAGGCCGTCAATACCCACTACCGCGACATCCGTGCGTCGATGTTCTACCCATTGAAAATACCATGCGGGAAAAACGATCGTGTCGCCCTTGCAAAAATAAAGGGCGTCGCGTGGGAGGGCTTTGAATCCATTCAAAACGGAATCGTAGGAATAAGTGTAATCGGTCTGCCTTTCACGGGAGAAATGGTAAGCGGCTAAACCGACCAGCCACAAAAGAACGACTCCAAAAACTATTTTCTCAGCCTTTGTTTTCCATTCCCCATTCAAAATCGACAATCCGGTTTCCAGACCCCAGGCTGAAAACAAGAGAATAAATAAGTGTGTCGTAATTACATATTCCCTGATAAGGAAAAACCATTCCTCGGGAAGATTCATATAAATTCCTAAAATTAAAATGAGGGAAAACCACAAGGCGGCCAAACCCGCTACCCAGGATTTCCGAGGTGACCTTCGTTGGAGGATCAAAATTCCCACCAGGGCCAGCAAAAGCATCCCCCCGAATTCCCAGAAGGCCGTTAGAAAGTAAATCCACCATTGTTGGAACCAAACCGTTGGGCCCCCTCCCGCTTCCGGGGAGAGGTATTGGCTTCTCATAAAATCATAAACAAAATTATGCCACGTGACAGGATTACCCCAATTCAGGATCGGATTTTGAAGCGCCCTCAAGGGGAGCAAAAGATAGAATGAAAGACCCAAAAACATCGCGGCAATCGCCTGAACGCACGAACTTCTCTCGTATTTTTTTTCATTCCAACTGAAATAAAAGAAAATTCCAAATCCAGGAAGGAACGCCACCATCGTCATCCAGTGATTTGCCAAAGAAAGCCCCAAAAGAAAACCTACTAAAAAAAGACGCCTTTCAAAGAAAGCCCAAAGGATCACCAGGACGAAAAGGGCGGTCAATTGATAAATGCCCGTCTTGGCGCTCAAGGCGGCCGGGAAGGTCGTGGCTCCTACCAGCCAAAATAGGGAAAAGAGGGCGGCTATCCGGTTCGAGACGTGGAACTTTTGTCTTAAAAATCCATAGAGCACAAGGCTGACCAGCATTGCCAGCGAGGCGGAAAAGAGGTTCACCCGAAAGGGGTAATGGGCCAGAGGCAACCAAGAAAAAAGATACCCGACCAGAGTGAACAAGGGATAACCCGGTGGGTGGGGAATTCCAAAAGTCACGCAGGCCGTGACGGTTTCTGGGCTGTCATCCGCATAGAATGTGGGGTTTAAACCCGCTAGGGCGAAAGAAAAAGTCAGAAAAGCCACAAGAAAGGGGGTTAGCCGCTCCCAGCGGTGGATGGGTGGAGGGTTGTCCATACGCAGAGTATTTTAGCCGGGGATGAATTATTGCGGAGCTTTAATTTTAGGGTCTAACCTTTGATAATTTCGACAACACTTAAAAGGTTTTTTCTTGATTCACCGAATTTCGTTTTAATTATTTATTACGGCGATTATCGGACCGACGGTCCCCTTTTCGCGGAGCCCCTGGACGCTTGCCGATCAATCGACCCGGAAAGCGACGGTCACCCGGTTTCCGTCGTTCAGCTTTTCTTTTATTTATAATTGATTTTGGTTTTCTGTTTTTTAACATTCCAGGCCACCCCCACTTTCAAAACAAAATCGCCCTCAATTCGGACGGCACGCTGTCTCGGATCAACTTCAGCACTTCCTCGGAGGTCTTCATTTTCAGAGCGGCTTTAGCAATTTCTTTAGATTTCTCGAAAGGCATCATCCGGATAACCTTTTTGATTTCTGGAATGACAGATACGCTCACTGAAAACTCGTCTAATCCCATCCCCAATAGAAGAGGAACAAATTGTGGATCACCGGCCATTTCCCCGCACATGCCAACCCACTTTCCGGCATTATGGCAGGCATCCACCGTCATTTGGACCAATCGCAGAATGGCGGGATTAAGAGGGTCGTAAAGATAAGCAACCGACTCGTTCACCCGGTCCACTGCAAGAGTGTATTGAATGAGGTCGTTGGTGCCAATAGAAAGGAAATCCAGTTCCTGGATCAGGATGTCTGCCACTACTGCCGCCGAGGGGATCTCGATCATGGCTCCCACCTCAATACCGGAACGGAAAATCTGACCTTCTCTCTTCAACTGTTGGATGCATTGGTTCAGGAGTACTTTTGATTCCCGAATTTCGGCCAGGGTAGAAATCATCGGAAACATAACCTTAATGGGTCCGTGGGCTGCCGCCTTAAGAATCGCACGAAGTTGGGCTTTAAAAATGTCCGGGCGTTTCAGGCAAAGCCTTATGGCCCTTAAGCCTAGGAATGGATTGCTTTCATTGAAGGCGTTGAGGTGGGATAAAAACTTGTCTCCGCCCAAGTCTAATGTCCGGATGATTGCCGGACTGACCCCCGTTTTAGTAGCCAGTTCCTTATAGGCTAGGTACTGTTCCTCTTCCGTCGGGATTTCTTCCCGGTTCAGGAACAGGAATTCGGTTCGGAATAGGCCAATCCCTTCCGCACCGTGTTTGAAGATTTCATCTAGTTCCTGAGGTATTTCGATATTGGCCGCAAGGGTCACCTGATGACCATCCGGGGTCATTGCGGGAAGGCTCCGCAATTCTTCCAAGCTCTTCTGAAAAGCCTCGTAACTATCTTTGAGCCGTTGGTACTGTTTGAGAGTGGGAGGCAAAGGATTCACGACCACCAGTCCTTTGTTACCATCCACAATAATCATGTCCCCATCTTGCACTTCGGCGGTAAGGGTTTGCATGCCCAGTACTGCCGGAAGCCCCAAGGAACGGGCGACGATTGCCACGTGGGAGGTCCTACCACCCACATCCGTACAGAAGCCCTTGACGGTCCCGGTTTGCATGCTGACCGTATCGGAAGGAGCCAGGTCATTGGCGATGACAATAACTTCCCGATCCAATTTTTTAAGTTGGTCTTTCTCCACGCCGGTCAGGTTCTGGACAAGGCGGTTGCCTACGTCTTGGATATCCCCGCCCCTTTCCCGGAAATAACTGTCGTCTAGTGACGCCATAACGGTTTTGAACTTTTCCAAAGCCTCGTAAAGTAGGAATTCGGCGTTTAAACGTCGGGTCTCGTATGGATTGAGGGATTTCTTCCATAAAAAGAGGGTCATCTAGGACTACTTGGTGGGCCTGGAATATCGCGGCGTGTTCTTCCCCTAATTTCGCCTTCATCTTTTCTTCAAGTTGGGAAATTTGAGCACGAGTTTTCTTCAGCGATAGCTGGTAACGATCCAATTCGTCTTTGATCTCCTCGGCCCTTAAATTCCGCCGAGGCGCAGAAAGACCCTGAGGATGGTAAAGAAAAGCCGGGCCGATGGCGATGCCGCCGGAAGCCGGAATTCCGTTATATATTTTCTCAGCCACTTTTTACTCTTTTTCCCCGAATTTATTAGCGAACAATAATTTTAAGGCCATCAGCGCTTCCTTCGCGTCTTCCCCTTCGGCCACAAATTCCAGTTCGGTCCCCTTGGCGGCGGCCAAGGTCATCAGACCCATCAAGCTTTTAGCGTTTACGTTTTGAATGCCGTGATTAATGAATATTTGGCTCTTAAACTTGTTGGATATTTTTACCAACTCTGCCGCAGCCCTTAAATGAAGCCCTAGCTTATTGACGATGGGCAATTTCTCTGAAACTTTCATTTGACTCCCCCTTGTTACTTCTTTGTCAACAACCCGGGAAAATAACCGTTAACACCATTTCCATAAAATCCAGATTATCGAAATGGTTATTTGAAAAATAAATTTCTCTTAGTTTTTTCATTGTCCGCCGCCCGTTGGAAGACCCGGTGGCACGCTTAATGTTGGCCAAAAAGCCAGCATAAGTGCGAATAAAACAGCCGCATAAAACATCTGGCTGGGGCTGATCTTGCGGTGCAATGCAAAAGTAAAAAGCCCCACGATCGCCGAAAAAAAAGTCAGTTTCAGAATGAACAACCCCACTTCTTTTTCCAGTACAGATAAATTGACGAAAACAATCAAAACCCCCAAAAGCAAGATAGAAGCCAGCTTCAAACCTCTAATGGCTTCCTGAAAACCGTACTTCCGAAGGGTTAGCACCACCTGGTCACTCTGGCGATACCCTTGAAGAAATCCCATCAGTCGAATGCCCACATGGACGATATTAAAAACCGCAAGGAACAGAAGAGGGATAATCCAATATTGCCCCCTAATCTGAAAAGCGTGGGATAAAACCAAAGTCACCGCAATCAGCCCGCAATAGGGGCGAATGGTGGCCCAAAAGAGGTTGTCTCCCATAGCCGCGATAGGGCCCATCATTCCGACTTTAAGCGCGCTGATTTCGTCCTCTTTTTGTTTTTGTTTACTTTTGGGCTGTTGCTGTTTCTCCTCTTCCATCCGAAGAATTGCGCCGAGCACGAAAGAAGCCATGTAAGGGTGAGTATTGAAATACTCCATATGACGGGTCATAGCCTGAGCCCTTTCCTCGCGGGAGGTGTAAATTTTTTTTAAGACCGGCAAAAGGACAAAAGTAACGCCATAACTTGTGTATCGCTCAAAATTCCAAACTACCTGAAGAAAGAAGAGCCTCCAAAAACAATGGGCCAAGTCAAGAACAGTAACCCGGACCGCAGGTCTCTCGTCTGGATTCACGCGGGTTCTCCTTTCCCCACGTAAAACAAAGTGAGAATAAATCCCGCGAAGAGGGCAATGGCTACTAAGTAAACCCCCGGTAAAGGCGATAAAACCGCAAGGGTCATCATGGACATGATGGACAGGATCAAATAAATGGCGTTCTTTTTTTCAACCAGAAGATCGATGACCGCCGAGCACCCCAAAGCAAGCAAAAGCCAATGAGCATAGTAAAAACCTTCGATCACTTTGCCGTTCAATAGGCCGCCTAGGAGGATGTAAAATGCGGCGCTGAAATGTGCAATCGTCAAACAAATCGCAGTCACGACGAACCCCTTCAATAACTGCTCAATTAATACCAAAAAATTAATCCACTCAAAAGTTTTTAAATGGGAGCTGAGGGCCATCCGTTGCGCAAAATGGAGCCAACGAACATGGAACTTGCGCAAAGCCACTTCCGCCTCAGTGCTCAAAACCGCCAGGGGAATGGCGATTCCCAAAGCGTAAGTCATGACGGCTTCGGGGTTTTGGCCCTTCACCAATTCACAGGCCAGAGCTACAGATGTACCTGTCAACATCATGAGATCCAGCGGCAAATGGGCGCCTACCGGCAAGTCGCCGATCCAAATGAGTTCGATCAAGGCCCCCATTTCCAATCCGATGTCTGCTCGGCCGATAAGCCAGCCCACCAGGGGGCCGGTCACGATGGGTCGCGAAACCATAAATTGACCAACCGCCGTCTCATCTAAACTTAAAAAAGCCATCATGACGGAGATGGATAACCAATGGTCCATCATTTCCCTTTTTTCTCCAACAATTGAGTGATGACCTTTATTTTAAAGGCCTCCTCGGGCTTAAGGGAGACTTCCCAACCCAATAAAAGGCATGAACCTTGATAGACCCGCTCAAAGCCACCTTCAGATTGGGAAATGGTCTCAACCGGATAACGCCAAAATCTGGCCGGACGGCCGACCATAAAGTTGATTTCCAATTCCAACCAACCGTCCCGCATTCCCATTTCAGTAACGCCCGTCTCCTCCCCGATACTGTTCAACTGGGGATGGAGGAGGTTCCTGTCTTTCACGAAATAATTCCGATTCGGAGAGTCTCCGGCCAGAAGGGTAAGGTTCCATTCCGCGAGAAAAAGGAAATTTTGACTATGAGGGCTTTTATTCTTCAGTTCATAAACTGTTTCAAGGTTGAAATCCCCAGCCTGGAACTCGAGATTTTTCACCAACTTTAACGGCAGCCCCCCAACATTTCCTTGGCGAGATAGAATCACTTGCGCCGGCTCCCCTTTTTTCTTGGGCGGTTGGACTTTCGATTCAAAAATGGCCTTACGGAAATCCCCTCGCTCTTCAAAATGATTGGTCATCATCTGTTCCACCGTGGTTAAATCGGGAACAAAATGTTCGGTCAGGCTCACTCGCCGAAACGCATCATAAAAAAGCTTTTTCTCTAATCCCGGTTCTTTCATGCGGACCATATCGTGGATGCTTGAAACCCCGCCATGGGATTGGTTTTGATTTGCCGCTGCCAGAAGCTTGGTATGGTAGGCCTCTTTGCGGCGGGTCAGGGTGTCGGAAAGGTTGATGGGTTTTTTCAAATAATCCAACTCAGTCAAGACTCCACCAACGGTTTCCAACAAAGCGTGATAACCCGAACTTTCCACAATGATTTCATCACGTCCGTCTTTATTAAAGTCCACCTCTTGGACGCGGATTCCTGACCCAGGTGAAGGAAGCAGGGATTCGGCCAGTTTCTCCGCTTCGATAAGCTCCCTGTAGACTGCGAACCGTAAGTGGTTCAAGTAGAGGCCGCCAAAAACGCCATGCCAGTAAGGGCAATTGCATTCGCCCCGGTAGAGGGCCCGGATGGCTTTATCTAAAACAACTTTTTGTTTGGGAGTGGCTTTTTTGGACAACCGCTCCCGGGCCTCCTCCACCTTGGCTGAGACCCATAAAAGCTTTTTGTGCATATGGTTGCTCTCGGAATATTTGGTGAAAAAGTTCCGCCAAAATCCGCCTTTTAAATAACGCTCGTAGCGGGGAAGTTCCCCGCGGTCCCGAACCTCGTGGCGGATATTCTCGTACTCCTCCGCGGCGTCCGCAGGTAAGGCCCATTCCCCCATCTCGGTGTAGGAACCCGTGGGCAGGTTGAGGTTGCCCTTGGGGGCTTGTTGAAGAACATATTCGGAGAAAGTAGCCAGGGTCAACCAAGAGGAATTATCCTCAAGAGCGGTAAAGAATCTCTCCAGCCATCCTTCTTCATAAACCCATTTGTAGGTATCGGGCCACCCACCAAACTTTTCCCCGTCGTCCATCAATACCACGCAACGGTCTCCCTCTTCGGTGGCCAAAGATTGGAGATATTGAAGACTTTCTTCCACCGCCTTGAAAGGAACCATGTAACGCATTTTTTCGGAAATGGGAAAAACTCCCGTTGTTTCGCCCTGCTCATCCATGAGGTAATAACCAAAAGTGTCCTCTTCCTTTAATCCGACGGCTTTGAAATGAGCGTCGTCCATCACAATATATTTCACCCCGGCCTCCGCCAGGTTTTTAGTCAGATGGGGTTCCCAAACCCTCTCCGCTGTCCACATTCCTTTCGCCTCAACCTTAAAATGTTTCCTTAGGTAGTCGGTCAACATCCGGATTTGTCCCGCTTTATCCCTGTCCGGAAGAACCGCTAAGATGGGTTCATACATGCCCCCGGTAAAAAACTCGATCTGGCCACGATCGGCCATTTCTTTCAACATATTGAAATAGGATGTACGGTTTTGTTCCAGCCATTCCAAAAGGGGTCCGGTGATATGGAAAGTGCATTTCACCTTGGGATGCCGATGCAGGATCAGGAGAAAGGGTTCATAGGATTTCTTGAATAACTCTTCAAAAACCTGGCCAAAATTTCCAACCGGCTGATGGTTGTGAACTCCAAAAATAAATGTAATTTTCTTCAATTTTGACCTCTCACGAACCGCTGGTTTTCAACTGATGAATGTATTTTTCCAGGGATTCCCTGATATCGCCTGGAACCGCTCTCAATTCCAGTTCAACTCCCAGCTTTCTTAATTCTTTAAAGGACTCGATATCGGCTTCATGAACGCAAACGGTTTTGCTGACTTGTTGTTTTCCCTCGCAAAAATGCATCCCACCGACATTTACCGTCGATAGAGCTCCACCCTTTTTGCCGAACTCCACCACATCTGAAGGATTGGAAAAAAGAAGAAGAGTACGTTCCTTGGATTCTCCAGCCCGGCAATTTCGGGCGGCCTCTTCAACGGTATAAAAGCTCACCTTCAAACCCGAGGGAACAGCCATCTCCATAAGGGTCTTTTGCATGGTATTTTTGGCGATGGCATCATTTACAACAACAAGACGCTCAATGTTCAAGGCTTTGACCCAACCCACAACGACTTGCCCATGAATCAGCCGATCATCAATTCGAATCAGTTGGATATCCATTCGACCTCTCGAAAACAGAATTAGTTATTTTTTTTAAGGAGTTCTAGAGAAGTTACTATACTTTCCCGTGTCGAGCTCTGAATCTCCGGAACTAACCGATCCAGTTCGGCCTCATCCCGGTCCGAAACAACCTTGATCAACATGGGCAGATTCACCCCTGTTACAACTTGAAGCTTCCGGGTTTGGGCTAAGCGAACCGCCACATTAAAAGGCGTCCCACCCAGCATATCCACCAATACAAGAACCCCAGCCCCTTTTGGATCCACGA
The DNA here is from genome assembly GCA_963843375.1 of uncultured Pseudomonadota bacterium. Taxonomy (GTDB): domain Bacteria; phylum Oederibacteriota; class Muellerivitia; order Muellerivitales; family Muellerivitaceae; genus CAWJKT01. Next base: position 49,057 of record CAWJKT010000008.1, read on the forward strand.
TTTCCAAGGCTTTTTCAATTTTCGCTTGAAAAGATTCTATAGAATCCTCCGAAACCAGATCGACCGCTATGATCGCATTTGTTTCACCCAAGATCATCTTCAGGGTGGAGAGAAGAGCGCGCCCAAATTCCCCATGGGTGGCCAAAATGACGCCGATCATCAAGATTCTCCTTATAAAAGGATAAAAGGGATTTTTGTGTCCATTTCAATGGATTGCTGCTTCTTTTTTATCCAAGAGATTAAAAGGAACCAACCCTATTATCAACTTAATGTTCCCTTTCACGGTGGATATAACCGCGAAATCCCCAACCCTGAACATGAAAATCAAAGCAAATGCCTTGTTTTTAATCAGAATTGAGTTGGTCTGGGCGCGTTTAGATAATTTTTACATTACCAATAGTCGGATGACGGCTTTCCCCAGCTTTTCCGGACTATGTCTAACATAATCTTCTTGGTGTAGCAAATTCACCTTTACTAACTCAATATCTAACGCCTTAACCCCCTCCTCATCCACCACCACGGGCTCCTGTCCCTGGGCTTCATACCGGGCTAAAAGTTGGGAAGGAACTTTTTCCTTGTTGGCGATCACATAATGAATGAACCCCGGACTGGTATGTTTGAGGATAGCTTTCACATGATCCGAAACAGTTAGGTTATCCGTTTCTCCTGGCTGTGTCATGACATTACAAACATATATCTTAATGGCGCGAGACAAGGCGATGGTTTCGGCGACTTCTGGAATCAACAGATTGGGTAGGATACTGGTATAAAGGCTTCCCGGTCCCAAAACAATAGCATCCGCTTCCAACAGAGCCTTCAAAACATCTTTGTTGGGACGTATCTTTTTTTCTTTTAGCATGATCCGATCGATGGGAGACTTGCCCAACGGTATTTGCGATTCTCCCGTAATGATCCTACCGTTTTTCAATTTGGCTTGGAGTGTCATACTCTCGAAAGTGACTGGCATAACAGTTCCTCGGGTGGCCAATACCCGGCTGGATTCCTCCACGGCCCTTCCGAAATCACCCGTAATTTCCTTCATGACCGTAATAAAAAGATTACCGAAACTATGACCTTTTAGGTCACCATGACTTTTAAACCGGTATTGAAAAAGATCCTTGAGAAGCGTTTCCTGGTCGGACAATGCGACAATACAATTGCGGATGTCTCCCGGAGGGGGGGTTCCAAAATCCTTCCTTAAACGACCCGAACTGCCGCCATCATCCGCAACGGTCACTACTGCAGTGAGATTACTCGTATAATGTTTCAAGCTTGATAAAACATTTGGAAGTCCGGTGCCTCCTCCCACCGCCACAATTCGCGGCCCGCGTTTAAGGCGAGTCCGTTGATAGGCGATATTAATGAATTCCTTTTCTCTTGCAGGAGCGTAAACCGTTAGTACTGAAAAAAACAGTCGCCCAATACCCAAATAAATTCCCCAAAAAGCCAAGAGCATGAAAAGAAAATCAACGAACTTGAGGTGCTTGAGATGGTCTTCCAATTCGACAATCACGGGAGGACGCAAATGTATGCCGCCCGTGTGTTGACTCATGACACCGGAAAATCCAACATAAAGAACAATCATCGATAGAATGATAAGAAAGATCCACCGCTTGAGGCGCAAACCGGGATAGAGCCAGGGGAAGCTCAACATTAATTTTTAGCCTTGGGTTTCGGAGAATTTCGGCGGGCTGTTTCTTCTGACATCATGCGGGAAACCCGATCGGCAAATTCCTGGGCCGTGAAATAACCCAATTTCATCAGGCGGTGGTTCATGGCCGCCACCTCGATGATCACCGCCAAGTTCCTTCCCGGCCTCACCGGAATGAGGAACATCGGAATTTCAACATCGAAAATTTTATGCGTGGCAGGGGTCAACCCCAAACGGTCATATTCTTTTTTATTGTCCCATTCTTCCAGACGGATAATTAATTCGATACGTTTCCTGTCCCGAATAGCCCCCACGCCAAAAAGGCTTTCAATATTAATGATTCCCAATCCCCGGATTTCCATGTGATGTTTAATGATTTCGGACCGAGAACCCATTAATATCCGGTTAGCCAACCGTTTGATGTAAACAAGATCATCTGCCACCAACCGATGGCCACGCTCCACCAAGTCTAAAGCGCACTCGCTTTTTCCAATACCCGAATTCCCTAAAATGAGAATTCCAACCCCATAGACATCCAAAAGAGTTCCATGAATGGTGGTTTCGGGGGCAAACTCTTCTTCCAAGAAAACCGAAATTTCGGAAATAAACTTAGTTGTAGGAGTCACGGTCGAGAAAAGGGGGATTTGTTGTTCCTCAGCCTCAGAAACCAAATCTGCTGGCGGTTTCATTTTATGAGTCACGACAATACAGGGAAGACGATGGGATAGCAGGGTCTTAAGTATTTTTTTACGTTGGGCCGGCTTAAGCGTCCGAAGGAAATGAATCTCAGTTTTCCCAAGTATTTGGAGGCGCTCATATGGAAACCATTTCAAGTACCCGGTCAACGCCATGCCCATTCGGTTAATGTCCACACTGACAATAAACCGGTCTGATATTCCCGCTTCGGTTACGGGCGAAAGGCGAAGCCGTTCTTTAGCCTGCTGAAAAAAAGACTCCACGGAAATTTTCTTCATGGTCCTCGCCGCTTTGGCTTTTTCCCTGCCGGAAAGCCCGTCAGTGCTTGAGCTTCTCTTCTTCTTGGATTATTTTGACCACATCTTCAGGAGTTTTAGCCGATAGAAGTGACTTGCGGAAATACTTGTCTTTTAAAAGACTGGAAATGCGGGCCAAGGCTTTCAAATGAGCTCCAGCCGCGCCCTCCGGAGCCACGAGCAGAAAAAAGATATTCACGGGTTCGCCATCTAAGGAATCGAAACTGATGCCATCAACCGAAAGCCCGAAAGCTGCCGCCAAATCCGAAACGGTTTCCGATTTTCCATGCGGGATGGCAATTCCCTGACCAATACCCGTGGAACCAAGCTCTTCACGTTCCATAAGTGTTTGAAGCATTTTCTTTTTGTCTTTTACTTTTCCCGTCTTGACCAAGAGTTCCACCATCTCTTTAATGGCGTCTTTCTTATTTTTGGATTCCAAGGACATCTTAATGGCGTCAACAGTTAAAAAATCCAATATCTGCATGAAACTTCCTCCCGAAAAGTCAGTTGAAAAATTTTACTCCCGGATCGATAACTGCCCCTCAATACTCAGGTTCGATCAACCCGATATGATGATCATTGCGCTTATATACAACCCCAGTTCTATCGGTCTCGGAATTCGAAAAAACCAAAAACTCATCTTTAGAAGAAGCCAATTGCAACGCGGCTTCCTCGATCGTCATGGGCTTGATTGCATAATTCTGCGTCCGCACAACCTTAACTCCATCAACTTCCACGTTCCTCGAAAATAAACTCGGTTTAATTGAGCCTTTAGCTTTGGGACGCTCCGATCGATGATGTTCAACCCGTTTATCTTTTTGCTTATGCGCCTGTTTTTCCAGTCTTTGCAGGGCCACGTCAATTGATTGGTACATATCATGGGATGAAGCTTTCGCGCTTAATTTCAATCCTTTGGCGCTTAATGTCACCTCGCAGATATGGAGTTTTCTCTCAAAATTCAAAACCACATGGGCTTCCTTGATTTTTCCCAAATACCTTTCCACCCGTTGAATCTTATCCTCGATGTGAATCCTTAACCCCTCAGTGAGTTGTTCATGACGACTGGTAATATGGATTTTCATTGTTTTTCCCGTTGGAGTAAACAAGGTTGGATTCCTTCTGCCCTTTTCAAACGAAAAAATCGTCCAAAAGAGCTGTTATTCTAACACTCGAAAACCGGAAGTCAATCTGCACCGGGCTTTCACAACATTGAAAAACCCGAAGTTCAAAAGCAAATCCACTCTTTCTCCAAACAAGATATTCAAATATGATTTGTCACAATTTTCGCCGTTGGGAAGCGGAGGGGATTTTAAGCTCTTCTCGATATTTGGCGATGGTTCGACGGGCGATGCTGAGTCCCTGTTCATTCAACGCTTGCATGATCCTTTGGTCCGAAAAGGGTTTTTGGGGGGATTCCTGAGACACCAATTCCTTGATCTTTTCCTTAACCGACAAAGAAGACACGTCCAAACCATCCATCGATTCTAAACCGCTGGTGAAAAAATACTTCAATTCGAATAATCCCCGAGGTGTCTGCACGTACTTGTGGGTGGTTACTCGGCTTACCGTGGACTCGTGCATTCCGATGATGTCCGCCACTTGTTTCAAAGTCAAAGGTTTTAAAACGCTAATCCCGATTTCAAGAAAATCTCGTTGAATTCGAAAAATGGCTTCGGTGACCCGGTAAATAGTTTTTCGCCTCTGTTCGATATTTTTAATTAACCAAATTGCCGATTGGATTTTGTTTTCTAGGAACTTTTTGGTTTCTTTCCCTTCAAGGGTTTTTTTGTCCTTTAACAATCTCCTGTAATAAGGGGAAATCCGGAGTTTTGGTACTGGTTCGTCGTTTAAAACAACCACATACTCTCCATCCATTTTACGAACATACACATCCGGCGTGATGTACTTGGTTTCGTTTTCTTGAAAAGATCTTCCCGGTTTTGGCTCCAGTGTTGCGATAAAAGTTAAAATCTCCCGCAATTGTTCATCAGTACATCCCAGAGCTTTTGTGATAACAGGATATTTCCTTTTTTCCATTTCCTCAAAGTGGTCGTGCACTAATTGATAAGATTTGCGGGCCATTTCTCCGGTTTTATTTTCCAATTGGAGCAACAGGCATTCCCTTAAATTTCGAGCCCCAACCCCCGCGGGTTCAAAAGTCTGGATCAAACCCAATACCCGCTCGATCTCCTGAGAAGAAACTTCTTGTGAAGCCGCAATGTCCTCCACCTTATCCGTCAAGTATCCATTATCATCCAAGTTTCCGATAATGACTTTCCCAAGTTTTTTTTCCTGATCATCCTTGGCAACCAGTAACAACTGCCACTCCAGGCTCTCCGATAGGGTCTGGGAACGAGTAATGGAAGCTTCCATGAAATCCCGTTTTTCCTGGTCGGTCTGGGAACTTTCACGCCCGCCAAACTCGGCGTCATTGGATTCTCCGTATTCTTCTGATTCCCTGTAAAGATTCCAGGTATCATCGCTAAATCGATCTCCATCTTTTAAATGCTCAACCAAGTCGGTCTGATGCCGGTCTCGAGCCAATTCCAAAAGTTTATCTGAGTCGGGGTTGGACTGTTCGGAAGGAGGACCGTCCATGGGTTCGGTGGGAGAAGCCTTATCGATGGTTTCAGAAGGGGTTTCTTCGTTTTCTTCCTCAAGAGTAGGGTTCTCCAAAATCTCTTTCTCAACCCATTCTTTTAATTCCAAGGTGGAAAGCTGAAGAATCTTCATGGCTTGCTGCAGCATCGGAGTCATGATCATCCGCTGCTGCATCTTTTGATTCATTCCAAACTGCTGCCGCATAACTCATGCCACCTAAGGTAAATTATCCCACAGCAAGAATTATACCCTTTTGTGGTTAAGTGTTACTCATTAAAACGGGTGACTTTTCCAAGGATAAAATCCGGGGAGGCAAGGTGTTGACCCATCATTTTATTATTAGGTAAATAATTTAAGGAACAAGGGTAGGTTCCCAATTCCCTCATTCTTCTTTTATGGAGAATTCGGTGAAAAGGTTTGTATATCTGCTTGCAAGTATAATTCGCAAGGGATCAAAGAAAAACTCGGATTCTCAATTCGGCGACTCAATTTTGAGGCATGAACCCCGATAAAATCAATGATCGGTAAATAGATTTGCACTTAACGGATCCACAATAAATAAACCAAGAAATTTAAGGCTAAAACCAAAGCTGCTCCATAAAGGACGCCCCTGGCGACATGCGATTGATTCTTTTTCCTAAAAAAAAGAAAACAAGGAATGACATAAATCAACTGACTCAACCCACAAAACCCTAAGCTAAGCATAGGGAAAGTCGCCCAATCATTGGTAGGACCATTCGGACCCCAATCCGCCCAGGTGTCAAAAACAGCGTATGCAAGAAGAAACAAAGCAAAAAGAATGGCGAGAACTATTACCATTCCCTCGAAAACCTGGCGATGTTGGAAAGATTTCTCATCCATACTTCTTTTCAACCAAACTTTCCTGCCAGCCCGCTTTGAATTTTGTTTTTTCCCATTGGCGGATCCAGAAATTCAGGTCAAAAGGTTGTGGGAACTCCAGTTCCCCGGCCGGATAGGGACGCCCCCCTTTAAAAACCAATTTTAACGTGCGGAAATACTGTGGATCTTTCAAAGGATCGTGTTGATAAAGAGCCAAGTCAGCGAACTTTCCTTTCTCAATCGTTCCAAGTTTTTCTTCTACTCCCAGTATTTTCGCCGCGTCCCGGGTGGCCATTTTCAAGCACTGAAAAGAAGTTAATCCGGTCGTTTGCAAATCCTTCCATTCTTTCACCGAAATTCCGAAAGGCATGTGGGGATTTCCCGCGTCCGTCCCATAGGCCACTCGGCCTCCAAAGCTCAGGAACCTTTCCAAGTTAATTTGACCCTGGTGATGCCCGGCCCTGAACCCGTGTTGGCAATACTGACCAAAGGGGTGGTCGCTCCTTCGTTTCCATTCTTCCGCCCAGCCCGCATGAGCGTGAAGAGTCGGCACGATCACGATTTTCTTTTTAACGGCTTCTTTCCAAAGATCATCTGACACCGGTCGGGACGGAACATGGGCCACTTCATCCACACCGCTATTCACACAAACCTCAAAATCTTCCTCGTTGGTAATGTGAACTGTCACCCGTTTGGAATGTGCATGGGCTTCGGTCACAATCGCGGAAACCTCGGTCCGCGAAAGGCAAGGGCCTAACTCATGTTCCATTCCTATTTTAATGACGTCCACACCCATCCCGATCAATTTTTTAACCTTGTCTTGAGCTTGATAACGCCCTTGAACGGTCGCCGAGATTTTGGGGCCCCAGACGTTTTCGGGATATCCTTTCGGGACAGGTTAAAACGGGCCCGGAGACGAAAAGACGCGGAGAAGCGATAAGTCCCGACTGTTCCTTGGCTTTCCATGCAATCGCGTCATACAAATCGCTGGCGAGGTCCCTAACGCTGGTCACCCCATTCCTCAAAAAGCTGGCGAGTGTTTTTTCATCCACCAAACCGTGAACATGCAGATCGATCAAACCCGGGAGCGCGAAAAGTCCTCGGCCGTCAATGATTTCGGCAGCCTGATAAGCTGGCGCTTTCGAATGAAGACCGGCATAAGCAATTTTTTCCCCCGATAAGAGAATCGTGGAATCCGCAGCGGCCTTATCTTTGGCCCCATCATAAAGTGTTACTTTTTCAATCGCCGTGTTAATTTGAAGCATAGAACCCCAAAAAAACTTTGGTTTTAAGTGAACAAACAAAACGATAAATATCGGCTTTGTTCAAAACAGAAAAAACTCGGATTACAAAAATGGCAAAAGAGGGCAAACATCTGAAATGGCATATTCGCTCTGATCCTGGAAGACATGCAGGTTGAAAAAATGCCACGGCGGGGTTTGGAGCCGCAACCACCTGTTAGCCTCGGCCCCCGTGGAAACATCCGCCAAATCCTGATCAGGCACTAACATCTCCCTTCCTGCTTTTTGAGCTCCGGGAGTACAGCGTTCCTGGGGGATAATAACCACCGTCTGGTGTACCGTATGGTCCCAAGCCCAACGTCGGGGCACAAACGAAATAATCGCAACTAAATATAAGTAGAAATTTAAGTTTGCTTTTAGCGGCAATTGGATTTTACCCATAAATAAAAAACCCGGGATTTTTTCCCGGGCTTGGGGAATTTTAATCGGCTCTTTTTTACCGCGCCTTCACCGGTTCCCCGGCTTTGGAGTACTTGGCAATAAATGTTTCCACCAATTCATGGGCCTCAGCATCCGAATATTGAACGGGAGGTGTCTTAAAGAAGTAGGAGGAGGGTCCTTCTAAGGAACCCGCCAATTTAGAATCCAAAGCCAATTTGCAGCAACGAATAGCGTCAATACCAACCCCTGCGCTGTTGGGAGAATCCCAAACCTCCAATTTAAGTTCAATGGTTACTGGTACATCCCCAAATTCCCGGCCTTCCAAGCGAATATGGGCCCATTTGCGATCCTGCAACCAGGGAACATAATCCGAAGGTCCAATATAGATATTGTCCGGGTCAATGGGATGAGATAATTGGCTGACCACCGCGCCGGTTTTAGAGATTTTTTTGGATTCCAAACGTTCCCGTTCCAACATATTTTTGAAATCCATGTTTCCGCCAAAATTTAGTTGAGATGTCCGGTCCAAGGCCACTCCGCGGTCGGAAAACATCTTAGCAAGGATACGATGAGTGATAGTCGCGCCAACTTGGGCCTTAATATCGTCACCCAGAATCGGGAGACCTGCTTGCTCAAATTTTTTAGCCCAAGCAGGGTTTGAGGCGATGAATACCGGCATACAGTTGACCACGCCAACTCCCGCCTTGATGGCCTCATTCATGTAAAACTTGGTGGCTTCCTCACTACCCACCGGCAAGTAATTGATAAGGACGTCGGTCTTGGTTTCTTTAAGGATTTGGGCGATGTCGGCTGGTTTCTCAGGAGATTCGGTCACAACTTCTCGGTAATACTTGCCGAGTCCATCGTAAGTATGTCCACGGTAAACTTTGACATCCAATTTAGGCACTTCACAAAACTTGATGGTGTTATTAATGGGAGTAAAGATGGCCTCACCCAGGTCTTTGCCAACCTTGTTGGAGTCCACATCAAAGGCACAGGAAAACTCAATGTCCCCCACGTGGTATTTACCCAAGCGAACATGCATTAGCCCTGGAACAAAACCCTCTTCCTCGGCGTTTTGGTAATACCGCACGCCCTGTACCAATGAAGAAGCGCAACAACCCACCCCTACGATCGCAACCCGAATTTTAGCCATAACCCCAGGAACCTCCCGACAAAATGGCAGCTTTACCTGCTTTTAACATTCCGCATTTCAATCCAAACCCGGCGTACCCGTTGAATCACCGTCACCAGGGATAAAACTCCAACCACTTCCAGGGCAGGAATCAGATGGGCAAATAAAAGACCCAGAGCCAACAGGATAACCCTCCCGGGCCGGGGTAATAAACCTATCTCGCATTCAATTCCAAGACCTTCCGCCCGAGCCCTGGTATATGAGACTAACTGGGTTAATATACAGACGCCAAAAGCCATTAGAAGAGCCTGAGGATTCTGGTGTTGGTAATAATACAATAGAAATCCGCCAAAAACGACCGCTTCTGACACCCGGTCCAAGGTTGAATCCCAAAATGCCCCAAAAGGCTTCGGAAGACCATTATTCCTAGCTAATGATCCATCCAGAACATCGAAGAAACCCGCCCCTAATAGCCATAAGCCCGCGGGCACCCAGCTTTCTTTCAGCAATTCAAACGGTACCATGAAGGTGACCAAGACTCCGAGGAAGGTCAAGATATTGGGACTAATGCCTAGGGCTCTCAAAAACACGCACAATGGTCTTAAAGTGCGATCGATCCAAGTTTTAAAGCGATTTTTTTTTTGCGAGGAATTTTTGATGGAGTTCTCCCGGGATTATTTAAGCGAAAACCGTTCACCTAGATAAATCTCACGGGCTTTCTTATTGGACGCCAATTTCGCAGCCGTTCCCGAAAGTAGGATCTTCCCTTCGAACATGATGTAAGCCCGGTCGACGATCGAAAGGGTTTCGCGAACATTATGGTCGGTGATAAGAATTCCTATTTTCTTTTTCTTGAGGAATCGAATGATGCCTTGAATATCCTGGACCGCAATTGGATCGATACCCACGAAAGGCTCATCCAAAAGTATAAAATTAGGTTGTAGAACTAAGGCCCTGGCGATCTCCACCCGCCGTCGTTCACCTCCCGACAAGGTGTAGGCTTTTTGTTTGGATAGGTGGGTGACTTTCAGCTCTTCCAACAACTCCTGTTTCCTTTTTTCCCTATCCACTTTGGAGAGAGGCGTCAGCTCGAGGATCGCCATGAGGTTCTCCTCGACCGAAAGTTTGCGGAAAATGGAGGCTTCTTGCGGAAGATAAGCTATCCCCATCCGTGCCCTTTTATACATGGGCATATGGGTGATGTCATGCGTATGGCCTTCTTCCTCAAAAAAAACACGGCCAGAATCGGGGGCAATAAAACCGGTTGTCATGTAAAAGGTGGTGGTCTTCCCGGCGCCATTAGGTCCCAAAAGTCCAACAACTTCTCCCTGATGGACCTCAATGGAAACATGGTCCACAACTTTTTTTCGGGAATAAAGTTTCACCAAATTTTGAGTCCGAAGGATTTTCACTGGTTACAGCCTCGTGTAAAAATATTTAGTTTCAAAAAACGAACTTCAATACCCATTCGAACGCGGGATTGAACCCGGAATGCCCGGCGCAGCGGTGCTGCCATTGCCTAGACCGTTGGTATTCGAACTTGGAGCAGAATTACTGATAGCCTTAGTTGCGCTGGACGTTCCGGGGGTCGGGCTTCCGGACTTTCCCGTTTTGTTATCCATGGAAGCGGTTACGGGCTTTCCGTTGGGATTAAAGATGGCGTCCGCCATGCCTTCCACAAAAACATTCCGATCCCCCCCCATACTAGAAACAATTCGGCGTCCCGTCAAAAGCCCGTTGTCGGTAAAAACTTTAGGATCTTCCTCCAGCACAAACTTATCGTCCTGTGAGAGGAAAGTCGCTTTTTGGGCTTCCGCATGCCCATCTCTATGGATGATCTGGACGTTTTGGTTAATAACCACCGTTTTTTTCTTCGAGTCCACTTCCATTTGCCGCCCCGTAATCGTGATGGGATGCCCGTTTTCGTCCAAAGTCGTTAAAACCGGATGATCGTGAGCCGTCATCAATTCCATGAGATCTTGGTATTCCAAATTTCCACAGGTGAGGGTGATTCCTTGACTTGAATCCACCACATGCACATGACCATTGGCGGTAGCTTCCCGATTATCTTCCATAGCGTGGATTTCGTCGGATAAAAGGATAATTTTATCGTGGGTGGCTTTCACGTCGCCCGTAAAAAGGGTAAGACCTTTAAGTTTTTCAAACGTGAGCTGGTGAGATGAGATATTAACGGGTTTTTGAGATGTAACTTTTTGGTCGTTTTCAGCTTCAAAGGCCGAAAGAAAATCAACCACTCCGAAAAAAAATAAAAACAAAAGGACTAAAACGGAAGTTTTAAAACCCAAGGCCGCCTTATCGAAAACGCGGCCATCGGTAAAACCCGATATGGATTGATGTGAAATACCGCTAATAAAACCACAGGACCGCGCCAAGATCGACCGGTTTTGAGCGGGTATAGAAATATTTATTCCTGGTTTAGAATTCATTTTTTCCACGTTTGATTAAAAAGGCTTCGCTTTTGAAAAATTCTGAATCTCATGGGTATCCCTTACTTGTGTCCGTACGTCTTTGTTGAACCGAATATTGTTTAATTGGGTATCAGCAACCAATCCCACAGCGGTGATATCATCCATACCTTTAAAAACATGGACCAAATCATCGGTTTTGATCAGGTCGGTAGCGGGGTCCCAGTTAAGCTTATCAGTCTCCAGTTTCGATCCGTTTTCCACGATCAATTCCACGTGACCTACGGCCTGAGTTGCGTTGGTCTCGGTGTTCACAATGGCACTATCGGCGGTCAGAGTCGAGACCAACTTGTCTTTTTTATAGTACTGGGCGTAAATATTATCGGAATAAGATTGTTTTTGATTTTGATATAACCTGGCCACATCGGAATAAAATTCCCACCGCTTTTTGCCCTGTACCGTTGAAACCAAATGAAATTTTTCAATAGTAGCGTCGGGGGAATTCGCTCCCTCGGACATAGTTTCAGGGGTAGTGGGCGTGGAATTATTTTTAAATAACCCCAACGCTAAAACAATTATGATCGCAACCGCGACCCCCAAAAGCCAAAAATATCTTTTCAGGCGGACGGATCGGGGCTCTTCCTCGGGAACTTCAACTATAGGTTCCAAGGGAACAGAAAGGGTCTTATTTTTCGGCATAGAACGACCTTCGCTTACGCATCAATATTTCGTTTTTTAGTCTAACCCGCAGATAGGGACCGCAGGGCCAAATCGAACACAGTATACCCCGAATCAGAAGGGCCAATCACCCTTCTTGGGCTTTGTTTTCCACCGCTCATGCATCCACATCCATTGGCCAGGGAAGGCCCTGAACATAGGATTCAATGACTTCGGTATAAAGGCGGACGGTTTCAAGTATGTCCTTTTCTTTGTCCGGGGTTTGGGGAACTTCTATTTCTTTTTCCACGCAAACCTCGAACTTTCCATCCGGTCCCCGTACCACAAAAGCTGGCACCAAAGCGGCTCCGGTCTTTCGGGCGATCCGGGCTATCCCCGACTGGGTCCAAGCCGGTTTCCCGAAAAAGGGTACAAAGACTCCGTCATTCCCGGTGTCCTGATCGCACAAGGCCAGGATAAACTGCCCTTCCTTCAGTGCGTCCAGAATGCCCCTCAAAGCGAGTCCCCTTTTAATCATTAAAGTCGCGCCTAATTTTTCACTGCGAAACCAATTCACCAGGTCGTCAAATCTTCGGTCATAAAGGTTCTGGGCCAAGGCCGATCCCTTACCTTGGGTGCCCAGGAACCCCCCCAATAATTCCCAATTGCCCAAATGGGCGGTCACAACGAAAAGTCCCTTACCGCGATTTAAAGCCCTTTTAAAATTTTCCAGGCCTTTGACTCGGGCCACCTGGGATACGATTTCTTCCCGGGTCCAATTTAACTGACGGATTATCTCAAAAAGATTTTGGCCCAATCCAACCCATACGGCTTTGGCCATTCGTTGTTTTTCAATCGAACTCAATTCGACAGGGTAAGCTGTGGAAATGCTTTCAAGAGTTTTCTCCCTTTCACTTTTGGAAAAGGAAAAAACAAGACCGCCGAACACTCGGCCTAAAACTTGTACCCATCGAAAAGGCAAAAACAATAGGATAGCGATGATCCATTGGGACAAGTAATAGATGATGTGATTTTTAAGCTTCATATCGCTTTTCTTCTCCCCCGGGGTGGGTCAACAAACCGCTAGGTAAATAAATTGTTGGAGGAGGAGGCTTTTTGGTTATTGGCTTGGTGGAAAAGTTTAACGGTTTGGTTCCATCGGCCTTGGGCTTTCAAAATTTTTTCCACCACTTCCCGGAAGGCCCCTTCACCAGCGGAAGTCCGGGTAACGTAATGGACCCTCTTTTTCACCTCCGAACGGCCGTAAGGAACCGTGGCGGACCAACCCACCTTTGTCAAAAGGGGCAGATCGATCAAGTCATCCCCCATATAGGCAACTTGGGAAAGATTCAAGCCAAGTTTTTTGCAAAGGTTTTGGGCAACCGTCAGTTTGTCCAGTTTGCCCTGATAAAGAAATGGAATTTTCAGGTGTCTGGCGCGCTTTTCCACTGGTTTGGAAAGCCGTCCGGAGAGCCAGCCCACGGGAAGGTTTCCATAGGCGGCTAAACGGTGGCCGATTCCATCCTGGATGTCGAAACCCACGAATTCTTCTTCAAGGCCTAGGTAAACTTTTCCGTTGGTCAATACACCATCCACATCGGTCAAAAGCAGCTTGATGTTTTTCAGTTTCATAACCATCGCCCTTTTAAATCGTTCTTTGGGACCCGTCGATGGCGTCCGTCTTCCTTAACAGAAGATTCCTGTTAAACAATTTTTATTCTTCCCCGCCCCAATAAATCGTGTAAATGCACCAAACCAACCGGACGCTTTTGGTTATCCACCACGATCAATTGAAATATGGATTTTTCTTCGATTAATTGAAGGGCTTGGGCAAGACTTGCTTCAGAAGAAACCGTACTGGGATGGGGTGACCGTAGGTTGGAAGCGTTCCAGCGTCGGATATCGGGATCTTTCAGTAGGGCCCTGCGCAGATCTCCATCCACAATGATTCCCTTGAGCTTTTTTTGGGAATCAACCACGCAAGTGGCTCCGACTTTTTTCTCGTTAATCTCCCGGACTATCCTCGGGAAGTCGGCGGTCAAAGGAACCCGGGGCACATCAGCCCCCACACGCATGATATCCGAAACCTTCAAATGAAGGCGCTTTCCCAACTCGCCCGCCGGATGGAAAAGAGCAAAGTCTTTTTCCGTGAATCCTTGTTCTTCCATTAGCGCTACCGCCAAAGCATCCCCCATGGCAAGCGCGGCAGTCGTACTGGCGGTCGGAGCCAGCCTGAAGGGACAGGCTTCTTTTTTAACCCCCACATCCACCACCACGTCGCAGAAACGGGCTAAAGTGGAATGGACATCACCGGTAAAAAGGACGGTTTTACAGCCCATGCGTTTGAGCAGGGGCAGGAGGGTTTTTAATTCTTCCGTCTCGCCGCTATTGGAAAGGGCGAGGACCACATCTCCCTTGGCGGCTTTGCCCATGTCCCCGTGAAGCGCCTCGGCGGGACTTAAAAAAAGAGCGGGCGTCCCGGTGGACGAAAGGGTGGCCGCGATTTTCTGGCTCACAAGCCCAGACTTTCCCATTCCCGTCACGACAACTCGTCCCTTGGAACGCAGGATCAGTTTCACCACCGTTTCAAAGGATTTTCCAACTTTACGGGAAAGACGGAGTAATCCCTCAGCCTCGATTTTCAGAACTCGTCTGGCGGTCAAAATGCTCATCGAAATCACCTTCGTAGGGCGTAGCGCCTATATAAACTTCCCGAAAGACCCCATCCTAATCTCTAACATATAAATATCGTCCGCAGTTGCAGCGTTGAATCGCGATGTTTTTACGGATTTCATTAAGTATCTGGGGTGAAACATTCATGTTGCATCCGCTGCAACTTTCGTCTTCCCTCACCGCCGCTACTGCTATTTTCTTGCCGTTATTGCGCAATTTCTCGTAGCCTTCCGCGAAATCGGGGGGGATTTCGGCCAATTGTTTTTTCCGCTCTTCCTTCTTTTCCACCACTGATTTATCGCAATCGGCGATTTTTTGTTGAATGTCCTTTTTGTCCTCGGCGGCCTTTTTCTCAGCCACAACCAGTTCTTGGCTTAGGTTTTGAATATAAACCTTTTGTTCGTCTTCTTTAAAAAGGGACTCCAATACCTTTTCCTCAATCTTCGCCTTATCCTCTTTGCTTTTTTCGATTTCCTGTTTGAGAGCCGTGAATTGTTCGTTGCTTTTGACTTCATTCTGCTGTCCCAGGTATTTGGAGATTTTTGTCTCGAGTGTCCCGGCTTCAATCTCCTGGGTCTTGCGTTGTTTCAAAAGGTCTTCCATCTTCTTTTTTTCGTTTTGGAGATGGTTTTTCAAGGCAAGGACATTGGTTTCCAAAGTGGAGATTTCTTGGAGAAACCCTTTTTTAATCCGTTCCAATTCATCGAATCCAGAGTCTGTCTTTTGTAGTTCAACCAGTTTTTGCAAAGTTTCGGCGAAATCCAAGGAATACCCTTTCTTTACCGGCATTGATCATTCCGGTGGATTTGAAGTTTAACATGAGGAAGGGCCTTTTCCCCAACAAATGTAAGTGCAAGCGATGGCTTTCAGGGGAAAACCATTGTTAAAATACGACTGGTTTTCAACTTCAATCTTCCGAGGTCCCATGAACGAAGAAGCAAAAAAGAAACTATTGCGGATGATTCCCCACGCGCTTTATTTGCTGACTAGTCGCGCCAACGGTCAAACGGCCGCCGCCACGGTCAGTTGGGTTACCCAGGCTTCCTTCCAACCGCCCCTCGTGGCCGTGGGGCTCAAAAAAGAATCCCGCACCTTTGAAGTCGTGAAATTAGCCCAAGGCTTTGCTTTGAATTTTCTGGGAAAAGACCAAAAGGATATTGCCCAAAAATTTTTCAAGCACGTGGAACCGGAAGCAAACCGCTTGGCAGGCGAGCTTTTTCAGGGAAGCCCTGTTTTAAACCACCCCGTCTTCCCTCACTTGGCGGGTTTCATTGAATGCAGGTCCATCGGATGCGTGGAAAAAGGAGATCACATTGTGGTCGTCGCCGAGGTTTTGGAGGCGGAGGCTGGGGCGGCCGAGGGGCCCCTTTTACTCTCCACGACGGGTTGGAATTATGGCGGTTAATTGGAACTTAATTTTTGCAGCAAGGTTTCAAGGTTGGCGGACTTTTCAACCTTAATCTCAAAGCCCGTGCGTTTTTGCGGGTCTTTTTCATGAAGCATTAAATACCCACCCCCATCATAGAGACGGTTCAAAAAGGGGTTCAGAGTTTCTTCCAATATTCCAAGACTCTCGGGGTTATAGGGCGCTTCCAGTCGGTCGTTCACAAAAACCTGAAGATGATTGGGAGTGAATTTTATTTTTCCTTTAAATTCCGGCTCCTTTTCCAATATCGAACAAGCCGCGAGCGCCCGCCGGAAAGCTGTTTTCAGATGGTCTTCAGCGCTTTTTCCAGTCGTCCTCTTCTGGTTATAAAGGAAGCCACGTTTGCCATTTTCCTCGTCCAAGCTGTAATTGGCCTCATGGGCTATCAAGAGTACCCCCGGTCCCTGGTACACGTGGGTATATTCAGCCACATCCACCAATAATCCCTCCAACTTATCTTCTTGAATCCAACGGTGGAAAACAGGAATAAAGGCTGCCAGGGGAATATCCATCCCTTTTTCGATAAAAAACTTCACATTTATTTTTTGAAGATTCATTCGTTTTCCTTGTTTATCATTTTCCGAGTAACGGCGCGGGTTACGGAGCGGCATTAACCGCGTAACTGTGAGCCGCCTCCAGGAACAGCTGGGCTTCTTCGACCCTCCGGTGAGCCTCGTCGAAATTGGGGTTTTCGAGTTTATGGTCGTGCGCCTTAAACAAGTAAGCGGCAAATTGGGTGTTATTCACGTGCTTGACGAACTCCCCGGTGTCAAAGAACCATTTCTTAAACTCAGCAATCGTTGCGTCTGGTTTTCCCACCCATTCCCGGTCACGTGTCCGGACCACTCCTTCAGTGGAAAAGATCATGGATTCATAAGCCAAGGCCACCGCTTCTTTTAATTCTTTTGCATCAAGCTTAATTTGGGCTTCAAAAACCTTGCCTTCGGCGGCAGTGAGGGAAAATTCGGAGGGGGCAACCACCTCGCCTGCGCACTCGCCTTTTCCGATATCGGCGATGGTGTATTCTCGGATATCGCCCCAGTCGGTAAATAAATCGGGTTCGGCCTCATGGGAAGGAATGACCATAAGATCAGCCAGGAGATTTTTGATCTCCACCTTGCCGACCCGTTGAACAAAACTTTGAAAGGTTTCGTCCTTTTGGCGTCCCTGGACGTATTTATCGATCAAACGCTTGACTGTCTCTGGAATGCGTTTCGAAGGAATCGCGGCCACCGCCAGCCCGTAAGAACCACCGTTGTTTTTCCATTGTCCACCCAGGACCAATTGAAAATGAGGCACGGTGTAGGAACCCGCCTTGCGGGAGACCCCGTAAAATCCCAGGTCCGAAATATGGTGCTGGCCGCAAGAATTGGGACAACCGCTCACTTTGAGCTTGAGATTTTTCACGTCCTCCGGAAATTCGGACATCATTGCGTCCAGCCGGTTGGAAAGCTCTCGGGCAAGCCCGCGAGAAGCTGAAATCCCTAACTTACAGGTATCGGTGCCGGGACAGGAGGTAATATCCGAAATGCTATTGGCGCCCCCTTGAGCCAAGCCGATGACTTGAAGTTCCTGGAAAAAGGCGGGCAAGTCAGCTTCACTCACCCATCGGAATAGGAGATTTTGTTCGACAGAAGTTCGGACAGTGTCCTTCACGTACTTGCGGGCAATTCCTGCCAACACCCTTAACTGGGTTGCGGTCAGGTCCCCCAGGGGTACCCTTACGTGAACCGAAACATAACCATACTGGGGCTGTTGGTAAGCGTTTGTTTTCTTCCAGTCCAAAAAACCCTTCGGAAATGAGGAGGCCCGAAGATTGGCTGCCTTGTGAGCGGGCTTTTCCTCTTCCTTAAGATAATAATCGATGAGGCTGGTCCAACGGGGATCGTGGTTTAAAACGGCTCTTTCTTCGACGATTAATTTTTTGAACTCTTCGATACCAAGTTTTGCCACCAGGAACTTAATGCGAGCCATTCCCCGGATTTTCTTTTCACCCAATCGGCCATAAACCCGGGCCACCGCTTGGGTCATCGGGAGCATTTCCTCAACCGGGAGATTTTCGAAAAGCAATTTGGCGTTATAGGGGACGGGCCCCAGTCCGCCTCCAACGTAAACATCAAAGGCCTTTTTTTCCTTGCCGTCCACTATGGTTTTCTTGGCGATAAATCCCATATCGTGCATGTTGACTAAACCACAAGCTTCCCCAGCACAGCCGGAAAAAGCGATCTTGAACTTACGGCCAAAATCCTGGGCGTCCGGATGGCCCAGCATGAATTTGAAGATAGCCTTGGAATAAGGGGTCACGTCGAAGGATTCGGTGCGGCAGACCCCGGCAATCGGACAGGCCGTCACATTTCGGACCGAATTGCCGCAGGCCTCTCGGGTGGTAATCCCCACGGAGGCCAGACGGCGCATAATGTTGGGGGTATCTTCCACGTGGATGAAGTGGAGCTGAAAATCCTGCCGGGTTGTGATATGGCCGATGCCGTCCGAATATTCCTCGGTTAGGTCCGCCATGACATCTAATTGGTCCGCGGTCACTCCGCCCCAAGGAAACTTGATGCGCTGCATGCCGGGAGCGTCCCAATAGGTATCCGGGCCCTTCCAGGTGCCTTGTGAGGGATATTTCAATTTGCGGATTTGTTTGCCATCGTTTCGCTGGCCGTTGTCATAACGCTGACCATAAGCGCCGCGGCGCAGTCGGGTTTCGGCGAAAATGCGCGGTTCAACCTTGCCTTGTTTGTTCAACTCGATTTGGGCCTCGAATTCTTCTATTTCCTTGGCCCAATCTGGAGGCATGGCGTCTTGAAGTTTATTTTTCCAGCTTTTGGACTTGTTACTCATGGTTTTCTTTCTTTATTCAGTTTAAGGAAAAAGGGTTAAGTGAGCGTCATTTGTACACTATCGGCCCCTTCAAAATCAATCAACTTATTCCCTCGCCTTCCATTCGCTGAATCGGCGACCCATTTGAAGAATATGGTGTTCCAAATGCCAAATATTTAAGCCCACCAAGTATTCCAATGAAAGCAGGCCCCACTCCGGATGCCTCACCTTTCCCCGCCATGCCTTGGGAGGAATCCTCTTTAAAAGATCGGAATTGGACTTGCGCAAAAGCAATATCAAATCCCTCGCCTGTTCGGGATTAGCCTTGGAATAAAAAAGCTTGTCCGCCCACTTATTCTGGTCATAGGGGGAAACGACCCCCCCCGGTTCGGCAACAGCCCGGCGCAAGCGAACATAAAGGTTGGCTTCCTGGTCCGCCAGATGCCAAAGGACTTGGGTTATGGTCCAATTCCCTTTTTGGGCAGTGAAATGCCACATGGCTTGGGGGTACTTTCGAAGGATCTCGCGTACTTTTTCCGAACCTCGCGCGAATGCGGTCCTTTTTCGGGAACGGCTCCAACCTTGAACCGTTTTTTTCAAAGCCGCGACTTCTTGTTCCCGCAAGCCCGAAGCCTTAATAAATCCAGAATGAATGGGAATAGGCATTTGATTTCTCCCGGGGACTAAGTTTGAATGATTATCATGGAAAAGGTCGTATTCGAATTCAAGACGTGAGGAGTAATTTGGTTTTTTATCCCGCCACGACCACCACTCGATTTTCCTTTTCAGGATTCTCCAAGGGTGATTGAAGATCATCCATTCGGTGAAAGTAAACCTCGTGGAAACCTTCCCGGGCCAGCCATAAAGACAAATCCGTCAGGGGATAGGACCGGTTCACGATCTTTTCCGCGAAAGGTCGTCCTTCCACCTCGCCCTTCAGTTGCATGACTGCCAATCCCCTCACGCAATCGAATTCGCCCTGGGCCTCGACCTCTTCCCCTTCCCACTGGGCTGATTCCGGGTAAACCCACTCCCTTAAGCCCGTAAGGGTGTGAAAGTCGAAAACAAATCGGGCTCCCTTGGTCAGGCAACCACGCACGGAACGAAAGCAACTCCTTAATTTCTCCTCGGAATCCAGATGGTTCAGAGCGTTATAGGTGGAAAAGACCATGCTAAAGTCTCCGCCGATTTGAAAATGGGCGATGTCTTCCAATAAAAATCGTCCTTTGTGCCCGGCGACATAACGCCAGCAGCGGTTTTCGGCCAACATCAACATATAGGGGGAAAGGTCCAATCCCACATAGGTATAACCCGCCTCAAGAAAATGAAAAGCCAAACGGCCGGTCCCACACCCTAAATCCAGGATAGGTAGACGGCTGAAAGCGGTCGGTTGGGAGGAGAAAATAACTCAATAGAAGGGGCGCCGCTTTTTCGGTATAAATTCCGAAATGACGGTCGTAAAACTTGGCGAACGATTCACCATAAAGGTTCATGGTGGCCTGCCTTGGGGCTTACTGCGGGTTTAAAAATCCACTTCATTCTTAATGAGAAAGAAAAGACGGGAGAATCGGAATGAATCGTGTTTTAAGTGTCGACAAAATGATTCAGCGTTTACCGGAACGCATATCATAATAAACGCCCTTACCCTTGGCCTTGGCTGCAAATCGAGGACCCCTTTTTCTTGGCAGAATTCCCGCTCGCTGAAAGGAAGGTTTTGTTCTTCCCTCACCGCGCTGCCGCGGGTTCCGCAATCCACGCAAAGATAATCGATCTCAACCTGGGTGGGAGCTTTAGGCCTTGGAAATGAGGACTCTCCCGTTTACCATTTTCACGTTGCCCTCGCAGGAATGGCAATGGATGCTCTGGGCGTATTTAACGGCTTTCATCGGCTGCTCCTTCGTTTCAAAAAAACTAAAAGTGGGAAAATTTTCCCGAAAAATTAAGATGTGGTGAATGATTTGTGGTTTAAGTGAAGAGGGAAAAGTATAGGCTCCTTCACCCTTAAACTCAAGGATGTTAGAAAATGGGTAAGTTGGAATGAATTTTGTCTTAGGAACCTTATCGTTCAACCCAGAAAAGCCCTTATTCGAAGGGCAAATAAAAAAAGCCCCTGGACTTGTGATCCAGGGGCTTATGACCCGCATCAGGTGGGAGAGACATCCCACCCACCCGCGAGTCGAAGAGTTACTTGGCTGGCTGGGGCGGTTGGCGCGGCGGCGCGGAGCGGCATCGTCTTTTTGCCCTTCTTACCCTTTTTAGACTTTTTGCTCTTGTGGCTGGTCTTCGTCGGCGAGCTTGTCGTAGTGGTTCCCTGAGCGAGAACCAAACCAGTTGTGCTACCCAAGAACAACACCGTCATCAAGGCTGCGATTAACTTTTTCATCTGAATCCTCCAGACCCTTTCGGGTTCTTTCAT
Source organism: uncultured Pseudomonadota bacterium (assembly GCA_963843375.1). Classification (GTDB taxonomy): domain Bacteria; phylum Oederibacteriota; class Muellerivitia; order Muellerivitales; family Muellerivitaceae; genus CAWJKT01. The sequence goes on from CAWJKT010000008.1 coordinate 70,382, forward strand.
TTTTGGGATCAACTGCTTCCCTGAGTATAAGACGGGGCGGGTGGGCAAAAAGTTGCAAAGCGGGAATAGGCCTATTATCGGCAATAAAAGGGCTTTTACCTTTTGGCTGCAGCCACCGCAGGAGCGGATAGAATCATTTTCCGGATTTCCTTCCCGATTCCGATCATCGTCAATTGGTTGAGGGGGAATTCCAAAAAGACGTGGGTAAAACTCAGAAAAAATAACCATTGAAGCCCGACCGAATAGTTATAACCATAAAGTCCCAGTGACACTGCCCAAAGCGCCAAAATCCCTAAGGCGCGTCCGCGGGGGATCGCATGCCATCCGATGATGGAAGTCTTGGAGAACCAATTGAGGTAGTGGTAGGTATAGGAAAAAGAGATGAACGACATGAGCGCAAGGGCCATTGGATTTTGGTATAGGAACCCGTTGACGTTTTTGACAAACTCCGAAAGCGGAAGCTGGCCCTGACCGAAATCCTGCGGCCTCAAAAGTTTCGCGATATAAAAATTGACCGAGATAAAAGGGCTGGAGCCGATTCCATTGTCTTTCAAGTATCCGTAGTTATCCCGGACATAATCACTCACGTGGTAACCCAAATGGGCCGGATGGAAGAAGAAAAACCCGAAGGCTAAACCGGCAAAAACAACAAGGGAGGCCAAACCGGATGCGCTTTTGCCCCGCAAAGCCCCGATGAGAATGAACATCCCCGTAAAGAGGAAGACATGGATCAAAGTGGGCAAAAACAATCCAACGATCACTTGAAAAGCCGGTGATTGGTTGAAAAAAAACAAGGCCAAAACCACCGGCAAAAACGCCAAGAGCCGGGTTCCGTTATTTTTTAAAAGGACAAATAGGAGCGCCCCCAGAAAAGCCAAACCGGTGAAAAACTCGATAGTCCCCTTCGGGGCGAAAGGAATCCAGCCGAAATAAAGCGCGGTGATGATGACCGCGGTTCCCAACAAAAAAAGGTAATCATACCGGCCACGAGTAAAATAACTTTTGTCGTGAAGCCAGGAGATTTCAGTGAGGTAATGAAGAGGTCCCAGAACCGCATAAGCCAAAAGGAACAGTTCGAATGGAAAAAGAAAGGCCAGAAAGGCAGAAAGAATCATGAGGCCGATATTGATATAGTTAACTTGGTTCGCGTTGAGTGAAATAGCCATAGGATAACAGTCGCTTTCTCTAGAACCCTTCATGGAATGGCCTGAAACCCTTTCAGGGCGCTCAAAGGTTCCTCCGGATTATTTTAAGACAGCTTTCTCACTTCCATATAAAAAAGAGAAAAGGTATTCTTGGGTGCCTTAAGTTTACCCCAACCTAAAGGAATCGGAATGTCACGCGTGGGAATCGAACAACAAAGGGGATTGGTTTATCCCAATCACCAGGTGGAGCCCTGGATCAGCGGAACCTTCCACTATTGGCGTGTCAATCCAGCGCTTTGGGCGGACATCCTGGATAACATCAAGGCCATGGGTTTCGGCATGGTAGAAACCTATATCCCCTGGGGCTTGCATGAAATCGAGCGGGGAAAATTCGAATTTGGTGAAAAAGAGCCCTCTAAAAATCTTGAAAAATTTATCCAACAAGTCCACCAGGCAGGCCTCAAATTGGTCGTGCGGCCAGGGCCCCACATCAACGCCGAACTGACCTGTTTCGGCTATCCACCCCGAATCGTTTACGACCCCGCCATCGTGGCCAAGGAAGCCTCCGGTGCCTTTTCGGTTCATGACGCCTATCCCAAAGCTTTCGGCAATCCCAGCTACGCCTCCAAAAAATTATATGAGGAAACCGCCCTTTGGTTTGACGCCCTGGCGCCCATCCTCGAGCGCAACCTTTATCCGAACGGGCCCATCGTGGCCCTCCAAGTGGATAACGAGACCGGCTATTACTTCCGCACCGGCGCTTACTTGATGGATTACGGCGATGATTCCATCCGCTGGTACCGGACCTTTCTGGAAAAACGCTATGGAACCATTAAAGTCCTTAATGAGGTCTATGGAAGCCACCACGAATCCTTCGCAACCATTGAAGCTCCCCGGTGCTTTGAGGGCGAAAAGCTCAAAGACCTTCCTTATTACCTGGACTGGAGCCGCTACAAGGAGTGGCAGATCAACGAATGTTTGCGAATCATCGGCAACATGTGGCGGGAAAGGGGCGTGGATGGAATCCCGTTTTTTCATAATTTCTTCGGGCCGACGAACAGCCCCTACAATACCAACGATGCCGAGAACGGGGATTATGGCCTGGACGTTGTCGGCGTGGACGATTACCCCCGCAAGGAACAGTACCTGACCACCTCCCGAAAGGCCAGTTATCTGGCCGGCACCTCCAAACTTCCATTCATCCCCGAGTTCGGGTCGGGCTGTTGGTGCCTGCCTCTTTGGGAGAACACTTTCACGGTTGAGGACGAACGTTTCACAACCCCACTCCTTTTCATGTTCGGACTAAAGGCCATCAATTATTACATGATCGTGGAAAGGGATCGTTGGATGGGAAGTCCCATCACGGTGGACAACAAAATCCGGGCTCCTTATTTTGACCTCTACCGGCAGTGGAACACTTTTTTAAGAAATTATCAGTTCCACCAATGGGATCTGCAAAGCGACCTCCTTATCCTGGCCAACTACGACACGGAGCGGACCTTAAAGGCCTTGAAACTGGTCGAAAACCATTTCCTCCACTTTCTGCCTGAAGAAGCGGGATATCAGGAAAACCAGTCCATCTTTCCCTATCGCCTGGAGGAGGAACATCCCCGCTGGGCGGAAAACCAATGGTCCTACGCTTTGAAACATCACCTGCCCCTTCATTGTTCCGATACCCTTCTGCCTTACGAAAAAATGAAAGGTCATAAAGCCGTTTGGGTGGTGACTTTTGAAATCTTGGATAAAAAAGCCCAAGAAAACCTCCGCCGATTCGCCGAGGAGGGCGGAACCGTGATCCTGGGGCCCCTTGTCCCCTCACTGGATGAAAACCTCCACCCCTTTTCAGCTTTTAGTGAACTAAAAAGCGGCACCGAAGCCAATATCGGCAAAGGCAAGTTCGTGCTTCTCCAGAAATGGGACGAAAAGGAAGTTGAAAAAGCTATGATTGGATCGAACATTCAACCCATCATGGAAGGCCTCCCATCCGAAATCCTGGTCACCCACTTTAATAAAAACGGGAAAGTAATTTATTTCCTGGCCAATCCCGGGGATAAAGAAGTGCCTTTCACCCCCCATTGCAAACTAATCCCACTCTATGGCGTGACCGATGGGAAGGTTTTTACCCAGAGGGGCATTACCCTTCAACCCTGGTCCGTAACGGTCTGGGAGGCAGTCTCATGATCCATCCCGACGTTCTCTTCGAGCATATCGACATCACCCATGCGAGGCACTTCGTGGATATTTCCAAAATCGCCCAGCCCAATCCCCGTGTTCTTTACGTTCTGCATGAAAAGGGGAAGGTTTTAAAAGCCTGGGATAGCCAAAAGGGCCGGACCACGATAGGCGAAACCATCAAGCCTTCCCTCACACTGGCGGAAGAGTTGAGGAAAAGCCACGGCGTTGACGAGGTTCAATTGATTGATCAACAGGGTTTCCGGGACTATTACAAGCAGGCCTTGGATTTGACGAAAGCCCAGGAACTCACTGGCTACGACTTCAAGGAACGCACCCGGCAGTTGAAGAACACCCAGGGCGAGGGCCTGATCATTCATCCCCCTCGGGAAAGTTACGATTATTACCACTACATTGAACGGTCCCGGCAATTCGTGGCCCAAAAGCTCAAACCCGACTGTATCTTCCTATTAGGAGTTTACAATTCGAAGGATTGGTGGACTTCCCTGGTGGCGGTGTTTACCGCCGGGCAAATCACCTATTTTTCGACCTTCGAGTATTTCCCAATGGAAAAGCTCGGCATGTCGGACTCGCCCAAGACCCACGAGGCCCTGATCCAAACCGCCGCCCAAACCTTTAAAAAACCATCTTTTGGGATGTTCCTGCCCAAGTCTGATTTTGAGAAGTACGCCCAAAACCAATGGCGTGGGTTGGGACAAACACCTCTTTTAAAATTCCCGAAATAAATTATTTCTTCGTTTTAGAGGTTAAAAAATCTCGGTTCGCCCGGACCGTCTTTGCCTTGCCGGCCTTAAAATCCTCTAAATCCTTCAGCATTTCCTTTTCTTCCCGGGGGGAAGCGGGCCGGAACCGCAGGGAAGCGGTGTGTTTCATGACCACTTCATGGATTTCACGGGCGATCTTATTGGCTTGGGTATTTTGGCCCAACTCGTCGTAAAGCGTTTTTTCGACCGCATGGTCGATAAAGGCGTTGACGCTACGGTATTTCAGCTTATGAACAGCAAATTTCTCAAGCAATTTCCGGTCCATTTTGGTGCGGTAGGAAATAACGCTCATCGAGACCCCCTTGGTTCCAAACCAATTGTAGTCTCTTTGTATTACATTTTCAACATTTAGCGCAAACGGTATTCGGTCACATAAAGATGGACTAATTCGGGCTTTTCTTCCACGACCACCACTTTGATAATAAAAGGAATATGTCGGTCGGAAACAAAGGTGTCTTTCCCGAATTCCCTGCGAAGTCTTCCCCATTCTTCCGGGGGAAAATCAAAAAGCTCCCGGTAAAACTTTTGGGCAAGTCCTCCGACCCTTTTATCCCTGGAAAGCGCCTCGAAATTGTCAAAAGCGCTTTGTTTAAAATCGACGATTATTTTTTTCATTTACTACTTCCGTTTTTACAAGCCGTACGTTGACAATTATTTAGTGTATACGCTTGTATACCACTAAATAAAAAGAGGGTCAATACTTTGATGACGCATCAGATTAAATGTATGTTTTTTTGGTCGTCATTGTGAGGTTCAGTCCCAAGCGTGGTGGTTCGGACCGCGACATTTTCGAGTTGGCTTTCGTCCAACAGCTTGACCATCGGGCCAATACAACCTAAAATAGTCAACAAGCTCGCATTCTTAAGGCGATCGGCTTTTCCACGTCAGCCAAAAACTGGCGATTCAGCGTTATAACATCAAACGGGAGATTTTTAATTCTTTGATATTCATCGTTTAAAGACTAAAAAGGTTATAGGATAGTTTTTCTTGAATCGACTTAAAGGAATCCTTTCAATTCCGGATAAAGCTTTCGGAACTCGGAATACCAGCCGTTATAAATCTTAACTTGTTTCGTCCTAGGGTGAGTGCGACTGGCTACCCGGATCAGTTTCGAGCAGGCCGCCGGAACCGAGGGATAAAGATTCGCTCCCACCATGGCGAGGATGGCCGCGCCATAGGCCGGGCCTTCCTGGCTATTCACCGTCACCACTTCTTCCCCATAAATATCGGCCTGCAGTTGCCTTTGAAATGGGTTTGCTGCCCCGCCGCCGGTGGCCACAACCCGCCGGATGGGAACTTCCAGTTCCCGGAAAATTTCCAGGGAGTCCCTCATGCCGAAAATCATTCCCTCAAAAACCGATCGGGCGAAATGGGCCCTGCCATGGCGGGCCGAAACTCCAATGAAGGCGCCTCTCGCGTAGGGCGTCTTTATGGGGGGTTCTTTCGCCCATGAAATAGGGAAGGAACATAAGCCCTTCGCTTCCCTCCGGCGCCTTTTGCGCCTCGCCGCTGAGGATTTGATAAGGGTTCTTCCCCGTCCTTTTTACCCAACTCCTTCTCATAAAGACCCAGGTTGTCCCGATACCATTGCAGGGAATAGCCCGCCGAAAGCATGACGCCCATGAGGTACCATTTCTTGGGCACACTGTGGCAAAAGCTGTGGACGCGAAGCTTCGGGTCCACCTTCACCTGGTCGGTATGGGCGAAGAAGACGCCCGAAGTGCCCAGGCTAGCCATGACATCGCCGGTTTGAATGATACCGTTGCCCACCGCTCCGCAGGTATTGTCTGCCCCGCCCCCCACAACGGGCGTCCCCACTTTGAGCCCCAGGTCCTTGGCCGAGGCTGCCGTCAAATGCCCGCAGACATCCTGGGATTCCACCACCTGGGGAAACCACAAGGGCGAAATGCCTAATTTACCTAGGAGTTCCTTCGACCAACGGCGATTCTTCACGTCGAAATAAAGGGTCCCGGCGGCGTCCGAAACCTCGGTGGCCATGGACCCAGTCAGCTTGTAGCGAACATAATCCTTGGGCATGAGCACTTGGGCGATTTGGGCATAAACCTTGGGTTCATGCTTTTTGACCCAAAGGATTTTAGGTAGAGTAAAACCTTCGAGAGCGGGATTAGAAACCCATTTTCTCAGGTTGGTCTCCCCCACCCTGCGGGTAATCTCCAGGCATTCCTCATGGGTACGGGTATCACACCAAAGCAACGCCGGACGAAGGACTTTGCCTTTTTTATCCAGGAAAACGGAAGAATGCATTTGCCCCGAAAAGCCCAGGCTTTTCACATCCTGGGACTTCACCCCGGCCTTACGCACCGCACCAGTAATGGCTTCAAAAGCCGCTTTGACCCAGACATCCGGATCTTGTTCTGCCCACCCCGGATGGGGCGTCAGAAGCGGATACTCGACCGTCACTTTGGAAAGAATCTTCCCGGCTTCTGAAACCACAATGGCCTTGGTGCCGGATGTTCCGATATCACAACCGATGACATAGGACATAAAATCTCCTTTCATACCGATTTCCACTTCTTTTAGAACTCCAACATCATCTTTTGATGATCAAAATATCCGGCCTTAAGTATTCCTTCCCTCCACAGTTCACCTTCATCATGGGCCAGCGGGGTGTCGGGGTTAAAAGCTCCAAACCTTTACCCGTTAACAATACCGTGTCCTCGCTTTTGGTGCCGGTGATGGAAGGGTTCCAAGCCAGGGACTGATTTTCCACCAGCCGAAAGGGGCAATCGGGAGTCGCCAGATAATCCCTTGTTTCATAGCCTGTGGGCCCGCCTTGGTGGTGCTTTTTCCACTCCCCGGGGAAACCTTGTTCCGAATATTTCAAAACCCCCGCGTTAAACACGTCCTTGGCTACAACCCCAATCTTGCTTTTATCCCACATAGCGCATTCCACCTCTAGACAGGCACGGTGTCGAAGTTGAAGGTCCACCGGCATGGGCCCGAAATGGACGATGCGGGTAAGGTTGGCGATAAGGCCGTAACCCTTGGCGCAGATGACCATCATGACAGTATTTTGAATTTTGCGGTCCGTCGGAAGGGGATGCCGGTAACGTTTGAGTCTTTCATCTGAACCGACCAAAATGACTGTTGCTTCCAAACCCCGGCCCACCAATTCATGGGAAAGTTCGGCGGCCACTTGGTTTTCCCGCCAGCCTTTTCGAACCCGTTTCCCCACCGACTCCATAGCCTCCCCCGAAAGTTTCCCCACTTTCCTGTAACATTTGATTTCCTCCGGAAACAAGGACCACCGGAGTTTGGCGATGTCTTCTTTGAGGGACGGCAACCCAACGGACCCATCATCCGAAACGGCCTTTTTATTAAAGGAAAAATGGAATGTTTCATACCATGGATAGACTCGGTAGGTAAAAGGCAGACCCTTGGCCTCCTCTTCCTGAAACCTCTTTTCCTCTATGGAATTACACCATAATTCAGCGACTTTGGAGGTCACCCAAAGGGAAGCCACCCCTTTTTCCACGTCGGTGCGGATATGGTTGGTGCGCCCCCCGGTCAGCCAGGAGAAATTGGCCCGGCTAGAAAGAAGGACGCCTTCCAGGAAACGAGTTTTGAGAAAGCCTCGAATGCGTCGTAGTTTTTCATTAAGTTCAAGGTTGGAATTCATAAACCCTTTTGAACCGCCAAATTCACCAAGAGGGTGAATATTCAAATTTCTTTACCCAATCATGGTTTTTTTAAATGTTCCTGGTTCTTGGTGAACATGGTGTCCTTGGCGGTGAAAATTTCCGGTTTATTTTTTACTAAAGAACTTTTCATTGATGGTTTTAGTGATGCCAGGCACGACTTCATCCGGTGTCTTTTCACCCAGCCATACCTTGTCCATGGCAGGACCCAGGATACCGTAGAAAATTTCACTCCAATTTGACATGAAGGGCTGGTAATGGGAATGGGCGGGCATGTCTAGGAGAATGGCCTTATGCTCCGCGCCGGGCGCCTTGAGAAAGACATCCGATTGAGCCAGTTTCATCAGGGCGGGCTGTATCATGCCGGTGGCCGCCAATTGGGAGACGGAATCCTCGCTTGCCAGTTCTTTGACGACAATCCAGGCTAGGTCCTTGTGTTTGGAGCTCTTGGAAAGGGCGTAACCCGATCCGCCGCTTCCCCATCCCTGGAGGCCCTGGGGCCCTTTGGGAAATTCCACCACATCGAAATCCAGGTTTTTCGCCAGCAGGAAACTGGGAGTCTGCCAGATACCCGAGCAAAGCATGGCCACTTGGCCGTTGATGAACATCTGCATCTGGCCCGAACTGAAGTTGAAGGCCTGGATTTCTGGGGGAGCGGGGGAGACGTGGTATTTCTGAATGAGGTCACACCGAAACTGAATGGCTTCCAGGGCCTTGGGGTCGTCTAGGGTGAAGCGGGTGGGATGGTCCGTGTCATCCACCCAGTTGGCCCCGTTGGAAAAGACGAAGTTCTCGAACTGGATGTCATAGGCGTCGATGAAACCCCATTGGGTTACCTTGCCCGTCGCATCCTTTTTGGTCAGCTTTTGGCAGGTGGAAAGAAAAGATCCTGGCCAGGACCAACTGGCGTCGGGGTAGGGCAAGCCCGCGTCCCGGAACATTTTTCGGTTGTAAAATACCAAGCCCGTCGGCGCCGTATCCTGGGGTAGGGCGTAAACCTTGCCATTGGGGCTGAAGCGGTTCAGAACGCCCGGATAGTAACCCTTTAAATCCACCCCGTCCTTCTGGACGTAAGGAGTCAGGTCCTCGAAAACATCCCTCAGGTAGAGGTCGACGAAGTTATTCACTTCAACATAGATTACGTCCGGGGCGTCCCCCCCGGCCAGTTGGGTGGTGACCTTTTGTTGGTATTCGTTGTAAGGAATGTTGTCGATTTCAACCTGGAGCCCCGGATGGCGCTTTTCGATGTCGGTTACGACCTGGTGGAGTTTTTCGATTAGGACCGGATCGGTGAGAAATTGGGCCAAGTGGATTGTGTTGCTTTCTTTTTTAAAAACACAACCTGTGTTAAGAACCAGGGCCAACAGGGCCGGAACCCAGATGAATTGTTTCGTTTTCATTCCCGTTTCCTCCTGTTTAGAAATAACCAGCAGAACTTAAAACAATTCGAACCACCAAGGGAACCAAGAAAGTCAAAAACAAAACCGATTCACAAAAATTTTTAAGGATTTCGCCCTTTTCCATTTTTGGTGAACATGACGTCCTTGATAGATCGAAGTTTCGGCTAAAGCCTCTACGCCGAATCCCGCACGACCAAATGCGTTTTTAACTGCAGCGTACTGTGGACTTTTTCCTCGCCCAATATCTGGCGCATCAGTTTGTGCACCGCTTGTTTTCCCAATTCATGCAGGTCGTAACCGATGGTGGTCAGGGACGGTGTCACGAAGCCGGCCATTTCAATGTCGTCGAACCCAACAATCGCAAAGGCGCCTTCTTTTTTCTTTTGTTCCAGGGCTTTCAGGACGCCGATGGCCATGCCGTCGTTGGCAGCAAAAATGGCGGTGGGGGGATTGGGCATCTCCAGGAACCTTTCGGCCGCCACCTTTCCGGACTGGATATCATAACTTCCCGGTTGGATGAGGCTTTCGTCAAATGGTATCCCGGCCTCCTGGAGCGCCAAACGATAGCCTTCTTGGCGGTCCGCTGAATCGGTCATGTCGGTGCGCCCCGTGATGAAGCCAATGCGTTTATGGCCTTTTTGGATCAGGTACTCGACAGCCTGCCTTCCCCCATTGACGTTGTCAATGATGACCGCTGGAAGCATGTTCTCGAACCGCCTCTCGCTTGCCACCACCATGGGAAACTTGCGCTGCATCAGGGTTCGAATGAGTCCTTCCATTTGGATCGATGGCAGGAAAAACAGCAGGCCATCCACCACCGGCGGCTCGGTCATGGTGCGGATGATCTCCCGCTCCTCAATGGTTCCGATGGGGAAGGTCGCCAATGTCAAAAGCTTGCCGTTACGCCTGGCTTCCTCTTCCATGCCCATGATGACAGAAGCCACGTAGGGATTAAGCGAAGGAGTGACCACGCCCAAGAAACCCGTCTTGTGGGAAGCCGCCAAGCCCCGGGCGAACCGGTGGGGCCGATACTGCATCTTCTCCATGATGCCCTTCACCCGCTGTTCGGTCTCAAACTTGACCGCCAAGCCGTTGAGGACTCGAGAGACGGTGGCCTTGGAAACCCCTGCCTTTAAAGCGATTTGTTGAATCGTCACACTCATAATGCCTCTTTCAGAAAGCTCAAGATCCTAGTCTTAAATAACTCCCATAAGGAGTTCTTGTAAACGCTGGTCCAGTTCCTCGTAAGGCAGGCGTTTTTTCGAGATGGCCATCGGATCAAAAAGGTGCCGGCGCAATTCGTAGGACCCTTCCGGCGTGAACCGGCTCATGATAGCTTCCAAAGCGGGCTCGCTGTTGTGGAGGCTTTTGAGGATCTGCTGGATCTTCTTGTCCGAGTTGAACTGTTTCACTTTGTCCCAAAGGATAAGGTATGTCCGCATGCTGCCTTCCACAAAATCCCAAACTCCCTTCTCGTCCTCGCTGCGGTAGGTATGCTCGTCAAAATTGCGGGTTCCCGCCCAATTGTGATCCTCCAAGAGTTTTACCACGAAAAATGTTTCCTTGATGTCCTCCGAGCCAAAGCGCAAGTCTTGGTCGAAACGATTGGGTTTTTGGGCTCCCAGATCCACGTGATAAAGCTTGCCCGCTTCCATGGCTTGGGCGAAATCATGGTAAGTGTTTAACCCCGCCATGCGGGAATGTTCGATTTCCGGGTTGACGCCCACCATATCCGGGTAATCCAGGGTCTCAATGAAGGCCATCACATGCCCGGCAGTGGCTAGGAAGATATCCCCCCTCGGCTCGTTGGGTTTGGGTTCAATGGCGAACTTGAACTTATACCCGTTGTGTCGGGCATAGGAGCAGAGATAATTCATGCATTCGCGGTACCGCTTGAGGGATTCTTCAGGGGTCTTGGAAGCGTCCACTTCCGTCCCTTCCCGGCCTCCCCAAAACACATAGACCGTGGCACCCAAGTCGGCCCCCAGGTCCATGTTCTTCATGACCTTCTGCAAGGCAAAAGCCCTGACCTTCGGATCATGGCTGGTGAATGCCCCGTCCTTGAAGATACGGTGATAAAAAAGATTGGTAGTGGCCATGGCGCAAACAATCTTGTAATCCTTCATGGCTTTTTTGGTTTCTTTGATAATCTTGTTTCGCAGTTGAAGGGAGGCGCCGAAAGGGATAAGGTCGTCGTCATGGAAATTGAACCCATAAACGTTGCGCTTGCCCAACTCCTTGATGTTAGTGAGGGGGTCTAGACGAGCCCGAGTTTCCTCGCCGAAGGGGTCTCGGCCCCGATTAGCTGTAGTCCATAGCCCGAAAGAGAACCGGTGCTCTTTTTTGGGTGTGAAAGAACTCATAAAACCTCCGTTTTGTAACTTTATTGAAATTTGTTGCAACCGGTTTAACTTATCACGCAATTTTTTTAATTCAAGAAAGATAAAAGGGCTTTTTTAGAGTTTTTTAAAAAAATGGGAGCCGACTTATGCTTTTTGAGGGTTTTGGGTTGAAATAAAAAAACCTGCCGGTTGGGGTAACCGGCAGGCTACTGCCTAAGGAAGAGAAGTAGTTTTAAAGTTAGTTTTGATCGGTATTGGAAGATGCCTGGTTATTGGCCTTTTTCGATTTATCCCAATGGCCATCACGACCCTGGCCATTTCTCCAACCCCATTTTCCACCCCATCCCCATCGTCCAAATCCTCTCCGACGGTGCCCACCCCTTAAAACCATCATTTGGGCCTGCTGTTTTGGAGTCAATATTCCTTTTATTTTTTGCTGGAACTTCTCTTGGGCGGCTTGGAGGGCCTTTTGGTCGGCCGATACCTTGTCCATGGAATCGGTCAATTCGGATTCCGAAGCGTTTTTATCAACTAGAAGCTTCAATTTATCTTTATCTAATTCCATTTGGTCCCGCAAGGGTTTGAATTCGTCGTTCTTGGATTTGAACAAATCCTTCAGTTGAGTCTCTTGTTCATCATTCAGGCCCAATTTTTTCTTGAACCCGTCGAAATGGCCCCATTTACCGTGGCCATCTTCTTTCGCTGAATCCGACTTCTCCGAGAGGCTTTGATCCTGTGCAAGAGCCAGATGAACGACCGCGAAAACCATCGCAATCGCCAGAATTCCAACGAAGGCCAAATGGATTAATTTTTTCATGAAAGACCCTCCAAAATTAAAATCGGCTAAAGATTATTGAACTTCGAGTTTGGACGCAGGGGGTTTCTTAAAAGTGTCGCAGCACTGCCTTCTTCGATAATTATTTCGCTAAAAACCAATCGAGGACCAAACCCTTATTTCCTAGCATAGCCGAATTCTTGGATGAGCCTTGATTCACTCGGATATCGGTTGAAAATCCTTCAGGGCCGGATTGATCATTTGAAAAGATTCGAAAAAACGCTTCATGCCTTTGACGTCGAACGTTTTATCTGAAGTGGTGTAATTAAGGAAATAGAACCACTGGTGTACTAGGAAATAACGCCCCGCCGCCACCTGATGGTTTGCCACATCCACCAGCTTGAATTCACAGGCTGGGGCATACTGGTATTTAAAGAAATAACTGTAAGCCACCTGGGCCTTCAGGTTGGCAGCCAGACTATTGATCATCATACGCATGAAAGGTTCGGGACTCGTAATCTTTCGGGGTTCCGTGTAATATCCCATTCCCACGCCATAAAGCCTGCCGTCTTCGTCCGTGGCGCGCCATTCGTCCCGCCCTTCCAGCTTTTGGAGGACTGCCGGGGTGGAAAGGGAAAAGCTCACCACAGCCGGGAGCTGGTAAGTCACCCAAGCTTCATCTCCGCGGACCGGTCCCGACCCCAGGATGAAAACCCCCAGGAGAAAAAGAGTCGCAAAAACCGGCCTAGAAATCCAAGAAACCTGGAGGGTTGCGGTTATGATCTTTTCCCGGAAAGAAGCGATCTGCTTGAGGAGTTTCAAGAGGATATGGGGAGTGATGGTGAATCGGGTTTCGTAGGCCATGAAAGAAGCGTAACAATAAGACAACCATATGTCAACTCGTCAGAAAACCGTCCCAAACCCGCAAGTCTTTCTCTTATTCTGTCTATAAGATTATATGAGTTTGCATAAGATTAATTTTTATGATGGGAAAATGGTGGGGCATCCTGGGTGCTTGGAACTTGGTCCAGGTTCTATCCCTTGAGGATGTATCTACCTGTCTTCCTCGTCCCGATTCTCTCAATCAAACCCGCTTTCATCAGGGGGCTCAACAGTTTGACCGACCCTTGTCGGGTTACCCCCAAGGCTTCCCATATTTCCTTCGGCAAAAGGCTTTTGTGGTCTCTCAAGAGGCCTAGGACCTTTTCCTGCCGGGGGGATAGGACGACCTTCTCTGCGCTTTTCTCACCCTTCAAACGCTGGACCCGTTCCCACACTCGTTCCAGCGTTAAATGCACGGCCTCTGCGGTATATTCCAGGAAGCCGGTGAGGTCATCCCCGTTCTGCCGGACAAGTTCAAGGTTCCGGTAGTAAAGCGGCCTTTTTTCCCAGAACACCTCATCCACCGAGAAAACGTGGTGGGTATCAAATCCCCTCCGGTACAGTTCCCAAAGGCCGAGCATCCTTCCGGTGCGTCCGTTACCATCCCCGAAAGGGTGGATGGCTTCGAACCGATAATGGAGGATACCCGAGGTGAGAACCGGCGGCCAATCCTTAGCTTTTTTATTCCACCATTCGAGAAGTTCGCGCATCAGTCCGCTGACCTGGAAGGCGGGCGGAGGCACATGGTTCCCGACCCGCACCTGGATGGTCCTGTACCTGCCGGCCTCGCCCTGATCCATCACCCCACTAGAGATGAGAGAATGAAGCTCGAACAGGTCTTCATGGGTGATGACCTTTTTCCTCGCGTGCTTTTCGACATACCGTAGTCCAGCGAAATAATTCAGGATTTCCTTTTTAGAACGTTCGGTAGGGGAAGAAAGCTCCTTTCCCTCCTCCAAAAGCCGGACCTCAGCCAAAGTGAGAGGATTGCCTTCAATAGCGGTGGAACTGTGACTGTTCCGAACCCTTGCGTCCCTCTGGAGCGTGGGAATCCAGGAAACCTGGAGGGTGGCGGTCATGATCTTTTCCCGGAAAGAAGCGATCTCCTCTAGGAGCTTCAGGATATGGGGGGTGACGGTGAAACGGGGTTCATAAGCCATGAAAGAAGTGTAATAATAAGACAACCGTATGTCAACCCGTTAGACAACCACAGCAAACCTGTTGGGCTTTCCCCTATTCCGTCTATATAAGATTATATGAGTTTGTATAAGATTAATTTGGGAAGAAAAAATGGTGGGGCATCCTGGATTCGAACCAGGGACCAAGGCATTATGAGTATTCTGGTAAGGGGCCTTTGGTTTGTCCGTGTCATTCATAAAACCCTTTTCGCAAAAGGGTTTCATCTACTTTAGTAACTTGCTCATCACTTGCTTTTTGCGGCTCGTGTCATATTCGTGTCATTCAAGGCCTTCGCCTTCTCAAGGGCCGCTAGGCGGTCCTCCCGATCCACACGGTCATACTTACGAAATACCGCATGGGTCTTGTGACCCGAAATCGACATGATGACCGAATCGCTTACTCCCGCCTTCCTCAGGTTCGTCACCGCGCAATGTCTGAGGTCATGGAAACGAAAATCCAGAATCCCGGCATGTCGGCAAGCCTTCTTGAAGGCGGTCTTAATGCTCCCCATGGTCTGGCCTTTCCAGGTAAAAACATAGGGACTTCCAAGGGTCCGGGGAATCTGCTTCAAGAGATCTAAAAGCTCCCCTGTCAGCGGTACTTCCCTTTTCTCTTGGGTCTTCGTGTCCTCGGCTTCCAGGTAAATGACCCTGTTCTTGAAATCCACCTGCTCCCAGCGCAACTTCAAGATTTCACCGCAACGCATCGCGGTCAAATAAGCCAACTGAACGATGGGCTTGAGGTGATTGGAGCATTTCTCCAAAAGCCTCCGGTATTCCTCCGGCTCCAAAGTGCGGCTTCGGAAGTTCGCTTTGAACTTCTTCACCCCCGCTATCGGATCCCGGTCAATCAGCCGGTTCAAAACCGCCCGGTGAACCAGGGCCTTCAGGATGGCGATATCCAGGTTCAAAGTCCCCTCGGCGACCGGCCTGCCGGGGTGGGACAACTGACCCTTACTCTTCCGGTGGACCAAAAAGGCTTCCACCAAATCCGGGCTCAAACTTTCCAAAGGACGGTCTCCAAAAAAGTCCTTAAACAAGTTGATCCGGTAGATATCCCTGGTGTGGCTTTTCTTCCTGGCTTTTGAGTAAGCCAAAAAAGCATCCGCCGCCTCGAAAAATCCCACCATTGGTTTATCGGAAGCTAAATACTTCTCTTCCGCCATATCCCCCATATTCTGGGCCAAAATCTTCTTGGCCTGGGCTAGGGTGATATTTCCCAACCGTACCCTTTTCCTCTTCCTCAATCCATTCTCCCGGACGAAATAGTCCAGGAAGTAACCCGCCCCATCCTTGCGAAGATGCTGCGGCAATCCATGAACATTAGGTTTAGCCATACTTCCTCCTAATGTCCCCAGCGAAATCATGATAGCAGGGGGCATCAAGTTTTCAAAATACCCAAACACTTAATAAATAAAACGGCAGAAAATGTCGTATTACCTTTCCACAGCACTAATAACGCTGGGAAAGAAAAACACCAAGTCCTTAGCGTGTTTTGGAATCTATCAAAAAATAGGTTTTTAAAACACGTAGAGTTTTCTAGGTGTTATTTAAAAAGCTTACTAAAGGCTAAATTTAATAAAAGGGCCTTATAAGGTCCCTTTTTCAAAAGACCGCCAAAAGAGATAATTCAAAAATACGGTAATCGGAGACCGTGTTTTTGTGAACCATCTGTAGATGTTCTCTACACAAGTTAAAAACGTTTTTTTTGCAGTATTTTGAACAAAGGAGAGAAGAAAAAGACGGGGGAAAGAACCCGTGTTTCGAAACTGACTTTTTAGGGAGAATAGGTAGTTAAAGCTGTTATATCGCGAATCGCAGTCAAACTTGCGAATACTTAATCAGCAATTTTTTATTACTTTGACCCGATAAGACAAGTTTCATTTTTTTAGGACTTCCGAAATTGGTTTAATGTTTTCATCAAATCTGAAATTTTCCAAAGAATTACATTAGCTTGTTCAAGCTCAACTTGCTTAAAATTATGAGCGAATTCGTTTCGATAATATTTAAATATCATTCGCAATTCACTTCGCAATGTTTTCAAGTGAGAGCCTATATATTTATCTTCTTTTAAATTATTTTTTATAAATAATTCGATTAGTTTTTGCCCATAGCTGTTAATTTTTGAAATTTTTTTAATCTCATTTTCAAAAATAATAAAGCCTTCACGAATGGCTGTGTCATACCTTTTAATCTCGAGATAAGGTTTAACCCATTTCGATACTTTTGGGTTTATGTATTTTCCCGATTCCTTCAATAAATCCTTTAGAGCCAAAAATCCAGCCCTTGTCACTTTTAAACCATCTTTTCCAATATCAGCAAACTCATCTGTATCGTCAGGATCATAAATAGGTTTCGGAACTTTCCCATAACTTCCATTGCTCAACTTGAAATACAACTCCTCATGATTTCCCCATTTCTTCAATTCCCAATTGAAACTATTTATTTCTCTAACCCCTGAAACATATCGTCGTTTTTGAAGGTCAATTAAATCTTCATGCCAAACCGCAACGTGATAATTATTTTCGTCATAAGGGTTTTTGCCTGGTTTCCCAACGCAAAATAGCATGCACTTATCAATATCATCAATCGCGTTGAAAACGGTTCCACGAGGATATAAACCAAAGGTTAAAAGTCCTATAGCCCAACCATGTTCAATAGGATAAACCGGCCAATCCGCATGGATGGCAATAACACCTTTTGAAGTCCAGCCTAAATAACCGGGATGCTTAGAAAGTTTCAAATGTCTCCGCTTTCTAAATCATTTTCTCGGCTTTCTACTTCACCTTCAAACTTATACTGATTTACAAGTTCTTCCTCTACCCACCACCCAAGCATAATTTCTGGAACAGAACCAAAAGTAACAGCCTCTACTTCATAAACTTGAACCTCCTTTTTGACCCTCTCTAACATCTCACTTAACCAATTTTCATCAACCTCAAGATCAATTGCTGTCCCTTTCCACATTTTGCTAACGCCGGTCGAAAAGTGTGACGGTGGGCGGTCCAAAAGTGTGACACCCCCCGCCTTCCATACGCCTTTAGGGTATATGGTCGTTGGTTGAACCTATCAATCCTTCTTGTCTTTACGTCTCAGCCGTTTCTTCGCTTCCACCAGCCTGAAGCTTTGGCCGTTGGCCTCCAGAATATGCACCCGATGGGTCAAACGGTCAATAAGGGCCCCCGTCATCCTTTCGGAACCCATGATTTCCACCCAGTTTTCAAAGGGAAGATTCGTCGTTACCATCAGGCTGGTTCGCTCATAGGCCTTGCTGACCACCTCAAACAGCAACTCCGCTCCCGGCTTGGTGAACGGTACGTAACCCAATTCATCCAAAACGATTAGGTGGAGCCTGGCCAACTGCCGATGGAACTTGGCCAATTGTTTTTCCTCGCGGCGCTCCAGAAGTTCGGTGACCAGGCCGGTCACGGAGAAGAACTTCACCGCCCGGCCCTGACAGCAGGCCTGGTAGGCCAGCGCCGTGGCCAAATGGGTTTTACCTGTTCCCGAATTGCCGATCAGCAGGACGTTTTCTTTTTTGTCGATGTACTCGCCCCGCATGAGTTCCCGCGTCAATTCCTGGTTGATCGAAGGCTGGGCCTTGAAGTCGAACGTGTCCAAAGTTTTGAGCACGGGAAAGTTGGCGTCGCGGATGCGCCTCTCCTTGGCCCGGCGTTCCCGGTCTAGAAGCTCCATCTCGGCCAATTTGAGCAGATATTGTGGATAGTCACTGCGTTCTGTGCGGCAGAGTTGGGCCATCTTGTCGTACTCCCGCTGCATGGTAGGCAGCTTGAGTTTTTTGAGGTGGTGTTCCAGCAAGAGCGTCTTTTTGGATTCGCTCACGCTTCACCTCCCACAACCATCAGCTCCCGGTAGGCCGAAAGATCCGTCCGGGCCACTTGAACCCGTCGTAAGTGCTCACGACCGGCAAGGCTGAAGGTGGTCAGCCTGTAATCCTCCCTGGGGTAGAGCAACTGGGCGACGGCGTCCCGGGTATAGATTTCCATTCCCACAGCTTTCTTCACCGCACGGGTGAGCCGCGAGAGGGAATATTTCTCCAAGAGGCGCAGAGTCTTGATGAATTCCCGTGTCCCTTCACCATGGTGCCTTTCCATGGCTTCCATGCGGCGGCGCAGGAGGGGAAAACTTTCCGGCAGGTTCCAGTCTTCCAGGGGCCGGGCATGATCGAGGGCTCCCGGTTTCCCTTCCAAAACCGCTAAATAATGCACCGGATTGAAGACCACACCTTCCTTTCCCCAAAGGCGATCGTGAGTCGCGATGAGCCTGTCCTTGTGGAAGATATCCACTCGCTTGATGTACCCCTTCACCACCACCGGATGGTGTGCCCATTCGGAAGGAACGGAATAGTCGTTGGTGTCGAAACGCACGAGGGACAAAGACGTGGCTGTCGTGGACTGTTTCAGACAGGCGTCAAAGGGAGTGGCCGGCAAAGGCCTGAAATGGGCCTTATCCTCGTCTAGAAGCTGCACCTTGGGTAGACCCTTCCCCCGCAATTTGCGCTTCAAGTCCTCCCGGCATTTCACCTCCAACTGCTCGTTCAGTTCATCCAGGTTTCCCACCTGTGGAACCGGGACCATGAAGTTCAGGCGGACGTATTTCACCCCGCCTTCCACGACGCCCTTTTCATTGCCACGGCGTATCGTGCAGAAGTGGTGATCGAAGAGGTAATGGCTCTCCAATTGCTGGAAACTTTTGGTCAAAATCCGTTGGTGTACCCCGGCGATCTTCGTCACGAGGGTCTTGGCATTGTCGTAGCTGATCCGCCAGGGCACGCCGCCAAAATATTCGAAGGCCCGGATATGGCCTTCCCACACGAACTCCGTGCTTTCCCGCTCAAACATCTGGACGAAAAAAGCATCCGAATACGGAAGTGCCATCACAAAGAAAGGCCGTTTCACCAACACACCGTTGAGTTTGACCAGGGCGTGTCCAAAGTCCACCTGGGCCTCCCCGGGCCGATGGATCAAAGGCACGAAGACCTCGCTATTCTTTTGCTTGAACCCCTGGACGGCTTTTTTCACCTGGCTATAGCCGCCGGTGTAACCATCCTCATCCCGCAGGCGCTCAAAAATGCGCTTGGCCGTATGTCGTTGTTTTTTGTGGACGTGCTTGTCGTCCTGAAGGATTTGCTTGATGCGGCCCAGGAAGGGCCCAATCTTGGGCTGTGACCTCTCCCGGTACATTCGGTAGCCCGGGGGTTGGCTATGGGCGAGTATTTTCTTGAGGGTTTCCCAGTGGATGCCTTCTTCTTCCATCACCTGGCGTTTGGAGACCCCCTCCACCAGGATTTTCTTGCGGATTTCGGTCCATCGGTCCATGTCCTTGTACACTCCTTTTCCTCCTGGAGGCGTGGTTTTCATCTTTGAAAACCCACATCTTCCAGGGAATTTCGGGGAGTGTCACACTTTTCGACCGCCTTTTTGCCCTCTCTAGACCGTCACACTATTGGACCGGCGTTTACAAATTTTTTTACTTTCAACATAGTCACCATGGGCTTCTGTTAAATGACCATAGATTTGGCTATACCGATTTCGAAATCCAAAAAGTGAATGCGTTTCACCCTTAAATGGCATTCGAGCAAATTTATCAACAGTGGCCACAATAATTGACGGACGAGTCCTATATATTTCTTCGTCAACAACCACCACGGGCAATCCCGCCTGATTTGACTTGGCAGAGCTGAATTCACATTCCTTATTGTTGCACCATATAAGTGTACGTTGGGTCGCTTTATCAGGAACATATGTGTTCGGTTCCGGGACACCCTTGTCACTAACAAGTATTGAACCGCACCGAGGACAAGAGACAAGTTGAATCGGGCTACCTGTGCTAGGCCTTCTTCCTTCCCTGGCCTTCTCAATTACCGCTGCTGAATCCGAAAAAGTGTTAGGGGTTGTTTTTTTACCAACCCAAATTCCAATTCGAAATGGTTCTTGGCCAAAAATTTTTGGATTTTTATACCTTATAACTTCACATGCCGCGATTAATGCCGCGGCCCGTTGAAACTGTTGAACCGTGAGGAGTCGAAGCGTATACCTCATAATTACGCTGACTCCGGCACCTGCCTCCATGCCATAACGATTACCTCTTAAACGCCTTAAAGCTATTACAAAAGCAGACAATCCAAGATAAGCCTCGGTTTTACCGCCCCCTGTTGGAAACCAAAGTAAATCGACTATCTCTCTGTCGCTACTGTTTTCATCAGCTACTCCGCAGAGATTCAGCAGTATGAAACCCAGTTGAAAGGGACGCCATGTTCGATTTTTTGGGAAGTCATATTCATACGGCGTACCTTTTACCACTCCCGCCTTACGGTTGGTGGCGGCCCAAAGAGAGTGAATTCGCTGATCCCACATTGCTCTGTTAGAAAATTTAAATGCTTCAAAAACATGTTCGTCTGATTGAATAAGCAATAATCCATCTTTAATGCGCGAAGCGCAAACCCTACAAAGTTTAATATTTATTTTCGAAACTTCATAAAACAACTTGTTTTCTTTTATTTCTGGCTTCTCACTTTCATTTTCAATTTTATCAATCCAAGATTCATACTCATCTACCATCGGCTTTAATAATTTTATTAGTTCAGAAGCGGAACTCATCTCCGCCAAGAATTTCATATCTAACGTTGCTCCTCCAGTTTTGTCTGCCGGAGCAATAAGCATTGGGGTCTCAAAAGAGGGAATAAATTCGGTAAATACTGCTGTTGTTCTTTTTCCACCATCAACCGGCTCTGCCCATCCAGCAGACACTCCATGACCTGTCGCGAACTCCCTAGAATCTCGATAAAGCAATTCGTTAGTTGAGCTTTCATCATCTTCGGAAACATAGGTTGGTTCTGGCCGATAATCCTTTGCAACAAACACAGGACTGTTATTAGAAGTAGTTACATACACGGAGGGTTGATAAATCCAACGTTCATCTTTTGACCTGTCCCCTAATTGACCTTTTGTGCGTCGATTGATCAAAAACAGGCTTACAGCTCTATGCCCCCCAAGATCATGAACAACACCCTCAATAGATATTTCCATATCATCAATTTGTGAAATAGATACACCGGGAGGATTCGAAGCGGAGGGGGATAAAGTTATTTTTGATATTGCCCCGGCTTTAGCAACTTGCACTCCATCAACCACGCCACTAATTGGGTATCTTTTCCAAACGTACTTTCCTAATCCATCTTTTTCTCGTTTGTAATTGCCCCAGGCAACCCTAACTTGTAATGTTTTATTCTGAGAATCGATAAGAAAAGACAACCCGAACGAAGAGGGGTTAAATCCAATTATAAGGGGTGGTTGCGGTTCCTCTTCTCCATCCTCCTCCGAGCTAACACCCATTGCGAGTTTTTCATTTTCAGTTTGTTCGATCAAACCGTCCTTATCATTCTCATCAATTCTGGCCGGCGCTAATCTTCCAACAACGTATCTGGAAGTTGGATATTCATTTATCACCTCATCGGGTGCGCCTGGCCCCATGAGCTCTTTCTTCAGCGCAAGGAGCAATCTATCTCTTACCTGACGTTCATTATTTGATGGTGCCATAGTCACCTTATAGCCGAAACAAATTGTGGCGTTCTTTTACGAGCACCTGGACCAAGACCAGTACCTGGATGATCTTTGTAAATTCCTCTAAATTTGAGATAACTTTTGGGGACTGGTTTCGTCACTACCGCTCGGGGACAATTATTTCTTTTCGAGGGTATTAGTGTTAGATTTTTTCGGACATTTTCCCCAAATAATTGACGTCTAATTTCTAAACCAAATAATTCGCCAATGGCACTCGGCACAGCATTACCAATTTGACATTGTGCTGAACGACGATCACCCTGAATCTCATACCCCACCGGAAATGTTTGAAGGCGGCAAAGTTCTTCTATTGATAAGAGTCTATTTTTCCAATGAAAAGGTCCTGTTGCTGGCCCAGGCATCGCGGGTATTGTCCATGAGGGTTGGTTTTTGGCAAGTTTGAGGAGGAAAGACCAATAGCGTGTTCTCCAACCAAAAAGTGGTTCGCCACCATTTTGACGGTTTCGAGAAGTGTGCCAAAGATAATTTCGACCTTCCGGAATACTCTTAAGCAAATTTGCCCATCTTCCAGTCAAATTAAGAGCTGAAGGCCAAGTAGAAGTATCTAAATCACCTATTGCGTCCCATGCAGTACGATATGGCTCAAGACCATTAGAATCATCGTGCGTTGACTTTGGAGGGTCTATAGTCTTCCCAGTAATACTTGCGAGTATAAAAACTCTTTCCCGAAACTGCGGCACGCCATAACTGGCAGCATTTAAATGAATAACTTGCAACCGATAATTACAACCTACACGTTTATTAATAGCCTTGATTCCACGAATTAAAAATTGAAGCCCTTCATCTTTGCCGTTAAAAGCCAATCCCTTAACATTCTCAAGTAGAAGAACTTTTGGCAAAATTAATTCCACGGTTTGAAGAAATGCTTTGAGCGTCTTTGAGCGAGGATCGCTTAGACGCGGCGAGTCTCCACTAGACCAAAAAGCCGCTTTAGAAAAGGGTTGGCATGGCGGGCCACCAGTAAGAAGAGATACTTTTTTCGGCCTCATCCTGGACTGTTTTAAAATATCATTTGGTTTCAACTCGTAAATATTTCCGGGCTCCGCAAGTATCCATCCTGGCCTGTTATGCATTAAAGTTTTTCTTGCATCTCCATCAATTTCTACACAAAGTCTATTCTTAAATCCTGCGGCTTCAAATCCGAGATCTAACCCTCCTGCCCCAGTAAATAAAGAAATAACAGTTCGTTCAGTTGAATGAACATTCATATAATTATTGGTTCCTTCATTTTGGATACTTTGATTTTTGGAGTTAATTTGTCTAGCAAATTTTACTTTGATTTATCCTCTAATCCCATCTTTACTTTGAGTCTTCCAAAGATCCCTCATATTCCGAATATTCCTCAGTCATCCATTGGTTCCCGCAAACTGGGTCTTTGCATTCCCAAAAATGACGTATGGTTTCCTTGACCATTCGGACCTGTTCCAGTCGTTTGAGCTCATAAGCATGGTCCGCGTCGATAAAGCTGTTGGAGTAGATAGTCCCTTCGTCGATCCTTTCCACCGTTTCCAAAGATTCCTTTTGTTCCACAACCTCGCTTTTAACAAACCGTTTCTTCCAGAAACCGCTGCACTTGGGACACCGGCTTTGATAGGCCTTTACCGCAAACCAAACAAACGGCTTTAAGGTAACGAAGTAGAGTGGATAAAGAACGAAACACAGGGCTTTCAATGCAAGCCCCACAACCCCCAAGGCCATTCCCAAAAGAAATAGGGCCGCCAATAAGGCGACACCACATAACAGCAAACAAGTGAAAATGTCGGAAAGTGTTTTCATGGTTTCCCCCTTTCCGGGCTAGATCAGCCCGGCTTGCCGGAATGAAAAGTGCCCCTCATGGGTGACGATCAAATGGTCATGGACGGCAATCCCCAAGGCGCGGGCGGCGGTCACGATCTGCCGGGTTAATTGCTTATCGCCCTCACTTGGTTCCAAGCTCCCGGCTGGGTGGTTATGCGAAAATAAAATCCCGGTGGCGTCCAGTTCCAGGGCCTTCTTGAGAACCTCGCGGGGGTACACGGCGGTATGGTCAACGGTGCCTTCCTGGTTCAAAACCACGTCCAAAACATGGTTCCGGTGGTCCAGGTACATGGTCAAGAAAGCCTCATTGCGCTTCCCGCCGATATACTTACTGAAATATTCAACCGCGTTCTCCGGGCTTCCGATAACTGACCCCCGCTGGTAGGTTTCCCTGGCTTCCGCCCAACTCACCGGCGGAACCGTCGGCGGCGGCAAAGCCCCAACCTCAAATTTAAATTCAACTTGTTCCTTGGAATCCTTCATGTTCCCCGTCCTTTCCGAGGGAGAACGCCCTCCGGGGGCGGCCCTCAAAATTTGAGGGGCCGACCACGGGGGGTAAGGGTGGACGAAACATCGGGCGATAGCCCAAAGTGGAGTCCACGAGTTGTTATGGCCGTGGGGAAAGTTTCTGCTCATGGCCGGTTTTGGCGATTCATGAGCAAAACCGAGGGCGAAGGGCGGGCCTTACTTGGCCCGAACGAGGTAGCGGCCTTTAGGCCGCCCCGAGGCTCGCTTTTCCCACAGCCATAACTTCATTGAATGTTTAAATGATTTTCAGGAAAGGGGTGGGCTGAAATTTATGTTGAGCTTCACATAAATCTTGTTATGTGAAGTGGTTAGTTATGTGAAGTCCGGCCAAATAAACTCCTGTTTTTCGTTGTATGTCTGGCCATCCGTCGTTTTTCACTTCACATAATTCGGGTTGGTAGACTGCTCTTCCTCTTGGAACTCAAAGAGGAGAAAAGGAGCACTACCATGCTTGAAACCTATTACAAAGATAAAAGGACTTTAGCAAATTTCCGCCGGGGACCCTTGGGACCTCATTTTGATGGATTCGCGGATCACTTCACAAAGAAGGGATATGCTCCAAGTTCGGTCCCAGCCATGCTCAAACGCTGTTACCACTTCAATGCTTTTCTAATGGATCAAGGAATTTCCGATGTTCGATCCATCAACAGGTCGTTGGCAGAACTATTTCTGGTTGTTTATTTACTGAGAATCAAAGGCGTCGGTGTTTACAAGAAAAAAGTCGAGACAACTACGAAATATTTTTTGAACCATTTCTTTATCTACCTTATTGAAACAGGTGTACTTCATCCTGAAGTCTCCAAGCAAGTTGTCACACCGTATAGCCAACTTATGGAACCCTATTTGAAGTACCTTCGTGAAGAACATCGAGTCACCGAAGCTTGGATTCAAAGAATCCGAAAAAGACTCGTGCCGTTTCTTGAAGGATTGGGGGATCAGGCCAGGCCTGAAGCGATAAAGTCTTTGCGAGCCGAGGATATTGAGAAATATATCAAGAAACTTACCGCTGATCGTCGGCGAGACTTACGGTGTTTTGTCGGTGTACTGCGTGGATTTTTGAGATTTTGCGTCCGGCAAGGATACATGGTTATGGACTTATCCGGCATGGCCCCCTCCGTCCCCTCATACCGTTTATCCAGTCTTCCCAGAGGGATGGATGATTCCATGCTCAAACGTGTCCTCCATTCGGTTCCTTTGGAAACTCCAAGCGGGTTGCGGGACTATGCCATCCTGTTGATCATGATGACCTATGGTATTCGTGGAAAACAGGCCGCTGAATTACTACTGGGGGATATTCATTGGGAGCGGTCTACCATCCGAATACGCGCCCTGAAAGGCGGCAAAGATGTAGAACTTCCTCTTTTGGAGTCGGTGGGTGAAGCTATTTTAAGTTATCTACGCCACCGCCGAAAAAGTCCGCTTCGGGAAGTTTTTCTTTTGAATCGGGCTCCGTTCCGACCTCTTACATGGCGAACTGTTGAACACATGGTTCAAAGGTATCTGATCAAGGCCGGTGTCAAAATACCCAGAAGTGGTGCAAGCACTTTCCGCCATTCCTGGGCCATTCGAGCGTTGGCCCATGGCAATTCGATGAAAGCCATCGCGGATGTGCTAGGCCACAGACGCCTGGATAACACCTTTATCTATGCCAAGGCCGATCTCAAAACCCTTCGACAGGTCGCTATGCCGTGGGTGGAGGTGGCCTCATGACAACCCACCTTTTTCAAAGTCCAGTGGCCTCCAAAATGTATTCCTTTTTGGAAATACGCCGTGCTTTGGGACGCCAAGCGGACACGGACCAAAAAACACTTCGGTACATTGACCGTTTCCTGGCGAATGTCCTCCAACCAGGGCAACCCATCACGCGGGAGATCATCCATCAATGGCTAAAAACTATTGAGCCGTTGAGTGTGGTTACCCGAATTAACCGGATCAGCACCTTCCGAAAGTTCTGCCGTTATTTGAATCATTTTGATCAGCGGACACATTTGATTCCACGCGGTCTCACTCCTAAGCGGACCCGTCCGGTTCCTTACATCTTTACCGATGAACAAATACGAGCCGTACTGGCTGCCGCCAAACGACTCCGCACAAGAAGTTCATTTCTTCCTTTCCTGATTTCGACCTTGATTGGCTTGCTTTACAGTACAGGGCTACGGATCAGTGAGGCGTTGAAATTGACTTTGGGGGATATTGATCTCAAGCGAAGGCTTCTTCTGATTCGTCAGACCAAGTTCCAGAAGTCTCGTTGGGTTCCCATATCCGTATCCACTGCCAAATCCTTGCGTGATTTTCTTGAGCGGCGGCGAAAAAGTGGATTCTCAACGGTTGAGACGGCACCGGTTTTCATCAATCCTTACAAGAACGCAAATGGAAGACCATATAAGTACGATAGATTTTGTGGCGTTTTCCTAAAAATCCTTCGGGAAGAGAAGATTCGTGGGCCCAAGGGAGACCGGGGACCAAGGGTTCACCACCTACGACATAGTTTTGCCGTTCACCGATTGGCCAAGTGGTATCGGGAAGGGGCGGTTATTTCAACCAAGTTGCCACTGCTTTCAACTTACTTGGGTCATTCCAGCCTTGTCGGCACGGAGGTTTACTTACAGGCCACCACCGACCTGTTGGAGGAAGCCAACAGGCGCTTCCACGACAACTGCGCCTTTCCAAATTCACAGCAAAAGCCTAAAGGAGGCGTCCATGCCCAATAACCTAGCTTCTCCAGTCCGAAACTTCTTTGAGCATTACCTGACCGGCGAAAAAGGTTTGAGTTCTCATACGATCCTGGCTTACCGCGACACCTTGAAACTACTTCTGAGGTTTGCGGCGGATCACCATCGAAAGTCATGCGTGGATCTGACGGTGGAGGATATTTCCGCCGAAACTGTCCGGCTATTCTTGGTGCACCTGGAAAAAATAAGGGGTAATGGAGTCCGAACCCGCAATACCCGGCTAGCGGCCATCCATTCTTTTTTCCGCTACTTGGCTTATTGGGAACCCCGGTTTCTCGTAGCTTCCCAGGAGGTATTAGGGATTCCTTTCAAACGACACGCCAGTCCCGTGATGGGATATTTGAACCAGGAGGAGATGGTCCATTTATTTAGTCATATTGATACTGGAACATCTCAAGGCAAACGCGACGAAGCCGTTCTGCGGTTGATTTACAATACAGGTGCACGGGCCCAGGAACTGGTGAGTTTGGACGTAAACCATATACGATTCAGCCGTCCTTATTTGGTTCACATCCTTGGAAAAGGAAGAAAAGAGCGGACATGTCCTCTCTGGTCCGAAACTGTGGATTCACTAAAAAATCACCTGGAAGAGCGCCATGTAAAGACTTCAGACCGCGCTCCTCTTTTCGTGAATGCCAAGGGACAGAGGCTTTCCCGTTTCGGTTTACGGCACCTTATTACCCGGCGGGTTGCCATCGCGGCCAAGACCTCGCCAACCCTTCTCACTCGGAAGATTGGGCCTCATACCTTCCGACACACAACAGCCATGCATTTGCTTCAATCCGGTGTCGATCTCAACATGATTCGATCATGGCTTGGGCATTCATCGATTGAAACCACCCATGGTTACGTTGAACTCGATTTGGAGATGAAACAGAAGACGCTTCAGTCATGCAAGAATCTCCTCCCAAAAATGGAGAAGGGCGGCCCTTCATGGCAACAAGACCAGGGCATCCTGGACTGGTTGGCACGCCTCTAATTATGTGAAGTGCGGGAGGGTCTTCACCACAGGATTTTCCCGCATTTTATCATTCCAATCCGATCAACTTCACATAACTAACCACTTCACATAACAAGATCACCCGAACGGTCTTTGTGAGGGAAGCTTGGCCCAGGGGGAAAGCCTAGAAAAAGGGATTCTGTACCATCCCTTTTTCGTTCCCCCCATAAACGGCACTTTAAATCCAAAATCCACGCTACCAGGAAGGACTAACCACCAAGTCTTAACCAGCTTTACCAACCACCTGCCTTACCGCCCATACCAACCCACCTACCACCATTACCCACTACCACCCCCAACATTCCAACCTACCACTCCTTGACTCCTGCTCCTGTTTTTCCTTGCTGTGTCTCTAATCAGTTCATCTCATCTACACCTCAAGTCAATTTCTCAGATTCATAAGGTTTTCCAATGAGGAGAGGGCGAACCCCCCTATCGTTTCTAGCATCCTCACTTGATGCGTAGATAGGGGGGTTCGCCATCGGATCATTGGAAAACCGACCCATTCAAAGGGAAATTTTCATTTTTGGAGTTCCATGGCGCGGAACTTTCATTTCCATGGGACATCGACTTTCTCCGCTTCCCTATTAGCTTTTAGGACTTCACGAGTGTTTCTGGTGCCTCAAATTCCCTTTAAATTCAATCGGACATTTCTCAAGACACCATGGCAAGGCCCCGGAAGTGGGCATTGGTCTTCAGGGGTATAGGGCAACTTTACAAGAAGGGAAAAAAGCGGTACCTTTTCCGGCTTTGCCAAAATAAGGGAAGTCGAGGTAAAGGAAGATGAGCCGTTCCAGAAGGCATACCCCAAAACGTGGGATCACAACCGCCAATTCCGAGAAGTGGGACAAGCGATTAGCCAACCGCACCCTTCGCCACCACAACAAGATCCTGGTCAATAAGGCGGGGGGGAAGACGCCCTTCCCCTCAAAATGAACCAGGTCATGACCACTTGGCACATGAGCAAGGACGGGAAGATCCATTTCGACCCGAGGAAAGAACCCAAAAACATGAGAAAGTAACGTTTAGCGATGGGACAATGAATAAGCGACGGGGGACTTATTAACGCTTAAATTATTTAACAAAAAGAGAAAAGAGAAATGATTACTCGTTACAAAACCGCAATTATTGATTTATGCATTAAAATTCAAACTATCAATAACTCGCCCTGGAATTCCGGGAAACTTTGTTTTCTTGTCCAACAAACGATTTTAAAAAAAATTGTTCATGTCGAGCTAAAGATTCAAAAACTAAAAAGCCGAATTAAAGAAGTAAATACACAGTTCAAAATCAATCGAGGAACTCCAAACGAAATAGAAAAAGCCTCAAAATTAAATATCGAATTAGAAAAATTAGATCGAAAGATCAAAGATTACAAACATTTGCTAATCGTATTTAGAAGTCTCGGCGATTCTCTGGCCTTTATTTACATAGATAAATACGACATAAAACAATTTATTTTCAAAGAAAGTGCAGGTTACATATCAGGGAAAGAGGGACTGAAGCTCGAATATGACATATTAAAACTAGCCTTTAAAGCAGGCGGAATCGCGCTCCTAAACGATCTTACAAATTGTCTAAGGCATGGTGACATAACCCTAGTTCGGCCAGACTTACCACCTGTAATCATCGAGGCTAAAACAGGCACAAGAGAATTTTCTAAAGGGGCAAAACAGATTGAAAAGACTAATAAGATTCTTGATTTTCTAAACAGCGGTGAAACGACCAGAGAAAATCATTTCGTGAGAAGAATGGAAATCAAAACCAAAGAAATAGATAACAGAGTTTTGCTAAACGCTTTAGTCCAAGAAGCTTTGACAACAGGGGATGCATTTGCAACGGCTGAAGCCGGCTTGCATTATTATCTGGCGACAATCCCGAAAATCGAAAACGTCAAAAAAATTATGGCCAGTTTTAACAGCCAACCGATATCTGCTTTTTTGGATTCTAATCAAATGCCTTATATTGGCTATTACCCTTTATCGCTAATACTAAAAAATCCAAATGCATATTTTAGTTTTTGCCGAGAAGAACTACATATCGTGGTTTTCTTTGAGCCAGCAGTTATAAAACAAAAATTCGAATCTTTAGGATTTCGGATCGAATTTCATAACAGCGGAGATTACGAGTTCAGCTTGTTTGCGAAAGACGGAATGAATAAAGAATTTGGTCCATTAAATATCAGCAAATTCTTTTTCGGTCGAATGATTATTGAGTTCTTAAGTTTGGATTGGTTTTTGAACGAATTAGTTAACGTCTATCGCGGAACGCCTTTAGCGGATTGGCTAGCTCAAAAACCAGATCCCGGGCTCCAATCATAATCTGAAATAATTACAAAAGGTTTTTGAAATCCTTTTTCAAGAACGGTGAGACTTTCCCGCCTTGTATTACCTTATCTAATAATGCATCCGACATATCGGCATCCGGTGTGGCGACGCGCATTGAAATGGCTACCTCGATTTTTTGGACATCTGAAAGGATTGCTTCGCGGTAATTAACTACGGATTCTTTCCTAATGTAGGGATGTTCGCGAGGTAGCAGAACACAAGATTGGTCCCTACCCTCTTCATTTTCCGTAATATTCACCAACAAAACCTTACCTTCCTCATCGGGCTCAGTTATTACAAAATACAAATGAGGAGGATTTAGTGGTGAACCAGGATTTCTTAGTTGGACTGTACTTTTGATTTGGATTGGCATTCAAGAGGCACTTACGAGCCAAAAACTGCATGGGCAAAGTGGAAATCAGAAATCTCTTGCTCGATCTTCTTTATCTCTTTCGGTTCTTTTCCAATAAAACTTAATAGTTTTTCATTGGCAATTGGTAACGAAGAGCCGCTTGGGTCTTCCCATTCCTTTATGTGGGTATGGCAATAGTCGATCATTTCTCCAAAAGTATACTTTTTGAATTTTTTATCAATTTCATTTAGAAGTTTCATTTCCGCTTCGGAGAGTTCACCATCACCCGGATCTTGAACAAGAACGGTATTAAATCCATCTTTCTTAATTGAGCAAAGCCAATACTTGTTTTCAACCTTGCCTCTTATCCAATCATAAACTTCACTCAATACTGGCCCATTAACCATGGACACATAGCTTCCACCGGTGATAGGCCGGTTCCACTTCTTTAGAGCTTCCCTGTCGGCAAGATACATAAGCTTAATCATTTTTGTGTAATTGATATGCTTGCCGTTACTCTTGATAAAGTAGGCAGCCACTTGTGTTGCTTTTAATGGGTTTAAGTGAAAAATAATCATGAGTTACTCCTGAAACTTAGTATATATCTCTAACGACAGATACGGAAATTTTCAATAGCATGACCGAATTAAGGTTATTTTTGCTAAGAAAACCAAATAGTGGTGGGGCATCCTGGATTCGAACCAGGGACCAAGGCATTCAGGTTTGTGCCGCTTACGCGACTCCCCGGACTATCTCTTCACCCAAATATAAGGGTGTGGGACGCTTAAACGCGGTGATTAAGGGGCCTTAACCCCTCCGCTAGTCTCTGCACCTTCCCCCGGTGTACCGAAGGCTTGGCTCAGGATTGCCCGTCACCGGGTTTCCCTGAATTCATCCCATTTCATTCCCTGGCTTTCACCAGGGATGCACAGCTTCCGCTATGAGTGCCCTGCTCTAACCGCTGAGCTAATGCCCCAATTTTTAAGAGTGCCATTCTAAGACAGAATGACCCTTTCCAACAAACTATCAGCCAATGACATCCATAAGACATCGCCTTCTGAAAGTATTACCCCATAAAGATTTCTGGTGTCTTTCAGGGCAGCATTACTGCCATGGCTTTAAATTCAATCGCACTTTCGAGCCTTTTTAAACCATCAAGCACGGCACCACAACTGCCCTGCTTTAAGTGGAGTGCCCTGCTCTGCTTCGTGTCTTATTCGTGTCATTCGTAGTGCGCTTTTACCGCCACTGACCGCCACTTACCATGCTTTACCATGCTTTCAAAAAAAGGCCCTTGCCCGTGACCTTCTTAAAAGCGTTACGGGCAAAGGCGTTTAAAACGTGCTGGGGACAGTTAAATTTTTACTCACGGACTTCGGGACCCCGCCGAACCCTCCAAAACATTATGAGTGCCCTGCTCTAACCGCTGAGCTAATGCCCCTCTTTACATAAACTAGGATTAAAAAAGAAGGGCGCGAACTTCGCGCCCTTCTCATAGTTTTACTATAGCAGAATACGGATTAGTCTAAATAACCTTTCAATTTTCGGCTTCGGGACGGGTGCCGAAGTTTCCGAAGTGCTTTCGCCTCGATTTGCCTTACTCGTTCACGGGTGACCTTGAAGGTATTGCCGACTTCTTCCAAGGTATGCGGGTATCCATCGTTCAACCCGAAGCGCATGCGCAAAACTTCCGCTTCCCTTTCCTTCAAGGTGTGGAGCACTTTCGAAATCTGCTCTTGTAGGAGCACGAAGGCGGCCGCATTGGCGGGGGAAATCACATCCTTGTCCTCGATGAAGTCGCCCAAATGGCTGTCCTTTTCCTCGCCGATTGGCGTTTCTAATGAAATCGGTTCCTGGGCGATTTTGAGTATAGCCCGTACTTTCTCAACCGGCATTTCCAGTTTTTCGGCGATCTCGTCCGCCATGGGCTCTCTTCCTAATTCTTGGACCAGGTCACGGGAAACCTTGATGGACTTGTTAATGGTTTCGATCATATGCACCGGTATACGGATGGTCCGGGCTTGATCCGCGATAGCGCGGGTGATGGCCTGGCGGATCCACCAAGTGGCGTAAGTGGAGAACTTATAGCCCCGGCGGTACTCGAATTTCTCGACCGCCCGCATCAGGCCAATATTACCTTCCTGGATCAGGTCCAGGAAAGGCAGTCCGCGGTTGGTGTATTTTTTGGCGATGGAAATAACCAAACGCAAGTTGGCTTCCACCAATTCCATGCGAGCATAATAGGCTTCCCTTTCGCCGACACGAATACTTCTCATAAGGATTTTTAAATGCTCCCTGCCCGTCATGGCTTCTTTTTCTAACTTCTTGATGTGACGCCGGGCTTCGTCCCAAAATCGGGTCACACGGATAAAATTCTCGCCTTTCACCGCGCTCTTTTTCTCCAGCGGTTTGAGGTCGGAGTGGGCGCCATGTTTCAAGAGGCTGGGCAGTTTGATATAGGCTTCGGGGGTTAACTTCATTTGTTTTTCCTGCATATGCATGACATGTTCTTGCTCTTCAATTGACTCCCCATACTCGCGCAGACCGCCAATTAGTCGCTCCTTGACCTTCTTTTGGAATTGGCAGTCCTTCACCAGCCAGATCAGATCGATTAATTTGGCGTCCAACTGCTCCGCCAACTGTTTGCGCTTATCTTGATGAAGGGATTTTAAGACCACTTTATGCTGTAGGCCTTTGATTTGGCGCTCCAAGGATTTGAGTTTGGTTTGGTTTTTTCGGAGTTTGGTATAAATCTGTTTTTCCGGGATGCTGGGCATCTCGGTATAAGGGTCCAGGTCAACCGTTTCTTGAAGGGTTTTTCTTTTTTTCAGGATATCGTTAAAAAGGTCGTGTAGTTGTTGGAACCCAAGGGAACTACCCAAGACCGCTTTTTGTTCCTTGAACTCGCCAGCTTCAATACGCTTGGCGATGGAAATCTCCTCCTCGCGGGTGAGCAGGGGGATGCGACCCATCTCATGCAGGTACATCTTAACCGGGTCCCCCATGCGGGTTTCAACTCCGGCGGTTTCGAAAGATTTCTCAAACTCTTCCTCTTCTTCATCCTCGTCCTTGACGATCGCCCCTGGCACCTCAGCCCCGGCCTCCTTGTCGTCGTCGGGAATGGTGACGGCCTTTTCTTCCTGTTCAACGATTTTGATGTCGTTTTCACCTAGCATCAAAAGAATATCGTCTATCTCCTCAGAGGAAACAACTTCATCTGGAAGGATGTCATTCACCTGTTTATAGGTAATGTAGCCTTTCTCTTTACCAACCTCGAGGATCTTACTGACGTGTTCTTTCGCCTTGGACGCCGGTTTCATTTGGGTTCCGCCTCTTGCGAAGATTGCCGTTTTAAAACCATCATCTGCTGGGCCAACGACAGAGCCTCTTCCACCTCACCGGTTTTTTCGGCTTCCGTCTGCCGGCCCTTCAATTGAGCCAATTGGCGCTTCAAGTGCCGCTTTTTCAAAGCCGTGACCAGGTCGATCAGCATGGCCTCCCGGTGCTTCTTTTCCGTCTCGTTCTCAATGCGGATGAAGGATGATTCCAGGTCCGCAACTTGGTTTAATTCCTCCGGCTTCATCTCTCCTGAGCTGAGGCGTTCGAACAGTTGACGGAAGTCTTCCCTCTGGAAAACCTCCGGCGACAGTTCATTGACCGCCCAGGGAATGAAATCGCCCCTTTCCTCAGTTAGAAGCGCCAAAAAATCCGCCTCCATTTGTGAATCATTCTTGCCAGTTTCTTTTTGGGAAACCGCTGCTTTTTCATCCCCTGCGGGTTTCGGCTCGAATCCTGTCCCGGCGGGACGGCGGACGCCCTTTTTGCGTTCCGTATTCACGATGGTCAAGAGGTCCCGGTTGTCCAACCCCAACTCAGACTCGATGGCCGAACAAGCGGCTTGGACCGAAACTTCGTCCGGGATCTGCAGGATCATGGGGACAAAACCGTGCAAAGCCCTCGTGCGTTCCTCCACCGGAACACCCTGGAATTTCTTTTTCAGGGAAACCGCCCACCAACGAAAAAAATCGGGCGATTTTTGGATCAAGACCTCGAGTTCATCCTTCGTATGTTTGGTTAAATACTCGTCGGGATCCTTGGCGTCCGGCATCACCAGCACCCGGATATTAAGTCCCGCTTGGACCAGGGGCTCGAAGCCTCTTAAAACCGCCGCCTGGCCCGCCGCATCCGTATCGTAAGAGAACACTACTTCTTTTGTATAGCGTTGTAGCAAACGTCCATGTTGAGACGTCAGGGCGGTTCCTAAAGTAGCAACAGCGTTCTCAAAACCGAAATGATGAAGAGCCAAGGCGTCGAAATAGCCTTCCACCACCAGCACGTAACCTTTTTGCCGAATGGCCTCTCGGGCCATATCCAACAGGTACAAACATTCGCTTTTCTTGAAAAGAAGAGTTTCGGGAGAGTTGAGGTATTTGGGCCCCGATTCGTCGTTTAATGTCCTGCCGCCGAAGGCAACGATTTTATCATAGTTGTTTTTTACGGGAAAGATCAGGCGATTCCTAAATTTATCGTAAAAACTCTTCTTTTCCTCATTGTGAACCACCAATCCGGCGGCAAGCATTTCCTCCTGGGAAAATCCCGCTTTTTGGCCTGCATTTTTAAGCGCATCCCAGCCTTCGGGGGCATAACCCATTTGATATTTCAAAGCGTCTTCTTTTGTAAAACCGCGGGCCTTGAAATATTCCCGGGCAATCTGGCCTTCGGCGGAAAGCAACCGTTCATGAAAAAATTGTCCGGCGAATTCGTTGAGTTCCTGCATCCGCTCCCGGACCCGGTCCGTTTCTTGGTCCCTTTTGTTTTCCTGGGGCTTGGGAAGAGTGATATTCGCCTTGTCCGCCAACAGACGCAAAGTTTCGGGAAAGGGCATCTTTTCCATTTCCATGATGAAGGTAATGACGTTTCCACCTTTTCCGCAGCCAAAACAATGGAAGCCATTGCGGGTGGGCGAAACCGTGAAACTGGGTGATTTTTCACTGTGGAATGGACAGAGCCCTTTGTAGCTGGTGCCGGATTTTTTCAAGGATACGTATTCGCCAATGACCGAAACGATGTCGGTGGCTTCCTTGACCCGTTGGATGATTTCGTCGGAATACTTCATAAAACCTCAAAAACCTGTTTAACCACCAAGCCTTTTGCCGTGCGCAAAAATCACCTGGTTAAAATTTTCTACTTCTTAAATTTTATCACTGTCGCCCCAGCCCCACCTTGGGCCGGTTCGGCCAAAGCAAACTCTATTCCGGGATGAGCTGTTGGCAGGTGCTTGTGGATAGCTTCTTTCAGCGCGCCGGTTCCTTTTCCATGGATAATACGAACAAAGGGCAAGTTCACCAAGACTGCGTCATCCAGGAATTTGTCCAATTGGGTCAGAGCTTGGTCGACTAGTTTTCCGCGTAAATCCAATTCCAATTTTCCTTTTTCTTCCAGGGATCTCGAGCTCATGACACCGCTGGCTTGTGGCCGGATTCCGGAAACCGGCGGGGAAACATGGGTAACCCTCCCCAAGTCGGCCCATTTGCAGGAAAGCTTCATGCCATTATCCATCAAAATAACGGCCTCATATTTTTCTTCGTCGGCGCTCACGACTTTCACGTCACAATTGCCGGGTTTAAAGAAAACCGAATCCCCTTCCTTAACTTCGACCACTTCCACAATTTTCTTAACGGGTACTGGTTTGATATTCCTGAGCTTTTGGTTGACTTCCTGCCGAGCGGTTTTAATTTTCTCTTTGTTCACCTCGCCGCTCACGGGGGATTGGACACCCTGGATGAGGTGTTCCATTTTCCGCCGGGTATTCTTCAGCAGGCCTTCGGCCTCGACTTGGGCTTCTTTTTTAATTCGACGGGCCTCATCCTTCATTTGGCGTCGCGCCGTTAAAAGCTCCTGCTCAATTTTTTTAGCATTCTCCCTGAGCCTTTCGGACTCCTGCCGAGCCTTCTCCGCCGCTTGTTTTTCCTGACCCAGTTTGGCCAGCATTTCCGACAAATCCGCTTCACCCTGGGGCAAATGGGCCTTAGCCTTTTCCAAAATCTCTTCGTTAAAACCCAATTGGCGGGCCAAGGTCAAAGCATAGGACTGTCCCGGTATACCAGAAACGAGGCGAAAGGATGGTTGCCCAGTAGTTTCGTCGAATAGCATGGCCGCATTGGCCATTCCCTTTTCCTCCTGGGTCAGGAGTTTCAAAAGCGGCTGGTGGGTATTGGCCAAAACAAGGGTTCCTTTTTCTCGAAAGGTTTCCAAACAGGCCAGTCCCAAGGCACCCCCTTCGCGGGGATCCGTGCCGGCTCCCAGTTCATCCAGAAGAAAGAGGGTCTCAGGACCGCAATGGTCGATCATTCTCTTCAACGCCTTCAACTTGGCGGCGTAAGTGCTCAGATGGTCGCTAAGGTTTTGCTCATCATCCAAATCGCTATCGAAATGTTTGAGAACCGGGATGGTGCTTTGCCCCCCAGCTAAAACGGGAAGGCCCGCCTGGACCATGGCGCAAACCAAGCCCAATGTTTTCAAAGCGACGGTTTTACCCCCGGCGTTCGGACCAGAAATCAGGATGACCAGGGTGCCTTCTTTAAATTCCACATCCAAGGGAATGACTTTTTCCCGGAATTTTTCGATGGCCTCCAAAGCCAAAAGAGGATGCCGAGCGTCCTTTAAATTCAAAGAAGATCCAGATTCGGGCCGTAAAAATTGGCCGTCGTAACGGGAGGCGAAAGTGGCCAAGACCCCATGGGCATCCACTTCGGCGCTGGCGATCAATGTTTCCTCCACCTCGTTGGCCTTGGCCAAGACGGCCCCCGTGGCTTCCCTTAATACTTTGCGAACTTCCTCATCTTCCCTCAACAAGGCTTCCTTGATCCGGTTGTTGTTTTCAACAACATCACGGGGCTCCACGAAAAGCGTTGCGCCCGAAGCCGACATGCCATGAACGAAACCAGGTACCATGCTCTGATGGTCGCGTTTGATCGGCACAACTAAGCGCCCTTCCCTTTCGGTGACGATCTTTTCTTGAAGCGCCTCAGCCGTTTCGCTCTTTTGCAGGAAAGATTGGTAGAAATTTTGAACTTCGGTCTTCAAGTCCCGGAGCTGGTCACGGACGCTTTTCAATCCCGGAGAGGCCCCGTCCAGCACATTCCCCTTCTCCGATATCATCGATTTCAATGTTTCTTTTAGTTCAGGTAAGGCATGTAGGCGGCCGAGCCATTCCTGGAAAACGGCGGTAACTTCGCCCTCTGACCCGAGGAATTGGCGAAGGCGAACGACTTCGGTGAGAAATTGCCCCAAAGAGGCTAGTTCCTCCCCTGATAGGACATCCCCTTTGTCTCGGGCTTTTTCAAAGGACTCGATAAAGAATTGAGAATCGGGTATGGCCGGAGCCTTTTGTTTGACCATGTGTTTCTCAAGTTCCTGGGTTTTCGAAATTCGGCTTTCGATCAGGTCCATTTCAGTGGAGGGGGCAAAAACCCGCAGGAAATCCCGGCCCGCTGGCGTTTGGCAATGACTGGCGAGTTTTTCCAGCAGCTTGGGATATTCGACCGCTTTCAAGAAGTTTTTAACCATTTCGCTTTTCAAAACTTGATTCCTTTTCACCACGAAGACAATGAGTTTTGTTTTTAAGCCGAAAGTCCTACAAGCTTTCTGCGCAACTCAGTTCTTTTGTAGTTTGTGTTTTTAATTTCTTTTTCATTCCCGAAGAGGGCCGGTCCATTCCCGGTTTCACCGAAATATAAGGATTTCCTTTAAGGTAAAACCGAAGCGGAAGCGCCGAACCATTCGTAATTCCAATACGGGTAGTCACTCCTACCGCTTCTTCTCTTTTTGCTTTTTTAAGGTAAAGGGGCTTTTTCCACAAGGGTATTTTATTGTGACGTTCGATTAATTCCCAAGGCTTGGACCAATTTTCCAGGACCATTGGTAAGAGATATGTCTTTTGGACCGAACTTCCCGCGACGCCGGGACATGCGGTCCATCCCTCTCACTGGTTCCAGTGACCGGATCAAAACCGCCCCCGGGGTCCCTTCTTTTTCAGTTACCACATTGAACATAAAGTGGTTCCCATAACAAAAATAGACATAGGAATAACCAGCGGGACCAAACATGACGGCATTACGAGGGGTTATTCCCCTAGCGGCGTGGCATCCTGGATCATTTTTAGGAAGGTAGGCCTCGACTTCTACGATACGGCCCGCAACAGGCCCGTCCGAAGTCTCATGAATGAGGATTTGGCCCAAAAGATCTTTGGCCACCTGGACAGTTGAACGGGAATAGAAGGATTTAGAAAGAATCATTTGATTCCAGTGGGGACGGTCTTATTCAGAACCAACCCGGTGTTGTTCCACCGACTTTGAGCCGATGGTTTTGGCCGTTAACTTAAGCTAACCGCCGACAAAAATTTACCCTGCTAAAATTAACCGAGTTTCGACTTAACGAGTCCGGAAACCTTTCCCATGTCGGCTCGGCCCTTGATCTTGGGAGTAAGTATCCCCATCACCTTTCCCATATCCTTGGGACCGGCCGCTCCAGAGGACTTGATGGCCTCCTCGATCAACCTCGACAACTCGTCCTCCGACAAGGAGGCGGGTAGGTATTTTTCGATCAATATTAATTCAGCTTTCTCCTTGGCGGCCATTTCGGTCCTGCCACCTTTTTCAAAACCTTCAATGGATTCTTTACGTTGTTTAGCCTGTTTGGAAAGAACCTCGATGACTTCTTCGTCTTTTACTTCGCGCTTTAAGTCCACTTCTTTGTATTTTATGGCGGATTTCAACATTCGAAGGGCGGAGGTCGACGCTTCATCCTTAGCCTTCATGGAGGTTATAAGATCGGCATTGATTTTGTCGAAAATAGGTGACGCGCTCAAATCAATCCTCCAAAGGGAGTTGGGTTAAGAAAAAAGCCCGTCTCTTGTCGAGGCGGGCTTTTGGGGTCCATGCTGCTTAATCGCGGCTAAACTTCATTTGGCGGCGGCGCGCTTTTTTGCGGGCGGCTGCCTCGCGCTTTTTGCGGCGTTCGCTGGGCTTCTCGTAAAATTCACGCTTTTTCATTTCCGAGATAAGCCCTGAATTTTGAACAACCTTTTTGAAACGCTTTAAGGCGTTTTCGATAGGCTCGTTTTCTTCCAATCGGACTTCGACCAATGTGGTCACGCTCCCCTCTATGGGTGGAATGAGAAATACCCTTTCGGCCATGGGGCCTTCAGGGAGGAGGAGTTTAATGCTTAGGAGAGTCCCTCGTCAAGCAAGAGGAAAAGAGTGTTTTGGGGGTTATTTAGGGGTTAACCGGGAGGCCAAGCCATAAAACGCCCCCCTAAAAGATGAAGATGAAGGTGATAGACAGTCTGACCGCCATTATCCCCTTGATTAATAACTAAACGGTAACCCTCTTGAAGGTTCAACTGGCGGGCCACTTGAATGGCCCGTCCCGTCAGGAGGGAAACCAGAGGATTCTCTGGGGGAATGTCCTCGACCGTTTCAATATGCGACTTGGGGATAACCAATATATGGATCGGTGCCGCGGGATGAATATCATGAAACGCTAGTACGTGGTCATCCTCATAAACCACATTCGAAGGTATTTCCTTCCGAATAATTTTGCAAAAAACACAATGATCGCCCATGGTCCGACCCCCATTTGGCTTGTTTGCGCTTTAAACAACTTTTAATATACACCCGGTTCTTTAGATTTTCCTTCTTTTCCTTCCTATCAAAAAAGTTAAGGACTTCTCATGGTGAAAGTTAAAAGGCTATGGCCAACTCTCGGGATGTTCTTCACGGCTCTTATGGTAACGGCTTCATCAGGCGCTCAGATTTTTTCTTTGGAACTATTGCCCGGATCCGCTTACAACTTCCCCACACCCTTAACCGTTCGTCAAACAGGTTATCCCGATATCCACCTCATGGCCGACTATGCGACCGAACCTTTCGGGCCCTTCACTCCCTACTACGCCTGGCGGGCGGCGCTTTGGGATAAAAACGAAGCCTGGGAATTCGAGCAAGTTCACCACCGCCTTTTCCTTACCAATCCTCCCCCCGAAATTCAGGTTTTCGCCATCCATTTTGGTTACAACTATTTTCTTTTGGGCCACGCCTGGAAACGCGGGGATTTCATTTTGCATGCAGACGCGGGAATCCTGATTACCAATCCTCAAAACACCGTTCGGGGACAGGTTCTTCGAACTGTCGGGACCGGAATTTTCGATGATGGTTACAATTTTTCGGGAGTTGGCGCCCAGGTGGCTCTCAGCCGGGATTTTTATTTCGCAAAAAACTTTTTCTTGATTCTGGACGTCGGGTTGATGGCCGGTTGGGCTACCGTTCCCGTCTCCAATGGTTCGGCGGATGTCCCCAACATTTCCATTCATGGACATTTGGGACCCGGTTTCAGTTTTTAATATCAAACAAACCACCAAAAAGCTCTGGGGCGGCGGGGGACTGATTCCACTTAATTTTTATAGAGATAAACCGTCATATCCTCCGGTAAATAACCTTTTAATATTTTATATTTTTCGCCGGACCATCGGCGGGCTCTTTCTTCCAATTCCCCTGGATGGGCATAGAAAAGATCGGAGTCCGGCCACCCCGCCTCAAGGTTTAATAAACTGAAGGCCATGCCTTCTCGGGTGAATTCCAGGCTTTGTTTCACCATCTGTTCGATCCAAGCCCAGTTATCCTTCACCTTGTGGTTGAAAACACCATTGACGAAGACATAGTCCCATTTTTCAGTGGGGGGATGATGGAGAATATCCTTTTTCTCGAAATGGGCTTCCGGGAATCGTTTGCGAGCCCCCCTTACCATGAGATCTAGGATATCGATTCCGGTGTATTCGCCCTTCCAGCCTCGGTCCTTCAAGAACCCGTAAAAACACCCCAGCCCACAGCCCAGATCCAAAATTTTTTTATTTTGAAGGTCGCCGATATCGGCCAAGGCGCGGAACCGGAGTTCTTGGTTCTGGCGGGTCCGCCAGCCCACTTTATTTTCGGGAAGGTCATAATTCCATGAACGAAAGAGATAAAAAAAATGGATGTAAAGACGGTCGTAAAGGGTTAAGGGCTGGTCCAAAGGCTCAGACCCATTCCGCAAGGGCAATCCCAGCCTGGACGCCCGTCATTCGAATCCTGGTTTCTTTTCCCAACCACCCCTCTTTGCGGGGAAAATAAGCCCTTAATCCTTCATCCGTGAGGCCGGCTTGTTGATCCTGGTTATGCCGCTCCACGATCACGCGGTATTCCCGACCTTGGGCTTTTTGAGCCGAACGGTCCAGACATTCTTTTTTTAAATCTCTCAAACGATTCATTCGTTCGCGAATAACCGCCGGTTTTACTTTCGGGTTCATCTTTTCACCCGGCGTATCCGGCCGGTTCGAATAGGGAAAGGGGTGAAAATCAACATAATCAAACTCGCGGATCCGGCGGAGGGTGTTTTCGAAGGCCTCATTCGTCTCTCCAGGAAAACCCGCGATAATATCGGAGGTCAATCCGACCCTAGACGTTGCCCTTCTTACCTTTTCAACCGTTTTTCGGTAATGATCTAAAGTGTAAGGTCGTCTCATGGCTTTCAAAATTCCCTCATCGCCGCTTTGAAGGGGTAAATGAAGATGGGCGCAAAACCCCTGGCTGGATCGCCACAAGGGTAACAGGGCG
This sequence comes from uncultured Pseudomonadota bacterium, assembly GCA_963843375.1. Taxonomy (GTDB): domain Bacteria; phylum Oederibacteriota; class Muellerivitia; order Muellerivitales; family Muellerivitaceae; genus CAWJKT01. Next base: position 112,708 of record CAWJKT010000008.1, read on the forward strand.
TCTTCAAAATCCACAACCGCATAAGAGGATAATCGCACCCGTTGAATTCCAGGAATCGCCAGTAAATCCTCAACGATTGGAGCTAATCGGGCGTCCTCAGGTCGCAAACCCCAATCCCTTCCATAAGACGACAATTGAATACCTGCCAGGACCAATTCCTTGATGCCGTTTTGAGCGAGTTTCTTTCCTTCTTCCACGATCTCAAGTCTGGGCCGCGAAATCATCGAACCCCGAACCCGGGGAATCAAGCAGAAGGAACAACCAAAGTGACAGCCATCTTGTACTTTGATCGTAGCCCTCTGGTGCCCGTCAAACCGGGATATGCCGCCACCCCAGGGTGAAGGTTCTTCCAAGACTTCATCTGGCAGTGGATTTAAGGACAAATAGGAGGAAACGATTTTTTTAAGCAGAGTCGACTTGCCAGTGTTGCCCACAACCAGATTGACGCCCGAAAGACTCGCAATCTCTTCCGGCCGATCTTGGGCTAGACAACCGGTCACCACAACAAAAGAATCCGGATTCCTGGCCTTGGCTCGACGCACTAATTGTTTGCCCTCAGCATCCGCCGCGGCCGTTACCGTGCAGGTGTTGATGACATAGATATCCGCCGGTTCCTCAAAAGGTACAGTTTGGAAATGAGCTTTTTCCACTTGTTCTTTCATTGCCTGGGTATCGTATTGGTTGACCCGACAACCTAGCGTGGTAAAGGCGATTTTAGTTTTGATTTCCAAAAAAGAATCGCTCATGTTCCTCCGTTGCTTCCGTTTTCTTTTTTATTGACGCTAATTCCCACATCAAAAGGAACAAAAGCCTCCAACCGGAAGGAATTGGCCCAGTAAGCGTCAATCCAATGGGAACGCAGTTCAAAATCGAAGGTTACGCCGTTTTCAATCTGGACAAACCGGCGCAATCCCAACTCCTCGTAGGTCCGGTTGGACTCGTAATAAACTCCATCCGCGCCCAGGGAATTATAATTGGAGTCCCCTTCTTCCGACATATAGTTCTTGCCGAACCATGAAATTCCGAAAAACTGCCATCGGTCGTCGGGAGAAACGATAATTTTAGTATAAAGTCCCTCGCCATAAGTGGGGCCCGGATACCCAGGTATATTGCTTTCCTTACTCCCTAACCCGAAAATTTCTAGGGAACTGGAACCCAGAACCGGCAGATGAGGTTTGAAAGCCAGTCCCAAACCGGTCGCCAAGTTGTTGAGAACAAGGCCATCCGTGTTGGCTCCGCCGATGTGGTAACCATGGCACTGACCTTCCAAAAGGATCCCCGGAATCAGAGGAAGTTCGCTGGAACCCCCATAATCAAAAATTTCTCGGTCCACATCCGTCAGTACCTGCTGCCAGTTGAGGAAAGAATCCAGGTTGATGAAATGATCCTTTTGGACCCATTCCATCCCATATTCGATAGGCCGGGTCAGTTCCAGGGTAGTGACTTCCATGGGTTCTATCAAACCATGTCGGTAAACAGGCTGAAGGGTTCCAAAAATGAATTGGGAAACATCCGTATGATAGACAAAAGAAAGAATTGGTTGGACATCGGTTTCTACCTCTTGGGCGCTAGGATGGTTGACGAATAAACCACCCCAAAGGTCGACGTGGTCGGAAACGAAGCCATCCAAATAACTTTCAAACTGTTGGCCCAGGATCGTTTCCCTCACCCGGAAGGGCTCGTAAAATTCGGTATTATCCCCATAAAAGGTAAATTGGTTTTTCCAATTTAATTCCCCGGGCCCTGTAATCGGGGCCAAAGCGGTGTGCTCCATCCACTCAGGGTCTTGGGCCCAAACCGACCCAACTGTTGCCAATAGGCAAAAAAACGTCAACCGTGCGATAAAACTAATACCCATTGGGATTTCCTTTTTCTTTTACTGGAACGTCTAATCCAAAGGAGATTCGAGCCAACAGCCTACCCGAAAAATCCAAATAATTGTCGATCCAGCTACACCAAACTTGAGCATCCAGAGAATCCTCCCCTTGCCCAACAATAAACTTGCGCAAACCCATTTCCTCATAGGTCCGGTCGGATTGATAAAATCCCGGATCCAAACCCTGGGAATTATAATTGGCGTCCCCTTCCCAGGAGAAAAAGTTCCAACCCTTCCAAAGAATTCCATAGAGTTCCGCGATATTCCCGGGGGAAACCGAGCCCCTAAGGTATATTCCCCAACCCCATTGAGCATCGGTAACCTGGAGAAAAGGCCCCTGCAAATTTCCGCTAAGCAGGCCGTAAGTTGAAATTGAAGCCGGCCCAAGGAAACCCATATCTTCATGAAACCGGCCTCCCAGAGCAAAGGCATAATTATTGACGACCCCAACATAAAAAAGCTTGCCACCCTGGTGATAGCCGTGAAATTGAAAATCAGTAGTAAAATTTCCGCTTAATGGAAATTGGCCCGTGCCTCCATAATCGAATATTTCCGGATACCCCGGCGTGTTCAGTTGTTGCCAATTGAGAAACGAATCCGTTTGAAACCAACCGTCCATTTCCTTCCATTGAACACCGTATTCGACCGGGCGGGTGATTTCGAGGGTTGTCACCTCCAAGGGCTCTAAGAACCCGTGCCGATCCTGGGTTTCCAGGGTTCCAAAGATCAATCGGGTCGTTGGGGTGAAATAAGCAAAAGATAAGATGGGCTTTAAATCCAAGTAATCGTCCCAGCCGCTGGTATGGTCCATGAAAAACCCAGCATCAATCCTGGTACGTTCGCCTGTCAAAGCCACTAAGGAACTTTTTATTTGCTGCCCAAATAGGGTTTCTTCCGAGCGAAAGGGACCGTTGAAACCCTCTTCGTCCCCGTAAAATGTTAAATTATTTTGAAAGGTTACGTTGTCGGCCAAGGCAAGATTCATGAACCCCCAACACCCAGCGGCTATTAAAATGAAAAATAAAGAAATCTTTTTTTTCATGGGTAATTTCGAGCATAAATAAAAACGGACCCCAAAGGGTCCGTTTTTAAAGTTTGGTCGGAAGAAAGGATTAGAACGAGAAGGTTAAATTCACTCCACCTTCAAGTCCGCTGAAATCCAGGGTTAATGGAGTCGTGGGGTCTGGAATCCCGGTGGACTGATTTATCATATTAGAGAAACCATTGGCGTTTCCGCTTGCTGTTCCTACAGCTCCACTTTTCGTGTCAACCAGAAGGGTATTACCACCATTTTGGAAATTGGACGCGCTCAAGTAACGGTAGCCAATATAGGGCCCAAGGGCAATGCCTTTGCCTAAAACGAAATCCACACCAAGGATCGCTTGGCCATTGAAAGCCATCGTACTATAAGTTGCTGAACTGGTATCGGTTGCCAGTTGAGCGGTTCCAGTGGAATTATAGGACACCTTGGTGAAGGTAGTACTCACTGGTGAAATACCTCCGCCCAATCCCAGATAACCCTTCACCTTGTCGTCGCCGAAGATAACCTTAAATCCCAAATCAGCAGTAATAATCGAAGTATTGTAAGTATATTGCCAAACATCCGCATTTGTTGGATATGAAGGGGGCGTTCCATCAGGGTCCATTCGAGAGTAATCATATGTTGTATAAGACAAATTGCCGACCGGGAAATAGCCGATCGCCAAATTAATTTCAAAATTTTTCCCCAATTGAACATAAGGCTCAAATTCAGGCAAGGCGATTACATTTGGAGTATCCCCGTTTAGAGACACGCTGTTGGAGGCCGTCACATATTGCTTAATCTGGGTCGGGTCGGAAAAGATATATTCCATACCGCCCAACAGGTGAAATCCGACAGTCACGTCATTACCCTTTTCACCGGCTGCGCCTCCACCCCCGGCCATGGCCGTTCCCGTAAATTTGGCAACCTGATCATCCACCCACTGCTGGTCATCGGAAGAAAGAGAGGCTTTTATCCTGTCGGCATAAGCTTTAATGGAATCATTGGGCTGTTTGACGTTGGCAATGGCGAAATAAAGGGCCGCATTTCGGGCGTTTCCGGTGTTGTAGTAAGCGTATCCGGCGTAGTAATAGGGCCGGTAATCATTGGGATTCTGTTGGATAGCCGCGTTGAAATATTGGATGGCCTGAGCATATTGCCGCTGCTGAAACAGAGAATAACCAGTGCTCATGTAATTGGGGGAAGCTTGCGCTTGGGGCATTCCCGCTCCGGCCATGGCGCCACCCGCGCCAACCTGGGCTTGAAGGTTTTGGACAAATTGGGCCAGTTGAGCGTTACCTGGCTGCAACGCCGCGGCTCTTTGATAATAAGTCAAGGCGTCTGCCTTGCGGCCCAAGGCATAGTAACAATTTCCCAACCCTTGATAGGCTTGACCATTATTGGGATTCATTTTTACGGCCGCATAGTAATATTGGGCGGCCTGGGCGTAATTTTGAGCGCTATAGTATTGATTACCGGCGGCATAATATTGGTCGGCCGAAGCTCCTTGGGCATCCGACGAGGCCGGCATCCAAAAGTTCAAGAACGCCGCCAAAATAAAAATGAAACCCCAGGTCTTCATGCCTCGCATTGCCGCCTCCGATAAATGGGTTCTGAGTTTTTTGAAAAATTTTCTACTTTTCTAGCCTTGAAGCATCAGACATTATAAAGTTTTAAAAAAAGCCGTCTAGGAAAATGATTCCCTTTCGACGGTTTGAGTTTTAACGGTTTTTACCCGATTTCCAGGGATTTAAACCCTTCAAAAGCGGATTTCAAATTTTCATGAAGTGGCCGGGGTTGCAACTGGAGCTTCAACTTCTCGCGTTCCTTCCTGGGGTTCATTCACATAAACTTGAGGGGCAATGTTGACTTGCTTTTTATAATCGCCCCGTACCCGATCCACAAATGTCGGGGTAGCATCAGCTTTCACCAGGCAAACAAGCGACCCTCCCCAACCAATACCCATCATGCGGGAGCCGAGACATCCCGGTTGATTACGGACCACACGGGTCAGGATGTCCACTTCCTGGCAAGTCGCTTTCAACTTGTCCGCAAGAGAATCGTGGGATTCGTTTAAGAGCTGCCCAAAACTTTCATAATCGCCTTTGATCAGCAAGTCTTTTGCCTTTTTGACGCGCTGATTTTCGTAAACAACATGGTCCAACCGCTTTCGCAGGATAATATCAATATTCTTTCGAGCCATCTCATAAGCTTCCCCGCCTACATCTCTTAAGGAAATAACCTTCGGCACGAATTTTCGGATTTCCGCCAACAATTGATTGAAAAGTTCAAGCCGTCTTTTTAAACTCATCCTCTCTCTCTTTTTTACGAACTCCGCTGTCCACCACCACCAGCTTGTAATTTTTAGAGTCAAAAGGCATGTATTCCGGCTTGAAGGTGCGGGCATCAAACAAAACAAGTTGATCTTTCTTTGCGAACTTGATGGCATAAGGTGAAAAATAATCGCCCCTCGAGGTCATGAATTGGCTTTCCACACGATGGCAAAGTTTCGTCAGGGTGGCGTCATCCAGGGGATTGTTACCCAGTTCGTTGCAAGCAACAGCGGTGGCCACTGTGATAGCCGCCGAGGTTCCCAAACCGATTCCTTCCGGCACGTCCCCAGCCAACACCATCTGGATGCCTTCCAGTTTGCGCCCAGTCCGTTCATAAAAGTAAAGAACACCTTTTGGAAAATTCGCCCACCCATCGCCCCGGTCAAACTTCAGCGTGGTAAGGGAGACCTTTATTTTTTCGTCATAATTTAGGGAGTGAATAAAAGCCATTTTGTCGCCCTTCGTTGGGCGGCCACCACCACCGAGTGGTTCCCCGCCGCTAAAAGACTGAACCCATCCACGGCTTCTGTGTATTCCCCGCCCAACAAAGTTAAGCGGCTGGGGGCCACCACCATAGTGATTTTTCGGCCGGAATCGCCATATTGATGGATAAAAGTGGCCTGAGCTTTTTTGACAAGTTCTTCAAGTGGCATAAACCCTCCGAAAACTATTTATGGAACAAAATCAGGTAATAAAAAAGGACGGGGGCGTTGAAGAGTAAACTATCAATCCGATCAAAAACCCCACCGTGACCAGGAAGCAAAGAACCCGAATCCTTGGCGGAGAGACTTCGTTTGATGAGGGATTCTACCAGATCACCCAGTTGCCCAAACAAAGAAAGTAAAACGGAAAGCGCCAAAACATCCGCAGGAGTGTAAGGATTGATTACGCCAAAATAGTTCATACCATTCCAAAGTAAAAACAAGCTCACGACCACCAAAACAAATCCCCCGACACACCCCTCCACGGACTTTTTAGGCGAAGCCAGAGGGGCAAAATGATGTTTTCCCCACCAACAGCCAGCGAAGTATCCACCCGTATCGTAAGCCCAGGTAGCGATATAAAGCCAAAGAAGATGCCAAGACCCCTGCGGAAGTTCTCTTAATCTGAAAAAGTAATGACCCAGTACGCCGAAATAAGCCACCCCGAAGAAAGTCACGCTGACGGATACCACCATTTCCTTTAAAGGCCTATGCGACCAAAGGAAGGATAGGGTGAGTATGAAAATCCCCAGCGTTAAAACGTCCGTTCCGCCCCAAGGCCGCAGCGGCGGAACAACCCAAGGTAAAAGGAGAAGACCCAAAGCAACTAGGCCTTCGGTTCTCAAGGTTTTTAATTTATGAGCGTCTGCCAGCCGGAAATATTCCACAAAAGCCAGACCCAGGCCCAATACCACCATGATTTTAAATAAAATATTTGATCCCCAAAAAGTTGCGAATAAAAGGACCACGATGGCGGGGATAGCGACAAGTATTCGCTTAGTCAAGGAGCCCATGAAGTCACGCTCCCCATGATGCTTTCAACGCCCCCAAATCGCCTTTGGCGTGTCTGAAAATCGCGCAAGGCTGCGATGAAATGAGGTGTCCTGAAATCCGGCCAAAGGGTTTTGGTAATGTGGAATTCGGAATAGGCCAATTCCCAAAGAAGGAAATTGGAAACCCGCATTTCCCCGCTGGTACGGATCAAAAGATCCACTTCCGGCAGATGGCTCGTGGAAAGAAAACGAGTTATCGTTTTTTCTGAAATGTTCGTCGGTTTCAACCGCCCCTTTTTAACTTCTTGAGCGATCCCTTTAACCGCCCAGGTCAAATCGTTTCGACCGCTATAGGACAAGGCCAGCACCAGTTTCAAGCCCGTGCAACGGGAAGTGGTCTCAATGGATTTTTTAAGTTCCTCACGGATTTCTTTTGGCAGGTCTTCAGTATTGCCGATAGTTTGAAGCTGGACGTTGTTTTGTAAAAGTTCCTCCACTTCATTACGCAGATATTGTTTTAAAAGTTGCATTAAAAGGCCGACTTCCTGGCGAGGTCTTTTCCAGTTCTCGGTGGAAAAAGCGTAAAGGGTCAGGGCCTCCAACCCCAATTCACCGGATAATCTCACGAGTTCGCGAATAGAATGGGCTCCCGCTCGGTGACCGGCAATACGGGGTAAATGTCGCTTTTTCGCCCAACGGCCATTGCCATCCATAATGATGGCCACGTGGCGGGGCAAATGGGGTTTAAGTCGGTAGCGCTTTAGAAGTTCGGCCTTTTTGGGGGTTTCCACAGCCTTGGTTAAAACTCCATGATTTCTTTTTCTTTGTGTTCGCTGAGTTTCCCAATTTCCTGCGTATAAAGATCCGTCATTTTCTGGTTTCGCTCGTGGAATTTCTTGAAATCATCCTCGGCAATTTCTTTTTTCATGTGATCTAAAGCTTTATTGGCGTCCTGGCGGATACTGCGAATCGCCACCCTTCCGCCTTCTGCGTGCTTGTGGACCAATTTCACGAATTCTTTTCGTCGTTCTTCCGTCAACGGCGGCATCGAAAGCCGGATGACTTTCCCGTCATTGTTGGGTGCGATCCCCAAATCGCTTTTTTGTAGGGCCTTTTCAATTTCCATCAAAGCTTGGGGGTCCCAGGGTTTCATTTCCAGGGTTCGTGAATCGGGTACTGAAATATTGGCCACCTGATTTAAAGGCACCAACGAACCGTAATATTCGACTTTTATATTTTCAACAAGGGCCGCGGAAGCCCGACCAGTTCGAACGGAGGAAAATTCCCGTTTGGTAGCCTCAACGGCTTTTTTCATTTTAGATTCGGTTTCATTTAGGACTTGGTTCGCGTCGGCCACTTGGATAAACCTCGATTTTGAATTCAGAAAAACTAAACAATCATTTAAAACCCGAAATTAATTCCTTACAACCGTTCCAATCGGTTCACCGCAAACCGCGCGTTGGATATTTCCGGGTTGATGAAGGTCAAAAACAACAATTGGAAGCTTGTTTTCCATACAAAGGGTCAGAGCGGTGGTATCCATGACCCGCAGTTGCCGGTTGATGGCGTCGATATAGGTAAGGTTTTTGAACTTTTTGGCTTGAGGATCTTTCTTGGGGTCAGCGCTATAAATGCCGTCCACATTGGTGGCTTTGAGAATGGCGTCCGCGCCGATCTCAATGGCCCTGAGCGCTGCAGCCGTATCCGTTGTAAAGTAGGGATTTCCCGTGCCCCCGGCGAAGATAACGATGCGACCCTTTTCCATATGCCGCAAGGCCCGGCGGCGGATATAGGGTTCGGCGACTTTGGACATTTCAATGGCGCTTTGGACCCGGGTATGGGCTCCTTGTTGTTCGAGGGCGTTTTGAAGTGCCAGTGCGTTGATCAAAGTGGCCAGCATGCCCATGTAATCGGAGGAAACTCGGTCCATGCCCATACGTTCGCCATCGGCACCACGGTAGATATTGCCGCCTCCGATGACGAGGGCAATTTCCACCCCGGATTTCTGGACATCATAAACCGCCCGGGCAATGGCCCGGACGACTTTTTCATCAATACGGTGTTCATTGTCCCCCGCCAAAGCTTCACCCGAAAGCTTAAGCAATACCCGGCGGTAAACCGGTTTGGACTTTGAACTTTTAGAAGACTTTGGAGCCATTTTCTTTCCCGCGAAAGACATTTCGAAAGGCAACCAAGTGGCCGCTAGCTTCACTGGCGGTTTTTAGATTACTCGCCTAATTGCAACCGCGCGAACCGGCGAACCACCACATTTTCACCCAATTTGGCGGCTACCTCAGTGACATATTGTTTAACGCTTTTCTTCGGCTCCCGGATATAAGGCTGGTCCATCAGGCATACCTGCTTATAGTAGCTTTCAATCTTGCCCTCGGCGATTTTCGCCTGAACCGCTTCCGGTTTCCCCGATTGCTTGGCTTCGTTCATGTAAATTTCGCGCTCTTTTTCTAATTCGGCGGCCGGAACTTCCTCACGGTTGACGTATTTAGGAACGAAGCGGCCACTTGCATGGCCAATTCCTTGGCTAAATTGAGAAAATCGTCCGTCTTAGCCACAAAATCGGTCTCGCAATTGACTTCGACCAACACTCCCACTTTGCCGCTGTGAACGTAGCTTCCAATGACGCCCTGATCAGCGTTGCGGCCGGAGCGTTTGGCCACTTGGGCCACGCCCTTTTCCCTCAGCCAAACAACCGCCTTCTCAAAATCGCCCATGTTTTCCGTCAGGGCTTTTTTACAGTCCATCATGCCCGCGCCGGTTTTTTCGCGAAGTTCCTTTACCGATGTTGCGGATATTTCCATTTTAAAAAAACCTCCGAAATTAAGAATTCAAAATCTTAAAGACTTGTTGGATTAGGGTTTGTCATCCCGCACACGCTTGGTGCGAATACGTTCGACCTTTTCAGTGGCCAATTCGTCAGCGATGACCGCCACGGTTTCGGCGTCACCCGCCAAGTGTTTCCACGCCTCCCACCAGAAGTTCGGCCACTTCCTTCTGTTCGGGGATTTCCTCGACCGGGATTTCGCTTCGGCTAAGGCGGCTTCACCTTCGGCCGGAAGGGATTTTTCTTGTTCGGCCGCAGCCAGCATTTCCGCTCCCACTTCGCTAGGTCCGACCACCCCTTCGGCGGAAACTTCCTTGCCTTCCAATTCTTTGGAACGGCCTTCCAAAATAGCGCTGGCCATGACGGAAGTCATGAGTTTCACAGCGCGGATGGCATCATCGTTACCAGGGAATGACTACATCGATTTCGCCGGGATCGCAATTGGTATCCACCACCGCGATCACCGGAATCCCCAACTTACGGGCTTCCTGAACCGCGATATGTTCTTTCTTGGTATCAATCACGAAAATGGCGCCGGGAAGTTTTCCGACATTTTTGATGCCGCCCAAGGAGCGCTGAAGCTTTTGTTTGTCTTTGTTCAATCCGGCTTGCTCTTTTTTGGAGCGAGTCGTTCATTTCCTGTTCAGAAATGCTTTCCAGTTCCTTCAGGTAGCCGATGGACTTTTTGATGGTGGTGAAATTGGTGAGCATCCCCCCCAACCATCGGTAATTGACATAAGGCATTCCACAACGGTCCGCCTCTTCCTTGATGGCGTCTTGGGCCTGCTTTTTAGTCCCGACAAACACAATGGTCTCGCCAGATGCCGCCAGATCTTTCACGAACTGGTAGGCTTCCTTGAGTTTCTTAACGGTTTTTTGGAGGTCGATAATGTGGATCCCGTTACGCTCCCCGAATATATAGAGGGCCATTTTGGGATTCCAACGGCGGGTCTGGTGTCCGAAATGCACACCAGCTTCCAACAACTGCTTCATCGAAACAGACATCATGGTACGACTCCTTTAAGTTATTCCACCGCCTTTTCTTTCCACTCAAGAGTGGATTCCTTTCCAACCCCCTGAATTGGAGGCCACTGAAAGAGAACATGGAAAAAGCGTGAGAGATTGGCCCGCGTTTGCCGCTGGGCCCGCTTCAACTGGGCCAAAGCCTGTTAAAGCGGTATGGTTATAACACGCTCCCCCGATGGCAACAAGGGGTAATCAAAAGGAAAAACCATCTTTTAAAAGGCTTTCTACTACTCAGGATTAAGTTTAAATGAATTGCAATAAGGGGGGTGGAGTCTGTCGGGCAGTTAGGGATGGGCTTCCTTGCCCATTCGAAAGACAATGGTTTTGCCATAAACGAGGGTATCGTGGTCAAAATACTTTTTTTTATAGTCCAGCCCATCGACTAAAAGGGATTGAACGTAAAGGTTATCTAGCCGAGTTATCAATGCATTTCAGTGTTAACAAACCGCCGGGATAAACCATCTTGTCCAGTAATATGTCCACTTGTTGAAAATAGCGGGCTTCCCATTTGGTACGTGTTGCTTCCAGGACAAACCGGATAAAAACCCAGAGCCGAGAAAAGATACCAAACCGACATGACTCCGCCATCATCGTTCCCCGGAATTCCGTCCGGAGTGGATTTGTAATATTTGCCCATCAGTTCCCTGATTTCTTTTTGGGTGCGCCAGGCTTCATTCGGGACATAGTCAAAAAGATAAGGCCAGGAGATGTCCGGCTCGTTAGTCGCGTCGTAATGGCCTCCGTCAAAACACTGTTGCAGGCGCTTCACAAAGGCGTCATCACCGCCCAAGAGCATCTTGAGGCCGTCCATATCCTGGGGGGCAAAGAAAAGATACTGCCAGGCGGTGCCTTCCACATAACCGGGCCCTCCGTTATCCGGCCAGCTTTGGTCACAGCAGTTGGTGACGGGATCAAAAGGCGTCATCCAAGTTCCATCGCGATTTTTGGCCCGCAGGAACCCCGTACTCGCATCATAAAAATTTCGGTAGACCCCGGACATATGAATGTACTTTTCATAATCCTTTGGTTTATCAAGATCTTTTGCCAATTGGGCCAAGCACCAGAAATCGTAAGAATATTCCAGGCTGGTCGAAACCGAACCCCAAAGCAAGATCCCCGCTGTCGTCATCCTTAGGTATGAAGCCGTACTGCAAGAAGGGACTTCAAGCCGCCAAAGATTTTATTGTCCTTGGGACTAGGCTTTTCACGATGGAGTTATAAGCCGAATCCACGTCAAAATCCTTGAGCCCCTGCCGGTACGCATCTAAAAGTACCGGAACCGCCGGGCAACCCACCATAACCCGGGTTTCATTTCCCGCCAATTCCCACTTGGGAAGCCAGCCGCTTTCCTTGGCCATTTCGACAATGCTTTTCACCATGTCCAAATCCCTTTCGGGATAAAAGAGGCCCAAAAAGGGGTGGAGATTCCGGTAAGTGTCCCAAAGTGAAAAGACATGGTAACGGATATAGGTATCAGCCTTATCCACTTCATGATGGCCCATGCCTTCGTACTCTCCGTTTACATCGGAAAAAACGCTGGGATGGATCAAGGCGTGATAAAGGGCGGTATAAAAAATTTTCAACTGGTCGTTGGAGCCTCCCGTAATCTTTATCCGGGAAAGTTGCTTCCTCCCAGGCCGCACGGGCCTTCGCCCGGATATCCTGAAAATCCCAATCGGGAACTTCCGTTTTCAAATTTAGCCTAGCATTCGCGACACTCACATAGGAAACTCCAACCTTCACCATAATGGGTTCCTGCCCCGTCGTGGAAAACCTGAAAAAAGCTCCGACATCCTTTCCTTTTTGTTCCTTTTTTCCCGAAATCAACCCGTCCTTCCAAGTTCCTGTCTGGACGGCCTTTTTGCTGAACTGGGCCACAAAATAAACGGTTTGTTTGTTGCCCGCGAAGGGAGTGCAAAAATCCCCGCTTTGAGAAGAACCTTCCATTTCCGTCTGGGAGACAATCTTGACGCTGGACTCAAAAGAGGGGGATTTCAAAGTCACCGGATCGGTCGTTAACCGGTGACTAGCGCTCAAAATAATATTGGCGTCTCCCTTACACGCTGGAAAGTAATATTGGCTCAAACCCACGCGAGTGGTGGCCGTCATTTCCGCTTGGATGTCGTAGGTTTTAAGGTGGACGGTATAATAACCGGGTGTGGCGGCCTCGGAATCATAAGCGGATTTCCATTGTTCGAGTGAGGTTTTGACATTTCCGGTCGTGGGCATTAAAAGAACATTTCCCAGATCGGGGCATCCTGTACCGCTTAGATGTACGTGCCCGAAACCATAGATGGCGGGTTCACCATTGATATATCCTGAAGGCGCTTGGGGTGCGTTATGGGGGCTTACCGAAACCATTCCCCAAGGCAACAAGGCCCCCGGAAAAGTGTTCCCCCCGTTGGCCGTTCCCACGAAGGGGTTCACCCAATCGGTCAACCCCTCTCCCATCGCAGGGGAGAAAACGAAAATATAAAAGGTTAACGCTAATCCAAACCAAAACCGGTACATGTTTTTTCGCTTTTCCTTTTCCAAAAAACGTTGAAAGCTTTAAAATGTTTTGTCGCGCGGAATTCCAAATATAACGGAAGTATGAACTTGCACTTGCGGCCCCAATTATCCTCCATACGTGCCCGTTTCGGATACCCTTATCACCAATGGATGACCCAGGAATTCAATGAATCCGGCTGGAACCTCGTCCAAAAAAGCTTGGCCCAAAAGCGCACTCATGACGTGACCATGCTCATTGAGGGACCCGATGGCCGTTTTGCCCTCATGAGCAAGCACAGTTACCCTCCCGGCATTTTCCGTTCTCCCTCTGGCGGGGTCCATCCCGGCGAGGATATCGCGGCGGGAGCCCTTCGCGAAGCCAAAGAAGAGACCGGTTTGAACATCGAATTAAAACGCTTTCTCCTCCATATCACTCTCGATATAAGTTATCAGGATGAAGTTGCCACCTGGGACTCTTACGTCTTTTACGCCACAACCCGCGACACCCAGTTAAAACCCACTGATTTAAAGGAAGTCAAAGATACGCAATGGGCGGGTCGGGAAAATCTGATATCCATGGTGACCATGTTAAAAGAAACCGGGAACGGAGGCCTCATTTACCGCGGCGATCTCACCGCCGCTTCCCTCTGGGCCTTGGATAATCCCTTGGCGTTCCGAGAAGCCACCTCACGCGACATGCCCGGTATCGCTCATTCGTTGATCGCCAATAGGCTAGTGGTCTCCAATCCTGAGCAAACCTATTGGTGGATCGCTGAAATTCAGGGTTTAACTTCCGGCACGGTCGGAATAACTCCCCGTGAGGACTGCACTGAACTGACTGGCCTTACCGTCGATCCCCTTTTCCGAGGACGAGGCCTTGGTCATGCAATGGTGGAATATGCCTGTGACCAATGGTACAGCCCGATGAAACGAAGGAAGTTGACCGAGGGAAAGGTGGTTTTGAACGACAAGCTCTGGCTGACAACCTCTACACCTGGTTATTTCCTGCCGGTCAATTTCATCCTTACCGATCCAATGCTTTTGCCCAAAAGCCTTAAGGATCAACTCACCGGCTTCCGTTCCAAGTGGCAAGGTATGCGGTATCAAATGTACAAGCTCTAAAATTAACAATCCTTCGATCAATTGTTAGGTGATGAGTAAACAATATAATTTTCACCGGACAAGGGGCCTGCAAAGGTTACCGGGGCTTGGTTCGAATCCTAATTGAAAAGTCCCCGGCTTGGACTCGAACGCACGCACCCCATAAACTTTGAATTGCCGTATTTTAGATCCTTTGGCCTAAAGAGCTAGGTCCCTTTCTCTCGAAGATTGAACCAATAGCCCTCCATCGTCGGATTGCGACAAAATTATTCCAAAATAGATAATGTTGCCGCAATAAACCCATTCCGTGCCAGCCAACGCGCTGTCTCTAATACCTTTTTTTAATCACGAATAGATTTAAGAAAAATCCAAGATGCCCAAGGGCGAACCCAGATTTTCAGACAACGGTAATTTGGGCAAAGTTGGGATCATAGAATGTTTTAATGTGAATCGATGGAGAAATAGAGATACGAAACGAGCTAAAAACTTAACCGAAAAGCAGATTAATGGAGCACTAAAACCTTGGTCGTTTGGGTTCCACTGGCGTCGCTAAACACCAAAATATAAATCCCACTCGCAACTTTACGACCCGAGGAGTTGGTCCCATTCCAAATGTACTTGTGGTTGAATCCCGCCGCCTGTTGCCCAAGACTGGAGGCCGGAGCCGAGAAAACGGGGCTTAAAGCGCTCACCAATTCACCCGTAAGGTTGTAAACATTCAAAGACGAACCGCCCGGTTGGGCATCTGTGATGGTAATAGTTGAACTAGTTTGACTGGGATCGAGGACATTAGGGGCTGCTACAAGGGCAGTTGTATGGACTGAATCAGTTGAGGATAAAAGGGAACCCGCTACACCGGGGGTCGCTCCACCTGGAGTAACCGTCCCTGATGGAGTGATAGTCTGCGTAATTGTGTTTGACGGTGTCACGGTCAGTGTGCTTGTAGGCGTGGTCGTTTCCGTCATCGTCGGAGTATAGGTGGGGGTTCTGCTGTCCGTCACCGTAGGCGTGTTTGTAGTCGTGTTGGTAGTCGTGTGGGTGGCGGTCACGGTCGTTGTATTAGTCGAAGTTCGGGTATCCGTCACTGTCGGAGTATTCGTTATTGTGTAAGTGGCTGTAACCGTCGCCGTTTTCGTTGCCGTTTGGGTCGGTGTCCTTGTATCCGTCACTGTCGGCGTATTTGTAATCGTATGAGTGAGGGTTACTGTCGCCGTATTTGTCGGGGTTCTCGTATCAGTTACCGTCGGCGTATTCGTTGGAGTGTTCGTAATCGTGTGAGTGTTTGTCACGGTCGCCGTATTCGTCGGGGTCCGACTATCGGTTGGAGTTGAAGTGACCGTTGGTGTATGCGTCGGAGTTCGGGTATCAGTTACTGTTGGCGTATTCGTAATGGTGTGGGTTTCGGTTACCGTCGCCGTATTCGTTGGCGTCTTGCTATCCGTAGGAGTCGAAGTGACTGTCGGGGTATGAGTTGGCGTTTGGGTGTCCGTTATTGTTGGCGTGTTGGTTATGGTGTGGGTGGCGGTCACGGTCGCTGTATTCGTCGGGGTTCGAGTCACCGTGGGCGTATGCGTATTAGTCGGAGTATGCGTCGGGGTCCGAGTATCCGTCATTGTCGGAGTATTGGTAATCGTGTGAGTATCGGTCACTGTTGCCGTATTCGTCGGGGTTCGAGTCACCGTGAGCGTATGCGTATTAGTCGGGGTATGCGTCGGGGTCCGAGTATCCGTCACTGTCGGAGTATTGGTAATCGTGTGAGTATCGGTCACTGTTGCCGTATTCGTCGGGGTTCGAGTCACCGTGGGCGTATGCGTATTAGTCGGAGTATGCGTCGGGGTCTGAGTATCCGTCATTGTCGGAGTATTCGTAATGGTATGAGTGTCGGTCACAGTCGCCGTATTCGTCGGGGTTCGAGTCACCGTGGGCGTATGCGTATTAGTCGGAGTATGCGTCGGGGTCCGAGTATCCGTCATTGTCGGAGTATTCGTAATGGTATGAGTGTCGGTCACAGTCGCCGTATTCGTCGGGGTTCGGCTATCGGTTGGAGTTGAAGTGACCGTTGGTGTATGAGTTGGTGTCTGGGTATCAGTTACTGTTGGCGTATTCGTAATGGTGTGGGTATCGGTCACCGTTGCTGTATTTGTCGGAGTCCGAGTATTCGTCACTGTCGGCGAATTTGTTGGAGTCCCGCTGTTGGTCGCCGTAGATGTATTCGTCGCCGTGTTTGTAGCGGTGTGAGTATCCGTCACGGTCGCCGTATTGGTCGGTGTCCTGGTATCGGTCACTGTGGCGGTGTTCGTCGGTGTGTTTGTGATGGTGTGAGTGTCAGTCACCGTTGCCGTATTCGTCGGGGTCCGGGTATCCGTTACGGTCGGCGAATTAGTTGGAGTCCCACTGTTGGTCGCTGTTGGCGTATTCGTCGCCGTGTTTGTAGCAGTGTGAGTATCCGTTATCGTCGCCGTATTGGTCGGTGTCCTGGTATCGGTCACTGTGGCGGTGTTCGTCGGTGTGTTCGTGATGGTGTGAGTGTCAGTCACCGTTGCCGTATTCGTCGGGGTCCGGGTATCCGTTACGGTTGGTGAATTGGTTGGAGTCCCGCTGTTGGTCGCCGTAGATGTATTCGTCGCCGTGTTTGTAGCAGTGTGAGTATCCGTTATCGTCGCCGTATTGGTCGGTGTCCTGGTATCGGTCACTGTGACGGTGTTCGTCGGTGTGTTCGTGATGGTGTGAGTGTCGGTCACCGTTGCCGTATTCGTCGGGGTCCGGGTATCCGTTACGGTCGGTGAATTGGTTGGAGTCCCGCTGTTGGTCGCCGTAGATGTATTCGTCGCCGTGTTTGTAGCCGTGTGAGTATCCGTCACGGTCGCCGTATTGGTCGGGGTCCTGGTATCGGTCACTGTGGCGGTGTTCGTCGGTGTGTTTGTGATGGTGTGAGTGTCGGTCACCGTTGCCGTATTCGTCGGGGTCCGGGTATCCGTTACGGTCGGTGAATTGGTTGGAGTCCCGCTGTTGGTCGCCGTAGATGTATTCGTCGCCGTGTTTGTAGCCGTGTGAGTATCCGTCACGGTCGCCGTATTGGTCGGGGTCCTGGTATCGGTCACTGTGGCGGTGTTCGTCGGTGTGTTTGTGATGGTGTGAGTG
Source organism: uncultured Pseudomonadota bacterium (assembly GCA_963843375.1). Classification (GTDB taxonomy): domain Bacteria; phylum Oederibacteriota; class Muellerivitia; order Muellerivitales; family Muellerivitaceae; genus CAWJKT01. The sequence continues at coordinate 130,009 of CAWJKT010000008.1, forward strand.
TCGGTCACCGTTGCCGTATTCGTCGGGGTCCGGGTATCCGTTACGGTCGGTGAATTGGTTGGAGTCCCGCTGTTGGTCGCCGTAGATGTATTCGTCGCCGTGTTTGTAGCCGTGTGAGTATCCGTCACGGTCGCCGTATTGGTCGGGGTCCTGGTATCGGTCACTGTGGCGGTGTTCGTCGGTGTGTTTGTGATGGTGTGAGTGTCGGTCACCGTTGCCGTATTCGTCGGGGTCCGGGTATCCGTTACGGTCGGTGAATTGGTTGGAGTCCCGCTGTTGGTCGCCGTAGATGTATTCGTCGCCGTGTTTGTAGCCGTGTGAGTATCCGTCACGGTCGCCGTATCGGTCGGAGTCCGAGTGTTGGTGATCGTTCCCGTGTTAGTCGGTGTGTTCGTGATGGTGGGAGTGTCGGTATTCGTCGCGGTGTTCGTCGAGGTCCGGGTATTCGTTACGGTCGGCGAATTGGTTGGAGTTCCGCTGTTGGTCGCCGTCGATGTATTCGTCGCCGTGTTTGTAGCGGTGTGGGTATCCGTCACGGTGGCCGTATCGGTCGGAGTCCGAGTGTTGGTGATCGTTCCCGTGTTAGTCGGTGTGTTCGTGATGGTGGGAGTGTCGGTATTCGTCGCGGTGTTCGTCGGGGTCCGGGTATTCGTTACGGTCGGCGAATTGGTTGGAGTTCCGCTGTTGGTCGCCGTCGATGTATTCGTCGCCGTGTTTGTAGCCGTGTGAGTATCCGTCACGGTCGCCGTATCGGTCGGAGTCCGAGTGTTGGTGATCGTTCCCGTGTTAGTCGGTGTGTTCGTGATGGTGGGAGTGTCGGTATTCGTCGCGGTGTTCGTCGGAGTCCTTGTGTTGGTAGGAGTATGGGTGTTCGTCGGCGTACCCGTATCCGTCATGGTGTTTGTCATTGTCGGTGTATTCGTGATCGTGTGGGTGTTTGTCGGAGTCGAAGTTAAACTCGGTGTATCCGTGTTCGTAGGTGTTCCTGTATTCGTCGGCAGGTTCGTTGTCGTCGGGGTGTTGGTAATCGTGTGTGTATTGTTGGGAGTTGGAGTCACTGTGGGTGTATGCGTGTTCGTTGGAGTACCTGTATTAGTCATCGTGTTCGTCATCGTCGGGGTGTTGGTGATCGTGTGTGTATTGGTGGGAGTTGGAGTCACTGTGGGTGTATGCGTGTTCGTCGGGGTTCCCGTATCAGTCTTCGTGTTCGTCATCGTCGGGGTGTTGGTGATCGTGTGTGTATTGGTGGGAGTTGGAGTCACTGTGGGTGTATGCGTGTTCGTCGGGGTTCCCGTATCAGTCTTCGTGTTCGTCATCGTCGGGGTGTTCGCCGGTGTGAGGGTACCGGTGGGAGTGGAAGACAAAACAGGATTAACGGTCGACACGACTTGGGCAGTGGCTTTTTCACAAGTCAGAAAAAATAAAAAGATAACGCAAGATATTATCGTTAAAGAAAAATAGGCAAAAGAAGAAATATTAGGTTTCGATTTTATAATTCTCATCAATAAAAAGCTTTCAGGCTTTTTGAAAAAAGCAAAAATAATTTTGTTTGAAGTTCTAACGTCGAATCTTACACCTTCTGCAGCCGGAAATGGCTCAACCTGAAAATAAATTTTTCCTTAAGTTTAAATCGATTTAACGTTTCATACTAAAAAAGGGGGGGCACAACTACAAAAACCCATCAATTCGATTCAGATAAAGCACTTTTTTTATAGAGGTGGAGGCAAAGGCTTTCTTTTCCAAGCAGAAATCCACCTGTTTCCCAACCATCCCGCCAACCAGGAATAAGCGAGTACCGGCAAAAAATGCTCGAAACAAACGTGATACAGGTTTTGACTATCGCAATGAAGCGTAATAAAGCCCAAACCAAAAAGAAAGGCGGATACTCCCGACCACAATCCCACTTTTCTGGCATTCAAAGGCGCGTTACCTTTAACCAGTAATACCAATCCAACCCAAAAAACCGACCCGAGGAGGAAGACCACAACAAAACAAGGGAGCGGCGTGAAATGGTCCAGGTAATGCTCCGCTTTCCAAGGAAAAAAAAGAAAGAATAAAAGACTGACTCCCACCCCCAAAGAAGAAGACAACCGAAATTTCCATTTCCCAGTTTGTTCCCCGCCGGGAAAGCTGGCTTCAATGGCTCCCAAGGCCGACAGGGCGGCGGCTACGAAAATGAATAGCATCATCAAGTCAAAGGGAATGTATTTTAGATTAAGTAAAAGGTCGGCTCGAAGAGGCAGGAAGAAAAGAATAATAGAAACAACCAGCGAAGCGATCACCAGCCAAGAGAACCACTGTATAAGAGGGGTCGCAATTTTCTCAACCGGCTTCAATCCATGCGCCAGGCGTTCCACTGTCTTTTGATGGATAGCGGGCATTCCCTTTTCCGCATTAGGTTTTGAGGGGGTCTTTTTCATGGCTTTAATCGCTTCTCCAACAATATTTTTTTGAGCCGGGCGTAACCTCGGTGGGCGCGCACTTTGAGGGCACTCACCGAAAGGCCCAAAACTTTGGCAGCTTCTTCTACGGTCAAACCCTCAATCTTCAGCATCTCCACGGGCCGCCTCAAACTTAACGGCAACTGGGCCAAAGCAAGGTGCAATTCATCACCTAAGTCGCCGTCCAGTTCTTCCCGATGGGCCGTTTCCGGCAGTATTTCCACCGGCACTTCATTTTCGGCGAATTTCCGATTTTTGCCGATGCCATCCAGGAAGGCGTTATGGGCGATGGTGAAAAGCCACGGAGCAAAAGGCCGGTCGCTCAGGTAACTATGGCGGGCACGGTGGAAGGTGAAAAGAACTTCCTGGTACACGTCATCTACCAATGATTTATTGAAGACTCTGCGTCGCACATAGGAATAAAGAAGGGGCCCGATTTCATTCAGGAGCATTCGGTAGGTTTCCTCATCGCCCGCCTGGACCCTTTTCATCATTTGGGACCAGGATAGCCATTGGGTTGGGCTGGCTTTCAAAGGTGCTCCTTTGGATTACGGATTGAAAAAGGGAGAGGTTACAAGTTATCCGATTAAATCCAAAGTTTCCTTTAGCTCTAAAAGACGGCAGGAATAAATGGGCGTATCCCGAACGGTGTATTTGGAGCCCTCGGTTTCTCTCAAAGCCATGACCAAATCCAGGAAATCCCCGGGGGTATCTGTTTCAAAAGCTACAACGAAATCCTGGTCGTCCAAGCCAAAAGAATAGGTCGTATTCAACTTGACCGAGGGGTAGAGGTTTCCCACCCGGATATGCTCATCCATCACTTTTTGGCGAACTTCCTTGGAAAGCAGGTACCATTCGCGGCTTTTCACGAAGGGATAAATAAAGATGTATTTGAACCTGCCCGGATAAATGTTGGTCCTGGATTCCTCTGAACCGCCCACGTGCTGATGCTTGTCGATATAAGTGCTTCGCTTGGTCATGGCCAAATAGGAGGCAGGCGTCCTAAGGAAAGGGCCAAGTGCCGACTTCATTAGGGCCGAACTTTGTTTTTGGATGGCGTCCAGATCATAGCTAATGCGCCAAAGCATCAGGTCCACGTCCGGACGGAAGCCAACCGTGGAATAGGAAAGCAAAATGCCGTCTTTTTTAAAAGTTTCCGCGGCTTCCAAAAACGACTTCTTGGCGGATTCCTTTTCCAAAGCCTGAAGCTTGTGAAATTCCTCGGATATTTTATAGAAGGCGAAACTTACAAATTGGCGCTTGGTCGAATCGGCCATGATTTACCCCTGACGAAAATGAATTGAGAGGCGGTATTTTATGCCGAGGGCCTCCAAAAAGCAAAAGCCAATGAACCGCCGAGTTTCATTCTTTATCCCCCGAGCGAATTATTATGGTTCCAGGACTTGAAGCTTGGCCACCGGGACAAAACGCGGGTCGGCAATGGGGTAAAGGCTGCGCGTCACGGGCCAAAGACCATCTTTCCACGAATCTGAATGGGTCGTGGAAAATTGAACCAACGCGCCATTCTCCCCGCGGCCCAGAAACTTGTCCAAATTCTGGTTTCCATTGCGCTCGTAGAACTCACGGCTAAAGGATTCCTTTCCAGCTTCCAGTGGCGGAAGTTTTTTTTGGAGGCCGATTGTCAAAGCGTAATTTCCTGGCGGGAAATCCGACGGAATAAATAAAATCCGTTTTTCTTCTAAAAGCAATCCCGGCTTAAGTTGCGATAAATAATTTGCCGTGCGCCTCATGGATATCATGAAGCCAGAAAACCCCGTTTCTCATCAGGTAGTCTCCTTTCGGGTCTATAAAAACTCCCACTACCATGTCGGATGAATCCTGGGGACTGGCCTTGCGTCGGACCCACCGGTAATTCATTTCCACGATGTCCCCCGGCTTCACCCGGGGCGGCCAAATATCAATTCCTTGCAACTCGATACCGCCCCAAGCCACCAAGGGCTTTTCCTCTGGGGCCTTTTTGAGTGCCACCCCGACCCTGTAGGGAACGACGGCCATCAGGGGCCCCCAGCCTTGGTAGGACCATTCCGGAGGTAAAGCCCACTGCCTGGTCACATAAAGGGGACGGTGCTGGCTCAGGCATTCTTGGATTTCAAACGCAACCCGGGAGGAATCGGTACCGGGTTCAACAATCCCAATGTCTTTCCGGAATCCGTAACACTGTTGGTAGCCTACCAATGGAAAATACTCGTTTTCTTCCCAGGGAACATAAAGGGCGTTGGGTTTCATGATCGTAAGGAGATCACGAGCGTAATCTTCCGCGCCTTTTTCTTTTTTTCGCTCCCAAAAATGACCCACTTGGGAGAATTGGGCTAATAGAAAAACCGTTAAAAGCACGTCCAGGAATACCGGGCGCAAAGAATTTTTTTTAAAATAACTTTCCAGCAGGGTAAGGGGGAAAACCGCCAACAGCCCACTGTAAACCCAACCCAACAAAACCTGGTGGGACTCAAAGGTTGGGAACGGAATGGTAAAGACAAAAACCGCTTCAACGATTCCCCACCCTAGGGCGACCCAAAAAAAGAGTGGAATTCTCCCTCTTTTCAAATAAGCCAGCCCCACACCCCAAAACAACAAAGCCACGCCTAAAGGAGTCAAATCGTTCCAGAAATGCAAAAACATCTGCCGAGAGGTTTCAAAAATGCTGGAAGCCGAAACCGTTCCAAGATATTTTGAAAACTTCATGGCCAAAACATGTCGGACAAAAGCCAGCGGATGAGTCAAGTCGGCATAGGCTATGGCCGGTCTCAAAGCGGAACGGATAGGAAGGTAGAGGGCTGTGCTTTGCCCCAAGATAAAAAAAGGAAAAAGCATCAACAAGTTTTTGACGGAAAGCTTTCGCTTCTGGAATCCTTCCCAAATAAAAGCCAGCCCGGCAAAGGGCAGAGCAAAGAACTGTGTGGGCCTGAAAACCGTGGCCATCCCGAGAACAAAAAAGGCTAAGAGCCACTTGCTGGATTTATCGAGGCTTAAGGCCCATAGAAAAAGCAGGCCCAAAAATAGATGCAAGGCATAGACCAAGGGGGTCAGGGAATATCTCCACCAAGGCTGGCTTAGACTCCAAGCGGCGGTAAGAAAAACCAGCCACATTTTCAACTTGTTTGAAATCCGTTGGTCAACGGCTTCTGTAGCTTGGCTCGCCAATCGACAACTTAAAACCCAAAATAAAACCGAGGCCAGGGCTGAACAAACGGTGGACAATAAGCCCAATCGGTAGGCCGGTGTTTCGAAGGGAAGCAAAAGAAATAGTCTTGCCCAGGAGATGGAATAAAACTTGTCCCGAAGGGTGGGAAATTCCCAGGCAAACCGTCGTACCCACCATCTCCCCAGAATCGTACCAACCGATATAAGGGGAAACCAAGAAAGAGTTGAGAAGAACAAACCCGCAAAAAAGAGCGGCTCTCCAGGTCCAATCCTTTCCGGGGAACTGGATTCTCGTTTTTTCAATCATCAAGTATTGCCCTGGAGCCGTTCGATGTTCGGCTGGACTTGCCCCGAGGGATCGGACAAGTTGAAGTCTTTCAACATGTCCCGGGCGTCCTCAAAAGCCTTTAGGGCATCTTTCTTACGGCCCAGCGTCTCTAAAGCCTCCGCTTTAAGAAAATACCCAGGGAGAAAATAAGGATATTGGTCGATCATTTTCTGTGCCGGCGCGATGGCTTCCTTCGCCCGGCCCATCTTCAAGAGAATTCGGGCTAAGTCGGCGTAGTTGGCTGGCGATTCGGGGCCCTTGGCGACCAGTTGGTTTTGCAGATCCAAGGCTTGGGACAAACGGCCTCGCTTGATAAGGCTTTGTACCTGATTGACCTGGGGATCAACGGCATAAGGCGAGCATTGAATGGCCCTTTGAAAATAATCGTCCGCTAGGCCAAAATATTTTTCCTTCTCCTCGGGATTTTTGGTTATGGAGGCCCGTGCGTCTTCGATAGCGCCCAGAGAATTCCAAGGGTCCATATCGTTCGACCGGAAGGAAAGACTTTTTCGGGCGAATGTCTCTGCCCCATCCAAGTCCCCCAATTGTTGGTGAAATACACTTTTGTAATCATAAATGCGGGCCAAGCAATCCCGAAATCCACCCACTCCCAGGGTCCAGCCAATGAAAAGAATGATAACGGCCATGGAAACCACAAACGCTCTTGGGGAAAATTGAAAATTCACTTTCAAATCATCTTGAGCCCTTTTTTCGCGCAAAGCGAAAGTCACGAAACCCAGTAAAACCAACCGGTGGGACCATTCGTGGAATGTAAAATCCACCATGTTATGTAGCGTTTCGATCAAGATAAGATAAAAAGCCAATTCCGCGGATTGGAAAGAAGCGGCGGCATTATGAAAAATGGAGCCTTTCAACGCGGCGGCTGAAAACTCCCTTACGAATGCCCAAAGGAGCAAAATGGTGAAAAAAAGCGCTGGCAATCCGCATTCCGACGCCACTTGTAAAAACTCATTATGGGCGAATGGATTGAGGGTGTTCCAAAGACCGGCCGGTCTGTAATAAGGATAAACGGCGGCGTAGGTTCCCGGCCCGAATCCGAAAAGCGGTTGGGCCACCACCATTTTGAAGCTGCTGATCCATACATCGATTCGGAAATAGGCCCGGGGATCGGCTGTTTCCGCACTAAGGATTCGGTTGACCATCATGGAAATGGAAGCCGCCAAATATAAAACACAAGCGCCAAAAACCAACCACTGAGAACTCGTCCATTGGGAAATCCGTTTTTCCACTTCCTTCATATGGAGTACAAGATAAAGCACCACGACCAAGACCATGGAAGCCAGAGATCCCCTGCTCTCGGTCAATCCCCAAGCCAGTAACAGAAAACCCAATCCGATCCAGGAGACGGGTTTACGGTTCAATTTCTGGTGTGCCCCCCAAAGCAAGGCCATCCCCAAAAAGCCGGCGGCGATATTCTGGTTGGGAAAAGGGCCCTGACGAGGGATTGTAACATTAACGAAATAGGGGATACCGATGGCATGGCCCACTGTGGTGAGAATCAGCCAGCTGGCGGCCAGCAATGCCGTCAGGTAAAATATTTTTTCGAACCAAGGAAAAAGCTCGGGCCACTCTTTCCAAGCCCATCGCAGCGAAAACCACCATAAAATCAGGGCCAAGAAACTGCGATAGGCATAATAACTGTCAAAGGCCTCTTTCGAATGGATAACCGAGAGTAAAACCCATCCCGTCAAAAGCAAAAAAATAAAATTAGGAAAATCCAATGGAATTAAAGAGGGTGAGTTGCGGTAAAAAAGAATTTTTCCTAAGCATAAAAAAAAGACAGCGGCTGCGGTCCAGCGCAAAAGAAGATCTTGTGTCAGCCAAATCGGCATGGGGCCATAAGAAATTAAAGTGACCAGGGGAATGAGGGCCAGGAAAAGAAAACCCACCAGGCGTCCGGTGGCATCGGAGGGAAATTTCATCTGGGTCAGTTTCATGCCGTTATTCTACTTCTTTTGAAAGCCCAATTCATCGCCAACCAGATGTTAAAATCCGATCCGCACTCCCCCGCCCGCTTGGTTGGAAGCAAGGTTCGTGCGGCCGAACTCGCCTCGGTAATTTAAATCGGCGCTTAATTCCTTGGAGAAGGCCACTTCTAAACCAACTCCCGTCAGGATTCCATTCTGCCCTATGGGTGGGCCGGCCACAGTGAAGGAATCCCCGGCTCCGAAACCCGCCTCCACGATCCCCCCTTGATCATCATATTCATGCTCCCAAGACAGTGTGAGTTCCGGGGAGACCACGGTGTCGCCCAGTTTCCAATGCCCGTCCGCTTGGAGTCCCAGATGGCTCATGAAGGAATCCTGCGACTGGGTGGGATAAGTCAGAGGTGACACTGAGCCCATTTCCGAAAATCCATTAAGTCCCACCCGGGTATATTGCAGCGAGGCCACCGGCCCCAGCGTCATCGATTCTCACTTTCCAGCCGTATCCCAGTTCCATCGCCCCGCTCCATTCCGATCCCTGGGTTTGGCCCGAGGCAACTCCCTACATAGGATTGCCGCAGGGTGTTGTATTGGTTGATTCCTCCCTCTACCAGGCCGTCCGCGTAAAAACCGTGTGAAGTGAAGAGGCCATAAAGCCCGAAGTCGCCGCCGCCTGCGCTTAGGGTTCCTCCTCCATCCAGGGTGATATTGGATTGGCCAAACCCGGCCATCAGTCCCAGCGCGAAATCCGGCGAAAGCCGCACATCGGCCCCCGCCCCGGTGAGCCCGTAAGTGGTCACTTGGTAGCCCGCCGCGTTGGCGTTTCCAGCCACGTTGAGAATCCCCCCGTTGCCGGATACAAAACCGCTCCAGTCCCCCTCCCCTGCGTGGCCATTGAGGCTTCCTCCACCGGCTCAGGTTGCCCGCAAAAAGAGGCGTATCGGAGTTGGAAAAACCGGGCAAGGAAAACCGGGGCGGCTGGGAGTCCCTCAATTCGGAAAGTCTCTGATCCACCAGGGCGGCGCGTGAAGCGGCTCCGTCGAATCCCGCCTGGAATAGCGCCGAAAGGCCTGCGGGTGAGACCTCGTTTTCCGCCGCCTGAAGGGAACTAGCCGACAGGGCCCCAATTGGGACATCATTCCCATCAGTTGGGGATTAAAAACGTTGGTATCCAAATCCGCCCCGATGGCTTTCTGATTGGAGGTGAAACTGGCGGCCACAAATGAGGGAATGATGGATTCCAATTCCACACCGTTGTTGTAATAAAGCGGAAGGAGCCTTATGTCTCCCAGGCTTTCTTCCACCTGTTGAAAGGTTCCTGTCAGGGTTCCCGAAGAAGAAAGCGCCACAAGGGAACTTCCCAGGGCGGGCGCACTCAACCCACCGTAGGAATAAAGATTCAGGGTGCCGCCCAAGGTGACGTTTCCAATCACGCTCACCGTGTCGTAATAGGCGGCCTGTGAACCTCCCAATCCGAGTTTCAAGGTCCCCTGTGAAGTCTGGCTGTAATTGCCCCCGATCACCAGTCCGACGGGATAACCTGCGCTCTCAAGCGTGCCGTCGTTCACCGAAACGGAACCCAAACCCAGGGCTTGGGAGTTGCCAAAGGCCAGCGCGCCTGAATCCAATACGGTGCCGCCGCTATAGGTATTGGCTCCGGTGAGGGTCAGCGTCCCCGTTCCAATCTTCGTCAAGGAAGCACCTGTTAAGTTCAATGCCCCTCCATCCGCGATCGTTCCTGAAAAGGAAGTACTCAGATTATTGAAACCCTCCGTCAGGTTGTTCCCTCCCAAGCTAACGCTACCTGATCCCTCAAGGGATCCTATCGTTACAGGCGTACCCGCCGATTCCTGGCTGATATCCATAAAACCCGTTCCATTCAAGATAAATCGAGCCGTGCCGCCGGAAGCGGATTCGAAAAAAACCACGCTTCCGCCGCTATTTGTGGTGATCGTTGCGCTTCCAGCCGTTGAAGTGCTCATAAAAGCCAAACTCTGGCTATTCGTGATCCATGCGGTCGCAGCGGTGGAAGAATTGTTGAAAATCATTGTTCCATTATTGGTGATGGTGTTGCTGCCTGCGGTGGCGTTATCGATATAATTTAAAGTCGCCATATTCATGACGGATCCGGTGCCCAGGGAACCGTCCGTATCCACCTCAAGGATTCCACCGTCATTGTTGGTGCCCCCCGTGTAGTTGTTGGAACCAGAGAGGATGAGAGTGCCCGATCCCGTTTTTTGCAAAGTCTCATCGCCGGAAATGTAGCCCGAGAAGTCCCCGGATGAAATTTGAAGCAAGGCCGCGTTCCCACTCATACTGACGGCTCCGAAACCCTCTAAGGTTCCAATAGTGGCAAAGGCTAGGCCTTGTGCCCCAGTAATCCCACTGGCCGTTCCTGATCCCCCACTCCCTCCCTCGCCACCCTCAATCGCTAACTCAACCACAGAACCAGAAGACGTTCCCGTGAAACTGACAGACCCCGCGGTAAAAGTAACACTTCCTCCGTTGCCTCCTGCACCCCCATTCCCTCCAGACAAGGCATCACCCCCACTTCCACCATTGCCGGCGTTAAGATTCAAATCCGATCCCGAATTCAAAATCAAGGTTCCCGTCATAACGGAAAGATTTCCGCCCATTCCACCAGTGCCCCCTGTTGACCCCGTCGTAGAATTACCACCCGCCCCCCCGTTGCCACTGGAGAATTGGGTCGGACTGCTGATGGAGTAGGTACCAATACTTAGTAAAGTATCTCCCCCCTGTCCGCCCGAACCGGGAGCGCTTCCAGTTCCACCATTGCCCCCATTTCCACTTATCAAATCAAAACGAGAACCCGAGGCCAAGGTTAAGGAAGTAATGGAAACCCCGGCGTCGCCCCCATTTCCACCGTTAGCCGGCCCCCCCAGGGAACCTGAATTGTTGCCCCCTACACCGTTAACCCCTGTTATGTCGAAGGTGGAATCAGTAAAAGTCAGGCTTCCTCCAGCCACAAAGGCATCTCCTCCGTTACCCCCGGACAAACCGGATGATCCCCCCAAGCCGCCGATCACATTGAGAGACCCCGACGACATGGACAGGGTTCCAAAGGAAACCCATGCGTTTCCTCCGGCACCACCAAACGAAACTCCCTCTCCGCCGTTACCGCCTTGGACTTGGAAATTCGATGAAATGAAAACGGACCCACCGACAATGGTAGTTCCACCTCCCATTCCCCCGGTAACTCCCGCCCCACCCTGGCCGCCAGATGCCTCAAAATTTCCATATGGACCGCAGGTGATATAACCGAATGAAACAGAAGCTGAACCGCCTGCCCCGCCCGTATTCGTTCCGTTACCTAAGTCAGTCACACTTCCACCCATCCCACCGACAAGACTCATGTTATATGGGGTTTGGAGAGAAATTCCGCTTATGTTGACTGTTCCTCCCACACCACCCACATCCCCTTCACCATTGGTATCGGTGACGCTACCGCCTTCTCCGCCATTCAATTGGACGAATTGGCCCGTTGTCCAAAATCCCGCCGTTACAAAAGCGCCCCCTCCATTTTGTCCGATGACTCCAACTCCGCCCGTGGTGACCGCGCTTCCGGCGGTTCCACCATCGATGTAAGTGTCAATATTTGAAGCCATGGTCCAGGCGGAAGCCGTCACGGAAGCATCTAGTCCTGCGCTAAAACCGCCGTTATTTTGAAGCGTCAAATTATTTTGTTGGGTGAAACTATTTTGAAATAAAAGTTGGGAGCTAGGGTCATCTTGTCCAGTCAGGTTGAGGTCCGCACCCTGAAAAACAACACTTGAAGAAATCACAGACAAGGGTTGGGAAAGAGTAACGGGGCCAACTGCGGGATCAAATGTTATGGTGCCGCCTCCCGACGCGTTTATCGTGGTGACTGCCCATCCCAGTGAATTCACGCTTTCATCACCCGCGCCGCTGGTGACATCGGCTATGGTCTGGGCAAAAAGGGCCACGGGGGCGGGAAAACAGATTGAAAGCAATATGATGAAAACAATAAAAGTTGGGCCGGATTTCAAAAAAATTTTTATCACTAAAAGGCCCTTGGGACAGAAATATTTAAAGGCAATATTATTTTACCCCCTCTTTTCTCATTTAGAAAATTCGAGGGAGCCTATTTCAGTTAATTCTTGAAGGTTTTACCAGAGTCTTTTCATAAGTCCGCTCAATTTCTCTCAACATTTCCTGGATTAGAAATGTGCCTTTTAAGGCTTTTCGTCCTGCCTGACCCATTTTTCGGGCCCGTTGGGGATGGGAAAGGCCTTTATAGAGGTTTTCCGCCATTCCTTGAATATCGTGAGGTTGATTCAAGTAGCCCGTTATTCCCTCCTTGACCGCCTCGGGAGTGCCGGAAACGGCTGTGGCAACAACCGGTTTTCCGGCGGCCATGGCCTGCAAAACCACACGGGGCAAACCTTCAAAGATGGAAGTCAACAAAAGAATATCACTGGCCGCCAAAAGTTTAGCCACGTCATCCCGCCAACCCAATAACTCAAAGTTCGGTTTCAACCCTTTTTTCCTTATTAGTAATTCGGCTTTGGGAAGGAGCGGCCCATCTCCCGCCCACAAGAAAAGAACTTCCGGAAGCTTCAAAATCAACCGGGCGGCCACCTCCACCACATCCAAGGGGGATTTCTGCTTTTTGAAATTGGAAAGAACTAGTACGGTTGGCCGGCCTTCAGTTTTTAAAAGTTTCCGCTCTTTTCCTGACGCAGAGAGTGTCAGGAAATATTCTTTGGGATCGATGCCGCTATGAATCACTCGGTACCGGCCTTCAACACCAATGTCCGCCGCTAATCCGGCTTGAAGGTTTTCCTTGCTGACGGTAATTATCACATCCGTAAACCGTGCGGCCCACCGTTCCAGGGCCTGGTAAAACCAGCGAAGAAGGAAAAACTGTCCGGGATAGAATCCCCACCCATGTACGGTGTGGATAACATGGGGAACCCCCGCTTTCTTGGCGGCCCAACGGCCCAAGATGCCCGCCTTAGAACTATGGGTATGGACCAAATCGACCTTTTCTGACCAAAGAATCCCCGTAATCCGGTGAAGCGCCTTTATGTCCCAGAGGAGGCGAATGGGATGTTTCAATTCGGGAAGAAAATAGGTTTTACAGCCTTTGATTTTCCTGGCTTCGTCATCCAGGTAACCGCCAAGTCCCGTAATGAGAATCACTTCATATTTTTGACGGTCATGATGGGCACAACAATAAAGGGTGTTTTGCTGAGCGCCGCCCAATTCCAGGCGGGTAATGATGTGGGCGACTTTGATAAGCTTAGCCATTGGAATCAGGTATTGGGGATTCCGATGCGTTGTCTTGAGTTTCCCCCACCAAAGTTTTCTTGTCGGATTTTCCCGCCTTTGCTTTGCGGGTCGCTTTTTTCGCGGCCTTTTCATCGGCCTTGACTTCGGCTATGGCAGCCTCATCCACGCCTGTAATCGGCTGAACTTGGGCTTTAATGGCTTGCTCATCATCCTCAGCCTGGACAAATTTTTTCATCCACTCCCATTGCCGAGCCAATCCCTCGCGCAAAGAAGTCTTGGGTTTTATCCCGAAGATCTTTTCGAGTTTGGTGGTGTCCGCCCGAGTGGAAAACACATCCCCTTTCTGGCGTTCAAGAAAAGTCTTAGCGCAGGTTTTTCCGCTGATTTCCTCCAGAAACGCCACCGCTTCCATCAAAGACGCCGGAGATCCGCCACCCACATTAACGATTTGTCCAACCGCCGCCTGGGAAGTTACCGCCGCGGTAATGATCTCGGCTACGTCGTCCACATAAGTAAAATCCCGAATCTGTTTACCGTCGCCATAAATAGTTAGGGCGGCATCATGCAGAATACTATGGCAGAACCGGTTGAAAGCCATATCGGGCCTCTGGCCCGGGCCGTACACCGAAAAGAAACGCAAGGATACAGTGGGCATCTTGTATTCCTGATGATAAAGTTGGCACAAGTTTTCCGCCGCAAGTTTGGTGACTCCATAGGGACTTCGGGGCTTGCACATCATCTCTTCATTCAATACCGCGATCTCCTCCCCTGATTGGGGTGAAATGTCACCATATACCGAGGACGAGGAAGCGTAAACAAAGCGCTTCAACTTGTTTGACTTGGATTCCTCCAAAAGCTTCTGGGTGACCTGGATATTATTGGTAATGTAACGGTGAAAGGAGGAACCCCAGGAACCCCTCACCCCCGGTTGGGCCGCCAAATGAACGACCACTTCGGCACCTTTGAGGACCTTGATCAAGGCCATCGTGGACAGGTTGTCTTCCACCAATTTGAACTTAGGGTGCAAAAGGACAGGCATCAGGTTTTTTTCTTTTTGATTCCGGGAATAATAGACGTCAAAGCTATCCACGCCCATAACTTCATGACCCTCTTTCAAGAGTCTTTCCACCACGTGCGAACCAATGAACCCGGCGGCGCCAGTAACAAGAACTTTCATTAAAAAAATTCTCCTTCTTTTTTCGAGATTATTTTAACCACGAATGATTCAATATGAAACTTCGGTCAAAACCAGCGTTCTTAAGTATTCCGTTTCCGGTATCGATATATTAATTGGATGATCCTGAGGCTGGGTCAGACGTTCCAGAAGACGGAAGGATCTTCCCGACTCTTCCACCGCATCCCGTGTCACTCCTTCCAAAAGTGTCCAAGAAAAATGATGGGAACAAGTACCGACGACTATGAATCCACCCGGGTTCAACATATCCAAAGAATGGCCTAAAAGGCTTTTTAAAGCGGTTCGAGCAGTTGGTAAATCGTGGACGCTTTTAGCCATAGGCGGCGGATCTAAAATAATACCGTCGAACATATGCCCGCCCTTTTTGAACTCCTTGAAAGCTCGGAAACTATCACCCTTCTCAAAGCGGATTTTATTTTCCACGCCATTCCGTTTGGCGTTTTCAGCCGCCTCATCCAGCGCTCCTTGGGATGAATCCATCGCCAATACATCCTTGGCGCCGCCTAAGACAGCTTGAATTGAAACCGCACCCGTATAACTGAAGGCGTCCAGAATGGTTTTGCCTTCGCTTAGTTCTTGTATCCGGCGACGCGCATCGCGAAAATCTAGATAGAATCCAGTCTTTTGGCCTTGGTCGGGTCTGGCCTGAAATTGAGCCCGGCCTTCGGTAAAAGGCATCGGCAGTGTTCCTGGTTGGGTCAACCAACCTTGGAATTCCGGCATCCCTTCTTTCTGGCAAATTTCTCCAACGCTCTTTTCATACACAAAACGGTAGCCGTTTTCTTCGAGGGTCTTGGCGATAACAGGCATAAAGGGT
The DNA here is from genome assembly GCA_963843375.1 of uncultured Pseudomonadota bacterium. GTDB lineage: Bacteria > Oederibacteriota > Muellerivitia > Muellerivitales > Muellerivitaceae > CAWJKT01. The sequence goes on from CAWJKT010000008.1 coordinate 145,172, forward strand.
TTAAGTCCTCCGCTGAAACAGGACAACACCGCTTGATTGCCCCCGAAAGCGTCCGCAATAATTCCCGGAAGACCGTCGCCCTCGCCAAATAGCAAACGCAAACCATTTGTCTGGTATTTTTCCTGAAAACCCTTGCGGACCGCTAGGGCTTTTTGGACCCGACCAGCGATAAAGGCTTCGTCCAGTTCCTGGTCAAAACTTCGCGTTAAGAGCCGGATGAGGATTTTGGAGGTGGGACTGGCCACGCCACGCCCAACCGGCTGGCTTTTGGAGGTCACCACCTCCACTAGGGTGCCCGGCACAAGAGATTTGGGAGCCTTATCCACCTCATTGGCGAAAACCCAAGGATGCCCAGCCAAAAGACGATCTTCTTCTTTTGGTTTAAGTTTCACTCTGATATAGGAAAGCAATGACGACCCCTTTAATCCGCCGATTTACACCGATTTTCGCCGGTAAAAACAATTCCGTGAACATAGGCGTTAATTTGCGGTTGATTTTTTTGGAAATCAGAAATTAAAAGAAACGGCCAACGACGAAGGAGGAAAAGCCTGCGCGATTTGAAGTTTAATCGGATCCTGTAACCACGCCTCACGTTGTTTCAAGAAATCGCTTTGTGCCGTCGGGCTTACCTCGAAATCATGCGGCATGATAAGTGCTCCCGCGGCAATGCCCACACCCAGCCCAACTGCTCCTCCGATGAACATATTGGAAGCCGATACGCCGTTGGACCCACTAAACTCATAAGTCAAGAAAAGCCCCAACCCTAACCCAGTGATACCCGAAGCAATAAGCAGTTGGGCTTTCGCCCCGCTATTCACTCCAGGGCCCTTGTCATGGTTGTCCTTATCTTGATAATCCCTTCTTTTGGAATCCTTAGCAAGATCATCTGCCCAATCGAAAAGACCAAAATGACTTGGACGGCTCTTAACTTCATCGGGATTGTTTCCGTCATCGCTGTCATCTTCCCAATAGAGGGCATGAGCTTTGGGTATAAAGAGGGGACAGGTAAAACCGACCAATTGTAAGGCTAGCCCGAAAAGGAAAGCCTTTTTGATTAAAGAACGTTTTAAGGGCATGGGGCAAATTATACCTTTAAATGAGAAGAAGGAAAAAGAAAAAACAGCCTTAGCAGGGTCCCCATTATTATGCGAGTTTATCTCTTTCAACAAACCCCATCACATTTCTTCCAAAAACCAAGAAGTTTCCCACTGAAAGCCAACCAATGCGAAACCTCTTAAGCTTGTCTCCCTAATTAAAATTAAAATTGGTCAATCGAGTTGTTATTATAATTGGCTACCCAAATACTTCCGCCCGAAAAGAGAACGGCATCCGGTCCAAAATCAGTTCCATAGGACCACGCGGTCAACAAGGGACCGCCATTGAGGCCATATTCTTCCATCAGGCTGTTTCCGAAATACTTTTGGTCTGGGCCCGTTTCCCCATAATCGGCCACGTAGATATTTCCGGACCCATCCACCGCCAAGCCGTTGATATAGCAGTTGTTGACCATGCCCCACTGATAAACGCCGGTTTGCGTTGGGCCAGTCGAATTGTTTCCGGAAAATTCATCGACAACCCCATTTCCTAGTTCCCCGACATAAAGGTTCCCCGTGCTGTCAAAGGTCAAAGCGGAAGGCTCGTTGAACCCGGTTCCGTTATACTTGGTCCAGATCGCGATTGGGCTGCCAGTAGGCCCGAACTCCTCTACTTGATTATTATTGGTGTCAGCAACATAAACATTACCAAGCGCATCTAACGTGAGGGTAAAGGGGTTATTAAAGTATGTGCCTCCATAAGAGTTCCACGAAGTGATGGTAACCCCCGCGCTGGTAAAAGCATAAACAGCCGCTGTGCCGACCGTTTCATTACCATTATCCAAAACATAGATGGTCGATCCCGCGCTGTTACTGGCGACCCCAATAGGCCATATAAGTGTGACCGAACCATAACCCGTCCATCCCACGGTGGAACCGGCCGAGAAGACCTCCACTTCCTCACCGTCATCATCAGCTTCAGCCACGTAGGTAATCCCCCCGGCAATTGCTAGGCCGTTCGGCCCAAAAGCGGTATCAAAACCCCCGACGTAAGCCGGAGGAGTTAAGGCGAAGGTTGGTGTCGGAGCCGCAGGAATGCCGCCTCGCGGATTGCCAGAAGGATTGGAAGGACCGGAATTATTACAAGCCCAGGATAAAAAAACACCTAAAGCCAAAATCATTGGAAAAAGAATTTTTTTCATTTCGAGCACCCCCAAAAAAGTAGCGAACAAAATGGATGAACTTTAGACGAAACCCAGAGGGTAAATGTTACGGTCAAAGGAAAAATGGCGAAATTAGCCTGTCAAAGAAGGTTTTATGGCATGCAAGGTTTTCAACCGCTCAGTTCCTCGGACGATCCAAATAAAACTAATTTTTATTCACCCTTGGGAAAAGTCCATTCGTAGGCCAAATAACCCGTGAATTGATAATCAGGTTGGATTAGGTCCCTTCCGGCCGAAAAAACGATGTGGTTTATTTCATCGAAATGGATGAATCCTCCCACGTTGAAGCCAATGCTATTACTTTCCCCGGTTTCATTGGGGCTGTGATAAAAAACTTCACCGCCCAAAGTGAAAAAAGACGATAGGTCCCTTTGGATTTCCCATCCAATGAAAACCCAGTTTTGGTTGCCCGTCCCCGGATTAATCCAATAACCCCCGCCACCATAGGTCGTCCAGGGGCCCCAGCTTTTTTGGATCCACAAGGGAAGGAGTAACTGGAATTGTCCATACCCCAATCCCTTCGCGGCGTCACCCGTAGGGATATTCACTTGAGGAAAGACGGCGGCTTGGGGAATGCTCTCGGATTCATGCAGGAAACGGTATTTAAAACCCACTAAAGAATCGCCATAACCGTAATAACTAGTATTTTCCCCGGGAATGTTAAAAGCCATTTGTTCGGTTAAGCTCAATTGAATATCCGGAAGGGGCCCATAATTCAATTCCAGGAAAGGAGTGGTTCCTGAAAAATCTTTCTGGAATTGTAGGGCGGTGGTTCCCAGGTATATTTCCCAATGGTGATTTTCTACCGGTTCAGGATCATCCGTTTCAAAAGGAGGACCAGCCAGTGCGATCGAAACCGAGACAAAGAGTATTGAGATGACCAAGACCAACATTCCGGCGATTTTCTTCCGGAAGCCTAAGTCATTCATATGCAGGTTTATTTTCCGAAAACAAGAATTTCAAACGTTCCGGGCACGACTTTTTTGCGCGGTTTGGACTGGTCCCCAGTGGAGGTGGGAAGAGGCTCGAATTGGGCCGCAGGCAAAAAGACACGGCCGGTTTGGCTGTCCACGGCCAAATTCCGAGAGCCGGGTTGGGTATTAACATTTTCCACAAGGCTATAATGGTCGGGAGAATCCTCGTGAAATAAAGTCATTGTGCCGTCGCCACAAGAGTTGAATATTGTTTTCGATTCCTGGTTAAAAGCCGTAGCGTCCACCCCTTTTCCGATTGGAAAGGATTGGATCACCTTGCCGGTTTGTGCGTCCATAATGACCATCTTTTCATTACGGCATCCAATAAAAAGCCGGCCGTTATTCCGGTCTATCGCCAAACTCGAGGGAGATTCACCTGGAGATACCGGCCAACGTTTTAGAACTTTGGCATTTTTGGTGTCAATTTCGATCACTTCATTTTTGTCCTCTAAGTTGTCATACACATGACCTTTTCCATCGGTCACGGCGAATTCGGGCTTTCCTCCTAGATTCAAGGTTGCCAATACCTCCCCCGTGGCAGCATCAGCTACTGTGGCCGTTCCATCATTGCCGTTAAAAGCCAAAACTCGGTCGGAGGTCCGATCAAAAACAATGGCATCCGGGCCTTGCCCGGTCTTTATTTCCCCAATTTTTTCGAAAGTTTTCAAATCGAATACAAGAATGGAATTGGTAGCGCCACTGGAAACAAATCCCCTTTCCAATTCATCGGCCCAAGCAACCCCATGGGCTTTCTGGGTTCCTTCAACGGTTCCGACTAATTTCAATGTATCCATGTCTAATACCTGAACCATCGTGTCATGGGTAATAAAAAGGCGTCTTTCATGGGTATCGGACCTGAGGTAGTCCCAGCCACCGTCGCCTTTGAGGTGGATTTTTTTCAGAATTTTATATCCGGAATCCTCAGCCCAGGCAAAAGTGGTTAAGCTGGTCAAAAGGAAAAAGATCCACAACTTTTCTGTAAATTTCATGCTGTCCCCCATGATTAGCTTAATGGATTAATTCTATGAATTTTAGACGTTTTTTGAACCCAAAGAGTAACGTAATTTAGGATGGTTTTTGGATGACCCCGCCACCCACCACCGTGTCTCCCACATAAAACACTGTGGACTGACCGGGAGTGACCGCCCGCGCCGGGTCTTTCAGGACAACCCTTATCTGCTTGGGGCCTTCGGGATAAAGGACGGCGGGCTGTTCCACGGAACGATAGCGAATTTTCGCAAGGACTTCTCTGGGCTCGGTAATTGGTTCCCACGCCACCCAATTCATTTCGGCCACGTTAAATTCCTTAACAAAAGTATCCTTCTCCCGGCCCACGATCACCTTGGCGCTATCCGGCTGTAATTCCACCACGAAATAAGGTCCGTCGGAGAGGCCCAATCCCTTACGTTGGCCGATGGTATACCCAGCAATACCTTCGTGTTGGCCCAAGACTTTGCCGTCCACGGTTACGATGTCACCGGGTATAAAGGCCCGCGGCCTGTGAATCTTGACGAAATCCCGGTAACTATTTTGGGTGACGAAACATATTTCCATGCTTTCCGGCTTTTCAGCGGTATTCAACCCCAGCATCCGGGCCTTTTCACGAACCTGGGGCTTGGTGATTTCGCCTAAAGGAAAAAGAAGATATGAAAGAAGTTTTTGGGTGAGTTTGTAAAGGACATAGCTTTGGTCCTTGTCCGGGTCTGCGGCCTTGTGGATGCGATAACGGCCTGTCATTGGGTCCTGGTCCACCTTGGCGTAATGGCCCGTAGCCATCTTTTCACAACCCAAGGTCAAAGCCTGTTGAAGTAATAGAGGGAGTTTGGCAAAGCGGTTGCACTCCACACAGGGATTGGGGGTCAAGCCTTGCTCATATTCATCGAGAAATCGGTCCACTACATTAGCTTTAAATACATCCAACCCCTCGTTGACATAATGGGGAGCGCCTAATTTCATGGCCACGTCCCTGGCGTCCTGAATATCCTCGACGGAACAGCATCGCTGGCCTTTGGGCTCAACGGTCTTCACCCTCACAGCCCCGTTTTCACCCGGGGTAATTTCACAAGGTAAAATTTTAAGGGTCAAACCCACCACCTCATGGCCCTGCTCTTTCAACAGACCCAAAACGGTGGATGAATCTACCCCTCCGCTCATGGCGACCCCGATCTTCACGACTTCACCACTTCCATTAAAGCTTTCACGGTCTTCTCAATTTCCTTTTGCGTGTTGTAGTACCCAAAGCTAAACCGCACTGTCCCAATGGGGTAAGTTCCGATCGTCCGATGAGCCAAAGGTGCGCAGTGTAGTCCGATACGAGTCATGATTCCATACCTCTCATCCAGTTCATACCCAACTTCCGAGGGATCCTTTCCCTCAACATTCAAGGAAACAACCGCTACCCTTTCCTTTGCGTCCCCGGAGGGCAGGCCATAAAGCTTAATTCCCTTTATTTTTTCGACATCCGTCAGGAATTGGGCCGTCAAAGCCTCTTCCTTTCGTCGTACCGCTTGGACACTGGTTTTGAGAAGGAAATCCACCGACGCCTTAAGCCCCGCCAAGCCCCAATAATTCTGAGTTCCGCTTTCAAACTTATCAGGCCATTGGGTGGGCTGTTCTTCCCTATCGCTGTTGGAGCCCGTGCCTCCTTCGATAAATGAATCCAGGTTATATTTGGATGAGACGACTAAGCCGCCCGTACCCGGGGGCCCCATTAACCCCTTATGGCCAGTAAAGCACAAAAAGTCGATGTTCATGGACTTCATATCAATGGGAACGACCCCCGCGGTTTGAGCCGTATCCACCAAAAAAGCCACTCCCTTTTTGGCGCAAAGGTTCCCCACTTCTTCCACTGGATTCAAATTTCCCGTCACGTTAGAAGCATGTAGCAGGCAAACGATCTTGGTATTGGGCTTAAAGGCCTGTTCAAAATCATAAGGATTCAATCTTCCCAGGCTATTGGCAGGAACGACCGTATATTCAATGCCCCGGGAGGCCTTGAGCTTGTTCAATGGCCGGATGACCGCGTTATGCTCCATACTGGACAAAACCACATGGTCACCGCTTTTCAGGAACCCTTTCAACGCGGTGTTAATTCCCTCGGTCACGTTCTTCATATAAAGAATGCGATCGGACTTCTGAATATGAAAAAGTTGCGCCAGCGAGGCCCGAGTTTCGTATATCAGTTCATTGGCCGCTATTCCTAAACGGTAGGATCCCCGACCGTGGGAAACACCCACCTCGGTGGCAAATTGAACCAACGCTTTCAAAACTTGCGGAGGTTTTTGTCGAGTGGTCGCAGCGCTATCAAGATAGATTTCTTTTCGCTTGGTTTTCTTTTTCATAGGGATTTGATTCTAACATTAAGGGAAATCTTTTGCAGGGCAGGAACTTTCAAACAAAAAAGACGGCCAAAGACCCCTAATCGGCTATTTGTTGTCATCCACCAGATGCGAGCGGTGGGCTGGTGCTTAGTTTTCCTTCGCCTTCTGGATATCCACCACTTTGTTCGCCTCTTCCATCTGGCAGTTACCCTCGAACATCGCACCATCTTCTATCACAATGACAGGAGAAGAAATATCCCCTTCCACCTGGGCCGAGCTTTGAATCTCCAAACGCTGGGTGGCGTGGATGTTACCTTTCACCTTACCGCTGATCAAGATGGATTTACCTATCAAGTTACCACGAACCATTCCCTTGTCGCCCACAATTACCCCGTCTTCACTGGTGACATTGCCATAAATTTCACCATCCACTCGGATACTATGCTTGGTATTGTAACTTCCTCGCAAAGAAGCCTCTTCACCAATCACGGTATCAACACGACCCATTGGCCTCGAATCCCCAAACCCAAATAAACCCATTATCCCCTCCGGGAGTTTGAAGTTAGTATTTCCAAGTTTTAATTTTTTGAGATTTCCGGAAAATAAAAATTTTTCATCCACTAAAAAAATGTAAAATTAATTGCTTGATCGCTAATCGACCTTTGGCAGGTACTTTTCCGGATCGACGGGCATCCCGTGAATGCGAACCTCGTAATGGACATGGCTTCCCGTGCTACGGCCCGTTGAACCGACGTAACCGATAATCTGCCCGCGTTTGACCTCGTCTCCGACTTTCACGTCGATGCGGGCGCAATGGCCATATCGGGTACTGTAACCATATCCGTGCTCAATAGCCACCAATCGGCCATAACCCGACTCCCAACCAGCGTAAGTCACGATGCCATCCGCCGTAGCGCGAATAGGAGTGTTCACCTCATTGGCGATATCAACCCCCATGTGGCGGCCCGGTTCACCGGTCAAAGGCGAAGCCCGTTTGCCGAAACCGGAAGTGATCCATCCCTTGATGGGCCAGATGGAGGGCGTGGCCGACAGGATGGAACGTTGTTTATCGAGGAAGACACTGATTTCCTTGAAGCTGACTTCTTGCTGGGCGGCCTGCTGGTTGGTCAGTTTCAAATTGGCGTTCACTTTATGCATCAACTGATCGTTTTTTTCCTGGAGTAATTGGGAAAAACGGGCGGAATCCTCTTCATCCGGGCCACCCATTCCGTCAAATTCAGAAACGACATCCTTGCGATTTCCCAACTTTAAAAGTTTACGGAACTGAGAATCCACAGCTGACATCCTGGTCAACAGGGCCCGATTGGTTTCCAATTCAGTCATAATTTCCCTCATGTTGTCTTTAAACCGCTGTTGGGTCAACTCCGCTAATTGGTAATTCACATCCCTTGCCACCGCCATGGCCGCCCAAGTTAAAAGGCCAGCGAACACCAAAATCATGGAGTGGATCATGAATAGATTGGTTTTAATTTGAGTGGGCTTACCGCCGTCATGCGGAACAATCATGAAGGTCATCTTTTTTTTAAAGTAGGTTCGAAAACGATGGGACATGCAAAATAACCTTTTATTTAATGAATTTTAAAAATGATTTTATTCCAGGGTGGACAGACCCAACCGCATGTTTAAAGAATCCAGATAAGGAGCCTCATATTTGCTTTACTTAAAACGATCAACCTATTGGTTTGCTTATGCTTTTAAAATAAGGGTGCTATGGAGCCCTGTCAATTAGTAATGGGGGGTACGGGGGTTAAAAGGTTTACTTGATCTAATGCAACGGGCTGTTAATCCACCCTCAATCCCTCGGATTGGATGAATTTGAAAGCCTTTTCAAATACGATTCGCTTATCGTAGTCCATAGTTACCACATGGTCGGACCGATCAAGATATAGAAGGTGCTTAATGGGCGACCCCAGGGTTTGATAGATCAAATCTCCATTTATAGGTGGCACCATTGAATCCTTGCGGCCTTGGATGATCAAGGCCGGGGCTTTAATTTGTGGCAGTTCAGCCCGAACTAGGTCCATGAATTTTTTGAGTTCGTACAGGCTTTTGGTAGCCACATAAGGATAGGTGAGATGGGGAGGCGATTGAGGGTCCAAAATCCCCCCTGTCAGGTTGGAAGTACGCCACTGGAGGAAACGGAAAAAAGCGAGGCCGTTAAACCGAAAATCGAAAATCCGGACGGGAGCCGCCATGGAGATAACACCCGCCACTTTTACCTGGGCGGCTAGGTGTAGGGCTTGATCGGCCCCCATGGAAAGCCCGCCAACGAAAATTTTGGAACAGCTTTGCTTCAGGTGATCATAAGCTTCCATGGCGCTCTGGGTCCAATCCTGCCAGACAGTCTTCGCCAGGTCTTTAGGATTGCTATCATGGCCTTTTAACCAGGGGCCCAATACCGAATAACCTTTTTCAACCAGGTAATCTGCCAAAGGTTGGACTTCCATAGGGGTTCCCGAAAGCCCATGGAGTAGTAAAATACCCGTTTCACCTTTTTTTGACTCAAACCCGATTTTCATCAACGTCCTCCGCATCACCGCTAAACACCCAGATAATAAGAAAAACCGGAATGAAAATCGAAACTTTAAAACTTTCCCGCTTCTTAGTTCCTAGCCGAGAAATTGTTTATGAAAATTTTACGCCGTCATGTTTTTGTATTTCCTGGATGGTAAATAGAATTTCGTTATCCGTCGGACGATCGGTTGGGTCCTTTCCGATGTATTTATAACGAATGATCCGGTGGGGATCGATAATGATCGTCGTGGGACGGGCGATATCGTGTTCCCCATGGCCTTTGGGATGTCGGGCTCCATAGGCATCGATCACCCTTAATTCGGTATCGGAAAGCAATGGGAAGGGAAACCTCCATTGCCCGTTGAATTGGGCCGAATCCTCAAGGCTGTCCACGCTTACCGCGACAATAGTCGTGTGAAGCGCGGTAAACCTCGCATAATCGTCTTTTAATCCCGCCAACTGTCCCTGACAGGCCCCGCACCACTGACCCCGGTAAAGAATCAGGACCAGGTACCACCCCGGATTCAGGTCGGACATTTTCACCAACTGGCCCGTGCTGCTCATTAGGGAAAAATCATAGGCTTTATCCCCAGGTTGTAAACCTCCCGGCTTCAGCGGGACCGGGGGTTCCTGATAACCGCAACCCGAAAACCAAACCCCTCCGACCCCGGTCAAAATAAGGACCATCAAAAGGAAACTCAATCTCCGATGAACTTTCATGAAACCTCTTCCACTATTCTTGATGCTTTCAAAAGAAATAATTCAGCACCGCTAATAATTTCCCAAACACGTTGACATTGTCAACCGCCCTTTTCAATAATACCCCACCGAGGAGACGTCTTAAACATGAAGTTTTTCCGCAAAAATCTTTTTTCATTCGCGACAGTGGCTTTCCTGTCTTTCGTTTCTGTTCTGGTGATGGAAGGAGCCCATCATCACGATAATTTTGAAGGCCATGACGATTGCTCACTTTGTGCCTGGCAAGCCACCGGTTCAAGCGCGCCTTCCACGCCTACCCCTCCACTCCTGTTTCACTCCCTGGTTTACCTTTCTCTTTTCATCTTCACGCCAATATTTGTTTCTTCATTCAAGTCTTTTCCGTTTCTTGGCCGGGCGCCTCCTTCCATCTTCCCGTAATGATAATTTCAATCCCGCAGCAACGGGGTTGAATTTCATTTTTCAGGGGGATTTTCCTTTAAGCCTCGCCCAATGGCAAAAGTCCCATCACAATTAAAATTTTTACATTGTTTTTAAAACTATCCACCTCGATGGAGGAATAGCTTTTCAATCCTAAAATTTATTATGGAGATAAGAATGAACAAATTTCAAAAAATGCTTTTTGTTCTTTTGTTTACTGGCTTTTTAGCCGGACATGCCTTGGCCACGGTGGATGGCGCCCTCTCGGGCGCCGTTTTAGACGGTCAAGGTATTGCTGTAGCTAATGCCAAAGTGACGATTACAGGAAATGGCATTGAAAAGGATTTAATCTCTTCGGCCACGGGGACATTCCAAGTATTTCCTCTGGCAATCGGGGATTATCAGGTCAACGTTCAGGCCGATGGATTCAGTCCCTATCAAGGGACCGTCGCGGTTTCCGGAAGTTCTTCCTCCTTGGAAGTTCGCTTGTCACCGGCAGGAGAAATACAAATGACGGTGAAAGCAAAGCGGCATCTTGTCACGCCCGCTCCAGAAAGTAGCAAGGAATTGGACCAGGAGGATATCCAGGAGTTACCAGGTGGTTCCACAACCTCCCTCCCCCACCTTCTTTACACCACCAACCCGGGAATGGTGGAAGGTTCCTTTAACCAGGTCTTTACAAGGGGCAACCATGCCAACCTGCAATACCAGATCGACGGCATTCAACTGCCGGATTCGGTGGCCGGTTCCTTGGGAGAGGCTTTCACCCCATTGAATATCGATCACATGGAAGTTATCACTGGCGGTCTTCAACCCGAGTTCGGAACGCGTTCAGCCGGCGTCGTGAATATTGTCACAAAAGCCGGCACCACTGAGCCAGGGGGACTCTTTGGTATAGATTACGGTTCCTACAATCAAACCTCCCCTTTCCTGACTTACGGCGGATCCGACGCTTCCGGAGCTTTTCACTATTTCTTCTCGGGAAGCGGTTTCTACACTGATCGAGGGCTGGACACGCCCGAACCCGCCACAACGAATTTGCCACAGGGTTCTGATGTGGATGCCACCGGCGGGGGCGGCGAACAGGTAGTACACGATCAAAGTTATGGTGATGGAGAATTCACCAAACTGGACTGGATCCTGGATAATGAAAACAAACTTTACTTCGTCGCTTTCAATGAACAGAAGTTTTATCAAATCCCGAATTATCCAGCTAACTTCACTCCCAATCTTCTTTATTTCAACCCCGCTTATACGGATGGCTATGGAAACGGGCCATTCGCCTATGCCCCCTCTAGCACGAATGACACCCAATTTGAAACGAACCAGTACGCGGAATTTTCATGGAGACATTCTTTTGGGGACGATGCATTCCTTCAGGTTTCTCCTTACTGGAAGCGGTCCAACGTGACTTTTAACGGCGATCCGGCCAACGATCTGGCCGCAGCGTCACTGGTTCCATTGAGCGCGGGACAAACCCTTGTCGCCGATTCCTTCTCCCAAGACCGCACCAGTAATAACGTGGGGCTCCAGGCGGACTATACCTTGCATGCGGATTCCGCAAATCTAGTAAAAGCCGGATTTCAGGGTCTTTGGACCCAGTCATCGGGACCCGTTTCCGTCATCGACGTTACAGCCGTCGGCGGAAGTTCACCAATCACCGCCTCCAGCGGTCTGCCCAGCACGGATGTTGACAATGGATACCAGGAAGGTTTCTATCTGCAAGACGATCTAAACGTCAATTCATGGCTTGTGTTAAGCGGCGGATTGAGGATGGATCTTTACCAATTTGTGGACACTGAAGATGGTGTCAACGATAGTTATGACCTCTTGCAACCCAGGATTGGCGCCAGTTTCCTGGCCAGCAACAACACCAAGTTTCACATATTTTATGGTAAGCAGTTTATGCCGGCTCCACCGGAAGACCTTCGGGCTACTTTCGAAAACTTGGGCGGTACCATTGCTCCCTACGATATCAAACCCGAAATAGACGATTATTTCGAGACCGGCATGGCCCAACAGGTATCCCAACAGTTGCTCTCTCTCAACACTTATCTCAAACTGGCTACCAATATGCTGGATGACACGCAGCTTTTGAATACCGCCATTGCACAGCCTTATAACTTTGCCCAAGGTTACGCTTACGGGGTCGAGTTTTCGGTCAACGGAAAGATTGATAATCAATGGTCAGATTATTTTAATTATTCCTACGAGATCGCAAAAGGGGAAGGAATCAGCGGTGGGTTTTTTGCCTTTGCCCCGGGAACCACACCCCCTAATGTGTATGAATTCCTGGACCACTGCCAAATCCACACCGCTAACGTCGGATTGACTTATAACCCCGGTGATATCTGGATTACCGGAGAGGGCCTTTTTGGTGGAGGCTTAAGCACCGGCCCTACCGATAATGAAAGACTTCCGGCCCACGCCACCATGGACGCCACCATCGGCTATGCTTTCCAGAAAAACAGCGGTTTTGATGGCACTAAGCTCAGCTTTGACGTTATGAACATTTTTGATGACCCATATGTCATTTTCCTCGACAACGGTTACAACGGTAACCATTACGAGGCGGGCCGGGAATATATCTTCCATTTGGAGGAAAAACTGTAAAAGTAACAAGGTGATCATCGGTTCGTCAATTTTGAACGGCCGGTGGTATACCAACTAGCCGTCTAAAATAAAGTGTAACAATCAGCAAACGAAAGGAACGACACCATGGGTGGATTTTTAGAGGGTTTCAAATTTATTTTCCGGGGCGGGTTCATGATGATCCCGCTTCTGGTGTCATCTTTGATCGCTTTGACGGTGATCATCGAACGCTGGAAAGCGCTGCATAAGCAGTTTGTGACCCCTCCCGATTTCACCCAAACGGTCCTGGAAAAGGTCCAAGAGGGTAAACCGGCGGAAGCTCTCAAGCTATGCGAGGGCAAATCCATTCCCGTGGCGGCGGTGTTAAAAGCCGGCCTGGAACATTTTAAAAACCCGACTGCGGAAATGGAAATCGCGATGAAAAACGAGGGTGAAAGCTGGGTGCCCATTCTTGAAAAAAGGGTCCATGTTTTGGACACCACCATAACCATCGCCCCTCTTATGGGACTCTTGGGCACCATTATTGGGATGATGGGTTCCTTCAAGGTGCTCACCCAAAGCGGGGTGGATGACCCTTATTCCATTACTGGCGGCATCGCCGAGGCCCTGATTGCCACGGCGACCGGGCTGGTCATCGCCCTGGTTTGCGTCATCGCCAATAACTATTTCAATTCCGACATAAAGAATTTCATTTATGAAATGGAATCGGCCGCCTCCCGTCTCATGGAAGCCCGCATGGCGTCGGAAAGGAAGAAAATCTGATGCAAATCCGCCAAAGGCCGACCAAACGGGTCCGAATTGAGATCATCCCCATGATCGACGTTATCTTCTTTTTGCTGGTGTTCTTCATGGTGACTTCCCTGGCCATGACCCGCATCAACAGCGTCAAGGTGCTCCTTCCCAAGATGTCGGGAAAAGCGGAGAACATGAAACAAAACATCATCCTTACAGTAAAAAAAGATGGGACCCTTATGGTCAATAAAACCCAAGTGACCCTGGACACTCTGGGGTCCCAATTGACCTATCAGATGCAGTCTAATCCTCAAGACATCGTAATCGTAAACGCGGACGAAGCCGCCGGATACGGGCTTGTGGTCCAGGCCATGGACAAGGCCAAACAAGTGGGCGTGAGGAAGTTCGCATTGGTGGCCGAGGCGGATAAAGACAAATGACGTACGCTGAAAACCTCTTAAAATCCAACGAAGATGAAAAGAAGCTTTTTCAAGCCGCTGGAATCGCCTTGGGCATCGAAGTTCTTTTTTTCCTCGCTTTGGGAATCGGCCATCTTCCTTTTCTGAGAAATCCATTCGATTCGGCCAACTATATTGAAGCCCAAATCGTCCAATTACCCCCCAACGCCCATTTGACTGGAGCGGAAGCCGTCAAGGATGAGGACGAGGTGGTCTTCAGCCGGAAACAAAGCCACAAGAAAAAGGTTGAGAAAAAAGAACCGCCAAAAGCCCCGGAGCAAAACCAAGTAGAGGCCGGCCCGAGTTTAGGCCCGACCCATGGCCCCGTGGCTTTTTACGCCCCGGCCCCGGTCATCCCCGCTTACCTGAGGGACCAGAACTTGAAGACCAGCGTGGTCATCGAATTTCTAATTACTGCCCAGGCCGTGGTAACCCCTCGGCTTTTGGAATCCAGCGGCAACGACGAGTTGGATGCCATCGCCCTAAAAACCGCCTCGAAGTGGCAGTTCAAACCCGCAGCCCAGGATAATGTCCCGGTGGATTCCAAAACACGCTTAAGGATCCTTTTTGAGGTCTATTAAAAGTCCCTATTTCGGGCTTGGCCCTAAATAAAAAAAGCAACGTCGGTATTAAACCAACGTTGCTTTTTTTATTTATCTTTATTAGGAAACGGTCGAATGTTCCTTGGTTTCGGAAGGTTTGGCTTCGGCGGGCAAGGCGGTTTGAACCGGTGCGGCGGTTGAGGTGGAAGCAGCATGATTCGCTGGATCGTCTGGATTCGCCGCTTTCTTGAATTCACGCATTGCGGTTCCCAAGCCTTTGGCGAAATCGACCATTTTATTCGGTCCAAAAAACAAAAGTCCAACAGCGAGTATGAGTAGGATTTCTTCGATACGGCCCATGGCAAGCTCCCTAAAAACTAAGAATTAAGCTTCTATATTAAGGATGCTCTCTTATCCCCGTTTTTTCAATAGGTATTTCACTCTACCCTAAAATTCGTGGTGATTCAGCCGTTATTGGATTTTGAATAGTGCCGGATCAGGCTGGCTATTTGCTCCCGGAAAGCCGACTTAGGCAAAACTAAATCCGCTCCCAGTTCCCTGGCGTCTTGCAAAAGATCAGCCCGGAGACTGTTTCCAAAGGCCACAATGTGAATTTTTCGCGTTGAAGGATTTTCCTTCAACTTTTGAACCAGCGAAGGCCCGTCCAGGGCTGCCAAACCGATTTCAATGAAAATAACGTCCGGAGTCTCTTCCTGAAGAGCCGCTAAAAGCGTCTCTTCCTCCACTAGGCAAAGACATTCTACCGATTCATTTTCGGCCGCTTTCTCAATCATTTCCTGGGATAAAACTTCTTGAACGACCGCCATAATCATCCTGCCACCTTATCGAAATAAAAAGGTTATTGCCCATTGGGAAGGGGGATGAACATCAGCCCGTCATCGAGGAAGCTTTTCTTGGCACCCTTCT
The DNA here is from genome assembly GCA_963843375.1 of uncultured Pseudomonadota bacterium. Lineage (GTDB taxonomy): Bacteria > Oederibacteriota > Muellerivitia > Muellerivitales > Muellerivitaceae > CAWJKT01. Next base: position 160,646 of record CAWJKT010000008.1, read on the forward strand.
GGGCACAGGAAGGGTTTTGACAGCTGTATACCACTTTATAGTTTGTCTTGCCCGCGGCCAACTTCTCCCTTGATGATCTTTCGGGAGATTTCCTTCATCTCATTTCCACAACCCAAACAGAATGCCAAATTTTCTCCTCCAAATCCGGAATTTTACCTCGACCGTTCTTCCGTTTCCTTTTCAATCTCAGCTATCCGCGCCTCCATCAATTGGTCAGCTTGCGTTCTTCCCAAAGGTGCCAGGGCTACGAATTTAGGCTGGTTGAGGACTACCAATTCCTGCTCGCGCATCTTTTCCAGGATGGAGTCCAAACGTTCCTTATCTTCCTTGGGAAAAAGTGCCTTTTGAAAACGGATTTCCTTCAAAATGGATTCTGTCATTAAAAATGACGTTTTTCGCTTTTTAAAAACGTAAAGGATGGCGTCCTTAAAAAATTCATACTCATGGTCTGCCATCGGGTGACCTTTCAAAACATCCGAAATCCTAGTTATTTGGCCAGGGTTTCCTCGATACGCCGGTCCGGCACTAGCCACATCAAAGCAACTGCCACATACAAAGCGTAGGCAAGCCAATAGTTCAAAAAACAAAGTAATAAAGCGATGGCATAAATCACAATAGAAATTTTGCCTTTGAAATCGCTTCCCAAGGCCGCGGCCAAGGTGGAGTTTTGACCTGGGTGAGCCAAGAGAACCCGTACCAGAATATAGTAGGCAACCGCCGAGAAAAAAAGATCAGCCCCGTAGATTGCAACGGGCCAAGCGGCAAAGCTATCGATCCCAATCCAGCGGGTCGCAAAGGGAATTAGCGAAAGCCAAAACAAAAGGTGCAAGTTCGCCCACAGGGTAGGGCCGTTGATTGTCTTGACGGCCTGCATCAAATGATGATGATTGCTCCAGTAGATCCCTATGAATATAAAACTTAGGGCGTAGCTGACAAAATCGGGTATCAGGGGTTTCAAATCGGCCAAACCCGTTCCGTTGGGCACTTTCAGTTCCAGGACCATGATGGTAATGATGATGGCCATAACCCCATCACTGAAAGCCTCCAACCGTCCCTTGTTCATGAAAGTCCTTTTTTTAAATCATTATAGCGAAATGCAAATTCTGTCTTTATATACCTGGCGGGAACAAAACCAAGACCACCGTGCCCAAGGCGGCGAGTGCTCCCACCAACCCGAAGATGAGATCCGATCTTCTATTTCCCTGCCTTTCCCACTGGGCCTTACATAGAAAACCTAATAGTGCTCCGCAGGCAAAGCCTGAACCGTGGGCCGCATTATCCGCTCCGACTACAAATCCAAAGGCCATAGTGTAAAGACCCCACATCACCATCTGATTGCGGACAGATTTACCCATCCGGGTCCCATCCCGTTGTCCCCAGCCCGCTGCCAGACCGATCAGTCCCATTAGAGACCCGGAAGCCCCTATCCCCACTCCCCTTAAACCCAATAGCTCGCTTCCCAAGCCCGCCACAATTCCGGTCAACATGAAAAAGAACAACATCCGCCCCCGACCGAAGACCTGCTCAATTTGGGGACCAATTTGCTGGAGGGCGATCAGGTTGAACAGGATATGAATTAAGTTCGCATGAAGAAAAATGTAGGTTGAAAGCCGCCACCATTCCCCTTCCCTGACTGCTGGAGGGAAATTGCCCCCAAAATGGATAAGCGTATCTCCTTCTAGGTTCAAGAAGCCTAGACCGCCTTGGGCGATCGCGACACGCAAATAACAGAGGATGATTCCCGCGCTGAGCAGGGAACTGACTGAAGCCGGATGAAAACCAACGATGCCCAAACGCCCTAAAACTTCCAAGAACCGGGGGACCATGGCCATGCCGCAGTTGGGACAAATCTTATTAGTCCTATCTTGGAGGGTATGACAATGGGGGCAAATTCGATGCTGGTAAGCACTAGGTTGGTTTGTGACCCGGCTCCGGTTTCGAGGGTTCGACCACCTTTCCTTAAAGTTCATCAGTTTCCACCGGATCTTGACGGGATTCAGGCCCAATAAACCTCCGATTCGGGCGAGTCGGTCTATCCAATCTTTTGGGTTTTCGGCAGGGTCTGACATAGTACCCCCATCATAAGGGAGACCGGGGCCTTGGGATACCGGACTTGGATGGAATTTCCCGGTCTTGCCCAGTTGTTATCTAAAACTATTTTGTTTTCCTCTCTATTGACTTCTGAAGCGCTTCTTAACAATGATCCTGAATAACAGTATAGATATTCCATTGGTTGGAGGGCTCACCATGAAATTGACAGGGCACACCGTTTTAGTAACTGGCGGCGGGTCGGGTATCGGCGGAGGGTTGGCGAAGGCTTTTCACGAACAGGGCAACAAGGTGATCATCACAGGACGGAAGGAACAAAAATTAAAGGATTTTGCCGCCCATTATCCGGGTATGGAAGCTTTTACAATGGATGTGGCCAAAGACACGGATGTAAAAAGGCTTTTCACGGTGATCAGCGAAAAGTTTCCCACTCTGGATGTGCTGGTGAACAACGCAGGGGTTATGAGGTGGAAGGATTTTACCAAGCCGGAAAACTTGGGTCAGGACCTCTTTGAGGAAATCGACATCAACTTAAAGGGCCTCATCCACATGACGGCCATCTTCCTTCCCTTACTCTTAAAACAAAAGGATTCCACCCTAATCAATATCAGCTCGGGTTTGGCTTATATGCCATTAGCTGGCTCCCCTATTTATTGTGCCACTAAGGCGGCAATCCATTCCTATTCCATGTCCCTGCGCCATCAATTGCGGGACACCTCGGTTAGGGTCATCGAAATCGCTCCACCAGCCGTTGAAACCGATCTGGGGAAGGCGCCAGGAGTTCCAGAAATCAAATACCCCAAACTGGGACTGGAGCCGTTTATGATCCAAACAATGAAGGCCCTGGAATCGGACGGGACGGAACTGCCTATTGGCCAAGCAAAAATGCTGCGTTTCGGCAGCCGTTTATTACCTTCGGTTTTTTTCAACCTGCTCAACCCAGCCAAAGGTCCCAGGGCCGGAACCCCAAGTTGAGGCCTATGTCCGGGTATACTGCCACCAGCCGTGATCCTACGAGTTCTTATGTCCAAACCCCAAGCTCGCCCCCCCCCGCTTTAGTTGTTCTGGATTAATTATTTAATAAAAATCCGTAACCGAGCGGCAGGGTTTGTGGAGCAAAAGTTATAAAGTGCCATAACCCCAGGTTTTCGGTAGTTTTGGTTCCAAACTCACCCCTTGGGCGGAAGGGACATGAAGCTTTTCGCTTTTTGATACTCTGCGTCGAATTCCTCGATCAATTCAGGATAAACGACGACTCTTTCCGTCCTGGATTTTTCGTTTTTAATTCGAACGTCCTCAATCAATAAATAGCGCCCCGACCTGGGAGAATCTTTGACGGTGAACCGATATTCCCCGCTTTTCACTTTGATCGCCGACTCATATACCGTCTTGTTTTCCGAATCCATGCCCCCCCCCTGAGATGATGCGGCATCAGTTCACCCGGAATCGGACAAAAGCGAAGCCTCTTTTTTTTATACTTTATTTGTTTCAGGCGCCTTTTTTACAACAGCGGCCATTTTTGCCATGGCTTCCACCAGGGCGGATCCATTCAAATGGCGGGTCTTTTTTCGTTGAATCCTTTTCACCGAAAATTCCGTCTTGGCCTTCTTGGGCCCTTTTTGCTTTGTCATATCCAACTCCCAGAAACAAGTTTAAGTAACAAGCCATCCTAGAAGGTTCAACCTCTAATAGATACCTGAGTGGAAAATATAGTTCGCCTATCGTCACCCCATTGACAATCGCTGATCTTTTATCGAGCAGTGACCCAAGTGAAGGAAAAGAACCAAAGGAATTTGCGGGTAAAGGGATGGCTCCATTTCGGCCTGGCGCCAATTTCCTATCGTTTGATGAGGTCAAACAAACTCAACATTTGATACCCGGCGGGAGGATCAAAAGTAGTTGGGCTGAAGCTCCGGGCGCGGACCCGGAGGATTTGAAACCGGCTGGACGGCTTTCCTCTCGTGTAAAGGACTGCCAGAATCGGTATTTGGGAATTCGAAAGCCTCTCCTGAAAATCTGTTGAATCCACCCCCCATTGGGCCAGTCCCCCCCCGCAAACATCTACAATCAGGTGGATCAAACTGCGCAAGGTACTATAGTCTTCCTCGCTCATGCCTATTTTTTCAGTAGAAGTCACCCATACTTCCCTGGCTTTTTTCCCGTCCAAATCGGTGCGATACTCATCGCAAGTAAAACCCCTTTTCTGGATTCCTTGTCCTTTTAAAATCGGTACACCATTAAAAAAAGCCCTGGCGTTTTCTTCTGTTAGTTCAAAAGCCTTCTGGGCGCTTTCATTCGATCCCATAATTTCCCTCTGGAGTCTGTCGGCGGCGGCGGTTCCGAACAATTTGAGAGCAACCTGATTGTCCTGGGTAAGTGTCAAAATGGTTTTGTGGAGATCGTCCACCACAGTCACCAGGGAGGTTTCCCGATCATAAATCAGGGACCCGTGGGACCATGGCCCCCGGAAATCAAACCTGAGTTGTCCGTCACCAATGGCGGTCTCCACATCTACCCAAGCATCCTTATAGATGTAACTTTCGAGGTGGGCTCTCAAGCCGATCCCCGCCCAAAGAGGTGCTGTCCAGCCGCAGAGCAGAAGAACAAACGGGGTTATTCCTAAGGTTTTATTCACGGGCGCCATCATAATGGTGTCCAGAAAGAAGGATCAAGGGATTCATGGTGGTTCCTACAAAACTGTAATCCGACTTTCATTTTTACCCGATCCTTTCTACGCCCATCCCCCTAAATTTTTAGAGAAAAAGCCGGTCCCGGCTTTTTCAACCCGTTCCAAAGTTGGTATGACTGTTGCTTTATAAATAGAAGTCGTAAATGAATTGGAAAAACCGGGGTAAAAAATCAGGCGCTTGACGGGTGAAGCGGTGAGCGCGGTTAAAACGCTATCAACTCATTTTATAAAAATAATTATTAAGAACTGTTGATTCATGCGTGCAACCGCGTTCATCGCTTTTTCAATCAATGAACTGCCGACAGGAGGTAGAAAAATGAAAAGTTCTTACTGGAATTCATGGACGGGTTTTTTAACCCAAATGATTTCTTTCGGGGTTATTGGCATTCTTATCGCCTTATTGGTGAAAAATCTTCAGAATATTCTGGGCGGTTGAAATTAGTGGAAAACATTTACCGTTACTTAAAAAATCTATTCGAGTTGAGACACTCTTTTCCGATCAGACGCCTGATTTGGTCCTTGGAAACCCGTTTGCAATGGTCCATGGAATCCTTTTTAAGGACAATCCGATCCGACAAGTAAGTTGACTTATTCCTCAGAGATGGGTGGAACCAGACCACCTTAAGGAAATCAGCGGAATGTAAAAAGCTGGTTAGAATTCTACTCTGCCCAACTTTTGGTTCCATTGGCCGCAAAATAGGCAATACCTCACCTTGTTATCTGAGCCTCGGCAATCTCTTCCTTATTCTTGAAATATTCCCTTTTGATTCACGGTTCACTAAAATAAATACAGGAATCAACTCGATTTTCGATCATTGTTGCTGTTTGGCAGGAGGGGTCATGTCCTCAGGGGATGCTTCGGAAAAATTTTTGGATGATATTCACCGCCTACGGGAATGCCTGGAGGGAACATTTTTTCTCGATCGTTTGAAAATGCCGGAGTTGGAAAAGCTCATGTCCGCCATGAAGAAACAACATTTTCCCGCAGGGTCCACTATCTTCAAGCAGGGGGATAAAGGGGAGACATTTTACCTAGTTTCCAAGGGCTTGCTTTCTTTCTGGGTCCGCAAAGGGCTGGTGGACAAAAAAGTCACCGAACTTCATCCCAAGGATTTCTTCGGTGAAACGGCCCTCATCAGCGAGAACCCGCGCTCAGCCACCGTGAAAACCGAAACCGAATGCGACCTGTTTCTTTTAAACAAAGCAGATTTTAGAGAAATCTTGATGGCCAACCTTTGGATCGCCGAGGAAATTCGATCCCACATGGCCCAAAAAAACCGAATCAAGAAAAAATCGTAGACCCCGGTCCATTGATGGTGAGCGTTCCCGCGACTTAGCCGTTTAATCCGATTGTCCTGTTTTCATTTAAAATCCCCCTGTAAGGTCGAATCATAAAACTCTTACCACTTTATACCGTCCCTTCATCCACCTGAAAGGGGGGAAGCTTTTAACGTGAAATGATAATTCCGCAACTTTATTCAAATTGCCCGCAAATTCAATCCCGGTTGTGTTAAATTCCCTAAGTTGCTTTCAGGAATTCAGAAAGGCAGACTCATGAACTCTTGGGAAATTGTGGCCGAACAGGAAAAAGCCTTTTCAGGATCACAATATCGACTGGTACTGTTGCGCAGTCAAAAATCAACCGAACCCTACAAAGTTTATGGACTTGAAAGAGTGTCTTCTTTTTGGGATTTAGTGGACAAGTTTTACATCGCTGGATCGAATGGCACCGAGGAATTGGATTGGGTTTTCGAACAAGCCTGGCCTCTTTTCAACACCCGCAGGTCGGAATTGGGACACTTGAATTTATATAATTTCCCACAAACCAACTCATAAAAAACCTGTCAAAATCCTCAATTAGGCCAAAAAGTCATCATCGATTCTTCACCAAACCCTTTTTAGTTTTATTCCTATATTCTTCAAACCAACTTGTCAAAATGTGGAGGATTTTCCAAAAGCGGCGGTTCGGTGGTATCAGAGGAATGGGTTTGAGAGGTGGATTCTGATTCCCTCAGCTCCTTTTGGCTTTGAAGGAGCTCGTTGTATTGTTCCCGGGATCGCCGGCCAAAACGGCGTCGGCGGGGCACCACGATTTCAGGGCCCACCAAGGGGGAAATCGAATCAACGGGTGGAAAAGTATCTTCAAATGGCATAAAAAAACCTCAACCCATCCTACCTTAAACCTTAAGATTTTTCCAAGCGGTTGGAATCTCCCGAAAGACAACGATCTTCCGGGGAACGGTCAGGGTTTTAAACCAAAGCTTTAACCGAGCCGGCTCCGGTTTAATTCGAAAAGTTTTCTCAACCCTTTTCGGGCTCTTCCTGTCACCTTTCAGCGGATGGGAAAATCCTGCCCTCCATAAGGTGAAGGCATCTCGGGAGTTGGAGTCGGTTCAACATAGGGCGGCTTGAAGGTTTTCAATGGCATCAGACGAACCACCCAGTTGTTGTTAACGTCCGTCAGATAAATCCGGTTCAGCCGGTCGCTGGAGATTCCGCGAAACCGGGCCCCGTTTTTCAACCCCGCCCAATGGCTGCCGGCTTTCCACCGGCCCAAATACTCGAAGTAGCCGTCCTCCCCGTTGTAAAAATCCACTCGGTCTCCGTCGGCGATAACCAACAGGCGCGACCGGGTGACGGCGGCCCCCGCAGGCTCCTTGAATTGGTAGGGGCCCTCCCCATACCAACCCTGTTGTGTGACGGGAACGGCATCGTTGTTGTAAACCTCGAATCGAAAATTGCCCGTATCGGCGACGATGGCCTGGTCGATATGATTGACCACCATACCCATAGGATTATTGAGGAGGTAAGCGTCGGTACCGTAGGAACCCCAAACGGACATGAAGGCACCTAAAGCGCTGAAAATCTGGACACGTGAGTTTCCCGAATCCAAAACCCAAATGTTCCCAAAATGGTCCCGGGCCACGGTTCGGGGCTCATTGAATTGGCCGTTATCCTGGCCCTGGCTTCCCCAGCAGGTCACCACCATCCCCTTCGCGTCCAGGACTACGACCCTTTGGTTGAGGGTGTCCCCCACGTAAATCTCCCCCGAGGGATGGGCGAGGATTCCAGCGGGCTGGTTGAACTCGGGGGGATTTTGCCAATCGGCCCTGGTACCAAAGGTTCCAATATTTTGGGTGGAACCGCCTTCTGGATCCCAAATGACGATTCGGTTATTGCCCGTATCCGGCGATATAGATCTTGCCGTCCCGCCCCGCCGAAAGGGCTTCCGGATCCTTAAGTTGGGGGCTGCCCGTCTCGTCCCCTTTCCATATTTTGTCCAGCGTATAAAAAGGGTTTTTAATGGGAACAGGGGTGGCGGGCATAGTCATTTGGGTCCAACCCAAGGCAGGCGTTAAAAGGACAACCGCTACCGTAAGGCGCAAAAAGAATCCAAAATATTTAGCCATGGCCAAGCCTTTCGACGAACTGGATCCCAGGTTGAATTGTAGCAGGCTCGGGAACCCCCAGACATATCCCAGTTTACTTCTTTTTCGTGTTTTTTCCCCGGCGGCCCTGTGCGAATTCCACCAAATAACCATCCGGATCAAAGGCAGTCGCGGAACGCTCCCAAGGTTCATCGTGGGGCGGAGCGTGAAACGAAACCCCTTTTGCACGCAATTCTTTGTAGAGGCCGTCCAAGTCATCTGTACTGAGTTCGACATGAATAGCCCTCTTTTGCTTAACAGTGGTTGGGGCCACCCCTTCTTTTTTCGCTTCGCTCAAAGCTAGCAAGCCGATGGTGCCCCCTGAGGAACCGCCGATTCGAACCATTGCGAAATAAGGAACCGCGTTCACCTCGCATCGGAACCCTAACTTTTTCGTGTAAAAATCCATCGAACGTTTGACATCTTTGACCGTCAGGGTGAATCCTTCCAACCACATCTTTGTTTTCAAGGTCTGCTCCTTTTTAAGCTCGGATTCATGCTGGATTTCTCCCAATTTACCAAGAAACCAAGGGGTCCCGTTAACTTTTAAGTCCGAGATACCTTTCGAAAATGTTATTTAGAGACACCAAACTTTATTTGAACCGATCGAAAGACGTTTTGGTAGTGGATGCCTTTTCGGGTGACGCTATCCCCATCCACCTACTGACCCGTGAGGCCATCGTGCTTTAGGGACTGCACCTCAAATCGGGGCGTTCGGGCCATCCATACGAACACCCTTTACTTGAATCTGGCCCTAGTCGTTCGCTTGCTGGGGGAGGATGCCGGCTACCAGGTGCGGTGCGTTTCCAATGACGATGACGAGGAAAATGAGATTTACGGCTCAGATTGGGAGTGGTCACCCACAACCTGGATTTCTTGGAAAACTCGGGAAGAGCTACGATTTGGAACCCATTGCGGTTCCGCCCAAGCTGAGGATTTGGACCGACGACTTCAACAACCTATTTCAAATATTAAGATAAGTTGAAACGGAACTTTTACCCATATGAGTTAAATCATAATTCCCTTATCGGTTCTCTTTTAAGATAAACTTACGGATGGGTGCTCATATTCCCCCGAAAAATTCCATCGTTAAGGAAGAAATTTCATGAACCCTTGGGAGATCGTCGCGGAGCAGGAGAAGGTCGATTCGGAAGCACGCTACCGGCTGGTCCTATTGCGCAGTTCAACCCCCTGGGAACCCTACAGGGTTTACGGCCTGGAAAGACGCAATGGCTTTTGGGACCTAGTGGACAAGTTTAATATTCCCGGATCAGACGGTGCCGATGACACCGACTGGGCTTTTGAGCAGGCCTGGATGCTATTCGACGGTCGGGGACTGGCCTCGGGCCGACAAATGTCCCATCTCTTCCATAAATCCACAACTTAAAAATCTTCCATTATTTACTAAGCCTTGCCCGGACATAGGCTATGTTTTCTTTTAGGTTGTAAAGCATTGGTATATAGTTTGCGGATACCCTCACTCGGTTGGTTCGTTCTTCAAGATGTTTCAAGCGGGTCAGGATTTCCTCGGTTGGCGGCCGGGATCCCAGTTTATTAATCTCCATCTCCAGCCAATGAAGTTCGCCGTAAATCAGGAAAATTCTCCGTTGCATACCCCAACCATACAAAGCCGCCAGCCCCTTTCCAAGTGGATAGAGAAGACCCAAGAGAGGAATCACCAAAACCGCGGCTTGTTCCACCAGGGCCGCAAGCCAGAAGGGCATGTAACGCTGTAGGAAGGGCCGGCCCGATTTGTAGTAATGCCTTGCGTCGGAACCCAGTTCGATCTCTAGCGCTTCCGGCGCTGGAAATTCACCCGCTTTCTGGAAGATCCCCCCGTGGGAATGGATCTGGGATGCGGTTTCCAGCAACAGATATTGAAGGGCGGGATGCAGGTTAGCCCGGACGATAAGACTGGTTTTGGTGGCGAGCAAGGTCGTGTCGTGAGGCGGGCGGTTATATTTCAAGTCTCCCACACCCGCCGGAAGCACCCGCTTGTACAACGAAGGAAAAAGCGCAACATAGGCGTCGGCCCTGGAAAAATTGGCAAGGTCGATTCCGGGGGCGTCGATTAATTTTCGGATGATTGGGGAACCCCAACTTGTCATGAGGATCGCTGCGTCGATCTTGCCCTCTAGCAGTTCGGCTGTGGCTTCCTCCGGTTCCAGGCTCAACGCTTGGAAAGATCCTAACTCCAGTGAGCTTCGTTTGAGAAGTTCCTCAACTAACGACCGGGTGTCACTTCCCTCCGGCCCCACCGAGACACGTTTCCCCTGAAGGGCAAATAAAATCCGGTCCGTGGCCACCTTACGGGAGAAAAACCATACGGGCTCATACCCCAGGGTTCCTAAGGAGACGAGGGCGGGTGAGTCTGTGTCTGTGGCAACCCCTCCTTCCACGAAACCCAATTGGACCCCTGACTTAGGATCGACGAAGTAAATTGAGATTCTCTACCCCCCCGGCAGTGGGCTTTAAAATCAAGTCAATGCCCTCTTTTGCCAGCAATATCTTGTATCGCTTCCCCCAAAAGGCGTAGGTGCTTCCTTCCGGGCCGGTGGCCATGGTGATGGTGCGGGGCGGAAGTGGATGAGTCACCGAGATGATCCAGGTAAACCCTATCAAGATAACAACCAAGGAAAAAAATAGGATTCTTAAAGCTTTACGCGAAATAAGGGGACGTGCTGACGCACCCAATCCAAGGGGGACATTGTTATTCCCTTCCCTTTTATGGTTCGATTGATTTGCCATTAAACGCTCCTCATTATTTTAGATCTAATTGAACCCGTTTCCCGGCCCGCCGACGCTGCCAGTCGAGCCACAGTTTAACAGAAGTAGTAAAAGTCTCCCGACTAGACTTTTTTAAAAATCAACCTTCTATTCGGCCAGAAAAGAAACAAGTCTTTCTAACAAGGGAAATATGGTAATTTCTACGGGACCGTCTTATTATTTGCCTCAACTCATTCAAAGTGCCCATAGCTCAATTGGATAGAGCTTCTGACTTCGGATCAGGAAGTTAGGAAAACAAGTCTTCTTGAGTTTGGAAAATCAAAAATTAAGTCCCCAGCGCATTTTAAAGGCCTTTGTTTACAAGGGTTTCACAACCCAAGTATCCAGAGGCCTTTTTTGTAACTGACGGTTGGTGTTGGTTTGGTATGAATAAAGTGGCCGGCAATGGATTCGAATGACACGTATAAGACACCTAAAATCAAACCAGGGGCCCCCTAAAACACAGTCGATGGAGCGGTCCACGACGCCAGGTTAGAGAACAAGAAAGCATTCTTTTTAGGTGTGGTAAGAGACGTTTAAAGGAATTCTTTCCAAAAAGAGTCTACATAACCCCTAGTATCCAGCCTTCAATTTCAGCGATCTTCCGATCTGTTGATTTAAGTGGGGGAACAAAAAAGCCCATAAGCCTTCCTTCAAGATCTGTTCGTCGCATCCATTCCGAAACAGAATAAGCATCATGTTGATCGGCATTTCGGCTCTCACGTGAGAAACTCCTGCTCCATAAAGATGGATAAATCTCAACAATGACGGAACGTCCGACTGGAATATCCCAGCCATCAAACGGCCAAAAATGAACTTTATTACCTAATTTTCGATGAAGATAATTCAGCCAAGGCAACCCTGAGTGAGTAGATTTGGCCACGGAACCTTGGACATCAAACTGGAAAACGGACTTGGCTGTATGAGCATGCAGCTCAGTTATCCTCCGCCATCGTGAGTTCCCGGTTCTGGCCTTTCCATTACCTACGTCTCCATAACGTACAAAATCAACATAGATATTGTCCTCATCAGTTGGCCAGTGTTGTTGGAAATCATCAAGGAAATCGAACCAATTGTGGGGCAATCCGTATTTTTCAAAATAAGAAATTGGGAACGAAAATCCATGGTCTATACCAACTAAGGTCGCCAAGGGTTTAGACAATCCCTCAACCAACCATTCGCCAATACCGCGTCTGGTCCAATACTTTTTTGGGCTTGGAGGTGGTTCGACTTCTACTGGCAAAGTTCCTGGGGTCGCCATATATACCCGTAAACCCTTAAGGCTGGATGTGGGGGTTTCGGCACCAGAATAATCGATACCAATGTAGCGTTTAAATAAAGGGTCTGTTTTGGGACTCATTAAACCCATTCCAACTTATTCAAAAATTATAATCAGCCCACCGCTCGTAAAATGCCCAAAAACAGGTATACAACCGTATTATAGGCAAGATTACGGCATTTAGGCTATCCCCCTACATTAAAAAATAATCGTGCCTCCTACATGACAAAAACCGACTCTTGAAGATCGTAATTGAGGATTCCATGAATATAAAGCAATAATAATTTTTAACGGCTTATTACTCGACATCACTAGATGAATTAGAGGAATGGTTAATCGGGGATATCTCTTTTTATACCTTCTAATTCAAACGCATAACCAATTCCGACATTTGAAGAACGTTCTATTTGTTTCGCAATACCAGCCATTTGTTTTTGTGTAACCGAAAGGGCTTGACCGATATCTATCCCGCCCATATTAATCATAAATTTTGCCTTTTGTAGCGTTGCCGCATTATTAGTAAAACTTTTTATTAATTCATTAAAACTTTCAGATAGACCGGTACCCTTTCTTGTTACAATTCCAATAACTTTATTTTCTTGCAAATCGATCAATGGACCGCCAGAGTTTCCACTATTTACATTAAGATCTAATTGTAAAATCTTAATCCCGTTTTTTTGATATCGGGATGAAACAAATCCTGTGTTTATTGTTAGATTTTGACTACCAAAATGAAACCCAAAAGACGCGACTTGAAGCCCGATTTCAATATTCATTTTTTTAGAAAACTCTAAACCGGGAATACTTTTAAAATCATCCAAGTCAAAAATCGCATAATCCCATTCTTTTTCACCACTTCCTGATAATAAATGTTTATTTAAAATATCGACCGGATAAGATTTTTCCAGTATTGTTGTATTACCATCAGTTTTTACGAATCGTATTTTTGCAATGGTTGCATCAGGAACATCTATAACATGGTTATTTGTTATTACTTTATCTCCTAATTTAAAGCCGGTTCCACCGCTAACATATGTCCCGTTTTTTTCGTAAACAATTGAACAAACAGAACCAGATACCTCTTTCCATGCTTTTGTAATCATAGGCATCCTCGAATCTTCGAAGTAATTGTGCGAAACAAAATCACAACTTTCAGCTATTTTTTCCATGTGGCTTCGACATGACCTGCCCCCAAAGTTAGTGCCAATTCCTATCTCACAGCATAGGACCAATTGGCGGAACCCATTAGCGGCATAGGCTTGGTTTTGGGTTCTAAAATCCAAGCTTCTGGTGCTGGCGGCAGATAGCCCAACGAACTATGCGGCCTTCTGGTGTTGTACTCCTTCCGCCATCTTTCGACAATCACTTTTGCTTCCCAAAGCGTGTCGAAAACTTCTCCATCCAACAAATCGTACCTCAGCTTGCCGTTGAAACTCTCGTTGTAGCCGTTCTCCCATGGACTTCCCGGCTCGATGTAGAGCGTCTTCACACCTAGTTTCGGCAACCAATCCTTTACCTGTTTAGCAGTAAATTCAGGACCGTTGTCGGAGCGAATGTGTTCCGGTACGCCTCTTTCCACAAACAACTCAGCCAATATCCCTTGAATGTCATGCGCCGGAAACTTTCTCGCCACCGGCAGAGCCAGACATTCGTGGGTAAACTCATCAATCACCGTCAAAATCCTAAAAGGTCGTCCGCCAGTTGTGATGTCTGCCACAAAGTCATAGCTCCAAACGTGGTTAGGTCTCTCAGCTCTGAGTCGAATACAAGACCCATCGTTGAACCAAAGCCTTCCTCTTTTCGGCTGTTTTTCCGGTACTTTCAGCCCCGCTTCCCGCCACAACCTTTCTATGCGCTTGTGATTAACCTTCCAGCCTTCCCATCGAAGCAACGCCGCGATCCGCCGATACCCATATCGGCCATACATACAAGCCAACTCCACCATCCGTCCTACTAAAAGCAGGTTCATCAGGACGAACCTGTGGTTTGTATCGTTGGGTACTTCTGGATTGGCCTAATGCCCGGCAGGCACGTCTTTGGGAAACCTGTACTTTTTCACAAGCGAGTTGGATTCCACGCCGACGTTTTTCCGGGCTTAGAAGTTTCCCCGGGCCAACTCTTTCAAAATCGCTTTATCCAGCACTAAATCAGCCACGACTTTCTTGAGCTGGGCGTTTTCTCTTTCAAGGTCTTTGAGTTTTTTGGCTTGGTCCATCTTCAATCCGCCGTACATTTTGCGCCAGCGGTAGTAGGTGAAAGATGTGATTTGAAGCTTCGCGGCAGACTTCCTCGACTGAGCGCCCTTTGGCTTGCTCTACTTCCACCTGGCGAAGTATGGAAATGATTTGCTCTGCGTTATGTTTCTTTCTCGGCATAAAGCCCCCTTTTTCAGCCCGCCTTTCGGGGTTATTATAACCTTACAGGTGGACCAGTTTTTGGGGGGCAGGTCAATTGCTTTACCTGATATGTTATTAGTTAAAAGCAAATATTAAAGATCAATGCCTATCACATATATTGGAACTTGGATTGCACTTTTAAATTGAGGTAAATATCTAACTATCTTTTCAAAAGACAAGGAGCCTTCCCAATTCTGATTAAAGTCCTTCATCAATTTATTTTGAAATTCTTTAGTCGTGGCAATGTATACTCCAACATCAATTTTATCTAAGGCTGAATATGAACCGACTTGAAACTTCAATAAATCTATTCCTATAAAAGATGCGTGGCCAAACCCAACTTCGATTCCAACTCGATCCTTCAAAAAATCCATTTTTGCCATTAATTCTTCATCACCAAATACTCGCGGTTGATCTTCCCAACCTTTTGCAATAAATCTTTCTCTTAATAATTTATTAAATTCAGGCCGTGATAAATCTTTTATTTTGATTGATGGGTCAACAAGAATGTTTTCGATTTCTTGTTTTAAAGAGAGATGACTATTCAATTGCTAACGCCGGTCGAAAAGTGTGACGGTGGGCGGTCCAAAAGTGTGACACCCCCCGCCTTCCATACGCCTTTAGGGTATATGGTCGTTGGTTGAACCTATCAATCCTTCTTGTCTTTACGTCTCAGCCGTTTCTTCGCTTCCACCAGCCTGAAGCTTTGGCCGTTGGCCTCCAGAATATGCACCCGATGGGTCAAACGGTCAATAAGGGCCCCCGTCATCCTTTCGGAACCCATGATTTCCACCCAGTTTTCAAAGGGAAGATTCGTCGTTACCATCAGGCTGGTTCGCTCATAGGCCTTGCTGACCACCTCAAACAGCAACTCCGCTCCCGGCTTGGTGAACGGTACGTAACCCAATTCATCCAAAACGATTAGGTGGAGCCTGGCCAACTGCCGATGGAACTTGGCCAATTGTTTTTCCTCGCGGCGCTCCAGAAGTTCGGTGACCAGGCCGGTCACGGAGAAGAACTTCACCGCCCGGCCCTGACAGCAGGCCTGGTAGGCCAGCGCCGTGGCCAAATGGGTTTTACCTGTTCCCGAATTGCCGATCAGCAGGACGTTTTCTTTTTTGTCGATGTACTCGCCCCGCATGAGTTCCCGCGTCAATTCCTGGTTGATCGAAGGCTGGGCCTTGAAGTCGAACGTGTCCAAAGTTTTGAGCACGGGAAAGTTGGCGTCGCGGATGCGCCTCTCCTTGGCCCGGCGTTCCCGGTCTAGAAGCTCCATCTCGGCCAATTTGAGCAGATATTGTGGATAGTCACTGCGTTCTGTGCGGCAGAGTTGGGCCATCTTGTCGTACTCCCGCTGCATGGTAGGCAGCTTGAGTTTTTTGAGGTGGTGTTCCAGCAAGAGCGTCTTTTTGGATTCGCTCACGCTTCACCTCCCACAACCATCAGCTCCCGGTAGGCCGAAAGATCCGTCCGGGCCACTTGAACCCGTCGTAAGTGCTCACGACCGGCAAGGCTGAAGGTGGTCAGCCTGTAATCCTCCCTGGGGTAGAGCAACTGGGCGACGGCGTCCCGGGTATAGATTTCCATTCCCACAGCTTTCTTCACCGCACGGGTGAGCCGCGAGAGGGAATATTTCTCCAAGAGGCGCAGAGTCTTGATGAATTCCCGTGTCCCTTCACCATGGTGCCTTTCCATGGCTTCCATGCGGCGGCGCAGGAGGGGAAAACTTTCCGGCAGGTTCCAGTCTTCCAGGGGCCGGGCATGATCGAGGGCTCCCGGTTTCCCTTCCAAAACCGCTAAATAATGCACCGGATTGAAGACCACACCTTCCTTTCCCCAAAGGCGATCGTGAGTCGCGATGAGCCTGTCCTTGTGGAAGATATCCACTCGCTTGATGTACCCCTTCACCACCACCGGATGGTGTGCCCATTCGGAAGGAACGGAATAGTCGTTGGTGTCGAAACGCACGAGGGACAAAGACGTGGCTGTCGTGGACTGTTTCAGACAGGCGTCAAAGGGAGTGGCCGGCAAAGGCCTGAAATGGGCCTTATCCTCGTCTAGAAGCTGCACCTTGGGTAGACCCTTCCCCCGCAATTTGCGCTTCAAGTCCTCCCGGCATTTCACCTCCAACTGCTCGTTCAGTTCATCCAGGTTTCCCACCTGTGGAACCGGGACCATGAAGTTCAGGCGGACGTATTTCACCCCGCCTTCCACGACGCCCTTTTCATTGCCACGGCGTATCGTGCAGAAGTGGTGATCGAAGAGGTAATGGCTCTCCAATTGCTGGAAACTTTTGGTCAAAATCCGTTGGTGTACCCCGGCGATCTTCGTCACGAGGGTCTTGGCATTGTCGTAGCTGATCCGCCAGGGCACGCCGCCAAAATATTCGAAGGCCCGGATATGGCCTTCCCACACGAACTCCGTGCTTTCCCGCTCAAACATCTGGACGAAAAAAGCATCCGAATACGGAAGTGCCATCACAAAGAAAGGCCGTTTCACCAACACACCGTTGAGTTTGACCAGGGCGTGTCCAAAGTCCACCTGGGCCTCCCCGGGCCGATGGATCAAAGGCACGAAGACCTCGCTATTCTTTTGCTTGAACCCCTGGACGGCTTTTTTCACCTGGCTATAGCCGCCGGTGTAACCATCCTCATCCCGCAGGCGCTCAAAAATGCGCTTGGCCGTATGTCGTTGTTTTTTGTGGACGTGCTTGTCGTCCTGAAGGATTTGCTTGATGCGGCCCAGGAAGGGCCCAATCTTGGGCTGTGACCTCTCCCGGTACATTCGGTAGCCCGGGGGTTGGCTATGGGCGAGTATTTTCTTGAGGGTTTCCCAGTGGATGCCTTCTTCTTCCATCACCTGGCGTTTGGAGACCCCCTCCACCAGGATTTTCTTGCGGATTTCGGTCCATCGGTCCATGTCCTTGTACACTCCTTTTCCTCCTGGAGGCGTGGTTTTCATCTTTGAAAACCCACATCTTCCAGGGAATTTCGGGGAGTGTCACACTTTTCGACCGCCTTTTTGCCCTCTCTAGACCGTCACACTATTGGACCGGCGTTTACAACATCCTGAAAATGAAACAAGAATGTTCTCTTTAACCTTACTTGATACCCAAGAACAGACTAAAAATATTATTAAAAGCCTAGCAAATCAAACCCATATCGATTTCGATTATAAACCTTGGCATTCACTTCACTATTGGTTATCCACTCAAAGCAAAGAGGTAGTCATTCCATATGCGGAAGTATTGTCAGAACTAATACCGCCCATTGCAGTAAGGCTCAGACGTGATTTTCATCAATTATTAATCATGATTAAAGCTCACACAATTTTACACCAGACAAATCGTGAGAAAACACCAACCGGGGAAATTATCGCCACCTTTGAAGACTACACGGCAATTTTCGGATTAATTTCAGAATTAATCGAGCAAGAGGTTGGGACTGGTGTAAGTGAACAAACACGTCAAACAGTACTTGCAGTTCAAAGCATTCTTGAATCCAGAAATAAACCGGGTGATTTTGTAACTCAGGCTGAAATAAAAACCGTTTTGAATCTAGACAAATCATCAATCTCCCGAAGAGTTCAAAACGATCAAAAATCAGGTTATTTAAAAAACTTGGAAGAGAAAAAGGGACGACCTTATCGGCTTGTTATTGGTGACCCTTTGCCTGAAAAATTGGACCTTCTTCCTAAACCTGAAAAATTAATGAATTATTTTGAGGCAAAAAGTAAATAAAAGTTTAATTTGTGACACTTTTTATAAATGGAATTGGAATAGAGATAAAGGGATATATGGAATTGGATTTTATTAATGGATCAATGGGAGCCCAACCTGCCCATAAAGCAGACGATATATGCAGTACAAGGAATTAATTATGTTGAAAAATAATAATTTATATGAAGACGAGCTACTAACTGATGAGCAGGCGGCAACAATGGCCAAAGTTAGCCCTAACACAATTAGGTATTGGCGACAAATACGCCTATTGCCTTCTATTAAAGTCGGTAAACACCCACGTATTTGGCTTTCTGTTTTTAACAAGGTTTTTCAGAAACCTGATGATAATATTACTCAGCTGGGGACATTAGGGGGGACGCATGAGTAAGACTAATGTTTTTGGATTGCCCCAACATCTCCGAAAGGATAGTAAGGGGTATTTTTTAGATTATTACTTACTGAAAGGAGGGCTTAAAAAGCGGAAGAGAGTCCGTTTAGGGTTTATTCCTTTAGTCCAGGCAAAGCTTGTTCTTGCCCAACACTTGCAGGAAATGGTGACGGGTAAGTTTCTGGTCGAGGAGAAGCCCAAGATCACTTTCAACGAGGCGGCAGATTCATTTTTAGCCTATTCCGCCGCCCGGAAGAAAAGTTACAAGAACGACGCTCAAATAACCGAAAAGCTCAAGGCTTTTTTTAAAAACAGGCCTTTGGAAAGCCTGACGCCTGATCATGTTGAGGCTTTCCTTAATCAACGAAAGAAAGAGGGTAATAAGCATCACAAAAAGGATTTCTTGAAAGGCTCAACACTCAATCGGGATATGGCCTGCCTAAAAACCATTATTAGACGGGCGATTTTAAATAAACAGATTGAGCGAAATCCAATCGAGGGTATTCGAAGATTCAAGGAGCATTCCCGAGATAGGACGTTGACCGAACAGGAGTGGCAGGACCTTTTGGGGTTTTGCCCACCCCATTTAAAGCCCATTGTAGAACTTGCTAAATTTAGCTGTATGAGACGGGGAGAGATTCTTGGTTTAAAGTGGGATCAGGTTGACTTCAAGAACAAGATTATTGTTTTGGAAGCTTCTGATACCAAGACCGATGAGAAAAGGGAAATACCACTGAGTTCTTACCTGAATCGGCTTTTTAAGGGGATACCCAAAACATTGGGAAGTCCATATGTTTTTACTTATAGAGGTAAAGGCATAAAAAATATCAGGACCTCCTTTCAAAGTGTTTTGCGCAAGGCAGGAATAGAAGATTTTCATTTTCATGATTTCAGGCATTGCGCAATTACCAACTTAAGAAAGGCGGGGGTGAGTGATTCCGTCATCATGTCGATATCGGGCCATAAGACCTTTTCTGTTTTTAGGAAATATGACAAGATTGATAGGGAAGATCGACAGGATGCCTTTCGGCGTGTTGAAATTTTGAATGACACGAATAAGACACGACAGGAGAACCTCATCCCGCAAGAAGTAGGTTTATAGTCAAAAATCATTGTTTTAAAAGGAATTTTCGAGCCGTGCCCATAGCTCAATTGGATAGAGCTTCTGACTTCGGATCAGAAGGTTGCAGGTTCAAGTCCTGCTGGGCACACCATCTATTCATGGAAAATATGGAAAAACAATTTTGCCGCTAAGAGAAGATAGCGCAGTACTGATTACCATATTTCCCTTATTTATAGAAAATCTGCACATGCATTCGGTTCATAGTAAGCAATAGTAAGTACCCCTGGTTTGTTGATTCCTTTATTTCCTGTGAAAACTTCTTGTAAAATCTGCGATCTTTTGGACTAATGCTGGAAAGGTTTAGCCTTTAAATTCAGGAGGTCTTATTGTGACGAAAAGTGAAATGCTGGTGACGCTGGCGACGGACACGGGTTTCAAAAAGAAAGAAGTCGAAACCATGCTGCAAGGCCTGAACAATTTGATTTACAAAACTTTGAAAAAAGAGAAGGTCATCAAACTTGATGGCCTTGGCGTTTTCCAGTTGAAGGATCGCAAAGCTCGCATGGGCCGAAATCCTGCTACCGGCGAAACCATAAAGATTGCCGCCAAGAGGGTCGTCAAGTTCCGCGTGGTTAAAGCCTTGAAGGATGAGGTTCTCGGAAAATAATTTGGCGGTTTGGTGAACAAACCTTTCAATTGCAAAAAATCAGTGCCCGTCCCCCAAAGTTTCAGCGTGGGAAGACGGGCATTTTTTGTGCTCATCGGCGCCCCAGTCTTAACGGATCTAGAAGGGACATAAGGACCGACACCGAAAAAACAAAAAATCCTTAAGGGGTAGGGGTGACCGTTGCCGTAGCAGTGCTGGTGGGGGTAAGGGATGGCGTATCGGTTGGATCTGGGGTGGGGGTGTTGGAGGGTGTGTCGGTTGGATCTGGAGTGGGGGTGTTGGAAGGCGTGTCGGTAGGGTCGGAGGTAGCGGTGTTTGAAGGCGTATCGGTTGGGTCAGGGGTGGCTGTAGGAGTTATGGAACAGGTAACGGTGGGGGTGCAATCCGGCGTAGCCGTGGAAGTTGTGGAACAAGTCATGGAAGGCGTGCAATCAGGAGTAGCGGTGAGGGTGGGTGTGAAAGTGCTGCTGTTCGTCGAGATAGGGGTGGGTGAATTGGTGCCGGTGGCGGTCGGCGTCAGGGTGGGGCTGTTGGTCGGGGTCCCGGTCGCGGTATTCGTAATGCTGGATGTGATTGTCTGGGTAGAGGTCGGGGAATTTGTCGGGGTGGGGGCGTTGGCTGCAAAAGGGCTTGATGGTATATTTTTCGAGTTATTGCAGGCTTGAACTCCAAACAGAATAAGGCTGGCCCACAAAACCATTGAAATTAAAACGCGTTTCATTTTTGGTGACTCCTCATAAGCCCAGGCGGCACCCGGCTAAAACCGGAATATCCTGGCCCACCACTTGGGATGAAAATATGAAATTATATTTCCCTTCCACAAAAAAGAAGGCGCGATCCCCCAAGTCGGCCTCGAAACCGGCACCCAAAACCACGTCGAAGTCCGCTACTGGGGCCCCGGGATTACCGGATAACAGCTCGAATTCACCCCCCGCGCCCGCCAACAGGTAAGGACCGCCGAAGTGATAACGAACGGTGGGAATCAAAAACAACTCGGTATCGGAAATAGTCCCGGAGAAATTCACCCCGGAAAATGTAAAGCCTTCCATATCCAACTGAAGACTCAAGTCCTTATCAAACTCAAACCCCAAACAAGCCATACCGCCAGGACTCAAAGTATAGGCAGTTTGCCAGCCTTGCCCAGGGATATCTATCCCACCCGCCAATCCCAGATAAAAGAAACCGGGGGTACGCTCCAGTTTGGTCTGAGCCGTCGTTGATCCACCTACCACAGTCATGGGCCCGCTCAACATGGTTGAAACCGGTGTGCCCCCCCCTATCGGAGTTGGAGTGGGGGGCGGAAGCGTCTTTAATGTTTGGAGATAAGTCTTTAAATCGGGATTATCTTGATGCAGTGACAAGCTTTTTTCGCAATCGGCCATTCCCTTTTGGTAATCCCCCAGGCTAACGTAATCGTGGCCCAATACCTCATAGGCCTGCCAAAAGTCCGGGCTCGATTTGACCACCCCCTCAAGGATCACGACACTATCGTGATAGTTTCCATGTTCGTATAAATCCATCCCCATCGTGTAATAATCCATAGTTTGATCCGCCCAAAGGGCAGGGACACAAAACTTTAAAAACAAGAGGGTTAAAAAGAGTATTTTCATTTATTTCTTTAATCTCACTCTTTATTTTTTCACCACGGAACCAAAACCCGGCCTGTGGAATGTATTGAGAAACCTCCCCATCAGCTTTAAAGGTTCCAAGAATGGATCTCCAAAATGGAAGGCTTCAGGCATGGCTATCCATGGTCACTTTTTTTGAGTTTCTGGACGACCTTTTCCAAAGGAAGGGCTTTCTCTTTTTTTCGAGGGGCTATCACCTTCAAGTCAATCAGGTCTTCTCTCAACTTTTCGTAGAGTTCGAGAATAAGCCGCACGCCTTTTTTGTGGTTCTTCTCCCCACCTTTTTCCGATTCAGGCCCTTGAATATTCATTTGGATCTCCAAGGCCAATCATATCAAAATCCGATAATTTCAGGTTGGGTAATGCTTAACGGGTCATCTCAAAAACCGCCAGAGGGTGAAGGCCAAACCAATCCCTAAAAGGCCCAAAAGAATCCAAGCCGTCGAGACGATCCAGGGCCGAGGATTGGAAAGAAAACCCGGAGAGTCTTTCAATCCCGGCGTGTCCTCCGCATCCGCGTCCCAAGTCTCTGGGGCTTTCCAACCGCAGTTAGAACAAGGCGCCCAGTCGTAAGGCATTTCAGTCCCGCATTCCAAACATATTGAAAGCGCCATTACAAAGTCCCTTAACGACCCCGAAAAAAATTTAACCCATAAAAAAAGTAACCTTCCACTTCATGGCACGCGCCGGAAGATACAACTTTCATCGCAAGTCTGCACTTGTTTTGAAACCCCATTTTTCCCAAGTTTGGGCGCGGGTAAAGAAACTGCCGTCCTTGCGGAGAAAGCCGGTGTTTTCCTGGCCCAGAGAATGGATACCGTCCGCTTCGGCAGCCATCAGGGCTTCCATATGATCAAAGCCCGTATAGGTCTTTCCTGTGGAAGGATTGAGAACGGCGGGTTTAAAGTCTGATTTTTTAAAGGGTTTCAATGACTTCATCCCATTTAGCCTTTTGCTTAATCTTGTTCACGCTAGATTCCCGTC
Organism: uncultured Pseudomonadota bacterium; assembly: GCA_963843375.1. GTDB lineage: Bacteria > Oederibacteriota > Muellerivitia > Muellerivitales > Muellerivitaceae > CAWJKT01. The sequence continues at coordinate 183,704 of CAWJKT010000008.1, forward strand.
GCGGACAACCTCAGCTCCCGTTTAAATAGACCCATGGAATGTTGTGACAGTCCTGGCTCCATTGGTGATCCCTTGAACAACTAATTGCCTCACGTTAATAGGGGGCGCTTTCGGTTTAACACCGCAGACGTTTCCTTTTTGTGAATATTTTAATGATTTTCCAACGCAGTATTTTATCTAAGGATCAGCAATTTCGCGATGGAACGGCCGTGGCTGGTGGTGATAACCACATAATAAAGTCCGCTGGCCAGCGGATTTCCCCAATTGTCCTCAAGAACAACCGTGACAGGCCCATAAGCCTGGGAGGGATAGGGTTTATCCTGCACTTCCCGGAATGCTGTGGTAAATATTTGAACTTTAATTCCGGAAAAGCCCAAATAAGCCAGGGGCAGGACTTTAACCGGTCCACCACTGGAGGGGTTGGGGTAGATCATGGGCGTGGAAAGGGAAGGGGTTGTCATTGTGGGCGTAAGGGTGGCGGTCCCGAGGCCGGAGGGCGTGAAGGTCAAGCTATTCGTGGGTGTGGCCGAAGGGGTCGGCGTCACCGCCACAATGGTCACCACAGCTCCTGCCACCGGCAGATTGCCGAAGACCACCATCTGCCCGTTTGTCCCCGCTCCTGCCGTCACGTTGAAGGTGTAACTATTCGTGGCGCCCGTCGAGAAGTTCGCCTCCACTTGGTAAGTCACCGCTCCGTTGGCCGGAATGATCGTATTGGTCAGGCTAAAGGTGGCTGTCGTCCCCGTGAAGTTGGCGGTGGAAATAACCGTTCCGCTTTCCAGAAGGGATATGGACGTGATTCCCGCAGCCGAAGGCCCTGTGGAAACACTCAGGCTTGTGATGGTCACGACACTTGCGCTCGGATTAGTCAGTTGGACCTGTTGTATCAGAACGTTGGAGGCACCCGCAACTTGGGAGGAGTTGGCCGGCGGATTTGGCCCCTGGGAAGCCTCCACCGTCACCATCGTTGGGGTCGGGGTCGTGGTTATTGTAGAAGTGGTGCTGGAAGTCTCGGTGTTTGTTAGGCTTTGAGTCGGTGTGGCCGTAACTGTGGGACTAGGGGTGAAGGTTTTTGTGGAGGTGGGGGTAGAGCTATTGGTGCCCGTGACAGTGTTTGTTGGGGTTTGAGTGGCGGTATTGGTAGCGGTGGCGGTAGAAGTATTAGGAAAGGTATTCATGGAAGTCACCGTGGGTGTGTTCGTAGCTGTAGTAACCGGAGTCTTTGTAGGTGAAGAGGTCGCGGTGGGAGTTGCCGTATTCGACGGGCTATTAGTGGGGGTTAGAGTCGCCGTATTTGTCGCGCTAGGGGTGAGCGTTGAAGTGGCGGTGTAAGTCGCCGTAGGAGAACCGCTGTTTGTCGCTGTATTGGTCGCCGTGTTCGTGGCCGTCTTAGTCGGAGTGGAGGTGGGTGTCGGCGTGAGGATGGTCCCTGTCGGAGACAATGTCGGGGTTCCGGTGATGGTGGGCGTAGCGGAGTTGGATGCCGTGGAGGTCGGAGTCAAAGTGGCTGAATTGGTGGCGGTACTTGTAGAGGTCGAACTGCCGGTGCTAGTGGCCGTCGGGGTCGCGGTTTGGGTGGCCGTGGAGGTGAGACTATTGGTGGGCGTATGAGTCAAGGTGCTGGTGGAAGTCGCTGTGGGGGTTTGGGTCAAGGTGTTTGTCGTGCTATTCGTGGCGGTGTTGGTCATAGTGTTGACTGGGGTATTGGTGACGGTGGCCGATGGACTGTTTGTGGATGTCGCCGTCCCCGTATGAGTTGGCGTATTCGTGAAAGTAAATGAGGGGGATGCGGTCACGGTATTAGCCACCGTACTTGTAAAGGTTTTGGTAGCGGACGCAGTTTGGGTTACCGTGATGGTCGCCGTCGGGCTGTTTGTGGCCGTAGAGGTTACGGTATTAATCAAGGTGTTGGTAGGTGTCGCGGTCAATGTTGAAGTAGCCGTCTTGGTGGCCGTACTGGTTAAACTGCTGGTGGGGGTAGCCGTGGGGGCCGCAGTCGTCACAAAGGCCGAAGCCAGGGCCATGTAGGAACCGGTGTAATAAATGCCTGTCTCGTTTACGACCCAGGGTACGCTCTTGGCCCCGGTGGGGTCGACCCAATCCCAATCTCGGTATTCCTTTTCATAGGGGGGTTCGACCTCCCCAGCCAACATTGGCGGTTCCGACTCCCCATTATCGGCGGCGTATCCATGACCCGGTCCATCCGGAACGATGCCAGGCGGCGGGCCGTAAGTGGAAGGGCCGCTGTCACTAATTCCGAAATTATCCGTTCCCGCGTAATAAGGATAGAGCGGGTCGGTGACCGAGACTGGTTTGCCGATGAAATTGTCGAAGGAAAAGGTGTTTCCATAATTGCCGAACCATTGGTGATAGATGCGCCAAACCCCGTGGGAGGCGCCAATGGCGGCTGAGTTTGTCATGAGGGTCATGTTGATTGGATTGGTTCCGTTCATGTAATGAAGGAAGTCTTCGGCGTGGGTCATGCATTGGGCCGAGGTGTAGCTTCCCGTCGCACCCAATAGGGAGGCCCAAACCAGTTGCATGCCGTAGTTCATCTTCACCTCGTCGGCACCCCAAAAATAATCGTAACTGTGCATTCCCGAATTATAAAAATCGTTCTGGGTGAAGAGGTCGTTGACCAAGACGCCCCAATCCGTTTTCATATCTGTGACGACTGACGCCGTGGCATTGGTGGCCTGTATATAGGTCAGGATGCCCCAGTTCTGTTGGAATAAATCCTCGTTGAGCCAAAACCCGTTCCAGGTTTGATAATTATTCACGATGGATTGGGCCGCACTGATGATGGAGGCGGGTCCGCCAAGGGCCTCTTCCATGCGGAACATTTCGGCAGCGGCCCAAAATTGCTGATTTGTCACCGGCGCAGAGGACACGTAAGCGTTCCAGGTATTTTCTGCGGCGGCGCGGAAGGTTATCGCGGCGCTGGCCAAACCCGAAACCCCGGACATTACCCGGGCTGCGTGGGCCATAATGGCCACGAACTGAGCCTCGCCCGCCGGGTTAGGGGGATAGTAAACCCGGGTGGTTGTGTCGGTGCTGGGCGGAGAGCCTGACCCGCCCCCGGGCGCATGGACGACCGAAAGGACATGGTAGTCGGTCATCTGCATCTTCAGGTACCAGTTTAATTCCCACATGGCCTCGTTGAGGATATCCGGAACACCGTTGCCTGACTCGGGGATATTGCTGGAAAGGGACGCGAAAAGAGTTGGATTCCATTCATAGGCCGTAAGAAGATCCCAAAGAGCTTCCCCGCTGTCCCCTCCCCAACTAGCGCATGCCCCGGTGGGAGTCTGACCGATGTATTTGTTGTAGTCCCCCGCATCGTGCCAGCCACCCTCCAAATTCAGGATACCGTAGTTATTGGGAAAGGTGCATCCAGAGGCTGGCCCGCAGGTGACGTCTTGTGTATGGCATGCGTCGGCGTCGGCCCAGGCGGAGTTACCGGTGTAGGCAGCAAGTTTGGCGATCCCGCACCTTTGGTAATAGAAGGCCTTGAGGGTCGCCGTCATGGGCGCTTGGTAAACGGAATTCGAGATCGTGAAATTATAGGATTGTTCAGTCAGGGCAGATGAATAGACGTAATAGGTGCCCGGCGTGGTAAAAGCCGAAAAGTTGACCCACCAGACCGTGTCCCCGGAAATCTGGGGCGAGGTGGGATCCGTTCCCAAACTCGATACCGAAGCCGCGGGCACGGTGTAAGCCAGCACACTGGTGGCGGCGTTGTACACCCCAACGCTGGAGCCGGGGTTTTCGGTAAAAATAGCAATCTTTGTGTCTGTGGTACGGTAGCCAAAGTTGTCGATCTTGATGTGGCCGGCAATGGTTGAGGCTATCGCCGTTTGGGCCAAGAGACCCAAGGCTAGGCCCGTCAGACAGGACAATGATTTACTCAAGCCACGTTTCATTCGTAAAACCCCAAAACGAAAAGTTTGGACGGGGTTCCAGAAAACGATTTCAACGAGGTTTCCCAGACGACCTTGTCCGACGATGTTGCCGGTTTATTCGTTAATTATTATACCCCTCTTCCCCCTGCTTCTACCAAAATCACGATTGGCGCGTTAATCCCAAGTTCCCATTTTATCTTTTGCATTTTCGAATGAAAAAAAGGGGAGTATTACCTTTTGAGACCCAAAAAACCAGGATACCTTCCACATCCTTAGGTATCACCACAAGCTATAGAAAAGCTGTGATTTGCCCAATTTCCTGTTCCAGGTTTTCTTGAAATCCCATGAAGTATGGAGATTGCTTTACTCGTGGTTTGGCCGGCACGTTGTTAGTTCCAGTGGTCTGCCCTTTACTTCTTTTTCTTTCTTGTTGGGCGGTCTTTTGCCTTTTTTTTCCTTCTTGTTGGGCTTCCCTTTACCTGTAGTGATCAAACTCCGCAAACTACCGTTAATATAGGAGCCCCAAGCGTTGGAACAGATATCGAAACACTCATAGTCAGGAACCAGTCCCCGGTGAGTGAAGCGGATTTCGGTTCGAGGGTCTTTTTCGGAAACTTCAAAAATAATTTCCGTACCCTTCCACTCGTTTTTGTCTTCCGTAAAATTAAAATAGTTGTCCAAAACAAGCCAAACAACTTTTTTCGCGGGAATAATTTTGGTTAACTTCATTTTGCAGGAATGGACGTCTTTGTAACGATAGGTAAACTCGTCACCGAGTTTTTCGGTGCCGCCCTTAATATTTTCCGACCACCATCCACGAACATTTTGGATGGCCTTGAAAGCTTCTTCGGGGGTGTTGTCGACTGTAATAGCAATAGAGAAATCTTGATCTTTCTTCATGCGATCCCCTTTTTTTTATTAACTCGAATCAAAATCCTCTCATCCTTTTCGTCCACGATGGCTTATCACGAGTTGGCTGAATAGGCATCAAACCGGACTCCTCAATCGCAGGGGTGCCAATCCAACTTTCTATTGGCCCAACTCATGTTGAAATCCGCAAGGTGGCCTCGCCCCTTTCTTGGTAGGCTTTGTGTAGTTTCTGGGCGATAGCGGGATTCTTCATGAGAAGATTGTCGAAATTATATTTCTCAAGGATAAAAAGTTCGGTGAGCATTTCGGCGACCACCGTGGCGTTTCGGGGAGCGTTGGAGATCAAGGCCATTTCTCCGAAATACTCGTCGGCTCGAAGCCCCGCCACTCTCACCCGCTGGGAACCTTTGTTCACCCAAACCGAAACCCGACCGGAAGCAATGAGGTAAAAAGCGTCTCCCGGGTTCCCTTGCCGTATGATCTCATAACCCTTAAAAACTCTGACGGCGCGCAGGCAGGAAATCAGTTTGTCCAGTTCCTTCGGACCCATATATTGCAGAAAATAGGCCTGTTGAAGAACCCGGCGAAGATGACTGAAGATGGCGGATGTGGGAAGCATAAGTACGACCTCCAAAATTACCGAGCAGTGGGGCGCGGGAAACATTGATCACTTTAGCTGCCCCTCTTAAACCTGGTCCATTCTAATATTTAGTCTCATCCTGGTGAAGGATTACTACCAACGGCCCCGGCTCTATCAAACCAACTCCGAAGTGAACCGCTGTGTGAAAAAATCGAAAAGCTTATCCTATCCCAGCGGGCAGCCACCGGGGGCACGGCACTTGCCGTCATCCTGGCCCACATGGTGCCGGAGAAAAAGGATGTAATTTTGGCAAAGGGTAAGGTGTACAGCGGAAAATCGGATTGTGGGCGGGGTCCATTACCACAGCGACGTGATGGCGGGAGAGCAAGTCGTGGTTCTGCTCGCGGCGGCGCTTTTAGGGGACAAAAGCTTCATGAAAGACTATGAAAAGGCCAGGGTGGAATTGCGGGAGGTCTTGGGTTTGATGTGAAGGATGAGTCCAGCCGGGGTTTTCAGGTTCACCCTTCACCTGTCATTCCCGATTAATTTCCAAAGCCTTTTTTGATAGCGCTTTCGACATTGGGAAAAGCTTTCAAAATACTGCCAAATTCAAGGGAGTGATAAACTTCCAAAACGTCCGAGTTCATACCCGCAAGCACCAAATCGCCATCTTGTTCGCGAATCTGTTTGATTTCGCTGATAAAAACGCCCCATCCCGCGCTGCCGATGTAATCGACACCGTTCAAGTCAATGATAAGCTTAACTTTTCTATTCACCAAAACCGAAAGAAGTTTTTTGGCGAATTCAGGGGCGGTGAGGGTATCGATTTGGCCTTTCACGGAAAGAAGCGTGATGTTTTTGTTCTGGGGATGGTCGGTGACATCAATGGCGATTTTCATGGGGGGCACCTCCTGCGCTGAAAAACTAAATTTAGTTTATTCCTTTCCAAAGAAAGGATCATTAAATTTCACAAAAAAATTTGTTCGGGCGGGACCATTAAGTAGAAATTTTCGATTTGGTGGAATTTCGCGGAGGGCGAATATCCTAACGCGTGGCAAACATCCCAGACAGGGAAGTAGCCGGCGTCCCAGTGAAATTTCTAAAATTTGACATAAAATTGATTTCCGTTTGCGTCTTTCGGAATAAAAGCACCCCCAAAGCGGGGTTTTCCAGAAGGCTTCCCTTTTTTCTCTCAAAAAGAAAAAAAATTTCTCCCGGGTCAAACTTTTGCCATTTTGGTTTCTGGATTCGGTATGAAGCTGATTTTCGCGCCAATCATTTTTCGATAAAAGGCTAGGTCCGGGTTGATTTCTTTGGACTGGAACAAGATCAAGTAAGACCCCTCCCAAAAGGTGAACCAGCCTGCGGGCTCCAAAAGAACGACGATAAAGGTCGTCCATATATTTTTGACGGTATAGGTCAGCAGATAGGTGGCTAGGAACATAAAAGCCACACCTAGAGCGGCCATTTTGAGGCCGGTGATCCTTTCTTTTTTGAGCTTTTCTTCGAGCCTTTTGCGGTGTCGCTTGAAATGATCCCTCAGCCGGTCCTTGATTACCTGTTCCTGGCCCGCGAAACGCTTCTCCTTGGGTAATTGGAAAACGAGACTCAGGCCTCTTTCCTCTTTGGTCAAACTCGCCCTTTTCAATTCGTGGATAAAATCATCCGAGAGGGCCCGCTGGGAAAAGGGACGCGGATCGAAATCCGAGAAAATGTCGTCGTACTCGTCCAGTGCAAGGGTGATGGCTTGCGTGTTGGCGAGACCGAAGTTTTCGCTTTCTTTTCTATCCATGGAATTCACCCGGCTTCATGATCGGACCCTCCCCCCTTTTTTTCCATATCCCGGGCAAAGAAACCCATTTCAGAGAAGGGCTATGAGAATTTCCATATTCTTTTGTTTTCAGGTCCTTGGCGGATCCAGGAAAAGCGTATTTTCCGAGGCGGCATTTCAAAAACCCAGACGGATTCCCCCGCCTGCTTGGTTAGAACTCCAATTCACGCGCGCCACTTCACCTTGATAATTCAAATCCGCCGAGAAGTTTTTCGTAAAAGCCATATTGAGGCCCGCCTCCACCAATAACCCATCCGGGTCCAGGGGTGGGCCGGCCACAGTGAAGGAATCCCCGGCTCCGAAACCCGCCTCCACGATCCCCCCTTGATCATCATATTCATGCTCCCAAGACAGTGTGAGTTCCGGGGAGACCACGGTGTCGCCCAGTTTCCAATGACCGCCCGCTTGGAGTCCCAAACGACTCACTAAGGAATCCTGCGACTGGGCGGGATAGGTCAGGGGTGTCACTGAGCCCATTTCGGTAAATCCATTGAGTCCCACCCGGGTATATTGCAGCGAAGCCACCGGGCCCAGGGTTAGATTTCTCACTTTCCACCCGTATCCCAGTTCCATCGCCCCGCTCCATTCCGATCCCTGAGTTTGGCCCGAAGCAACTCCCTCATAGGATTGCCGCAGGGTGTTGTATTGGTTGATTCCTCCCTCTACCAGGCCGTCCGCGTAAAAACCGTATGAAGTGAAGAGGCCATAAAGCCCGAAGTCGCCGCCGCCTGCGCTTAAGGTTCCTCCTCCATCCAGCGTTATATTGGATTGGCCAAACCCGGCCATCAGTCCCAGCGCAAAATCCGGCGAAAGCCTCACATCGGCCCCCGCCCCGGTGAGCCCGTAAGTGGTCACCTGGTAGCCCGCCGCGTTCGCGTTTCCACTCACGTTGAGAATCCCCCCGTTGCCGGATACAAAACCGCTCCAGTCCCCCTCCCGCTGCGTGGCCATTGAGGCTTCCTCCACCGGCGTCAGGTTGCCCGCAAAAAGAGGCGTATCGGAGTTGGAATAACCGGGCAAGGAAAACCGGGGCGGCTGGGCGTCCCTCAATTCCCAAAGTCTCTGATCCACCAGGGCGGCGCGCGAAGCGGCTCCGGCGAATCCCGCCTGGAATAGCGCCGAAAGACCCGCGGGTGAGACCTCGTTTTCCGCCGCCTGAAGGGAACTACCCGACAGGGCACCCAATTGGGACATCATTCCCATCAGTTGGGGATTAAAAACGTTGGTATCCAAATCCGCCCCGATGGCTTTCTGATTGGAGGTCAAACTGGCGGCCACAAATGAGGGAATGATGGATTCCAATTCCACACCGTTGTTGTAATAAAGCGGAAGGAGCCTTATGTCTCCCAGGCTTTCTTCCACCTGTTGAAAGGTTCCTGTCAGGGTTCCCGAAGACGAAAGCGCCACAAGGGAACTTCCCAGGGCGGGCGCGCTCAACCCACCGTAGGAATAAAGATTCAGGGTGCCGCCCAAGGTGACGTTTCCAATCACGCTCACCGTGTCGTAATAGGCGGCCTGTGAACCTCCCAATCCGAGTTTCAAGGTCCCCTGTGAAGTCTGGCTGTAATTGCCCCCGATCACCAGTCCGACGGGATAACCCGCGCTCTCAAGCGTGCCATCGTTCACCGAAACGGAACCCAAACCCAGGGCTTGGGAGTTGCCAAAGGCCAGCGCGCCTGAATCCAATACGGTGCCGCCGCTATAGGTATTGGCTCCGGTGAGGGTCAGCGTCCCCGTTCCAATCTTCGTCAGGGAAGCACCTGTTCCACCACCACTAGCACCTCCATCGTTGATCGAACCCGAAACCGTTGTGCTTAGGTCGTTTCCACCCGTGAAGAGATCCACTCTTCCCAGGTCATAAACGCCGCCTCCAGCGATGGACCCAATAGTCATAGCCCCGCCCGCCACGGTGGAAGCGTCACTGCCGCTGAAGTCCACCACACCCGTGCCGTTGTTGATGAGTTGGGCATTATCCCCGGTGGAATCATCATAAAAGTAAACAAGACCGCTGTTATTCACGATGGTGGCCGAACCCGCCGAGGAAGAATCCAGAAAGACCAGGTCGCTGTAATTCAGGATGGTGTTTTGCACGATAGAGGAGGTGAGGTAGCCTAAGAGAGCCCCATCGAGAACGACTACGGTGCCGGTGCCAGGCTTTCCGACTCCTTCCACATTTAATTGGCCGTTCACCACGGTGGTGCCGCCCGTATAGGAACAGACGCTGGAGAGAGCCAAATTGCCCGACCCAATTTTTTCCAGGGTTACATTGCCCTCCAAGGGCCCCGCAATCCCGATAGCGCCAGAGGAGACCTCCAGAAGTGCATTGCTGCCGTTGATGGAAATGGCCCCCTGGCTTTCCAGGTCTCCGATGGAAACCAAAGCCTGGCCCTGGGCCCCATTGGAGCCCGAAGTGCTTCCCGATCCGCCCAGGCCACCGGAGCCACCTGTAATGTCCAACACATCCACCGACGTCAAGGAAGCTGACCCGGCGTAGAGGCTGACATTCCCGCCGTTTCCTCCGGCTCCCCCGGGGTTGCCCGAACCACTACCTCCGGCCCCGCCCGTACCGCCGGTCAAAGTCAGGGCGGACCCGCCATTCATGCTGAGGGTCCCCAAAGTAACGGCCAGGTCTCCGCCGTTGCCGCCGTCGCCCGTGAAGGTTCCCTGGCTGCCCAAACCCCCGGTACCTGCCGACACCTTGAAACCGGCCCCCGAACCCGTAATGGAAAGAACGCCCAACGAAACGCCCGCTGAACCACCATTTCCTCCCGAACCGGATACATAGGAATCGCCTCCTGCGCCGGCCGTCGCCAGAAGTTCTGCGCTTCCCGAAAGGGTAACCATTCCACCCCATACTTGGACGTTTCCGCCCTGGCCTGTTAGATAGTTGGAAGGCCCCCCATTGCCCCCAAGGACTTCCAAATATTCGGAAGACTGGTTGATCGAGCCGATGTTAACCGAAGCGTCCCCGCCCGCGCCCGAAAGGGAAACCCCGCTTCCCCCGGTTCCGCCTTGGACGACCAGGATGGTGGAGAGGGTGACTGAACCCGTCTCCAGGTCGGCCCCCCCGCCTGTACCTCCGGTAACCCCGGCCCCGCCTTGCCCGCCTTGGAGAATGACATTACCCAACGATGAAACAGAAAGTTCATTATAAATAGTAAAATCAACCGACCCGCCATTTCCCCCCTGGGGAGTGCCGGTTCCCAGGTCGGTTACCCCGCCGCCACTTCCTGCGGTAAACTGGACACCGTCCCCGCCGAGGGAACAATTGTTTCCTTGGACAACCACCGATCCCCCATTCCCCCCCAGGTTCCCCATGCCGTTGGTATTGCTCACTGCCCCACCCGTCCCTGCGTTGACTAGTAGATAGCTGCCCGTGAAGTTCAGGGTGTCGAAACTTAAACTAACCGATCCCCCGTTGCCGCCCTGATCCTGGTAGCCCAAACCGTCGGAAACCGAGCCGCCAGCACCCGCGTTGATCTGTATCAGCGAATTGTCACCGGTGTTCCAGGTCCCGCCGATGACCATTTGAACATTCCCACCCGCTTGGCCAGTAACCCCGCTGGAGGAGGTTTGGGTGGAAGGCGCCGTAGCCCCGTAAAGGAATAAATCGTCGTCAGGATCCATAGCCCATCCGGCCGCCGTCACCGAAACATCCAAATCCGTGCCCAAGCCCCCGTTGTTTTCAAGGGTTAGGTATTGGACTTGTTGGATGAAATTTTGCTGGAAATCGAACTGGGATTGGGCGTCGTTTTGTCCCTCGATTTGCACCGAGGAACCCTGAAAAGTCACGGCCTGGGAAAGGGGCGTGAATGGCAAAGAGAGCGTAATAGGTAAGGATTCCTCAAAAGTAATGGCCCCGGCTGCATCCGAAGCGTTGAGCCCAGTCACGGCCGCGCCAAGTGAGCCGGGACTGTCATCTCCGGCGTTATCATTCACCAAGTAAGTATTTTGGGCTAAAAGGGAGAGAGGCAGAAAGAAAAGGATCCCGGCCAACCATGCAATCCATGTCTCCCTTGATATTCTTTTCAAAAAAGTTTTCAGAAAAGCAGACATGGAATCTCCCTTGGGGTTCGGACTTTCTTAAACCTACCGGATCATTTTACCCCTTTTTCATTAAGGAAAGTTCTTGCGGAGCTGGCTTTGTTGTCGGGGAAAAACCCCAAAACAAAGCCCTTACACTACATCGACCCCTTGTTTGATAAGCATTCTTCAAAAAATAGTGATTCAACGTATAATCTCTATATGAGATGCCCTGAATGCGACTTGGAACAACACGACAACGCGGCTCTTTGCTCTGGATGCGGCTTGAGTTTCGCGATGTGGCGCCAACATAATCCCCCGGCGAAAAAAGCGGCCCCTGATCCCCCGAAAGAAATGACCTTCCCTGTTCCAGAGGAAAAGTCGGCCCCTCAGGACAAAGCCGCCACGACGGATCCACCCATGGAATCACCCTCAACCGAGGTTCCAATTCATAACTTTAAATTAGAAGGCGACCCCGGCGAAAGCAAAGGTTTCCAATGGAAACCCTTCTATTGGGCCGGTCTTGGCCTTATCCTGGGCCTGATATTGGGGTCCTTTTATTTTGTTCACCAGGCCTCCAATCCCCCTTCGGGGGACGAAAAACCAGTTCCCCTGGCCATGGTCACTCCCGGCACATCTTCCTTCCCCGGCATGAGCACGCCTGCGACTTCCACCCCGACGAATGAAACCACCCCCGAGGAAACCCCCTTCGATTCACAAGCCAATCCCGCCGCCGGCACCAATAACAACTCCACTTCCGACCAAGCTCCCACTCCCATTCCTACCGAAGAACCGGCACCCACTTCAACTCCTGTCCCGGTCGCCCCCGCGAATACACCGGGCCAGTCGGCCGCAGCCCCCGCCGCCCCGGTGGATTCCTCCACCACGCCGGCCGCGGCCGCTGCCCCCGACACCCCAGCGGATTCGGCTACGGTCACTTCACCCGCTTCGCCTAACAACCCGGGCGAGGGATCAGGTTCGCCAGCGCCCAATAACCCTGTTTCCGCCGCGCCGGCACCCGCCTCCAGCCCTGATCTTTTGGAATCCTCCCAGCCCTTGCCCACCCCCACCGCCATCCCGGTACCCTGACTCATCGTTAAATTTCCCCAAAAACAAAAGGCCTTTTTCAGTTTAAAGTCCGGGTTAACCGCCAAGAAACGGCAAAATTGAAGTTAGAGAAATAACGGAATTCCGCGCCACAAAAATTTTTATCTCAAATCCGAGGAACGGTCGGCGGGGATTTTCAACTCCGACATGAGTTCGGCTGTGGCCTGCGGGGCTTTGGCGGCATCAAAAACGATCCGGGAGCCGAACCAGGTGTGGTCGTCAAGTTCGATCACCTGATAGCCTCCCATCGGGTTTTGGAATGCGGCGATAAGGTCTTTTATTTCCGAAATGGGGCGTCCGTTCACCTTCTGGACGATAAGGTTGGTTTGCTGGTCGTAACCGACGTTGATGTCATGTGGAAGCACATGGCTGAGTAAAACAACCTGCTTTCGCTCCGGCGTGGGATCACCGTGGAAAAAGAGGTCCTTCAATTCCGGCTTAAAGCTTTCCCAATCTCCCGAGCCAAAATAATTGGCGGTCAAAGGGACGAAAACAAAACCCGCATAAAAGTAATACGTGGGATGGATATTGTCTGGTCGAAAGGGGACGAGTTTGGAAGGCGGCTTGAGGGGCACTTCCACTTTCATCGGATGACCGTCCCGAAGAATTTCCAAGCTGGTTTTCTCACCCATCAGGTAAAAGGTGATCAGATAGGTCCAATCGATCCTCTCGGATTTGGCCAGAGTGATATCGCCCTCATTGTCGATGGGATGGCCGTCAATGGCGGTCAGGATGTCCCCTGCCTGAAGAAACCCGTCCGCGGAACCACCGTAAATGACTTTCGTGACCACCACCCCGGTTTTATCCGGGGATAGCTTGTCGTAGGCTTGAAGTGAGGGGTTTTCCAAATTCTGAACGAAAACGCCGATGTCAGGGAACCCGTCGTACCGCTTTCCCTTTTCAGTCCCCTTTAAAAACCGCTGGACCACGTTGATAGGAATAAAGGAACCCGTTTTATCGGGGACATGCCAGGACTCAAAAGGAAGACCGACGAATTTTCCGTTGCTGAACACACCGCAACCGTCTTTCTTGGTGTCAATCGGGTTGTAGGTGATCAGGCCCGGCACAAAGCGCATGGATTCAGTGGAGTAAACCATATCAAGTCCCGAAACGGTGTCTTCCTTGACCGAAATCTCGTCGCCCCCGTGGATCACGACCTTATCCCCAGGCGCGGGCAACTCGCCGAATTCCACGGGTTCCGCGTCCTTGAAGAAGTCCTTGTCCTCCAGCGAGAGAAGGGCCAAATCCATGTCATAACCCACCTGATCCACCTTCGCCACGTACCGTTTGGTTTCCCCAAACTTTTGCACCTCGATGTAATTGGCCTTATTGGCGAACTGGGCCGTCGTGAGAATTCGCCCGCCGGGAATCACCACCCCGCATCCCTCCAATTGAACCTGCGATCCCGGTTTCCAGGGTTCATAAAAATCCACGTTTTGAACCGTGGAAAAAACCTTGACCACGGATTTTTTCAGGTCCCCCGCCTTATGCCAACGGCAAGCGGGAAGGAAAAGAATCGCGCATGACAAAAACAGGACTTGCACGGAAGGGGCGGAGCCTTTCAAAATATTCCTCATTTCAAATCCTGCGAGCGATCGTCCGGTATATTGTTCTGCGCCAGGATTTCCGTGGTGGCCTGCTTCGACTTGTCGGCGTCCAGGACGATTTTCGTCCCCACCTCCGCCGGATTATCAAATTCGATGACGTGCCGCCCTTGCTGGGGATTTTCAAAGGCACGGATCAAATCCTTCATTTGTGTAATGGGAATTCCGTTTACCTTTTCCACGATCAAATTAGAGTATTTGGCCCCATATCCCTTGTTGATCTCATGGGAAAGAATATGGCTCATGAGGACGATCTGTTTTTGGTTTTCCGATGGCAACCCGTCGAAGTAAAGAGGCATGAAACCCAGAGGCGGGTTCTTGGTGATTTGCAGGTAATTGGAGTTGAGAGGCGTGAAGACCAGACCGCCGAAGATGAAATAAGTGGGGTTGACGTCGTATTTCACGAAAGGGACCAGGCGCGCGTCGTCTTTCAAGGTGACTGAAATCCTGAGCGGCTTTTTATTGCGCAGGATTTTTAAAACCATTTCTCCCCCAATCTTGTGGAGGCACAGAGGGTAGGTGAAATTGAGCCTTTCGCCCTTGTGGAACGGGATGGTGCCATCGTTGGCAATGGGAAAACCGTCAATCGAAAGGAGGATGTCATTTTCCAGGACCTTGTCCCAGGCGGAGGAATGATAAACCACTTTGGAAACGAGAAGACCCGTCTGGTCCGGTTTCATTCCGTAATAGTCCCGGAGGGAGTCGTTCTCCATGTGTTCAGTGTAGAGTCCCAATGTGGGAACGGGGCTGTAACTTCCCTTTTTGATCTGCTTCAAGAACCGCTGGATGAGCAGAACGGGGACGATGTAACCGGTATTTTGGGCGACGGCAGCGTTATATCCCTGAAAGGCGACGCCAACCAGTTTTTTGCGGCTGAAGACCGGCCCCCCGCTGTTGCCGGGATTTATGGCCGCATCCGTCTGAATGCCCAGGAGGTTTCGCATGGAGTGGCTGTATTGGATGACCTCAATGCGGGAAACTTCCCCATCGGTGATGGACAAGTCTTCTCCCCCCACCGGGTAGCCGTAGACCTCGACTTTATCCTTCAAAGCCGGCAGGCCCCCGAACTTGACCGGTTTGGTTCCGCGGAAGAACTTCGGGTCGTCAACCTTCAGGATGGCTAGGTCGCAATCATGGGCGACATATATTTTTTTGGCGGTGTATTTTTTGGAGTCTCCGTCCTTGAGGACTTGGATGAAAATCTCGTCCGAAACCACGTGGGCATTGGTCAGGATGCGGTTCCCGGAAATGACGCACCCGCTGCCGCTGACGTTTTCCTGGGATCCTACCCTCCAGGGCTCGTAGTAGTTCGGCTTTTGCATCGTCGTGAATATTTTGACCAGGCATTTTCGCAATGGGTCTTCACTGGCAGCGGAGATCCGGGGATATGAGGAAAAAAGGACAAGGAGGACGAATAGAGTGGAAACACGGAACAAGGGACCGAGACGGCGGGTCTTGGGGCTCAATGAATTCTCCACTCCATGCTCGTCCTTAATAAGATGACACCTAACCATCTAAAACGCGTCCAGTTTAACATGAGGCTTCGAGCCCGGCGGACAAAAACCTCGCGAACCATCCATCTTCAGCGCATTAAAACCAACTCCGGGATGGCGTCGCTGTCCACCCACACCACCGCGTTTTGCTTGTATTTCACCGCCATTTCCTTCGCGGTTTCCAGGGTCACCCCCAGCACCAAAAAGCTCGGCTCGGCTTTCCAGTGTCCACTAGGGTCGCCTCCCACGCCTTCGAAGAATGGCAACTTCATTTGGGTCAAATCATTCTTCAAATGCTTGTGAGCCCGGATATTGAGGTTGCGGTCAGTCTTCCGGCTATAGGGATTATAGGCCGTGAGGTACATTGCGCTCTCGCGGCCCTTTTCCTCATAGAGCTTGGCCAACTCGATGGATTTTTTCCAGATCCTCAAGACAAAACCCGGCGGCCCTGTTACGCGGTAGTGGGCCGTGTTGTAGGCATTGATCAGGGTCTTCGAAAGCTTGGTTTGTGCCGGCATAAAACACCTTTGAAATTTTTTCGAAAAGCGGCGGGCTCAATGGGCCTCAAGCCAGCTCTTGCCCACGCCCACGTCCACCTTGAGGGGTACCTTCAGCTTCATGGCGTTTTCCATCTCGTGGAGGATCATCTTCTTGGCTTCTTCCACCTCGTCCTTGGGCGCCTCGAAGACCAATTCGTCATGCACTTGCAACAACATGGCGGTTTCCATTTTTTTGGTTTTCAGTTTCTCATGAAGCCGCACCATGGCCACCTTGATAAGGTCCGCCGCCGAGCCCTGGATGGGCGTGTTGACCGCCATATGCTCTCCGGTTATCTTCAGGCCGATATTGGTGGAATGGATTTCGGGGATCAGCCGCTTGCGTCCCAGGATGGTGGAGACGTAGCCTTGTTGGCGCGCTAATTCCACCATCTCGGTGGTGAATTTCTGGATGCCCGGGTACTTGGCGAAATAATCCTCGATGAATTTCTTGGCCTCGGCCATGGAAACACCATTTTCCCGGGCCAGGCGTAAGGGTCCCATGCCGTAAATGACCCCGAAGTTGATGGTTTTGGCCTGATTTCTTTGGGTGGAGGTGACCTTTTCCATTGGCGTCCCGAAGATCAGGGAGGCAGTGCGACGGTGGACATCCTCGTCGTTCTCGAAGGTCTCG
This sequence comes from uncultured Pseudomonadota bacterium, assembly GCA_963843375.1. Taxonomy (GTDB): domain Bacteria; phylum Oederibacteriota; class Muellerivitia; order Muellerivitales; family Muellerivitaceae; genus CAWJKT01. Next base: position 200,284 of record CAWJKT010000008.1, read on the forward strand.
ATAAGGTTCGGGTCCCCGGTGATATGAGCCAGGACACGAAGCTCGATCTGGGAGTAGTCGGCGGAAATCAGCACATGCTTGGAATCCTCCGGCACGAAGGCCCCACGGATTCTGCCGGCCGAATTCGGAACGGATGGGGATGTTTTGCAGGTTGGGGTCGGTGGAGGAAAGCCGGCCCGTGGCGGCCACGACCTGGCTATAGGAGGTATGGATGCGGCCGTCTTTGGGATGGACCATTTTGGGCAAGACGTCCAGATAGGTGTTCTTCAGTTTGGAAGCATGCCGGAAATCCAGCACCATGTCGGCGATAGGAACGCCCTTGAGGGATTCCAGCACGTCCACGTCGGTGGCGTAGCCGGTCTTGGTCTTTTTGACCCGTGTCCCGGCGATCTTCTGGACCTGCATTTTCTCGAAGAGGATCTTTCCCAATTGCAGGGGCGAGCCGATGGTGAATTCTTCGCCCGCTTCCTTGAATATCTTTTTGGTGAGCTTTTTCAGCTCCACGCCCGCCTCGTCGGATAATTGTTTCAGGAGCTTCTCGTCCACGCAGATGCCCTTGCGCTCCATGTCCTCCAGAACCATCACCAGGGGCAGTTCCACTTCTTGGTAAAGCTTTTCCAAGCCCTCCTTTTTCAACCGGGGGGCGAAAAAGGCGTGGGTCCGGAAAGTGAAGTCCGCGTCCTCGCAGGCATATTGGGTGATGGCTTCCAGGGGGACCCTGTCCATGGTGATTTGTTTCTTGCCGCTACCGATCAAGGTCCTCGGTGGGAATCTTGGTGTAACCGAAATGCTTAAGAGCGATCGCGTCCAGGTTGTGCTGGCGGCTGGAGGAATCCAGCAGGTAGCTTTCCACCATGGTGTCGAAGGCGAAGCCCTGGGGCTCGATGCCATGGCTTTTAAAGACCGCCCAGTCGTATTTGCTGTTCTGTCCGCCCTTTTTCGATTTTCGGGTTTTCCAAAAAGGGCTTAAGGATTTTAATGAGCTTTTCTTTTTTCAGTTCCTGGTTGAAGGGTATGAAAACCGCTTCTTTTTCTTTCCAGGCCAGGGAAACCCCGACGATATCCACCGTCAGGGCATCCAGACCCGTCGTCTCGGTGTCCACCGCCACCAGCCCGGCTTTGGTCGCCTCCGCCAAGGCCTTCTCGATTTCCTCCTGGGTCAACAGGCTGCGGTATTTATCGGAAACAATCTTGAATACGGCCTGTACCGGCACCGGTTCTTCGGGTGTATCTCCCTTTTCCTTTTTAGCCTTTTTCTTTTTCTCTTTCTTTTTTTCCGGGCTTTCCAGTTTGAATTCCTGCGGGGCGCCCTTGGAGGCCGCTCCGGCATATTCCTCCACCCGGGGCATCATGCGGTTGAATTCCAATTCCCGGCAAAGTTCTCGCAGAGCCTCCAAATCCGGCTTCCCACAAACCATGTCTTCGGGCTTGTCCGTGATGGGGGTCTCGCAATCGATAGTCACCAATTCCTTTGAAAGGTCGGCCAGAGCCTTGTTCTTAGGAGGGATTCCTTCAATTTTGGCTTTTGGATCTTATCTACATTTTTAAAGAGGTTGTCCAGGGACCCGTATTCCTGGATAAGGGTCGAGGCGGTTTTCTCGCCAATGCCCGGCACCCCCGGCACGTTGTCCGAGGCATCACCCATCAGCGCCAGGACGTCGATAACCTGCTCGGGCTTCACCCCGAATTTTTCCAGCACGTCCTTCTCGTCCGCCATTTTCCAATCATCGGGCCATTTGGGCTTGTACATCTTGACCCCGGGGCCCATGAGCTGCATGAAATCCTTGTCGCCGGAGACGATGACGCTGTCGATTTTTTCTTTTTTCGCCCGCGCCACCATCGTGCCGATCACGTCATCCGCCTCATAACCCGGTTTGACCAGAATGGGCAAATTCATGGCCTTGACCATCTTCTCGATATAAGGGAAGGACTTGGCCAGGTCGTCCGGCATCTCCTCCCGGTTGGCCTTGTATTCTTTATAGAGTTTGTGGCGGAAGGTCGGTTCCCGGGAATCGAAAACCACCGCGAAATAATCGGGTTTTTGTTTTTCCAAGATCATCAGCAGGGTGTTCATAAAACCGAAAACCGCCGAGGTATTCAACCCCTTGGAGGTAATCCGGGGGTTTTTGATAAAGGCGAAATAGCCACGGTAGGCCACCGCCGCGCCATCGAGGAGAAATAATCTGGGTTTAGACATTTTTCACCTTTGATTTTTTCCGGGACAAGGGGATGTATAAATTAACCGAACCGCCAAATCGGATTTCGAGTCAAAAAAATCTCGATGGCAAAGGGCATGAAGCGCCCTCCAAAAACCCGGAAATAAAAAAGCCCCCCTCCATTTCAAGGAGAGAGGCTTTACTTTACCAACGGATATCGTTTTAAAGATACCGCAAAGTTAAACAGGAATTCCGTATTTCTTCTTGGCTTCCGGGGTCATGTTTTCGATATCCTCCATCAGCAGTCGGGCCCGGGTACCTTTGACGCGCTTGAGCTCTGTGTCCAGGGTTCCTTTCAGGCGACCCCGAAGCATGTCCGAAACTTTTCTTGGAGCGTAGACATAAACATCCACTCCATCATCTTTATAACTGGAATAATCGTTGCGGATCACGGCTTGTGGGGCAAGCCTTTTCACTTCCGTTTCCAATTTTTTCGCTAATTGTTCCGCCGCGGTTTGTGTCACGGTTGGTCCTCCTCGATTAATCACGAAGGCCACGCCCTCGCTTTTCACTTTCTAAAACTAATTTATCATATCCCCAAAAGTTGTCAACGATACCCGGCCTTGCGAAACATATTCAAAATCCGGTCCAGGTCGTCGAGCGAATAATATTCGAAACAAACCGTCCCCTTCTGGCGCCCCTGGGTTTTAACAGTCACTTTGGTGCCCAGCCAATCGCGGAGATTTTCCTCAAGCTTGGCGACATTTGCATCTTTACCTTTTCCACCGGGTTTCACCTTTTTGCCGTTTCCCTTTTGCACTTGTAGCCATTTTTCAACGTCGCGGACGTTAAACCCCTGTCGCACAATCCGCTCCGCCCATTTGTACTGTTCCTGGGGGGTTGAAAGGGAGGCTAGGACCCGAGCGTGACCCGGTGAAAGCTCTCCGGAAGCCAGCATGGCCTTGACCTCAGGCGAGAGTTTCAGGAGGCGCAGGGCGTTGGCAACGGTGGCGCGGTCCTTCCCCACCTTTTGGGCGATTTGCTCCTGGGTCATGTTGAACTCTTCTTGTAGGCGATGATAACCTTCCGCCTCTTCCAGGGGGGACAAGTCGGCACGCTGGAGGTTCTCAATAAGGGCTAGTTCAAGGGATTCCACGTCCGAGGCTTGGATCTCAACGACAGGCATGGTCAGCATGCCCAGCTTTTGCGCGGCGCGGTAGCGGCGTTCACCGGCGATAATTTCCCAGATTTCTCCTTTTTTTCGAACCACGATGGGCTGCAAGATGCCGCGTTCCTTGACCGATTGGACCAGTTCCTGAAGATCCTCAGGACGGAACAACTTGCGGGGTTGGAAAGGATTGGGCTTGATCCGGGAAACCGGGACTTGCTGGGCCGAGCCCTTTTTTTCCTCGATCAGTCTTTTGGGGATGAGGGCTTCCAGTCCGCGGCCGAGGGCTTTTTTAGCCATGGGTGACGATCTCCTTGGTCAGGTTTAAATAGGCTTGGGCTCCGCTGGAGCGGATATCATAAAGAATGATGGGTTTCCCAAAGGAAGGCGATTCGGAGAGTTGGACGTTCCTGGGAATGACCGTATTGTACACTTTTTCGCCAAAAAACTTGCGGACTTCTTCCGACACTTGCAGAGAGAGGCGGGTGCGTGAATCGTGCATGGTCAGCAGCGCCCCCTCAATCTCCAGTTTGGGATTGAAGCTCTCCCGCACCCGGTCCACCGTCTCCATCAGTGAACTCAACCCCTCTAGGGCGTAATATTCGCTTTGCACAGGGATCAGGACCGAGTGGGCCGCGGTCAAGGCGTTGAGAGTCAAAAAGCCGAGGGAAGGCGGACAATCGATCAAAATATAGTGAAAGTCGGCCTCCACTTTCGCCAGAGCCTTTTTCAGCCGGATTTCCCTTTCCTCCTGGTTGACAAGTTCCACCTCGGCCCCGGTTAGGTGGCCGTTTGAAGGGACACAAAAAAGTTTTTTGAGTTCGGTAGGGCGAATGGCTTCAAGAATGTCAGCCTCCCCCATTATCACCTGATAGATATTGGGATCGCACTCGTTCTTGTCGAGACCCACCCCGCTGGTGGAGTTGCCCTGGGGATCCATATCCACTAAAAGCGTTTTCTTTTCAATTGCGGCCAGGCAAGAAGCCAGATTTACCGTGGTCGTGGTCTTGCCGACCCCGCCCTTTTGATTGGTGATGCAGATAATCCGCGCCATTTCATTCCTTTAAAATACTAAAAACTTTTGACAAAAGCCGTCTTCGCCTCTAAAACGACACGTTTTGCGGCGAAGAACCTTTACTGTTTACCCTTTGATTCCGTTTTTTTTCTTTGGCGTTCCAAAAGCTTACGGGTCTCCGCCAAATTTCGCGATGCCTTTTGATATTGGGGGTCCAAAGAATAGGCGGTTTCAAATTCCTTTAATCCCTTTTCATATTCTTTTTCCTGATTGAAGACCACTCCCAAATTGTTGTGGGCGATGGCATTTTCCGAATCAGCCTCGACGGCTTTTTTCAATTGGGCTTCCGCCTCGGGCCATTTCTGCAATTGGATGTAAACCAAGCCGAGATTATTATAAACCCAAGCCGAATCCTCCTCATAGGTCAAAGCTTTCTCGTAATTTTTCACCGCCGACTGGTAATCACCCTTGTCGAAATAAACCGTCCCCAGGATGTTGTAGACACTTCCCGCTTCCGGGTCCAGCTTTTTAGCTTCCAGCGCCGAAGCCAGGGCCTGATCGAAAAGACCCTTAGATTGGTAAAGTCGGGCGAGGGTGGCAAAAGCGTTGGCGTTGTGCGGAGCCAGGTTTACTACGCCTTCAAATTCTGTGATGGCATCATCTGTTCGTTGGGAGTCCTTGTAAATCCGGCCCAGCAAAAGATGGACTTTTGAGTCGGAAGGTTTCTGGGTTTTCAGGAAAAGAAGGATTTTTTCTGATTTTTCGGGCTGTCCCTCATCGTAAAGTTTTTGGGCGTCCGAAAAGGTTCCCTTAACTTCGGCGGAAGGAGGCGGGACGGAAGTACAGGCAAAGGTCATCAGGGGCAATAGGCAGAAAGTTAAATAAATCCTTACTGGGGAAAAAGGGGATTCGATGACCATGGGGACGTCACTATACCACTCGGGTTTTCGAACTTCTATGCGCCCTTACTTGGCAGGCAATTTCCGGGGGTTTGACGATCCTTTTAACTCAATGGGCTTTAACATAAAGCAAAAAAGACCAATCAAACTGAAAAGGATAACTCCGATCAAAAGAAGCAGAAGCGAATAAGCCATGGCCTGGTCCTTGTTGATGGAGATCAGGCCGAAAAGGAAGATCAGCGCGGCCTCGCGGGTCCCCATGCCTAAAAAAGTCAGGAGCGACACTATATTCACGACGGAAACGCAAAAGGAAAGGTAAAGAATGTTGACCGGAAGGTTCATGGCTTAGGCGATACCGTAACAGCCCCAAAAGAAGGAAACATAGGAAAGGAGCGAAAGCAAAATCGGCACAAGGAGAGGGCTTATAAAAAGCCTCCATTCCCTTGTGGAAATCCTCGAAAAGTTCGTCCGTTTTATCCCGGTGCTCCTGCTTCATCAGGCGTTGAAAGGCCGCCTTCAAAATAACCCCCCCGATTTTTTTATTGAAAGCCAAGAGAGTGACGACCACTAGAATGACGAAAAAAACTTTGACGGCCAATATCATTTTGAGGGAAGCCGGTCCGTAGGCATGGGGTTCAGAAGAATTCCCAATCCCCCCAGGACAAGGAGAAGATATAAATCGAAAACCCGGTCCACCAGGACGCTGGTGATGCCTTTACCGGTGGACAATTTCAAGTCTTGCTTCAGGTAAAAAACTTTGGCAAAGTCGCCCGCCCGCCCCGGAGTGAGGTTTCCCAAATACAAGGGTCGCCATATAAATGAGAAAGCTAGTCCCAAACAGGATAGGAAAGCCCCTGCATTTTCAGAAGGTAACTCCAGCGGACACCCTTTAAATAAACCATACCAATAAAAGCCAAAAGCGCCAGAAGGAGCAGCCGCCAATCGGCCGCCCTCAAGCATAGGCGATGGTATCGGCCAGGCTGATCTTCCAAAGCCGAAAAATAAGCGCAAACAAAAGTACGCCGATAACAATCGGAAGATAGCGTTTCATAAGGAGGTGAATTCCTTATTAGGATGAAGTGGATTCAAACGGGAAGATTATATACGAAGCATCCTTAAACCAACCTTCGCCTTACGATAAAAATCAATCGGCGAGTGGGTGAAGGACATGTTTTTCATTATCATCTTGGGCCTTAAGTAAAAGGACTTGTAGGCGAATTTCAAAAGGTCGATCAACTCGTCCCGGGTCATAAATTCTTCCCAAAGCTTTGGCTTGAAATCGGGCGTGGGGTTCTTGGCGAATTCCGCCCAATAATCATGATCAAAGCGACCTTCTTCAAGCGCTTTGTAATAGATCGCCGTCGCCGGGAACGGGGTTAAAACCGAGAAATGGACAAAATCAGGATCCAGTTCCTTGGCGAAATCAATGGTGTTCAAGGCCATCTCCCGGGTCTCACCCGGATTGCCGATCATGAAGTAAGCCAGGGTCTTCATGCCATGGGCGCGGGTGGCTTTGAATATTTTCCTTACATGATCTAAGTCAAGATCCTTCAGGAGAGTTTCTAGCACCTCGGCGTTGCCGGACTCCACCCCGTAATGGATGCGGTCACAGCCGGCTGAGGCCAGTTCAGCCAGCATTTCCTCGTCCATTCGGTCGGCCCGGGCCCTGATATCAAAGGCGATTGCCAGTTTCCGCCGCTTGATCTCCGAGCATATCTCAAAGACCCGTTTACGGTTCACATTGAAAGTATCGTCATAAATGAAAAACTCCCGAATGCCGAGTTTCAAGCAGGCTTCCATTTCATTGACAACGGCATTGGCCGAATGGCTGCGGAAACGGCGGCCCATGGTCGGCCGGTCGCAGAAAAGGCAACGGTAAGGGCAACCCCGGCTGGTGAACATGGTAGTGATGGGATTGTGTTTAGCGATAAGAGAGTAATATTTGTGGACCGGGGTTAATTCACGGGCCGGATAGGGCAAGGCGTCCAAATCTTCCACGGGTGGTGCCGGAGGATTGTCCTTGATCTGGCCGGTCACGGAATCCCGGTAAGCAAGTCCAAAAACCTTCTCAAATCCCATGGAGCCTTCCAAGACTGACAAAAGTTGAGTGAAAGCCAGTTCTCCCTCTCCCTTGATGGCAAAATCCACTTCGGGCATCGCAAGTGTCTCGCGGGCGAAAATGTGCACATGGGGCCCGCCCATCACCACCTTACAGGCAGGATTAGCTTTTTTGGCGGCCTGGGCCACCATGCGGGCATCGATAATTGTAAAAGTAAGCGCTTGGATTCCCACCACGTCGGGATTCACCGCGCGGATTCGGTCTTCGATTTCATCCTGGGACACTTCCTCCACTTGGCAGTCAAGGACATGGATTTCGTGTGAGGTTTTGGCCTTTGCATATCCGGCGACGTAAAGTAGACCAAGCGGCGGGTTAAAACCGCGCTCCTCGTCAACTACTGACGGAATATTGGTGGTAATCATGTGCTCAGAAGGCGGGTTAATGAATAAAACTTTCATGGATTATCTTCCTCTTTTCACGAGCAAATCCGCCAGCAGTCCAAGGGCGGCCACTTGAAGGCCCGCCACTAAAAGAAACAGGGTTCCCTCGTTCCAGGGTTGGCCTTGCAGCCGGGAGGCGATTCCCGACAACGCACCCACCACGAATATGATACCGCTTAGGGGGATAAAAATCTTTAGAGGCTTAAAATACATCACTACCCTTAAAACGAGAGAAAAGAAGTTCAGCGTGTCCTGAAAGGGCCTGATTTTCGAGGTTCCGATCCGAGCCCCGTAAGCGATAGGATGATACTTGACAACATAACCATGACATTCCAAAGCCAGTGTGATAGTAGTCGTGAATGAAAATCCATTCGGGAATAGACCCTCATAACGGACGGCGATGTTTTTTTTGAAAACGCGCAATCCCGAATTCAAATCCGGTATTTTCCGATCCGCCAAGTAATTGGCCCATTTCCCAAGGAGCCATTTGGGAAACCTCCGAAGCCGCGGAATCGCCGCATTAGGTTTAATCCTTGCGCCCACGACCATATCTGATGTTTCTACAAGCCGGATAAGTTCCGGAAGTTCTTCCGCGGGATAGGTTCCATCCGCATCCAACATGGCGATCAGGTTAAACCGGGCCTGACGCATTCCCGCTTTCAAGGACGCTCCATAACCCCGATTCTCCCCCATCGAAATGACCTTGGCTCCCGCCTGACGGGCTTTTAACCCGGTTTGGTCCCTGCTTCCATCGTCCACCACCAATAGTTCATAAGGAATCCGCCCCCGATGGAGAACGCCGCTGCACTTTTCGGACGACGTCTCCCACCGCTTTTTCCTCGTTGAATGCGGGAATAATCACCGTCACGGGTTCCTTTTTCATTTCAGGTCCACTTTCATTTCGGTGTAACGAGGTTTTTCTTGAGCTGTATAAACCATGACCCGGACAGTATAGGCGCCCGGCTGGACCCAGGGCGAAAAGGGGATGGATCCGTAAAAATACCAAATCCCTTTTTTGGTGTTTTTACGAAAAATCAATTCCGGACTTCCCATAACCAGAACTGTCCCAGTGACTTTATCCGCATCCAAAGGGGCATTGATTTCCGCCAGAGCCGGCCGACCCCGAAAGAGAGGCAGGGGTGTGATTTGCAATTGCAGGGAGTTGTCTCTTATTCCAATGGAGGCGCAACCGGTCAGAAATAAAAGAAAGAGAATCGGGTAAAAAAAACGCATGAATTTTCCTTGTCAGTAAGCTATCAAAAGGTGCTGAGTAAAACTTTTCAGCACCTTTGTAATTGATAAATTTGGATAAATAAAATCGGGGACATCCGATAAGAATTAGGGGCTGCGGTTGGTTTTTGGGCTATTTCATTTCCCAGCAGGCGCGGTATTACGGGCTTCTGGAGGAGCAGCCGCATTGGCTGCCCTCGCTGCATCCCTTTTGCTTCTAATTTCTTTGGCCTTTTCCATCATTTGTTTCTTGGCTCTTTTTTCCCTGTAATCCTCACGAGCTTCCAGGAAGGCGAAACTATTGGCTTTCAGCAACATGGTTTCGGTCAGATAAGTACCCACACCAAAATTAATAAAAGCCGGCAAAATTGCCGACAGGGTTACCAATAACAACAACCAGAGACTGCTCGCTACTTGGGGATATCCGAGCAATGGCTTTTCCTGCAATCCCGTATAGACCACCAAGCCCATTAAAGCCACGATCACAAAAAGAAAGAAACCCAAAAGACGGAAGGTTGAGCGAATTTTTTCAAAAGTTCTCTCCAAACCCTCGGCGAATTCGGAAATGGTTTCTCCCGTTTGCTCAATAGTTTCCTTCCAACGATCATCCCACAGCAATATTTTTCGGCGAAGAATGACCCCAAACACCACGATCACAAAAGTAATGGACGAGGTTAAAAAAGTTAAAAATATAAAACCTAAAGCCGCTCCCATCGAGTGATCCTGCATGTCGTCATCCTTTCAAATCATGTTATCAGGAATGTGTTAATTGTACCGTCGCGTCCAAAAGTTCCAATAATCTCTGTTTCACTTCATTCCATTGCGTCCCGCCATCGCCGCTTTGCTTGGACTGCTGCCAGACCATAACCAATTGGGTCAGGATCTTATCTCCTTCGGCGATTAAAGCCATCCGAATAGCCAAGTGGCGGTTTTCTTCTTCTTGTTCAAGTTCTTCCTTCAACCGTTGGGTAATCTGGTTTTGAGCCTCAAGGCTAACCTCCGCCGCCTGAAGCGTGGACCTAATCTCCCCTTCCAGCTTTTGCCGGATGGAAGCCTCAAGAACTTTAAACATCTCATTTTGATCCGAGGCCATGGTAATGGTGGCAACCGGCGCGGTCGCCGCCACTGGTGCAGCCGGGGGAGCAAATTCCTTCCATTCTTCTTCCGATGCCAGCTCGGTCTTGATGCCCTTACTATCCCTAAAGATCATGGGCATGAACTCAAGTATTTTATCATGATAAACTTTTAGTCCAACTTCCATTTCCTTCAAATCATCGACGTTTTGAGCGTAAACCACCAAGTTATATTTTGTTAGTTCTTTGACTCGGGCGGCTTTGAGATGGTCGTAGAGGCGCGGTTCCCGGACTTGGAGGAGCTTACAAAACGCTTCCCATTGATTTTGGACTTCAACTGCGGCGGCCATAGGGGCTCCCGTTGATTTTCTCTTAATTGCCGCAATAAACGCGGAAGATAGGGTAAAAGATCCCCCGCCAGTAATCCATCGGGGCCCAACCTCCGGCTGGCTTTTTCGCCCGCCAAACCGTGAAGGTACACCCCAGTCGTCGCTGCGTCAAAGGGCGAAAGACGCTGGGCCAAGAGACCACCGATGATTCCGGACAAAACATCCCCGGTGCCGCCGGTCGCCAGTCCACGGTTCCCGGTGGGGTTGATTCGAACCTCTCCCTGAGGATTGGCAATAACAGTGAATCTACCTTTTAAAACAACGGTCACATTATAGCCTTGGGCTATATGCTTCGCAACTTTAACGCGGTTTTGTTCAACGTCGTTTATCGTCGTTTTCAACAGCCAGGCGGCTTCCCCCGGATGGGGCGTTAATATCGCGGGAGCTCTTAAAGCTTTAAAGATGTCCAATTGGGCTCCCAGCAGGTGGAGGGCGTCTGCGTCAACCACCATGGGAACGGTCAATTTGGTTAAAAGTTCCCTCAAGAGTTGGCCCGTCTCGCGGTGACGGCCGATTCCGGGGCCGATCACAATCGAATTCACGTTGGTCGTAAGATGGAGTATCCTTCCGGTGGCTTTCAAGGAAAGAAAACCTCCCTCCACCTCTGGAACCGGAGCGGTCATGGGCTCGGTGAGTTTTACAGCCATAATCGGAATTAAGCTTTCCGGACAAGCCACGGTCACCAATCCCGCGCCGATTCTCTGAGCGCCATAGGCGCTCAAAGCCGCCGCACCTGTCAAGCCTGTGGCGCCAGCCACAATCACGACCCGTCCACGAGTTCCCTTATGGGTATTCTCGTCATACTTCGGTAGCGACTTTTGCACCGTGGAAAGATCTGTGATTTCATGTTTCAAGAAGGAATTGCTCAGGAGAACTTCCGGAAAGCCGATGTTGTCCACCAAAACTCGACCCGTATAGGTGGCGCCGATGGGAGTATAAAACCCCAGCTTGGCCAGGCCGAAAGTGACTGTCAATTGAGCGGGCAAGACTTCTCCTATAGGTGTACCGGAGTTGGCGGAAAGCCCTGAAGGGATATCCACAGCCACGATGGGTTTTCCCATCGTTTTCACCGTTTGTACCAATTCCCGGCAGACTCCATCCATCGGCCGGGAAAGACCCGTGCCAAATAAAGCGTCCAATAAGAGATCGCATTCTTCCAATGCCAAGCGAACGGGTTTCAAACCATCGGAATTCGTTAAAGAAATGAGGGGGACTTTGGCCGCCTTGGCTTTTTGATATTGTTTAAGGGGTTCACCCGAGAGGTTCTCCGCCTCGCACAAAAGTATTACCACCACACTGGCTTTTTTTTGCTTCAAGAGACGGGCAGCGACAAGCCCATCTCCTCCGTTATTTCCTTTTCCGCAAAGGACTCCAATGGTTTTATCCTCCAAATCGCCCCAAGTTTCTTCCAGGACCTTTACCACGGCGCTTCCGGCTTTTTCCATGAGGCCGGAAATGGTTTGACCTTGTTCCCTAACCGCCAATTCATCGATTTTTCGCATGTCTTCCGCCGTGGCTAATTTCATTTCGGGTTTCCTTTCCCCATTTTCGGAATGAGATAAACCCGACTTCTGAAAAATTGGGCCACAAACCGGTAAGCGGCCGAAGCGGTGCGGTTTTGAAGACTAGGGTCCTCCATGACATCGGTTAAAAGAGGGACGACCAAACTTTGATCCTCATGAAGAGCCTCGGCCCCATAGTCTTCCACTAAATGATGATCCACATTATTAAGACGGGGAATATAAAAACTATGCAGGACGACATAGTCGCCAGGCTTGGGTTTGAATTGGGTGTTTTCCACTAGATAAGGCATCAAGATCACTTTCCGCCCTGACCAATATTGGGTTTTGGGAACCTCATCCGAATATATGACCGCGTCCGAAGGAAGCGTTTTGAGGAATTCCGAAGAACGTTTAATATCCCCAAATGAGTCATTTTGGCTGATAAGAACGGCCGCCGAATAAAGGAACAGCCAAGAAAGACAGAGCGTTAAGAGCCCATTCTTCATGAACATCACCCGCACCACCCCGGAGCTTTTATCCAGGCTTTCAAAAAAGGTTTCCAGGTGAAATCCGGCGGCCAAAAGCAGTAAAGGCAAAAACGGCATCATATGCCGGTCCTGGTAAGTGGCGGGAATAAGGCGGGAAATAAAAACCAGGACGTAGATTTGAAGGATAACTTTTTTAAAAGCTTCCCCCTCCAGTCCTGGACGCCTCACCATCTTGGCCAAGCCAAGAATCGCGAACCAAAAAACCAGAGGCGTGAAGACATACAAAGGCTGCGACAGGTAAGCGTAAAAATGGTCGATAAAATTCATGAAAGGGAACATTATCCGACCCGGCCCCTCGGTAAGCCCCATCCCTTCCCGATAAGCCAAAAGAAGGAGCATCAGTTTTTGACTTAAAAAATAAACAGGCGCGGACCAAATCAATATCAAACCCACACCTCTTTTCCAAAGGCCGTCTTTGGAAAGCCCGATTCCCAAAACCAAAATCCAGGGAAGCAAAAGAATTCCCTCGGGGCGGGTTAAGACAGCAACCGCTCCAGCGATGCAGGCTCCCCACCAGGCTTCCTGGCTTTTATGGACATAAACCACGGTGAGTCTTTCCAAACACCACCAAAAGGCCGCCAAAAAAAGAGTGTCCGGCATGACCTTCAAGGACCATTGCCAAAGCAAGGGTGAGAATAAGGCCATTGAACAAATGATCCCCGCCATTTCCATCGGCACCCAACGTCGGGCCAATTTCCACAAAGGGATTAAAAAGAAAAGTCCTGCCAAAGAAGAAAGAATTCGTCCCCAAAGCCAGCCGGCAAAGCCCAATTGCTCTCCCACCCATAAAAGGGCGGGATATCCCGGCATGATGACAAAGCGGGGAGTTTGAACCAAATCGGGTGAAAAATAAGTCAAGCTTAACACCCCGTCGGTGGTTTCAGCCGAGGCCAGTTTAAGCATTGGAACGCGAACCAGTAACCCGATGAAAACCAGGAACCAGAACCATTGGGTTTCGGTCAATTGTCGGGGCCTTAATGATCTGGTTTCGGTCATTTTTTCTTTCTGATTTGAGAGGATTCAAAAATCACAGTGGCGGTTGCGTCCCGTTTGCTGTGGGCGATGGTCAAATGCATTCGGTCGATTTTTCGCTGGGATCTTAACTTTTCCATGATGCCTGTCAATTTCAGCGTAGGCTTACCGGAAATTTCTCGAACCACTTCTATTTGTGTCCACTTCCATCGTCCCCCGAAACCATGACTGAAAGCTTTAATGACCGCTTCTTTCGCGGCGAAACGTCCGGCCAAGGAGGGATAAGGATCACTTTTACGGAGGCAATACTCGGATTCGCCACGAGTGAAAAGGCGCTCAATGAAGCGCTGGCCATGTTTCAAATGGGCCTGTTTCACCCGCTCAATTTCAATTAAATCCACACCCAATCCCACAATCATGTTGCATACCCTTTTACGACAAGAACAATGACCCCATTTTATCTTTACGAAGGATTCAAATCCAAGGTTACATTTGGGAAGAAGGGTATTTCACCCATATCTTACCGTTTTCGATCTTAACCTCATATACGGCAATTCGGTCATCCGAAATGCCTTTGGTGGCTTTTCCGGTGGCCAAGTCGAAAGTCCATTGGTGTAGGGGGCAGACGACGCAGTTGCCGTACAGGGTTCCCCTGCCCAAATAGCCCCCCACATGGGGGCAATCATTATCAATGGCGTAGACTTTTCCGTACCTTTTGACGACTGCGATTCGATGGCCTTTGATATTCACGATCTCCATGCTGTTGTCGGCCAGGGTGGTTTCAGTGAGCACTTCATGAAAAGAAGAAGGAATATCGGAATTCACATGCGGCTCCAGGAAGAGCAGTCTTATTTTTTGAGGGCTTGAGCTTCTTCGACAACCTTCAAACGAGCTTCGGCGCGGGCGAGGGCAAGCCGGGCGGCATTGAGATCCGTGCCTTCTTTTTTAGCTGTCAACAAGTCTTCGGCTAATTTCTTATTTTTGCGGGTTTCTTCCACGTCAATCATGTCAGCTTTCACATATTCCTCCGCTAATACAATTACCGAAGAAGCGTTTACTTCCACGAAGCCCCCAGCCACGAAATAAAGCTCCCTTTCCTGGCCTTTGATAATACGTAGAGTTCCTGGTTTGAGCGCGGACAAAAGGGACATATGGCCGGCCATAACCCCGAACTCCCCAACTTCTCCGGGAAGAACCGCCAGACTCACTTCCTCCGTGATCGCGGGCGCATCGGGGGCAACGACTTGAAATTTGAATGTCTTCATAAAACCTCGTAAGAACCGGATTACATCTTTTTGGCTTTTTCCAAAACTTCGTCAATACTTCCGACCATATAGAAGGCCTGCTCGGGCAGGCTGTCATATTGACCTTCCACTAATCCTTTGAAGGAACGGATTGTATCCGCTAGGGAAACATAGCGACCCGGGGTACCAGTAAATTCCTGCGCGACAAAAAAGGGCTGGGACAGGAACTTCTGGATGCGACGCGCCCGAAAGACAATTTGTTTGTCATCGTCGGCTAATTCGTCGATCCCTAAGATGGCGATAATATCCCTCAATTCCTTATAACGCTGGAGAATCTGTTGGACTTTGCGAGCCACGTTGTAATGTTCTTCTCCAATGACCAGGGGATCCAACATTCGGGAGGTGGAATCGAGAGGGTCAACGGCGGGATAAATCCCGAGTTCGGTCAGGGCGCGGTTCAAAACAGTGGTAGCGTCCAAATGCGAGAAGGAAGTCGCCGGCGCCGGGTCGGTCAAGTCGTCGGCGGGGACGTAAATAGCCTGCACCGAGGTGATGGAACCCTTCTGGGTAGAAGTGATCCGCTCCTGCAAAACGCCCATTTCCGTCGCCAGAGTCGGCTGATAGCCGACAGCGGATGGCATGCGGCCCAGGAGAGCTGAAACTTCGGACCCAGCCTGGGTAAAGCGGAAAATGTTATCGATGAAGAGAAGTACGTCCTGGTTTTCCTCATCACGGAAATACTCAGCCACGGTCAGGCCGGATAATCCAACCCGCATGCGCGCACCCGGCGGCTCGTTCATCTGGCCGTAGACTAGTGAAGCCTTCTCTAAAACCTTGGATTCCTTCATTTCAAGTAACAGGTCGTTACCTTCACGGGTTCTCTCTCCAACTCCGGCAAAAACCGAATAGCCGCCATGCTGGGTGGCAATATTTCGGATCAATTCCATAATGACGACAGTCTTACCGACACCTGCGCCGCCGAAAAGACCGATCTTGCCGCCCTTTTTGATAAGGAGCCAAAAGATCGATGACCTTTATACCTGTCTCAAGAATTTGTTTTTTCGTAGCTTGTTCCACCAGAGGAGGAGCGGGCCGATGGATTGGATAACGTTTTTCAAACTTGACCGGGCCCATCTCGTCAACCGGTTCGCCCAGCACGTTCAAAACCCGTCCCAGGACTCCGCGGCCCACCGGAACTGAAATGGGCGAACCCGTGTCCGTAACGATCATTCCCCGACGCAGACCATCGGTAGAGCTCATGGCCACCGCGCGAACGGTTTGATCGCCCAAATGTTGCGCGACTTCCAGGATGATATGAATATTTTCCTTTTCATAATCTATCTTCACGGCGTTATAGATGGACGGCACCTTCCCCCCGGGAAATTTCACGTCCACGACAGGTCCAATGACCTGGACCACTTCCCCGGTTTGAATCTTTGTTTCATTATTGACAACGCTCATACTTCCTCCGAATTTAAAGTTCTTAGCTATTTTGACTATTGCAGTGCGGCCGCTCCGCCCACAATTTCAGCCAATTCCTTCGTAATCATGGCTTGGCGGGCGCGGTTAAATTCCAAAGTCAACTTGCCAATCATTTCCGAGGCGTTTTTGCTGGCCGATTCCATGGCGTTGCGCTTGGACGCCATCTCGGAGGAAAAGCTTTCCAGAAGGTAACGGTGGATTTGGACCGCCGGGAACTGGGAAAACAATTTTTCCCGGATAGTTTCGACATCAGGCTCGAATTCGTAATCTCCCGACGCGTAATTGACTTTTTTTTCATCGACTGGAAGTTCTTGAACCCTGATAGGCAATAAAGTTTCCAGGGTGGTTTTTTGCTGGAGCACGCTCTTGAACTCGGTGAACAGAACCAGGATCGTTTTAAATTTTTCTGCGATGAACATGGCCTCAATTTCGTCGCGCATTTCCAACACGGTTTCCATCGGCACCCTGGGAAACACGCCCAGCCATTCCCGGCGGATGTTATAGTGGCGGCGCTTGAAAAAATCCCTACCCTTTTTGCCCACGGTCAAAAGCACCGTTTCCGGATTTTCCCGCAAGTAAGCCTGGGCTTGTCGAAGGACATTGGTGTTGAAGCTTCCGCAAAGCCCCCGGTCAGCGGTAATTACCAACAGGGCGGTTTTACCTTCCTCCCTCACGCTTAAAAGGGGATGAACTTCTTCCCCCGACTTGGAGGCCAAGTCTTTCATCACTTGCGCTAAACGCAGGGCGTAGGGACGGGCACTCAAGATGCGTTCCTGGGCACGCTTTAAGCGCGCAGTCGCCACCATCTTCATGGCCTTCGTGATTTGTCCGATGTTTTTGACGCTCTTGATACGCGTCTTAATTTCTCTGATTTGTGCCATGGATTACCTTATTCCAGTCCCAGCTCTTCGCGCTGGCTTCGGGCGAGCCGCTTCTTAGTAATAACTTTTTGCGTATTCGGTGATGGCCGCCGACAACTTCGCCTTGGTTTCCTCCGTCAAGTCGCCCTTTTCTTTAATGTCCTTTAAGATGTCCGGGTTCTTGGCTTTCAAGTGGGACAAGAGACCCGTTTCAAAAGCTTTCACTTTATCCACCGGCAAGGGATCCAGGAAACCATTGTTTCCAGCGAAAATAGAAGCCACTTGGTCTTCCATTTCCATAGGCGCGTATTGGGGCTGTTTCAACAGTTCCACCAAGCGAGCTCCCCGGTTTAATTGGGCCATGGAGGCTTTGTCCAACTCGGCTCCAAATTGGGCAAAAGCGGCCAGTTCGTTATATTGGGCCATGTCTAATTTCAATTTCCCGGCAACCTTTTTAGTGGCCTTGGTTTGGGCATTGCCGCCGACGCGGGAAACGGAGATACCTACGTTGATAGCCGGACGGATGCCCGAATTGAAAAGGTTGGATTCAAGAAAGATTTGCCCATCGGTGATGGAAATAACGTTAGTGGGGATATAAGCCGTCACGTCTCCGGCCTGAGTTTCGATGATGGGAAGGGCCGTGAGCGATCCTCCTCCCAGCTTGTCGTTTAGTTTGCAAGCCCTTTCCAACAAACGGGAATGAAGGTAAAACACGTCGCCCGGATAAGCCTCGCGGCCCGGCGGGCGGCGGAGCAAAAGGGACAACTCACGATAGGCGACGGCCTGCTTGGACAAATCGTCATAAACGATCAAGGCATGACCACCGTTATAAGTGAATTCCTCTGCCACGGCGCATCCAGCGTAAGGGGCGATGTATTGGAGGGGAGCGGGGTCGGAAGCGGTGGCGGAAACAATGATGCAATAATTCAAAGCATCATGTTCTTCCAAGGTGCGGATGATTTGTGCCACGGTGGATTGCTTTTGTCCGATGGCCACGTAGACACATATCACATTCTTTCCCTTGAGATTCAAAATCGCATCGATGGCTACCGCGGTTTTCCCCGTCTGCCTATCGCCGATGATCAATTCCCTCTGTCCCCGGCCAATGGGGATCATACAATCGATGGCCTTGATGCCCGTGTGAAGGGGCTGCTTGACCGGTTGACGCTCGATAACGCCTGGCGCACGGATTTCAAGACGGCGGGTATGGGAGGCCTTCAAGGGGCCTTTGCCGTCCAAAGGCTGCCCCAGCGGATTGACCACCCGGCCCAAAAGTTCCTTTCCGGTTGGAATCTCCGCGATACGCCCCGTCAAATGAACCGGATCGCCCTCTTTGACTTTCGTTGTGTCTCCCATCAAAACCGCTCCGACCGAATCGGTTTCCAGGTTGAAGGCGATGCCGTAAACCTCGTTAGGGAATTTGAGCAATTCTCCGGCCATGGCGTTTTTGAGTCCGTAAATGACCGCCACTCCATCGCCCACTTTGAGAACCTCGCCCAATTGGGCCAGTTCCGCCTCGGGCTTAAATTCTTCGATTCGGGATTTTAGGATCTTGGTTACTTCATCCGCTTGAAGGGCCACTTCCATCCTCCGGTTTTATTCTATTTCCACTTTCAACAAACGTTGTTTCATGCGTTCCAACTGGCCCAAGACGCTTCCATCCATGCGCTGGTCGCCCAAGTAAATCATCATTCCGCCGATTAAGTCCGGCTTCACTTCTTCTTTTAACTCCACTACTACCCCGAACATTTGGGACAATTTTTCGGTCAATGTCCTTTTTTGGTCGGCAACTAATGGCAGCGCTGTCAAAACTCGGGCGATGGCTTTGCCCTTCATTTGATAAAGAAGACGCTCGTAATGGTCCGCCACGGCTTTCAGATGCTTGATGCGTTTTTTCATGATCAGGAGCATGAGAAAATTTTCCATTGTGGCGGAAAGCTTTTCGCCCAAAAAACCCCTGAGCGCCTCCAACTTCTCCCCTGTTTTAATCCGGGGATGCTCCAAGGTTTTTTTGAGCTCGGGGTTTTGCTCTACCAGTTTTTGGATCAATTGGATTTCAGCGCCGATGGCATCCACCGTTTTTTGTTCCTGTGCCACCTGCAAGAGCGCCACCGCATACTTTTCAGCTATAACTGTTTCCATATTCCCCCTCACAACGGCTTAAGATTGAATCGCCTAGTTCTTTCGGCCGCTCAATTCCTTGACGCTTTCCTGGACCAGTCTTTCCTGTGCTTTTGCGTCCACAGAGGACCGGAGTATTTTTTCGGCGATCGCGACCGCCATATTCCCCACTTCTTTTTGAAGGGATTGGGTCACCGCCAAGCGCTCGCTTTCGATGGCCTTCCGGGCTTCAGCCAGGATCAATTCGGCTTCTTTGCGAGCGACTTGGATGACTTCATCCCGGGAATGGGCCGCGTCTTGACGGGATCTTTGCAAAATATCGGCGATATTTTGCTCCAATTCTTTTACTTTTTTTTCAAAATCCGCCTTTAGGACCTCCGCTTCCTTTTGACGCTTTTCTGCGGTGGTCAATTGGTCTTCAATCCTTTTTTGTCGGCTATCCATCCAACCCTTCAATTGCGGAAGGAAGATTTTGGAAGACAGCCACATTCCCACGAGGAAAGTCGCCAACTGCAAGAGAAATACATTCAGGTTAAATTCCATGACTTATCTTTTCCTCAAGTTCAAATATACCGGGGATTTTAAGCTCCAGGCAAAATGGCAGTAAAATTCTTCAGTTAATGAACAGATCCTTAAAGGGATTCGCATAAATCAAAATCATGGCCACGGCCAAGGCATAGATACAAAGGGATTCGATAAATGCCAAGCCGATGAACATGTTGGTCTGGATGGTATTCACCATCTCCGGCTGGCGGGCCATGGCTTCCAGGGCTTTGCCGACTGCCGTTCCTTGCCCAATTCCTGCACCAATAGCTCCTAATCCGATTGCCAATCCGGCTCCCAAGACGGTCATACCGAAAAACCAAACGCTTCCATCGGCGGCTTTTCCTGCTTGTCCCGCCCAAACCGCACCATTTATCGTCAGGAAAACAACCGTCAAGGCCAACAACGTCAAAAACTTTCTCATCTTCGTCTCCTTAAAATGGTTTCACGAATCCCCAAAGGCAAGCGGGGGCAAGCCTAGGAGGAATTCCGCTTGCGCGGAAACGTCGTCTGTCAATCGTTGGCGAGAATACCCTCTTGGTTCGCTTCACCATGTTCCTCGTGTTCCTGTATAGCTGACCCAATGTAAACCATTGAAAGAAACATAAAAACAAAACCCTGCATAAACGAAACAAAAACCCCCAAAACAATGATCAAAAACCGCAAAATAAATGGAAACACCACAAAGGCCTTGGACATCGGAGTGAGGTTCCACAAGATCATGACGAGAAGAATGGAAACCCCAAGGATTTTTTCCTTTCCCATCATGTTTCCAAACAACCGCAAGGTAAGAGAAACCGGTTTAACGAGTTCCCCCACTAAGTGGATAGCCGGCATCATGATCAGGAGTCCCAGTGAAATGACGCGAACCATGATTTTGAGCCAAAGTGGGGAATGAGGATCCACCGAAATAGGGGGGGGGAGATAATGGGATAGGTATTTCCCCAATCCTTTTTCTTTTATTCCAAAATAATGGGTGGAAAGAAAAACAATCAGAGCCATGCCTACATTAACGTCCACCCGGCTCGTCGGCGACATTGAACCCGGGATAAGTCCCATTAAATTCGAAAAAAAGATGAAAAGAAAAAGATAAAAAAAGAGGGGAAAAAAGAAAGGTGCGTGCTTGCCTACCTGCGGTTCGGCCATGCTTTGGACAAAATCCACCACCATCTCAAAAAAATTCTGAAGACCCACCGGCACCAATTTCATGTTACGACAGGCCAACCCCAGCAGAATAATTAAAAGAAGCGAAACAAACCAGGAAACCGTCAAAGCGTTGATGGCGTTATCCAACCCCAGGAAATGAAATGGAATAAAAATAGGGCTTTCGGCTGACTCCATAACAGAAACCTTTCGTTGGTCATTCGACTTCTTTGTGGGATGAGGGATAGGTGTTCGAAAGATGCTTTAACGAAAAAACTTTATAAAAAGCTTCCCAAAGCGGGGGTAGTCTAATGATTTCCCCAAGAATGGTCAACCCTCGTCAAAACAAAAAATATTTTTTCATACCGGTTTTACAAAGTTTTTAGAGGAGAAAGCGAATCGCCATTGGGCCAAACCCAAAACCAACAAAAACCAAAGATAACTTCCAACCGCCGCAAGGAGGCAAGCAGGGGAAACGAGTAAAAGAACTCGACAAGCGGCCACCAAAGTCAGCCAACGAATAATGTTCCAAAACCAAAATAACTTCCGGCCTTTTTCCCCCAACTTTAGGACTTTTCCTGTCAACGATTGCAAGGCATAAAGATTGAGGGTGGAAAGAAGGCTTCCAAGAAAGATACCTATAGCAAGTTCCTGCTTTTGAAGAAAAAAAAACACAAGGGAACCGGCCACCCCTCCAAAAAGGTTAACCACCACGACAAATCCCATCCAATTGATCATTGGATGAGAATGCCGATTAGGTTTTATTTTAGATCGGTTCAAGTTTGGTGAAGTCATCGGGAGGGGGGGGGTCTTGAAGTGCCCCCCAGTGCTTTTAGGTCCTCAAATAAAAGAAAATAACTTGTCAAAACCCCGAATAAAAAACCTACCATCATAATCCAATCGCCCAGGTGAAAAAATCTTTTTAACAACCAGCCAAGTCCCATACCAGCGAAAGTACACAAGACAAAATTTATTCCAAGGGTGGAGAGTCGTAAGAGATTGGCGCCGGTGGATAGTTTTCCCTTGTCCATTTACCGTCCTTTTCAATATGAAACGCTGCCTTGATGTACACATCCTCGGGCTTCAGCAGGGACTCGGCCTTGGGCCGATCTTCCTTCACGATTACCAAGCCCAATCCACAGTCATCTTGGATATCCCGAGGACGGGGAATTAGTTTGAAACGCATCCGGCCGCCCTTCAAGATCGATTCGGCGTGCATGGTTTCGTGGGTGGTGTGGAACAGCAAAACGAAATGTTTATCCGTTAACGCCAATCGGCCGGGCGGGGATTGGGACGTCGCCATCTCGGCTCCTTTAAAGCACCGGAGGGCGGATCAGCCTTCAACCCTCAATAAAGCAGTTTCGGAATTAACTAAGTCTGTCCGGGGAAATTAAAGTCCTTGGGCGAAAGGTTTTCAAGGAACTTTTTAAACTCGCTCATTTCCTCTTTATATTTTTCCTTATCTACAATGGTGGCATTCACCACCACTTTTTCGGCGACGAAAATAGGTGAGCCGGTCCGAAGGGCCAGGGCAATGGCATCCGAAGGGCGGGCGTCGATTTCGGTCTTCTCGGGCGCTCCAGGGATTTCCAAAAAAACGCGGGCAAAGAACGTATTTTGGTGAATGTCGTTTACGAGTACCTTAGCGACTTTAGCCCCCAGGGCATCAATAATGTTCTTTAAAAGATCATGGGTCATGGGTCGGGGAATCACTTGTTCTTGGAGCTGGATAAAAATGGCGGTAGCTTCCGCCACCCCAATGGGGATAGGTAAATAACGTTTTTCTTCCTCGTCGGTCAAAATAACCATAGGGATCTTTAACCCAGGATCAACGGCGATTCCCCTTACTTTCATTTCAATCATGGTTTATTCTTCCTCGGAATTTTGAAATCGGTTGGGGAAAGATGCTCCAGGAATTTTTTGAATTTAGCCATTTCTTCCTTGTTCTTTTCTTTGTCCACCACAGTAACTCCTGGGGAAATGACCACTTTTTCCGCCACGAAAATAGGGGAGCCGGTGCGTAAGGCCAAGGCGATTGCGTCCGAGGGCCTGGCATCCAAGTCCACTTTCTCGCCTGTTTCCGTCCTTTCCAGGAAGAGGCGTGCGAAAAAGGTGTTTTGATTGATGTCGTTCACGAGCACTTTAACCACTTTGCTTCCCATGGCTTCAATAATATTCTTCATCAGATCGTGAGACATGGGCCTAGCCGCGGCCTGGCCGCTCAACTGAATAAAGATCGCCGTGGCCTCGGGCACACCAATACATATCGGCAGGCACATTTTTTCGGCTTGATCGGTTAGGACCACCATGGGCTGCTTGCATTCTTGATCCATCACGATACCACGAACTTTCATCTCAATCATAACTTAAACTCCATTGGCATCACTCAAGTCTGTTTTCACATTTTATCTTGAGAAGCAACAACCGGTATGTTCAAGGGTAGAGGTCAGTCAACCAAAGGGCAAGAGATTCAGTAAGATAATTATAAGCCCGGTCCGGGCCGCTTTCAACGTGGACAATTAAAAAGAATTTTCAAATTCGGATTATTTTGATTTTTTCTTAAGGTCAGTTTCGCTGAAAACCTGCGCTTCAAAAGCATGAAGATTTATTTTATCCTTCCAAGCGTCGGGAGAAAGCCCCGCCTTAACGCAGGTTTGCTCCAAGAAAGTTTTAGCGTCCCAATGGTATTCCATCGCCACCTGGGGAAGAAGAAGCCCTGACCGGTTCCCGCGGCTGACGATTAATCCATGGACACCTACTTGTATTTGAGATAACTCCACCGACTTGGGGACGGTTAAAACGGAAATCTCAATTTCAATGTGGGGTAATTCCTCAGCCCGAACGGGTGGAAAGCGGGGATCTTGAAAAGCCGCGCTAATGGCGGCTTCCTGAACGGCTTCGGCCAGGGGTTTTACTGGATAAGGAAAACCAATACAACCTCGTAATTCTTCCAGCCATAGGGTCACAAAGGTTCCCCTTTTTTCCCGCAAAAGAGGCGAAAGTGACTCTATCGCCGGAAGCCGCCGTCCTTTTTGAAGTGTCATCTGGATAGAATGGCGGGCCAATTCCAACAAAACTTTTTGATCCGTTGATGAAATCACTTCTTTCGGGTTCATGGGATCCATTCCTTATCGGCAAAAAGCCATGGCCGAATAACCGACCACCCGGGAATGGTCCCCAGTGACATCACCCGAATTTCGGTAACCTAATAACTTGATTTTATCCGCCCTCATCCCATGGGCGAATCTTAGCAAAGTGGACACCGGTTCCCTTCCGCAATGGGTACAGTGGTAGTCTGGATAACCACGGTCCATGATTCGGCCGTCGGTTTGATTGACTTTCTTCTCGTCTCCCGTCAATAAAGCCGACAACAATTCATGATCGGCCTTCACCGCCGTCTCATAATCCGGGTAATGGGAAAGATCGGAAGAAGCAACGAAAATGAATTTCTTTTTTTTCGAAAGGGCCAAAAGGGCTCCCGTAAGGGGTTTGACTGCCTGTTCTACCCCTTGCCCCATGACCAGCAGCACTACCTTCGCTTTGGGCAAAAAGGTTTGGATCATGGGAAGATGCACCTCCACCGAATGTTCACGGGCAAAAGCGGGTGGAATCTCAGCGATCTGGGGATCAAAATCCATTAAAAAACGGGTGTCTTCTTGGTCCACCGGCACCTCGCCCAATGGGGTGACCGCCGATTCCCCGGCAAAGACCGAAACCCCCCGGAAGGAAACGTAGTGACTTGGGCCTGCCACGATTACGGTCTCAACCGGTTCCTCCAAGGCCCGGTAACCCAAGGCGGCCACCCCCCCCGAATACATGTAACCCGCGTGGGGTAAAAGAAACGCCAAAGGCTCACCTTCTAGCCGGGAGGCCGTTTCTTTTTCGAAAGACTTCAAGGTGACTTGAAGTTCCTTCCGGTTTACAGGATAAAATTGGCCGGCCACCACCGGTTGAAGTTTCATGAAGCTAATATAAGTGGGAAAGCCAAGTCAAAGGAAGGAAAAGCAAGATTAGGCGGTTTGAAGGAACTTGGAAATTTTATCACGGGTATAGGGCCACGCTCCATCCGGCAGCACCGGCATGGATCCAGCGGTAAACATGGAAGTTTCCAAGGGAACCCAGGATTTGCAGCCTTCATAGGAGGGCTTCACGGGAAGGTCTAACGGAACGGGCAGGGAATAAACCCGGACAATAAAAACATACAGTCCTTGCCAGTCCCCATAATTAAACCGTTTTTCGATTGCCTCATCGCTCATGACCGTGAAAGGGATTAGCCGCTTGCAGATTTCCCAATCGGTGACTTTTTCGACTTTTTCTGCAATGGCATAAAGCCGAAAATGGATGCGCTTGGGGTCCTTATTTTCCTTTTCAATAGAGGCAAGACGGGGACGCCAATCGGATTTAATATCCGCGGGCGATTCATGCTCAAAGGTGGGATAAAGGAAAAACTCGGGATGCTCAGGTTTGAACTCCCCGCCCTCTTCCTGGATGCCTCCCTTGCGAAGGAGGATTGTCTGCTTTCCTTCCTCCAAAGCCTTTAAGACAACAGCCCACTCTTTAAATGCTATGTTATTTTGAGTTTTCATAAGAATAAGATTATGTGGATTCCAGCTGAAACTTTCAAGCTCTAACCGAGTTCGAATCCTTTGTTTCCTTGGTTTTAAAGAAACAGAACGAGAGGAAATTTTTTCAAGGTCCCGCTCAAGAACGATTCTATCCCGAAAAAGCCATGAGGATGACGCCTGCCACCACGATCAGGGTTCCTCCCAAAACTTTAGGCCAGGCGGAAAATGAAAATTCCTTGAATACGAAAAGGGACCAAGCGGCGTAAACGAGCCCGCTGGAGTTCACAATGGGAACCGCACGCGAAAGACCCAACCCGTCAATTGCCAACAGGAAACAGGCCATGCCGGCCGCCCACAAGAGGGTGGTCGCGCCCCCCATCGCGACATTTCGAAAACGCCAATCTTCTTTCTGGCAAAAGAAAAAAATGAACAAGGCGGGCAAAGTTCCCCCCAATGCCAGTCCACTTAAAGAATCAAGGGCCGAAAGAGTTGGTTGAGGGTCCCAAACTTGGGCCGCTTTGATAGGGCTAAAATAAAGGCCCCAGAAGAAACCAGCCAATATCCCCATCAAAATTCCTTTTTGAAGGTTCCCTTCTTTTGCAGGAGCCGCCGAAATCCTCGCCACCCACCAAGCTCCCACAAAAAGCAATAAACCCCCGGCCAGAAGATACAAGTAAGCTCTAAACCCCGATGCTTCGTGGAACACCAATAAACCAAACGCAATATTAATGAAGGAATTAAAATTAAAGAGGACCGAGGCTTTGGCGAGGCTCACTTCTTCCAGGGCTAAATTAGCGAGGGTTTGGCCGGTCACCCAAAGTAGTCCCGAAAAAATCGAAGCCCAAAACCACTTGGGGTGCAGCCAAAGGGCTTGCAGGGAAGAATATCGGAGGAGATCCATCACCGCCATTCCCAGCCCCATGAAAGGCATGAACTTCAAACCCTTAGACGTGGCGAAACGAACCGGCACCATATAACTGCCGATGCAAAAAAACGCGGCCAAGGCATAGAAATAACCCGTCGGCATCTTTTATCCTAAAATTGGATTTTACCGAGTCCCAACCAATAATTGGTTTGCCACTCGGCGCAATAAGAAAAAATTCAATACCCTCAACCCCATCATGACCCAAAGCAGGGATTCGGGCGAAACATGGCCATACAGTAACCCCGCCACCGAAACGGTTACCAGCCCTATTTGAATAAAAGCAGAGGAGGCCGCCACCACTTTCGCCCTCTCCTTTTCCTCCATTACATTCATCCAAACCGCCGCGCTCACCGAGGCATAAAGGGACCCGCCGGCAGCCGACAGGCAATAAGAAAACAAGCAGACCAAAAAAACGTTACCGCTTCCCCGCCCCCAGATCAAAAGCACGGCAAAAGCCGACAAACCCAGGATTTGGTCCAAACCAAGTATTTTGATGACTTGGCTATGGGAAAGGTTGGGAATAATAAAAAATACCGTAAGAAAGGCGGCATATGCCGACCCGATTCCAAACACCGAAAGATTCGAATCTTTCATGCCCAAATAGTCAACGAAATAAAGGGAAAAATAGATGGTCCAAGCCGCCAGCATCCATTCATCGAGAAATTTTGAGAAAAAGAAAGTGACCGAAGCGGGTTTTTTAAAAAAACTTCCAAGCGCCTTGCGGTATTGGCCCAAACCTTCCTCGAAAACATTCAGCCAGGACCCGGGGGACTTCTCAAAAACTTTTGATGGGGGCAATTGTTTCCACCTCCATCCGATGCCGATGATGGTCAACAAGAAATACAGCAAGTACATTTCATGGTTGGCCTGACCCAATCCTTTTCCTTCCACCCAGAACCCGCCCAACAGGGGAAAGAACAACAAGTAGGGTGCCAAGTTCACCATTTGAAGCACGGTAAAAACTGAAGCCCTTTGCCCGGGCTTGACCCCCTCCACCAGCAAACATTGATAAGGCACCCCCGAACCCGCGTTGATCGCCATGAAAAAAATGGCGGCGATGCACCACCATTTATTAGTGGCAAGCGCCAGGCAAAGGCAATAACCGCCCCAACTGATGATGTCAAATAGGATCAGGCTTTTTTTACGGCTCCAAACATCCGAAAGATAACCTCCCAGGAAAAGGCACAAGGGACCCAGGGCCCGGGCCAGGGAGGGATAAACGGAAACTTCTGTTTTCGATAGTCCCAGGTCCACCATATAAAGGCTCAGGTAATACTGCACCATGGCGCCGGGAATGACCCAAAGAACCCCGGCATAAATCGTGACGGCTTGGCGCGGGGGAAGTTTCGCGAACATCCCGCGAACCCGCCCCCCCTGCTGACCCAGGAGGACCAGCGGTTTTTTTAACAAATACTCATAGGACTCTTCACTAACGTCCTGCAAGGAAGAAAGAAAGGAATGAAACGGGTCTCCAGCGCTCATCAATTAAACCTCAAAAGAAATTTGCACAAGTCGATTTCGTCCCTATCAAATTTAGTAAACTTCTGAAAAATGGATAGAGCACGGGATTCCTTGGCGACTGAAATGAGCGGTATTTTAACAGATCAAGGTTCTTAAGATTCCAAGTTTTGCCCAAAGCAACAAAAGCGCTTTTTATACCGTGACAAATTCGGTTTTGTGTTTAAACCGTTCAAGGAATAGTGATGGTTAATAAAAAACTTGAGCCGGTGGACCGTAAAATCCTTGATAAAGGATCATTATGTTTAAAAATCGAGCGTTCTTCCCTAGAATGATCATAGTTATGGATAATTTTTCGGATGAAATATGTTGAACACTTCCGGCTTTGTCCACTTTTTGAAGTCTCCTCGCTCCTTACCCCGAAATCCATGGATTTACTTTCCACTGTTCCTTTTGGCGGATAGTTTTCTGTCTTATGGGAATGCCAGTCTTTCAACCAATCTTTGGATTTTCTTCATTGGCCTGGTGGTTCCCTTGACCTTGGCGCTCACTTCTAAACCTCGGCCCTCCCCAACCCCTATTCATCAAGTAGAGGTTTTAGACTCCATCCCTCATTGGGCTTGGTGGACGATACTCGGCGTATCGTTATTGGCAAGAATAGGGCAACTGACCTTATGGGCACCATGGCTTGGCAGTGATGAATCCATAGATGCTTTTTATTCCATGGAACTTTCTCAAAAATGGTTTTGGCACTTTTTTTGGGGAACCGCTCAAAATCCTTCCGCTTTCAACTGGGGTTTGGCGGTTTTTTACAAAATTATTTCCCCGAGCCTTTTTTCAACCAATTTCTACACGGTACTTATCTCGGGTTTTACTGTTGGAATCACGTATTGGTCGGCCCGTTCCTTCTTTTCGAAGTCTTTTTCATTTTTTTGCCTGATGGTATCCGCGACCGGATTCTGGGTCTTATTCTCAGGCGGGCATTGTTTCATCCACGTTCTCGCCTTGTTTTGGCAAATTACGCTTTTGGGATTTTTGGGCCGGTTAGTCCAGTCCGGTTCCAAAGCAGAATCGCAAAAAAACGCCATGATTTTGGGGTTGATGGCGGGAAGCGGCTTTTTTATTTCCATCGCCTGGCCGGTTGTCGCCCTGGTTCCGCTAATAGTTATGACCAGCCTTTGGATCCAAAAAAAAGCTAAGGAAACGCTACTCCCTTTTATGGCTCCCTTTACAGTCTTGGTACTTTTATTCTTAGCGGCAGCGGTTCACGAACATTACGGACAACACTTCAGAAGTCTTTGGGTTTTGCGGCTCCAAGGGGATCAAATTTATTTTGGACCTGATTTCATCCCGAATTTCACTGCCCTTTTTTGGGGTGGTTTCATTCGAGGTTATGGACCTTCGTGGGGAGGTATGCTGAATCCTCTTTTATCTTCCTTGTTTTTTATGGGTCTTATTGAGTTTAAAGATCTGCGCTCTTCTGCTTTTTTGAAATTGATTTTGGCGGGTTTTCTCTTGGGGTTTGCTCCCGGTCCCCTTTCAAAAGGTTTTGATATTTTCCGTTCTATCCATTCCTTTCCCTTCCAGACCATCATCGCAGGCTTGGGTTTCCAACGTTTATTGGAGTCCTTCCCCCGGAAAAGTTCTCTCGTTCTCGTTTTTTTGATCTTTTTCTTTTCAACCTCCTTGGATCTTTTCCACTACCGTTTATCGACCTCCAGAATTGATACCACAGGGGCAAACCTGTCCAAAGCTTACGAAATACTGCAAAAAAATTACGCTCCATTGGGCCCCGGTTTCGTGCTGTCGGATTTGACGCCGAGGATATGGAACCATTCACTAGACATCGCGACTTATTCTTTTAATTCCGTTGTTAATCCCAAAGTCTTCCCTTCTCAGGCCCGCTGGATAGCCTTAGTGGAAAACGAGGAGTACATACCTTTTCTCGACCGTCGGTTTGCCCATATTCGCTGGTATGCCCTTGGGCAAGACGTTCTTTGGAAAAAAGGTCTTCTGGCGCTGGGCATTATTCCTGTTCAGGCGGGAAACGAAAACATCCTTGCCTCCTGGTGGAGGGCCGACCTTTATCTCAAGGCGTTAAATTTGGAATTCCTCAAGGCGGAACCTTTCGAAACGTCCCAATCCTTTGTTGAGAGATTAGAGCAAATGCCCTTGGGTGAAAAACCCGATCCCTTTTTGGAGTCTTGCCGTGATGAAAAAATTTTACTTTCAATTTCTTTCGACAATCCTTCGCAAGCCATTCTCGTGGCTCATCAAGGCCTCACAAAAGGTTACCCCCTTTCTTTATTTCAAAGGTTCCAAAACAATTCCCAAGGCTACCGTTAAAAATCGGGATATAAATTTTGATTAAGTGGCGTGTTCGGAACAAATCGGATAAGGTTTTAAGGATTTAATTCCTTAATCATGACCACGGCGTCTTCCTGATTGTCGCTGTAGTATTTTTTGCGGATGGCCACAATTTTGAAACCGCATTTATCGTAAAGCCGCTGAGCGGCTTCGTTGGTTTGGCGAACTTCCAAGGTAGCCAGTTTGGCACCCCGCTTGCGAGCATATTCCATGCAATGGTTCATCATTTCCAGGCCCAAACCTTTATTTCTATAAGAAGGCCCAATCGCGAGGTTGATAATATGGGCTTCCTCGGGGGCCTCCCAATAGCCCATATAGCCCGCCACTTTCCCTTCGACTTCCAATACGAAATAATGCGCTAGGTTCCTATTCAGTTCCTCGTCGAAAAGCTCCTTAGACCAGGGGGAGGGCATGGAAGCTTTTTCGATTTCCACCACCTTTTCGAGGTCGGCTTCCAACATTGGACGAAATATCATGTCTTGTTTTCGTCCACGGAAGGCACCCGCAAATATAGTGGCTTTAAGTCCTGGAGAGACGGCCGGGAACCGGCTTTCCATTGCCGGTAGGCTATGCGGGCAATGCTCATGGCGCTTGGATGGTGAAGCGAGTTGAAAACGAACATACCCATTGCACCCAGGTCCTCGTGGATTTCTTTTTCATATTTCAAGGCGCCCGGCCCCACGATCCAGGTCTTGCCTTTAATCAGGGAAGATAATTTGTCCGCGGCCCTGATTTGGGCCGGAGCCAGTTCTATGAGATTTTCGGGATTAATTTGATAATGCCCGACGAAACACTCGCCCCTTTGGGCGTCCACCAGGCATAAGGCTTCCCCCCACAATTCCGCTTTTCGGAGGTTTTCAGCCAAGCCCTCCAAAGTGGAAACTCCAAAAGCTAAAAGATTCGTAGGCATGCAAAGTCCCTCAGCGGTGGCGATGCCCACTCTTATTCCCGTAAAACTTCCCGGGCCCAGGGAAACCGCAACCGCCGCCAATTCTTCCGGCAATATCTCTTTTTTCTTCAGCAGGGTTTCCAACCCGGGAATCAAAGTCACCGAACTTTCCCAATCATCGGGAAGTACGGCTTCGGACAATTCCTCGCCCGTGACGAGGTCCAATAACGCCACGCTGGAAATCCTGGTGGAAACTTCTATAGCGGCCAGCACTTGATGAGCTCCTGAACGCGGGTTATGCTGTCCGGGTGTTTGGCTTCGACAATGACCCGACGGCTGTTTTCAGAAAGAATCTCAATTTCCAACTTAATCACGGTCGGCGGGAACAATTTGGGGAATTTATTCCCCCATTCCACGACCACCACGCCCCCCCGTCCGGTCCATTCTTCCCAACCCAGATCTTCCACTTCCCGGCGCTCCATCAGCCGGTACCAGTCGAAATGGTAAAGGTTCAATCGTCCCTCGTAAATATGCTGCAAGAGTAAAGGTCGGGGAGGTCACGGGCCCCTCAAAACCCAAACCCTTCGCCAGCCCTTGAACGAACAGGGTTTTCCCCGCTCCCAAGTTACCCGAAAGGGCCCAGATTTCCCCGGGCCTGGCCTGGTGTCCGATCAACTGGCCTAACTGGTAGGTCTGTTCCGGCGACTCGCAGAGAAAACTGGTGGTTACCATGAAGAATGGTAATCCATTTGGCGTTTAATGATTTCCTTCGCTTCCAAACTGATGAATTTGCCGCAAAGATACAATCCCAGGTCGATTCCCGCTGTCACGCCCCCGCAGGTGATGACCTCCTCCTCATCCACGATTCGCTGGTCCAATACTTGGGAACAATAAGGAAGCAGTTCTTCCCTGGTTGCGGCATGGGTGGCGGCTTTTTTGCTCTTCAGAAAACCAGCCGCCCCCAAGAGCAAGGCACCGGAACAAACCGAAACCTTCAAGGGACTGGGTCTAGCGGTTTTGATCCATTGGATGAAGGAGGTATCTTGGGTCAATTTTCGGGCCACCGGCCCACCCGGGACGACTACCAGGTCGTAAGCAGCCAGGGGGACCCCCACGACCGTAGGGGTCAATTGAAGACCGTTGGCGTCACTAATTTTGGGTTCAACCGCGCAAATTTCCCATTTCAAGGTTTCCAGAAATCCCATGCTCTTAAGCCGGGTAAGGGGATCGTAAATTCCCACAAAATCAAGCGTTGTCATGCCGTTGTAAATAACGAACCCGATCTTCATGTCTTGTTTTTTTCGCTAAAGTGATCGAACCCCTTGGATTCCAGAGGTGCCCGCTGTCCTTTACGGTTGATCAGGGTGATTCCCTTGGATTTGGGGACCATTCGTCCGATTGATTTCAACGAGACTCCGGTTTCGGCTGGCAGCTTATGAAGGACATCCGAAATTTTAGCCAAGGGTACGGTGAATAACAGCTCGTAATCTTCACCTCCGTTCAAGGCGAAGGCGAGGGGGTCCAGTTGGTTTTCGTCGCAAAAGTGAATCAGGGAACTGGAATAAGGAATGGCCTCCTCGTGAATTTCGGCACCTACCCCCGATTCCTCACACAAGTGATGAATCTCGCTGGAGAGCCCGTCCGAGATATCGATAGCCGAGGTAGCCCATTTTTTGGTTGAAAGGGCTCGCCCCACCGAAAATCTCGGGGTTGGGGTAAGATGCCTTTTCACCAAAAGCGGAGCGGTTTCCTTGCCTTTATTGGAGGGATGTTGAAGGGAATATAGGCCCGGCGGATGAATCCCCCAGGTTACCTGTGACAAACAAAGCGTCCCCGACCTGGGCGCCGCTTCGTTTGAGGGCTTTTCCCTTTTCCACTTCGCCCACTAGAGCCACATTCACCACGAACTTGTCGCTGCCCACCGTGTCGCCGCCCACGATTTGAGCGCCATAGGATTCGGCCCAACCTTTCATTCCGTCATAAAAAGCTTCCAGGTCATTGACGGGAAAGGAGGAAGGGACGCCCAGGGACACCACGGCGACCGTCGGCTTGGCGCCCATGGCGGCGCAATCGCTCACGTTGACCGCCATGGTCTTGGCGCCTAATTGCCAGGGCGTGATCCATTTGAAGTTGAAATGCCGGTCTTCCACCAGCATGTCGGTGGTGAAAATAAGCTCGTGGCCCAGCGTGGGTTTGAAGATAGCCGCATCATCTCCGATTCCCAAAACCACCGAGGGGTTTTTGGTCTTCATGGCCGATCGGATCTTTTCGATGAACCCGAATTCCCCGACTTTTCCCATGGAGGATTTGTTATTGTTTTCGTTTTTCAAAATTTCCTCCGGAATTTTAATCCGTCATGGATGCCAGGAAAACGGGCCGTCTTTTAAGCATGTAAAATTCCATGCAGAGGGAGGCCTGTTTTCATGGCATCCATAACTTCAAGAAACTACGTTGTATATCGTCCATTGATATCAATATATCCGTCCGTCAGGTCACAGGTATAGACCGTGGTTTTACCCTTCCCCAGCCTTAAGTCCACCAAAATATCCACATCCTTTTTGGACAATATCTTTTTCAATTTCTCCCGGGACCAGGAAACCTTTTTGCCGCCGTTGTAAAGCAGGTAACCCCCGATCACTACCGAAACCTTGAACTCATCTACTCCCGCGCCGGAGTAACCCACCGCCGCCAGGACCCTTCCCCAGTTGGGGTCGGCCCCGAAAATAGCGGTCTTGACCAGGGGGGATTTCGCCACAGACATGGCGGCTAAATAAGCATCCTTGTCGGATTTACCTCCCCGCACGGTCACCGACACCAGCTTAGTGGCCCCTTCCCCGTCCCGCACAACCGCCTTGGCCAGATCCAAACAAACGTCCTTAAGAGCTTGAACAAACAGCCGGTAGCCCGGTCCTTTAGAGGTGATGGCTTTATTTTCACAAGCGCCATTGGCCATCAGGACCACTGAATCGTTGGTGGAAACGTCACCATCCACCGTAATCCGATGAAAGCTGGTTTCAACAGCTTCCTTGAGAGCCTCGTTTAAGAGAGGCCGGCTGATGGCCAGATCGGTCAAAAGGTAAACCAGCATGGTGGCCATGTTCGGATGGATCATGCCTGACCCCTTTGCGAAACCCGTCAGCCA
Source organism: uncultured Pseudomonadota bacterium (assembly GCA_963843375.1). Classification (GTDB taxonomy): domain Bacteria; phylum Oederibacteriota; class Muellerivitia; order Muellerivitales; family Muellerivitaceae; genus CAWJKT01. Next base: position 234,474 of record CAWJKT010000008.1, read on the forward strand.
GGCATATCTTTCCTCAATCCAAATGGCTCTAGCGCTTACCTTGGGAAAAGTGTCGGTCGTCAGGATGGCATGGGCGGCGTCCATGCCTCCCATCCGGGAAAGCCTCAGGACCGACTGCCGGGCCCCTGCGAGGATCTTGGGCATGTCCATGGGAATTCCGATGACTCCTGTGGAATGGGCCAGTACGGAATTTTTCGGGACATTCAAAAGTTTGGAGACGGCATCCACAGTGCGAAAAACATCTTTTTCTCCCTGTTTGCCGGTCAGGGCATTAGCGTTTTTCGTGTTCACCACGATGGCCTGGATTTTCTCTCTCGTCTTCAGAGCATTTTCCGTGTGTTTGGATGGCGCAGCCTTGACTTGGTTGGTCGTGACCATACCCACGGTGGCGGCTGGAAGCCGGGAATAAAAGAGGGCCATATCCAGCTTGTGGTTGTTCTTAAGCCCCGCGTGCACGCCGGAGGCGAGAAAACCAAGCGGCAAGGGAAGAAAAGGTTCTTTCATTTTTTAATCCTTGAAAAGAGTTGAGGCATTTTAACAGGCCGCACCAAAACTACAACGGCCCGGCCTTTGACAAAGCGGTGAACGGCTTTTAACATGTGCCCTTCTTAATTACAGAACAAGGATTCCCATGCGATGCAATGGTGTCGACATCCCGTTAAAAGCCGTCCTATTCGATTTGGATGGGACTCTGATTGACTCAAAGAAGGACATCGCCGGCGCCGCCAACGCCGCCCGAGTGCATTTCGGGATGCCCGCCCTTCCCATCGAAACCGTGGTGGGTTATATCGGCTGGGGAATCGAGCATCTCAACCGCAAGGCTTTGGAGACCGAAGACCCGGCGAGACTTTCGGAAGGGCTAGAAGTCTTGAAATCCCATTACCGAGATCATTGTGTGGATCAAACCGTTATCTTTCCGGGCGTCCGGGAACTTTTGGATTTCCTCAAGGGCCACGGCATCAAAATGGGCCTGGTGTCCAACAAACCGCATGAGTTCACCTTAATCACATTGGAGAAGTTAGGTCTCGCCCCTTATTTCGCAGTGGCTTTAGGTGCGGACGCGACCGCCAATAAAAAGCCCCATCCTGAACCTCTTTTAACGGCCCTAGCCAAATTAGGCGCCAAACCATTCGAAGCGGTCATGATCGGGGATTCCCCCGTGGACGCCCAGGCCGCCCGAGCGGCGGGAATGCTGGTGGGATTGGTCAATCACGGTTTCGTGCCCAAGGAATACTTGAATTCTTCCGATCCCGATTGGCTCACGGATTCCCTGGCGGACTTTATCGACATTTTAAGTTGATCTTGTTCGCTTCCCAAAACACCCCATTTGAAAGTTTTGGGCAGGGATTGAATCCGGCCCCAGGGTTATTAATGTTTAAGAAGAAGCAAATGTAGGGAGCCTGTCATGAGCCAGGAGGATATTCGGATTGCCGAGATCCAGGAAAATTTGCGGATCTCCGCGGCCGAGGAAAACACTAAATTCGCCGAGGAATATATCGAGGCGATGAAAACCCGCAACCTGGAAGCTGTCGCCAAAAATCTGCATCCTGATCTGCATTTTGTCTGGCCCATGGGCGAGACGCATAATCGGGAAAGCTTTCTGGACACCATGCGGCAGGCCTTCGCCCATTTGGAAAAGGTAGATGTGACTTCCCGGTTCTCGTCGAACAACCAGACTGCTTACGTGTATAACATGTTCTTCGCAGTCCCAGCCCGCCCCATTCAGGCCGCCAGCGTGCTGACGCACGAGGATGGAAAAATTAAAAAAATCGAAATGATCTACGACTCAAAGGTTCTGGGGAATTATTTAGACGTTCAGAAATAATTCCGGACTTTTAGGTCCTGAGCCCGGGAGCCTTCCCAAGCCAGAAGGGCTTTCTTACGGGTGGAACCCCATCGGTAATCCCCCAAAATTCCTGTTTCTCGAATGACCCGGTGGCAGGGAATCAGGTAAGCGATGGGATTTTGCCCCACCGCCGTTCCCACTGCCCGCGAAGCTTTGGAGTCCCCCATCCGTTGGGCCACATCCTTGTAAGCCAGCACACATCCGGTTGGGATTTTCAAAAGGGCTTCCCAGACTTTGAGTTGAAAAGAGGTGCCCTTCAATAAGACTTTGATGGGCTTGGTTCGCTTGAGAGTGCGGGGTTGAAAAACATCACTCGCCTTTTGGCCGCCATCGCCAAGAACGAACTGGGCTCCCGACCAATTCTTTTTCATTAAGGCGAGGGCTTCTTTTTCTCCTCCCTTGCCTAGAAACCAAAAACCGCATAGTCCTCTTTCGGTCGTGGCCGCCAGAGCCTCGCCAAAGGGTGTGTCCTGGACGCTATATTTGATTCGAAGTCCCTTACCCAGGGCCTTGTATTCCCCCGGCGTCATAGCCTCCACGGAAACGAAAAGATCATGCAGCCTTCCAGGCCCGGACAGGCCGGAGTCGTAAGCCGCGTCAAGGATACTGCGCGATTCCCTCAAGCGTTCCTTAGCCTTTTCCAACGTCAAGTATTGCAGGAACCGCTTAGGGCTGACGCCCGCCCAACGCCGGAACAGTCTTTGGAAATGAAAAGGGCTCAAACCTATCGAATGTGCTACCTCATTCAGATTCGGCTGGTTTCGCCAATGGTCCTCAATGTACCGTATGGCCTTTTCCACGCGGAAGTAATCGGTTTCTTTCATGACAGTCACCTCTTGAGGAAAAGATAGAGGTTCCATCGGAAATAAACCACCCGGTTCTTGCGATTCAAATCTGAAAGAAAATAGAAAAGTGATTTATCTCGAGGCTTTCTAAATACAGAGTGATGGCTTTTTTAAACCGGGATCATTTCAATCAAACATGAGGAGGGTCGATATTTTATTCACAACCTCTTTAAGGACCGCTCCAGGAGCCTTTCCTTTGTAAGTGACTCGGCGTTTTCTCCAATCCAAGTTCTTCAAATGGTCGGATAGGACAACTCCCTGTACTGAACCGGATGTGATTGCCACCTCAAACGGATAACCCTTAGCTTGCGTTGTCATTGGACACATCACTGCCAACCCCGTCTTACGGTTATATTCCTTGGGGGATAAGACCAAAGCAGGCCGGTGGCCCGCTTGTTCCCGCCCAGCTTGAGGGGTGAAATTCAACCAAACCACGTCACCTCGGTCGGGGGTATATTCCATGGATTACCAAACCTCTTTCCCGACCGCAGGCCCGGTTTTTGTTGCCCCGTGCAGGTTTTCCGGTTTCACCTTCGCCAATAACTCTTTGAGTGAAATCTTGGTTGGGCTGGGCTTAATTAAAAGATGCCCCCGGTCTTCCGTAATTTCGACCGGAGCCCCAGCTTTCACTTTGATATGCTCCGCCATCGACTTAGGAATTCGAAGGGCCAGGCTATTGCCCCATTTCTGTACCACCGTTTTCACAATATCCCCCTCGAAAATGTATATACAATGAATATACATCACTATACCGCGAAGGTCAAATCGGTTTTTTTACAGCCCGGGATCGGTTTGAATTTATGTCGCGCAATCTCAAAACAAAACACAAAGGCGTTTTTTCACGCTCGACCCGGTAAATGACTTCTCTTTCCTCCTCCGGTGCCGGCTTCAACCCCGCCCGGGTCATGAGGATGGCGTAATCGGCCAGGTCTTTATTCGGCTCGAAAACCATGTTGGGGCTGAAATAAGTTTGGGACTGGAAAGGCTTGCCCTCGGCGTAAATCTTGTAGATCTGATTCGGGTCCTTAATCTCATTGGCCTTCAGCCATTGGACGGCTTCCTTCATGCTGGCCGCCCAGTAATCGGTCTCGTAGTTGCCGTAGGCGCCCCTGAAGCCGCCGACCAAGACATTGAAATAGGTGTATTCATAAGGATGAAGCCGGACCAATTGGCCGCTCGTCTCGAAGACGCCAAACAGGGTCAAGCCCGCCACAACTTTTCGAAGATTTCCCCAAGGTTTATCCCCGAAAAACTCGATGCAACCCACAGCTGCCAGAGCGGCCAGAAGAGGCAGAAGATATAAAAAGTGCCTCAGGCCGTCGTAAACCGCGGGATGAAGCAAAAAATAAATCCCCAAGTTCAAAAAAAAGGCGGCGGCCAGTAAAACAAAGAGCGGGTTGTATTTAGTCTTTCTGGACAGCCAAAAAGACCCCAGGAAAAAAACCAGGATGAAAAGGGGCGTCGTGATGCCGATCCAAAGAGGCAGGTAATACCAGGGATAGGAGAGCGAATTTGCCATGTGGCCCATGAACAAGAAATCGAATTTCGGCGGAAACCGAGCGCTTAAGGAAACCACCAAAGGTAAATTCAGGAAATAGTTCTGGCCGATGAAGGGCCATAAAATCGCGCAAAGGATTTGGGACACCACCAGCGTCCCGAACCATCCCCAAGCTTTCTTCTGAAGCCAGGGGAGAGCCGGTTTTCCCTTCCCTTCCCAATAAACGTAGAAGTCGTAAAAAAGAAGAATCGGAAACAGGGTGAACCCTACGATCCTTGAACTGATGGTAAAGCCGAACAAAAGTCCCAAAAAGAACCAGCGGAATTTCAACTCCGGGAATTTTCGCTCAAAAAGGTACATTATCGTAAGGCTCAGGAAATAAAAGATGGCAAAGGGGATGTCCTTGGGATTAGCGGGGATACTCCCCAAGAAAGGAAGCGAAAGGAACAAAAAGACAGGACCGCAAAGGGCCCAAAGGCCCGAACCATAGGCGGACAAGAGCATTTCGTAGAGCGCCCAGAAAAGGAAGGCGCCGAAAAACAGGTTCAACAGATGAAAGGTCTCGTAGTTCGTTTGGCCGGTGATAAAGTTAAGGAGAAAGGTATAAGGATAGGTGTGTTCCGGGTCCATATAGGCCATGGGAACGCCGCGAATCAAGTATTGATAAAGCTCCGCTCCGCCCTGATAAGTATCCTGCTCGTCCCAGGTTGGGCCGTAATCGCGGTAAGTGGCGAAGGAAAAAGCAAGATAAAAGAGGAGGAAGCCGAAAAAAGGGATGCGCTTTTTCATTTTCACCGGACAAGGAATTTAATGCGCTATTCTATCAGGGGTGATCCGAACCGGCTATCTTTCCAGGTCCAAGGTTGCGGAAGAATGGTTCAAGTTCAAAGCGCGGAGGTAAAAAAGGGAGATGAGTAAGCCGGTATTCATGAATTTTTCATTCCTACTTTTAATCGCGGGGTGGCTGCTTCTTCCCTCTTCCCTAGGGGCTCAAACGGTCGAAACATTGAAGATCCTACCCACCCCCATATGCGCGATGAAATCCATAAGACTGCCGACTTATCCGATGAAATGGAACAATCGGATTATCCAATATGGTCCCCAAGCCAGGTCCCTTCCGGTGACGGTTTTTTCAAGTCCATTTCGGCGCAAGACGGCTTTGTTCATCCTGCGCAACCCCGCGGATTGGATCGCCTTTTACAGGCCGGTACCAGCCCCCCAACCTCCCGTGGACTTTAAATCCAAGATGATTATCGTGCTGGTATTCCAAGATTGTCACGACCAAGTGTCCTTCTTGAGTTATTGCAATTATCCGGACAAGATCAATGTTTCGATTGAGGATTACCAATCGCCCATACAATGTGACCACAGAATATATCCCGGCGCGATTGCGGCCATCGCGGTTCCAAACTCGACCTCGCGGTTATCTTGGAGTATTACCTTGCGCCAATAAGCTTGGTCTTTCGGAACAAAAATAGTTTCCGGCTCTTTTTAAATATCAAAATCCGTCTTTTTGAAAAGTTTTCCCGAGTTGTCATGGGTCCTGGCGTTATTTTTAATATCTCCCTAATGGCAACGCCTCGCTTTTACTGTTATAAAATCCATTCAAAGCTAAGAGGCATTAGAACGGCGTTCCCGTTCTCGGAGATGAAATGAAGAAAGTGTGGTTGTGGGTTGGGCTGGGGTTGGTGATGGTCTGGATGGCGGGAATCCTTCTGGCGAATTTCACGAATATCGATCCCGATAAGCTATTTGACGGCCTTTCCTCCTTTAAATTCTCCATGGACCGGCTGACGCTTTTCGGGTTAGTCGCGGTTTCTTTAATGCTCTTTTGTTATACCTTTGAAAACCGAAGCCGGTGGTTCATTTTGGGATTCGCCGGGGCCTGCGGCTTGGGTTCGGTTTATGGATTTCTGCAAGGGGCCTGGCCCTTTGGGTTGGTAGAAGGAATTTGGGGAATCGTTGCTTTGCGGAAATGGTGGTTAACCGCAACTTAACCTTCATCCGGGCTATTGGATATAGGCAATTGTATTTAATGGATTTTAGTAATAAGCGCTTTATTGGACCCTACAACAGCCTAACTTCGACAGGGCATTACCCCATTTCATTCTCCAGCTATCGCAGTGGGGTTCATCCTTAATGGGGTTAAACTCCTGAAAAACAGAGTCGTTTATCGACCCTGGAAATGGAAAGACCCAATGCCCCTCTCTCTACGGTTTAGGGGCACGGGCCGGGACATAAGATCTAGTGCTTCGAATGGATGGCCTGGCTGCCCCGTTCACCGGTGCGGATGCGGATAACTTCAAGGATTGGGGAAATGAAGATTTTGCCGTCGCCGATTTCGCCCTTTCGGGCGGCCTTGACAATCTCCGCGACGATCTTTTCGACCCTATCGTCTTCCACCACCATGGATACCACCATCTTCGGCAGGAGGCCCTCGACGTTCTGGCTCCGTTCAACTTCCCGGGCGCCTTTTTGAGTTCCATGTCCCTCGGCCTCATGGACTGTCACTCCCGGATAACCGATAACCTTCAAATGGTCCAAAATAACCCTCAGGGCGTTCGGCCGGACGATGGCTTCGATTCGTTTCATTCTTAATCCTCCCCCCTCTTCTCTTTTTTATACAAATGCTCTATCCTCTTCAGGAAAACCGGAAGCAGGGTCAAGCTGAGGGTCATTGAGGCGCCCAAGCCGCCCAAAATGGCCACCGCGAATGGCCGCGCAGTCTCCGATCCGATGGCATGGGACATGGCCGCCGGGAGCAACCCGATGATGGCTACACCGTTTGAAATCAGGATGCTTCGACCCTTTTCCAGCAGGGCCTTGGATGCATCCCGGGTTTTGACAAATGCCGAAATGATCATCATGGCAGTTAAAAAGGACACCCCGATGCGGATGATACCCCCGGCCGCCGCCGAGATGCTGAGGTTCAACCCCGCCAACCGCAGGGCCGCCAGACCCCCCACGGTGGCAAAGGGGATTTCCCAAAGCAAGATCGCAAGCAAGACCCAGTCCTTAAACCAGGTATATATGATGGCGATCATGACAACCAGGCAGATTGGCACGATGATGCTCAACTGGCGGCTGGCTCTTTCGGCGTTCTCGAAAGTGCCTGACCAGTTGTACCAGTAATGGGGCGGAAACTTGACCCCAGCCTTGATCTGGCTGTCGGCGTCGTTCACGAAATCCACCACCGCCCTTCCTCGCACCGAGCATTTGCAGGCCACGCGCCTTTCCCCTTCTTCGCGGTAGATATGCGAGATGCCGTTAACCACCTTGGCGTCGGTCACCTCGCCCATGGGCACATAGCCCCCGTTGGGCATCTGTATGGGGATGGAATTCAGGACGTTCGGGGTGATAACGGGCGGCAGGTCGGGCTTGACCAGGATATCCACGTAGCGACCCTGCTTGTCCACCATTTGACCAACCCACTTACCCGAAAGGCAGGTGGAAAGCACATCTTCCGCCGTGGCCACCTGGATTCCGTAACGATCCAAGGCGTCCCGGTTCATCACATACTGCAATTCGGGTTGTTCCAAAAGCTGTTCTTCGTCAACGTCCGTGCCACCGGGGGTCTTTTGCAAGATCGCCTCACACTGGTCCGAGAGATTTTGAAGGGTCCGGATATCCGGGCCGTGGATCTTGAGGGCCAATTCACCCATGACTCCGGTGATGAGCCTCGTCTACGTTGTCCTTGATGTATTGGGAATAATAAAAGTCCACCCCATCAATGTCCTTTTCCTGTTCCCGGATCAGATTGTCGAACCCCTCGATCGAATCGGCGCTTTTCCATTCTTCCGGGTCTCCCAAGTCCACCTGGATTTCGTCCGTGTCCAGCCCATTGATGTCGCTTCCGTCATCGGGTCGCCCGATACTGGGAAACCACCGACTTGACCTCGGGGATCCGCATCATCCGTACCCTTATTTCATGGGCCAGTTGAACCGACTTCTCCCGGGAAATGGTGGGCGGGGCGAAATAGCGGATCCAAAGATTGCCCTCGTTCATCTGAGGCAAAAATTCCGTGCCCATTCCCCAATTGAGGGCAACGATGGCGGCTAGAAGAACAAAGCCCGCGATCCAGGCGATATATTTGAACCCGTTGAACCAAAGCATGACGCGGTTGCAGCGGTGCAATATCCAATGGAAGACCACGTCCGATTTGCTGTTCTTGACACCGATGGGCGCCCAGGCCGCGCACATGGGAAGGAAGATGAAGGCACCCAGCTGTCCGCCCGCCAGAGCGGAAACCAGCGTGATGCCCAGGGGCCGGAATATTTTGCCCTCGATGCGCTGGAGGCTCAATATGGGGATGAAAGCGATGAGCAGCAGGAAGGCGCAAAGCAGGGCGGGCCCCAGAACCTCGGAAAGGGCCAGGGCGTTTTCCTCGTCGTCCTTTCGTTTTTGCCGGGCCAGGGTAACGGTCAGGGCCTCGGCCCCGAAAACCGCAGTCTCAACGATGATGCCGAAGTCCACCGCGCCCAGGGAAATCAGATTGGGGTTATACCCGCAGAAGTGCAGCCCCACGAAGGCCATTAAGAGCGCGAAGGGGATGATCATGGCCACACCCGCCGACATGGCCCAATATTCCACACCAAAACCCAAGATCAAAAGCGTGCAGACCAAGGCGACCCCGAACATGACATTGTGGAAGACCGTGCGGCTGCTGCGATGGATGAGGTCTCCCCGGTCGTAATAGGGGTGAATCTGGCAGCCCTTGGGAAGGACATCCTCGTTGAGATGTTTGACCATCTTGTGGATGGCGGCCAAGGTTTCCAATTCATTGGCGCCAACCCGCACATTGATGAGGGACCGCACCACGTCGTCCCGCAGGCCCTCGCCCGACTGCCCCAAGCGTTGGTGGTGGCTGATGACCACCTTTCCAATGTCCCTAACTCGGATGGGCGTGCTGCCGTTGGTGGCGATGACCGCGTTTTCCAGGGCAATGGGGTCGGCGTAAAGTCCGATGGATCGCACAATGTAGGTTTCCTGGCCATGCGTGATCCAGTCCCCTCCGGCGTTCTGATGGTTATTACCCAGGTTCTGAGCGATTTGGGCGTAGGTGAGCCCCAGGGCCTTCATACGGGGGGTGTCGATTTGGATCTTAATAACGCGGGTGGGGCCGCCCAAAGTTTCCACGTCAGCCACGCCCGGGAGGGTCTCGAAGGCACGGGTAATTTCCCAGTCCTGGTACATGCGTTGTTCGTCTACGGGCAGGTCGCCGTCCAGGGTGTAGCGGAAGAACTGGCCCGTGGGGGTGGCGTCGGCGTTGAGGCCGGGGGTAATCCCCGTGGGAAGGTTGGCGTTGCCCATGTAACTGGTGGTGTCGATGCGGGCTTTCCAGTCTGGAATGTCGTCGTTGAAGGTCAAAAGAATGGAGCTCAAGCCATATTCGGAGAGTGAGTTAGAATTGATGACGCCCGGTGTGCTGCGGGTGGCCACTTCCAGCGGCACGGTGATAAGGCGCTCAATCTCCTCCGCGGAGTGTCCGGGCCACTGGGTCTGCACCTGCACTTGGACGTTTGTAAACTCGGGGAAGGCGATGATCTCGCTGTTGAAAGCAATAAAAGCGCCGTAGCCGATGATCCCTAGAAGCATGATGAGGAAGAGCACGAAAGCTTCTTTTTGGAACCGCATCCATTTTAAAATGATGTTAACCATTTTTATTCCTTTGATTCCCGGCTTGATTCCATCGCCAGGCTTTTAAACTATCTTGAAAACCGGTTTCTCAGCTGCCCCCGTAGATGCCGTTGATCTTGCTAAAGAGCAGCAGCGCTCCGTCCGTGCAAACCGAATCCCCCTCCTGCAAGTCCCCGGTCTTGACAGGCCGCACATCGCTGGTATCGTCCGTCTCGTTGACGATTTGCACCGGCACCGCCACTGCGTTTTTCTCGTCGCCCTTGAGCACGTATTGCACTTCCTTGCGAAACACGATGGCCGAGGTGGGAATCTTCAGGACGGGCTGAGCCGCCCCGGTTTCCACCGTGCCGTAAACCAGTTCCGAGAGGTTGACCCCGGCGGGTAGCGGAACGGGCCTAAGCCGCACGATGGTGGTACGCATGTTGGGGTCGATGGTGGGCACGATGGTCTCAATGGTGGAGGTGTAGGACGTTGTCGGGTCGGAGGCCAGTTGGAACGTGACCTTTTGCCCGATGTGCAGGTCCAAGACATATCTCTCGGCGATGTCTAGTTCCACCCGCAGTTTGCGCATATCCAGGATGTTGGCCAAGGGCTGACCCTGGTTGTAGATAGTGCCCGCACTGACAAGGTTTTGAAGGATCACACCGGTAAAGAGAGAGACGATCTCGTAATTTCCGTTTTCCACCTTGACCCCCAGTTGCTTTTCACGTTCGTTGGCCGCGTCGATCAGGTCCTGAAGGCCGTTTTTCTGGGCCAGGCGCTTTTCTTCAGCGAGGGATTCGCATTCCGAGTCGTTGACCAGGAAAAGCGGGGTGCCCGGCTCGACCTTATCCCCCTCCCTTTTGAGCACGGCCTCCACCCTTCCGGTGGTATTGGCCGACTGGTTCTTCAAAGCCCCCGTCTCGGGGATGGTCATACCCGTGACTCGAAGACCCGTGATCTCCTCCCCCGTCACAACCTTCGTCCATTGGTATTCGGTGGCCCAGGACTGGGCTCCGGCTGCCAAGACCGCCGTTAAAATGAAAGCTGGAATGGTTTTCATCGTCGTCTCCTTCTTAAAAATAAAATTAATTTGGTTCCTTTGAACTTTTTCCCTCGTCCGTTCCCGCCGTGGGCTGGGGCGATGGGGTGGTTTGAATAGTTTCGTTCGAATCCGTCTGGTCTTTTCCGGCGGACGGTGTGTCCGCTGCCCCAACCTCCGCCGGGGTAGGGGCGGCCGTTGGCTCCAGGGGAGGGGGAGCCACCGGCGGGTTATTGGTTCCCAAAAAGTGAGGCGGGGTCGCAACGGCAGTGGGCGTTTCCTCCACTGGCGCGGGAAGAGCGCTTTTCGACGTCCCATAGGAAGCCGAAGACAAATAGGTGTCGATATTGGGGAGGTTTGAGGAATAATCAGTTTTTCCGCCCCAGACCGGTTCCTCGTCGCCCACTAATCCTGTCAGGCGGGCATTGACGATCTCCGCTCGGATCTGGATGTCTTCTTCCTTCGCCGCAGCATAGGTCTGATGGGCCAGCATCAGGGCGGTGAACTCGAACTGTCCCCTTTTGTAAGCCGCCACGGCCGCTTCCATCATGGTTTCGGCCAAGATCAGGTCCCGGGAATGCAATTGGAGGTAACGGGCTTTGCTGCGCCGGTAGTCCTTGACACCCGCCTCTTGAGCCGAGTTGTCCTGCACCAGGTTGAATCGAGACATTTCCCGGGAGACCACGCCCTGGTTCTCGCTGCGCTGGGCTTCAGCCATTTCATGTAAAGGGAAAAGAATGGGGATGGTGATGGAAATAAAATAGTTGTAGTCGGTGCTGGCCCCGGTGGGGCTTGCGGCCAGGATGGAATAGAAGTCCTTGGAGATACCGAAGGTCGGATCCGGCACCTGGTTCCAGAACCCCGTAGCCCGATTGGCCTCCCCAACGTCCACGGCGGCCCGGTCCCGCAATTGGGCCGAGGTCTTGTTTCCCAATTCCTGGACAATGGAGGGGGACAGGTCCTCCGGCAGCTCAAATCCCGTCACCTGGCTGGGCGGAATACCCATCAGCCTTGCATAAACCTCCACGGCCGTGTCCAGTTGGTCCTCAGCGGTTTTGAGGTCCCTTTGCGCAGCGGTCATCTGGAAGCTCAGCGCTGATCTTGTTGACCTGGTTGGATTGGCCATGGACGTACTGATTCCGGATGGCGTCAGCGATGGTTTCCAGGTCCCGCACGTTTTGCTTTTGGAAGGCGATCATGGCCTGCGCCGTGGCGCCGTTCATATAGGCCTGCGTGATGCTGACCGCCAAATCGTATTTTTGGGCCGTGTATTCCCACCGCTGTTGCTCGGCTACCGCCGAATCCAATTGGGTGAAGGCCAGGCTTTTGAAGGGAATGGGATAGGTCAGAGAAAGGCCCCAAGTGTTGAAGGAGTTGTCGTAGTTGTTCACCCACTGGATCTGGGGTTCTTCGGGGATGAACCGCCTCCAGGTGTCGTCGGAATAGATTCCGGCCAGGGATTTTTGGGCTTTCAATTGCGGCGGAATTCTCCCAAACGGCGTGGATGGCCTGTTCCAGTGTCAGGTTCTGAGCTTGTGCTACCAAAGCCAAGCCCCAAAAAATTGAACTGATAGCGTAAAGGATTTTTTTCATGTCAGTCGCCCGAAATAATTTTTGTACTTATGAACGTAATAAGCCGAAGCCAGTCCCAACACGACGTAGTCATCCATCAGTCCGAAAACCGGGATGTTGTCCGGAATCAGGTCCAGAGGGCACAAGAGGTAAAACAGTGCGCCGTAAGCCACCAGTTTGTCCCGACTGGAAATCCGTCCCTTGGACGAAAGGACCTTCATCAATGTTGAAATCCGTTCCCGCCAATCCCGGCCCAGTCGGCTGAAGGTCCATATTTTTTCGTAATTCCCATCCACCTCGTTTTTGCGGCTTTCCTTGGAACCGATTTGGGAAAGGCCCACCATCAGCCGATCCGGCGAGAAACTGGGCCCTTTTTGGAGACTGTTCCCAAAGCCCAGGCTTTTCAGAATGGCCGTGAAGGATAGGTTGCGGGTTGTTTTGAGAACATATTGATAGGACGGTGAATCGATCGGCAAAATCCCCTCGAGCGCCATTTTATAGACGGCGTCCTGGATCCCCTTTTCGTAGAGGAGGCCGACATTTTCGCCGTGAGGCCTTTTCATCCAGCGCCGAACGGTCATGTTGGAAATCCCCATTCGCTCGGCCAAAGCCTCGGGCGAAAGGCCCGTTTCCCGCATTAAATTTGTCAAAAGTGATATCCTCATTCGGTCATCCTTACCTGGCGCATTTTTAAATGTTCATCAACTTCGGATTCGGCCGCCCCATGGGGCCGGAAATTCCCTCATCCCATTTCCAACTTAGTGCGACGAAAAACTATTATTTTTTTTTTGGGCTTCTCGGTCGTTCGGATTTTTTGGCTCTCCACCGGGCCGCTCCCGGAGAACCCTTCCCCCTGCGGTTCCGGGAGGCGGCCGGAGGGCTTCCCATGATCCTTGGGCATCAAACTTTTCAGGAGCACTAGGGAGAGTCCCTTGGCGCTTCTCAAAACCAATTTGTAGGATTCCGAGTCGGTGGTTAATATTCCGTCATGCACCATCTGGTAAATGGCGTCGGGGAGAACCTTGTCGTAGATGGAGCGAACTCTCTTGGTGGGAGATTTTTTCATCCAGCGGCGCACGGTCATGTGCGAGACTCGAAGACGCTTGGCCAGCCGCTCGGGCGAAAGTTTTGTCTCGCGAATGAGAATTAACAAAAGTGAAATCTTCATAGTTGCGCAATCTTACTGTAGAGCTCGATTAGGTTGTCATTAAGAGTTGGAGACCAATCGTTATGAAAAGATTAGAGGTGGGAAACTAACAAATGTTAACTTTATGGGCCATCGCCCTGAAAGAAGAACAAAATATGTCTCAAAAACAAATACGCGAGCAGTCAAGAATCTTCATGTTAAAAAAATATCCGTCACGTTATTTGAAATAAAAAGGGTTAATCTTAGCCGGACCAAGTCGGGTTAAAAACGAGTCGGAAATAGTCCTATAGGACTCAGGCACCGATACAAGAAAAGGCTTTAAATTTCGAGATGGGCCCGGCCCGAGACGATCCCCACCGGTCCTCGGTCCTGGTTGTAAGCGGGATTGTTGACCCATTGAAAATCCAGGGTTAGACCGATTTCGTGCAGAGGATGATAGTTATAAAAGGCCTCCAGGATTTCCTCGGGGGCGTAATTCAGTCTCCCGTCTCCGATGTCGAAATCCACGCCACCGGCGGCCAGGTAGTCCTCATGCTGGGAGGAAAGCCCGTTGATCACCCCGCCTAGTCCGAACTGGTCATCGGGCCTGCCCCAACGATTGCCGGAAAGCAGGAATCCCGCCTGGGCGGTGCGGTCCACGGCAGTGAATTCCCAAGTTTCAGTCAAGCCGTTGTCCCAACCCAGCCGGGCGAAGGCCCCCAAATCCGGCCCCAATTCCTGTTCGGCATCCAGGCCGAACCCGTACTTATCGCTGTAGGCCCGGGTTTGGGTCACTTCGGGCAGGGTGTCGGCGGCCTCCGCCAGGGATACTGCCTCGGAATAATTGCCCATGTCGGCGTCGTTGAGATAGGCCTGCAGTTTCACCTTGCCCGGATGACTGTTCAGGGCGTAACGAACCTCAAACTCGGCGTTATTTCCCTGGGCATGGGCGATATCCGTATCCAAGGATTCCCCGTTTGCAACCTGGGAAACCAGGGCACTGCAAAGACGCAGGGCCCAATCCTTCTGGTTCAATTCCAAATAGATGCCCCAGGTATAGCCCTGGATGTCCGCGGCGTAATCCCAGGCGCCGTTGTCCATCATGGTCCAATTCAGAAACTGGTTTCGAGCGTCGTGGTTGTATCGGTTGTCGTCGAAAAAATCCACGACACTGAATTTGCCCGCCACCAGGGTCAGGCGGGAAACATCAATTTTCTCGGTGAGCTGGTTTTGGTCGTCCTGGATAACCTCTTGAACCCCGCCCAACCCAAAAACCTGTTTCCAGTAAGCCCGCGCCAAAATCACCTTTTCGCCGGGATTGGATATCCGGTAGATTTCCCCGTTGGGAAAACCGGCCAGACCCGTCACGTTGCTAAACCCGCGCCCCGTCGCTCCCTCGAAATCCAAGTAAAGAGCCCCGTCCTTCCAAAGCCTCCCACCCAAGAAAAGGGTCCAGGTGTTGGACATGTCCAATTCGGGGCTGTCGACCAAACTACCCGCTCCCGGATTTCCGGGATAAAGGGCATAAAAGGTACCGTGGTATTGGGACACAATGGTCGTCTGGAAATGGGCGTTCCATAGCTGGGGAAAAAGGGGACTATCGGCAGGGGTTTCCTCCGCGCGGAGTAGAGCGGAAAAAGAAAAAAGCAAAATCAGCAGCAGGATTCTTCGGGCCGGGGTCATGAAGCGTACCATATTCAATCTGAAATAACGCTTCAATGACAAAAATCACAAATGTTAATTCGAAGCGGGAATCCAACGGCGTCCCAAAAGCGGTTAGAGAACAGGCCATATCCAAAATACCAAACCCACCAGGGCGATGAAAGCGCCGCTTATTACCTCACCATAAAGCTCAAGAGGGCCCAGCTTTACCTGCCTCAAACCCTGGGTGGAATAGACACATAAAACCACGTAGGTCACGATGGTACTGAGGGCAAACACAACCGACATCACCAGAATAAGGCCCACCCCGTATTTACCCGCAGCGAAGAAGGCCGGGATTCCCTCCACCATAGGGGAGGAGCCGAGGATCAATATAAGTGCGGTGCGGTTGCTGGTTTTAGATGTATGGGAGTGCGGCTCAGGGTGGGAATGATGTCCCCGAGGGTGTTCTTCATCATGCTCATGGGAGTGAAATGGGCCTTGGGGATGTCCATGTTCATCGGGCTGGCGTGTTTCCAGCCAGGATGAAACAGCGATCCAACCCCCGAAGCCCACCAATGCTAGGCTGGAAGCCAAATCGACCAGGTGGCCGAAACGCGCCGCCACAGCCACGCCTGCAACCCAAACCACCAAGGCGATCACCAAGGTGGATAGAACGTGCCCGGTTCCCGCTTTGAAAGCCGCGTTGAAAGTTTCAGCTTTCGACCATCCCCTTTGCCGGGCAATCAAGGTGATAGGAACCCAGTGATCGGGAACAATGGTGTGAAGCACCCCCACGGCGGCAACCGCTCCGACCAGAATCAACTGGGGTGTGAGACTCATTAGAAATCCTCCACTTCGCCCTTTTTGCGCTTATGTATCTTTACCGCGTCTTTCGCCTCAATGATCTTATAAAGCGCCGGCATGACGATGAGAGTGAGAAAGGCCGAGGAGAAAAGGCCCCAGACCACCACCGTGGCGATGGGTCGTTGCACGTCCGAGCCCACGTCGGTGGCGAGGGAAGCGGGGATCAGGCCGATGATGGCCACCAAGGCGGTCATCAAAACCGGGCGAAGCCGCAAGGTGGCTCCCTTGAGGATGGCAGCGTCGAGCCCCAAACCATCCTCTCGCAACTGGCTGATATAGCTGACCATTAGAACCCCGTGCATGGCCGCCACGCCAAACAGGCTAGTCATGCCCACCCCGGCCGAGACGCTCAAATGCATTCCCCTCACGTAAAGGGCGATCGTGCTGCCCACCATGGCGAAAGGGATCGCCAAAAGCACTAGCCCCGCTCGCAAGGGCGAACCGAAAGTCAGGAAGAGGATAGCGAAGATGATCCCTACCGTCAGGGGGATCAAGAGGGCGAAATGTTTCTGCGCCCTTTCCAGGTTTTCGAAAAGACCCATCCATTCCACCGAATAGCCGTCAGGGAGCGGGATTTCGGCGGCAAAGCGTTTCTTGGCCTCCGCCACGAAATCTCCCTGGGACCGGCCCCGGATGTCACAGCGCACCGTCTGCCGACGTTTGCCATCTTCCCTCGCGATCTGAGTCTGGCCGTCCACCACTTTGATGTCCGCCACCTGGGCCAGGGGGATGGGCTCGGCATTGGAGTTGAAGACGGCCAGCCGTCCTATCTTCTCGGGCGTGTCGATGAATTCCGGCGCATATTTGGTCTTGATGGAAAAGGACCTTTCCCCCTCCCAAAGCTGGCCCACCGGCAGGCCGCCTACAGCGGTGTTAATAACATTATTGACGTCGGCGATGGCCAAGCCGTAATGGGCTAGTTTGGACTTGTCGATGCGGATCTGCAGTTCAGGCTGGGGCCCTTCCTGCTCGATGTTGACGTTGACGCTGCCCGGTATTTTTTTCAGCAGGTCCACCGTTTGTTCGCCCAAGTCGCGCAGTTTGACCAGGTCCGAGCTTTGGCCCCCGACGATTTCCACCGCCAGGTTGGCCGAGGTGCCATTGGTGTCCTCCGTGACGCTGTCGATGATGGGCTGGGTGAGATTGAAATGGGCCGTCGGGAACTCAGCTTCCAGCTTGGAGCGAATCGCGGCTTCCAGGTCCAACTTGTTGTGATAGTCCACCCACTGGTCCCGGGGCTGGAGGATGATGTCGAACTCGTTGCGGTCTGTGGGAAATGGATCGCTGCCCATGTCGTTGCGTCCGGTCTGGCTTGTGCAATATTTCACTTCCTTGAAGGATCGCACGAGATCGCGGACCCGATTGGCGTAATAGTGGTTTTCCCTCAGGGAAATGCCTTCGGGGAAATTGCCCCTCAGCCAAAATCCCCCCTCATCCATGTAGGGCAGGAATTCAGTGCCCAGCCGAGGGAAGATTAGAAGCATGACCAGCGCGAAAAGCGTCACCGCGCTGAAGACCACCAGCCGGGAATGCTTGAGGATTTGGGGGAGGATTCTGGAGTAAATTTTCAGGAACCAATCGAAAAGCGAGTGGGGTTTGACGGGATTGTTGCGGGAAAAGAAAAAGCTAGCCAGAACGGGGACTAGGTAAAGGGCGATCAAGAGCGCGCCCAGCAGGGCGAAGCAAAGGGTCATAGCCATGGGCCTAAAGAGAAGGCCCTCGATGTACTTGAGCGAAAGCAGCGGCAGGTAGGCCATGATGACGATGATCATGGAGAAGATCATGGGCTTCTGGACTTGCTCCGAAGCCTCCAGGATTTCCTTGTCCTTGTCCCCCTTGTGGATCATCAGGTGGCGCACGATGTTTTCGGTGACGATGATGGCGCCATCCACGATGATGCCGAAGTCGATGGAGCCGATGGAAAGCAAGCTGATGGGGATGCCGGTGAGCTTCATCAGAATGAGGGCGAAAAGAAGGGCCAGGGGAATAGTTAGGGCCACGATGAGGGCGATGCGGCGGCTTCCCAGGAAAAGGAAAAGGACCAGAACCACCAGAAGGATGCCCTCGGCAGTATTGCGGAATACCGTATGGAGGGTTTGATTGATGAGGGTGCGGCGATTATAGAAGTTGTTCAGGTGTACGTTTTTGGGAAGAAGGGTACTGTTGATTTCTTCCACCGCCTCTTCGATATTCTTCAGGGTTGCAGAAGGGTTGGCCCCCCGCCGCATTACCACGATGCCTTCCACCGAATCCGAGTCGTTGTTGATACCGAAGATACCCGTCTGTTCCAGGTGGTCGATGGCTACCTGCCCCACGTCCCGGACGAAGACGTTGGTACCGTTGGAATTCTTGATAAAGATATTGGCCAGATCCCGGTAGTCCAGAATGTTGCCCAGGGATCGGATGACGATGGCGGTGCTGCCCCGCTGCAGCATGCTTCCCCCGCCGTTGGAATTGTTGGCCTGGACCGCCGTCATGACGTCGTTCAGGGCCACCCCATACTTGAGCATTTTGTTGGGGTCGAGTTGGATGGCGTATTGCTTGCCCAGCCCACCGAAATTATCCACCTCGGCCACGCCGTCGGCGCGCATCAGGCGCGGGGTGCAGACCCAGTCGTTGAGCTCGCGCAGTTTGATGGGCGTGTCGCCCGTCAGCTGGTAGCGGTAAATTTCGCCATAGGCAGTGTCCAAGGCCTGCATCTGGGCCTGGGCTCCGGGGGAAGCGTCGCGTTGCCCACCATCTGGAACACCTGGTCCCGGGCCCAGTAATCATCGACGTAAGCGTCGAAGGTCACCATCACGTCCGAGAGGCCAAAGATTGTGCGCGAACGGATGACCTGTTTGTGGGGAACCCCGGCCAAAGCCAGTTCCAGAGGAATGGTGACTTGCCTTTCCACGTCCTCGGCACCGAAGCCGGGATAAGTAGTAATCATTTCCACCTGCACGCTGGAGATGTCCGGATAGGCGTCGATGTTCATCTGGGTAAAGCAATAGACCCCGATGCCAGCCAGTAGAATGGCCACGACCACCACACCCCAGCGGTTTTTGAGGGCCCAAATGACGGTTCGGTGGATCATGGTTTCATCTCCGAATCACCCGCGCCCAGTCCCTGGATTTTCAATAACCGATGGAGGATGGGTTTAAGCAGAATCGAACCCCGGCTGACGATGTTTTCCCCGGGAGTAATTTTGCCAATGACCAAAACCGAATCCCCTTGAGTGTCCAAGACATAAACGGGCCGCGGAAAATACTGGCCCTTCGCCACTTCCTGCAGCAGGTATTCCTGGCGGCCCTCGTGTAAAAGCGCAGTCGAGGGAACCAACAGGGGCTTGGAGCCAAGCATGGGAAAATCCACGACGCAATTAGCGCCCGGGTACCAGTCCTGTCCGTTCTGGATCTTGAACACCACCTGAATCGGGGCCCCCGAAACGGTCATCCCGTTGACCTTGGGTTGTTGGATGGAAATAACCGTCGCACTGGTTTTGGAGGCCAAAAGTCCGTAGCGGGAAATCTGGACACTCTCGAAAGCCTTGATCTGGCTGAGGTATTCGTCGGGCAGGGTGACCACACCATAAGCGTCGCCCACCTGGGCCTTCATGTGGCTGTCGAAATGGAAGCCAAGGGAATTGGAGAGGTCCTCGTCCAATTCCACCCAGGAAATTCTAGAGCCTACCAATTGATCCGAGTCATTGGCCAGCGCGATGATTTGTCCCACCACCCGCAGGTCCTGGGTTTGGGAATTGGAGGGGGGGACGGGGGAAATTTCCAGGTACTTCAGCATAGGGGAACTGAGGTCGAGGTTGATGATATTTCCCTTGAGGGAAAAAACCGATTCCGGATCCACCGGCGCTTCCTCATGGCGGCCACAGCCACAAGAAACCAAAATGCACATCAGAACTAAAAGAGAATTAATCCCCTGTCGGATCACGGAAGGATGTCCTTCCCCACCGAGGCGTCGATCATGGCCAAGTCGTTGCGGTAGCTTCCCACCGTGGTGTAATAGGAAATTAAAACGCTGTTATAGGCTTCCATGGCGTCGAAATAGTCCAACAGGTCCATGTTGCCCGTCCCAAAAAGTTTTTGCTGTTCGTCACGGACCTTGCGGGCGTTGTTGATCTGCTTGCCCTCGAAGTCCATGATGAGGTCGTGGTCGATCTTCAACTGGGCTAATTCGTCCCCGATTCCCTGCCGGATGGAAAGGTCCAAGGATTCAATTTGTTTTTGGGTTTGCTCCCCCGTGAGGTCGGCCACCTTCACCAAACCCTGGTTCTGGTTGAACAGGGGAAAAGGGATATTCAAGGCCAGGTCCCAGGAATAACCCGCCGGGATAGGCGCGGAAGCGCCGTCGGGGCTTCCGTCGGTGGGACCTTGTCGGCTGACTTCGGCAGTGAGGCTCACATCCTGCCAGGATTGGTTTTCGGCCAGCTTGCGGTCCAGTTGGGTTTTCTCCTGGGTCAATTGAAGCGCCCGCAAATCAGGCCGGTTCTTAAGGGCCTGGGCAATGACGTGGTCCTTATCCGGAACATCCACCATTTCGAATGGCCTCAATTCGGTCGTGGCCTTGAAAACCGTGGTTTGGGGAAGGCGGCCCAATTGGATGGCCAGAAGGGTTTTTGCGCTGCGGAGGTTGTTTTCATTCTGCCGCAAATCAATCAGGGACTGGTCCCGGGCCAATTGGGCCCGCATTAAAAGCAGCGGCTGGGCCTTAATGATCCCGATGCGGTTTTCGATCACATGGACTAGTTTTTCGTAGTTATCAGCCCTTTCCTGGTACAAATCCACGAGATGCTGCTGGGTGACCACGTTAATGTAGTCCTGGCGGATGAGGAGGATTTTCTGCCGCAGGGCGTCCTGGAACAGGACCTTGGCGATCCCCGTGGCCGCTTGGGCGTCTTTTTTTCCCAATCCGTATTTATTACTTAAGTCCAGTGGAATGGAGAACCCGGCGTCAAACTGGCGGGGCCCCCCCGCGTTAGTTTGGTCCCAATTGGCTGCGAAGGGTTCGAAGATGGTGTCCAGGAGAAGCGAGGGATTCCCAGGAAGTCCGGCGGTCAGTTCGTTGGCTTGAGCGATGGGTATATTATACTGAGCCGCCATCAGGTCCAAATTATGGTGGACTCCTTCCTCCACGGCCTGTTCCAGGGATAATTCAACGGGGCCGCCGGTGACCACATCGCTATCGTAAGAGTTTACCGTTACCGCTTTAGACGGCTGAGTTGGTGTCCCTTCTTGGGCGAAAGTCCATTGCGATCCAAAGATCCCGCACAGGGCGATCCAGAGATAAAACCGAAACTTCATTCTTTCCTCCCGGCAGAGTCCGGTGATTCCACCAAAATTTTTAAGAGTCGGATAGATAAAAGTAATAAATTTACCCCGTCTTAACAGGACCCCGAACGCCTGAAAGGGATTGCCAATAGTAATATACCCCCCTATACTATATTTCAAGTCCAAACTTGAGGAACACTCATGAATTAAGGAGGATCGATGTCCCATACCATCAAGGACAAGCATAAACTTTTACACCGGGTGAACCGCATCCAAGGCCAGATTGGGGCGGTTGAAAAAATGCTGCAAAGGGATGAGGATTGTTCCCTCATTCTTCGCACGATCGCGTCCTGCGGGGGGGCCTTGAACGGCCTTTTGGCCGAAATCTTGGAGGAACACATCCGTCAACACATCTTGGATCCCAAACACAAGCCGACGCCCGATCAAATCAGCTCCATCGAGGAACTTATCGACGTCGTCAAGGCCTACATCAAGTAAGGAAAAAAACAGCCTAAATTTCTTTCAGGATTTCGATTTGGGAAAAACGTGGCCGATCGGCTTTGGCCACCGACCGGGCGGCGGGTATTTCTAATACCTTTATTCGAATTTCTTTTTGAGGGAGAAGGACATCCAGATTTTCGCCCCCCTCAAGGACATGGGAGGGTTTCAAGCTTTTTCCACCCAGGAGGACATTGCCCATATCGCACAGCCTCTTGGCGGCCATGCGGGTCTTCGAAACCCCAATCAGCTTAAGGTAGAGGTCAATTCTCAGTCCGTTTCCCTCGTTTAAATAGCAATCAGAACCACGACCTATTGGCCTTCAGCCAATAGTCGTGGTCAACTGTTTTTTAGGGGTCTTAGTCCCCTTTGTCGATGTAAAACCTCACCCCTAATCCGACATTGATTCCCGAAAAATCAATCGCCGCGTCGCTACCGTCGCTATTGGTCAAAGGCGAGGGGAAACTAGCAACCGGGCCTTCATTGTTAACCGTCAGATTCGAATTAATACGGTCGAATTTCAACACCCGGTATCCCACCTGCAAGTCAAGAGCCGAGTCCTTTTGGTTGTCGAAAAAGAATTCCACCGCAGCAGCGGCCTGCCCGCCAAATCCGGACCCGGAAAAATTGGTGTTTTCCGTCACCGCAGAGCCCGAGATGGTCACCCCTGCTCCCACGAGGAAGTAATAACCTCCCCCGGCAGAAAGGATGAAATTAGTGCTTTCATCCAGGGGAATCAGGAGGTTTGCTTCCAGTCCTGGCCCCGCAGCAGTTGCGGACCAATCCTCGCTATAGCTGGCGGCGTTGGTGGGAGAGAAGTTGACCGTTTCCCCGAACTTTTTCAAGCCCTCAAGGCTGATCCCCAATTGGAGGGCGGGATCAAACGAATAGTCCACATTGAGATGCAAGCCGAAACCAAAAGGAAAGCCCTGTTGCGTGTTGACGGAAGGCCCATAGTAGTCGGCCAAATCCTCCGTCGCGAACGAGAACCCCTCCGTCCCAAAACCAAAGGTGAAGCTGTCGGGACTGGGCAAGGTAGGATAAATATCCGCTGACTCTGAAGAATTATTGGTACTTTCGGTGATGGGGGCGGAAGAAACGACCGCTTGATTGCCCTCGGTTGGCGGAGCCGGGGGAGCATTGGTGGTGTTCGGAGCGGGGGCTTGGGCGGGCCCATTCGCCGGTTTCGGTGCGCTTTCTTCAGGGGCGGGCGCGTGATAAACCACCACTTGGCCGTCTTCCACGATATAGGCGTCCTTCTTCAAACCCTCAATCCATTGGTTAAATGCGGAATCTTGTTTTTGTTTGCGCAGATGATCTTTAATATCGGGGGCGACAGAATCGTAATCGGCCGTTCCTTTATGTTCCACTTTGACGATGTAAATGCCGTCATCCGCGTAGACCAAGCCCATTTCATTGGGGCGAATGCTAAAAATACCATCGGCCAGTTTGGGATTCAAATCCACCCGGTACATGGGTTCCATTTGGCCGCCTTTTTCGGCAGAACCCGCGTCTTCCGAATACTTCTTGGCAAAGGCGCCGAAATCCGCCCCTCCTTTGAGCTGCGCCAGGATGCTTTTGGCCTGCTTCTCCACTTCTTGCTTGTAAGCGAGGGTGGATTTGGGCGGGATGCGGAAAAGAATGATGGAAAACTTGACCTGCTCGTAATCTTTGGGGTGCTGATCAAAATAGTCCCGGACCTCCTCATCGGTCACAAAGGCCGTCTGGGGAAGGTCATGTTGTTTCATTTGAAGGATCCGGTTGGCCTTGACTCGCCGCAACATCTGGTCGTGGATGTCCTGTTTCAAATCCTCCAGGCTGATGCCCTCTTTTTTCAGCGCGTCCTGGAAATCCTGATCGGTGACGTAGCGTTTCTTCATATTCGATATTTCCTCATCGACATGGTGGTCCACATCCCCGTCCTCAATCTCGACTTTTTCCCGGTCCGCTTCCTCGGCCATAAGGACTTCCCGGATAAAGCCATCCAACACCTCTTTTTTGGCCTGTTCGTAATCGGCGGTTCCCGGGGCGGGAACTTTGATTCCTTGTGCCGTGAAAATCGCGTCGATGGCCTCGTCCAGTTCTCCCCGGGTCATGGCTTCCTGGTCCACCACGAGGATGATCTCATCTACCGTTTTCGGAGCCGGCGTGGCCGCCAAACTGGAGCCGGCTAGGCCCAAGACCGCCAGGATCAAACACAATGGCATCCATTTATTCGTCACGCAAATCCTCCAGGGTGACCCCGATCATCGGGGCCATGTCTTTATTTACTTTGATCGTCGATTTTTTCTTCAACTCCGTCATCCACTGGTCAAAACGAAGGTCTTGTTCCTCTTTCGTTAAGTCGTCGTGAATTTGATCCTTCACTTCGGCAAAAGGACGCATTTGGCGGTTGCGCCTCTCGATTAATTGAAACAAATGATACCCAAAATTATCCTTAAGAGGCTTTGAAATCTCCTCCGGCTTGAGGCTTGATATAACCTTGAGATACTCGGCGGGCAGGCGGTCCGAATCCATGAAACCCCAGTCCCCTCCCTGGGACTTTTCGGGGCCGACGGAAAAGGTGGAGATAATCTTCGGAAAGTCCTCGCCCTTTTTCAAGCTATCGAGGACCTTTTGCAGGTCTCCTTTCTTTTGCACGACCAAATGCCTTACCCGAACCTCTTGGGGCCTCCAATAATTCGAAAGATGAGTCCAATAGTAATTTTCCACTTCTTCCGGCGTGATTTGGACCTTGGAATTCACTTCCAAATCCACCACCTTGCTGGCCAGTTTTTCCTGGAGCATCTTGCGCTTCCATACATCCCGGCTGATGCCCTGCACCTTGAGAACTGCCCAAAAATCCTCCGGCACGTCCTTGAGGGCGTCCTGGAAAGCCCCGTCGACTTCCGACGGAGTCATTGTCAAGCCCACTTTCCGGGCTTCTTGGATGAGAAGCCTTCGGTTGATCACCTGTTCGAATAGCCGCCGCTTGATGGCGCGCATATCGCCCTCACTCACGGCGCTGTAATGGATCTGCATCAAGCGGAATTCGTTGTCGAATTCCTCGAGGGAAAGAGGCTCTCCATTGACGGTTACCACCGTCTTATCCGGCGGGACGCTGGGCGGGACCAAGTCCACGGTGGGCTCGGAAGTGCAGCCTACCCCCCATAAGCAAAAAGCTGTCGCCGCCATGAATTTCCAGATCGGGGAAACCAACATTCCACCGTCTCGGCGGAGTGACGTTTACGGGTTATTGGCGTCCTTCTTGTCCGCGCCTTTGCTGTTGTCCGGGGGGAGACTAGAATCATCCGAGCCCAACATTTTTTCGCTGATCGACAGGCTGGCAAGGTATTTATCAATCACGTCTGTTTTCCGGTCAATGGGAGTCGCGGCGGTCAGGTCTTTAATAAACTTTTCCGCCTGGACGCTGGGCTTGATCTTCTCGTTGATTATTTTTTCGGACAGCTTGGAGAAGGGGGGGAGCGATTGTCCAGCCTGCTTTGCCTGAAGGCTATAATCGTCGTACCAATCCCGTAAGTCCTTGTCGGTGACAACCACGTCGCCCACCTTGGTATTAGCGTATTGCCTGGCCAAAAGCATTTTTTTATAGGGGTCTTGGTAGTTTTTCTCGATACGTTGGAGGGTTTGCATGTCTTTCTCGAGTTTGTCCTTGATCTCCTTCAATTTCAAATCGGCTTCCAGTAGTTTTTTCTTCAGGCCCTCGTCAAAGGTCCCATCGGAATAATGGTCCTTCTGCGCGGCGCCCAAAACCACCTGCTGGTCAATCAGGCTGTCCAGGACGGCTTTCACCTGATCTTTGTTGTCCGGATCAATCGGGGTGGCGAATACCCGCAACAGGTCCATTTGCCTCATCCAATCCTTAAAGGTGATGTTGTGGTCGCCCACTACGGCTACGACCGTATCATCCGCGACACCGGCGGGATTGCTGTACTTGCTACAAGCCCAACCTGCCACGAACAAAAGCACGGCGGCAGTGGAATAGAAAAAAACATTCTTTAATTGCGAAAGCATGGGAACTCCCTCTCTTTTTAATGAAATAAAATCGGTCAAAAGAAGGCGGTATGGTAGCACGGCCCCTTGGGTGCCGCAAGACCAACAATTGACGGGTTAAACCACGCTTATATCCTTTAAAAGTCTTTGAACCGCCTCCATTTGCTTTTCCGGCCCCTCATCCCCCTTCATGACGCGAAAGGACACCGAGTTGGGGTCTTGAGGAGCGAAGCGGATTCGGGAAGACGGCCATTGCTTGAACCATTTCTCCACCCTTTCGGGGGAAGGAGTTAAATCCGGATGCCACTGGAGGGAAACCCATCCATTTTGGGCTTCAAGTTTCTGGATGCCGAGTCGTTTCACCTGGGGCCTGAAAGCGGCCACCTTCAACAACATCTGAGCCTCCAGTGTCAAGGGGCCGAATCGGTCTTTGAGTTCTTCCTCGATTTGAGTCAACTGTTCTTCCGCAGTGGCCTCGGCGAGCCTTCTGTAAAATTCGATTTTCAATGTTTCGTCGGGGATATATTCCTTCGGGAAATAGGCTGTCACCCCCAGAGAAAGAAGCGGCGTAAAATCAGCGGCGGTAGCCTCACCCTTCAGGTGGGTTACTTCTTGGGACAACATGCGGCTGTAAAGGTCGAAGCCGATGGAATCCATGTTTCCGTGCTGTTGGGCTCCCAAGACGTTGCCCGCCCCCCGGATTTCCATGTCCTTCATGGCCACGTGCATGCCCGAACCCAGCGAGGAGAATTCCTGCAGCACCTCCAACCGTTTCTGGGCCAGTTCCCGGAGGGTAACGTGGCGCGGATAAAAGAAATAAGCGTAGGCCTGCCGGTCCGTCCGCCCTACCCGGCCTTTCAACTGGTAAAGCTGGGCCAGCCCGAATGCATCGGCCCTCTCCACGATCAAAGTGTTCACGTTGGGCATGTCGAGCCCGGACTCAATGATGGAAGTGCAAACCAGCACGTGGTATTCCTCGTCCACGAAATCCATCATGATGGATTCCAATTCATGTTCGGTCAGTTGTCCATGGGCCACCCCCAGTTTGGCCTCGGGCACCAGTTTGTGAAGGCGGTCGGCAATGCGCTCGATATCCTTGACATGATTGTGGACGTAGAAAACCTGCCCCTCCCGGTTCATTTCACGGCGGATGGCTTCGGCTACCAACCGGTCGTCCAGGGGCGCCACCTGGGTCAAGACGGACCGCCGGTTTTTGGGCGGGGTGTCGATCACCGAGATTTCACGGATGCCCGAAAGGGACATGTGAAGGGTTCGGGGTATGGGAGTCGCCGTTAAGGTAAGCACATCCACGTCATGCTTTAGGGCTTTCAATTTTTCTTTTTGGGATACACCGAAACGGTGTTCCTCGTCGATGATTAATAATCCAAGATTAGCGAAACGAACGTCCTTGGTCAAAAGCCGGTGGGTGCCGATGACGATGTCCACCTTTCCCTCCCGGGACATGTTCAGGGTCTTCTTGATTTCGGTCTTGGACCTGAACCGGGATAACATTTGGATCTTAACCGGGTATTCGGCCATACGTTCCTTGAAGGTGTTGTAATGCTGTTGGGCTAGGATGGTGGTGGGCACCAGAACCGCCACTTGGCGCTTGTCCTGCAACGGCCTTGAAGGCCGCCCGCATGGCCACCTCGGTCTTGCCGTAACCCACGTCGCCGCAAACAAGCCGGTCCATGACCCTCTCCGACTCCATGTCCCGTTTCACGTCCCGCACAGAGGTGTATTGGCCTGGGGTAAGATCATAAAGAAATGCGTCCTCGAACTCATGCTGCCAGGGAGTATCGGGCGGGAAAGGGCGTTTCTTCAGAACCTGGCGGGTGGAATAAAGGGCCATGAGTTCCCTGGCGATGGCCTCGATCTCTCGCTTCACCTTGGCTTTGGCCCTGCCCCATTGTTCTCCGCCCAGCTTGGAGAGGACCGGAGACCCTTCGCTTCCGATATAGCGCTGGATGAGGGCGATCTGGTCGGTGGGAAGGTAAATCTTCTCGTTGTCGGCGAATTCCAACTGAATATACTCCCGAGTGATCCCGTCGATCGTTAAAGGCGTGAGACCCCGGTAGAGGCAGATGCCGCTGTCGATATGAACCGTCCAATCGCCGATGGAAATTTCACTTAAGGAGGAAAGGGGCTTGCCGCCCGAGACCGCCCTTATCCGCCGGTGTCGCCTTCCCCGGTAACGTCGGAAAAGGTCTTGGTCCGCAAGAACATGAAGCTGGATATCGTCAAAGGCGAAACTTTGCTCAATTTCACCCAGAACCATGGAAAGCTGCGGGTTGTCTTTGGCGGCAATATCCTCCTGCCGCAAAAGTTCCGAGAGTCTTTCCCTTTCCCCCTTGTTATGGCACCACAAAAGCACTTGGGATTTCCGGTCTTCTTTCTCCTTATCCGGAAATGGCGGGGGGGGTTTTAACCATTTTTTTAGGTCGCCCGTGAAAGTGGCAAATTTGCCGTAATAAGGCGCAAGGGATCGACCTGGCACCGCATGGGAAAAATCGGCCGGTTCTTGAAAAAGATCTTGGTGGATTTGGGAGACCCCCGCGGCCTTTCCCTTTTCCAAAGATTTTTTGAGAAAGCTAATATCGGAAAAGAGTTCCTGGGAATCAAAAAGGTCTGAACCGTCTTCCTGCGCTTGTTGGTTGCAGCCCGAAAGAAGGTTTTGAAGTTCCTCCCATTTGCGTTCGAAGGCCAGGGGTTCCATCAGGAAAATCCGGGTATCTTTCGGCAGGAAGTCGAAAAGGCAGGCCCTCTTTTCCAAGGCCCCGACCCCTTGCCACTGCCATCCCGGAAATTGGTGGGTTTGGCTGAAAAGATCCAGGGCTTCTTGCGCCCAACGGGAAGGCGGCCGGCCTGATTCGGCCTTGGCTTTTGTTTTAAGTGCCAGGCGCAAGTTGTAACGGGTCTCGTCCTTCAAGACAATCTCGTGCGCCGGGAACACATAAACTTCTTCCAGATTGCCGCTGGAGCGTTGATTCAGGATGTCGAGGGGCCGGACCGATTCGAGCGTATCGCCGAAAAGCTCCAAGCGTACGGGACCCGAAGGCGAACCGGGCGACGCCAGGTCCAGGATGCCGCCTCGCATGGCGAATTGTCCCAGTTGAACTACCTGGATAACGGGTTCATAGCCCAAGGCGACCAGCTTTTCCTTTAAGTTGGAAGGGACATCCTGGCCTTTTTTAAGGATGAGGACCTCGTCGATCCATTCATCCGGCGTCATAGTCCGTTGAAGGGCGCCCATCAGGGGAGCTATCACGATGCAGGCTTCGCCTTGCGTCAAACGGTAGAAAGTCCGCTGGCGCTCACCCACCAGTTCCGGATCAGGCGTTTCCACATCCTGTGGAAGGGTTTCCCAGGAAGGGCAAAGGTAGACCGGAACCTCCGGAAGCCAGGTGGAAAGGTCATCCTGCAGAACCAGAGCCTCTTCACGGGTGGGTGTCACCAGAAGCCAGGGATTTTTTTCCCTGAGTTTCCGGTAAAACCACGCCAATAGAAAGGATTTCCCTGAACCCGGAACACCATGAATGAGGATTCGGGATTTACCGGACTTGAGACTTTGAAACGCCTCTTCAGCGGCGGGCCAATTCAATTTTTCAAAGGCAAAAGGCGATTTAGGCGCGGGAGCAGCCGTTATTTCTTGAGTTTTTTCCATGACCCAAACTTTTGCCGTAAACACAATTAGGGCTCCCCGCGCTCTTGAGCGCAGAAATCCCTGGGCTTTTAAATAAAATGCGGGATGATTTTTGACGATGTTCCACGGAAAGTCAAGAAAGGCCTGGAATAGTTATAGTAAAGGAAGCCCAAAAACCAATTTCGAAGGGTAAATAAAAAAGCCCGCCGTGCAGGGCGGGCTCATGACATTCATTTAATTGTAATGTGACAAAACTTATTCGGCGCTCAACGAAGGAACAAGCGTAAAGAGGAATATGCATTCGGGACAACAAAGCAAATGGTATTCCACGTCGGCCTTTTCCTCCTCCGTTAATTTTCCGGCCCGGTACAAGTCCAGCAGTCTATGAATCCTACCGCAGTTCTCATCCATGGCTTCCTCGCTTTCCGGCATCCGTTGGTGAAGCATTGGGCAACTTCCCCCCAGTTTCCTTGAATTCAAATTCAGGAGGTTTCTGGGCATGCCCTTTATTCCCGAACTAAAACTCATCCTGGAAAAAGGGCCGGGTACCATTTCTAACAACTTACTTCGGTTCCGAGGCATCGCTTGCAAGCGAGCAACTCTAACGTCAGTACAAACAAAAGCATCAAATGTGCCAAAGGAAACCGGGTTCCCTTAAGCAAAAAAGCCTTTGTTTCACTCTTTCTAATGTTTAGACGGGGTAGGAAGGGCTTTAGTGCAAAGAAAGTTTGAAAAAACCATCAATCCATTGGCATATATTAATCAAATTGTTAGTTTTTTAACGGCAACCTTAAAAACAGGGGCCGAAAACACTCATAATTGGGTTTTTGGTTGAAAAAGCTTTAGAAGAAAAAAAGATTAGTTCCGACATGAAATAAGATCACCGAGCAAGAAAGGGCCAAGGCCGAACCGATAGGCACCGTCAGGTTGTCATCCAAATCAAACGAAAAGAGTTCAACCAGCGCTCCCACTAAAGCCCCGACGAATGCGATCTGCCAATTCTCAAAAAGCACAAAAGCGATCAGAAAGGCGACCAAAAAGAATGCCATGGTTCCTTCCAGTGATTTTCCGAAAATTTTCAGGCGGCCGAAATTTTTTCCGCCCAATTCCGCCGCGGCGTCCCCCAAGGAAAGGAAAAACATGGCTGTAATGGCTACGTTACGGGGAAAAAAGAAGATGACGAGAAAAAAGGCCAGGCAAAGAAAGGTCGAACCGTTGAACTTGTTGGTTTCGGTCCGGCGGATAAACTCCGAAAAGATTCCCATGAACCATGAATTGAATTCATGATCCCTTAATCTTAAAAAATCCAGGGCAAAGGAGACAAGGAAACAACCCGCCGAAACGATCAAGAGCCATTCGCGGATTTCAGGGGCTCCCCAACGAAAAGGCGGATAAAGATAGGCCAAGGGGAATAAGGAAGAAGCCAAAACATGGTACATTTTCCGGAATCCCTGAAATGTTTTGGTTTCAACGACTTTTAAAGCTTTTTTCATTTCTTCCCGTTGGTTTCTTTAAATCTTAATAAAGCCTATGAAAAAGTATCACGCAATTTACTTTTTTGAAACAATTATTTTTCGCCCTTACTAGACTTTTCCAGAAAGTAGGTCAAATTTTCCAGCTCCGACGCCAAATCCACTCCCCGGACGATCACGGATTTGGGTACGCTCAAAATGCAAGGGGCGAAATTGAGTATGGCCCGAATGCCTCCGTCGACAAGATCGTCGGCGACGCGCTGAGCCTGACTAGCCGGGACAGCGATGATTCCGATCTCGATTTTCTTTTCTCGCACGACTTGCCGTATAGCGGGCGTGGCCCAAATCCGGACGCCTTCCAATTCCCAGCCCACTTTGGAGGGATCTACATCGAATGCCGCCTCAATTTTAAAACCCGCCTTTGAAAAACCGCCATATTGTAAAAGAGCCGTGCCCAGGTTGCCGGCACCCACCAGCGCGATCCTCCAGGCTTTGTGCAATCCCAATATTTCGCGCATCTTCCCATCGAGAATCTTGACATCATAGCCTATTCCCCGCTGGCCGAATTGTCCAAAGTAAGCCAGGTCCTTACGAACCTGGGCTGGGTTAATGCTAGAAACGGCGGCCAGTTCCTTGGATGAAATAACCGCTTGATGGTTATGCACGAATTCGGCGAAACTCCGCAGATATCGCGGAAGTCTGGCAATCGTAGGTTCGGGTATTCTTTTGAGCGAAGACGAAGCGCTTTTCTTTGGCACAGATAACCTTTTTGGGGGCTCAATAGCCTTTTTAAATTTTAAATTACAAACTTATTGTTTTCCCTCACATTAAAAAATAAAAAAACTCGGGAAAAACTTCCCTAATTTAAGATAAAAATTACCACTCATCCATCGTTGCGCCTTGAGGGAAAACGCGTTGTTCCTCGAGAAACTGTGAACGGCGGGCCAGGGATTCCGCCACTTTTTCTTTTAACGTTTTCAGTTTAAAAGGCTTGGCCAGATAATCGCAAGCGCCCCTGCGAAGGGATTCAATGCCAATTGAAAAGGAACCATAAGCCGTCATTATCATGACGAAAATCCTTTTATCCCGCGCCTTCAGGTATTGAAGCAATTCCAATCCCGTCATTTCGGGCATCCGCATATCAACCAATGCCAAATCGTAAGAATGTTTTCGCTGGAGAGCAATGGCTTGAGTCGCGCTCGTGGCGGCGTCCACTCGATAACCGGATTGGGTCAGCGCCTTTTGAATCATCTTTGCGAAATCCGCCTCGTCATCCACCACAAGCAAGTGGGCTTTCCCCATAGTATTTTTCTTGAGCTTTTTTCCAGCGGTTATTTTTTTGCGAACTGCTTTCTTAACCATTCTTTTTTCCCTTTGGGGACGGATTGTTTTCATTATAGTTAAAATCCCCCGGCTGAGGGCCTTCTTGGCGAACCAAACCATCGGTGGGAAACAGAAGAGTGAAAACCGTACCTTCCCCTAACCGGCTTTCCACCTTGATTTCTCCTTTATGTTCATCGACGATCCGTTTGACGATAGCCAATCCCAATCCCGTTCCCTTCCCAAACCCCTTGGTGGAATAAAAAGGCTCAAAAATACGACGTAATTCCGCCTGCGGAATACCTTTGCCGGTATCTCGCACAACGATGCGAATTTCACCGCGGCGGTCTTCCGGGCTCAATCGCATGGAACGATACTGAAAATAAGCCGAGACAGTGATTAGTCCGCCTGCGGGGATCGAATCTACCGCATTCTCCACCAGGTTTAACAGCACTTGAAACAATCCCTCGGGATAAGCTTTAATTTCCGGCAATTGGGGATCCAGGTCCCGGATAAGCTGACCTTGGGCCTTTTTGAGCTTGGGCTGGATGGCGGAAATCACGGAATCAATGACCTGTACTAAGGAAACGGATTTGATTTCAGAAAGAGACTGTCGGCTGTAATCGAGGATATCCCGGACGGTTCGGATGGCCCGTTGGACATAATGTTCAATCTGCAAGAGATTCTGATGGGTTTTACTTCCTTTGCGGGTTTCGGCCAGGACCATTTCAAGATTACCTGAAATAAGTCCCAGCGGAGTGTTTACGCCATGGGCGATTCTTCCCGTCAGTTCTCCCATTTGAATCAGGTAGCGCTTTTGCTCCAGCGACTTTTCTTGCGTTCGGAGCCGCTCTTCACGGTTCCAAACTTGGCGGACCAATAACCCGCAAACGATCGTCGCTAGAATAAAAAATATCGTCCAACGAATGGCTTGCTCCATATAAACTCCGGTGCGGATATCTGGTGGCGCGGATTCCATGATGCTATAGAAAAGATTGGAGTTGCGCGGGGTAAAATCAGAGGGGATATGATGGTGATAGCAAAACCAAAGGGTCGAGAGAAAAAGGATTATTTGCAGTAGGGCGGTAAAAACAGCAACAGGCGGTGAAGCCACCAGGCAGGCCGCCATTATGATGAAAAGATAAAAAGGAATGTAGGCGCTTAAAGGCCCTCCTGTAATCGAAACCCCCCAGCAGAGTAGAAGCCCATCCAAAAGAAATCCAAGTCCAGTTAAAAAACCCGCCAAACGCCGGATGGGGCTCAAAAGAAGCATCAGGATGTTGAAGACGCTGACGATCAGTAGAATTGCCCAAACACCCGCGAAAGGATTATCAGGAGACTTTTTTTCCAATACCAGCACCAACAGGGCAACAAAGCAAATGCCCACCCAGCGGATGAGGATAAGCCGTTGAAAAGACAGGTACTTTGATTCGAAGGAAGACATGGATGGAAAGTCCTTTCCTTTTCAAAACCCTCAGGCGAGACTTTGACTGATCCACTTCAAATAGTCTGGATTCCCACCCGCGATGGGAATGGCAACTATTTCACAAACAGTATAAGGATGGTTTTTTTTGATCCACTGCGTCAAGGGGGATAGCCGGTTTTGTTGGGTTTTTATGAGAAGCAGCTCTTCTCGGGCGGTTTCGATTTGTCCCTTCCACCAATAACGACTGTGGATTCCGGGGATACGGTTGACGCAGGCCGCGAGTTTTTTTTGAACCAAGGCCTTGGAGAGTTTTTCACTCACGGAACGATTAGGGGTCGTGACGAAAACCACGTACTTTTTCACGAAAGACCCTGGTCTTTTTCGCCCAAGAGATTAAAAACCCTTTCTCCATTGGCCGATTGGGTCATTTTAATTAGGGTGGGAGAGGCATTTTCCGGAACCGTTTCCTTAAACCCAGGTAATGCATAGACCTTGGTGCCGTTAACCACTTCCACCATTTCCGTCAGCCCATTCTTTGAGAGAATTTCTAGACGCCGAACAATTGAAATCATGTCCAATCCCATGAAAGCCTGCAGGTCCGTATTGGAAGCCACCGCTCGGCCCGATTTGGCCAAAAAATAGAGGAGTTTCTTACAAACCAAGTCCAACTTTAGATGTTCGTTAACCGCCTCGAACAAGTCTTGGAACTCCACCCTGTCGGCCTTCCGCTTAAAGCCCCGGTACATAGCTTCAGAGAGCAGATACATAAAACGGCGCGGGTTGCCGGAGGATAGGGACAGGGCCATTGTCAGGGCTTCCGGTTCCAAAAAATCATCCAACCCCTTTTTGAAGCCGACTTGTTTCAGTCGGAGTGAAAGGATCTCTTTTAATTCCTTTTGGCCGAACTTCTCGACCAGAACCACGTTTTTAAAAAGCCCCAGAACGGTGGGTTCGGCTCCCTCCTTGACCACTTGGCTTACCTTCGAGTAAAACTCCTCCTGCAAAGCCATGACGAAACCCACATTCGGCAACTCCAACAAAGATTTTAATTCTTCCAGTAATTGGAGGGTCCTCTCGGAACGCGTTAAATGTTGGACCCGGTCGCTTTTGATTTTTTCCAGATCATCCACAAAGACAAGAAGCGGTTTCTTGAGTCGTGAAACAATAGACCGGATGTTGGAGAAGATCGCGTTCTTGCTCAAGGTTTCGGATTCCAACCTCCGGCTGATTTCCTTGAAGTTCAAGCCCGGCGCGGAGGGAATCGTCACCAGCATTTCCCGAAGTAATTCTGAAAGGAAATAGGTCGCGTCGTCCAGCGGGACTCCGATGCTGACGGAATAAAAACGGGAAGGCACCCGGCTTTTCAACAGTTGCATCAAACTGCTTTTACCTACTCCCGGCTCCCCCGCCAAGCCGACATTGGATACCGAAAACATCGCGGACAACAGCCGATTGATTAGCGTTTCCCTACCGACAAAATAATTCAGGTTGTGTTTTTGAAGCGACAGGGTGGTGAAGGGATCGGTCTTCAAACTGAAATGACGATAAGCCGCTTCCGCCGGTAACCTTGAAGTTAACTTCGACTTTTTTGGTTTTTTATTTTTTTTCATTCATTTTCTTTGCTTAAAAAATTAACTCGAGAATTCGCGAATGACATTCAACGGCCCAATGTTAAGCGCTCGCCAACCACGGAATAGGGTGTTTGGAGTTCGGCTTTTCCCTTAATTCTAACGGGCGAAAGAGCCGTCATTTCAAAAGAGTCTTTTGCCGCAGCCGCCATATCTTCGTTCACAAGAACCTGCCCATGTTCGGCAATGCCACAAAGCCGGGAAGCCATATTCACGGTGTCGCCAATAAGAGTAAATTCCATACGGTTCGGGGATCCCAGATTGCCCATGATGGCCTCCCCAGCGGTAATACCGATACCTAAGCCAATCTTGATGTCCTGGCTATAGGCCGTTTTAAAGCCCTGGTTCAAAACCTCGAATCGGTCCTGCATTCGCATGGCGGTTCGCAAGACCATTTTTGCCCCCTCGCTCTCGTTGCCATAAGGACGTCTGAAATAAGCGAAAATGGCATCCCCAATATATTTATTAATGTCCCCGCCGTTGCGGGTAATAACTTCCTCCATGGCGCCGAACATCTTATTCAGGACTTCAACCGTTTCCTCGGGCTTCAAAAGCTCAGTCATGCGGGTAAAACCCCGAACGTCCGAAAATAAAACATAAACCCGACGTAATTCGCCGCCCAATTCGGAATTCAGCGCCTTATTCTGGGCTTTTTCACTGACGGATGTTCCCACGTATTTTTCCAAAGTCTGGTTGGATAATTTGGCTTTTTCTATGAGAGATTTGTACTCATAAGCGCTAGCCTTGATGAGTTTGTCCAGATTGGAACCCGCGTTCCATGGCATAGACCCTGTGATTCTGACGAAATTGAAAGGGATCATTTGGTTTGTGACGAATTGGTCTTGAAGGTCAAGAGCCAACTGGTTGCGTAATCGCCAGGATAAAATTCCCCACCAAAAGAGCAGGAGGAATCCTGCTCCGATGGCGATACATTCCACTATCACCTGGTCTTGGATAAATTGGGCTGCGATCACCCCAACCCCAATGGTGAGGAAAAGCCACAAGGCAATAATTCCAACAATCTTCATCAAATGAGAATGAATAATTTTTAAGACGGGAAAATGCTTCAACATGGAATGCCTCTCTTGGCAAGAGGTAATCGACAAAGTAGCCTTAGTTTATCGCAAAAGCGGAGAGATTGACACGACGAAAGGACAACTCTTTTGGAGGTATTTGAAGCCTATATATTGGACTTATAGACTGCGGCCCACAACTTTAAACCTGAGTCAATTCCTTACCCGCCATGCGTAACTTTTCCAAATTCTCGACTGAATGGGCTTCCATGTAGCATCGCATAATGGGTTCGGTTCCGGAAAACCGCACCATCAGCCATTCACCGCTGGCAAGAATGAACTGTGTTCCGTCCTTGCGGACAATGTCGATGACTTTTTGGCCGGCAATTTCCAGGGGTGGATCGTCCTTAAGCCTGGCGGTCATGACTTCTTTAAGTCCATCTTTTAATTTCAAGTTCAACCGGTCGGTATAATAGTTTCCATATTGCTGATAAAGGCCTTTGAGCACCGACGAAAGATTTTTTCCCTCCTGCGCCACTACCTCGGCCATCAAGAGACAAGCCAATATACCGTCCTTTTCGGGCACATGCCCGTGCACTGTCAGGCCACCCGATTCCTCACCACCAATGATAATGGGCTCTTTCGCCATAATCTCGGCGATATACTTGAAACCCACGGGAGTCTCTTTGAGGACAACGTTATGGGCTTTGGCGATGGCATCAATGAGATGGGTTGTTGGCACGGTCCGAACAACGCATCCCTTCCAATCACGGGTATTCAAAAGATGTTCGAAAAGAATGGCCACTACCTCGTTGGGGGAGATATAAGTCCCATCCGAATCGATAATCCCAAACCGGTCCGCGTCCCCATCATTCGCCAAACCCAGGTGGGCGGGCCAGGTTTTGACCAGATGAACGGCTTCTTTTAGTTCTTCGCTTCCCGGTTCAGGCCGCTGCCCCCCAAATAAAGGGTCTCGGTTGCTGTGCAGAACTTTCAGGTTCACACCCGCTTCTTGCAAAAGAACGTCAAGATATCCCGCGCCGTTGCCGTGCATCAGATCGATCACTATTTTTAAATGGGCTTTCTTGAGGACGTCGAACCTCACCAATTCCCGGATTCGCTTGAAATATTCTTCTTTTGGATCAATGGCAATCACCAGTCCCTTTTCCTCGGCTTGGACATAAGAAAGTTCGGGAATAGGGCCGCCCTTCATGGCGATATTTTCTACCAATGATTCCAGCGCCATAGTCACTTGCACCGAGGCCGGACCGCCGTCGGAACCATTGAATTTCAATCCTTGATATTGGGCTGGGTTATGACTGGCCGTGAAATTGATGGAACCGGCGGCTTTTCGGCGGATAAGTTCGTAGGAAACAGTGGGGGTGGGCGTTCCCAAAGGGCACATATATGAAGTAATACCGTAACCCGCCAACACTTGGGCGGTGATCTTCATGAATTCTTCCGAAAGAAACCGATAATCCCCGGCCACGATCACGCCTTTGGAGGCCTCCCCCGTCTGCTGGAGATGTTGGGCGATGGCGGCCACGGCGATCTTCACGTTAGCGAAGGTGAAATCATCCGCTAAAATCGCGCGCCAACCTGAAGTGCCGAAGGTGATTTTTGTCACGATGGTTCAAATCCTTTTGAGGTGATCGATCAAAGCGAGGGGAAAGTTTACGGAAAAAGGTTTATCAGCGCAACGCTTTTAAGTTAAGTGCCCTGGAACCTGTTGCAACTGGGCGTTATCATGACGGCAACTAAAACCCAAGCGACAATGACAGGCTTCCATGAAATCTTCGGCATCCCAAACTCCTCTTTGGCTTCTCAATCGCATTTTTGGATACCCGTCATTTCGCGGTCGCCAAGAGGCCATCATTCAACATGTTTTGGATAACGGTTCCTGCCTGGTGTTGATGCCAACGGGCGGCGGCAAAAGTCTTTGCTTCCAGATTCCTGCCATGTTGAGGCCCGGCCTGGGCCTGGTGATTTCTCCCCTCATCGCTTTGATGCAGGATCAAGTGGATGCCCTGGTTCAAAACGGAGTGGCCGCAGCCTTTTACAACTCTACTCTGGACGGGCGCCAAAAAAACGAAATTCGCCTGCAGGCCCAGCAGGGAGAATTGGACCTGCTTTACGTGGCTCCCGAAACCCTCAACAGCCCCGGATTCCGGGATTTTATCGAAGACCTTCCCTTAGCCCTCATTGCCGTGGATGAGGCCCATTGCGTCTCCCAATGGGGACACGACTTCCGGCCCGAATATCTCCAGATCGCCCACTTACGGGAACATTTTAGTTCCGCCCCCCTCATTGCCCTGACGGCTACCGCCGATCCCCAAACACAAAAAGAAATCCGTGAGCGCTTGGGATTGGCTCAAGATCCCGTTTTTTCCTCCAGTTTTGACCGTACTAATATCCGGTATCAAATCACGGTTAAGGAATCCGGCCGCGAACAATTGCTGGACTTTATCCGCACCCACCATCCAGGGCAAGCGGGCATTGTTTATGTCCTGAGCCGCACGAACACGCAAGAAACCGCTGCATGGCTAACTCAAAAAGGCGTCACGGCATTGCCCTATCACGCCGGGCTGGATGCGGATTTGCGACGCAAGCACCAAGCCCAATTTCTGCGAGAAGACGGTCTGGTGATGGTGGCAACCATCGCCTTCGGTATGGGCATTGACAAGCCCAACGTGCGTTTTGTGGCCCACTTGGGGATCCCCAAAAGCGTGGAATCCTATTATCAGGAAACCGGCCGAGCCGGGCGCGACGGCGAGCCCGCCTCG
>CAWJKT010000009.1:0-338217 GCA_963843375.1 uncultured Pseudomonadota bacterium
TCGCACATGGCCTGGCTGGAGTCCTGGCATTTTCGTGGACATTTTTATTATGCTGCTTTTGGTGCCGGATTGTCAAATTGCCGCTCGTAATCCGCTGGGCTTATCTTGCCGAGCCGACGTTGTTTCCGGACGTGATTGTAATATCGCTCGATGTAGTCGAACACGGCGGTCCTGACCTCGCCCGCGTCGCGCCACACGTGCTGATAGATCAGCTCCTTCTTGATCGTCGCATTAAACGATTCCGCCGCCGCGTTGTCGTAGCATATGCCGGTGTGCCCGACCGACGGGATAATACCCTCGGCGAAAAGGCGATCGCGGTACCTTCCCGAGGTATACTGGGACCCGCGGTCATGGTGCACCACCAGCTCGCCTATGCCTATTCCCGGCCCGCGGGCGGCCAGCGCATTATCCACGGCCTCGAGCACCAGGCCCGTGCGCATGTGGTCATCCACGGCCCAGCCGACGACCTTATTCGAGCACATGTCGATAAGCGTCGCCAGGTACGCGAAACCAGAATACGTCCAGATATAGGTAATATCGCCGACCCACAGCTGGTCCGGCTCCGGCGCGGTGAACTGGCGGTCCACCAAATCGACCAGGCCGCCGATTGCCCTGCTGTCCTGCACGGTCGTCCGCGCCGACGGCCCGGGATGCACGCACTGCAGGCCCGCGGCCCGCGCCAGGCGGCGCACCCGCCGCCCGGAGGTGACGTACCCTTCCTCCTGCAAGTCCCACAAGATCCGCTCGATGCCGGCCCGGTTCTTATGCCTTTCCTGATGCAAGTACCTGATCCGCGCGGCCAGCTCAGCGTCCTTCTGATCATGCGCCGAGACCGGCCGCTTCCTCCACTCGTAAAATCCCTGCCGCGTCACTCCCAGCATGCGGCACATGAAAACAACGGGAAAGCGCACTCCGGGAGGCAGCTGCCGCTGCTCTTCCGCCACCTGGCCAATGAACAAGAATTTCACAGGTTCTGGCTCGCGAAGTACGCACTCGCTTTTTTCAGGAACGCGTTCTCCATGTTGAGGCGGCGGACGTCCGCCTCCAGGTCCCTGATCCGCGTCCGTTCCGCTGGCGTCAGCGGCGCCTCACCCGCCGCGACCGCCTCATTATCCTTGTCTTTCTTGACCCAGTTAGCCAGGGTCGATTCCTTCAGCCCCAGATTCCGGGCCGTCTCCGCGATAGTCTGATTCGATTCCCGGTAGAGCTTCACAGCCTCGGCCTTATAGCCGTCGGCGAACTTCTGGTACTTCGTCACCATCGGGGTTCCTCCTGTGCCCAGTGATCCTAGTGTGGTCACTGTCCACGGAAGTGGCGGGCCTCCAGGCGGTGCAGGCCATGCGTTCGGCACGGGATGACCTGCGCTACGGCATCACGCTGAACCTGTATCCGACTTTCGCCGCCACTTCTTCGGCCGCCGACCAAGAGGCAGCCCGCCGCGTCGACGGCATCTGTAACCGCATCTTCCTCGACCCGATCCTCCGCAGCCGCTATCCGGAAGACGTGCTCGCCGATCTTGAGCCGATCGCGGGCCTGGCGCACATCGAGGACGGCGACGATAAGCAGATCGGCCAGCCGCTGGACCTGTTGGGCGTGAACTACTACAGCCGGCACGTGGTACGGGCGGGCACTGGTCGGCCGAACGCGGCCTGGGTCGGCGCCGAACGCGCTGAGGCTGTCCGCACAGGGCTCCCCGTGACCGCCGCCGACTGGGAGATCGATCCGACGGGGTTGTACGACATCCTCACTCGGGTCGCGCGTGAGTATCAGTCGCCGCCGTTGTACATCACTGAGAACGGCGCCGCCTTCCCCGACGTGATCGCCGACGACGGCGGCGTACACGATGAGCAGCGCATCGCCTTCCTCGCCGGACACTTCCGCGCGGCGCATCAGGTCATTAGGGACGGTGTCGACCTCCGGGGGTACTTCGTCTGGTCACTCATGGACAACTTCGAATGGGCCTGGGGTTACGACCGCCGTTTCGGTCTTGCCTATGTCGACTACGCCAGCCAGCGACGGCTGGTCAAGGACAGCGGTCGCTGGTATGCCAACGTATCGGCAGCAAACGCCCTGGGCTAACATCGTGGCCATAAATCCGAGCGGGAGGTAACGGGGTGGGGGTGCCTATCCGACCGGCGCGACGTGCCACCCTCGATGAGGTGGCCCGCCTGGCCCGCGTCTCACCTTCTACCTATCCCGGGTCGTCCGTGGTTCCGCGCAGGTCAGCGAAGAGCTCGAAAGCGCCGTTCGCGAAGCCATCCGTGTCACTGGTTACGTTCCGAACCTGGCCGCCCGCCAGTTGGTTACCAGCCGCTCAGACGCCGTAGGTGTGGTGATCCCTGAAGATCAGTGGCGGGTATTCCGCGACCCTTTCTTCGCCAACATGGTGGAGGGAGTGGCCACCCAGCTGGCCTCGACGCGCTATCGCTTCATCCTCGTCATGGGCCGTTCCGCCGAAGACCCGGAATGGTTGCTCCATTACGTGGGCGGCGGCCACATCAACGGGGTCATGCTGATCGCACCCGAGCGGCAGCATGTTCTCGGAGATGCCATCACGTCGGTCGGCGTGCCAGTGGTCTACATGGGCAAGCCGTTCCAAGCCGCTGAGGACGCCCGGTATGTCGACGCCAACAATGTCGGCGGGGTCAGGCAAGCCGTTGAGTACCTGTACGCGCAGGGGCGGCGGCGCATCGCCATGATCGCCGGCGTTCCCACCATGCGGTCGAGCGTCGACCGGACGGCCGGCTACCAGTCCGGCATGGCCAGCGTGGGATTGCCGGTGGACGAGCGGCTCGTCGTGGCTACTGACTACGGCGACGAGGCAGCCGAAAAAGCTATGAACCAGCTGCTGCGGCTGAGCGACAGTACGGGCGATATAGACGCCGTCATCGCAGCCTCCGATCTCATTGCGATCGGCGTACTGCGGGCTCTCCGCAACGCGGGGATAAATGTACCAGCCGATATCGCCGTGATCGGGTACGGAGACGAGTGGATTGCGGCCCGGAGCGAGCCGCCGCTGACTACCATCGCTCAGAATTCTGTCCAGATGGGCATTGAACTGGCGCGGCTCATGGTCGCCGTACTCGAGGGCCAGCCGCATCCCGGCCGCTTCATAATGCCTCCCAGGCTGGTCGTGCGCGCCACCGCCTGAGTTGATGATGGTTTGGT
The DNA here is from genome assembly GCA_963843375.1 of uncultured Pseudomonadota bacterium. Taxonomy (GTDB): domain Bacteria; phylum Oederibacteriota; class Muellerivitia; order Muellerivitales; family Muellerivitaceae; genus CAWJKT01. Next base: position 3,169 of record CAWJKT010000009.1, read on the forward strand.
GCGGTCGTTGTCGTTTCCTGCCGGGTCCGGTCGCCGGGGTATGTCGTTGGATGCGAAGTGCTGCTGATCTGCGCCTGGCCCTCGGTGCGGTGGGTGATCCCGGGGCTGACGGCCTGTCTGGCATCGGGGAAGTACCCTTGGGCGATGTTCTCGCCTCAAGGCCCGTCTGTGCGTGAACTGGTGATGCAGGCGCTGTCTTCGGTCGAGGGCGGCTACGACCTGCTTGCCCCGAAGTTCGACCACACGCCTTTCCGCACCCCCGATGGCGTGCTTGACGCGGCCGCCGGCGCGTTGCGCCCGCTCGGCCCGTTCGGCCGGGGAGTGGACGTGTGCTGCGGTACCGGCGCGGGCATGCGGGTCCTCAGGTCCCTGTGCCAGGGACCGGTCGCGGGCGTCGACTTCAGCACTGGCATGCTCGCGCAGGCGCGCAGGGCGCACCCCGGCGCCAGGTGGGTACGGGCCGACGTCCGGGCGCTGCCCTTCGCCGGGGCCTTCGACCTGGCGGTCAGTTTCGGAGCGCTCGGGCACTTCCTGCCCGCCGAACGGCCCGCGCTGTTCGCCGGCGTGTACCGCGCGCTGCGGCCTGGCGGGGTTTTCGCTTTCCCGGTCGGTGCGCCGCAGCCCGTCACCTCACGCTGGTACTGGGCACTGCTCGGGTTCGACCTGGCCATGCGGGTCCGCAATGCCGTCTGGCGTCCCCCGTTCGTCATGTACTACCGCACCTGCCCGCTGCACGCGGCCCGCCACGACCTGACAGCATCCGGATTCACCGTGACGACCCTCCCCTTGACGGCTCTGGGCCGGCGCGAGGACGGCTGGAGGCCCGCCACTTCCGTGGACAGTGACCACACTAGGATCACTGGGCACAGGAGGAACCCCGATGGTGACGAAGTACCAGAAGTTCGCCGACGGCTATAAGGCCGAGGCTGTGAAGCTCTACCGGGAATCGAATCAGACTATCGCGGAGACGGCCCGGAATCTGGGGCTGAAGGAATCGACCCTGGCTAACTGGGTCAAGAAAGACAAGGATAATGAGGCGGTCGCGGCGGGTGAGGCGCCGCTGACGCCAGCGGAACGGACGCGGATCAGGGACCTGGAGGCGGACGTCCGCCGCCTCAACATGGAGAACGCGTTCCTGAAAAAAGCGAGTGCGTACTTCGCGAGCCAGAACCTGTGAAATTCTTGTTCATTGGCCAGGTGGCGGAAGAGCAGCGGCAGCTGCCTCCCGGAGTGCGCTTTCCCGTTGTTTTCATGTGCCGCATGCTGGGAGTGACGCGGCAGGGATTTTACGAGTGGAGGAAGCGGCCGGTCTCGGCGCATGATCAGAAGGACGCTGAGCTGGCCGCGCGGATCAGGTACTTGCATCAGGAAAGGCATAAGAACCGGGCCGGCATCGAGCGGATCTTGTGGGACTTGCAGGAGGAGGGGTACGTCACCTCCGGGCGGCGGGTGCGCCGCCTGGCGCGGGCCGCGGGCCTGCAGTGCGTGCATCCCGGGCCGTCGGCGCGGACGACCGTGCAGGACAGCAGGGCAATCGGCGGCCTGGTCGATTTGGTGGACCGCCAGTTCACCGCGCCGGAGCCGGACCAGCTGTGGGTCGGCGATATTACCTATATCTGGACGTATTCTGGTTTCGCGTACCTGGCGACGCTTATCGACATGTGCTCGAATAAGGTCGTCGGCTGGGCCGTGGATGACCACATGCGCACGGGCCTGGTGCTCGAGGCCGTGGATAATGCGCTGGCCGCCCGCGGGCCGGGAATAGGCATAGGCGAGCTGGTGGTGCACCATGACCGCGGGTCCCAGTATACCTCGGGAAGGTACCGCGATCGCCTTTTCGCCGAGGGTATTATCCCGTCGGTCGGGCACACCGGCATATGCTACGACAACGCGGCGGCGGAATCGTTTAATGCGACGATCAAGAAGGAGCTGATCTATCAGCACGTGTGGCGCGACGCGGGCGAGGTCAGGACCGCCGTGTTCGACTACATCGAGCGATATTACAATCACGTCCGGAAACAACGTCGGCTCGGCAAGATAAGCCCAGCGGATTACGAGCGCCAATTTGACAATCCGGCACCAAAAGCAGCATAATAAAAGTGTCCACGAAAATGCCAGGACTCCACGGCAGCCCGCGGTACCGGCTTGTCCTCGCGCACAGACCCGGCACGCCCTGACTGCTGCGTACGCCGCTGGACTGCCCCTGATCGCGGTCTCAGCCCTGCCCCGCAGGACCGGCCGATCGTGCGTTCTGACACGGGGAGATTGCGCCGCAGCCGAGCACAGCGATCCGGCTGCCCGGATCATCCGCTATGCGCATTCAGCGGTGCGCCCGAAGTGGAACAGCAGGCCGCACGGATCCTTCAATAGGGCGGTTACCGGCGTCGGCAAGTCTGGCGTGGCAAGCCGATTAATTCCGCGTATTTCACGCTGGCGTGCAAAGTGCTCCCGGCCCTGAGAAGTCAACACAATGGATTACCTTGCCCTCCCAGCACACATAGTTCCGGTCACCGCGAGCGGCTGACGACCAAGGCATCCAAGTCACCTCGCAAACCGGGCAAGTCATCCGGCTGCCGACACCAGGAACCCCACGCTCACCGCAATTCCAGCACAGCTTATGATCACCCTTTTGCTGGCTTCCGCTCATTGTCCTCACCACCCCCGAACTTTCCCCGCATGACCCGGATCCGCGGCCTCCACGGCAACCTCAAGTCCAGATCCGCCGGCCTTTTTGACGTCATTGCCCGCATGTCACCGGCTCGCTGCCAGCCGCGACCTTCACGACGCCCCCGTTAACGCGTATACCTGGCGGAGGGGCCGGCCGACCGCGCTGATACATCCGGGTGCCCGAGATCATCCCGCCACACCGCCACACCGTCACACGTTACGCCGGTACTGCCCGCCGACCTCGAAGAACGCCTCGCTGATCTGGTCGAGCGAGCAGTGCCTGACCGCCTTCATCAGGGCCTCGAAGACGTTCCCGCCGCCGGCCGCCGCCTCCTTGAGGCGCCGTAGCGCGGCCGGCTTGCGCGATGACGTGCCGCGCGTGGCCACGGGCCACCCTGTCGGCCAGGTCGGCGGGCGCCAGCAGCGTCGATGAGGGAATCACCACCACGCCGAGCTTGATCGCCGCCAGCATCGACTCCCACAACTCGACCTGGTTGCCGAGCATCACGACGATCCGGTCGCCGCACCCGGCCCCGCGGTCGCGCAGCCAATTCGCCACCTGGTCCGATCGCCGGGCCAGCTGCCGGAACGTCACCGTGATATCGGCGCCGTCCTCCTCGGCGCCGTCCTCCTCGGCGCCGTCCTCCTCGGCACCGTCCTCCTCGGCGATCCGCAAGGCCGGCCGATCCGCCTGGGCTGGGTCGGCGGCCAGCGCGTCGAACCATCTTAAGGAAGTTTTTACCTGTTAGGCGGCAGAACATGAAACTTTTGGGCGAACTTTTTTCCAACCTTTTCCTTCTTGGTCTTGTGGTTTTCCTTGCCGTTTTTTGCTTAATGATGGTCTTGGGTGGCATTGCTTTTATCGGCAGGATTTTGTTTTACGTTTTTTATCCCCTCTATTTCCTAACTTTGAAACCCGTCATTTGGGCTTTAGTTCAATTTTTCAAACCCGTTGCCCGAATGTAAAGGGTTCTTTAAAAGAGAATTGGTTGATTATGAAGTTGCCAGCGAAGAAGAAGTTCGCAAGACCGATTAATCGTGTTGATCGAGGGAACCGTCTATTCCAACGACTTTTGAATCCAAACATGGGTTATGAAGTCAACCGCCAGGAACAAGTTGCCATGATTCAAAAGACGATTCATAACCATTGGGAATGCACGAATCCTACTTGTAATCACAAGTGGTTTTCCGAAGAATTCGTGGAATACGAAGGTTCTTTGGATAAATAGTGACTTCTTTTTTTCCTCTTCTATTCCATTAATTAAACCTTACTTATTGTGTTTAGTTAGGAAGCAAATCGCCTCAGGTCCATTTCTGAATGTAAAATTCCTTTCTAAAATCCTCATTGCAACATTTAGCTTTCCTGGAATGGCATCAAAACAGCATGGGTTTTGAGAAATACGAAGCTTGAATGGGTTGATATGAGTATGGGCATAGAGGTGACGCGGATGGTCAGGGAATTAAGGGGTGAACAATTTATCCCGCTGGAATTAGTCAAACAGCAGAAGAAGCGGATTGGATGTGGTAGATCGTTTGGTAAGAAGGTTGAAAACACTATGGGAGGTAAAGGACCGATACACGATGTATTCGATTTCGTCCATTGGTTGAAAACCAAACGAAAATAGGCCAGACAATGGAAGTGCCAAACTATAGAGATTCAGACCTAATCAAGGATTTTGAGTTTTAGTCAGCGGTGGGATTACCCGGAAGAAGTCCGCTGAAATTATTGCCCTGGTATAGATGGTGGCGAGTTGTGTTGATTCTGGGGTGTCGTCAGGCACAAATCCGGAGATATGGTTAGTGTTTAATGAGGATATGAAGGTTAAGAAATCTATTCCAGCTATGGTTTTATAGAAGTTAAGCGGTCGTCCATAGTCAACGTCGGTATATGAACCATGAGAAATACCGTGACGGTTTGTTCCGTCGTCAAGTTTGTAAGATGTAGATCCGATGAAGAAATAATCTTCGATGAAGTCTTGGAACGAATCCAACATATCTACGATTTCCCCTGTTGCCCCAATCTTCCTTTTGATGACATCGTCCTTTGTATTCTTAACTAACTTGCTAAAAACATTCTTGGTATCACCACTAAATCCCTTATTTTTAGCGAGTAGTCTGCCAGCGCCCTCGATAACAGGGATCAATCCTCCAACAGCAATGTGGTGCAGGCCTGAAAAGTGGGCGTATACAGCTTCCGATATCGTTTGATGGAATTGATCGATGATGGGCGTTTTGGGATAGCGGTTTAAAACCATTGAAGCCAGACGTTCGGGGCGATAAACAAGTGAGAGCCAAGCTTCTAGTTCGGTTTGTGTGATTTGGCCGTTGTTTTTATCAATTGTTGCAGCGAGTTGACGTATAAATCCAACCGTAATATATGGTGGCATAAACCAACCGACGCTATGAAATTTGTCTTTTAGGTTGTTTAATGCATTTTGCTGAATGGTATTACTCCTTAATCGATCATTTGGAAAATGTTGCTATTATATTCGAACGGTTACCTTTACGGGTATTGGGGATAGGGATATGTTTCCAAAAACGCTTAGTGCGATCAGGTAGTAAGTTGATTGACGTTTAGGGTGGGGAATAACTTGTTCCTGTAGGCCAAGCGTCTTTGTTTTGGGTGTTATTTCAAATAAGGCTTATTAAAAACGATGAATGCTATAGAAGTAGAAGAGGCAGTATCTACACTTGCCCAAGCACCATTTGACGAAGATGAGTTCCCCTATGCCTTCCTGATGGCTTTTGGGAACAAAGAAACCACCCTTAAACGGCTACGCTCTGGCGCAACTAATAAGTCGGACGTGGGTGGAGTTCTTCAAGCCAATAACCTTCACATAACAATCGCTAGTAAAGGCGAGGTCACTAAATGCCTTAGTATTCTCAAGGACAGTCCCGCCACATCAAAAGCAAAGGTCCGGTTCATTGTTACTACCGATGGAGACGACTTTGAGGCGGAAGATCTGGTAACAGGTGAAACCGTTGCTTGTGCCTTCAGTGACTTTCCTGATCACTTTGGCTTTTTCCTGCCTCTTGCAGGAATATCGGCTGTTAAACAAATTCGAGAGAGCTCTTTCGATATTAGGGCTACTAGCCGTTTGAATAGGCTTTATGTTGAATTACATAAGGACAATCCAGGGTGGGGTACTGATCAACGCCGACATGAGATGAATCATCTAATGGCGCGTTTGATCTTTTGCTTTTTTGCAGAAGACACAGACATTTTCAAAAGTGAAAGGTTGTTTACAAAAACCGTTGAAATGATGAGCGAACGGGATTCGTCAAACACGCACCAGGTAATCAGTGAAATCTTTCGGGCGATGGATACAAAAATTGCTGATCGAGTGCAGATTAAATTACCTCGATGGACAGATGCATTTCCGTATGTGAATGGTGGCTTATTCGCTGGAAGTTTTGAAGTTCCACGGTTTAGCAAAATTTCACGCTCCTATCTTCTTCATATCGGTAACCTTGATTGGACAAAGATCAATCCTGACATCTTTGGTTCGATGATCCAAGCGGTGGCGGATGATGAGGAGCGTGGTGAGCTTGGGATGCATTACACAAGTGTGCCCAACATTCTCAAAGTTCTGAACCCTTTATTTCTGGATGATTTGCGAGAGAAGTTGGAAGAGGCGGACGACAATCCTCGAATACTTCTAAATCTCCGAAAGAGGATTTCAAAGATCAGAGTTTTTGATCCAGCTTGCGGCTCGGGTAATTTTTTGGTGATCGCTTACAAACAACTTCGGGAAATAGAAAACACAATTAACGAAAGACGAAAAGAAAACGGTCGCGCTAGTGATATTCCGTTGACCAACTTTCGTGGTATTGAAATCAGGGACTTCTCCGCAGAAATAGCTAGATTGGCTTTAGTGATTGCCAAGTACCAATGTGATCTTTTGTACCTAGGTCAAAAACAGGCATTGGCTATCTTTCTGCCGCTTGATTCTCAAAATTGGATTACATGTGGTAATGCTTTACGTTTAGATTGGCTTAGCGTATGTCAACCAACAGGTACAGCAGTCAAATTGTTGGGAGATGATTTGTTCAATTCACCGCTCAATCAGGCGCAGATTGACTTTGAAAATGAAGGCGGAGAAACATTTATATGCGGTAATCCACCTTATGTTGGTAGTACTTGGCAATCTACCGAGCAAAAATCTGACCTCGAAGCAATATTCGATCACCGATGCAAAAATTGGAAATCATTGGATTATGTTGCTGGTTGGTTTATGAAGGCTGCCGATTATGGTATTCATACTTCAACAAACGCGGCATTTGTATCAACTAATTCAATTTGCCAAGGTCAACAAGTACCAATTCTCTGGCCACTCATTTTTGAAAATGACTACAAAATTTCATTTGCACATACTTCCTTTAAGTGGGCAAATCTTGCCAGTAATAATGCTGGAGTCACCGTCGTAATCGTGTCGATAACGAACCAACCGATAAAAACAAAACGATTATTCTCAATTGCAGAGGATGGGACAAGTTTTGAAAAGCAGGTTGATTATATAAATGCTTACCTGGTATCGGGTATTAATGTCATTGTTGACAAAGAGCTAAAACCACTTGGTGAACAATCGATAATGAGTTTTGGTAACAAACCTGTTGATGGGGGTTATTTGCTTCTGACAAGCAATGAATGTGATCAACTGGGTTTGAATGAAAATCAGCGTAAGCTGTTTGTGCGCCGTATATATGGTTCTGCTGAATTTATAAAAGGTTTGGTTCGATATTGTTTGTGGATTGAAGATAAAAATCTTGATGAGGCTTTGTCTATACCAGCTATAAAACAACGGATCGAGGGTGTGCGGGCATCAAGATTGGCTAGCCGAGACGGTGGTGCTAATGAAATGGCAGCTCGATCACATCAAATGCGAGAGAAGAATTCAGGTCTAAAACATACGTTGGTTGTACCAATCCATTCAAGTGAAGGTCGAGATTACTTGCCGGTTGGATGCATCCCTAGTGGCGATGCAGTTTTCAATGCTGCATTTGCTCTTTACGATGCTCCGCTTTGGAATATGTCTGTGATTGCATCTCTTATGCATCGCGGTTGGATTGCAACAGTATGTGGTCAATTGGAAACTCGTTTGCGTTACTCAAACACTATGGGTTGGAATACGTTTCCGATTACTCAGTTAACTGAAAAAAATAAAGCAGATTTGACTAGATGTGCAGAGGATATTTTGATCGCTCGGGAAGCGCATTTTCCTTTGACTATCGCTGATCTTTATGAGCCCGAATCAATGCCTGCCGATTTGCGTGAGGCGCACGAAAAAAATGATGAGATAATAGAGCGAATCTACATCGGTAGGCGATTTCGCAATGACACAGAACGTCTTGAAAAGCTTTTTGAGCTATATACTAAGATGACTTCTAAAAACAACTCGCTAAAAGCAAAGTGGATATAAAACATTGAACCCAAAAAGAAAAATCCCCTCAATTTCGATCTCGTATTCACATGATGGAAGGTCATCCAAGCCAAATGCCTTTGGCATGCGGGTTATGCAGGAACGGGCTTACGAGAGGCGCGGTGAGCAATACCTATTGATCAAATCACCGCCAGCATCAGGTAAAAGCCGTGCGCTGATGTTCATTGCACTCGACAAACTCCATAACCAAGGCTTGAAGCAAGCTTTAGTTGTTGTTCCCGAGAAATCCATTGGTGCCAGCTTCAACGATGAGCCCTTGAGTAAATATGGTTTTTGGGCTGACTGGTCAGTTGAGCCTAAGTGGAATTTGTGCAACGCTCCTGGTGAGGATGGTGGCAAGGTTAATTCGGTTGGGGTGTTTCTTTCAGGCTCGGACAAGACGCTTATTTGTACACATGCAACTTTTCGATTTGCTGTTGAAAAATACGGGATTGAAGCCTTTGATGGTCGGCTTATCGCCGTTGATGAGCTCCACCACGCATCAGCCAATCCTGACAACAAGTTGGGCGCGTATCTAGGCCAGATGATTACGCGTGACAAGGTGCATATCGTAGCAATGACTGGTTCTTATTTCCGTGGGGATACCGAAGCTGTTCTATCTCCATTGGACGAGGCGCGGTTTGACACAGTTACTTACACCTATTATGAGCAGTTAAATGGTTACGAGTTCTTAAAGGAACTGAACATTGGCTATTTCTTCTATTCGGGTTCTTACGCGGATGAGATTCTTGAAGTTTTAGACCCTAATGAAAAAACGATTATTCACATCCCAAATGTCAACTCTCGTGAAAGTACTAAAGACAAGATCAAAGAGGTAGAACACATCATTCATCAGCTGGGTGAATGGCAAGGCGTGGATAAAGAGACGGGCTTTCAGTTGGTGAAGACGCAAGAGGGCAAAACGCTTCGAATTGCTGACTTGGTCGATCCTGATAACCAAGCATTGATTCAAGCGAGCCTTCGATCCCCGAGAATCAAAAGTGATCGCGACTATGTGGACATCATCATCGCCTTGGGTATGGCGAAAGAAGGTTTTGATTGGATTTGGTGTGAGCATGCCTTGACTGTTGGTTATCGTTCCAGTCTTACGGAAATTGTGCAAATTATTGGGCGTGTAACACGCGATGCCCCGAATAAAACGAAGGCTAAATTTACTAACCTAATTGCTGAATTGAACGCCACGGAGCAAGCGGTTACGGAAGCGGTTAACGACACGCTCAAAGCAATTGCCGCTAGTTTGTTGATGGAGCAAGTTCTTGCCCCCCGTTTCGAATTCAAACCTAAAAACTCCAACAACGTCCCGTCGGACGGTTTTGATTATGGTAAGGCGGGATACCAGCCGGATAAGTGCAACGTTGGTTTCAACCAAGATACTGGCCAATTTCAAATCGAGATCAAGGGTCTAACAGAGCCCAAAAGCCTCGAAGCTGCTCGTATCTGTCGAGAAGACTTGAATGAAGTAATCGCCACATTCGTTCAGGAAAAATCAAGTATTGAACGAGGGCTGTTCGATAGTGAATTGATTCCTGAGGAACTGACACAGGTCCGGATGGGTAAGATCGTCAAAGACAAATTTCCAGAACTTGACGCTGAGGATCAAGAAGCTGTACGTCAACACGCAATTGCGGCACTGAATATAACACAGCAAGCACAACAGATTGCCTTGAATGACTTGGGTGGTCGTGAAAGTGAGTTGAAGGCTAACACTGCACTAATTGATGGTGTTCGAAGGTTCGCAATGGATGTCAGGGAATTGGACATTGATCTCATAGATCGGATAAATCCGTTTAGTAAAGCTTATGCGATCCTGGCAAAGACAATGAATGAAGACAATCTCAAGCAAGTTGCTACCGCTATCAGCGTAAAACGTAGGAACTTATCGCCTGAGGAAGCGAAGGAACTCGCGATTAGGGCGGTCAAGTTCAAGAAAGATCGTGGGCGCTTGCCTGAAATTAGTTCTATGGATGCTTGGGAGAAACGTTTGGCGGAGGGTGCTGCAGCATTTGTACGTTACAAGGACGAAGGGCGCTATGAGTGATTTAGATGATTTGCGTTCTGAATTAGACGAATTTGCCCAACCAACAAATAAAAGTGGGAAAAGCGCCTTTGAAGAACGTGTGATGGCTGGGTTTGAAGAGATACAGCGTTTTGTAACCCAGAACGGGCATTTTCCAGAGAACCGTGAAGACAGAGATATCTTCGAACGAATTTATGCGGTGAGACTTGACCGTATTCGTGTAGACGAAATGTGTAGAAGCCTAGTTTTGCCAATAGATCATCAAGGATTGTTGGGGGCGCGTGGCGGGCCCCAGGAAGATGCTACAAAATCAATGGACGATGACGAATTGCTCGCCGAGTTGGAAGAGATGGGTGCCAAATCAAACCTGACTGAGTTGCGCCACATTCGTACATCAGCTGAGATAAAAGCGGCTGAAGAGATTGCTAGTCGGGAGAAATGCAAGGATTTCGAGAATTTCAAGCCAATGCTTGAGAAAGTTAAAAGAGAAATTGAATCTGGGGTTCGTCAGACGCGCCCATTCGCCAAAAACGCAGGTATAGAAATTGGAAATATCTTTATTCTCAATGGGCAACTTGCTTTTGTGGCTGAAGTGGGGGGAATCTTTAAAACCCCTAATGGCGAAATCGACGGAAGACTTCGTGTTATTTATGACAATGGGACTGAAAGCAATTTGTTGATACGATCACTACAAAGAGCACTCTATAAAGACGTGGCTGGCAGGCGGGTGACAGACCCAGACGTTGGTCCGTTATTTTCTGATTCTGTAGAAAATGACGACATAGAAAGCGGAACGATTTACGTTCTTCGAAGCCTATCAGATCATCCGTATATTGCAGAGCATCGCCAGCTAGTCCACAAGATTGGTGTGACTGGTAGCAAAGTGGAGACGCGTATCCATAATGCTGAAAACGAGGCTACTTACCTCTTAGCGAAAGTGGAAGTTATTGCCAGCTACAAGCTCTTTGGAATAAATCGAACCAAGCTCGAAAACATCTTCCATCGTTTGTTTTCTTCCGCACAGCTTGATCTTGTGATCCATGATCGTTTTGGAAACCCGGTGAAGCCTAAAGAGTGGTTCCTTGTGCCTTTGCAAGTGATTGATGAAGCGGTTAAATATGTTAGAGATGGAACAATCGTTGACTTCATTTACGACACTAAAACGGCTCGCCTTGTAAAAGTCGATTCAAAAAAACTAATTGCTGATTCTAACACCTAAGAGCAGGCTCAAACGGTTTGCGGTGTGAGTTAACAATTGGCGCAAAAGATGGGGGCATTTCAGGCCGCGAATCTGGTAATGAAGAGTAGTCATTGCGGAAAACAGGACGTTTAAATTTTAAAATTCTTGAAAATGTATGGGGTGAATTCGAATGTATGACTTGATCAAGAAACAAATAACAGCGGATTATTTTAAAAATAATTTTACTAATGATGGTCAACGTTTTGTAGCCTGGTATCTCCGTAATGTTCTTTTTCGAGACATGAATGAAACGCGGGATGACATTACCGATGGCGCGGACGACAAGCAAATCGACGCAATAATAGTTGATGACGAAAAATCGTTAGTCCGCATTGTCCAAGGCAAGTTTGTTCAAGGTGGGGTTGTTGATGCTGAACCCTTGCGAGAGGTTTTGTCTTCGTGGATTCAAATTAAGAATCTTTCTCGTTTGCAGAATGTTTCGAACGCAAAGCTACAAAAAAAATTATCCGAATTGGCTATGGCGCTTGAAGAAGATTATGAAATATCTTTTGAATTAATAACGACTGGAATGTTGACGGAATCTGCTAAAAACGATTTGGAAACGTTCCAACAAGAGTTGGAACGGATAAGTGACAATGAGGATTTCGATGCAACGATACATGCTATAGACAATGAAGAACTTAAACGAAGATATGAATATGCAATTGAAACCGACAATCCAAGCATTAATTACAAGTTGAATTTAAATGGAAGCAAGTATATGTATCATGAAATTGCTGGCACACAAGTGATTGTTATTGCACTTCCTTTAAAAGAGTGCGTGAAACTTCCGGGGATTAAAGATGGTACCCTTTTTCAAAAAAATGTTCGCCAAAGCCTTGGTACAAGTAATTCGGTCAATAAAGGTATTAGAAAAACGATTATTGGTGACAAACGTTCGGATTTCTTTTTCTTTCATAATGGTGTCACTGCGTTGTGTAACAAAATGGAATTGAATGGTGACGTTTTGTCGTTATCTGGCTTAAGTGTTGTGAATGGTTGTCAATCGCTTAACACAATATTGTCGTGTAGTGAAACAGTTAAGAAGGTTGATGATGCTTTTATTTTATTTCGGTTTTATGAAATACCTCAACGTGATAGAGCCGATAAAATATCCATCAATACCAATTCTCAAAGCGCTGTTAAAGCTCGTGATTTGAGAAGTAATGATAAACGTGTGCTGGCGATGAAAAAATCATATGAACTCAAGTTTCCTAATGGTCAATTCATTACAAAGCGTGGCGAACCAGCGGGAGCCGATAAGGATATAAATTATGTTGTTGAACTGTCCGAGTTTGCCAAATATTTAATGGCTTGGCATTCACAACGACCAAATCTGTCTTATGGTGAGACTAAAATATTTGATAAGTACTTTGAGACCCTTTTTAAAAATAAAGATTATTCACCGGAGAATGTATTTGCCCTCAACATGTGGATGAAGCATGTGCTGAAAATGTGGGTCGCAGAGAACCCCCTCAATCTGAACGAAACGCTTTTAACCATGCGGGCGTATGCGCCATACCATCACTTGTACGCAATAGGTATGTGTTTCTCAATTGCTAATAATCAATCGGAACGTGTACCGGATCCATTTGCAACTTACGAAGTTGCATTAAAATTCGGGTTAATTGATGAAATTGTTAAGGTGGCCGGAATTAGCCTTAATATGGCACTTGAAGCTGCGGCTAACGAAGTTCAACCAGCGAATAGAGTCTTTAGTCCCCAAAATTGGATTAAATCTAAAGGTTGTCTGGCAGGTATTAACGGGGCGATACGTAACTATTTTAGTATGCTTCCAATGATTCCCGGTGGTGCGGAAATAAAGCGGAAATTGAGCGAAGGAACCACACTGAAAAGTGATAGTTTTAATTACCGTTGGTCTGCGGATTGAGAAGGTTTTGACTTTGTTGTCCCTGTTGTTAGTTCCAATTCCTATCACTTAGTACGTCATGGTAAGGCCTTAACTATCTCCCAGAATGAGATAACCTTGACGCGACTTAATCGATAAAGCATCCTCGACATAAGACTACCATCGATACAGAAGACCTCCAAGGCGACCGACAAACACCTCAAAACAATTCCAAAAAGATCAAAGACGCAGATCCAAACTGGGTCGCCGGTGGTTCCGCGCCATGGAACTAAGAAATTCTAGTTTTGGGCTGTAATACGGGGCAAATGTTCATGCTCCGATTCTGATTTCCAAAGCTAATATATTTTTGGATCAGCTTTTGGGGGGAAGGTCAAGATGACACTGAAATTAGTGATCCTTCACCCGAAAACCTGAAAAAGTACGAATATTTGGTCAAACACTTTGAACGTTTAAATTAATGGCTCGGAAAAAAAGCATTAAAGAAAGATAACAGATTAATTTTTTAACCCCAAGCTCATTTAATAAATTCATGAACCAGTTGCAGAATATTAAAGCTATTGGATTTACTTCAGAACTCGATGTTGTTTTATCCAAGACTGATGTTTGGAAGATTGGAATTTTAGAAAAGTTATTTATTTTAAAAAATCCTTTGCTAAATCTTCTGCATTGTAAACCAAACAAGGCCAAGTACCTCCACCCTTAGGGGGCATTTGAAAAACCCAAAACATAAGTTTTGCATTTTCATCGGGGAAAGTAAGTAATTGGAGTTGTTCCTGTGTAAAACCCCGGACAACGTATAATTTTTTGTCCTTTTCTTGACGGGTGGATAGAAAAATTTCAGCATCTGTTTCCCTTAAAAACAAAGGGAGTACTAAAGTAAAATCTGGTGATTTTACCGGCATAACAAAATAGTTTCCGGTTATTTTTCCTGCTGAAAATTCCATCAACCCCCAAAATGGCTGTCCTTCGACGTTTTCATCAGGGAGGAGTTTCTTTATGCGCTCACGAAAATCTCTAAAAAATTCCTTTCTTTCTTCTTTCGGTAAAACCCTATGGGGAAAAACTTGCCCTTTAAATCGTTTTGCAAAAAATTTTAAATATTGCAGGAAAGGTTTCATTTTTTGTTTTTGTCACCGTGGGGACCTGAATCATTTGGAAAAAAATCATGTATTGAACAGCACAAAGCTTTCGCAAGCCTATACAAGACCCAAGTTGGAATTTGGATTATTTTTTTACGTTCCCACCGTTGAACAGTCCTGGGCGCCACTTCGACCTTTCCAGCAAGATCCTCCTGGGTGATCCCTTTTCTGATCCTCATTTCGGCTATCCGATGTTGGATTTCTTTTAAAAATGAATTTTCAGAAGGGCTTAAATTGGACATTTTTGAATAGTATTTCACGCAAAATACTCTTTCCACGACCTCCGGGGTCGTGGAAAAAGATTTTTGAATAATTGAGAATTACCTCCAAGTCATTCGGGCAAAAACCATTAGAAAGCTCAAATAAAGCTTTCGGTTTAACGGGGGAGGCCCGCCCTGGACTTATGGAGGGTTATATGAAAAAGAATTCCGCTATCATTTTGGGAATATCGCTGTTCGTAATTTCCGCTTTTATTTGCTCAATAGGCTGTAAAAACAGCGGCCCTTCAACCCCTTACGATATTGGCTTTACCCCAACCCCTGTCCGTATTTATGGGCCAGTTAATGCTTTTGTTGAGGATAAAGGGATTGCTGTCCCAAACCTTTTAGTTCAGGCGATACCCCCTTCCGGTGTGACAGTCTTTAGCCAATCCACCACGGCAAGCGGGATCGCAACCTTTAACCCGCCTTATCTTGAATTGGGGAATTGGACTTTTGTGGTTCCGGCCCAAACCCCGTTCCCCTATGCCCCTAGCACCATCACCATGCCCGTGTCAGTCGTCAATGAAACGGCCAATTTCAACACGGCGGGGGCTACAATTTATTTGACCCCGACTGTGCCGGAATCTTTCACTTCAACCAACCCCGGCTCCCCCTATACCTACAACATGATTTATAGCCAGCCCGGAAATTTATTCGTTCCGGGAAAAATCGCCTTTTCCGGATTTCCAACAAATTGGAGCGCGTCTTACGGCCCGACGACGATTGGATTTGGGAATGCCGACACCGGCTCCGTTACCGTTGTTGGTGTCAATTGTGTGGACAGGCAACCGAGTTTCGCTGTGACCGCCCTCGATTTTGAACCAACACCTTATCCCAGGGCCAACAGTTCGCCACAAACAATCGCAAAAGGTTTCACCTCGACCGTCACCGTTACTTGGAACACGACTGGGTTGAATTCCGATTTCTGCAACAACGGAACTGCTATTGGAATCGTATATGGAACCCTTACTGTTTCGACCTCCAATGCTTGTTCTTATGATGCCGTTGTTTCAGTTTCAATGAACGCGGGGAATTGCTGTTACAGCCAATTCCAGACACCCAATGGGAAGTCTCCGCCGCGAATTGTGGTGGGGGTGGGGTCAATTTTGGGCCCGGGTCCTATAACTGCACTGTCCTGAGTGGAGCCACTTGGGGAGCCCTTAATTGTTCCTTCAACGGTATCTCAAATACCGTCAACGTTCCGACATCGGGTTCGGTCCAACTTTTAAGCACAACTTATTAAGGGGCCAGAATTATGAAAATATCTTCTGGCATTTTGACTGATTTGTTTGATTTATGGGTTGCGGAAAAGGCCCTGCCGGACCGACCGGGCCCCAAGGTCCACCTGGGACCGGGTATCCCGGCTTTTCAGTGGAGTTTGAGAACGGGATTTATCCCGACAGCCGGATATGCCGGGTGCTGACCCCCATTGGCTGGATGGAAGCAATCCCAATACGGCGCCGGGGACGGGCGAGATTGAAGTAGCCACCGGAACAACAACCTCGAATGTGGCTTTGGGCTTGGTCCGGTTCGACCTTTCCTATGGCGTTCCTATCAAACGCCACCATCACCTCCGCAAGCCTTCAATTGACAACCCAAACCACCACCAACCTTTCCAGCCGGAACTTATGTTTTTGGGGTCCATCAAGTCATCCACCCCCCGCCGGACAGGTGCCCTGGAACGACTCCAGCACATGGAATGTGGTGGTTCCCCCCTATGGATGGAACGGAGGGACAAGTTCTCCCATTACGGCGGGGGTGGATTACAACTCGACGCCCATGGACGCGGTGACTGTTACCTCTTCCCAGGTCAATTCAACCCAAGTTCTCTTGGCTTGGAACATCACGCCTTCCCTTGCCCAGGTTTGGGTGAACAAATCCAACAACAATTATGGGGTTTTGATTTCGCCCGAACCCGAGACAAGCGGAACGCTTTCGGGGTTTATTTCCTTTTGGGACAACACCGGGAACAGCCAGCAGAAACCAAAGATGCTGGTCACCTACACCATTCCATAAGGAGGAATAGTATGAAAAAGAGAATATCTTGATTTTCGTGATCTTGATTTTATTGTCATTCAGGCGATGGTTTATCGCCAAGACAAAACCGAGAACCACCCCACCCCAAGCCCAACGTCCAACCCCGGAGCCTAAAGCCCCGGTGGGTCCCGCCTCCCCATGTGGACAACGACTCTAAGGCCCTTAATGCGACCGTTGCGGCCCATTACGCGAGTGACGCATCCGGGAACCTTGGTTATTCCTTATTCGACCTTTCGGCGGTCCGAAAACTCGACGAGAACGACGTTTCGGCCCAAGGGACCGTCCGGTTCATGAAAGCTTTTTCCAGTTCGGATGACGTCGGGGAACTCGAATTGAGGGAAGCCAATCTTTCCCTTTCCGAGCCCTGGATTGAGGTAAGGGTTGGGCCGGATGGATTTGTCCGATATCGTCAGCACCACCCACTTTTTCGGGCGTTATCCCCTAATGGGTTTAAGGCGGTTGGACGGAATCAAGGTTTATATCCCCTTCAAGTTCTTTTTCGGGGTGGAGGATTACAAGAGCGTTTCCAGCCCGCCGACTTCGTTAAGCTTCTTTTATTTTCCAACCCTTCTTTCGGCCCAGGACGCGGTCATTGACGGCTCCCAAGGGTTATTTCATGGGGCAGGCCCGGATGAAGCTCAATTTCGGGGATCTTCGGACGGTTCTTCTTTTCAACCTGGGGGCCAGCTCGTCGGATGATTTCCA
Organism: uncultured Pseudomonadota bacterium; assembly: GCA_963843375.1. Lineage (GTDB taxonomy): Bacteria > Oederibacteriota > Muellerivitia > Muellerivitales > Muellerivitaceae > CAWJKT01. The sequence goes on from CAWJKT010000009.1 coordinate 20,545, forward strand.
ATATTCCTCCATGAGTGGGAATCCGGCCTATTCCATTTGCGGGGAAGCAAATTTCTCCAGGGATTACACCCTTTACTTCGAATACGGGGTTCAGGATTCCGCCCATTCGGGCGACACGAACGCTTTCACTTTTGGGGGAAAGGCCGAGCACCTTTTCACCTTGGATTTCCTCTCCCTTGACCAAGTCATCCTGGAAGTCCAGGTTCCGATTGCCAACAATCCCAATAATCCATTTACCGGGGGGAACGGCATCAATCCGTCGTCCGCAGGGCTGCCCCAGACCGCTTTGTATGGGAAGGCGCGGATTCGAATCCGCTCCATTTTCATCGATTTCAACATCACCGATTCCATGGGCGATTTCACCTTCGCCCGGTTGAATCCCAACAACATCAACACCCCTTTGCCCATGCCGGTGGGTGGGGGGAACGAGACGGACGGGCTTGAAATCCCGCTTCTCTCACCCGGTTACAACAACTACGTCTTCAGCGTGGATACGGGGGTTCAGTTTTGAAAGGAGCATTTCTTTTCATTATTTTTTTAATCTTGTTTCCAGGGCCTTGGCGCAGGACGGAACCCCTTTATGGCCGTCCGGGACAGGGACCAATGGGCCATTGAACAGGTCATGGAGCATAAGGCTCCCGATGGATTCATGGGCTGGAAATCCAAATGAAGGGAGGCACCCACCGGGGCAAAAAGACCTGCTCCAATTGCTCCCCCAACCGCGACTCCTTTTCAGACCCAAACTACAACTTCCAAACCGAAACCGACCAAGCCAAGATCAACGCATCGCATTACGGATTTGGCGGTTCCAATTTCATCATCGATATTTCCTGCGACCAAACCATCCAGGGATGGCTTTTGAAAAGGCAATCCACCAGGCGAAGTTTTCCTGAAAGGGGGGACGCCCACGGACAACCCCTACAAATGCCGGATCACGGGTGGACCGGCCCTATATCAAGGATTTTGGACTGACCGTTTATGTCACCCAGGACAGCGATCCGGCTTTTATCCAACTTTTTTAGGCGGTAAAGATGGAAAACCAAAAACAGAAAGTCGGAAAATTTAAAGACTTTTCATCCTTCTTTTTCAATGCCTTTCCGTCTTTTTCATTCCCTTTGCCGTTGTTTCTTTTTGTCCCTTTGGGAGTCCGGCTTTATTACATCCTAATGCTGTTTTGGTTCTGGAAATGTCGTTTTCTTTTATTTATCTGGGTTTTCCTCGCCACCACCCTCTACATCATCAGGCCCGACCGGATTGAAATCAAAACCGGGATATTCGTCAAGCGGTCAAGATCCATTCCTTTCGACAAAATCATCAACATCACCTGCAAACAAAACATTGCCCAAAAGCTTTTCAGAATCGGGGACATTTTCATAGAAACTCCCGGAGGGAAACCTTTTGAATTGGCCTTGGCGGGTGTTGAAAGACCATGAGGAGGTGGCGGAATTTCTTTTTGCCTTGAAGAAAAGAGGCGAATATGAAGGTCCTATTCATTCTTTGTTTTTTGATGTTTATTGTTGGGCTTGTCAATCTGGTTTTGGCCGACACCACTCCCGACGATCCCAAAACGGAAGAGGCGTTGAAGGACAACGTCATCGATTTTAGGGATTGGTTGATGAAACAACTTTCCCAATTTCCCAAAGCCGATCCCGCATAATACTGGGATGATCCTAAGAAATTATGCTTCTCATCCCACAGAAAAAATCGGTCATTCACTGCCAACCAATACAACCAGGCGGCCAAATCCGATTGGGTGAAATGCCAGGTTATGCAGGGCCTTTCCACCTTGAGCCAACAACTTGCCAATACGGCAGGGACGGCTTTTGCTCCCCAAAGCGCAAGCCAACTTCAACAATACTGCCACCCAATTGCAACAAAGCGACGACCCCCAGTTCCAACAGATTGGAACTCTTTACACCCAGGAAGCCCAGGCCTTGCAAGCGGGGAATATCCAGGGGGCCGACCAAGCGGCCAACCAGGTCGCCGCCGTTCCCCAGCCCTATGTTCCGCCCGGATACCAACCCACCCAAAACGAAAGCTCATTGGCCGCAAGCCTTCAACCAGGTCATCGGAACGGTCATCGCGCGGTCTTGGGCGGAGTTCTTGGAATTTATGGCGTGGCCCAAATATTGCAGGCCCTTGGAATCACCCAATTTGGGTTCGACTTTTGGGGGCGGGACAAGCATACCGGAAGTCCCTAGCGACAGGCCAGAATCCCGGAACGGCGCTTAACAACGGCGGGAGCCAACGTCGCATCAAACGGGGGGGGAGCGTTGCATGCAACAATTGGGAAGCGTCAACGTGAAACCACTTCAACCCCAAGGTTCCGCAAACGCGGGTGGGGCACCACCAGCCCAATAAATATCAAGGAGTCGGAGAAATTAAATGAAAAAAAGAAACTGTTATGAATTTGGATAAAGCGGTTGGGATCACGGCTTGTCTTTTCATGTTTGCGGGTAAGGCCAGTGCCCAAGCCTTACCAGTATGCCGGAATTATCCCCGGTCAAGACTGATCATCCTTTTTCTCCTGGACGCTTATGGCCTTTGGAAGATTTTGCAGTGCGTCAAGAACGTCCTGGATCATCTGGCCGATTCCAGCAAGGGGGATCCGACGGCCAAGGATAGGATTTGGGGAAGCGTCCTTGCCATCATCGGAATCCTCATGGTGGGAGTTGTTTTGAATGTCTTCATTCTCAAGGCGGGTGAATTCGGGGCGAGACCGGTTAGTTCCGTCTTGTCCGGAAATTGAATGTCATGAAAAAAGTTTCTTCACTCCTTATCTTTATTTGTCTTTTGGGTGCCTCCACGGCTTTTGGCGTTATCGGTTTTATCCACCGATAGCGGCCCCTCCAGCAGACAATCGAGCAGGGAGTCTCGGCTGGGATTTTCGATTCCATGGCGAAACACGCGGGGGATTGGGTCGCCAATGGGATGAACAAGATCGGGAATTGGGCTTTGCAGACTTTATTCGGGATTTACGACAAATATATCGGCACCTTCCTGATTATACATTCCCGAATTTGGCATCTCCCCAATACCTACACGGCCTTAGCCAATGGTTCACTCAATACGGCCGCCAACGCCGTCCAAGTGGTTTTGAATATCTTGAAGATCACCAGTGGGACAGGACTTTTCATCCTCATAGTGGGGTTTGTGATCGACACGGGGCAGAGGTCATCCGGCCTTTGGAATAGGTTTGTGGACCTGGATCATCGTGATCGGATTCGTGGCGGCTTTTCTTTGTCTTTTCGGCTTGGCCGACCGTTCTTTCCTACCTGACCACCGGCGTGACGGCGATGGGTTATTACATCTACAACCAGAACACATTGAGGACTTCGGGGGTTTTGGAGGGTTTCCAGAATATCGACCTGAATTCGGGTGGTGTAGACAACGTCCTTCCAATTGTCCCAATATGACTTCCGGGGAAATTTCATCACGGTCCAGGGAATCATTTGGAATCTTATTTATCTTATTTCCATTATGGTTGGTGGTCATTGGTTTTTACAACTGTTATTCGGCGGTTTCGGCGGGGGATTCCCAGAAAGGGAATTATAGGTTTTTCCAGGCCATGGCCGGGATCATTCTGATTCTTGGAATTCCCACGCTTGTCCACGTTTTCATCGCAAAAGGAGCAGATGCGATCGGGAGCCAACCGGTCATCCCGGGCCAGACCCTTACACCTTTTTCCCTCCAAGGGTTGGTCCAGGATAACGGGATTCAATATCCCCAACAACAGGGCAAGCTTCCCCCAACATAGGAACGGCGGGCAACATACCCAGTTCCACCGACAAGCCGTTTAGCGATATTTTCGGCGGGGCTTACTGAAATGTGGGGTTGCCATTTGGGGACTCATCGTCTGTTTTTCGGTCATTTTCGCAAAGTTTTTCCAGGTGTTGAATCTGTGGGTCATGTTCATCCTTGGCCCCATCTTCATCGGTTGTTTGGGCACCCCGCCACCGCCTCTATTTTTTGGGGCGCGGCCCGTTACTTCATGAAACTCCTTCTTTATTCCGTGATTTGGGCCATCACCCTAGTCGGCCTTTACCTGATCCCAAACATCAATTGGGGGGTGGAAACCATTGGGGTGAACAGCCTTTTGACGGCGGTGGCGGTACTTGGCCGGCCTTCAACTGATCGCCAACGCCCAGGAATTCGCTTCCTTATTCACTACCTTTTCAGGAGCAAACCTGAAAGGGGAAGGTTACAAGGAATTCTCCCGTGACACCAAGGCAGCCGTTGGGTCGGCAAATCAAGCAAGGCTTGGAACTTTTGGGGCAATGCAAAGCGCAACAGGTGAAACCAGTCAAGGCATGGCCGCCGCCACTGGTGCGGCCGTTGGTTCCATTATTCCCGGAGTTGGGACAGCGAGCGGAGCCTTGGCCGGGCAAAGGACGATGAAGGGTTTGAACGCATTGGCCAAATTGGGTGGCGATGGGCGGAAAACCCAAGTATGAGGAAGAATCGGACAATCCGGTTTCAAAGTTTCTTAAAAAGTTTTCAGGCAATGTGATTTCCAAGAGACTTGCAAAAGAAGATCCAACAAGACAAGAACCTATTCACCAGATGAAAGGAAAAAACGCCAACTCGTTTGCGAATACGCAAAAAAACTCCAAGGCAAGAAACCAGAATCCAAAGCCGGGAGATCAGGGACCAAAAGGGAAGAGGACTGTCTAAATGGCGATACCCTTAGAGAAGGAATCCAAAATGTGGGGGCTCTTTTATTCCTCCGATTTCAACAAGCTGATGTTCGTCATTATCGGGGACGCCTTTGCCTTCATGGTTTTTTTCATTTTTTGGGGCCTTGAAGGGGCGCTTGTTCTTTTCTTCGCAACCTGACCCTCGTGACCACTTATTTCGTCATGAAGAGTTTTTGGCCCGAAAAACACTTTGAAAACATCATCCGTTACCACAACGAACCAAAACAATATTTTCCCGGTGGGGAACCAAGCGAGTTGGAACATGAGAAATTATTTTCAAACCAAAAAAGAAGCCGGATTCGGTGGCGGGGCTACTCAGGATAAGATCGGTGGGGCCGGGTTACATCGTTTTAAGGAACCCGGAGCAATATGTCTGTATTTTTAAGATTGCTGGAGGGTTGAATCCTTGGATGGAAGACCCGGACGTTTTAGGGGAAAAGGTCAGGAAAGCTTGATTCGATTCTTATCGGATTTGAGAAGCGGCGAGGAAGTCCAATTCCTGACTAAAAGGGTTTTGGCCGATGCTGAAGCCGCGATTGAAACGTTTGACGAAAGGATTCACGAGAATGCCCCGGAAGTTTTCAGAAACCAATACCCGGAGTTTTTGAGGAATTGGCTCAGACGGTTTTATGACGCAGGAGAAGATTTGTCATTACCGATCATATGTTCTCTTTACCGTTCCGCCACCCCAATCTTCAAAACCCAACAAAGGATTTCTTGAGGATTGAGGAAGTGCTTCGGCGGGGGAAATCCTGGGCTTCCCAACTCAATATGGTGGGAATGGAAGCGTCAGGAACCAACCGAAGAGGAAATTTATCACCTTCTTTATGAGGAGTTATCCCTGCAAAGATTTCATGGGAATCCTGAAAGGTTCAAGAAGCTGGGTTTCTCGGGGGTGAATATGGGCTTACAAACCTTACGGGAAATGCTGATCACCTACCCTTGGGATTTCAGCGATCCGACTTTTTTCAAGGTTGGGGATATCTTTGGCAAAACCCTCTATGTGACTGAATTCCCTTCTTTCAACGAACAGAACCTTTTCTTCCAGGAACTTTACGAGCAAACCGATGATTTCAAAATTTCCCTTTTCGCCAAAGGTGTGGACTTCTTTCGCGCCCAAGCCATTGTGGAAAAACAGATCCAAAGCGACCAAGGGGCCTTGTGGAAAAGAAAGAACGTCATGAATTTCGAGGCCAAAGCGGCCTTGGATTATCGCCAAAGCGTTCTTTCCCTTGTTTCGGAAAGAAAAACATCTCTCGCCAAGTTTTCCCTCTATGTAACCCTGTTTTCGGATAATCCAAAAAACTTATGTCCAGTTATGAGAGTCTTATCCCGGATGTTCAAGAACGTCCATCCCTTATCCGGTTACGCCGAACAGAAAAGACTTTTTCTTTCAACTATTCCCCAGGCAACCGATGTGGCCGGACCATGAACATCTTCAAGCCACGGCGGTTATCGCAAACGCCATTCCTTGTCTGTATGACCCCATTGGCGGACACGGATGGGGTTCCAATTGGGAAAACCCTTTCCGGCGAAATGGTTCATTTGGATTTATGGGGCAGGGAAACGGAAAACTGGAACGTTCTGGTAGTGGGTTCTTCCGGCACGGGCAAATCTTTCACCATCAACCAGCTTCTCATCAAGAACCTTGCCGATGAACCCCTACGTCATGATTATCGACAAATCCCAATCTTATAAAACCCTTTGCCGGTTGGCTGGTGGCCGTTATCTCAATTACGACTTGGAGAGCAAGCACCACTTGAACATCTTTGATTATCCCCTTGGATGAGATAAAGGCATTGGACGGGGAGATCGATCCGGACCATATCGCCAGCATCATCATGTATTTGGGAGTGGTTCTTGCCAATATCAAGGAAAACCGGATTGAGGAAGCTGAGGAATTGGACAAGGCCCTTCTCCAAGAGGCGGTAAAACAAACCTATCGGAACTGCATCGGCGAGGAACGAGTTCCTCTCTTGATCTGACCTCAAGGAAACCCTTTTAAAGAGGGCCGACGACAAGAAAGTTCCGGCCGAATTCCAATACATCTGCCGGAAACAAGCCGAAGTCTTGAAACTTTTTACCGGCAAGGGAATGTACGCCAACCTGACCGATCGGGAATCGACTGTCAACGCGGACAATTCTTTCATCGTTTTCGACACTTCGGGTATCAGCGACAACGACAAAAAGGCGGTGGGTTTGGCCGTTTTCGTCATTTCCAATTATTGCCTTAATAAGGCAAAGCAGAACAAGGAATTGAACCGCCTTTCCCAACTGGCCATGGATGAATGCTGGTATTTGGCCCAATATCCCGCTGGTTTGGCCTTCCTACTTCGAATCGCAAAGACCGCCCGGCATTTGAGGCTTCAACCCATTTTCGCCACCCAGGAAATCGGAGAGTTTTTCGGGGTGAAGGGTGTTGAAGCAATCCTCAAAAACACTTCCACAAAAATACTTTTAAAGCTGGTCGGGGACGACATTGACCACGCCAAAGGACTTCTTCAACTCAATCCCAACCCAAGTGGAAAAGGTGATGAACCTCCATTTGGTCAAAGGGGTTTATTCCCAAGCCTTGATCCACCAAACCCTTCGCCAGGGAATCGTGAACATTTATCCCGATGAATTGGCTTACCACATCGCAACCACTTACGGCCCCGAAGCGGCTATCCGTGACCATTACCTTGAAACCTATGCGACCGAGGAAGACCCGTTAACGACTTTGGGAGCCATCGCCAAATGGATTGAGGACAAGGAAAACAACAGTGTCTTGAAACCAATCGTCAAGGAACAAGACAAATTGCCAATAGTCAAAGAAAGCGGAAGAGGTATTGATGAAATGACGGAACCGAAGAAAAAGATGATTTGAAATTCTTGGAAAAGTTGGATGAGGAACCGAAGAAAAACTGGTTACACCCCCACAATTCTTGATTGCTATTGCGTTTGTTGGGCTTGGAATCGCGACGACTCTTTTGTGGGGGAGGACGAAGATTTTGAATTCCCCTAAAACCGAACGTATCAGACACGAAGGACCAACAAGCGGTCAAGTCAGGACGCCCAATATGCCGACGTAATCAACTTTGCCGAAAAATTCACCATCATGGTTTTCAACGTGAGTTATACGGATATCAACCACCAGGAAGACAAAGTGGCGAACCTTGATGAGCGACAACATGATGTCCTACTACCAGGAGGCTTTTCTTGACCCCAAATGGGTTGCCTTCCTTACAGACAACAAGGCCTATGTTACCTACCAGGGAATTGAACGGTCAACGGTCGAGAACACCGATGGAACCCATTATTGGGTCCGGGTGATTGGTAAATGCCTCTACAACTCCGATGCCAGAGGTTTTGGCTCCCAAATTGAATTGCCGTTCCACTTAGTTGTAGTCGTCAAGAAGGACAACGGAAAACTAATCGTTACGGATTTTCAAAGGTTATAGCGATGGAAGATCTTATTTTACGGATTAATCCTCAAATTGCTCGGCGCTACCTGCAAGCGGCCAATTTTTACTTTGTGACCGATAGTTATCTTGATGCTTTGAAAAAATTTGAAGGCCTTTTGGTTGGACACGAAAAGGAAGGGTATTCCGAAACGCCTTGGATATATGCCAAGTTCAAAAAGCCTAACCTCGTTTTAAAAACCATAAATCGAATCAACGAATTCTTTCCAACCTTCACAAAAAGAATTGCCTTTGTCGCTAGAGCCCAATTTTTACTTGGGATTTACCTGTTTTATGTCAAAGACGACCACGGAAAGTTAATCATCACGGATTTTAAAAGGCTTTAATCGATGGAAGATAACGTATTGCAGATAAACCCGGAATTAGCCCGAAGATGCCTTCAATCTGCCCATCTATATATGGAAACAAACCGTTACCGTGAGGCTTTGAAGCTTTTTGATGACGTTATTGGCAAACACCAACCCCAAAACATTGAAGCCCATCTGGAATCGGCAAAGATTTATGCCAAGTTCAAAAAGCCTAATTCCATATTAAAGGTAATAACCCGTCTCCATAATTTCGCTGAAAAAACTCCCGAAAGTCTTGTATTGCTTGGCTAGAGCCCAATTTCTTCTTGAGCTTTATAGCGATTGCGAGGAAACGCTTAAAGAAATCTTTTTCAAGACGAGAGACTTTCCCGAAGCAGTCGCCTTGGAAGGGGAATTGTGTATCCATACCGGGAAATACGAAGTCGCGATTGAAAAGTTTGAAAGTCTTAAGCACTCGATATCCCAAGAATTACAACTATCTAGCCCTTTTGGCCCTTGCCCAATATGTAGGCGGACGATACCACCGAACAATTACCAATTGCACCACGATCATGAAAACCGGGTTTGCCGATCCCAAAGTCACGAAATTGTACGAAATGGCGAGAAAAAAGAAACGCCGCGAAGCATTGGGAAAGTTGAGAAAGGTTAAACCCCTCAAGTGGCTTTTTGCCCAATTGTTTGACCCGTTTCTGGAAAGCGAAATGAGGGCTGAATCGCAAAGCCAAACAACTCATGAAGATCTTGTTCAAGAAACATTGGTGGACCACCGAACGGGCCTTTTAAATGACAGGGCGGCTACACAACAAATACCCGCCCTTGCCGCCCGGAGAAAGTACCAATTTTTCTTGACCATGGCCGATATCGACTTTTTCAAATCTTTCAACGACGTCCATTACAACCATCAAGTCGGAAACGCTGTTTTAAAAGCCCTCGCAAAGGCGGGACAGAAAATATTCTCCAAAAACAATATTTGGCGATATGGCGGGGAAGAAATTGTTTGGGTCTTGGACGGTATCCGAAGACCAAGCAATCGAAAAAGCGGAACAATTCAGGAAGTATTGCGAAGAAAAGCGTGGTCGAAGAAGCAAATGAGATTATCAAAAAAGAAGGAATTAAACATTTTGCGGACGGCTTGGATCATAAAAAAGATGAAGTCTTCTATATCTACTATCCCGTAACCATCAGCCAAGCCATTGTTCAATGGGGTGAGGACGGGACAAACCTGGAAAGCGTACTAACGGCGGCGGATAAGGGCCTTTATACCGCAAAGGAAAGCGGTCGAAATTCGGTTGTCTATAGAGGCGAGCCCTCAAGAGTAGCGGGAAACGCCCATTAAGTACACGCCTGAAATGCTCGGAATTCTCCACGAACAATCCATCAAAAAAGGTTCGCCCCATTGGTGGGCTCACATTAAAGGCCTTTCCGAGAAGGCGCGGGAAGAAGCCCTTGAGTACGCGAGGAACACTTTAAGCGACAAGGAGGTACCTCCAAAAAATAATTTATGGCGTTGGTCTAAAACAAAAAAAGGAGAAAGAACATGGGCTTAAAAGTCAGGATTACCAGGATGTATCCGTATGACGGGGAACACACGAAGGCTTTTGTGGGGGCCAAGGTCCTAATATCCGGGCGTGTCTTTGGTTACAACGAATTGACACTTGTGAAAAAGAAGGAAGGCAATGGTTTGTTTCTTGGTCTTCCCTCAAGACCCGGAAGACAGGAGGGGGAATACCACGACATTTGTTATATGGACCCGAACACTCGGAAGGAAATTGAAAAAATCGCCATTTTGGAATACGAAAAAAAGGTAAAGGAAAACAAAACCTCGGAAAAACAGGATTAAGTGAGAAGCAATTCTTTCCTTTTCAAAAACCGTTTTAAGGGTCTGGCGGAGGGAAATCATGTCCGAACGTAGAAGTGGAGACAGGCGGAATAAGATTCAAAATCGCCTTTTGAGCGACAAACAGGTCGCTGAATTGGCAGGGGTTCCGGTCAATACCGTTCGTAAGTGGAGACAGATTGGAACCCTACCCTTTGTCAAAGTCGGTCGTCATCCGAGGGTTTGGATGTCGGAATTCGAAAAAACTTTCCATCAGCCAAAGCCAAATGGCCCTTGGGAACAAATCCCTGATGATGGTAAAATACCAGGTGCTGGGAACATTAGGAGGAAGTTATGAGCAAGCCTAATGTTCATGGATTGCCTTCGCATCTTCGTAAGGATGCGGAGGGTTATTTTTTGGACTACTTTATCCAGGAAGGAGGTTTGAAAAAAAGGAAAAGAGTCCGGTTGGGCCACGTACCTTTGGCCCAGGCCAAAAAGATCCTCGCTCAAAACATGACGGATATGTTGGAGCAAAGGTTTTTGGAGGTTGACCGGAAAAAGGTGACTTTTAACGAAGCCGCCGATTCCTTCTTGGCTTATTCCCAGGGCAGGAAAAAGAGCCACCGAAACGACATTCCAATTGTCGCGAGGTTCAAGGCTTTTTTTGGAAACCGGTACCTGGAAAGTTTGACCCTGGACCATTTGGAGTCGTACATTCTCCGAAGGCAAAGGGAAGGCCAAGTGAACCACAAGGGGAAACCCTTGTCGGGAACCACCTTGAACAAGGAAATCGCCTGCCTCAAGACGATTATCCATAGGGCTATTCGAAACGGCCAAATAGACCGTGATCCGATAGTCGGTATTAAAAAGTTCAAGGAAATTCCACGGGATAGGACTCTTTCGCCAGAGGAGTGTCAGGGACTTCTCGTGGCTTGTTCCAACCACCTGCGGCCCATCGTCCAATTGGGTTATTCAACTGGAATGAGGTGCGGGGAAATACTAGGTTTGAGGTGGGAGCAAGTGGACTTCAAGAATAAAGTGATATTCTTGGAGGCTTTGGACACAAAGACCCAGGAAAAGAGGGAAGTACCGCTGAGCGAGGCTTTAGTAAGGCTTCTTCAGAATGTTCCCAAGACTCTTGGTAGTCCTTATGTGTTCACCTATAGAGGGAAGCGAATGGTCAGCGTGAAGACAGCTTTCAAAATAGCGTGCCGAAGGGCTGGGGTTGAGAATTTCAGGTTCCATGACCTCAGGCATTGTTCGGTCACGAATATGAGGAAAGCGGGGGTTAGTGACAACGTCACCATGTCGATTCACGGTCATAAGTCAGGCGCAGTATTTAGGAGATATGACCGGGTAGACAGGGAAGACCGCCACAAGGCCCTTGGAAAAGTTGAAAGTTTGATTGACACGCATATGACACTCGTGGAAAATCAGTCTCCCCTTGAAGGGAGTAAGTAATGCAAAACCCTTTTGTGGAAAGGGTTTTGCAAGATGGAACGTAGATTGTAAAAAGTTGAGCTAGCCGCCTTGTAAGCGGCAGGTCACCGGTCCGATTCCGGTCGCCAGCTCCATTTTTTAAAAAATATGTTCCCAGCATGTTTTAAAAGCCTTTGCCTGTAAGGATTTTAGTGATCTTACAGGCAAAGGCTTACTTTTTGAAATGATCATCAAAGATCATCAGTGCGCCTAAAAATTCATAAAAAATCAAATCATAAGACTCCTATAAGACACGAACTAAAAGCCTACTATATATGGTAGTTACACATTTATTTGTTTTAGCTCCCAATCCCTTGTTTACATAGATAGGCCTGAAAATAATTTAAAACCAACCTAAAGACTCAATAGGTTTAAGGAAACATGTAGATTGTGGAGATTAAGTTTTGCCCAGCTTGTTAAATTTACTTGAACGTCATTAGAATCCGAAGATTGGCGTTTAACATTCTTTTGAGAAAAGGACAAGGAAATGAGAAGTAAAGGATGCGAAAGACTAGGGGCCAAACTCTTGACCATCGGTTTAAATTCCGGCAAAGCTGAGTTGTTCCAAGAAGCGGTTGTGGAAATAGTGGAAAATCTTGGTGGGGTTGAAGCTTTTGCAAAGAAAGCAAAAATGTCTGTCCTGCAGTTAAAAAAAGCCTTAGCGAGTCGAGAAGCATTTCAAAGATGGGTTGATATAGCCAAGATCGTGAAGGTACTAAGCAATAGCCGGATGGCATTTCATGTAAAATGAATCGGATTGTAGGGCATGATAATTATTTATGACACAATAGATTCAAAGTCTATCGGCTACACTGCCACATCATTTCGGATTCGACTTTAAGCACGATTTTTCCCAATAAAATGATGGTTTACACTAAGCCACTACATAGCAAAAGCCATTAAGTATTGGGGACTTTACAACGGAGGGCAAAAATGACACGTCGAACGGTCGATCATCATGAATTTCTTTTGAAGGAACTTAAGGACCCTGAAATCCGAAAGGGTTATCTGAACGCCGCCCTGGACGGGTGGGATAAAAAACATTTTCTTTCTTCTCTTAAAAACGTGGTGGACGCATTGGGCGGCATTGGTAAACTTGGCGCCGAAACTATATTAAGCCGCCAGCATCTTTACGATATGCTTTCCGAGAACGGCAACCCCACGTGGGAGAGTATCCTCAAAGTTGCCCACGCTTTCCGGTTGAAAGTTCATTTTGAATTGGAACCAGCCAGTAAAAGGCACTAAGATTTTGCAGGGGAAGTTTCCCTCTCCTGCACCAATACTCCAGCTTATTTTCCACGACCACACATTTTCAAGTAATCGATGATCTGCCACTTATCAGCTAGGCTACTAGGTGTCCACTATGAGGACCCAGATTGAACAGAAAAAGCACTTTTAACCTTGGATAATCCGTTACCCTTCGAAAAGTGTAACGCTTTCGGAGTTCGATTCCCCGTGGGGCCACCAGTTTTTTCGTTTGTTTACCTAGGTTATGACGCTTAAATTTTTCTGATCTAACCCTGATCTAACAAGTTTTCCTCTTCCTCAAGACTAAAAGTGAAGTGCTTACTCAAGTCAGGTTTTAAATTATTAAAGACGCAATAGATTTAAAGTCTATTGGATTCACTGAAAAATCAAGGAGGTTTCCCCAAAACTGGACCGCCAAAATATTAGTATTAGATTTGTAATTCCGTGTGAAATGGGAATTATTAATAACAACAAAGTAAGGGGTTATTGTCAAGTTATCCACAAAGACACTGAACTCCGGACTATCAATTTGATCTTTTTAAAATGAAAATTAAGAAACTTGATGGGGCTCATACATTAATCATAAATGCAAGAGTAGAATTAAATTGATCGCTCAGGTAATTGTTTTTAGAAAACTCGACTGTTTTTCTTGAAGGCATTTCATGCGAATAGAAAATCTCGATATAAATGAATTACTGGAATTAAGCCCCAAGAGGGGAATTGTTCATTTCGCGGGCCAGCGGGCTTTGATTTTTGACGCTGTGACTCACGGGATGCTTCGCAATGAGCTCGTTGATAGTTTTGGGGAAAGAACTGCTCGGGGCATTCTTACGCGCTACGGTTATATTCACGGCAGGCGGCTTGCCGAAACCCTTAAAGATAAATATAAATGGGTCAACCAAGAGGAATGGCAAAAAGCCGGAGCGCGGATTTATGCCTTATTGGGTCTTTCTCTGCTGGACTCGGATAGCCCCACTACTTTTAGTTCTGAGGGTGGAACTTTTCACGTCTCCTACGAAGCGGAGCAGCATTTAATTCTCAACGGCCGTTCGAACAATCCGGTCTGTTGGAATCTTTGTGGAATCATCAGTGGTTACCAAAGTGTAGCATTGGGTAAGGAAATGTACGCGTTGGAAGATAAGTGTATGGGAAAGGGAGACCTGTTTTGTCATGTGGTCATCAAGACCAAGGAAGAATGGGGCGACAAGGTTGCGGATGAACTGGCGGTTTTCAAACGGGTTGGAATTGACGAGGCTTTGGAGTGTGCCGCCGCCAAGTTGAAACAGGTCGAAAGCGAATTAATTGAAAAAACCCGCAAGCTAAATCTCAGCGCCAAAATCAATGATGATCCGACGGAACGCATGACCAGAAGTCCCGAGATGCGCAAATTGATGGAACTGGCCAAAACCATCGCAGCGACGGACTCCACGGTTATGATTACGGGCGAGAGCGGCTCGGGCAAGGAAAGGGTAGCTCGTTTCGTGCACGACCAGTCCTTGCGCGCGGAAGGTCCCTTTATCGCCGTGAATTGCGGAGCTATCACCGAGACCCTGCTGGAAAGTGAACTTTTTGGCCACGCCCGGGGAGCTTTTACGGGAGCGGCGACGGACCGCCCGGGTCTTTTTGAGGCGGCCAACGGTGGTACCCTTTTCCTTGATGAAGTTGGTGAAATTAGTCTTCCCATGCAGGTGAAACTACTTCGGGTACTTCAAGAACGGGAAGTTAGGCGTGTGGGTGAGAATAAAAGCCGTTCCATCAATGTGCGTATTGTCAGCGCCACCAATAAGATCATGAAAACCGAAGTGGCGCAAAAACGGTTCCGCGAGGATATTTATTACCGGCTGAACGTAGTCGAATTAACGGTTCCTCCCTTGCGCCACCGCAGGGAGGACATTCTTCCCCTGGCCCAGTTCCTTCTGGCGGAATCCGCCCTTCAAATGAAGCGGTCTGTGGACGGATTGACAACCGAAGCGGCTGATTGTTTGATGGGTTATGACTGGCCCGGCAATGTTCGCGAACTGGCCAATGCCATGGAGCGGGCGGTGGCTGTGACTAAGACCAATAGGATCGATGTCGGGGATTTTCCGCCGGAAGTACGATTAGGGAAGTCTTTAGTTTCTAATGCGGGTGTTCCACGGTCCTTAAGGGATATGGAGAAGGATTGCATCATGGCCGCGTTGGAAAAAACCGAAGGCAATCGTTTCAAAACCGCCGAGCTCATGGGGGTGGGTGTGGCGACGCTTTATCGAAAGATCAAGACTTACCGATTGGATAAGACGAAAATCCAAAAAAACGTTAGGAAGCGTGGTTATGCCCGTGGACGAATATGATTATTATTGGCTTTCAAAACTAAGGGTTAAGCTTATCGTGACTTTATTTGGCGGTATTTTGAGACTGATTTTGTGTTATGGACGAGCTTTCACCATAAGCTCCCCAATTGTGCCCGAAGATATGGTCGCAAAAGAAAACGTAGAGGCCGAATAGGGCTAATCCCGCCAAAAGTCCTTTTCCCACAAAACCGGCATTGAAAAGGGGACGGGTCTTGTTGGTTAATTTTAAATTGTGACCAGCCTCAAAATCGTTTTTTTCCTCAATGGTGCTTTCGTTCATTTCTGGTTGTGATGTCTCCATGTCTTATCCCCTTCTTTTAATTCATGTTTAAACTCAACTGATATTCTTATGCCGTTTTTCTTCAGATAGCCTTAAGGCTTTCCTGTATTTCCTTTTCCCCTTCTGCCCAATCGTGTAACTCGTCACCCGCTTGGGAATATCGTCCACGGTTCAACCAACTGTAATAAGCGGCTTCTTCGATCCTTTTGGTCGTCTCGCTAGCGCTGATAGGAGGAGCTGATTTGACTATTTTCTTAATGGACATATGGATTTCCTTTTTGGTGATTTGGATTTAAAAATATTCATCGAAAGACTGATTAGTAAAAGCAAGAAATAGGCCGTGTTTCCTTTGTCGTGTAACCTGATTTCATAAGCCCGATGGGAAGACTCTGTCCTTCCTTCTCGATCAGAATGATATTTTGATCGATCATTTTGATCGAAATAAACGAAATTCCGTAGAGGTTGAAAATTTACTATCGGCTCTTAAACGAATATTTCCTTCCGATTTTGAAGTGTTCGAAAGGTTCGTTCTGAAATTTATGGACGGCATGTTCTTTGCTTTAATTCTTAAATTGAATTTCATTGATTGTGATATTCGGAATTAATAAGGAAAAAAACATGAGAAATAACGCGAAAACAGTGGTGTTTTTATCTTTAACCATGATGGGCTTAGGGGTTTATGGCTGTGGGACACCTAAAGTAGTCACCACCGAGGTTCCGAGCACGGCGGCAAATAATGAGGTGGCGGTGGCAACACCCCAACCCCAAGCTCAGCCGCAACCGGCTCCGATGGAGAAGTATGTAGTTCAAAAAGGGGACACCCTTTGGGGGATTTCGGGCAAAACTGAAATTTACGGCGATTCCTTTCAATGGCCCCTGATTTTTAAGACCAACCGGGATCTCATTCAGGATCCGGACCTCATTTATCCCGATCAAACATTGACAATTGATAAGAGCGTTTCTGAGGCAGAAACGAAAAAAGCTGAAAAACTTGCCGATGAAACACCGAAATATGTTCCTCACGAGAAAGTTCGCAAAAAGCTCCCCATAGATTATTTTTAACGATGAAAGTTTTTAAATTATTTTGTTTCTTTTCGCTAAATCAAAATTGGGGGCATGAGTGGAAATCATAGAAAAAATGGAAATTAAAAACCGGTTGGGCCTTCACTTAAGGGCGGCTGCTGAACTGGTGAAGACGGCTTCCAAATACAAATGCCGAATATTGGTCAGAAAAAACCACCAGCAAGCGGATTGCAGGAGCATTCTAAATCTTATGGCGCTGGCGGCGAGCCATGGATCGGAACTCACGCTGATATTTGAAGGGGATGATGCCTGGCATGCGCATCAGGCAATTCAAAATCTTTTTCTCAACAAATTCGGAGAAAAGGAATAGCGGTTTGAAGATATGGCGGTATCGAATGATCCGGTGATTCCGTTCGTAAAAAAATTAAGGAGACACCATGAGTCAAACATCCCCTATGAACCATTTGATATATGGGTTGCCTACGGATATCGAGGGATTCGATTCTCTCCTTGAATTGGCTTTGGATTTGCGCTGGTCTTGGAATCATGCCTCCGATGAAATATGGCGGAATCTGGATCCGGCGCTCTGGGATCAGACCCATCATCCCTGTGATATCTTGCATTCGGTTTCCCGGCAGAAAATAAGCGCTATGCTCGCCGATCCGGTTTTTCGAAAGAAGATCGACGCCCTTTTGTTATCTAAAAAGCAGGCGGAAGAAGCGCCTTCGTGGTTTCATAAGCATTATCCGGAATCCTCCCTGTCCTGTGTGGCGTATTTCAGCATGGAATTTATGTTAAGCGAAGCCCTTCCAATTTATTCGGGAGGCCTGGGCAATGTGGCCGGCGACCAGCTCAAAGCCGCCAGCGATCTGGGCGTTCCGGTGGTGGGCGTGGGCCTGCTCTATCAGCAGGGATATTTTCGCCAGGTGATCGACAAGCAGGGGAACCAACAGGCCATCTATCCTTACAACGACCCGGGTCAACTGCCCATTACGCCCCTGCGCCTTCCGAACGGCGAATGGCTGAGGCTGGAAATCACCCTGCCTGGTCATTCGGTCTGGTTGCGGGCCTGGCAGGCGCAGGTCGGGCGGGTCAAGCTTTACCTTCTGGACAGCAATGATGTGGCTAACATTCCCGCGCACCGGGAGATCACCAGTGAACTGTATGGAGGCGGTCCGGAACTTCGGTTGAAACAAGAGATGGTGCTTGGGATCGGCGGGTGGCGTTTGCTGCGCGCGATGGGGCTCCAACCGAAAGTCTGTCACCTCAACGAAGGCCATGCGGCCTTCGCTGTGCTGGAACGGACGCAGAATTTCATGGAGGAAACCGGCCAGCCTTTTGACACGGCCCTAGCCATCACGCGGGCGGGAAACTTGTTTACCACACACACGGCGGTGGTCGCCGGCTTTGATCGTTTTGACCCGGTTCTGATAGAACAATATCTCGGTGGATACGCTGAAAAAAAACTCGGAATATCCCTAGGCAGTCTGCTGGCGCTGGGCCGTCAGAACCCGGATGACCCGTCGGAAAGTTTCAATATGGCCTATCTGGCTATCCGTGGAAGCGGGTCGGTCAACGCGGTAAGCCGCCTGCATGGCCAGGTTAGCCGGCATCTTTTTGAGCCGCTTTTTACGCATTGGCCTGAGGCTGAGGTTCCCATCGGCCACGTCACGAATGGAGTCCACATGCCCACCTGGGATTCGGCCCCGGCCGATGATCTTTGGACGGAAGCCTGTGGGAAAGACCGATGGCTGGGTCCGTTGGAAAATCTGGAGCAGAACATCCGCCGCATTTCCGACGATAGGTTCTGGCGGTTTCGGACCGCCGCTACCAAGTCTTTTGTTGAATACGCGCGTGAGAGGTTGTCCGCGCAACTGGCCGTTTCGGGCGCCTCACCGGAGGAGGTGGAAGCGGCCAAACATATCTTCGATCCCAACACGTTAACGCTGGGTTTCGCGCGCCGTTTCGCCACTTACAAACGGCCCGATATGCTGTTACACGATCCAGAGAGGTTGCTACGCCTGTTAACCAATCCCCAGCGTCCAGTCCAACTGGTCATCGCCGGAAAGGCCCATCCGGAGGATCAGGCTGGACAGGCCCTGATCCATGAGTGGATCAAATTTATCCGCAGACCCGAAGCCCGCCCGCATGTGGTCTTCCTCAGCGACTACGACATGCTTTTGAGCGAATACCTGGTGCAGGGAGTCGACGTTTGGATCAACACCCCCCGGCGGCCATGGGAAGCCTGCGGAACCAGCGGCATGAAGGTGCTTGTCAATGGAGGCCTCAATCTTTCTGAATTGGACGGTTGGTGGGCAGAGGCCTATACCCCGGAGGTCGGCTGGGCATTGGGAGACGGCAAAGAGCATGGCGATGATCCCGCCTGGGATGCCGATGAGGCCGAAGCGCTTTACGGCCTGCTCGAACAAAAAGTGATCCCGGAATTTTATGACCGCGATGGGAGCGGCATTCCGACGGCGTGGGTTCAACGGATGCGCGAGAGCATGGCTCGATTGACTCCGAATTTTTCCTCCAACCGCGCCGTACGGGAATACACCGAGAAACATTATCTCCCGGCCGCTTCGGCTTACCTTGAGCGCTCGGCAAACAAAGGCGTCGTGGGTAAACAAATGGTTGATTGGCAAAAAAAATTGGAACAGAAATGGTCCGCGATTCATTTCGGGGACTTGAAGATTGATAACCATGATAACCAACACTTTTTTGAGGTTAAGGTCTATCTCAATGACATGGATCCACGATCCGTAAGAGTGGAGCTTTACGCTGAGGGCGCCAAGGGCGAGTCTCCTTTTCGGCAGGAAATGAAGAAAGTGAGCCCTTTGCCTGACACCATTGGCGGCTTTATTTACGGAGTGAAGATTTCTGAGGGTCGGCCACCGACGGATTATACGGCAAGAGTGATCCCACACCACGATGGAGTCGCCGTGCCTTTGGAAGAGAAACGGATCCTATGGCAACGATAAATAAAAACCCTCAACGAGAACTGGGCGATTACATTTCCGATATGTCTGAGCACTCCGATATCCGGGTCGGTTCGCCGCTACCCCTGGGAACCCAGGAAAGGGGAGAAGGAGTTAATTTCGCCCTGTTTAGCCGCCATGCCACAAGGGTCCGGCTGGAGTTGTTTGACCATCCGGAGGACGCCGCGCCCGCCCGGTTTTTCGATCTGGACGCTTCTTTGAACCGCACTGGCGACGTATGGCACGTTTGGGTGAAAGGTATCAGTTCCGGCCAGCTCTATGCTTACCGCTTGGACGGTCCCTATTCTCCCGAGGAAGGACACCGTTTCAATTTTAAACGGCTTCTGCTTGATCCCGCCGCCGTTGCGATTTCAAATCTGCCCCCATGGGATTTTGCGTCTGCCCTTGGATACGATCCGTCGTCGCAGGGGAAGGACCTAACTCTCTCAAAGGAGGATAACGCCAAGTCGACGCCCAAATGTATCTTTCTAAACGAGTCTTTCGAATGGAAGGGGGACCAGCCTCTCCGCCATCCTTGGTCGAAGACCCTCATTTACGAGACCCATGTCCGTGGTTTTACCATGGATCGGAAGTCGGGAGCAAAGCATCCGGGAACCTACCGGGGCATGATGGAAAAGATTCCCCATCTCAAAACACTGGGTGTTACCGCCGTGGAACTGATGCCGGTCTTGGAATTCAATGAAAATTTCCTCACACGGAAGGATCCGAACACGAACCAATCCCTCAGGAATTACTGGGGATACGATCCTGTTACTTTCTTCGCGCCCAAAGCTTCCTATAGCAGTTCGGGCGGGATGGGCCAGCAGAAACTGGAGTTTAAGGAAATGATCCTGGCTTTCCACCAAGCGGGCATCGAAGTGATTCTGGACGTGGTGTTTAACCATACGGCGGAAGGAAACGAACTGGGTCCGACGCTTTTCTTTCGCGGGATCGACAACTCGATTTTTTATACCCTTGCGGCGGACAAGCGCCGTTATAAGGATTACGCGGGAACCGGCAATACGATTAACGCCAACCATCCGGTGGTACGGGACCATATCCTGGCGGCCCTGCGTTATTGGACGGTCGAGATGCACGTGGATGGGTTTCGCTTTGATTTGGCATCGGTTCTCGGCAGGGGCGAAAGCGGAAGATTGTTGGCTAACGCGCCGCTTTTGGCCCGGATCGCCGAGGATCCAATCCTGAGGGACGTTAAGCTCATCGCGGAGGCATGGGACGCCGGCGGGGCCTACGAGGTGGGAAGTTTTTCGGAACGGCGCTGGGCGGAATGGAACGGCCGTTATCGGGATGACGTGCGGCGTTTCTGGCGCGGTGATGACGGAATTCTCGGCTCGTTCGCCAGCCGACTCTGCGGAAGCGCGGATATTTATAGCAAGCCGGGCAAAGGACCGGAGGGAAGTATCAATTTTATTACCTGCCACGACGGGTTCACTTTGAATGACCTGGTCAGCTATTCCGCCAAACATAACGAGGCGAACGGTGAAAACAACCAGGACGGGACAAATAACAACTTTAGCGGGAACTATGGCTTCGAGGGCTTAACGAAGGACGCCGGAATTGAGACGATTCGAAAACGCCAGATCAAGAATTTTATGCTGACCCTGATGATTTCGCGCGGCGTGCCGATGATCCTCGGCGGGGACGAATTCCGCCGCACCCAGGGCGGCAACAACAACGCCTATTGCCAGGACAATGAAACCAGCTGGTTGGACTGGAAACATTTCGACCAGCATCAGGAAATATTCCGGTTTACCCAAGGCATGATCGCTTTTCGTAGAGCTCATCCTGTCCTGAGTAAAGAAGAATTCTACAAAAATGAAGGAATTAATTGGTTTGGTCCGGAGGGCGGACTGCCTCATTGGGCAGATCTCAAGTGCAAACAACTTGCCTGCGTTATTCATGAAAATGAAAAAGAAAGTATTTACCTTATGTTCAACGCGGGTACAGAAGCGGCTGATTTTGGTTTGCCGTCACCATCGGAAGGGTATGGCTGGAGTTTATCGGTCGATACATTCCTACCTTCGCCAAGGGATATGGCCGAGGCGGGCAAAGAAATACTTTTGAAAAATTCAAAGATTTACCATGTTGAAGCCCGCTCCAGCGTCATTCTTCTGGCGGGCAAGCCTAAACACGGCGCGCGAAAGGATACCCCATGAACTCGCGCTCTTCGGGGATACTTCTTCATCCAACCTCCCTTTCCAACCCATATCCCATCGGCGACTTGGGACCTGCCGCAAACGCCTTTGTGGATTTTCTAGTTCTGAGCGGGCAGAGCTGGTGGCAGATGCTGCCAATTGGCCCGACGGGGATAGGGAATTCGCCATACCAATCATCGTCCGCCTTTGCGGGAAATCCGTTTCTGTTGAGTCCCGACTTGTTGATGAAGCATGGATTTCTAAACCGTGAGGATATCGAGCTGCCTGTTCCGGGTGCCCCTGGAAAGGTGGACTATTACACAGCGGAACAACTGAAACTGAAGTGGTTGAAAAAAGCATTTGAACGTTTTGAAAAAAAGGGAGGAATGGCCAAGCGGCTGGAATTTGAGGCTTTCGTTCGCGCCGAATCCTACTGGCTTGACGATTTTTCCCTGTTCGTAGCCGTCCAGGACAATGAAGGCACCGGGGACTGGACCCAATGGGACCTTGAACTGAGAACACGACAGCCTAAAGCCCTTGTTCGAGCGCGTAAACACTTCACGGATGACATCCGTTACCACCAGTTTATCCAGTGGCAGTTCTCAAAACAGTGGAAAGAGTTGCGGGCCTATTGCGATTCCAAGGCAGTCCAGCTGATCGGCGATATTCCCCTGTTCGTGTCCCATGAGAGCGCCGATGTGTGGGTTCACCCGGAGATTTTTAAATTGGACGTCGATGGGAACATGACGGTGGTCGCCGGGGTTCCTCCGGATTATTTCACGAAAACAGGACAGCGATGGGGCGAGCCCGTTTACCGATGGGATGTGCTGCAAGACCAAAATTACAACTGGTGGATAGAACGGCTGAGGACTGCTTTGGGACGGTTCGGCGTCATCCGTTTGGATCATTTTATCGGCTATGTGAGAACTTATGAGGTACCTTCGGGTGACCTTACGGCAGAAAACGGACAATATCAACCGGGCGGCGGCAGGGCTTTTTTTGAAGCAGTGTTAAAAGCTATCGGCTCTTTGCCGTTTATCGCGGAGGACCTGGGGGTTCTTACCCCCGAAGTGATTACCTTAAGGGAACAGCTTAACCTTCCCGGTTCGCGGGTGCTCCAGTTTGAGTTCGAATCGGACATTGAAAATAATATTTTTCCGTCGAAAGAACTCCCGGTGAACTCGGTGGTTTATACCGGAACCCACGATAACGACACTACGGAGGGTTGGTACAGAAAGTTACCGGCCACCCAGCGAGAAAGCCTTCGAAAACATCTGGGTGCCAACGACAAGACGGTTGTCCGGGCCATGATCGCAGCGGCCTTTGCTTCCCGGGCCGACAAGGTCATCCTGCCGGCGCAAGACCTTTTGGATTTGGGAACGGAGGCACGAATGAATTTTCCCGGCACCACAGAAGGGAACTGGCAATGGCGTCTGAAGGATGACGCGTTGACGCCGGAACTTGCGCAATGGCTGCGAAATTTAACTGGAACCTGTGGACGGCTGGGGAGTGAAGGTCACCGCTCGTCTCCCTTGCGTCCCGATGACAACCCGTCGGAACAGAACGCGAAGTTGGCCTATGAACCATACGAAAGGCAAAACCATTTAATTGACCAAACCGATAAATATTGGCACCCCGCGGAAGGGGAATTGAAGGCGGAGGTGAAAGGGAACCAGTGATTGTTCACGAGAAAATGAAGCCGTTTTCATAGTGCAATAAAATTAGTAGCTGATTGTTAGGATCGTGTTGAAACCAATTTTTTATACAAGCTGTTAACAAGCGACTCTCAGTAAGCCAAAACGAAGTTTTAGGAAAGAAAGGATTCATTTTATGCTCGACAACGTCAACGAACTAAAGGGTTACAAATTGCACAGCCTGGATGGAGAAATAGGAAGAGTCAAAGAATTCTATTTTGACGATAAATACTGGACTATCCGATATCTGGTCGCAGACACCGGAAATTGGCTTTCCGGCAGACAGGTATTGATATCACCCCACGCCTTGTCCTACGTGAACAAAAAAGAAAAAACTATTTCGGTTGATTTAACCAAAAAGCAGATTGAAGAGAGCCCATCCCTGGATAGTGAAAGACCGGTGTCACGGCAATTCGAAGAATCCTATTATGGATATTACCAGTTTCCGTCCTATTGGACGGGCCCTTACATGTGGGGGGCTTATCCTTTTTTCGTGCGCGACACTAAAAGCACTTCGCAACCGATTCGAAGCGATAAGGTCGAGGATTACCATTTGCGCAGCACAAACGCCGTGACCGGTCATCACATCCAGGCTACGAATGGTGAGATTGGCCACGTCGTGGATTTCATTATTGATGACCATAATTGGGCGATTCGTTACTTGGTTGTTGATACCCATAACTGGCTGCCTGGCAAAAAAATCCTGATTTCACCCCCCTGGATAGAAAGCGTCAACTGGGGTCAATCAAAAGTGTTTGTCAATCTTTCCCGTGAGGCAATTAAGAATTCGCCGGAATTTAAGGAAGCCTCCCTGCTTACCCGGGAATACGAGACCCAATTGCATGGACATTACAGTCTCCAAGGCTATTGGATTGAGGAATTGGCGGCCCAAAGGGATTCAATCGTGGCGCCTAATCAAAACAGAGGAAAATGAATTGAATTATTCTTTAAAGAAACTGTCATGAAAAAAAACAACATGTTCACTTGTTTGTTTGTGGATGTGGGAGGTGTTTTGCTCACCAATGGATGGGATCATCGCGCGCGCAGGCGAGCGGTTTCCCAATTCAAACTCGAGTGGAATGAGATCGAAAGCCGTCACGGATTGTTTGTGGAACCCTATGAGTTGGGATTGATCGGTCTGGAAGAATATCTAAACGGCGTGGTCTTTTATCAAAAACGCGATTTTACCCGATCCAGCTTTCGAAATTTCATATTCGCTCAGTCAAAATCGCACCGCAAAATGATGGAGTTCATTGTTCAACTCAAAGCCATTCACGGTCTCAAGATCGTTGTAGTCAGCAACGAAGGTCGGGAAGTAAACGCTTACCGGATTCGTAAATTTAAATTGGCCGGTTTGGTGGATTTTTTTATTTCTTCCTGTTTTGTCCACCTCCGCAAACCCGATGTGAATTTTTATAAAATGGCCCTGGATACGGCCCAGATATCCCCTGAGAAGATCGTTTATATCGAAAACACCCCACTATTCGATAAGGTCGCGGAAGGATTAGGGATCAAAAGTATTTTTCATAAAAATTATCAATCCACCCGCGCCTGCTTGTCCTATTGGGGTTTGTCGGCGAACGAAGGGATTGAATATGAATAAAAAACAAATAATGACCATTAATGCGGGCTCCTCTAGTCTTAAATTCGCCGTATTTGAAGCTGGTCAGCCGCCTCGACGCGTTCTTTGGGGCGGCATTGATCGGATTGGACAAACCGGAGCGGTTTTTCAGGTGAAGGGTTTGAATCCAACTGACGAATTTTCCAGAGTTTTGACCAAGTCCGACCATCAGGCCGCTTTAGAGGTTTTTATGATATGGGTCAAGGAGCGGGGCGGGGGAGCAAGTCTGTCGGCGGTTGGGCACCGGATGGTCCAGGGCGGCCCCCAACACAGCGAACCGGAGAAAGTCACCCATGAGTTGGTTGAAGCTCTCTTCAAATTAAGTCCTTATGATCCGGAACACATGCCGATGGAGATTCTCATCGTGGACGCTTTCCACAGGCAATTTCCCAATCTGTCCCAGGTGGTTTGTTTCGATACGGCCTTTCATCACGATATGCCTCTGGTGGCGCGACTCCTGCCGATCCCCCGAAGTTATGAGGCGAAGGGTATTCATCGTTATGGTTTTCACGGCATTTCCTATGCCTATCTCATGGAGGAACTTTCACGTTTGGGGTGTATGGAAGAGGCTGAGGGTCGGGTGATTTTGGCCCATCTGGGCAACGGGGCCAGTCTGGCTGCGGTTCTTAAGGGCAAATCCGTTGATACCAGCATGGGTTTTACGCCGTCCTCGGGAGTTTTAATGGGAACCCGCTCCGGAGATTTGGATCCGGGACTGGCTTTGTACCTGGAAAAAACCGAAGGCATGGACACCAAGGCTTTTAACACGATGGTCAATTTTCATTCCGGACTGCTGGGCGTGTCCGGAACCAGCCCGGACATGCGCGACTTGCTGAAACTGGAGGAAAAGGACGGAAGGGCAGCCGAAGCGGTTTCGTTGTTTTGCTATCAGGTCAAGAAGTGGATCGGGTCTTTCGCGGCGGCCTTGGGCGGACTGGACACTCTGGTTTTTTCGGCGGGCATCGGTGAAAACTGTCCGGCGGTTCGCGAAAGAATTTGCGAGGGATTGGGGTTTCTAGGCATCGAACTCGATAAAAATCTAAACAGTGCCAACAAGAGTGTGATTTCCGTTTCTTCCGGCAAGGTTAAGGTTTTTGTCATACGCACGGATGAAGAACTCATGATCGCCAAGACGGTTTGCCATGTGCTCCGTATTGGTTTTACGGGTGAAGCGCCAAACTGAAAAAAAGAGAGGATTATTTTGTGTTAGAAAAATTCATGACATTAAAAGGTTATCAATTGCACAGCCTCGACGGGGTCATCGGGACGGTCAAAGACTTCTATTTCGATGACCGGCACTGGACCATTCGCTATCTAGTCGCCAACACAGTTAACTGGAACCCCGGAAGGGGCGTGCTGATCGCTCCACGAGCGATAAACTCTGTGAATCAGCAGCTGCGGACCATTGCCGTCGGTTTGACTAAAAAGCAGATCGAGGATAGCCCATCCTTGGATAGTGACAAACCCGTCTCAAGACAATATGAGGATACCTATTATTCGTATTATGGATGGCCGCCCTATTGGAGCGTGCCGCCAACGAGAGAATTTGGCTCCTTCATCGCGAAAGGTAGTGAAACAGCAGAGGATTCCCATTTGCGCAGCGCTTACATCGTTAGCGGCTATTTAATCAACGCCATGGACGGCGAGATCGGCCACATCGAGGATTTTATCATCGATGACGAGTCATGGGCTATCCGCTATCTGGCCATCGAAACACAGAATTGGTGGCCTGGTAAACATGTTCTGGTTTCCGCGAAGTGGATCGAGCGCGTTAGTTGGGGCGAAGGAAAAGTCTTCGTCAATCTTTCCAAAGAAAGCATCAGGCAATCACCGGAATATACAGCGAATTTATTGTTAACCCGCGATTACGAAAACAAACTCCACCGGCATTA
Organism: uncultured Pseudomonadota bacterium; assembly: GCA_963843375.1. Lineage (GTDB taxonomy): Bacteria > Oederibacteriota > Muellerivitia > Muellerivitales > Muellerivitaceae > CAWJKT01. Next base: position 47,531 of record CAWJKT010000009.1, read on the forward strand.
TAACCTCCAAGGTTACTGGTCCGACGAATTGGCGGCCAAAAGGGATTCCCTGGCGGTGCCCAGTCAAAATCGAGACAGTCGTCTTGAACATGAAATCAAACACTAATAAGGAGTATTTTCATGAACGAATATAACATGGTCCGTGCGAAGGTTCTTTTAGACAGGACGAATCAAAAAATCGAACCTTTGTCCGAAGAGTTACTTCGAAAAATGAACGCCTATTGGCGCGCCGCGAACTATTTATCCGTCGGACAAATTTATCTTTATGACAATCCGCTATTGAAAGAGCCGCTGAAATTGTCGCATGTGAAGCCGTTGGTGGTGGGGCATTGGGGCACGACGCCGGGGCAAAACTTCATCTACGTGCACTTGAACCGTGTCATTAAGAAATACGATTTAAATATGTTTTACATCGCGGGTCCGGGCCACGGTGGCCCAGCAATCGTGGGAAACGTTTATCTTGAGGGCACTTGGAGTGATGTTTATCCGAATGTGACACAGGACGAAGCTGGAATGAAAAAACTGTTCAAGCAATTTTCGTTTCCTGGCGGGATTTCGAGTCACGTGGCGCCAACGACGCCCGGATCCATTCATGAGGGCGGTGAATTGGGATATTCGCTTAGCCACGCTTTTGGAGCGGCTTTCGACAATCCCGACCTGATCGTGGCCTGTGTCATCGGCGACGGGGAGGCGGAAACGGCCTCTTTGGCGACCTCCTGGCAATCCAATAAATTTCTAGATCCGGTTACGGACGGTGCCGTTTTGCCGATCCTGCATCTCAACGGCTATAAGATCAGCAATCCAACCGTTTTGGCGCGTATTGAGCATGAAGAGCTCGACCAATTCCTGCGCGGCTGCGGATGGGCACCTTACTTCGTGGAAGGCGATGATCCGGAAACGATGCATCAACTCATGGCCGATACTTTGGAAAAGGTCATCGGGGACATCCGGCAAATACATAGCAACGCGCGGCAAAAGAATGATCTCACCAGGCCCCGCTGGCCCATGATTATCCTCAAGTCACCGAAGGGCTGGACGGGACCGAAGGAAGTTGACGGCCTGCCAGTTGAGGGCACTTTCCGGGCACACCAGGTGCCGCTTCTGGTTGATCCTGAACATCCCGATCATGTCAAGCAGCTTGAAAGCTGGATGAAAAGTTACAAAGCGGAAGAATTGTTCGATAAGAACGGCAGGCTCATGCCGGAGCTGGCCGAGCTGGCGCCAAAGGGCGACCGGCGGATGGGCGCCAATCCCCACGCCAACGGCGGACTTTTGTTGCACGATCTGCGAATGCCGGACTTTCACGCGCATGCGGTGAATGTGCCTTCGCCGGGCGCTGTTAACGGACAGGACACGCTCGTACTGGGGAAGTTTCTCCGTGACGTGGCCAAGCTCAATCAGAATCAGCGTAATTTTCGCATCTTCGGTCCCGATGAGACGCTTTCGAATCTCCTTGGCGCCGTTTTTGAAACCACTAGCCGGCAGTGGAACGCCCGGACCGAAAAAAACGATGAATTCCTCGCCCCTGACGGACGGGTGCTGGACTCGATGCTCAGCGAGAACCAGTGCGAGGGCTGGTTGGAAGGATATCTGTTGACCGGGCGGCATGGACTTTTCAACAGCTATGAGGCGTTCATCCGCATCGTTGATTCGATGTTCAGCCAGCACGCCAAGTGGCTGAAGGTATGTTTGGAGCTGCCCTGGCGCCGAAAAATTTCGTCGCTGAACTATCTGCTTGCCTCCCATGTCTGGCAGCAGGATCACAACGGCTTCACGCACCAGGACCCCGGTTTCCTCGATCACGTTATCAATAAGAAGGCCGACATCGTGCGCTGTTACCTTCCGCCGGACGCCAACTGCCTGTTGTCGGTGATGGACCACTGCCTGCGGAGCCGGAATTACGTCAACGTTGTCGTGGCTGGTAAACACGCGTTGCCCCAATGGCTTAATATCGAAGAGGCCATTGTGCATTGCACCGAAGGCATCGGCATTTGGTCTTGGGCCAGTAATGACCAGGGCGCGGAGCCGGATGTAGTCATGGCCTGCTGTGGCGATACGCCCACTCTGGAGATTTTGGCCGCGGTTTCTATCCTCCGCGAACATCTACCTGATCTTAAAATCCGCGTTATCAACGTGGTTGACCTGATGAAACTGGAATCCAACACAGAGCATCCACATGGATTGAACGCGAACGATTACGACGCGCTCTTCACGAAAGACAAGCACATTATTTTTGGTTTTCATGGGTATCCCTGGTTGATCCATCGGTTGACCTACCGCCGGCACAACCAGAACCTGCATGTTCGTGGCTACAAGGAAGAGGGCACGATTACCACGGCATTTGATATGAGAGTGCAAAACGATCTGGATCGGTTTCATCTGGTGCAGGACGTGATTGATCGGGTACCGGGGTTTGGTTCCAAGGGCGATTATCTGAAGCAAAAAATGAAGGACAAACTAATTGAGCATAAGCAGTACATCGACCAACACGGCCAGGACATGCCGGAAATAAGGAATTGGAAGTGGGGAGCAAAACCATGACTCGAAAATCAAGTTCAAAGTCGATTAGTCGCCTCAAAAAAAAAGTCAATCATCCTGTGGGAAAAGTAAGAAATGGAAAGAATACCTCTCGCTTGGTCGGAAAAGTTCCGGTGGGAAACGGAGGTGAAGTCCATCAAACTGCTGGCGGTTCGCATCCCGCGCTTACGACCAATCAGGGAATCTTGATTTCAGATAACCAGAACTCGCTTAAAGCCAATTCAGAAGGGCCGGTACTTTTAGAGGATTTTGTCCTTCGGGAAAAGATTATGCATTTCGATCATGAGCGTATTCCGGAGCGGATCGTTCACGCCCGCGGTACGGCTGCGCACGGCTATTTTGAGTTAACCGAATCACTAGAACGCTATACGACTGCGAAAATTCTTACTCAAGTTGGTGAAAAAACAAAAGTGTTTACCCGCTTTTCAACGGTGGTCGGCGGGGCGGGTTCGGTCGATACACCGCGCGATGTGCGCGGATTTGCGGTAAAGTTCTATACTCAGGAAGGTAATTGGGATTTGGTCGGTATTAATATCCCGGTTTTTTTCATCCAGGATGCCATTAAATTTCCCGACCTGATTCATGCGATCAAGATGGAGCCTGATCGGGGCTTTCCGCAAAGCGCCACAGCCCACGACACATTCTGGGATTTCATTTCGCTGATGCCCGAATCCATGAATATGGTGATGTGGATCATGTCGGACCGTACCCTTCCACGCTCGCTGCGGATGATGGAAGGCTTCGGCGTCCACAGCTTCCGATTGGTGGATGCTAAGGGTGATTCGACTTTTGTCAAGTTTCACTGGCGGCCCAAGCTGGGCCTGCAATCAACCACCTGGAATGAGGCCGTCAAACTAGCCGGAGTGGATCCGGACTTCCACCGGCGCGACCTATTTGAGTCCATCGAAAAAGGTGATTTCCCCGAGTGGGAATTTTCGGCCCAGTTATTCACGCAGGAACAGGCCGACCAATTTCCATTCGACCATCTGGATCCAACCAAGTTGATTCCAGAGGAATTGGTGCCATTAAAAGTGATCGGACGGATGGTATTGAACCGGTGGCCAGACAATTTTTTCGCTGAAACCGAGCAGGTGGCCTATTGTCCGGCGAATATCGTGCCGGGAATTGATTTTTCTAATGACCCCCTATTGCAGGGCCGTCTTTTTTCTTATCTGGACACCCAGCTTTCTCGTTTCGGAACGCCGAATTTCAATCAAATCCCGATCAACGCGCCCAAGTGCCCGTTTGCCAACCTTCAGCGCGATGGAAAAATGCAGGCGACACAGCCGGTCGGACGCGTCGGATATGAACCGAACTCCTTGTCCACGGATATGCCGCGTGAAAATCCGGTCGTCGGTTTTCAGAGTGTACACACCAATGAAACTGGTGAAAAAGGCCGTATCCGTCCGGAGAGTTTTGCGGACCATTACAGCCAGGCGCGCCAGTTCTATCGCAGTCAAACGGGGTACGAGAAGTCACATATGGTTTCGGCGCTCGTGTTTGAGCTGTCAAAGGTGGAACATCCTCATGTGCGTCAGGCGGTTACCGCCCATCTGCGGCATATCGACGAAGACCTTGCGCGACGCGTTGCTGATGGTCTTGGGCTGGAGAAAATGCCGACCGCTCCCTTCGCCTCCGCTTCGGTGCGGGATATGAAACCTTCTCTCGCGTTGAGGACTATCGGAAAAGAGAAGGATACTCTCGAGGGACGTTCCATCGGCATCCTCATCGCGGACGGCTCGGATGGCGCTCTCATCGACAAAGTGCGCAAAGCCGCTGTTGAGGCAGGCGCGAATGTGAAGGTCGTCGCTCCGCAAATAGGCGGCGCCATGCTGGATAACGGTTTATTCCTGAAGGCCGACGGACAACTGGCCGGTACATCTTCTGTCCTGTTTGACGCGATCGCGGTCATCCTGTCGGACGAAGGCGCAGAGCGGCTTGCTGGGGAATCCACCGCCATTGATTTTATTCGTGACGCCTTTTCCCATCTCAAGGCGATTGCCGTCGACCAGGGAGGCGAAAAACTGCTCCTTCAAGCGAATGTCGGAAAAGACCGGGGTGTCGTCAATCTTAGTGATGTGGCAAGTTTTATTTCTGCGGCTAAGACGCGCCAATGGGCAAGAGAAGCCTTAGTCCGTCGATAGATGTAACTGCGGTGCATCTGAAAAGACAAAAGATGAAGCCGTTGCGCCAAGAGGAGAAAGATATTTCGAAAATTCGGAACAGGAAGTGATCCATCCGGGTAAACCGGATGAAGCTCCAGAACTAATTTCCCCCATTTTCCAACCGGCCGATGGGTTTGCTGTCAGCAATTCACCCATTTTTGTAGTCCCTCCCTTGAAAGGAAAAATATTATGGCTTACCTAAGCATCAATCCCTATGACGGAAAAATCTTGAAGAAATACGAGGAAATCACCGACCAGCAGTTGGAGAAAGCATTGACCACCGCGCAGGCCTGTTTTGAAGTATGGAAAAACAAGACTTTTGCCGAGCGCGCGGTAATTGTGGCGAAAGCCGCCGCAATTATGCACGCACGTATCGACGATTTCGCCCTTCTGGTGACACAGGATATGGGAAAACTCATCGACCAGTCCCGGGGCGAAGCGAAATTGAGCGCGGATATTATCGATTACTACGCCAAGAACGCCGAGCAGTTCCTCGCGCCGCAGCGCCTCAAGCCAAGCTCGGGCGAGGCGGAGATCCAGAACGCTCCCTTCGGCGTGCTTTTCGGGGTCGAGCCCTGGAACTTTCCCTACTACCAACTGGCGCGGTTTGCCGCTCCAAACCTGATGGCGGGCAATGTGGTTATGGTCAAGCACGCGGGATGCGTTCCGCAATGCGCCCTGGCTTTTGAAAAATTGTGGCTGGAGGCTGGCGCACCGGTCGGCGCCTACACCAACCTGTTTATTTCCTATGACCAGGTGAACCGCGTCATTGACGATCCAAGGGTCATGGGTGTGGCTTTGACAGGCAGTGTTGAGGCCGGAAAAACCGTTGCGGGACGAGCGGGGCAAAATCTCAAAAAATCAACCATGGAACTGGGCGGCGCCGATGCTTTCATCGTGTTGGAGGACGCAGACCTCGACAAGACGGTCCAGTGGGCAGTTTGGGGAAAAATGAATAACACGGGGCAGTGCTGTGTGGCGGCCAAGCGGTTCATTGTGGTGGAGGCGCTGGCCGACCGTTTCCTGGAGAAGTTCAAGGCGGCGCTGGCGGCGTTGAAACCGGGCGATCCCATGGACAAGGCGACAACGCTGGGACCTTTATCCACTGAATCGGCCCTGGTCAAACTGGTAGACCAGGTCAAGCAGGCTGTCGCCCATGGCGCCACCCTGGTGCTTGGCGGCGGACGGATTGACCGTCCCGGAGCTTTCATGCAGCCGACAATCCTGTCCAATATCAAACCGGATAATCCCGCCTATGGGCAGGAATTCTTCGGGCCTGTAGCTCTTTTCTTCAAAGTCAAAAACGAAGACGAGGCAGTGGCCCTGGCCAATGATTCGGAATTCGGTTTGGGAGGCTGCGTCTTCACGAAGGATGTGGCACGGGGCAAACGGGTGGCTAGTCGAGTTGATACGGGCATGATGTTCGTCAATCACCCCACCTGGACAACGGCGGATCTGCCGTTTGGCGGGATTAAGAATTCGGGTTATGGACGGGAACTCTCGAGCTTGGGCATCCAGGAGTTCGTAAACAAAAAACTGGTCCGGGTCGCTTCCATCGACGCGCCAGCCTAGTGTCGAAACGCCAATCGGCCGCTTTCGTCAGCGGCGTTGCTCAAAAAAACAGGAGTTAATCATGGGACATCAAATGCATGCGGCAATGGTTGAGCAGTTTGGAAAACCCTTGTTACTAAAAGAATTGGATATTCCCTCCGTTGGTCCCGGCCAGATATTGATTAAAACCGAGGCTTGCGGGGTATGTCATACGGATCTCCATGCGGCGCATGGAGATTGGCCGGTAAAGCCCACACTTCCGTTTATCCCCGGTCATGAAGGCATAGGGATCGTCATTGCTGTCAGTTCGGGTGTGAAGGCTGTGAAAGAAGGTGACCGGGTCGGGGTGCCCTGGCTCTATTCGGCCTGCGGCCATTGCGAGTATTGCCTGTCCGCCTGGGAGACGGTTTGTCCGGATGCGCAATTCGGCGGTTACACCAAGAACGGCGGTTTTGCCGAATATATCCTCGCTGACCCCAACTACGTCGCCCATATTCCCGCCGGTCTCGCCGCAAGTGAAGCGGCCCCGATCATTTGCGCGGGTATCACTACCTATAAAGGGATCAAGGAGACTGGGGCAAAGCCCGGTGAATGGATCGCTATTTCGGGTGCTGGCGGCCTGGGGCATCTGGCGATCCAGTATGCCAAGGTCATGGGACTTCATGTCTGTGCCATTGATATTAGTGACGGCAAACTTGCCCACGCTAAGCGACTGGGCGCCGATTTCACGTTCAATGCCAAGACGGGTGATCCGGCTGCGGCCGTGAAAAAGATGACCGGAGGGGGAGCCCATGGGGTTCTTATTACAGCCCCTTCGCTAAGCGCGTTTAAACAGGGTGTGGGCATGACCCGCAAGCGGGGTACCTGCGTGCTGGTGGGCCTGCCGCCGGGCGAGTTTCCTGTTCCGCTCTTCGACGTGGTGGCGAACTGTATCACCATCCGGGGTTCTTTTGTGGGCACCCGCAAGGATATGGCTGAGGCGCTGGCCTTCGCCGCCGAGGGAAAGGTCAAAGCGGATATCGAGCTACAGCCCTTGTCCGCGATCAACAACATATTCGAACGGCTTGAAAAGGGAGATGTGCCGTCACGGGTAGTTATCGAGTTCGCGAAAAGTTAGAGCGAAAAACATAAGGTTCGCCAGATATGGAAAATGAAGGAAGAAATGATGAATCTAGATACAGCGTTACTTGATTGCCGACGGATGAGTGAATCCGACCGGTTGACAGTGGCTTCGGGTCATTCCATTCAAGAGCTGATGGAGAAGGCGGGAAGCGCGGTCGCGCGCGAGATCATGAATCGCTGGACGTCTCGTCCGGTGACGGTACTCTGCGGTCCCGGTAACAATGGAGGAGACGGTTTTGTCGCGGCCCGACGGCTTTCCGAAGCGGGTTGGCCCGTTCGTTTGGCCCTTCTGGGTTCCCGTGGCGCACTTAAAAATGAGGTAGCGCTTGCGGCGCAACAATGGCTTGGACAGGTTGAGCCACTGGAAACAGGCGTTCTCAAGGATGCCCAGCTGATAGTGGACGCGGTCTTTGGAGCGGGATTGACCCGTGCTTTGGATGGAGAAGTTTTAGAAACTTTATCCACCGCGTCAAAAATGGGAATACCCCTGGTGGCGGTCGATGTACCCAGCGGTTTGATGGGGGACACGGGGGAAGTTTTGGGTGCTGTAGAGGCGGTTTTGACCGTCACTTATACCCGCAAGAAGCCGGGTCACCTGCTGTTGCCGGGACGGGATTTATGCGGTGAAGTTGTGGTGGCGGATATCGGAACACCCTTATCGGTCATCGAAAGTGTCGCGCCGAACACATTTGAAAATAACCCAAAACTCTGGATTTCAGCCCTGCCTAAAGCAAAGTCCGGCGGCAACAAATACACTCGCGGTCACGCGCTTATTTATGGAGGTTATCCCATCACCGGAGCCTCCCGGATGGCGGCACTGGGAGCGGCCCGGGCAGGAGCCGGATTGACGACCATCGCCGTGCCTCAAACCGCTTTGGCGATTTACGCGGGCGCTTTGACCAGCATCATGGTTCACCCCTTGATGGATGCCGGAGATTTTGACCGTATGATGGAAGATACCCGGTTTACCGCTTTTCTCATCGGCCCTGGCACCGGAGTCGGCGAAGAAACCCGCCGCCGCGCGGTTGCCATCCTGAAAACTAAACGTCCCGTTTTGCTGGATGCGGACGCCCTAACCTCATTTCAAACCGACCCTTTGGCGTTGGACGCGGCTATCGCCGGGCCTTGTGTTTTGACTCCCCATGAGGGTGAGTTCCGCCGATTATTCGATTTTAAAGGCGACAAGCTCACAAGGGCCCGCATGGCGGCCAAACGAAGCAGAGCTATTTTGGTTCTCAAAGGCAATGACACGGTCATCGCAGCCCCAGATGGCCGGGCCATTATTAATTCCAACGCGCCGTCGACTTTGGCTACCGCCGGTTCGGGGGATGTATTGAGCGGGATTATTTTGGGGCTTCTCGCCCAGGGAGTCGATCCGTTTTTCGCCTCGGCGGCGGGGGTATGGATGCATGGGGCGGCGGCGGACGAATTTGGACCGGGGCTTATCGCCGAGGACTTGCCCGATTTACTGCCGGGAGTATTACAAAAGCTTTTCCGTTTGAGATAAATAAGACTTACTGGAGAAAACAATGAACGCGATGGTACTGAATCAAATTAAAACCACTCTTCAGTGGATTACTATGGCAGATCCCGAACCGGGACCGGGACAGATCCGGGTCAAGGTAGGTGCCTGCGGTGTCTGCCGCACGGACTTGCATGTAGTTGACGGGGAATTGCCCAATCCCCAAGTGCCGATCATTCCCGGCCATGAGATTGTGGGAAGGATCGATCTGGTGGGACCGGGAGTCGAAGGTTTAAAAGTCGGGGAAAGGGTCGGCGTTCCCTGGCTGGGCCATACCTGCGGAGTTTGTCCCTACTGCCGGAGTGGCCACGAAAATCTTTGCGATCATCCCATTTTTACTGGTTACACCCGCGACGGGGGCTTTGCCACCTCGGTTGTGGCCGACGCGCGTTTCGCCTTTCCACTGGGCGAGTCGGGGAGTGATGTTTCTTTAGCTCCGTTACTTTGCGCCGGCCTTATCGGCTGGCGGGCTCTCGTAGCAGCAGGAGACAGCAAAAAACTAGGGCTTTATGGTTTCGGCGCGGCGGCTCATATCATCGCTCAAGTGGCCAAATGGCAGGGACGATCGGTTTTTGCTTATACTAAACCAGGCGACCTGACGACCCAGAATTTCGCCAGGGGATTAGGGGCGACCTGGGCGGGAGGATCGGACGAAACACCTCCCGAACTGCTGGACTCGGCGATCATCTTCGCCACATTGGGCGATCTAGTGCCTTCGGCGCTCAAGACCGTTCGCAAAGGGGGCCGGGTGGTTTGCGCCGGCATTCACATGAGCGACATTCCGAAATTTTCTTATGACCTGCTTTGGGGTGAAAGGCAAATCGTTTCAGTCGCCAATTTGACCCGCCAGGATGGAATTGATTTTCTAAGTCAAGCACCTCAAATGAATATTGTGACAGAGACAACCACTTATCCGCTCCGGCAGGCCAACGAAGCCCTGGCCGATCTGCGCGCAGGCCGGTTCAATGGCGCGGCGGTGCTAGTGCCATGAACACATTAGTGCTTGTCGAAACCGCGAAGTGGTTGATGGCAGGCCATAAGGGCCTGCTGGCGATGGACGAAAGCAACCCTACCTGCAACAAACGATTTGCCGCGCTGGGAATTCCGCAGACCGAGGAAATGCGCCGCGCCTACCGGGAGCTGATCGTCACCACGCCCGGTTTGGGCGAGAGTATTAGCGGTGCGATCCTCTGCGACGAGACCATCCGCCAGAAGAAAAAAGACGGCACACCATTTGTGAAAGCACTTACCGACGGCGGAATTATCGCCGGTATTAAAGTGGACAGGGGCGCCAAGGCTATGGCAGGTCATGCGGGGGAGAAAATAACCGAGGGCCTAGACGGTTTGCGCGAAAGACTGGAGGAATATTCCCGGATGGGAGCCCGTTTCGCCAAATGGCGCGCGGTGATCACAATGGGCAAGGGCGTTCCCAGCCGGGGTTGTATTCAGGCAAATGCTCAGGCCCTGGCCCGCTATGCCGCTTTATGCCAGGAAACCGGGTTGGTTCCTATTGTGGAGCCGGAAGTGCTTATGGACGGCGACCATACGCTGAAGAGATGTTTTGACACAACGGAAGAAGTCCTGCGGACTGTTTTTGAGGAGCTTTACAACCAGAACATCCTGCTGGAGGGAATGATACTCAAGCCCAACATGGTGCTACCCGGTTTGGCCTGCCCCCATCTGGAAGGGGTGGACGAGGTAGCCGACGCCACGGTGCGGTGCCTATTGCGGACAGTGCCAGCAGCCGTTTCGGGTATCGCGTTCCTGTCCGGCGGACAACCTCCCGAAACGGCATCGGCCCGTTTGAACGCAATGAATATCCGGTTCAAACATAAACTGCCTTGGGCCCTTACCTTTTCCTTTTCCAGAGCCATCCAACAGCCAGCCCTGGATATTTGGAGGGGAGAGGAAGCTCATCTGCAAGCGGCCCAATTTGTCCTGCATCATCGCGCTACCTGCAACCGATCTGCACGACGTGGTGAATATAGCGAAGCGGAGGATACGCATACGGCCAATACACAACGATAAAACAAAAGTCGCGTTTTCAAAATCGGCAAACGCCATGACTTTTGAATCGAAGCTGGAAGCGAAGTCTACCACAGGAGATGACCTGAAAACCTTCCCGATGGCGGAAGTGGAAAAAAACTGGGTTCGACGCAGGAGAGCGTAAGCAAGGCTGGGACGCAGAAATGGTTGATCCAAGGAAAGGAATTTAATGATGAATCATATGCCTGGATTAATGTGCGCATGGATGCGTGGAGGAAATGATCCTGGATAGCCAGTTTGAAGAGGGGGGCGGACGGATGGATGGACAGATGGAATTGCCTTGGGATGGACGGATGGGGAAGAATTTTGACAAATCAGGGATTTTTGATTCGGTCAGGGATATTCATATTGGTGATAGCACTATTGATCGTATTGATCCGTGTGTGGTCAAAAAAATAAGCATGTGTTCGTTTCGGATTTTTGAAGTGAATGTAAAAGAACGGTAGAAATCAGGAAAGGATATTACTAATGAAGGAACAAGAGTCAAAAAAGAAACCTCAGTCGAAACCGGGAGAAAAGCCTGCTCCGGAGGATGAATTGAAAACCCTTCCCCTAGAGGAAGTTGAGAAGAAACTGGGGTCATCGCCGGAGGGCATCAGCCAGGCTGAGGCCCAGAAGCGGCTGGCCCAATATGGGCCCAACGAGATCGAGGAAAAGAAAACTAATCCCTTCCTGAAGTTTCTCTCCTATTTTTGGGGGCCTATTCCCTGGATGATCGAAGCGGCAGTGATTCTTTCGGCGGTCGCCCGGCATTGGCCGGACTTTTTTATCATTCTCCTACTGCTTTTTTCCAACGCAATCGTCGGGTTCTGGGAAGAAAGACAGGCGGGCAATGCCATTGAGGCCCTGAAGGCCCAGCTGGCGGTCAAGGCCCGGGTGTTGAGAGACGGGAAATGGCTCAATCCCCCCGCGAAGGAACTGGTCCCGGGCGATGTCATTCGCATTCGCTTGGGCGACATCGTGCCGGCGGATGCGCGCCTGCTTTCGGGTGACGAAGTGTCGGTAGACCAGTCCGCCTTGACGGGAGAATCCTTACCCGCCACAAAAAAACCGGGCGACGCGGTATTTTCCGGATCCATTCTCCGGCGGGGCGAGATCGGCGCGCTGGTCTACGCTACAGGCGCAAATACCTATTTCGGCAAAACGGCTCAGTTGGTGCAGGAAGCGCACACGGTTAGCCATTTCCAAAAAGCGGTGCTGAAAATCGGTGATTATTTAATCATTTTGGCGGCGGTCCTGGTGGCTGTCATCATCATCGTCGCCATTCTCCGTGGCGACCCGATCCTTAACACTCTGCAGTTCGCTTTGGTTTTAACCGTGGCCGCCATTCCGGTGGCAATGCCCACGGTGCTTTCGGTGACCATGGCGGTTGGCGCGCGTTTATTGGCTAAAAAACAGGCGATCGTCAGCAAACTGGTGGCTATTGAGGAATTGGCGGGAGTGGATGTGCTGTGCGCTGACAAGACCGGCACCCTGACCCAGAACAAGTTGACTTTGGGTGACCCTTTCAGCCTGGACAATATTCCCCCCGAGCAGTTGATTCTCAACGGAGCTCTGGCGTCCCGCGCGGAAAATAACGACACCATTGACCTGGCCGTCCTAGGGGGACTGAAAGATAAAGAGGTTTTGAAAGACTATCAGGTGGTTCATTTCGTCCCCTTCGACGCGGTGCATAAACGCACCGAGGCGACCGTCAAAGGCAAGGATGGAAAAGAATTCAAGGTCACCAAGGGCGCGCCACAAGTGATCTTGGAATTATCGGCCAACGCGGCCCAGGGGAAACCAGCTGTCGAAAAGGCGGTCAACGAGTTCGCGTCGCGTGGGTTCCGTTCCTTGGGAGTGGCCCGGTCCGAAGGGGGAGGCCCCTGGAAACTCCTGGGAGTCCTGCCCCTGTTTGATCCGCCCCGGGAAGACGCCAAGGAAACCATCGCGACCGCGCTGGCGATGGGTGTCAAGGTCAAGATGGTAACAGGCGACGCGTTGGCCATCGCCAAGGAAACCGCCAAAAAACTGGATATGGGAACGAATATCCTGGATGCGGCCGGCCTCGGCGACTCGAAGCACGATGAGAACGACGCCACAGCCGAATCTATCGAGAAGGCCGACGGATTCGCCCAGGTATTCCCGGAGCATAAATTTCACATTGTTGATGTCCTACAGAAGCGCGGACACTTGGTTGGTATGACAGGCGACGGGGTGAATGACGCCCCCGCGCTGAAGAAAGCGGATTGCGGTATCGCGGTCTCCGGCGCGACGGACGCGGCGCGGGCGGCGGCCTCCATCGTATTAATGACGCCGGGCCTGTCGGTGATTATCGACGCCATCAAGGAAAGCCGGAAAATTTTCCAGAGGATGAACAGTTACGCTATTTACCGCATCGCCGAAACCCTGAGGGTGTTGTTTTTCATGACGGCGTCAATCCTAGTCTTCAATTTTTATCCGGTAACCGCGGTCATGATCGTCATGCTGGCCCTGCTCAATGACGGGGCCATCCTGTCCATCGCCTATGACAACGTCCATTACAAGAACCAGCCCGAGGAATGGAACATGCGTTTGGTGCTGGCCATCTCAACCGTGCTGGGCGTTCTGGGGGTTATTGCGGCATTCGGATTGTTTGTCCTTGGGGACCGGGTATTTCACATGGATCGGCCCCACCTCCAAACGCTGATGTATTTGAAGCTGTCCGTAGCAGGACATATGACCATCTTCCTCACCCGCACCCGCGGCCGCCTTTGGTCGATCCGCCCCGCCAAAATTTTATGGATGGCCGTACTGGGAACCCAGACCGTGGCGACCTTGATCGCGGTTTACGGTTTTTTGATGACGCCGCTGGGATGGGGTTGGGCCGGATTTGTCTGGGGATACGCCATCGTTTGGGCGCTCCTGAATGACCAGGTGAAAGTGCTGGCTTACCGGATTTTTGATCCTGCAAAAAAAGATGGCGCTAAGCCTGAGGAAAAACCTGAATCCAAAGGGGAACCGAAGTCTGAGACTAAAGCGGAAGCCAAATCCGAAGTTAAGCCGGATACAAAACCCGAGGATAAGTCCGAAGTCAAAGCGGGGGCGAAACCTGATGCCAAAGCCGGGGATAAGCCAGAACCCGCAGCGGAAACCAAGCCGGAAGCTAAGGCCGAGCCTAAGCCGGATAAAGCCAAATCAGAGCCAAAGCCCGAAGCCAAGGCAGAGGCAAAACCCGAAGTGAAAGACGAACCCAAACCTGAAGTTAAATCAGAACAAAAACCTGATGCCAATGCTGGAAATAAGCCTGACCCTAAAGGGGAGCCAAAGCCTGAATCGAAAGCGGATGCTAAACCCGAAACTCCACCCGAGCCTAAGTCTGACGCTCAACCGGAGCCCAAACCGAAATCAGATTTAAAACCGCAAATTGCCCAGCGGGCCTATGAACTTTATGAAAAGCGGGGCCGCCAGAGCGGTCAATCGGACCAGGACTGGGACAAAGCCGAACGCGAGCTTCGAAAAAATAGCGCTGAATCCAAGACCAAAGCCGAACCCGCGCCTGAAGTAAAAGCCGAGTCCAAACCCGAAGTGAAACAGGAGCCTGCACCTGAAGCCAAAGGAAAGACGAAGGATTTGACCCCGCAAATCGTCAAGCGGGTCCATAAACTTTATGAGGAACTGGGACGGGAAGAGGTTCGCGAAGTTGAGGAAATGGAAAAGGCCGATCGGGAAACCAAGAAAAAGGATAAATTGTGAAAATCGATCCTAAAGATTATCAGGTGAAAGAAGGAAAAGAAGTCGAACTCAAAAAATGGCCGACCCAGATAAAACCCTTGTACGACTCGAAGGAAGATTATCAAAAGGTTCTGGCGGACCATGTGGAAAAGCTTAGCGCGGTACAAAACCTTCATTACGCGGACAACCGCTATTCAGTTCTTTTGATCTTTCAGGCGATGGACGCGGCAGGCAAAGACGGCGCGATCAAGCATGTGATGTCGGGAGTCAACCCCCAGGGCTGCCAGGTTTTCAGTTTCAAGCATCCCAGCGCCATGGAGCTGCAGCACGACTTTCTTTGGCGCACTACCCGGGACCTGCCCGAGAGGGGAAGAATCGGAATTTTTAACCGTTCCTATTACGAGGAAGTACTTATCGCCAAGGTGCATCCTGAGATTTTAAAAGCCGAGCAGGTTGATGATGGAAAAGATATTTGGGAAAAAAGGTATCAGTCCATCGTGGATTTGGAGAAGCACCTTTACCGCAACGGCACCCGAATCATCAAATTTTTTCTTCACCTTTCCAAGGAAGAACAGCGAAAGCGGTTCCTGGCCCGGTTGGAGGAACCGGAAAAGAATTGGAAATTCAGCCTCAATGACATCCATGAACGGAAATACTGGAAAGATTACCGGAAGGCATTCGAAGACTGTCTGGGCGCTACCAGCACTGAAAATAATCCATGGTACGTCGTTCCGGCGGACGACAAGAAAGACGCCCGATTAATCGTTTCCGCAATTATTTTGGACAGAATGGAAAAGCTGAAAATGAGTTACCCGAAGCAGGATAAGGCCCGCCACAAAGAACTCGAAGAGGCGTTGAGGGTGTTGAAAAAGCAAGGTGAAAAAAAGGATAGTGACGAATAGCCGGGTTTAAGTAAATGGGTTCGAAAAAGGGGCGAATGTATGGAAATTAAGAAATCACGGAGCGTTGTCGGTATCGCCGCCGACCATGGCGGATTTGAATTAAAGGAACAGCTTTTGGGTAAATTGCGGGACGCCGGTTATGAAACGATGGATTTCGGGGATGCGGGACTGAAGCCTGATGATGATTATCCGGATTTTGTCGTTCCGCTGGCCCGTGCGGTCGTCGGCGGAGAGGTGTGGCGCGGAGTGGCCTTATGCGGAAGCGGTGTCGGGGCTTCGGTTGCCGCAAACAAAGTGAAGGGGATTCGGGCCTGTCTCATTCATGAAACTTTTTCAGCGCACCAGGGCGTCGAGGATGACAACATGAACATTCTCTGCCTGGGCGGTCTTGTTATCGGACACGCTCTTGCTTGGGAATTGGTTCGAACATTTCTCGCAGCACGATTCAAGGAAACCGAGCGTTATCGGCGCCGCCTGTCCAAGGTTTCCGAACTTGAAAATAAGGAGACAATATGAATCAATCGCCACTCAACACACGTCTGGCATGGAAAGCTCTTGAAACCCATTCCACGAAAATCCATCCCCTGCATCTTCGGCAGTTCTTCGCGGAAGACCTGGAACGGGGGAAACGGATGACGGCTGAGGCCGTCGGAATTTATTTTGATTATTCCAAGCACCGCGTTACCGACGAGACACTTAAACTCCTTTTTCAATTGGCTGAGGAATCGGGTCTTCGGACCCATATTGAGGCCATGTTCCGGGGCGATAAAATCAATATCACGGAGAAGCGGGCGGTTCTGCATACGGCTTTGCGCGCGCCTAAAGGACAATCCATTTTCGTTGACGGTGTGGATGTGGTGCCTCAAGTTCACGCGGTGCTCGACAAGATGGCTGAGTTTTCCCAAAAAGTGCGCAGTGGAGAGTGGAAAGGCCATACGGGCAAACCGATCCGTCATGTCATCAATGTCGGCATCGGTGGTTCCGATCTGGGGCCCATGATGGCTTATGAGGCATTGCGGCATTACAGCGAGCGCAACCTAACATTCGGTTTTGTTTCCAATGTCGACGGCACTGATTTCGCGGAGGCTGTTCGTGATATTGACGCCGAGGAAACGCTGTTCATCATTTCTTCGAAGACCTTTACGACCCTTGAGACGATGACCAACGCCCATACGGCCCGTGACTGGGCTCTTAAGACCCTGAAAGATCCGGCGTCCATCGCCAGGCATTTTGTCGCGGTCTCGACCAACACCCAAGAAGTGTCTAAGTTCGGGATCGACACGGCGAATATGTTTGAATTTTGGGATTGGGTGGGTGGGCGCTACTCCATGGACTCGGCCATCGGCCTCTCAACGATGATTGCCATAGGACCTGAAAATTTTCACGCCATGCTCGACGGTTTCCATCAAATGGATGAGCATTTTCGTACGGCTCCCTTCGAACGCAATTTGCCGGTGCTCAATGGACTGCTGGGAATCTGGTATAACAACTTTTTTGGCGCCCAGACCGTGGGAGTTTTTCCCTATGAACAGTACCTGAAGCGTTTTCCCGCTTATCTGCAGCAGTTGACGATGGAAAGCAACGGCAAGCACGTGACGCTGGAGGGTACCGAAGCGGCTTACCAAACCGGACCCATTTATTGGGGAGAACCTGGCACTAATGGACAGCATTCTTTTTACCAATTGATCCATCAGGGAACCAAAATGATTCCCTGCGACTTTATCGGTTTTTTCAAGCCGCTCAACCAACTGGGCCGCCATCACGACATACTCATGGCCAATCTGTTTGCCCAGGCGGAGGCTTTGGCCTTCGGCAAAACGCGCCAAGAGGTTGAGGCAGAGGGAACCCCGTCGTGGCTGGTGCCACACCGGACTTTCGAGGGAAACCGTCCATCTAGTACGATTTTGATGGAAGAGCTGACTCCGGCGGCACTGGGGAAGCTTGTCGCGCTTTACGAACACAGCGTCTTTACTCAGGGCGCAATCTGGGACATCGACTCATTTGACCAGTGGGGGGTTGAACTGGGGAAGGCATTGGCGGTAAAGATTATTCCTGAACTTGAAAACGCAAAGGTTCAACTTAAACACGATAGCTCCACCAACACCCTGATTCAGCGCTATAGAAAATCAAAGAATTTGTCATAGGGATAGCGGGATATTGAATAGGCTGACAATTTATACCTCTATCCGTAATAAAGAGGGGTAACACATGAGGAGACAATCGTGAAAGTTAATACATTGGCAGGAAAGCCAGCCGAGGTATCGATGCTGGTCGATGTGCCCAAACTGGTTACAGCCTACTATACGGATATACCGGACCCTTCGGTTCCTCCCCAACGGGTGGCATTCGGAACCTCTGGACACCGCGGTTCGGCATTCGACAAGGCTTTCAATGAATGGCATATCCTCGCCATCACCCAAGCCATCTGTCTCTATCGAAAACAACAGGGAACGGATGGACCGTTGTTTTTGGGTATTGACACTCACGCTTTATCAATTCCGGCTCAGGCCAGTGCTCTCGAGGTGCTGGCGGCCAATGGGGTCGAGGTGATGATCGCTGAAGGAAACGAATATACGCCGACCCCCGTTATCTCCCACGCCATCTTGACCTATAACCACGGGCGAAAAAATGGACTGGCTGACGGCATTGTGATTACGCCTTCGCACAATCCTCCGAAGGACGGAGGGTTTAAATATAATCCGACCAACGGCGGACCGGCAGACAAGGCCGCCACCGATTGGATAGAGAAGAAAGCAAATGAGTTTCTGGAATCGAAACTGAACGGTGTGAAGCGTATTTCACTCGCCACAGCCATTAGTGCTTCCACAACTCACCGGCATGATTATCTCGGCGTTTATATCGCTGATCTGGGCCACGTGGTGGATATGGAAGCTATTCGCGGATCCAAGCTCCGGTTGGGCGTAGATCCCTTGGGCGGAGCGGGAGTTCATTATTGGGGACGAATTGCCGAGCGCTATGGCTTAAATCTCACCGTGGTGAATGAAGTGGTCGATCCGACCTTTCGTTTCATGACGGTGGATTGGGACGGCCAAATCCGCATGGATCCTTCCTCGGTCTATGCGATGCAGCGGTTGATCGGGATGAAGGATCAGTTCGACCTTTCTTTCGCCTGCGACACCGATCATGACCGGCATGGAATCGTGACCCGGAGCACCGGTTTGCTGCCGCCCAACCACTATTTGTCGGTTGCAATCTCCTATCTTTTTCAAAATAGACCCCATTGGCGCAATGAAGCGGCTGTCGGCAAAACGGTGGTAAGCAGCCAGATGATTGACCGGGTGACCGCCAAACTGGGCCGGAAACTTTATGAAGTGCCGGTGGGGTTTAAGTGGTTTGTGGACGGTTTGTTCGACGGTTCGCTAGGTTTTGGCGGCGAAGAAAGCGCGGGGGCTTCCTTTGTCCGTCTGGATGGAAGCGTTTGGACGACCGACAAGGATGGGATTGTTCCGGCTTTGCTTTCAGCGGAGATTACAGCCCGAATGGGCCGCGATCCAGGTGAGATCTACCAGGGACTGACCAGGGAATTCGGCGATCCGGTCTATGACCGCGTTGAGGCACTGGCGACACCAGATCAGAAAAAACGGTTATCCAAGCTCTCACCCCAACAAATAAAAATGACTGATTTGGCCGGTGAAAAAATAAAAACCATTCTTACGGTCGCACCGGGCAACCATGCGCCCATCGGCGGTTTAAAAGCAATTACGAAAAGCGCGTGGTTCGCGGCCCGTCCCTCCGGCACGGAGAATATTTACAAGATCTACGCGGAAAGTTTCCAGGGAGAGGATCATCTTCGCCGTGTTCTGGCGGAAGCCCAGGCGATAGTTGACGGTGTTTTGGCGGTTTCTAAACCATAATCAGGGATGCCAAGAGCCGTAATGTTCCCGAATTATCCCCCGGGGCAGGCTTAAAACTATAATTAGCAGACCGGTAATCACTCCGTTCCAACAGGACATCGGATTGGCCGCATTTAATAAACAAGATCCAAAGATAACCCACGCGCCCAGCAACAGGTTGAAATGCCTACCTGTCCGAACGACTTCGGACATGACCATAACGGATGTGGCGATGATCAAAGCACCGGCGACATGATCGCTGTTGGCGGCCGCAGCGGTTGTGGGCCAAACGGCGGGTAAAACCATCAGCCAGACGCCTAAAAGCGTGCTCACAGCGAGAGTCCAGGTAACACTGACGCCCCTGATCATCCAGGTTATAGGGTGGACAGGCGCGCCATGGGCCAGCGCCCGTGATTCCTGGTTCTTTCCGCTTTCCCCTGATTCTCCGGCGAGGAACGTCCCCCAGAATGGTTTTCCCTGGCGGAGGCTGAGGCGCATGAATTGAACCATCGCGAAAACTTCATCGACCGCGAAGGTGATCATCAGAAGCATTGCTGTCGCGATCACGAGACAAAGGGTGCACCAATGACCCACCACGATCGGCTGAAGGATTACTAACGTCATACTGACCAGACCCAAAGGCACCACGAGAATGAAAAAGAAAAGGACTACAAAGGGCATCGTGCGCCAGCGGGCCGCACCACCCGTACATCCGATAAGCATCTCCAGGGTATAGGCAAAGGCGCCCAGCCCAGCGTCCGAGACAGGAATCATTTGGGAAACTTTGGAGGTGAGGACCAGACGGGTGCCGTCCCCGAAGAAAGGATCCCAGACACTGGAGATATAACCGAGCTGATAGGAGGCAAGATACCGCGAAATAAACCAGCCGATGAACGCGAGGTAAATAACGGGGACTCTTTGACGCCAGCCGGAGGGATTAAAGCTCCAGCCGGGGGGAATCCCAGGATCCGGTCGCATCGTTTCCGGGGTAATACCGGGAATCGTGGGTATTAATAAAAAGAGGACAATGGCGGTTAGTCCGACAAAGGTGTCATTGATCATCATGACGGGCTGGGGGGCCCAAAAGAGCAGAGGGGCCAGTTGCAGCCAGATACCTACGAAGCCCACGCCCCAAAGTCCGATAGACTCCATTTTGGGAATAAGGGCGACTGCGGCAAAGAAAATGAGCCACGCTCCGCTAAGGATATCGCTGTTAAGCATTTTCCCGGGCGGATAGCGGAGAGCAAAAGGACCGCTGACCAGCCATAGTCCCAGGGCCATTACGGTTAAATTAATCCATAGACGGGCTGCGCGGGTGGGAACGATCTTCCGTATGCGCCCCCGGCGGCTCACAGGGGTTCACTGTCCCATGCTTCGCTTGATGAGTCTTTGGATAGGGGCAAGCCGCATTGAGCGCAGGAACCAGGTTTTTCTTTTAGTGTTTCGGGATGGATTGGACAGTAATAATTGGATTCTGAGTCGTCCGAGGAATCCTGTATCTTAGCGGGCATGGAGTTCTTTTGGGGCAGGTTGAGCAGTTTTTTTGAGCCTGGAAGGGAGGTTCAGTTTATTGGCGTAGTACCAGGCGGCGGGATCGTTTTTGAGCGAAGCCGTCATTTTGGGAAGTGTGCGGCGCAGGGAATGCTTAGGCTTCCAGCCGATCAGTTTTTGGGCGCGGCGGATATTCAGGGTGTAATTATCGTCCGCCAAATCGATCATCCAGGGCTTGATAAAGTGATCAACTCCCGGCACGAGATTTTCCAGCCATGCGCCGGTTTTCGCGACGAATTTTGGAATTTTCCTGGTCTCCCAGTCTTTGCCGTAAAGAAGCAGTCCGAAAGCGTCCTGGAGTGTCTGGTAGCTTAACGTTTCGGATTCGCCTAGAAGGATGGTGGTTTCTTTTGGCAAAAGATTCCGCTTTTCGACCACTTTCATAATGGTATCCACCAAATCCTCGAGATGGATAAAGGACTGGCCGTGGGTTACATCCCCGGGGAAAAGATGACCGAGGAACTTTTGTTCATAGATGCGTTGAACTTGGTGCGCGATGGGAATGGAGTGGCACTCGTCGTTATAAACTCCCGCGATACGCAGGATGACGGCGGGAATTTTGCCGTGTTTTTGATGGATAAGTTTTTCGGTTTCAACTTTTGATTTCGGATAGTCCCATTTGGGCTCCAAAGGCCAGTCTTCCTTCATGCGTTCATTCGGCTGGTTGGGAGCATAAACGAGCATCGAGCTGGAGAATACGAACTGCCCGACCTGAAACCGTTGAAGCTCATGGAGCACACGTTCCGTACCGCGCACCGTGAGATCCTCGTACAAGGGGCTTGGTTTGCCAGAAAAATCGTAAAAAGCGGCCAAATGAATAACCGAAGCGATCTTTTTACCATAGCCCACCTGCACGCGGTCAAACGCCTGGCGGACCCTCTTGTCATTGGTCAAATCCACCTGGACGCATTCCGCCATCGGCAGCGGATGGGAAGGAGATGTTTCACGGTCAAAACCTATAACCCGGAAATGATCAGCCAATCGTTCTACCAATGATGTGCCTATAAGTCCGTTGGCGCCTGTGACGATAACCACCCTTTTGCGCGATTCTGTGTTTGTCATGTGATGCCTTTCGAATGGCTTTTGTGGTTGGGTTCTTTTAATGGTTCTTCAGTTCGACCGAGTTGGGAGGAGCTGGGGTTTGACCGTAGGTTCCTAATCGGCCATTTCTGTCGTTATGGTAGATATAAAAAGCGATCATTCCCAAAAGAAGGAGGCCACCCAGAAAGGTTCGCACGTAAACGTTTTGGTGGAAAGGGGAGGGTGTGTCGGGATCGGCCAATGCTTTTTCAAATTGGTCTTCCCGCTTTTGTTCCGGCGTCAACGATGGGTTTACCGGTGGTGGTTGTTCTGCCGGCGCCCCAATGGGTTCTCCTGGTCTTACCTCCGGTTTAAATTCATTGTGCACAGTCAGCATTGATCGTCTCCTTTTAATTCCTGGAAATTGTCCTCGGGCAAATTTGCCTCTGGGCTTGTTTTACCATTCTTCTTTTGAACTATCCTTCACCAAGGTAAATCCGCATCGGGTGCAAGCTCCGGGCTTGTCCTTAATGATTTCTGGATGGATGGGGCAGTAATAACCGGAGTTATCATCGTTTTTTGAAATTTGAACTTTGATAGTCATAACCATATCCAACCTATAAATTCGATTTTCATTGTCGACCGAACTGGGGAAACCAAAAAAAATGGCTCGCTATCAGCATGGTTAGGCAAAAGATCAATATCCAAAAGTAGACATCCAGGTCCGCTTTTTGATTTTCAGTCGCCTTCGACTTCTTTTTAAATTTGTAAAAGATAGGCGCACGGCGTGGGCTGACCGAAGTGAGTAGTACCGCTGCAAAAAATCCTCCAAAAACAATGGGTATCCAGCTAATGCCCATCCAGAGCGGGCCGTAAGGCTTAAGCCAGACCGCAGCGGTCCAGGCGAAAAGGACCACGACCAATAAAAAGGACAGGAAACTTCCCCACGGGCCCTTGGTACCAAACGTTCGGGAAAAGGTATAAACGATGATTACTCCAACGAGAATTGTCACGAAAAAATCAGTAAAAATCATGTAAGACACCCTAGAGCCAGAGATTTGAACTCAATACCAACCGAGTTGGGGATACCAGTAATAATGGCTGAATGCTAAAAATACTAAAACCATGATGAGTATCCAAAAGAAGGCGTCCGCGGCAGTTTTTCGTTCTTCCGCAGACACGGTTTCTTCTTTCAAATTCACCGGTACGGGAGGACGTGTTTTACGGGGGCTGACCGAGGTAAGCAAAAAGGCGACCAAAAAGCCCACAAAGATAATGGGGATCCAGCCAACGCCGAACCACACCGGACCGTAAGGTCTTAGCCAGACACCGGCGACCCAGGCGAAAAGGGAAACCACAATAAAAAACCAAATCAGACTTCCCCAAGGACCTTTGGTTCCAAATGCGAGGGAAAGTAAAAAGACAATCAGTGAACCGATAATGAAAGCGGCGAATAGGTCTGCGAGGAACATGAGAGACTCCTTTTGAGTTTTGACGGAACGGGTGGGACCATACTTTTTTAAGAAAAATTCAAAAGGGAACTGCGGTGAGGCAGAACCCTTTTGGCTCTATGCGGTTAATTCCAGTAATATTGAACGTAGCTGGGATCGTCGTAATAGTAAAAGTATTGTTTGTTCTCTTGGATGAAGGTTGAATTCGAATCCAACGAAGTGTTAAAGGCGGTAAATTGGTCTTTCGTCAGTTTATCCGAACCGTTGGTTTTGAAATCTGCCGTCATTTGGTCCTCGACCGACTTCAAAGCCGTGCCGCAATTTTTGGCTTGGTCGCTGTTCAGGGTATTGTTGGTTAAACCCTGTTGAATCCGTTCGCGCTGGTTTTTAATCCGTTCCTTCAACTCATATATCCTCGGATGGGTTTCTTCCATCGCGGATACGGATGGGGTAGGCGCTCCGACAACCGGATAGGAGTCATAGTAATAATCGTAGTTCGGACCGTAATCGACATAGGGACCGTAGTAGTAGAAATACTGTTTATCCTCGTGGATGGCCGCAGAATTCGCGTCGAGGGACGTGTTGTAAGCGTCATAGGTGTCTTTCGACATTATTTTCTTCGAGCCATTGGCTTTACATTCATCCTTCATCTTGCCCTGTACGGTGTTCAAAACCGCGCGGCAAGCATCGGCGTCGGACACGGACAGTGTACCGTCGTTTAAACCCTGCTTGATACGAGCAATCTGGTTTCTGATGCGGTCCTTCAACTGGACAATTCTCGGATGTGCCAGTTTCTTTTCGGACACATGTTTAACGACCGGTGTAGCGTCTTGGGCGGATGCAAAGCCCAGGCTTCCAACGGCAAAAACCGCACCTATCAGCAATGCTTTCTTTAACATAAAAATCCTTTAACCATTTTTAGAATCCCGCCCTTACGAGGCAGGAGAGTTATTAAAGCAAGGAGCATGCCCCTGGTGTTTTACCGGCAAATAGAAAGATTTATGGGAAAACACCTGTTTTTAAACTGCCTTGGAAAAGATTCCGGAATGTACGAAAGGTTTTTCGATCAAAGTGATAATTTGATCGTTCATTTTGATAAGTATTTCTAATTGGTCCTCCAATTAGAAATCGCTTACTTGTTGATGTAGGCGAAACTGCATTGCGAATTTCAATCAATTTGCTCAAGGGTATGGAACTTGCTCTTTTACTTTCGGCAAAGAAAAATGGATACTTGAAAGCTAGGCAAAAGTATGGCCGATATTCTGAATCAACAAGAAAATGTACGAATTCAGGAAGAGAAAACGAGAAAATCTGATTGGGCTCAATGGCTTCACGTCTATCGTTGGGGTGTTTTGATCGTGGCAGTTCTATTCCTGGTCGCCCTCGTTACCTATTTGCTGACCGGTAATTTGACCTGGCGCCCGCATGGTCAATGGCATTGGGCGAAAGAAACGAAGGATAAAAATGGAACTGAATTGCCCCCAGTCACCAGTGCCCCTTAAAGAAATTTAATAAAATGTTTAACTTCGAATTTTGTGGCTAAACCATTTAGAAACAACAATTTTAAATTTTCGCAACAGATAGTTTTGTGTCCAACCATCTTAAATTGGTATATAGAATTATCATTCGTTCGATTCGGATGACTGCGGCTATGGCAACATTTGCCTTATGGTATTGAAATCAATGCCAGCCGAGTTATTGAATGTAGTTGTGATCGTTGTAGTAATAGAAATAAATTCTGCTCTCCTGGATAACGGTTGAGTTTGCATCCAGCATGGCGTTAATCCCGGCAGTTTGGTCCTTCGTCAGATGATGGGAGCCATTGGTCCTAAAATCCACGTTCATCTGATCCCTGGCCGCGTCCAAAACTGCGTCGCAATGTTTGGCCTGATCACTGGACAAGGAATTGGTGGTTAAATACTGCTGAATCCGGGCGCGCTGAGCCTTCAGACGGTCTTTCAGTTCAAAGATTCTAGGACCTGTCTTTGCCGACGGGCTGAAAATATTTGGAGTCGGGGCTTGAGCCTTCGGATACTGGTCATCGTAATAATCACCGGAGTCGTCTAAGGGGCCGTAACTGTAGAAGTACTGTTTTTGCTCCTTAATAAAGCCGGAATTCCTGTCCAGCGATGCGTTGTAAGATTCGTAGGATTCCTTCGAAATTGTTTTCTTCCCGCCGTTGGCCGCACGCTCAGCTTTTATCTGGTTTTCCACGTTGTCCAGAAGCGTACGGCAAGTTTCAGCTTGGGGAGCAGTCAGGATACCGGCGGCTAAATCCTGATCAATCCGGGCACGTTGATTTTGAATGCGGTCCTTCAGATAGATAATTCGCATGCGAACCAATTTTTTGGTGGAAATTGGCTTAGTGACGGCCGGGGTGACATCCTGGGCGCGGACAAGGCCCGTGCTTCCCGCAGCAAAAATAGTGGCTATCAACAACGCTTTCTTGAACATGAAAAATCCTTTAACGGTTTTTTGAATCCCGCTCTTATGGGAAAGATGAGTTATTAAAGCAAGGAGCATGCCTTTGGTGATTTACTGGAGAACAGAAACATTTATGGGAAAACACCTGTTTTTAAACTGTCTTGGAAAAGGTTCCAATTGCGCGAAGGGGTTTCGATCAAAGTGATAATTTGATCGTTCATTTTGATAATTATTTCCAATTGGTTGTTCAGTTAAAAATCATATTGTTATCGAGTTAGCAAACGTATTGCGCAAATTACAATCGATTCGCAGCAGGGTATAGAACTTGCTTTGAATAGTTGAGTCGGAACAATTTTTATTTAAGCCGATGGGATTACAAACTTGCCAATTGACGTTCAATCCCTGGATCAAGAAGGTCTTTATGTATGACCCGGCGAATTTTTTTAAGTTGATTTGGATTTTAATCTTCGGCGGAGTCGCCGGATGGATCGTCAACAGCTGGGGCAAAGGGTCGGGTCTGGGTCTTTTCTGGGACATCGCCGGCGGCATTCTGGGCGGGCTTCTGGGAGGCTCATTCGCCTATTACTACAACGTCGACGCCGATGGTTTCGGGGCCGTCATCGGGGTCGGGTTTTTGGGATCGGTTATTTTCCTTACCCTCCTATGGCTTTTATCGCTTTACCGCAGGACCGCTAAACGTAAAAGAAAAATTTAATCCGCTAAATAACGAGAGGAAACAAAAATGAGAAACAGCAGCTCTTTTTCAGCGTTGATCTTCTGTGTCATCCTGGGGATTGGCGCGCTATTGGCTTTCGCGGCCTATGGAAACTCCGATCACCTGGCCAGCATCCTCATCGGATCAGCCGCCTTTTTGGCCGCCTGTTTCGTTTCCATTGCGATTAAAGTCGCGAACCAGTGGGAAAAAGTTGTTGTGTTGCGGTTGGGAAAGTTTCACGTACTCGCGGGACCAGGATTGTTTTTTCTTATTCCGGTGATCGACGAGATCGCTTACTGGATCGACACACGGGTGATCACCGCCACGTTCAAGGCGGAAAAGACCCTGACCAAAGATACGGTGCCGGTCGATGTGGACGCGGTGCTGTTCTGGAAAGTTTTAGATCCCAAGAAGGCGGCGCTGGATGTGGCCGACTATAAAACCGCCATCAGCTGGGCTTCCCAAACGGCCTTGAGGGATGTGATCGGCAAGACCATGCTCTCCGACATGCTCGAAGGCAGGGAAAAGATCAGCAAGGAATTGCAGAGAATTATTGATGAACGCACCGAACCCTGGGGCGTGAACGTGATCTCGGTGGAAGTCAAAGATGTGCTCATTCCCTCCGCGCTGGAAGACGCGATGTCCATGCAGGCCCAGGCGGAGCGTGAACGCCAGGCCCGGGTGATTTTGGGCGATTCGGAACGCCAGGTGGCCGAGAAATTCGGGGAAGCGGCCAAGACCTATATCAACAATCCGGTCGCGCTTCATTTGCGGGCCATGAACATGCTTTATGAGGGTTTGAAGGAAAACTCCACCATCGTCATTGTGCCCAGCACGGCGGTGGAATCCATGCAGCTCGGAAGCATGGCCGGTTTGACGGCGCTGACCATGGGCATCGGCCAGGAAAAGGCGAACCAAGCGAAGGTTATCGAACCTCCGAAACAGGAATGACTTTAATCCAAAAGATATGAGCAGTTACCTGACTGCTTGCGGATATCGACTTATTTAACTGAAAACGGGCTAGGCTTTTTTTTATCGGTGATGAGTTGAGATGGAGTATGGCAAAAGGAAAAACATCGATGACTCAACTCAAGGCAAGGAAAACTAGGATTTCTGAAAAAAAGCCGAGCGCGAAGTCAGGCAAGAAGAGCGGTTTGAAATTGACGTTCCCGGCTTTGCAGGCTAAGAATCTTGATTTGGAACAGCTGGAACAATTAGCCATCAACACGGTTCGTTTCCTGTCCGTGGACGCGGTTCAAAAGGCCAATAGCGGCCATCCGGGTCTGCCAATGGGCGCCGCGCCGATGGCCTATGTATTGTGGACCAGGTTTCTCCGTCATCATCCAGCCAACCCTCATTGGCTAAACCGGGACAGGTTTGTTCTGTCAGCCGGACATGGTTCGATATTGTTGTATAGCCTGCTGCATTTGACGGGCTACGACCTTCCGCTGGAACAACTTAAACAATTCCGTCAATGGGGCAGCAAAACTCCAGGACATCCGGAGCGGGGATTGACGCCAGGAGTAGAGACGACTACGGGTCCGCTGGGACAGGGATTCGCCAATAGCGTGGGTTTCGCTATCGCGGAAAAATATCATGCGTCTCTTTACAACCGGCCGGGACACGAAATTATCAATCATTACACTTACGCGCTTGTCAGCGACGGGGATTTGATGGAAGGGGTATCATCCGAGGCCGCGTCCCTCGCCGGCCATTTAAAACTCGGAAAACTAATCTGCCTCTACGACGACAATCACATAACCCTTTCCGCCGCAACCAACATTACTTTCACAGAGAACTGCGCGAAACGTTTTGAAGCTTATGGATGGCATACGCGGACGGTCGAGAATGGAAATGATCTTGAAGAGATCGACCGGGCTATACGCGAGGCGCAAGCGACAGGGGACCGCCCTTGGCTGATTCTGGTGCGCACTCATATCGGATATGGCTCTCCGCATAAACAGGATACATTTGAGGCGCATGGTTCGCCGCTCGGCGTGGAAGAAGTGAAATTCACGAAACAGGCGATGGGTTGGCCGATTGAGCCTCCTTTCCTCATTCCCGACGAAGCGCTCGCGTTATTCCGTATCGCGCTGAAAAAAGGAAAAGAATACGAAACCGAATGGAATATGAGCTTTTCGGCATACGTAAAATCTTTCCCGGACCTCTCCAAAAAATTTCAACAGCAGATGGCCGGTGAACTGCGGAACGGCTGGGACAAAGAAGTTCCCATCTTTCCCGCCGATCCGAAGGGCATGGCCACCCGCGCCGCGTCGGGCAAGGTGTTGAACGTGCTCTGCCTGAAACTTTCCGCGCTCTTCGGCGGCTCCGCGGATCTGGATCCCTCAACTGATACGGCACTTAAAGCGATGGGGGATTTCGAAAATCCAAACGATGAGACTGGAAATTTACAAGGTTCGATCGGGGGAGGCTGGAGTTATGGCGGACATAACCTCCATTTTGGAATCCGGGAGCACGCCATGGGATCAATCGCGAACGGGTTAGGGGTATATGGCGGCATCATTCCTTTCACGGCGACTTTTTTAACTTTTTCGGATTATATGCGGCCGTCGATTCGGTTGGCCGCGCTCATGAAACAGAGAGTCATATTCGTCTTTACCCACGACAGTATTGCTCTGGGTGAAGATGGACCGACGCACCAACCCATTGAACAATTAGCCTCGTTGCGCGCCGTTCCAAATTTACTGGTCATTCGACCCGCAGACGCCAACGAAACCGCCGAGGCATGGCGTATGGCCATTGAGACAAAAAATCAGCCCATTGCGCTTATTTTGACCCGGCAGAACGTGCCAACGCTTGACCGTACCCGTTTTGCGGCGGCGGATGGTTTGCGGCGCGGTGCTTATGTACTGGCAGACGCGCCCAACGGCAAACCCGACATTATTCTTATTGCGACCGGATCGGAAGTGGGCTTAATCGTCGAGGCATCGCAAAAACTAATCGAGAAAAAGATCACTGTTCGTCTTGTATCAATGCCGTGTTGGGAATTATTCGATGTCCAGTCCCAGAATTACCGGAACAGTGTTCTGCCGCCGTTGGTTCACGCAAGGCTGGCGGTTGAAGCGGGCGCCACACAAGGCTGGCGTAAATATGTGGGGGATAAGGGTGATGTGATTGGGATAGATCGATTCGGCGCGTCCGCTCCGGGAAAAACAGTGATGAAGGAATACGGTTTTACTGTAGATAACGTTTGTGATCGCGCCAGGAAGTTAATCGGTGGGAAAAATCCGAATTGATCCAAAACACCAAAAGGAGATTATGGCCATGAAACACGAATTGCAGGTAGGGGATTATGTGGAGTGGAAATCCGAAGGCGCTCGGGCCAAAGGGGCGATTCTGAAGAAAATCAGCGCTCCACTGAAGTTTAAAACCTACACCGTTCACGCCTCGAAGGCTGAACCCCAGTATTTCATCAAGAGGGACAAAACCGGCCTGGTGGTTCTGCATAAAGGCACGGCTCTTAAATGGATTGGCGAAAAGGAAGGTGAGATCCGAAACCGGCCGGCCCTAACGCGGGCGGCAAAACCGAAAAAAAATAAGATTGAAAAACAAAAAGTGAAGAGGAATCGCCTGCGCGAACTGGAGGTTTTTGGTCAAAGCGTCTGGATGGATTTTATCCAGCGAAAGATGATTATTTCGGGAGAATTAAAAAGCCTCATTGAGACGGATGGATTGAGCGGAGTGACTTCCAATCCCTCTATTTTTGAAAAAGCGATCGCTGAAAGTACGGATTATGACAGCGCCATACGAGCCCTGGCGCTAAAGGGTAAAACCGTCGAGCAAATCTATATGGCGCTCACGGTAGAAGACATCCAACATGCGGCCGATCTTTTTCGTCCTCTTTACGACCGTCTCAATGGAGAGGATGGATTTGTGAGCCTGGAAGTTTCACCGCTCCTGGCGCATGACACCACTGGAACGATTGCCGAGGCGCGGCGGTTATGGACAGCTGTCGGCCGACCCAATGTATTAATCAAAGTGCCCGGAACCAAGGAAGGTTTACCGGCGATCAAGCAGCTTATTGGCGAGGGAATCAATGTGAACGTTACTTTGCTTTTTGGTCTGTCCCGGTACCGAGAAGTGGCGGAGGCTTATGTCGCGGGGCTTGAAACCCGCGTCGCGCAGGGCAAATCCCTGAAAGGGGTGGCTTCGGTAGCCAGTTTTTTCCTGAGCCGCATCGATTCACTGATCGATCCGATGCTTAAGAAGGTGAAGGAACAGGACAAATCAAAGACGGATCTGGTTGATCAACTGCTGGGACAGGTGGCGATTCTCAGCGCCAAAACCGCCTATCTGAT
This sequence comes from uncultured Pseudomonadota bacterium, assembly GCA_963843375.1. Taxonomy (GTDB): domain Bacteria; phylum Oederibacteriota; class Muellerivitia; order Muellerivitales; family Muellerivitaceae; genus CAWJKT01. The sequence goes on from CAWJKT010000009.1 coordinate 78,404, forward strand.
TTATAAAGAAATTTTTGATCGGGAACAATTCGTTAAACTTCAAACTCAAGGCGCGCAAAATCAACGACTGTTATGGGCCAGCACGAGCACCAAGAATCCCGATTACAGCGACCTGAAGTATGTAGATGGCCTTATAGGAACGGAAACGATCAACACCATTCCACTGGAGACGCTTGCCGCCTATAGGGATCATGGCGATCCCGCTTATCGGTTGGGTCAGGATGAATTGAGGGCGCACGAAACACTCAAGCTTTTACCTGAAGTTGGAATTGACCTGGATAAGGCGACTCAGCAACTCGAAGATGAAGGCGTCGAGAAGTTTACCAAGTCATTTGATGATTTGATGAAAGCGCTGAAGAAGAAACGGGCTAAACACTAAACCAAACTCAAGCTGAAAACGGCGGAGGATGAAATGAAGACGCAACAATACGAAATCGGTATGGTCGGACTGGGGGTGATGGGCCGCAACCTGCTGCTGAACATGGCCGACAAAGGTTTTTCGGCGGCGGGTTACGACAAAGACAATGCCAAAGTCGAGACGTTGTGGAAAGAATCGGATAAACGCGACATTTATGGCGGCGAGGACATCCATAGTTTTATCGCGCTGCTTAAAAAGCCACGCGCCATCATGATGCTGGTGCCGGCTGGAGCCCCTGTGGACTCGGTCATAAAGGATTTGCTGCCACATCTGGGCAAGGGTGATCTGATCATCGACGCGGGCAATTCCCATTTCAAAGATACAGACCTGCGTACTAGTGCCCTGGCGGCAAAGGGGATTCAATTCCTCGGTATGGGTGTGTCGGGCGGGGAAGAAGGCGCTCGTCACGGGCCGAGCATCATGCCAGGCGGGACTAAAGAAGCTTATGAGCGGGTTCGTCTTGTTCTGGAGGCCGCCAGCGCGAAAGTTAACGACGAACCCTGTGTCACCTGGCTGGGCCCCGGCTCGGCGGGACATTACGTGAAGATGGTCCACAACGGCATTGAATACGGCATGATGCAGTTAATCTCCGAAACCTACGACCTGATGAAACGAGGCTTGGGCCTCAACGATGATGAAATACATGAGGCCTTTACGTTATGGAACCAGGGTGAACTGAACGGCTACCTGGTGGAAATCACCGGACAAATCTTTTCCAAGCAGGACGAGAAAACCGGAAAAAGACTGATAGATGAAATTCTTGATGTGGCCAAGCAGAACGGCACGGGTTTATGGACTTCGCAAAGCGCCTTGGAGCTGAAAGTGCCCACTCCCACCATCGATCTGGCGGTTGCTATGCGGGACCTGTCGGTGCTGGTGAAGGAAAGGGAGCAGGCTGAAAAATTCTATCCCCGGCCCCCACGAAATCTGAATTGCGACCGGAAAATTTTTCTCTTGTTATTGGGGCGCGCACTGTTTACGGGAATGATAGTGACTTACGCCCAGGGTTTCGCCCTTTTGGCGGTGGCTTCCGAAAAATACCAATATCACCTCAATCTGGAAGCGATAGCCCGTATCTGGCGGGGCGGCTGTATTATTCGCGCCGCTTTACTGGAAGATATCCTCGCGGCGTTTCATACAAAGCATGATCTGACAAATTTGCTTCTGGATCCCAACCTGTCTCGAAAAGTAATGGATCATCAGGTTGATTTGCGCAAGGCCTGTGGTTTGTCCATTGAGTCAGGTGTGCCGGCTCCGGGGTTGATGGCTTCCCTGGGTTACCTGGACGCCTTTCGCAGTACCTGGCTGCCGGACAATCTGATCCAGGCCCAGCGAGACTATTTTGGCTCCCACACCTATGAGCGCATTGACGCCAAGGGAACTTTTCACACTGAATGGGAGCAAAAATGAAAACATTAAAAAAAAATAACCAGCCGGAGCCTATGGTTTTCGTTATTTTTGGGGGATCGGGTGATTTGACATGGCGTAAATTAATGCCGTCTCTTTTCGATCTGCACCGGGACGGACGGATGCCGAATAAGTTTGCGATTATCGCGGTGGGGCGATCCACTTTTTCCGACACGCAGTTACGCAAACATTTTTTAGACGGAGTCAATCGTTTCTCGCCCAAAGGAAAAGCGAAAAGCGGCGACTGGGCACGCTTCGCCCGAAACGTCACCTACCAACAGGGGAATTATGACGATCCGGCGACCTATATAGGTTTGGGTAAAATCTGCGACAAGCTGGACAAGGATTGGAAAAGGAAAGCTGGACGTATTTTTCACATGGCTACTCCCCCCAAGTTGTTTGGAGTCATTCCTAAAATGCTCGCGGACGCGGGTCTGAATCGGGACCGAGCGCATGATCATATCGTAGTGGAAAAACCTTTCGGTGATGACCTGGAATCCGCGCGGAAGTTGAATCGGATTTTGTTGGATAATTTCAAAGAGTCACAAATTTTCCGCATCGACCATTATTTGGGCAAGGAAACTGTGAGAAATATACTGGCGTTCCGTTTCGCAAACCCGCTTTTTGAACCGATTTGGAACAGGCGTTATGTGGACTACATTACTATTACGGTAGCCGAGCAGGTAGGCGTGGGAGACAGGGGGGGTATTACGATAAGTCGGGAGCCTTGCGGGACATGATGCAGAATCACCTTATGCAATTGCTCTGTCTAGTCGCTATGGAACCGATGGTTTCTTTCGACCCGGATGAGATTCGGAACAAGAAAGTAGATGTGCTTCATTCCGTCATGCCGATTTTGCGCGATTCGGTTCACCAATGCGCCGTTCGAGGCCAGTATGGAAACGGCAAAGTGAAAGGGAATAAAATCCGCGGATACCGGCATGAAGAGGGCGTTTCGCCACACTCGAAAACGGAAACCTTTGCGGCTTTAAAACTATTTGTCGATAACTGGCGCTGGAAGGGGGTTCCGTTTTATCTACGCACCGGCAAACAACTGAACCGACAGGTCTCGGAAATTATGATTCAATTTCGCGAAGTGCCGTATGAGTCGTTTCCGGACGAAGCTAAACGTAATTGGCATTCATCCCGCCTTATTTTGTCGATACAGCCGGAACAAGCCATTGTGATGGGTTTTCAGGCGAAGTACCCCGGACCCAAAATGCTTTTGCGTCCTGTGGAAATGAGATTTAATTATAAGGATAGTTTCGGGATACCATCACCCGATGCCTACGAAACATTGATTTGGGATGTGATGAAACATGATCAAACTTTGTTCATGCGTGATGATCAAGTCGAGGCGGCGTGGACAATTCTGAAACCAATACTAGAAGTATGGGGAAAATTTAATCCGAAAAATTTTCCGAATTATCCTGCGGGAAGCTGGGGACCGAAAGCCGCAGATGAACTTCTTGCTCGGGAAGGTCACTCTTGGGGGGTTCAAGAAGTGAAAAAATCAAACTCATTTGTTTCAAAGGGTCGGTCAATGGATTGGAGTCCGGATTGTCCTTGAAAATAGTTCTTCAAGCCGCAGGTTGCTGGCTGTTTTTCTTATCTGCTTCGCTGTGCTCGGCAAGCGGTGACGCGCCAGTATCGGTTGTTTTGACCGAGCGGGATTCATACACGCTCAACGCTCAATTCATCGTGCCGGTGCCCCCTCAGAACGCGTGGAACGTTCTGACGGATTACGATCATCTGTCCCAGTTCGTTCACAGCATGAAGGGCCATATTCGAAGTGAAAAAGGCGACGATTTACTGGTGAACCAGGTTGCCACGGGCGGCTTTCTGTTTTTTACGGTGTCGGTGTCCGCCCTCTTACTCATTCATGAAGAACCTATTCACGATATTCTTTTTACTGATACCACTGGCAAGGATTTTAAGAGCTACAGCGGGTCATGGAATCTTCTTCCGATACCGCAAGGCACGCAAATTACTTATCAATTAAAGGCTGAAAAAAACAAAAACACCCCGGGTTTTGTGACTGGAAAAATTCTTCAAAGTACCACCCGAGATCTTTTGAATGAATTGCGCATGGAAATGGAACGCCGGAAAGTCATCATTCAGAAAGACGCGAGTTTTCCGACGAAAATCGTTAATCGAGTCACAGATTGAAAAAAATATGACTCGGTTTTAAAAACAATTATTGATTTTGTTTTGGCTTGTCATGTGATTTATGAGCATTTTCAAAAGAAGTTTTAATGTGTTGTGTGCCGAAGCCGTTACACTTCATCTGAGTGTAACGGGGATTGATGGTTGCAGTTAGGTTTTACACTTTGCTCGGTGTGTAACAAGCTATCGACGATAGGGTGTAATGGATAAAGAAAAAAATTGAACCCAATTACGGGATTAAAAAGGATCGATACTTGTTCCAACCGCCTCAAAACTTCAGGCTTACTATCAAAATGATAGTCGCGGCTTCTATTTGATATTGTGAATCGTTATGCCAGTATTTTAACAACGGAAAAAATCATCGCGGAATTGGATTTCAAAAGCGGATGAGGCGTAAGATGCGGAATTATAAAATTTATCGGATTAAGGAATCGTCCTGCGGATTAAGAAAACGGCACATAACCTTCCCGACGTGATCCGGCGGCGTATGACTCTATGAATCATTTCTTAAACTCTGTTTTTTACTCAGAGTCTCCCCAGGCAAGCGCTATTTCGGACTTGTTTATCATCGTCTTAATTGTCTGCGCGATTATCTTTTTGATCGTGACCGCGATGGTCAGTGTCAGCCTGATTCGTTTCCGCCATCAGCTTGGAAGCACGGACCCTCGGCCCCGTTATGGCAATTGGAAACTAGAGACCACCTGGACGGTCATCCCCTTTCTTGTACTGATTTGGCTTCTGACTCTCACCGCGAGAGGAATGAAACAGTCCGATCCGGCTCCGGACAGAAAGCCCGACCTTCTGGTCATCAGCCATCAATGGTGGTGGGAAGCGCGTTATCCCCAAACCGGGGTGGTTACGGCCAACGAAATCCACATTCCGGTGGGGGTCACCTGGCTGCTGACGCTGGAATCGGCGGACGTTATTCATGATTTCTGGGTGCCCCGATTAGGGCCCAAAATGGATGTGGTGCCGGGTCATCCGAACCATCTTTGGCTGGAAGCGGACAAACCGGGGATTTATCTGGGAACCTGCTCCGAATTTTGCGGCGCCCAGCATGCTCAAATGCATTTTTTGGTGTTTGCCCAGACCGCCGCCGAATTTGAGGTCTGGCAGAAACAACAGGAAAAGCCCGTGGCTCATTTGTTGTCCGAATCCTCTAAAAAAGGCTCCAAGTTGTTTCAGCAACTCACCTGTATCAATTGCCATACGATTAACGGCACCAACGCGAAGGGACAAGCGGCCCCGGACCTGACCCACTTCGCCAGCCGGCAGACTTTAGGCGCGGTGATCCTTCCCAATACGCCGGAAAATTTAGCGCTGTGGCTGAAAAATCCGCAGGCTGTTAAACCCGCTATTCTGATGCCGAATTTAAAACTGACCGACGCCCAGGTCGGCAACTTGACGGATTACCTGGAGTCGCTCCAATGAATGAAACCGCCGCCAATCCGCTCTCGGTCGAAATCTTTCACGCGAAAAAAGCGGGACAGGGTCTTTTCAGTTGGATCGCCACGGTGGATCACAAACGGATCGGCATTCTTTATTTGCTGACCGCTTTTTTCTTTTTCGGTGTGGGAGGCCTGGAAGCTTTGGTTATGCGCCTGCAATTGGCCAAACCCAACAACCATCTTTTGTCCCCGGACGCCTATGACCAGCTTTTCACCATGCATGGAACCACCATGATCTTTTTGGTGGTGATGCCCACCCTGATCGGTTTCGCCAATTATTTTGTGCCTCTCATGATCGGCGCCAGGGACATGGCCTTTCCCCGGCTGAACGCGATGGGCTACTGGTTTTTTCCCTTCGGGGGTCTGCTTTTGCATTTCAGCCTTCTGGCGGGGGGCGCGCCTTCGGTGGGATGGTTCAGCTACGCGCCTTTAAGCGAGACGCCTTTCGCTTCCAGTCCCGGCGTGGATTACTGGATATTGGCCCTGTTCGCTTTGGGCATCGGTTCCATCGCCACCTCCATCAACCTGATCGCTACGGTGTTGGCTTTGCGCGCGCCCGGCCTGTCCATTCGCCGTCTGCCCCTGTTTGTTTGGATGGTGTTCGTCAATTCCTTCCTGTTGATCATGGCTATGCCCGCGCTAAATGCCGCCATCATCATGCTGTTCATCGACCGCCAATTGAACGCCCACTTTTTTCTGCCCTCCCAAGGGGGGTCGGCCATTCTCTGGCAGCATTTCTTTTGGACTTTTGGCCATCCGGAGGTTTACATCATGGTCCTGCCGGCTTTCGGAATTATCTCAGAAGTCATTCCGGTTTTTTCCCGCAAGCCCATCTTCGGCTACGAATTCGTGGCCGGCTCCACGGTGGCCATCGCCCTGCTGAGCTTCGGAGTCTGGGCCCACCATATGTTCGCGGTGGGGTTGGGACAGCCCATGGATATTTTCTTCGCGGCCACCAGCATGATGATCGCGGTTCCCACGGGAGTGAAGGTTTTCAACTGGAGCGCCACCCTTTGGGGCGGCTCCATTCGCCTGACCACCTCGATGCTTTTCGCGGTGGCTTTTCTATTGCAGTTCACCATGGGGGGGTTGAGCGGAGTTACTTTCGCGGTGGTGCCAGTGGACTGGCAGGTGACGGATACCTATTATCTGGTCGCCCATTTCCATTACGTTCTTTTTGGCGGGTCACTTTTCGGCGTATTCGCGGGCATTTATTACTGGTTTCCGAAGATGACGGGGCGGCTTTTATCCGAATCCATCGGAAAAGTTCACTTTTGGTTGACCGTCATCGGTTTCAATATGGCCTTTTTCGTTCAGCATTTCCTGGGACTGATGGGCATGACCCGGCGGGTTTATACCTACCCGGATTTTCCCGGATGGGGACTGCTCAACATGATTTCCACGATTGGGGCTTTCATCCTGGGTTTTTCGGTTCTGGTATTGGTATGGAACATGTTTGTCAGTCTGAGGCGGGGCATGGCCGCGGGGGATAATCCTTGGAACGCCTGGACCCTTGAATGGGCCGCGTCATCCCCCCCGGCGGAAAATAATTTTGACCAGCTGCCGCCCATCCATGGGCGGCGGCCCCTTTGGGACCTGGCCCATCCCGAAAGCCCGGATGAGTCCGAGGCTTTCAAGGAGGGATCGATAGAGAAGCCGAAAGACAAAAATAAAATCGGAATGATGTGCTTTATCGCCTCTGAGGCGTTTTTCTTCGTCATGCTTTTGATCGCTTATATTTTTTATAACTTCTCGCAGCATCCGAATCCCGGATCCGAACTATTGAATCCCGTGAAAACCGGAATTTTCACCTTTTGTCTTTTGGCCAGCAGTTTGACTTATTGGCTGGCAGAGAAAAAACTGGAATCGAAAAACCACAACGGTTTCCTCGCCTGGTTGGCCGCCACGCTGGTCCTGGGCGGGGTCTTTCTAACGGGCCAGGCTATGGAATATTGGGAACTTTTCCAGAAGGGTTTGACCGTCGGCGGGAATCTTTTCAGCGCTTCCTTTTTTATGGTGACCGGCCTGCACGGACTTCATGTGCTCATCGGGCTCATCGGCCTTCTGGTTGTCCTGGCCATGGCCTTGGCGGGTTATTTTAAAACGGGGAAAACCGGAGCGGTCAAGACCATCGGTCTCTACTGGCATTTCGTGGATGCGGTCTGGATCGCGGTCTTCACGAGTATTTATCTGGTGGGGGTGCGGACATGACCACTCGACAATTGCTTTTATCCACATGGGACTGGGATCCTTTACTGATTGCCGGCTGTATCGCGGCCCTGTTTTTCTACGCCATTATTTGCCGGTTAAAATTCTCAAGAAAATCCGTTTTTTTTATCATAGGTGTTGTTCTTTTCTTTTTGGCCTTGGGTTCCCCGATCAATTTCCTGTCCAAGGGCATTCTGTTTAGCGCCCACATGCTTCAACACCTGATGTTGGTGTTGATGGTGCCTCCACTGATCCTATTAGGATTGCCGAACACCCGAAATCATCGCGATATCCTGTCGTATGTTCCTTGGGTGAAACATCCCCTCGTCGCCTGGCTTTCGGGTGTGGGAGCCATGTGGTTTTGGCATGTTCCGGCTTTCTGTGACGCCGCCGCGTCCAACGAATTGATCCATGCCGTCCAAACTTTTACACTTTTATTCCTGGGTATGCTTTTCTGGCGGCCCATCGTTGGTCCCAGAGTTGAGGAACGGCTTTCTCCACTGATTGGTATTCTTTATCTTTTCAGCGCTTGTATCGGCTGTTCGCTCCTGGGAATCTGGATTACCTTTGCGCCCGTCAGTGTTTGTCCGGTTTTCATGAGTCCCACAGCTTCCCCGGGAATTCTTGCGATGATCCGTGACGATTGGGGACTGACGCCCGCCATGGACCAGCAAATCGGCGGTCTTTTGATGTGGGTTCCCCCTTGTTTTGTTTACCTCGGTGCAATTCTGGTTCTTTTGAGCCGTTTCTACCGCCTACCGAGGAAAGCCGTTCCTTTCCCACCGAAAAAAGGAGCAAGAAATGAGTAAAAAAAGGACTGCCGGATCAACCTCTTTGCGTCCCGGCTGGACCCACGTTCCGGACGAAAAAATTCCGCGGCCGACCTTTTGGCCCGCCGCGCTGGCCCTGGGCACGGTTCTTCTGCTTTGGGGTTTGGTGACTTCTTTCATTATCACGACGGTGGGCTTCGTCCTTTTATTCTTGTCCATCGCCGGTTGGCTGGAGGAAATGCGCCATGAATGAAAAAAATCATCCCAAGATGATCGGAGAAGCGAAAAAAATTTCCCGGCGGAATTTTTTTGAAAAGCTGATCTTCGTTCTCGGGGGTTTGATGACGGCGGCGGTCGGTCTGCCCATGGTCGGTTTTATTTTCAAGCCTCTCTTTAAATCCCTGCCACCGGTCTGGCGGTCCGTGGGTCCGGCGAATTCCTTTAAGATCGGCGAGACTGTCGCGGTGACTTTCCTTCAGGCTTCGCCTCTGCCCTGGGCGGGAGTTACGGCTAAAACTGCCGCTTGGCTGAGGAGGGAAAGCGCGGACAGTTTCACGGCCTTTTCCATCAGTTGTACCCATCTGGGTTGTCCGGTGCGCTGGCGGCCCGAAGCACAGTTGTTCATGTGTCCCTGTCATGGCGGCATCTACTATAAAGACGGCGAGGTGGCTGCTGGGCCGCCGCCTCTTCCTTTGCCGCGTTATCCAGTAAGGGTCGTTAAAGACCAGGTTGAAATTTTAGTGACGCTCTAGGGGAAAAATTGTTCAAAATCATTTTTAAAAAAATATATCAATGGCTAGAAGATCGCACAGGCCTTTTTAGCGTGGTTGGAAAAATGGCCAGCCATCCGGTGCCTTCCGGCGCCCGGTGGTGGTACGTGTTTGGCAGCGCGACCCTGTGCGCTTTTCTCATCCAGGTGGCCAGCGGAATCGCCCTGGCTCTTTACTATATCCCTTCGGCGGACGAGGCTTACCTCACCCTTCAATCCATCACCCACGATACGGCTTTTGGCAGTTTTGCCCGAGCTCTTCATTACTACGGCGCCTCCGCGATGGTGTTGATGGTGGGCATCCATATGGCCCAAGTGTTCCTGCAGGGGTCCTACAAGTTTCCACGGGAAATGAACTGGCTGACCGGAATCCTGCTGCTGGGGTTCACCCTGCTGATGGGATTCACGGGGCAAATCCTGCGCTGGGACCAGAATGCCGTCTGGACGGCGGTGGTAGCCGCAAAGCAGGCGGGCCGCGCTCCCTTCATCGGAGGCTTTCTATCGACGCTGATACTGGGCGGTCCCGAGGTAGGCGGTTCTACCCTCAGCCGGCTTTTCGTAGTTCATGTTTTTCTTATTCCGGCTTTGGTATTCGCTTTCGTGGGACTTCATTTACTGTTGGTCCTGCGCCACGGTATTTCAGAGCCCCCGAAGCCTGGAAAAAGGGTGAACCCGAAAACTTACCGGAAGGAATATGAGGCTTCACTGAAAAAGGACAGTGTTCCTTTTTGGCCCGACGCGATCTGGCGGGACATGGTTTTCGCAGCGGTGATGGTTTTTGGAATCATTCTCCTGGCTCTTATTTTTGGGCCGCCCGAACTGGGGCATCCTCCCGATCCCAGCCTGATCGACGCAAATCCCCGGCCCGACTGGTACTTAATGTGGTATTTCGCGGTGCTGGCCCTTTTGCCGCACGGCATTGAAAGTTTTTTCATGGTTTTCGCGCCGCTTCTGGCGGTGGTTCTTTTGATTTTGCTTCCTTTTATTTCCAACCACGGGGAGCGCAGTCCCAGCCGCCGCCCCTGGGCGGTAGCGGTAGTCGTTATGGTCGTCGTGATGATCGGGGCCTTTTGGTGGGCCGGTGTTAAATCCGACTGGTCGCCTAATTTCAATCCAAAACCTTTATCCGCCGAAGTTATTGACGCCACCAGCGGCCCTATTTTGGCGGGAGCACGTCTTTTTGAGGTCAAGGGCTGTCTCAACTGCCATCTGATTCAAGGGGATGGAGGCCGTCGGGGTCCGGATTTATCCACGATTGGAGACAAACTCTCAGCAGACCAGATGATTCTACGTATTTCCAATGGCGCGCCCAATATGCCCTCTTACGCTTCCAACCTCACACCTATAGAAATGAATGAGCTGGTGACTTTTTTACAGTCACGCGTTAAAAAACCATAGGTCAATACACATCGGACTAAGTGTTACAGGATTTTTCTCCCAGTGGGGCTTCTTATTTCTTAGCGTTGCTCTCGGTTCTGAAACCTATTCGGATTAACTCTACTTTTGATCTAACTTTCTAGTCCGTTACGTTTTTCCTTTCTTTTGCGTTTGTGTTGATAATAGGAGTTGAACAATATCGCCGAGTGGCCCTATGTAAATCTTATCCCGGGAGGTTTAGTTGGATTTCTAAAATTTGACAAAATTCATGGATTTCCAGGTTATGATCTTGAATTAGAGAAAAAAACTTTGAAAAAGTTCAAAGCGTAAAATTTTGATAGACACGGATAAGACACTCGTGCAAAATCAGTCTCCCTTTGGGAAGAGTGGGTTATAAAAGCCAGTTGGTTAGAGGTTTTTTTCCGTTAATTTGCGAGTTCTTCAAAATTGACTTACCGCCATAGGCGGCAGGTCAATTGGCTTGAAATGGCTTAAAATAAAACGGAAAAAATCGAGAAGCTAGCTTGTAAGCGGCAGGTCACCGGTCCGATTCCGGTCGCCAGCTCCATTTTTTAAAAAATATGTTCCCAGCATGTTTTAAAAGCCTTTGCCTGTAAGGATTTTAGTGATCTTACAGGCAAAGGCTTACTTTTTTGAAATGATCATCAAAGATCATCAGTGCTCCTAAAAATTCATAAAAAATCAAAACATAAGACTCCTATAAGACACCGAAGATTTATTCATATTCCGATGGATATGACCTTGTCAACTTTAGTGACAGGAGTTAAAAGTAACAGGGTTTTAGTATTCCAAATGCAACCCTGGAAACCACGCCATGAATTTCGGAAACTTTTTTAAAGCGATTGAGAAACACACTCCCCCAATATTGGTCGGTTTAGGGGTCTATTCAGGCTTTAAATTCACGCTTGAGGCCTTTGGGGTTATTGGTCTTTCTTTGACACCTTTTGACACTTTTGCGGCCCTTTCCGTGGGTTTTCTCTACATGTTTGAGAAGCATGTCCGTATTGACCATCTTTTAGCTTTTGCCCCCGCCGTTATAGCTCTTTCCTTTTGCCATGACTTTTTTGGGGTATTCCTGGGAAATGATGGATTTACCGGGGATGTGGTAATGGGGCTTTCCGTACTGATCGGCTTTTGTATTTACTTCATTCACTTCTTCATGCGCAAAACCTATGGAACACCAAGGGGAATCACCTGTAACCGAAGGAGGGAAATTTTCCCTCTATTTGGACGCGGAGAACAAATATTTCATTCCAGACGAATTACTCAAATACCACACGGAGGTTATTGGATCTTCAGGGATGGGGAAAACCAATATCTTCAACTACATGATCGAGCAGGGAATTAAGAACGGAATTGGAATGTTCGTGTTCGATGCAAAATCCAATTACAACAAAACTATTCCCTATTACGCTTCCAAACACGGGCGACTTACTGATTTAAAATATTTCGATCTTGCTGATGTAAAACGGAGCCAGACCTATAACCCTGATTTCAAGGACAAACCGGATGAAGTTTTTAACGGTCTCATGAAGTCGATTTTTTATGGCCCGGTAACCCAGGAATTTTATCGTGACCAGGCCAGTGACGTTTTGAGCAACTTGACCAACCTTCTTTTCTTGGAGTTCAAGCACGTTACCCGGATGGATTATCAGAACCTTATATCCAACGAAATCAGGTCTTTTGCGACGATCAAAGCTTTGGCACGGAAGACACGAAGAACACGGTTTCGGGAAAATACTTCCTGGAAAAATGGGTCAAAATGTCCGAGAAGGATAGGGAGCTGAACCTTTCAGGACTCACCAGCAAACTTGCAAGGTTCACCAGTCGGGAATGGTCCCCCCTTATCAATACCTTAAACCCAGATATCAAGATGAAGGATGTGGTTGAGAAACAACAGATATTCCTATTTGGAACATCTTCCCTGGTGAACCAGGAAGATTCCAAACCGGTCATTATTTCGGCCCTTATTGATCTTGGCGGGGGTTATAGGGCGGAGGCTTATTGAGAAGCCCGAAAGGCCCTTTTTTGTCTTTTTGGACGAGTTCTATACCGCCGCTTATCCGGGCCTCAATGACCTTATTTCCTTAGGGCGGGAAGCCAATGTTTGCTTCTTCCTTGCCCACCACAGCCTGGGCCAGTTGGGGGCGGTCAGCCAGGAATTCAAGGACGATATTCTTACTAACACCAACCACAAAATCGTCATGAATATCACGGAGAAAGATACGGTCGATTTCTTTGCCTCGATATTCGGGACCAAAGTCACCAAGAAGGATGTTTATTCCTATGACACCCGTATTTCTCAACCTAAGGGAAGGACCGAGAAACAGGATGAGGAGTTCATCATTCATCCCAATTATTTAAGGGGAATGAAACGCGGGGAAGCGGTCTGCCGGATCGTTTATGTTTCTGGCCCCAAGGTATTCAAGATGAAATTGAAAGAAGTCAAACCGCCGCCTAGGGGATTTGATTATGTGGGTTGTGTTCCGATTCGAAATAACCATTTGAAAACAAATGATTCGAACAAAATTGAAGTTCCGGATTAGCGAGACGCCATCCAAAACAACCCCTCCAAAAAAAGAAGCAAAAGCCCCGGCCAAAAGTAAGCCTGTGGAGGTTGATCAACCCGACACGGAATTTATATCCAATGGAGAAAATTATAAAAAGACAAAGAAAGGAGAAGCGCATTGAAGGCAATGATGGAAATAACGGATTTGGAAACCGAACATCTGGTCTGGATTCATTCCAATAAATTCACGACTCCCGAATTATTCCACAAAAAATTCATGCCTAATCAGAGTTCCAGAAACGCCTACAAAATCCTAAAAAAATACGTAAACCCTGAAAGAGAACTTTTACATGTTCTGAAAACACCGGTGGGGAACAGTAATCTTTTCTTCTTAACCGCAGGGGCGTTGAGAAGTTTGGATGAAAACAACAAGATTTTGGTTAGGAGCAATAAATACCCGGTCAAAATCAACAACCACGAGAAAGAGCACGACCTAATGGTACAGACGGCTCGAATAAGATTCGAGTCATTGGAGGAACTGAAGGATATTTTTTGGGTTTCAGACTTTGAGATGAGATCAGGAATTACACCTTCCATTAAAGCTGAATACCTGGAAGGGAAGTTGAATAAGGAAAGGTGGCGTTCCAATGGGGCTAACCCCAATCCAAAAGGAAGAAGAACCCCGGATGGTTATTTTGAGGCTGATATTGAAGGACCGAAGAATTTCGTTTTGCCTTTGAGCTTGAGAACCACCATTACAACGACGTAATCCTTCAAAGAATGACGGAGAATTTAAGAGGATGGTTTTCCTCGTGCCCTCAAGCTAATTGTATCCGCAACTCCAGGAAATGCGGTTCGAATGATCCGATCTCTTCAATCAAGGATTAAACCTGAGGAACAAAACCAATGGTTTGTTTCCGATTTTGAAAGGGTGACTACCAAGCCATTCAAAAAATGCTGGCACCAATTGAATCATCCATTGGTGGATTAGTGAAATTTAAGGAAAAATGACCACTTGAAAAAGTGTCAACCATAGATGACAATAGATAGGAGAGGTAATTGGAAACAACGCCTTTTGAATTAAAGGATTATGAAACTCCTGATGGCCGATGCCCTTACCAGGAATGGTATTCAGAGTTGGTCAAAAAGGACTTAAGGTCGGCAGTTGCTTTGGAAAAAAGGATTAGGCGGTTGGAGCAAGGTCTGCTGGGAGACTACAAAGAAATCGAAGAGGGGATTCTTGAACTGAGAATCCATTTAGGTCAGGGGTTTCGACTCTATGTCAGAAAAATTGGCAAGACCATGATGCTTTTACTTGTTGGTGGGGAAAAGGGCAACCAAGAGCAGGACATCCGTAATGCCTTTAAATATTGGTATGAATTTAAAAGCCGAAATAAAGGAGTAAAGTGATGAAAGGATTAAGGGATCATAAATCCGCAATCGTTGAGCGGTTAAAAAACGATGAACGTTTTAGAAAAGCGTATTTGAGCGAAGCGCTAAATGAAGATGAACCAGCTGTTGTTCTATCCATGCTCCGCGACATTGTGGATGCGACCAGGGGATTTACAAAACTAGCAAAAGAAACAGGTTTGGCCAGGCAAAGTCTTTACAAGGTCTTGTCAGATAAAGGGAATCCGGAATTTGGTAGTGTTTGGAAGATTGTCCGCATATTGCGAAAAAAGAATCAAACTTTGGTTTACGCTCGATAAACGTCCATTTCTCCACGTTAAATCCAATAAGTTCAAATTTAAGTAATTTCCCAGGATATTGTTAACCGGGTTAAAATTGTTTAGTTATACGGTATTTAGGTGTCCACGACGGGGACCCATCCTGGACAACTAAATGTTATGTTCGAAATGTTGAAGGTTGGAAACCAAACCAAGAGATCGTCGCGCCAGCCCGCAATCCGACCCTTTTTTTCTGAACCTGGGAGAAAACATGAATAAAACAAAAGTTCTAGTGGTGGGTGGGGGCCTCGTCGGCCTCTCCATCGCTTGGCACCTCAAAAAACGCGGTGCATGGCCAGTAGTTCTGGATCGTCACGAGCTCGCGCAAGAAGCATCCGCCGCTGGTGCGGGGATGTTGCCCCTCCACAGTGTGGCATTCGATACCCCGGAACTCTATGAACTAAGCCGTTTGTCCTACCGCCTGTATCCGTCCTGGGTGAAGGAACTTAAGCGCGCTTCGGGGTTGGACCCCGAATGGGAGAAGTCGGGATCGATGGGGCTTTTGTTTTCCGCGACGGAAGAAAAGAACGCACGGATGCTTTCCAAACGTTTGGTGGAGTTGGATATGGAGGTTTTGTGGTTGAGCGGCAAGGAAGCCCGCCGCAAGGAACCCGCATTGCCGAAAGATGTCCGCAAGGCCATGTATCTACCCGAAACCACCCAGATCCGCCCATCCGCCATGTGTGCGGTGGTGGTGGAAGCGGTGCGGCGCACCGGGGTTTCCATCCATTCCAACGAGCCGGTGAAATCGCTAGTGGTGCGTGGTGGCCGGGTCCAAGGCGTTAAAACCGCTAACCGAACAATAAAGGCCGACGCCGTAGTATTGGCTACCGGGGCTTGGGCGCCGGAACTGTTAAGCCCGCTTGGAATCGATTTGCCGGTGTATCCCCTTCGGGGACAGGTACTGCTTCTTCAAGGTCCTCCCTCCGGGATCAAACACATCCTTTTCGCGACCGGCTACTACATGGTGCCGCGCCGGGGCGGTGAATTGTACGTCGGCAGTACCTTGGAAAAAGCCGGGTTTGAAAGGGCCGTGACGCCTGAGGGTATTGCGACCCTGGCGACTGCGGCCAGGCGGATGGCGCCGGCTTTGTCGCCGCTGCGGGTTTCGGGTTATTTCTCCGGTTTTCGCCCCGGTTCGGTGGATGGGCATCCTTTCCTGGGTGCGGTTCCGGGCACGGATGGACTTTATATTGCGGCGGGCCACCACACGCATGGGCATCTGCTGGCGGCCGCTACTGGTTACTTGATGACGCAATTAATACTGGATGGGAAGCCGGAAATGGATCTCTTGCCATTTGTCGTGGGCCGCAAGCCCCATGTACTTCAACCGCCCTGGTGGATGAAACTTTCACAATGAAGAAGAGTTTTGTCCAATACACGGACCCGTCGTGGACAAGGTTAAAAGGCTTACAAGGGGCATCTTTGAAATGGCAGGTTAAGAGGTGTTTATGAAGAATCTTGGTAAAGAATTATTGGTAATAGTGGGCCTGATAGCCGCCTTTATGATTTCAGAAAATTTGTTGGGCCGGATTCTCTTTCATTTTTCGCTTATTTCTATCGCTACCGACCAATTTGATATTCATTGGAATAATCTTTGGCTTCATAGTTGCTGGTCGACGATCGGCTTGATCTCAACGGTTTGCTATGCCTCATGGCTATTGAAGCTGAACCTCTGGAAAACAGTTCAGTTTCTGGGCGTTAAAGCTTTTAACTCCCAACAAGTGCTCGTAGGGGTTTTAGCCGCTTTGCCAATATTGGCTGTTCACTGGATATCCCTTCAATTTTATTCTCAGCCGGGAGTTGGGTTACGTTCAAACTGGGCACCTTATCTAGCTTATACAATTATCGGTGCCGGCTTTTTTGAGGAATTAACCTTTAGGGGTATGTTTTTTCAGTATTTTCGAAAAAACCATTCTTTCATGGTGGCTGCAACCCTTTCCGGAATTTTTTGGAGTTTGATGCATCTGTACATGTCCTCTCAGCTGGGAGACATTTGGGTCTCAATGGTTTTGGCTTTCGTGCTAGCTTTTCCGGCGGCTTATTTATTTGAAAAAGGCGGTATGGTGGTTTGGGGTTGGATGATCGTGCATTTAAGTGTCGACTCGACGCAACTTTTTATAAATCCGAATGGTTCTAGTTACTCGGATCAATGGATTCTGGGTCTCGTCGCGCTGATAGTATCCGTGATTATCACCTTTCCTTTAGCGAATTGGATTTTGAAACCGGCTAAATTCAAATAAAGATTGTCCACGACGGGGACCCGCGTTGGACAATAAAAATCCCTTTTAAACCTAATCCTTCTATTGCGCTTCGGACGAAGCGCAGCGGGTATTAACCCTTTTCTTTTTTTGACACGTTGGCAATTTTACTTGACCTATTACGCACCTCGTAATAGCATGGCTTATGATTCGAACTTTTCGAGATAAAGAGGTTGAAGCCCTTTTTCTGGACAATGTTGTTCCGCGTTTTAGGAATATTGAACGTGTTGCCCGGAGGAAACTTCTCTACTTGAACGCCGCGAAAAGACTCGAGGATTTACGGATGCCGCCGGGCAATCAGTTGGAGGCGCTGAAAGGTGATCGGAAAGGCCAGCACAGCATCCGCGTCAACGACCAATGGAGAATTTGTTTTACCTGGCACGAAGGTGAAGCGGTAAATGTTGAAATAGTCGACTATCACTGAGGTGACATGATGAACACAAAAGCAAAAAAAATGGACCCGATCCATCCTGGGGAAGTGCTTTTAGAGGAATTTATGAAACCGATGGGTATCAGCATCAATCAGCTGGCCCGCGACATCATCGTTCCGCCCAACCGTATCAGCGGCATCGTCAACGCGGGCCGCGCGATTACGGCTGACACCGCTTTGCGTCTGGGGAAGTATTTCGGTGTTTCGCCCGAAACCTGGCTCGCTCTTCAATCGGATTACGACCTTCGCCTCGCCCAGCGCGCCGGTTGGGTAAAGATGGAACCGCGCATACATGCCCATACGGCTTAACAGCTTGTTAAGCTTAACCCTGGTCCGGGTACACTTTGAAGTGTTTCGGGTTGTCCACGACGGGGACCCTTCGTAGCAGTTAAAGCCCCTTTTGAGTCCAGGTTTAACCAAAGTGATATCAAATGAAACCTATCGAAACCCAACGTCTTGTGCTTCGCCAGTGGAACCCTTCGGATCGGGAAGCCTTTTACAAAATGAATTCCGACCCCGTCGTGATGGAATATATGCCAAAAATCCTTACCCGTGAGGAAAGCGACGGGCTGATGGCCCGGATTGAAGAACATTTTGATAAACACCATTTCGGCCTTTGCGCGGTCGAGGAGAAAGAAACCGGAGCCTTAGTCGGCTTCATGGGCCTTTCCGTTCCCCGTTTTGAGTCCCACTTCACTCCCTGCGTTGAAATTGGGTGGCGGCTGGATAAGGCTTTTTGGGGGAAGGGCTACGCGACGGAGGCCGCTGTGGCCACGTTGGCGGCTGGGTTCAATCTATTTGGCCTGGAAGAAATCGTCTCTTTCACGTCACCTTTGAATCAACGCTCCATTTCGGTGATGAAACGATTAAAAATGACAAGTAATCCTTGGGACGATTTCGAGCATCCGGCGCTTCCGGAAGGGCATCCCTTGCGAAAACATGTCCTTTATAGGATTACCAGATCGGTATGATTATTACCTGTCCACGACGGGGACCCTTCGTGGACTAAAAAGTCGGATATTATCCAGTGAAAAGCATTTCCCCAAAACAATTCCCGCCTCCATTTCGTTGAACCCGTTCCCATAAGTTGAAAAAATCCTTTATTTTCGGGCCTTGACGAAAAAAACGAGGGTTCCTAATTGTATTTCCACTAAAGGTGTTGTTTTCAAAAAACAGTAAGGAGGAATAACCATGAATGGTTCTGGTCTTTTACCCCAAGGTTTTAAGATGGACAAAAGTCAATGGGGCCGCCTTTTGGACGATGTTTTGGAAATGCGGCCCGGGTTTAACCTTCAAGGATTTGGGACCGGCTGGGTGCCGCCCTTTGACGTGGAGGAGAACCAGGATGAGTACCGGTTTTACGCCGAAATGCCGGGCATGAAACAGGAGGATATCAAGCTTTCTTTGGCGGAAAACATCTTGACGGTTTCGGGCGAGAAAAAACCGCCGTATGACACCGAAAAAAGGAATTTCCACAGGTTGGAAAGATCCTACGGTACATTCCAGCGAAGTTTTTCCCTCCCCCACCTTATAGACACCAACAAAATCAAAGCTACCGTCAAGGATGGAATCCTGGAGATTATCGTTCCCAAGAGTGCGGAATCGAAACCCCGAGCAATCGCTGTAACCGCTGGATAATCAAGGGTGAGGCAGGGCATTGCGGTGCCCTGCCTTCCTTTCTGTTTAAATTTCTGGTTCAAGGAGGAATTATGAACCTTCTTCGATCAACTGAATTAACACGACGCTTTCTGCAACACCGGCGCTTGAGCCGCCTTCGGGACTTTATTTCTCATCCCCGGAAGAAACTCTCCAAAAAAGACGGCAAGGATGAGGATATTCCTAAAAATCCCTTTAGCGGGAACCCGCCTTTCGGCGGAATTCCCGCTTTGGCGTTTTAACCCACGGTGGTTCGCGAATGTGGCGTTGGATTGATCAATTTTCCATTCAAAAGCTGATTTCCTCTTCCATCTCCAAGAGGCTTGTCGTCTTTATTTCGCTTTCTTTCCTCCTTCTGATCGATCTCTTGGATTATTTGATTGGCGGATTGCTGCATCTCACGGTCTTTCTCTTGGCACCTGTAGCCTTTGTCACCTGGAACATCGGCATTCAAAGCGGCCTGTTGTTTTCGGTCCTTTGCGCCAGTTACTTGATGGTGGATTACGCCCTCCATCCTTTGATGTTTCCTCATCCCTGGGTCGTATTGTGGGACGACGACCGTCATGACCATTTATTTCTCTGTTATTTGCCTCATTTTGACTTCCCTGAAGAGTGAGATGGACAAGGCCTTACAAAAGTCCAAAACCGACGCTCTGACGGGACTCATGAATTCGGCGGCTTTTTATGAAATCGCCGAACAAGAAAGGGAACGTTCCAACCGTTACCACCATCCCTTCACCCTTTGTTTCCTGGACTTGGACAACTTCAAGAAGGTGAATGATATCTATGGGCACCTGATGGGGGACAAACTGCTCAAAAAGGTATCGTTGATCCTACAAGGCCAGGTGCGATCTAGCGACCGCGTCGCCCGGCTGGGCGGGGACGAATTCGTTGTCCTGTTCCCAGAAACTGGGCCGGAGGCCGCTGAAAGATTGAGCTCGCAATTGCACCAAGCCATTAACACGTGTTTAAAAGAGGAGTTTCCTCTGGTGACCCTCAGTATGGGAGTGGTGACCTATTACGATGTGCCCGAAAAAATCGACGAGATTGTTCATGCCGCCGACCTTTTGATGTATGAGGCGAAAAAATCCGGTAAAAATTCACTCCGTTGTCAGACGGTCGGCTTGTCGGCAGAAGCGGCGCGGGAATGAATTTTGCAAAAGCGAAAATGAATGCCGGAAAAATAAACTCTTGATTTTTTTAAAAAAGGTTCCTAATAAAATTTTTAAAAGTTGGCTGAACAATGAATGGTTAAATTTTTAAAAAGAAGAAAAGGAGGCCTGTCATGAAACGTATATTGATCGAGACAACCGTAGTTGCCGCTGTAGCTGTTGGGCTAGCTTTCGCGTTACCTTCGCTGACCAATCTAACTTATGGCGGTACCTCGCCGACTCCCGCCGCCCAATCCAACGAAAAGTCTGGCGTGAGCCAAAAGGTCGGGAACGGTCAAAATCCACAGGGGCAAGTCGCTGACAAAAGGAAGCAAATTACTTCCGAGGCCATGGCCGCTATTGAGGAAACCAGGAGCGCCTTGAAATGCCTGGATGAAAATAAGAAGGACGAGGCCCTTCATGCCCTTGAGCTGGCCACCGGAAAATTGGACTTGATCCTGGCCCGGGACCCCAATCTGGCCCTGGCTCCAACCCGCGTGAGCGAAGCGACCTATGATGTTTACGCCGATATTGACAAGGTAAAGACCGCTCGCGGGGACGCGGAGGCCTTTTTGGTGGCTGGGAAAGTCCCGGAAGCCCGCCAGATTCTGGACGCCCTTCGCAGTGAGACGGTCATCAGCGTCTCGAATATTCCTCTGGCGACTTATCCCGATGCCATCAAAAAAGCCGTCAAATTCATAGACGATGAAAAAATGGAAGACGCGAAGGATACGCTCCAAACGGCTTTGGATACGCTGGTCGTGACCGATACGATCATCCCCCTCCCAGTAGTTACAGCCCAGGATATTTTGAAAGACGCGAAACAATTGTCGGAGAATGACAGCCGCTCTGCGGATGATAATAAAAAACTGAGCGAACTGCTGGCTGAAGCCCGTTCAAAATTGGAATTCGCCCAAGCCCTCGGATACGGTACCAAAAAAGATTTTAAGGACTTATACGGTGAGCTGGATGTGATTAAGGAAAAAACTGATTTTGGCAAGTCGGGAAAAGGGTTTTTTGACGATGTGGAGGCTTCTCTCAAGAAGCTGTTCGAAACCTTACAACCCATTAACCATTTTTCCTCTAAGGGATGATCTGATACAAATTGGAAAGGGGGTGGGATATGAATTGAGTATAGGCATAACACAACTTAATGATTGAAACTCCAGCGCTTTTAGCGCTGGAGTTTTTTATTTTTTAAGGTCTAAGTTTAGAAAACGAATCAAAGATATAATTGAAAACCGTTGTCCACTTCGGGGAGCCGTCATGGACAAGATCGGAAAGGGGAACTATGAAGAAATCTGTAACGCAGCGCCTGAATAAAAAAATGGTCACACAGGCTGGTGGTCCGAATACAGGGATTGAATTCTTAAAAATCCCCAAGCCCGCGCAAAGAGCCCTTCTCAACAACGGCATCCATAATATTGCCGATCTTTCAAAAAGAACGATTGAAGAGGTAAAAGAGTTTCATGGGATCGGGCCTTCGGCCTTTCCGATTTTGAAACAAGCGCTTCAAAAGAACGGGCTGACTTTTAAAGAGTCTTAATAACCTGCTGTTTTAAACTCGATGGAAGTTGTCCACGATGGGGACCCATCGTGGACAGCCAAAAAAGAAAGGTGATCGAGTGAATATAAAAGGATTTAAATATTCCATTGTAGACTTCTTCCAAAATATCCTTTTTGTTGGTTTGCTTGCCATAATTTCAATTGTTTATGTCAAGGAGGCCCTTGGCCTAGATCACCATGGAAGAATCTCTAATGGAATTCTTTGGCTGGTAATGCCCTTACCCCAAAGTTCGATCCAAATTTAAGTTAGTTAAGGCCCGACTTTTCAGCCATTGCTTTCATCGGAGTCTTGCCACACAAACTGTTGTGACACCCGCGCCGTCCAGTGGTCCCTCGCCACGTTGATCGGGCTAAAAAATCTTCTCCTGCATAATCCTCAAAGCCTTGGGTGTTTAATAAAAGAACATTGTGCTTTTATCGACTGAAACCCGGCGTTTTTGTCCCGATTTGTTGAAAAAACCGGAAACCGCTTCGCAAACCGATCCTAAACGGGAAATGAACATTTCGATTCTTTTCAAAGCTTCGGTTTTGTTCATGCTGGGCATCCTATCGTTTGCGACTGGATTTCAAAATAACCAACTGGGTGACTTAAGTCACGGCGTTAAAAAGGTCTGTGCCATAAACTGGAACCATCGTTGAAGATTATCAAGGAGGAACTAGTCATGGGTAATACGGTCCAATTGGATGTCAGGAATATAATGCCGCGAGAGCGACACCCGAAGATTTTCGATATGTTCGACAAATTAAAGGAAGGAGAGTCCTTTGAACTGGTCAATGACCATGACCCTAAACCCCTTTATTACCAGTTCGTGCACGAGCGGCCCAACCAGTTCAAGTGGGAATACCAAGAAGAAGGCCCCGAAGTTTGGAAAGTATCTATCCTCAAAACGTCCAATTTTTCCAAGGCAGAAGTCTCCCCCCAAACCGAAGTTAAACCCAAATGGGCAGCTTCTCTCGACTCGTCCCATGAAGTCTTGTTAGATGTTCGGCCCATGATTGAAAAAGGAGAAGAACCCTTTCAGGCCATCATGAAGGCGGTCAAAGGCCTTGGGGATGGCCAATATCTCCGATTGGTCAACTCTTTTGAGCCCGTACCTCTTTACGCAGTATTGGGCAAGCAGGGATTTGAGATTTTCGCCGAAACAAAAGACGGTATCTGGAATATTTATTTCAAAAAACCTTCTGGTAAAGGTTCGGTCCCACCGGCTGGGGTGAAAACCGATTCCCCTTCGGATGACCTCTTTGACCGGATGGTGGTTCGCAAGCCACGGGTGGAAGTGGATGTTCGGGGGCTTATGCCGCCCGAACCCATGATCCGGATTTTCGAGGAGTTGAACTCTCTCCCTCCGGGTGGAGTGATTTTTGTGCATCATCACCGGGAGCCGGTGATGTTGTACGACAAATTAAGGGAAAGAGGTTATGAGGGCGTAACCCGCAAGTTGGGAGACTCGGACTACAAGGTCCTCATCTGGAAAAAGGAAGGATGACCATGGAAGACTCCGCTGTTCTTAAAACCCAGTTGCCACCACCGGTGCCTTCGGCATCAACGACCATGCCTTCTTTTCAAATGGCACCGTCCTTCCGGTTGGTGGGGTTGTACCTGAGTACAGGCATCACTATTTTCATAGTCCTTTGCCTACTTTTGGCGGTTTATTCCTCCGAATTAAAGGGTGAATTTTTTCAGGGGCGGCTCTTAGGTCTCACCCACCTGACGGTGCTGGGCTGGGTATCTATGGTCATTTTCGGAGCCTTGTTCCAGCTGGTACCTGTGGTTTTCGAGGCACCTCTGTTCAGCGAACCCCTAGCCTTCATCCAATATGCCTTGTTCCTGCCGGGTCTTTTGGGAATGGTCCTGAGCTTCTGGAATTTCAAATTGGGGATTCCACTTCTTGTTTCGGCGGCTTTGACGGCCTCGGGCTTTTTACTTTTCATCATCAACGTAGGCGTCACACTGGCCCGCGCTAAAAGCCGTTCCCTAACCGGTCTTTTCATCGGTACTGGGCTTTTTTACTTGGCCCTGACCGCCACATTAGGATTTCTCTTGGCCTTGAACCTAGCCTATCCCTATATCGTACGCCGCGACCACTTGGACCTTTTGAAGATCCACGCCCATTGGGGGCTGGCCGGATGGATCGGCATGATCATCATGGGCGTGGCGTTGAAACTCATCCCCATGTTCAGCCTAGCCCACGGCTTTTCCACCACGCCAGCCAAATGGGCCTACGGGCTTTTCAACGCGGGGCTCCTGGGACTGGCCCTGGGCTGGTGGATCAACCCGGAGGGATGGATAGTAAAAATCGGGGGCGCCCTGCTCGCCTTGGGGGTGGCTTTTTATCTTTACCAGGTATATTTCATCCATCGATCCCGCTTGAGGCGCATGCCCGACGTGGGGATGCGGTACTCGCTTCTGGCATTCTCGCTACTTTCCGTGGCGGCGGGAATAGGGCTCGGCCTTCTTTTTTTTAACTTTCAGGATGGATGGCGGGATGGAGCGGTCCTCACTTATGCTTCGGTTCTACTGTTGGGGGCCTTCTCGCTCCTGATTGTGGGCCAGCTTTACAAGATCGTTCCTTTCCTCGTCTGGTTTCACACCTACTCCAGCCAAGTAGGACTAAAGCCGGTCCCGCTCCTGAAAGACCTATACAGCGAAAAAGTGGGGAACCGCCAATTCTGGCTGATGAGCGTGAGCCTGCCCTTTCTTTGGGCTGGAATTTTTTTTAATCAGGACTCCCTGAGGCTGGCCGGATCTATCGGCCTGGTTTTATCGGCCGTCTTCTTCGGCTGGAACATGTTCAACCTTTTCCGTAGGGGGTTTTCCCATGGCAACAGCTGAGGAAATCCGCCAGGCCCTTACCTGGGTCATTGACCCCGAAATCGGTCTCAACATTGTCGATTTAGGCCTCGTCTACAACATCGAGATTGAGGAAAAAAAAGCCGTTATTACCATGACGCTGACTACCCAAGGCTGTCCCATGCACGACAGCATGAAGGTGGCCGTAGAGAACGTGGTCAAACGCCTGGAACCGGACAAGGAAGCGGAAATCCGGGTGGTATGGGACCCGCCTTGGACACCGGAAATGATGACTCCGGGTGCCAGGAACTACTTGGGTGTGTAGGGCTCCGCAATGGGGTGAATATCTCTTAGGAATGAGGAAAGTTTTCATGAATGAACCGATGATTATTCAAGGAGGCATGGGGATCGCTGTTTCCAATTGGAAACTGGCTAGGGCCGTAGCCCTATTAGGCCAATTGGGAGTTGTCTCCGGGACGGCATTAGAAAATGTCATGGCCCGCCGGCTTCAATTGGGGGACCCGGATGGTGCCATGCGCTGGGCCTTAGAACGTTTTCCAGGTAAAGGCATCGCCCAAAGGATACTAAAGCGATATTTTATCGATGGCGGCAAAGCAGATGGGGTTCCCTTTAAAAACGCCCCCATGTTCTCCCTCAATCCGCCCCAGGAACTCCTGGAGCTGACCGTCGCGGCTAATTTCGCGGAGGTTTTTTTGGCTAAGGAAAACCACAAGGGGTTGGTGGGCATCAATTATCTTGAAAAAGTTCAGTTTCCCACCCTGCCATCCCTCTTCGGGGCGCTCCTGGCAGGCGTGGATTATGTCCTCATGGGCGCCGGAATCCCAAGGGCGATCCCGGCCATATTGGACAAACTGGTTTCACACCAGGAAGTAAAGTTGAAAATCAACGTGCATGGAGCCGCGTCCGGGGACGATTTTCACGCAACCTTTAATCCAAAGGACATAATAGTTTCCCCTCCGGTTAAATTAAAACGCCCCAAATTCATCGCCATTGTATCCTCCGAGGTGTTAGCGATGACCCTGGCCAAAAAATCCACGGGACGAGTGGACGGGTTCGTCATCGAGGACCCCACGGCGGGTGGGCATAACGCCCCACCAAGGGGATTGCTTCAGCTGAACGACAAGGGCGAACCCATTTACGGTTCTAAAGACAAAGTGGATCTGGCGACATTCCGCAAGCTGGGATTGCCTTACTGGCTGGCCGGTTCTTGCGCGGACCCGAAAAAATTAAAAGAGGCGCTGACCCAAGGCGCGGCGGGCATCCAGGTGGGAACGGTTTTCGCCTATTGCGAGGAATCCGGATTGGATGAAAGCATTAAGAGAAAGGTATTTGAAAAAGCCTTAAGGGGGAAGGCGGAAGTTTTTACCGATCCCGTGGCATCACCTACGGGTTTTCCTTTCAAAGTTGTCCGACTGGAAGGCACCTTGTCCGAGGTGGAGGAGTATGCGGCCCGGCCCCGGATTTGCGACTTAGGTTACTTGCGTATAGCTTATAAAAGAAAAGACGGTTCGGTTGGTTACCGCTGTCCAGGGGAACCGGTGGAGAGCTACCTGCAAAAAGAAGGAAAAAAAGAGGACACAAAAGGAAAAAAATGCGTTTGCAACGGACTTTTTGCGGGAATTGGATTGGCACAGGAACAAAAGGACGGGTATAAGGAAAAACCACTGGTGACCTCGGGGGACGATTTGTCGCGTATTACGGCATTCTTAAAAGGGAAGAAGCTTTCCTACAGCGCGGCAGATGTGATTGAGTATCTTTTGAATTCTTCAGAATTTTCGTTGCCTCACGTTGTTTAAGCTGAATCGGGAAAGCGAATTGTGCGGTGATCACTGTTTCTTGGGCCGGTTGCTGTCCCTTACGCACCGCCAACTCGGTATTGCGTATGAAGATTTATCTAAAAAAACTAATGAAAGCGGGGTGCAAGATGAAACGCGAGAAATTTCTTTGGCCATTGAGCCAATCCCATCACGACGCATTGTTATTGACAAGGAAAATAAGGGAAAGCTTTTCTGGTCCGAAACATGATGATAAAAATAAATTCTTTCAAGAACTTTCAGTTGAAGCAAACAAGTTTTTCAAGGATGAGCTAATTCAACACTTTTGGGATGAAGAAAGAATATTAGGTCTTTTTGAGTTGAGGATGGGAAACGGCGATCCTGACGTTGAAAAGATTAGAAAAGACCACCGCTTTCTGGAGTCGCTCCTGTCTCATAACACCCAAGAAAGCCTTCTTGATTTCGCTGAAACGCTTACTTCCCATGTCCGTTTCGAGGAGGATTTATTTTTCGGACGGATCGAGAAAGTCTTTAATGAGTTGGATAAGAAACTCGCGGGGGAAATTCTCAAACACCAGCCCACTTTATCGTGATCTGGACCTGGTTTCTGGACAGGTAGTGTCATAAAGAGGCGTTAATTTTCACCAGAAAAAACCTTCTTGTGAAGGTATTTTCCCTTGAGTATTGCCAGGATTGTATTGATGAAAAAGATTAAAAGGGCTAATGCGTTGAGAAGCGCGCCCCAGCGGCGCAGGGGGACCGACTCCAGCATATCTCCGCCTACCCTGGTTATCAGGGAGGCTTGTAACAAAACCCAGTGCGCGTAAAAAAACGGATGAAAAGGCACGGGGGTTTTCAGAACGCGCGGCAACAGAAGAGGAGCGTGGCTGAATACCATGAAAAAAACAAAACCCAAAAATAGCGCGTGAAGAAAGGCGTCGTAAGCGAAACCCGAATCAGTCGGCGCGGCCCACAAGCCCACGAGAGAACAAACGATTAGCCAGAGGTAGGCTGACAGCAGGCAAAACTTTGCATAAATTTTCCATTCGCCTAATTTTTGATTTTTCCAGCCGTTATCAAAAATCAACAGAAGCAACGCCAACGACAAGTAACCTAAGGACGCCGTTCGAATGCCGACAGCCGGATAAAAGGGCTGCCATACCGCGCCAAGAACCAGCGAACCGACTGCCAGGGTGAGGATCAGGGACTGAGCGGAGGACGGTTTCCAATGAACAGCCTCCAGTCTTTCTGAGGCGATGGTCAGTACAAACAACAGCTGCCAACCGGTCATCACATGGGGAATGGATTCTCCCCGCCACCAAAAGTAGTTGGCCCACGCCCATCCGCACCCGCCCGCAAGCGCCAAAGCGGCGATGTAAAAGGGTTGTTTTTTGAAAAAACCGATAGAGACAATCAAATAACCCGAGCTAGCCAGCAAAAATAAAAGCGCGCCCCATTTTTCAGGTCCGCCTAAAAGAAGCGTCCAGGCGCCCAGCGCAGTTGCCAGGGGCACCATCAGGCCGGCTTTGGATTTGAGACCATTGGCGCGGGCTAGCCCGATGATCGTTCCGAAAAAACCGTTCACCATCAGGGGACCGTGAAAGGAAATCCAGTTGGCCTCGGGGATCGGCAGGGCCCATTGCAGCCGCAATAATCCGCCCCACACGGCGAAAAGAAGGGTCAATAAGGCAGACAGAGCCAAAGGAATCCGTTTGAGAAAGGTCATTGGGGGCAACTCCGGACAAGATGTGGATTGACTAGACTAAAACGACGATCTAAAAAAAATAGCCGAGTCTTTAAAAACCCGGCTAACGGATGTCAGTCAACACACTTAAACTAACTTTATTTGGCGCTAAAGG
Organism: uncultured Pseudomonadota bacterium; assembly: GCA_963843375.1. Classification (GTDB taxonomy): domain Bacteria; phylum Oederibacteriota; class Muellerivitia; order Muellerivitales; family Muellerivitaceae; genus CAWJKT01. Next base: position 106,734 of record CAWJKT010000009.1, read on the forward strand.
TAAAGTTGACCGTCTGGGTTTCCCCGTCCTTGATAGTGACGGTCTGGTCGGAAGTGCCGTATTTTTCATGCCACGCTTCCAACGTATAGGTTCCTGCGGGAAGCTCGCTGATCTTAAATGTCCCGTCGGTTCCGGTGACGTTGTAAAAAGGGTTGCTCACCACGCCGACATAACAATGCATCCAGCCGTGGACATCGCATTTTACAGGGACCATAATTTCAGGTTTTGAGAAAACTTTTTCGGATACCATGTCCTGAACGGGCTGCCCCAAGTTGAAAGCATCATTAATCGCAGCCATGAAATGCACGTTGTGCATGGTTGCGTCGGAGTTGAGGATTTCAAATTTTTGCCCCGCCTGAACACCAATCACGTGGGGATTGTACATACAGCCTTTTTGCTGAAGTGTAACCGGCGTGCCCGGGACGGGATAATTTCCGGCGCCGCTTTTTACGTAAATGAACACGTTTTGCAGGGTGCCGTCCGGATTTTGAAGGACAGTCTGGTCCGTGACGCTGGTGGAGTGCTGGGCTTTACATATCGGATCAGCCGACATGTCAATTTTAGCCGAGGCAGGGGCTTTGCCGTTCAAGATGACTTTGCCCGATAAGACCGCCGTTCCTTTTACCGCCGAGGAGGCGGCGGATCCAGCGGATTTATTGATCGCCGCGGCTAAATCATCGTCATCGCTTTTTTGGCCGCATCCCGCCGCCAGAAAAGCTCCGGCGAGAATGATTCCTAAGTATTTCCATGAATTTTTCATTTTTTTCTCCTTGTGAAAGATAAATTTAAGATGATAAAAGGGCCTTTTTTAAGAGGCTTGTTTAAACGATTTAGGTGCCTGTTATCCTCCTTCGATCTTAGAAAGTTTCTTCAACTTGCAATGTTTCGCTAGTGGTATTCAGGATGTCGCTTGTGCCAATAAACGACAGGTCAAAGGACACGCGGGTTTTATCCCCGGACCAAAAATTGACTCCCGCACCCAGGCTATTGGCGATTCCCGGAACGCCTAAATTGTTGACCACTCCCGAATTGGCGTTATTCATGGTCTCAAACCAAACCAGCGGCTCAAACCAGGAAATCGGTTTGATGGATAACTGGGCGTCGAAACCGCTGGCGTTGTTCGGGGCCAAGATCATTTCCGTCCTGAAATCCAAGGATTCGATCATCAACCGGCCATAAGCGTCAAACCAGTCTTGTAACGAGGTGAAAGTGTAAGCGGCGGTTTGCCCGCCTTTGCCGTAGTAATTCGAAATACCCAAAATGAAATGGGTGTCTTTCCATTCGGCCCTGGCGGTGAAGTCAATCGTGTTATTGGGATCGGCCGTCACATTGGGACCATCGCCCTGAATCGCGTCTACCTGAACAGTCAAAGCGTCGATTTGTTCTTTCACTTCCAGGCCTAAATCCCAGGCTTTGGCCGTGGCGTTTCCGGGAATCAAGGCGTCCGTTATGTTGTACGTCGTGCGCTTTAACTGCTGGGGCAGCAGGTATCGGTTATCGCCGAAAGCATATTTGAATTGTCCGGCCATAACCGACAATCCGTTGATATAGCCGAATTTATGGACACCGTAAGCATCCAATAGAGTGAAAGTCCCGATCGCGTAATCCGGCATGATCGCCAAGCTGTTTTCCGAATCCAACACGATAACGCCTCTCACTCGGACATGCGCCAGGGACAAGGCCTCCGCGTTCCCGTTGTTTGTCCAGTTATCCTGTGCTTGGATCACGCCACTCCAAACTACTGCGGGTTGCGTGGGATTCAGAGTAGGTGTTGCGGTTTCTGTCGCCTGCGCGTTGTCCGAATCATCGGCCGCGTTGGCCTGCATAAAATGAGCCATACCTAACAGCATTATTCCCGCGATCATCGATTTTAGAATCCATTTTTCCTTATTTGAAATATTCATACGATAAATTTCCTTGCGTTTTAATTTCGTAGCTAAACTTAAAAATAAAAGCGGGCTCTTTCGAGCCCGCCGGTTCAAAATCAGGGATGGATTTTGCATCCCGCGCAAGCTTTGGCGTTCGGATCGGCGAAGAAAATGTCGTCCCGGGGTTTGCCGGTGACTTGCAGGAATCCCACCGCGCCTTTCTCGATGCGGAAAATGGCGTGGTCCACAATGGTGAAGGTTCCTGGCACTGGCAGCTTGATTTCAACGGCAACCGCGCCTCCGCAGGGTACGGTCGTGGTTTGGATGCCTTCCTCGGGCGGGCTCGACATACCGCCTTCGCGGTAAACCTTGTCGAAGATGGTGCCTATCACATGGAACGAGCAGATTTTATTGGGGCCGATGTCGCCGAAATAAATCCTGACCGTTTCTCCGGTTTTGGCTTTAAGCGCCCCATCTCCAATCAGGGAGCCGGTTCTGCCGTTGAACATCACGTAAGTCGGATTTTCCGCCAGACCCAGAGCGTGTGAATATTCCAAAAGGTTTGGATTCTTTTTGGATTGAACGGCGTAAAGCTCGCTCTGCATGACGTAGTATTCGTGATCCACTTTGGGGAGACCGCCTTTGGGCTCGACCAGGATAAGGCCATACATGCCGTTGGCGATGTGATCCATCACCGGCGGGGCCGCGCAATGGTAAACATAAATGCCGGGGTAAAGCAGTTTGAACCGCGACATGGGATGATCGCCCGGCATAACGGTTGTGCAGGTGGCGCCTCCCCCGGGACCGCTGACGCAATGCATATCGATGTTGTGCGGTTTACCGCTGGGGTCCGAATTGGTCATATGAATTTCAAGATAGTCGCCCACACGGGCGCGGACAAAAGGTCCGGGAACATGGCCGTTGAAGGTCCAAAACTCGTATTTTTTGTCCCCGTCCACCGGAAGAACCACTCGTTCAGCAGTCAGGCAAACTTTGACGGTGGCTGGCAGTATCCGATTTATAGGAGGGGGAACTTCAGGGGCATAGGTCTCAATCGCGTCCTCTTGCAAAAGAGTTGTCTGTTGATTGCCGCAACCTGCGAATGAGAAAACAAGGAGTAATGACAAACAACCTAAAAGAACCGGATTCCGTGCGAAGATCAACTTTTTCATGATGGAGTTCCTTTCCAATCGACCTTGATTATAGCAAGTGCGGTGCCAAAGGTGATTGGCTGAAAAAACAGGCGTTTTCGTGAAATGAAAGGGGACGAATGAAAGATTTAAGGAGTACCTGCTATGGCACCCGCGCCATAGGTGGAGGGCGGAATGTTTTAAACTCCTTCGACCTAGTTTGATTGAGACGGATGCCCGTGATTTATCGTGCTTCATAACAGCCTCCTTTTTGATCCTGCGATCATTAGGATGCGCTGTTGAAAAGTTAAAGGCTGTGACTTATGTCACGAATTGAACAAAATGACGAATTATCCGAGGATGTTTTTACGATTATTGATTTGAGGATGGGCTTGGTGATCCGATCAAGCCGCCGAGCATTTTAAAACGTCTACTTTCCCGTGTAATCCGCGAGACCCTGGGCATCCAATAGGGACACCTCGTGTTTACCATCGGTTGATATCAACCCCGCCTGTTCCAGTTTGGCGAAAGAGCGGGAAACCACTTCGCGGACCGACCCCAATCGGGAAGCGAGAATCACGTACGAGGGAACGGTTATCTTTTTGGTTTTTTTCTCTTTAAATTCAGCGATGAGAAACGCGGCCAATCGTTGATCCACTTCTCGCAGGGAAAGAGACTCGACCAGAGCGGCGGTTTTGCGCAGGCGTTCAGCCAAAAGCTTTAAGGCGGACAGGGCGATGGCAGGGTATTTCAAGCAGAGTTTTTTAATATCCGTTTTCGAAATGAAAAGCACTTCGCTGGTTTCTTCGGCCATCGCAGTGGAAGGATAGGGTTTGTCGTCAAAAACCGGGACTTCCGCGATGGTGGTTCCCATCTTTTCCACGTGAATAATTTGTTCCCGTCCCTCTTCATTGGCGCGAAAAGCCCGCAACGAACCGCTGGCGATCACGTAAAGGCCGCGAGACTCCTCACCGGCGGTAAAAAGAATTTCTCCTTTTTTCAACCTGTGTTCAACGCAGGTTTCGGCCACGCTATTTAATTCTTTGTCGGTTAAACGTCCGAACATTTCGGTTTTTTTCAGAGCCTCAATTTTTTTCATGACGGCCATCATATCTTTCGTGGCTGGATACTTCAAGATAACCAACTGTGTGATTTAAGTCACGGCGAAGCGAAACCGCTTACGGTAAGTTGGATTCGTCAGAGAAACACAAAAGGGGGCGGTTATGCAAACTATAGAAAAGAAAGAAAACATCAAAATCGAAGCTACTCAATGGGTGGGGAAAATTGCTGTCTGCGATGCCAAGTTCCATACAATTGTTTGAGAAGTTAAAAATTGATTATTGCTGTGGCGGGAACCGCGCCCTTCAGGAAGCTTGTCAACTGGCCGGTGTGTCTTTGTCGGAAACCCTTTCGGCATTGAAAAAGTTGCAAACCGAAAACAGGACCATGGACACGACCGATTGGCCAAACAAAACTATGACCGAACTGATCAACCACATTCTGGACAAACATCACGCTTATACCCGGGAGCAATTGGCCCGGTTAAAGAAATTGTCGGCCAAAGTGAAAGCCGTCCACGGCGCTCATCAGCCCGAATTAGACCGGGTGGATAAAATTGTCCAACTCATGGCCGAAGAGATGGATGGCCATATGGGCAAGGAAGAAGAACAGGTATTTCCTTATCTCAAGGCGGTGGAGACGGCTGGCGGCAAAAAAGACGGCATTGCCGATCCTTTTTTGCGCGAGTCAGAGGATACCCATCCCCTGCGGATTCTCATGTGGGAACACGGCATGACCGGCGAGGAGTTTGTGGAATTGAATCAGCTGACGAATAACTTTGAGCCTCCCGAGGACGCCTGCAATTCTTATCGGGGGCTTTATCACGGCTTAAAAGAACTGGAACAGGATTTACACCAGCACGTTCATTTGGAGAACAACATCCTTTTTTCCAAGGCCGAAGCGGCAGGAATTTTAGATTAGTTTTAAAAGCCTGTGACACCGCGCATCTTTTTTCCATCCAACGCGCGGCGCGCAATCACTAAAGCGATGGATTAATTGAAAGAGGAGGAATCTATGAAAAGGGAAAAATTCTTGTGGCCCATAACCCATGCCCACCATTTCGGGCTGATGACCGCCAAAACAATTCAACGGTTGCTAAACCAAAAACCATCCAAGAAGGAACTGGAAGATTTGAGGCGCAAGGCCGAAAAATTCTTCAAGTCGGACTTGGAAGCCCACATCGGCGTGGAAGAAAAAATGTTGGACCAACTGGCTTACCACAAAGGCACAAATGATCCGTTGCTGGTCCGATCCAGGCAGGAACACAAGGAGTTGCACCAACTTCTGAAAACGAAGGATTTAAAATCCCTGAAATTATTTGCTGAAAAGCTCATCCAGCATATTTATTTCGAGGAAGATAAATTATTTCCCGAAATCGAGGACCAGTTCACACAGGAGGAAAAAGAGTGGGTGGAGACTGAAATTCAATTCAACATCCACGATTGGCCCAAAATACCCGCGTTTAAAAATTGAGGAAGCTTTATGCAACCAGAAATCCCATCCAAACATAAAGGCCTTTCCGGTGCCGAAGTCGTGAAGGCCGCTGAGCTAGTGAATTACCAGGACGGCTCTATTGTCAGCCGGGAAATTGTCAAGAAGTCGACCGGAAACGTGACTCTGTTTGCTTTTGATGAAGGGCAGGGCTTGAGTGAGCATACAGCCCCGTTCGACGCGCTCGTGCAGGCGATCGAAGGCGAGGCGGAAATCAGCATCGCTGGCAAGCTCTATCACCTGCATTCCGGCGAGATGATCCTGATGCCCGCGCAAAAACCGCACGCACTTAAGGCGTTGAAGCGTTTCAAGATGATCCTCACGATGATCCGATCTTAAGCCTTAACCAAGGGAGGTAAAGACCATGCGCCAAATACTCATTGTTCATAGTTCCGTAGATGAGCGTTTTGAGGTATTTTTCTCAAAGGTATTTCGGGAGGCGGCGGTTAAAACGGTTTGGGAAACCTATAAGGGCCTCGCGGGAGGGCCTGCCGCGAAAGATAAAATCCAAAGAGAAATCCTAGAGTCAGACGCCTTGTTTTTCGTCCTCAGCAAGGATGAGGAAGTTTTCGCGCAAGCCAAGGACTGGTTCCCGTGGGCTACCATCCTGGCTAAGGAAAAGGATATTTGGGTTTTTGAGCATTGCGAGGACTTGAAACGGGTTCCTGTTTTGATTCTCAACCTTGGGCACTATGTAGCTTGTTACATTAGCAATGCCTGGTGCGATTACGTCACGAAGATCGTCGAAACCTACGAAAAACCCAAAGTCGCTGGGACAGTCTTGCCCGAGGCCTTATTCAAAAAGCTGACTCCGGTGGAAGAAGATTCATTCTTTGATCCCTTCAATGGGTTCGCCTTATTCGACGATTCGACTGCCAGGGCTACCGGCTTGAAGGCCGTTTGCCCGGCCTGTTCCGCAGCCTACGACCTGCATGTTCCCACCGAAATGAAGGTCATCAGGTGCCCTTCCTGCGGCCATATTTCTGGAATCCAACAACCGTCTAAGGTACCCGTGCCTGCAAAAGGATAAGTGGGTTTTTCCAAAAAACAGCTATAACATCGAAAAGATCAGGTTGAAACCTGTCCACGACGGGGACCCTTCGTGGACAAAGAAAAAACACCGATTGGTTATTTAATGTTTGGAATACGGTAGTTACAAACAGTGGTTCTTAAAAGGATTTTTTTAATGAAAAGTAATTGGTTTTATATTTTTAATATTCTTAACTTCTTAATTTTTCCAGTGATTATTCCTTCGCTAGGTATCTATTTTGTCCAGAAGAAAAAAAGTATTTTTAAATTTACTGGAAATAAGTTTTTGATTTTATGTTTTCTGATATTTTTTGTGTGGGCGTATTTCAAATTAACGAATGCGGACTCTCCGTATTTTGTAGGAACCTCCATGAGAGCATATTTTCAAGAATCAACGTTATTGTTTGGACCTTTAGTTTTTTTCTATATCGGGGTTTATTCATTTTTTGAAAATAAATTGTGGCTCAAAGTCGCTGGTGGTTTAGTGGCATTGTTCAGTTTATTAGTTTTCTTGGCGTTTTCTTTGATGGGCACCCCGTGAATGGATTGAGGTTACAAAACCTTTGTCCACGATGGGGACCCGTCGTGGACAACCCTTTTCCTCTCGACTTACCCGATTTTACTCTTTTTGATCGCTCTCATTTTGATAAATCTGCCAGTGGGGGAATCTTGAATAATAAATAGTTTCGAATTCGGCAGGTTTAATTTTCAAACCAGGCTATAGTGACATAAAGTCCACGCAGAAGAAGTTGGCCTCGTTCGGGTTGAGGAATAATGAAGGAGTTGGCGATGAATCCGTCTGAACCCCGCATTTTGACCATCAATGGCGGCTCATCAAGTATCAAGTTCGACCTATTTGAGATTGGCGACCCTTTAAGCCGGATTCTGGCGGGCAGGATTGACCGGATTGGATTGCAGGATGCCACCTTGTGGGTCAAGGGACCGGCCACTTTGGACAATTTTACTCGACCAGTTAAGACGCCCGATCACAAATCGGCGGTAGGCGTACTAATGGATTGGATAGGAGAACGCGGCGGTCGTGACGCCTTGGCGGCAGTAGGACACAGGGTAGTGCATGGAGGACCGAATTATAGCGACCCGAAAATAATCACAAAAGAAATGATCGAGGAATTACGGCAACTCACGACTTTCGATCCTGAACACTTACCGGAAGAGATCATGTTGATTGAGGCTTTTCATCGCCAGTTTCCCGACTTGCCCCAAGTGGCCTGTTTCGACACGGCTTTCCATAAAAATTTGCCGCGCGTGGCCCGGATGTTGCCGATTCCGCGCCGGTACGAGGCAAAGGGGGTGCGCCGATATGGATTTCACGGGTTGTCATATTCGTACCTCATGGGGGAGTTGGCCCGTTTGGCCGGGGCGGAGGCGGCTCAAGGACGGATCATCCTCGCCCACCTTGGCAATGGCGCGAGTCTGGCGGCGGTCCTGGAAGGAAAGTCCCTGGACACAAGTATGAGTTTTACACCCGCAGCCGGTGTGCCGATGGGCACACGTTCCGGGGATATTGATCCCGGATTGTTTGGATACCTGGCGAGCGAAGAGGGACTCGACGCAAAAGGATTCAATGAAATGGTTAATTTCGAGTCCGGGCTCGTCGGGGTTTCAGAAACCAGTTCGGACATGAGCGATTTGTTGAAAAGCGAAAAGACGGACCAGCGGGCGTCGGAGGCCGTAACGTTATTTTGCTACCAGGTCAAGAAATGGATCGGCGCTTTCGCGGCGGCGTTAGGCGGCCTGGACACGCTGGTATTCTCCGCTGGTATCGGCGAAAACGCGCCCACGGTCCGGGCCCGGATTTGCGATGGACTGGAATTTCTGGGGATTGAACTTGAGGAAAAACGGAACACGGCGAACGAGGGAGTGATATCCCGAGACAAAAGCAGGGTTAGCGTCCGCGTCATTCGCACGGACGAGGAATTCATGATCGCCAAAATGGTTTGCCGCCTTCTCGACATCGGCCGAAAAAGGGGGATTTAAAATGGGGACCGAAACACTTTCACCTGAACTGCTCCGCAAAATGGATGCCTATTGGCGCGCCGCGAACTATCTGTCGGTCGGCCAGATATACCTTTATGACAATCCGTTGCTGAAGGAGCCCTTGAAGCTGTCCCACGTTAAGCCCTTGGTGGTCGGGCATTGGGGCACGACCCCCGGCCAGAACTTCATCTACGTTCACCTGAACCGGATCATCAAAAAGTATGACTTGGATATGTTTTATGTCGCCGGTCCCGGCCACGGCGGGCCGGCCCTGGTTGCCAATACTTACCTCGAAGGCACCTATAGCGAGGTTTACTCCAACATCAGCCGGAACGAAGAGGGCTTAAAAAAACTTTTCACGCAATTTTCATTTCCTGGCGGGATTTCCAGCCATGTCGCCCCGACGACGCCGGGATCGATCCATGAGGGGGGCGAGTTGGGGTACTCGCTCAGCCATGCATTCGGGGCCGCCTTCGATAATCCAGGCCTCATCGTTGCCTGTGTTATCGGGGATGGCGAGGCGGAAACCGGACCCTTGGCGACCGCTTGGCAGTCCAACAAATTCCTCAACCCCATTTCCGATGGGGCCGTCTTGCCAATTCTTCATCTCAACGGCTACAAGATTTCCAACCCCACCGTCCTGGCCCGGATCGAACCGGAAGAATTGGAAAAATTCTTACGGGGGTGCGGCTGGACGCCTTATTTCGTGGAGGGAGATGACCCGGAAAAGATGCATCAACTGATGGCGGCTACCCTCGAACAAGTGGTCGAGGAAATCCGGCAGATCCAAAAGAACGCGCGGGGCAATAACGATACCACCCGGCCCCGCTGGCCGATGATCGTCCTCAGGTCGCCAAAGGGGTGGACGGGACCGAAGACCGTGGATGGTCTCCAAGTGGAGGGCACGTTCCGGGCGCACCAGGTTCCGCTCCTGGTGGATTCGGAGCATCCCGATCATCTCCACGAATTGGAAAGCTGGATGAAGAGCTATAAGCCGGAAGAACTTTTCGACAAAAATGGATGTCTCGTGCCGGAATTGGCCGAGTTGTCACCCAAGGGCGACCGGCGGATGGGCGCCAATCCCCACGCTAATGGGGGGTTACTGCTTCGAGACCTGCGGATGCCGGATTTCCGTGTCTATGACGTGAAGGTGCCGTCACCTGGAGCCGTTAACGGCCAGGATACGATGGTGCTTGGAAAGTTTCTTCGGGATGTGGCCAAGATAAATATGGATCAAAACAATTTCCGTATCTTTGGCCCCGATGAAACCCTCTCGAACCTTCTGGGTGCGGTCTTTGAGGAAACCAACCGTCAGTGGGATGCCCGAACCGAAAAGAACGATGAATTTCTCTCGCCCGCCGGGCGGGTGCTGGACTCGATGCTGAGCGAGCACCAGTCGGAGGGCTGGCTGGAGGGTTATCTGCTCACGGGGCGGCACGGACTTTTCAATTGTTACGAGGCATTCATACATATTATCGATTCGATGTTCAACCAGCACGCCAAGTGGTTGAAGATCACCGCTGAATTGCCCTGGCGGAGGAAGATCGCGTCGTTGAACTACCTTCTGGCCTCCCACGTCTGGCAACAGGATCACAATGGTTTCACCCACCAGGACCCCGGCTTCCTCGACCATGTGGTGAACAAGAAGGCCGATATCGTTCGCGTTTACCTTCCGCCCGACGCCAACTGCCTCCTTTCGGTTTTTGACCACTGCCTGCGGAGCCGTCACTATGTGAACGTGGTGGTCGCGGGGAAACACGCTCTTCCCCAATGGCTGGACATGGACGCCGCGGAAAAGCACTGCACGGAAGGTATCGGCATATGGCAATGGGCTAGCAACGACCAAGGTGCCGAGCCCGATGTGGTCCTAGCTTGCTGTGGGGACACACCTACCTTGGAAACCCTTGCCGCCGTTTCCATCCTTCGCCAACATTTGCCCGAATTGAAAATCCGGATGATCAATGTGGTCGATCTGATGAGATTACAGCCGCAAACCGAGCACCCACATGGGCTGAATGATACGAATTTCGATTCGCTTTTCACCAAGGATAAACCCGTCGTCTTCGCCTTCCATGGATACCCCTGGCTGATCCACCGGTTGACCTACCGCAGGACCAACCGGAATATCCACGTCCGGGGCTATGTGGAGGAGGGCGCAATCACCACGGCTTTTGACATGAGGGTGTTGAACAAATTGGACAGGTTCCACCTAGTACAAGACGTTGTGGACCGCCTACCAAAGCTGGGAACGAGAGGGGCTTACATCAAGCAGATGGTCAAGGACAAACTCGTCGAGCACAAGCTTTACATCGATAAACAAGGCCAAGACATGCCCGAAATCCGCAAATGGAAGTGGAGCGTCACTCAATGAACAAACAAGATTTGATCGACACTGCGAGGGCGCTTCTCGCCGATGATAAGGGCCTGTTGGCGATGGATGAAAGCAACACGACTTGTAACGAACGGTTCGCCAAGTTGGATATTCCACAGACCGAGGACGCCCGGCGAGATTATCGGGAGTTGATTGTTACGACTCCAGGCCTTTCGGAATCCATCAGCGGAGCGATCCTTTATGACGAGACTATCCGCCAGAAAAAGAAAGACGGTATCCCCTTCGTGAAGGCCCTTGCCGATTTGGGAATCATCCCCGGCATCAAGGTGGATACGGGAGCGAAAGAGTTGGCGGGCCATCCGGGAGAGAGGGTCACTGAGGGACTGGATGGTTTGCGGGAGCGCTTGGCTTATTATTCCCAATTGGGTGCCCGGTTCGCCAAGTGGCGCGCCGTCATCGCCCTGGGCAATGGACTGCCCAGTTTGGGTTGCGTCGAGGCGAACGCGCATGCCTTGGCCCGTTATGCCGCCTTGTGCCAGGAAGCCGGATTGGTTCCCATTGTTGAGGCGGAGGTGCTGATGGACGGGACGCATAACCTTCAGCGTTGTTTCGAAGTGACCGAGGAAACACTCCGAACGGTTTTTATCCAGCTTCACGCCCAACGAGTCATGCTGGAGGGCATGATTCTGAAGCCCAACATGGTACTTCCAGGGTGGGCCTGTTCCAGGCAGGAACCGGTTGAAGAAGTGGCCGACGCGACGGTGGGGTGTCTTTTGCGGTCCGTTCCTGCCGCCGTTCCCGGAATCGCCTTCTTGTCGGGGGGGCAATCCGCTGAATTGGCCTCGGAGCGTTTGAACGCCATGAAGGTACGGTTCAAATCCCGCCTGCCTTGGGCTTTGTCTTTTTCCTTCGCCCGGGCCATCCAACAACCCGCATTAGAGATTTGGATGGGCGAGGAAGCACATGCGGCGACCGCGCAGAAAGCCCTGCTTCACCGGGCTATGTGCAACCGGGCCGCAAGACAGGGTAAATACAACGCTGAGATGGAAAGGGCAAAAGTATGACGACAAACATACCCTTACCCATGAAACCTGCGGTATAGGAAAGACTAAGGAGATATTTAGATTATGGAACCGAATCCCCAATTACCGGCAGAAAACGGGAAAAATTATGAATAACAGCTCCATCCCTCCAAACCATGGGTCGGTTGTATCCGTGCGCGGAAGCGTCGTGGATGTATGCTTTGACCTGCATTTACCTCCCATCTACACCTTGCTTCGCGCGAATGAAGGGAAGGTTGCTATTGAGGTTTTGTCCCAGTTGGACGCGCATCGCGTTCGGGGAATCGCACTGACTCCAACCCAAGGACTCGCACGCGGAATGGTCGTTGAGGACACGGGGGGGCCATTAAAAACGCCCGTGGGGAATGAGGTCCTCTCGCGCATGTTCAACGTGTTTGGTAATCCCATTGACCGACAAGCGGCCCCCACCGACGTCCAATGGCGCTCTGTTCATCAACCGCCGCCATCATTGGCGCGCCGTTCCACCAAATCCGAGATATTCGAGACCGGAATCAAGGTCATTGATGTGCTGGTCCCATTGGAACGCGGTGGTAAAGCGGGCTTGTTCGGCGGTGCGGGCGTGGGCAAGACGGTATTGCTCACCGAAATGATCCATAACGTGGTCGGCCACCACGAGGGAGTCAGTATATTTTGCGGCATCGGCGAACGTTGTCGGGAGGGCGAGGAGCTTTACCGCGACATGAAAGAGGCGGGTGTTTTGCCGAACATGGCGATGGTTTTTGGCCAGATGAACGAGCCGCCTGGCAGCCGTTTCCGCGTGGGCCTTGCCGCGCTGACGATGGCCGAGTATTTCCGGGATGACGAGCACCGCGACGTATTGCTACTCATCGATAACATTTTCCGTTTCATCCAGGCGGGCATGGAAGTGTCCGGCTTGATGGGTCAAATGCCCTCGCGCCTGGGTTACCAGCCAACCTTAGGCACCGAATTGTCGCGGTTGGAAGAACGAATCGCCAACACCGATACGGGCGCCATCACCTCCATCCAGGCGGTGTATGTACCGGCGGACGATTTCACCGATCCGGCGGCCGTGCACACCTTCTCGCATCTCTCGGCCTCCATCGTCTTGTCGCGCAAGCGGGCGGGGGAGGGTCTTTATCCGGCGGTGGACCCGCTCCAGTCCAGTTCCAAAATGGCCACCCCGGGAATTGTCGGCGAAAGGCATTACGCCCTGGCACAGGAAATTCGCCGTACCCTCGCCCAATACGCCGACCTCAAGGACATTATTGCCATGCTCGGGCTGGAACAACTTTCACAGGAGGATCGCAAGGTTGTCGCGCGCGCCCGCCGGTTGGAGCGATTCCTTACCCAGCCTTTTTTCACGACCCAGCAGTTCACTGGTTTTGAAGGAAAGCTCGTCAGCCTCAAGGATTCGCTGGACGGCTGCGAGAGGATCCTGCGGGATGAGTTCAAGGATTATCCCGAAAGCGCCCTTTACATGATTGGAGCGATTGGGGAAGCGAAAAAAACGGGTTCAACCAATAAAACGGGTGATGGGACCGAGCCCCCGGAAAAAGCCGGTCCAAAGCCCTCCGCCGATTCAAGTCCTGAAACGGAACCAAAACCGAAGCCTACCCCTGAATCCAAAACCCCGCCGGAGGCCCGACATGCTGTCCACGCTCATGAACCTTAAAATCCTCCTGCCGTTCCAAGTTTTCGCGGATCAGGCGGGTGTCGCGCGCATCGTCGCCGAGACCCATGAAGGCTCCTTCGGACTCCTGCCTCACCGGCTCGACTGTGTCGCGGCCCTGGCCCCAGGGATATTGACCTACGAAAACCGGGAGGGAGGCGAGGTTTACGTGGCGGTGGATGAGGGGGTGCTGGTCAAAACCGGATTGGACGTGCTCGTCTCCGTGCGCAACGCCATCGGCGGAACGGACCTGAGCCAATTGCGTCAGGAGGTGGAGCGGGAGTTCAAGAATTTGAACGAAAGGGAGAAGGATGTCCGCTCGGTGATGACGAAAATGGAGAGCGGGTTTATCCGCCGCTTGGCGGAGTTTCACCATGAGTGAAAAACCCGAAACCGAACAGGGGAAAGATACGACAGGGTTCAGCCGGGAGGTCGGCGAGAAGGCGGTACGCAAGATCAGGGCCCAACGGAATCCGGTCAAGGGCGTCTGGTTTGGTTTGGGAATGATGGGGCTAATCGGCTGGTCGGTGGTGGTGCCGACCCTCCTTGGCGCGGCACTTGGCCTATGGTTGGACAAACGGCATCCGGGCGGGCATTCCTGGACGTTGGCCCTCATGGCGGCGGGACTCGCGATTGGATGCATGAACGCCTGGCATTGGGTGGCCCAACAGGACAAGGAAATGGGGGAGGACCAAAATGACTGATTTTTTAAAAATGGGGATGGCTTTGGCGGGTGGCGTCTTGATAGGCGGAATATTTTTTGGCGGCCTCTGGTGGACGGTTCAGAAAGGGGTTTCGATCAAACGGCCCGCCCTTTGGTTCCTCGGCAGCCTGTTGTTAAGGATGGGGATCACCTTGGGTGGCTTCTATTTCATCGCTCACGGACATTGGGAGAGGCTCCTGGTATGCCTGCTGGGGTTTTTAATTGGCCGCTATATCGTGACGCGGCTTACGGGTGGGGTGGAAAAACCGAAAATCCTGGCACAGGGGGTCGGCCATGCGCCTTACTCCAGATGAGATGATCTTTTGGCATCATGGTTTTCTCAAACTCAACGGAACCATTGTTTTCACTTGGGGGCTCATGTTTATCCTGACGGTGGGTTCCAAGATCCTCACCCATAAGCTTTCGACGGGGCCGGACCGTTCCCGGTGGCAAAACCTGCTTGAAATTGTCGTTACCGCCATCGAAAAGCAAATCCAAGAGGTGGGTTTGAGCCGGCCCGAGAAATATATTGGCTTCCTTGGCACCCTTTTTCTTTTTGTCGCCGCAGCCAGCCTTTGCACGGTCATCCCCGGCTACGAGCCCCCCACCGGATCGCTTTCGACCACAGCCGCGCTCGCCTTGTGCGTGTTCGTGGCCGTGCCTTTCTTCGGAATCGAGGATCAAGGGTTGGGAAACTACCTCAAGTCCTACATGAAGCCCACCTTCATCATGCTGCCTTTCAACATCATCAGCGAACTTTCGCGCACCTTGGCCCTGGCTGTCCGTTTGTTCGGCAACATGATGAGCGGGGCGATGATTATAGCCATCCTGCTCACGATCACGCCGTTTGTTTTCCCGATCATCATGATGGTCCTCGGCCTTCTCACCGGAATGGTTCAGGCCTATATCTTCAGCATCCTGGCAGGGGTTTATATCGCGGCGGCGACAAGGGTTCGAAAGCCCAAGCCTGAAACGGATTCAAAACCGGAAGGCAAGGGTGGGGCGAAGGCCGGGATAAAAGCCGACCCGAAACCTGGGACCGAAACCGAAAAGGAGGTCGTGGCCGATCATTTGCCCGTTTTGAATCATTGAAGAAAAAAACATAGTAAATAAAAGGAGGACGCATGGACAGCTTAACGATTATCGCGGTGGCATCGATTGTCATCGCGGGGATAACCACCGGTTTCGGGACGATGGGGCCCGCCCTGGCGGAAGGGAGGGCGGTCGCGACGGCCTTGACTTCACTGGCCCAACAGCCGGATGCCTCCGCCACCATCACCCGGACTTTGTTCGTGGGACTGGCGATGATCGAGTCCACTGCCATCTATTGTTTCGTGGTCTCGATGATTCTCATCTTCGCCAACCCCTTCTGGAACCACGCCATTGCCCAAGTGGCGGGAAAGTAAACCCATGCTCATCGATTGGTTCACTGTCATCGCCCAGGCGCTCAACTTCCTCATTTTGGTGTGGCTGATGAAGCGCTTTTTATATAAGCCCATCCTCAACGCCATCAATGAGCGGGAAAAGAGGATCGCCGCCGAACTCGCGGAGGCGGACAAGAAGAAGTCCGAAGCCCAAAAGGAGGGCGACGATTTCAAGCGCAAAAATGAGGAATTTGATCGGCAACGAGCCATGCTATTGAACCAGGTAACGGTCGAGGCCCAGGCTGAACGCCAACGGCTTCTCGTGGAGGCGCGAAGGGCCGCCGAGGATTTGAGTTATAAACGGCTGGAAGCCCTGAAGGCGGAAGAACATAACCTGCACCAGGCCATCCGGCGTCGGACGGGCAAGGAAGTATTCTCCATCGCGCGAAAGACGCTATCTGATCTCGCTGGTACGGGTTTGGAGGAGCGAATGGCTGACCTGTTTATCAACCGTTTGCGGAAGATGGAAGGCCAGGCGAAAGCCGACCTTGCCGGGGCCCTTCGGACGGCTCCTGAACCCGCGCTGGTTCGAAGCGCTTTTGACTTACCCATGGAGCAGCGAGCTTCCATCCAAAAGGCGCTGAACGAGACTTTTTCATCCGAGATTCGCGTTCGTTTCGAAGCCGCCCCGGAATTGATCAACGGTATTGAACTCACTACAAATGGACAAAAGCTTGCATGGAGCATCGAGGATTACCTGGTGTCGATGGAAAAGGGTGTTGAGGAGATCCTGAAAGAGAAGGATAAAACCGCGAGCAAGGCATCGTCCGATTTGACGCCACGGATCGCCAAGCGCGCTTACGAACTGTACGAGATGCATGGTCGCAAAAACGATTCGGCGATCCAGGACTGGAGTCAGGCGGAGAGGGAGGTTCGGAAGACGGGTATCAAAGCCGAACCTAAGCCGGAAGCTAAAGTCGAACCTAAAGTTGAGCTCAAAGCACCGCCAAAGCCCGAGGCCAAAGCCGAGATCAAACCTGAAGAAGAGGTAGCGCTTAAGCCTAAAGCCGAAGTAACCCCTAAACCTGAAATAAAAAATGGACCAAAAACAGAAGTTAAAGCCGAGCCTGGGCCGGAAGTCAAAGTGGAACCCAAGCCGGAAAAAGTCAGTCCGGGAACAAAGAGCGCATGAACATGGAAACCGAAAACCTTGAAAGTGTTTTTGAAATCGCGTTTGCCGGAATAGGCCAAACGCTGGAAGCGACCAAGCCTCAACTGATGCCACGAGAGGTTGGAACGATCATGAGTGTCGGAACCGGTATTGCCAAGGTTTCGGGTCTTCCGGGAGTGGGATTTGAGGAATTGATCGAGTTTCCGGGCGACGTGCTCGGAATCGCCTTTAACGTCGACGAGAACGAAATCGGCGTAGTCCTGCTCGGGGAATACTGGCATTTGCGGGCGGGGGATGAAGTCCGGCGGACGGGCCGGGTCATGGATGTGGCCGTGGGCGAGGGATTGCTGGGCAGGGTCATTGATCCGCTGGGACGCCCCCTTGATGAAAACGGACCGGTGGCCTCCAGCGGGCGCCTGCCCGTCGAACGCCCCGCCGCGCCCATCATGGACCGGGCACCAGTCACGGTCCCGCTCCAGACTGGCCTCAAGGTCATCGACGCGCTTATCCCCATCGGGCGGGGCCAAAGGGAGTTGATCCTCGGCGACCGGCGGACGGGGAAGACAGCCATCGCCATCGATACCATCCTCAACCAGCGGGACCAGAATGTATTGTGCGTTTATTGTTTCATCGGCCAGCGGGCATCCGCCGTCGCGAAGGCGGTGGCGACCTTGCGGGAAAAAGGCGCGATGGATTACACCGTGGTCGTCGTGACGGAGGGTAACGATCCTCCAGGCCTCACTTACCTCGCCCCCTACGCCGCCACCAGCATCGCGGAGTCCTTCATGGAATCGGGCCGGGATGTTTTGATCGTTTACGATGACCTTACCCATCACGCGCGCGCCTACCGCGAACTCTCCCTCCTGCTGAACCGTCCGCCAGGCCGGGAAGCCTTTCCGGGCGACATCTTTTATATCCATTCGCGGATGCTCGAACGGACGACGCATTTGGGAAAGGAACTCGGGGGAGGTTCCCTTACCGCGCTCCCCATCATCGAGACCCAGGCCCAGGATATTTCCGCCTATATTCCCACGAACCTGATTTCCATAACGGATGGGCAGATTTACCTCTCGCCCTCGCTGTTTGAATTGGGAGTACTGCCCGCGGTCGATGTGGGGAAATCCGTTTCAAGGGTTGGGGGAAAGGCGCAACGCGAGGCCTACCGGGTGGTGGCGGGAGACCTCAAGCTTGCCTATGCGCAATTCGAGGAACTTGAGACTTTTTCCAGGTTCGGCGCAAGCCTGGATGAAAACACCCACAAAGCCATTGAGCATGGACGACGGATACGATCCTGCCTGAAACAGCCGGAAGGGGCCCCGGTGTCGGTTCCCGCGCAGATTGCCGTCCTGTTGGCGTTGGGGGAGAAACTCTTCGACCTAATCCCATTGGACCGAATGAAGGACGCCGAGAGATCCCTGCTTGAAGCCTCGGCGAAACTGCCGGGGGAGGTTCGAGGGAGATTGGAGTCCTCCGAAAAATTGAGCGGCAAGGACCGTGAAATGATTATCCAAACCGCCCGCGATTCGCTTGCCCCCTTCCAAGCCAAATCCGAGCCAAAGACGGCAGTCAATACGGAAACCCCAGTCAAGCCCCGGTCGGGGTCCAAGCCGGAAGCCAAGACGGAGATAAAGCCGAAACCCGAACCTTTGATCCAGCCGGAAAACAAAACGGAGGCAAAAGAAGGCCCGGACCCGAGGTTAAATCGTGAGTAACACAACCGCCAGCCTTCGTCGAAAGATCGCCGGTGCCGGGGATCTTCAATCCGTCGTCCGAACAATGAAGGCCGTGGCCGCGTCCAGTATCGGGCAATACGAGAATTCGGTTCTAGCCCTGGCCGACTACTATCATGCCGTTGAACTGGGTTTGGGTGTTTGCTTCAGGGCAAGCGGGCCGGTTTCCGATGTCGAGGTAAGGAACGGGAAACAAAAAGTGGGAGGCATTGGGGCGGTCGTTTTCGGCTCGGACCAGGGCCTGGTGGGTCAATTTAACGAAGTGGTTGCAGATTTCGCCGTAAAAACCCTTTCGGCATTTCCATCCAAAGCCGAGGTCTGGGCTGTCGGGGAACGTGTTTACGCGCGGCTTACGGAAGCGGGCCTGCCGTTGATGGGGGTATTAACCGTGCCGAATTCCGTCAAGGCCATAACACCGCTCGTCGGGCAGATCCTCATGGAAAGCGAGGCGCGCCGGGACAAGGGTGAAATCAGCGAACTCCACCTTTTCTACAATCGCCCGACATCCGGGGCCGTTTACGCGCCCGTGACCCAGCGGCTTCTGCCACTGGACGAAAACTGGAGACGCAAGCTTGCCGGCCTCGCCTGGCCGACGGGATTCCTGCCCGAGGTCATGGGCGTGGGCGCCGAGACTTTACGGGCGTTCCTGAACGGATACCTTTTCGTTTCCCTCTTTCGGGCCTGCGCCGAATCCCTAGCCAGCGAGAACGCCAGCCGCCTGGCGGCGATGCAACGCGCGGATAAAAACATCGACGATTTGTTGGAGGAACTCAACGTTAATTTCCATCGGTTGCGCCAAAGCGGAATAGATGAGGAACTTTTCGACGTCATCTCTGGATTCGAGGCCTTGAACGGCAAGGGGAAATGATGGTTGTCGAATAAACTTATAACCGGCCAAGTTTAGGAAGTTGTCCACACTGGGGACCCGCATTGGAAAGGGAAGTGTTTTTTACTTGTCTTTCTTTTCTTCAGGCCCCCAAGTCCAATAAAGCCCCAAATAGCCGACGGTTTGGTCGTCGCCGACGATGGAATGACCGCCTGAAAAGAGCAGGCTGAAATCTTTCGAGAAGTTGAATTGACCGCCAATGTTCACCAATAGAAAGCCCTGATCAGCAGTCGTGTCAGACCCCTGAGCGAAAAGCTCACCGCCTAACGTCAACTGATCGCTCAAATCTCTTTGTAACAACCAGCCGCCAAAGGGGTAGTTGCGCATACCAGCCGCCGCGTTTAAGGCGTAACCGCCTCCGCCATAGGTGGTCCAGGGTCCCCAGCTTTTTTGTATCCACAGGGGTAGCTTGTACCAGGTCAGTCCATTGCCTAATCCTTGGGCAGAGTTGCCAGTTGAGACTTCTGCCAGGGGAAAGATACCCATTTGAAAATCGTTATCGCCTTCCTTCACAAACCGAAATTTGACGCCCAACTCAGTGTCGCCCAGTCCGTAGGCGGAAGGCCCGCTGATAGGGGAAAAATAATTCAGAGAAGCGATGACGTGAAGTTGCACGTCCGGTAGGGCACCCCAGTTGAACTCAACGGCGGGGGCTTGAACCATAACGTTTCCGCTAAAACGGTCCAGGGTTTGAAACTCGTAAAATTCAAAATGGTTGAGATCGACCGGTTCCGGATCATCCGTTAAAAAGGGAGGTCCTGCCCAGGCGGGAAGCGTCGTCAACATTAGTAGAGCGGCTAAAGGCACAGGCCATTTTTTCATTCGTTGCCCCCCTTTAAACTATTCCCAGGCCTGTCAAAACTCCCGCCAGAATAACAACCAGCCAGGGCGGCACCCGCCAAAAGACCAATGAAATAAAAGCCACAGCCGCCAGACAAAAGTCGACGGCGTTCAGAATAGCACTGGTCCAAACCGGATTATAGAAGGCGGCCAGTAAAAGGCCGACGACCGCCGAGTTAATCCCCATCATGGCTTTTTGCATTCCGTTGTAATGTCTGAGACGTTCCCAAAAGGGCATGATTCCAATGACGAGAAAGAAGGACGGCAAAGATATAGCGACCAGCGCGATGACGCCGCCTACCCAGCCGGTAGGAACTTGATTAGAAACCGCGCCCAGGTAGGCGGCGAAAGTAAATAATGGGCCGGGCAGGGCTTGGGCCGCGCCATAACCTGCCAGAAAAGTATCGTTGGAAACCCAACCCCTCGGCACAACCTGGGATTGAAGTAAGGGCAGTACCACGTGCCCGCCACCAAATACTAAAGAACCTGTCCGGTAAAAACTATCAAACAGTTGAACCGCGTAATTGCCCGAATCCAACGCGAAAACAGGAAGAAAGAAAAGCAGAATAAAGAAAAGGGAAAGCAAAATGAAACCGGTTATCCGGTTATTTTGGGTGGGAATGAAACCTTTGGTTGTGATAGGGAGTGCGGGAAGGCAGGCCCAGCCAAAACAACCGCCCGCCACAATGACGCCGATGGGAGCGAGAGGATTGGGAATAAAAGCCACTAACGCGGCGGCGCAAACCGTTAAAGTCGCGCGAAGTTTATCAGGGCTCAAATTTTTACCCATGGCCCAAAGGGCCTGGGCCAACACCGCCACGGCGACTAATTTAAGGCCGTGCAACCAGTGGTTTCCCAGTTGAGAGCCGAAGAGTGGCAGGCTATAAGCGAAGAGAATCATCGCCATGGCCGAGGGTAAGGTGAAACCCAGCCAGGCTAAAAAGGCTCCGAAAACGCCGCCCCGCGATAGCCCGATGGCGATGCCCACTTGACTGCTGGCGGGGCCTGGGAGAAATTGGCAAAGCGCCACGATATCCACATAGGCGTGTTCGCTTAACCATTTTTTGCGCGCGACAAATTCTTGGCGAAAATATCCCAAATGTGCGATGGGACCGCCGAAAGAAGTTAATCCCAGCCGTAAGAAGGTCAGGAAGATTTCAAATACATGGGAATGTTTTTCATCCCTCGGCGCTATCATTTTGATTTTCGTTTGGCTCATCGCACCTATGCCCTATCTTTTAATTCAAAACCCGTCCTAAAGTATAAGGGATTTAAGATGACCGCAACGGCAAAGGAGCGTTTATGAAAATGGATAAAGCGTTGATTTTAATCCGTCTGGCTGTCGGAGCCGTTTTTCTTTCAGAGGGCATTCAAAAATTTCTGTTCTCGGAAACTTGCGGAGCGGGAAGGTTCGCCCAGATCGGCATCCCCGACCCCAATGTGATGGCGCCTTTTGTGGGTGTGGTGGAAATTGTCTTTGGAGCTTTTATTATTATCGGTTTCCTGACCCGCTTATCTGCTATACCGCTTCTCATCGACATTAGCGTGGCCATCGCGACTACCAAAATTCCTATCCTGATGGACAAGGGGTTTTGGGCCATGGCCCATGAAGCCCGGACGGATTACGCCATGTTCATGGGGCTTTTGTTTTTGTTGATAGCGGGCGGCGGTGACTTTTCGGTTGGTTCTGTTTTGAAGTCAGGGAAAAAGAAGCGGTAAAGCTGAAGGGTTTAATCGTTAACTATCCATCAGGGAGAGCGTATGTCAACTTTTGAGAATATCGACGTTTCTATTTTTCGATGGATCAATTCAGATTGGTCAAATCCTGTTTTTGATAAAGTTTTCAGCTTATTTAGCGATCTTCCGGTTCTCCTGGTTCCCGTTGTCATTTTAATCCTGTGGCTTTTAGTGAAAGGGGGAAAAGCAGGCTGGCTTTTTGTGTTGAAACTGATATTGGCAGTGGCAGCTGCCAACGAAATCACGGAGCTTATTTTCAGACCCTGGATCGCCAGGGTGAGGCCCTGCGTCGCTTTGCAGGGGGTGAACACCCCCGATGGGATATTGACGTCCTATTCTTTTCCCGCCGGTGCGGCGGCGCTAGTGGCGGCGGGCATGTTGGTTTTGACTTTTCGCTATCCCAAGTACAAATGGCTTTTTCTTTTTCTGGCGATAATGGTAGGCCTTTCTCGAATTTATTTGGGTGTTCATTATCCAACGGATGTTTTAGGCGGGTTTGCGGTGGGGATTCTGGCAGGGGGGATGGTAGAGTGGGTTTTTAAGATTGTGAAAAAGTTAATCAAGCGCGCATAGTTCAGGTTTTACCGGTCGTTCGCGAAAACGAATCCTTGAAAGGAAAATAAAATGCAAGATTTGCTTTTGTACCTCGGGGCTTATCTGATCGGTTCTATCCCAGTGGGTTTTTTGATATTAAAAACGTTTAGGAATATCGACATGAGAAAAGTGTTCGATCGTCCTCTGACCCTATCGCAGAAACTGAAAATAACAGGCATTCCCCTGGGTCTGTTGGTCTTAGCGCTTAATGTGTTGAAGGGCGTCGCGGCCATTCTTTTAGCCCGCACTCTTTCCCCGACCGATCAACCGGATTGGATATTGGCGGGATTTCTTACCCTCTTAGGCGATGAGTTTCCGGTATTTCTAAAATTCAAAGGCTATCGGGATATCGGCGTCAGTGTGGGGGTTTTCGCTTCGCTTTTGTTTTGGATGATGACAAAATAAACGGGCGAGGATACATGAATAAAATTTTTTTGAACTACGCTGCCGGGATGGTCTTGGCCCTGTCTTCCATACCCGCTTTCGCGGATATGCCGACAATCTCCCCGACTCCGACCAACACACAACCGACATTTGCATTTGGCGGCATGGTGGACGCTTACTATTCCTATAACTTCCCTAACGCTTCGGATAACACGGTGGGTCAAGGCAACAACTCCAGCGTTTATTTTTATAACGGTAAAGACGACAGCCTGGCTTTGGGGCTGGCAGAATTAACCGCCAACGCGACCCAAGGTCAAGGAAGTATTCATTTAGTCTTGGCGGACGGTATCAGTGCCTCCCCCAGCGCGGGCGGGGCGGGACTCAATCCATCCAACCCCCAGGGCATCGATGTGCTTCAAGCTTATTTTTCTTATAAACCCTCGGACTGGATCCTCAGCGCGGGAAGGTTTGTGGGCTGGACGGGAGCGGAAGTCATCGAAAGCCAGTACAACTGGAACTATACCCACTCGCTTCTTTTTCAATACACCCGTCCCTATTGGACCACCGGCCTTAGCGCGGCCTATCAACCGGACTCTGTTTTTAAAATCACGGGTTACGCGGTGGATGGTTGGAACAACGCCTCGGGGGCGGGCATCGGCAAGACTTACGGTTTTCAAATGGGCTTGACGCCTGACTCGGTTTGGAAATTCACGTTGAATGGCCTCATTGGTCCGGGTTCGGGCACTTCCTACGTCAATTTCGCCGGAACGAACGCCGCCAATTTTGTGGGGGAGGCCATTGTCATGTTCAAGGCCACGGACAAGCTTTCCTTCGCCCTACAGGCGGACTATGTCGGCCAGGACGTGACCGGCGCTTCGACTCGAGATGTTTGGGGTTCGGGCGTGGATGCATGGGGTATGGCCCTTTATGGCCGTTATCAGTTTGAAAAAGATTGGGCCTTGGCTTTGAGAATTGAAAATTTGGAAGACAGCGAAAACATGTTCGGCCTCTTCGGAAACAATTTTATGCTTCCCGGCAACTCGCTGGCGGTGGCCCCTGCTAAGGATGTGGAAGCCCAAGAATTGACCGTGACTATCGAACACAACTTGATGCCGAATTTAGTATTTAAAGTGGAAGGCCGAGCGGACGAGGCTTTGTCCGGCAACCAGGAAGTTCCCCTCACCAAAGGACCCTTTATCCCCGGCAGTGTGAACGATCAGGGCGACGAATTTACCTGTACAGCTAGCGCGGTCTATAGCCTCTAATTTCGTTTGAGAATTCTTTTCTAGCGTTGCCTTCCACTTATTTGGTTTAGAAACGCCATTAAAATCATCAAAAAACTTACCCTTGACTCTGGAGTATACTCCAGCACCTATACTCGCGATTGGAGCGGATATGAAAACTAATGAAACTGTTTTGCAAATTGGACAAGTTTCCAAAAAAAGTGGAATGTCCATCGACACCATTCGTTATTACGAAAAGGAAGGTTTACTGAAAAAGCCGTCCCGGAGCGAAGGCGGTTTCAGGGTCTATTCCCAGGAAGCGGTAGACCAATTGGTTTTTATTCGAAAAGCCCAAGCTATGGGACTGACGCTTAAAGAAATTAAAAAAATTATGTGTTGCGGAGATAAAGGGCTTGAACCTTGCTGTGACCTGACGGTTGATTTGTTCGCGGCAAAAATCAACGAATTTGAAACCAAAATCTCGGAACTCGAAGAGATGAAGAAAAAGTTAAAGACCGTATTGGGTGGTTGGGTAACAAAAAAGAGGAAATAAGGGGGCTGTTATGGCGCTAAAGGTTTTGATTTTATGCACAAAGAATTCCTGTCGCTCACAAATGGCGGAAGGTGTATTGAAACATTACGGTGGCGACAAGTTCATTGTAGAAAGCGCGGGTTTAGAACCTACACACGTTAATAAGAACGCCATCAAAGTCATGAAAGAAATCGGTATTGATATTTCCAATCAAAGTTCAAAGAACGTTGTAAGTTTCTTGGGGCAGTATTTTGGATTCATTATCACGGTTTGTTCTGATGCGGATATGAGATGCCCAATTTTCCCAGGCGTGGCACAGCGGCTTTATTGGCCGTTCAATGACCCGCCCCAAACGGAAGAAGAGTCGGCTGAAATACTGGATGAATTTCGTAAAGTTCGTGATGAAATTCATGTGAGATTCAAAGAAGTGGCTGAGAAGGGGTTTGGCGCTTTCACGGCTAAGAAGTAACATGACCGGCGAGATGGCGTTGTTTCGATGGTTTTTGGGAATGGCACAAATAACAGGCTCGACTATGGCGTTGGTGTTTTTGTTTAGAACTGGTTTGAGTCCGTTGTTCTGGGTGACTTTTGCGGTCACAACTATTTTTACCATCACCAGCCGAATCCTATTTTGGCGGGGAAAGCATTGGAAGTCGTTCTTTACGGAATGATTCAAATTGAGGGGACATAACGATGAGAGTTCATGTATCGATTAACGTCAAAAACGTCAGTGAATCGGTTGAGTTCTATGAAAAGGTATTCGGCGTCAAGCCACAAAAGCAGACAGCCGATTACGCTAAATTTGATCTGAAAAAACCCGCTCTCAATTTTTCAATGCAGTCTCATTCAGACAGACCCATTAGTCGGGTTACCCATTTCGGGGTTGAAGTTGATTCGCCTATGGAACTTCAGGATTTTCAAAATAGGCTTAACGCAAGTGGTATTGCCGTAGAGGAAGAAAAACAGACTGCTTGTTGCTTTGCCCGTCAGGATAAAGCTTGGTTCAAAGACCCAGACGGCAATTCCTGGGAAATATTTCACGTGTATGAGCAGTTGCCAATTCATCCTTCTTCCAATTCCAGTCAGTGTTGTGCCTAATTAATCCATCAGATAAAGGAAATGTAAATGAGTGATCTTTCTAAAAAGATGAATGTCTTTGAACGTTACCTCACCCTTTGGGTTGTGCTTTGTATGGTGTTGGGTGTTTTGATTGGCAAAGTTTTACCCCAGGTTGTTACGGCGTTACAGCAAATGGAATTTGGCACAGGTAGCCATATCAACATTCCTATAGCTATTCTGATTTGGTTGATGATCTACCCGATGATGTTGAAGATAGACTTTGCCTCAATTAAGAACGTCGGCAAGCGTCCCAAAGGACTCTTGGTAACCTTGTTTGTTAACTGGCTCGTGAAGCCTTTCTCAATGGCTTTTTTGGGATGGTTTTTCTTTAAGGTGCTTTTTGTGCCCTTCTTGGGAGCGGAAGTGGCTAACCAGTATTTGGCAGGTGTCATCATCTTAGCCGCCGCACCTTGCACCGCTATGGTATTTGTCTGGTCTTATTTAGCGGGCGGGGATGCCGCTTACACGTTAGTTCAAGTATCGGTTAATGACCTGATTATGCTGGTCGCTTTTGCTCCCATTGTTCGGTTCTTGGTATCGGGCGCGTCGGGGTTGGAAGTTCCTTTCCAAGTTCTTTTATATTCAGTCCTTATTTTTGTAGTTATTCCACTCTTACTAGGCGCTGTCAGTCGTTGGCTCCTCATCCAAAAGAGTGGAGCCAAATGGTTCAATGAAAAGTTTTTGCCCGTATTCCAACCCATCACCATATTGGCTTTGCTGGCTACTCTGGTTTTGATCTTTGCCTTTCAGGCTCAAAACATTACGGGTAGGTGGTTGGATGTATTTTTAATCGCGATTCCCATTCTTATCCAGGTTTACTTTAACGCGGGGCTTGCCTATGGTTTGATGAAGCTTTTGAAAGTGCCTTATTCAGTGGCCGCGCCTGGCGCGTTGATTGGTGCCTCGAATTTCTTTGAATTGGCGGTCGCTACTGCGATCGCTTTGTATGGCCCGGGCAGTGGAGCGGCTTTAGCAACGGTAGTGGGGGTATTGGTCGAAGTGCCTGTCATGTTGTCGGTTTGTTCCATTTGTACTAATACAAAGGGTTGGTTTGGAAAGGAAAAATAAACCATGAAAAAGATTCTTTTTCTTTGCGTCGCGAATTCTGGCAGAAGTCAAATGGCCGAAGGAATCGCAAAAGAACTTTGGGGCGATAGCGCCCTTATTCAAAGCGCCGGGTCAAAGCCATCATTGGTGAATCCCTATTCCATCAAGGTTCTGGCAGAGATTGGGATTAATGCTTCAGGCCAATATTCCAAGTCGGTGGCGGATATCGACCCTTCAACAGTGGATACGGTTATTACTCTTTGCGCCGAAGAAGAGTGTCCTGTTTTCTTGGGTAAGGCAGAGAGGATTCATTGGCCCTTGCCCGACCCTGGTGTTGGGGCCAATAGCGAAGAAGAAAAGCTTCAAAGTTTTCGTAAAGTTCGCGATGAAATAAAAAGCCGATTGAATAAGTTTAAAAACGAAATGGGCGTTAAGGCAATTTAATAAAATTTAGTTCAAAAATACCAAAGAACTAACCTTGTCCACGGCGGGGACCTGTAGTAAACAATAATTTTTTCACCATTTTGACCGTTTCCTCATTTTTCCCTGAACCTTTTCCCATAGTTTCCCGTAACACTTCGCTCCATGTGTAACATATTAGGAATTTTATTCCCCCCAGCTTCAACCACAATGGTGAAACTATGCAACGAGACTATCGAAGTGATAGCGACGACACCTGAAAATTTGTCCAAGGAAATGGGATTGAAATAATCAGTGTTTGTGACTCGGATCATAATGTGAGCCCCCAAAAATCATTTAAAATAATTTTCAGAATAATTTATTTCGCTGTGATCGGGGTCATATTCCCCTGTTACATTTCGAAGTGAATTCACTAAACCCAAAAAGGAGGAATTTATGGCAAAGACAAATGACAAGGAAGCGACAAAGAAATCGGAGAAGGATGTCTCGAAGGATAACCTGGAAGTGGCGGCATATTACCACTGGCAGCAACGGGGGTGCCCAAACAATGATGAATTGTGCGATTGGGTGGAAGCGGAAAAGGAATTGGTCGGAGCCTCAAAATAAATCTTAATAAATAAATTGCTTTATACGACGCCGCTTGAATCAACCGTGTCCCAAACCCTTGTGGACACGGTTTCGAGCTTAAAGAGCAAACCGATACAAACGGGAGGCGGAACATGGTTGACGCCGTTATAAAGAAATACGGGCCTTTTTTTGAAAAATTGATACTGTGGGTAATAGAAGGTAAAAAATCCCCTTTTTGTCGGGACTATCCCCCAAGGTTGAAAACAACTCAAAAATCTTTTCGGAAAATGCGCAATAAAAACAAAGCCTTGGCTGTTCTGGCTCACGCTCCAATCCACCAAAAAGCTTAAAATGATTACTGGAAGAGGTTCTTGATAGGATACCGAGAAGGTGCCAGCGGAGTTATTCTGACGTGGTAAGAAAAAGAATCCTCCTCTAGAGGAACCCCGGATGGTTGTTAATCCCGGGGTTTTTTATTTTAGGGTTGTCCACGACGGTGCGTCCAGAAAAGGCAGGTGTGTTCAGCAAGAGATAGTCTTGCATGGGTAATAGCCAAAGCCCATTAGCTAGGATGGCAGGCAAGCGGGAAACCTAATGTCTGAAGCCCATCAACAAAGCCATCGAAAGGATGGTGAGCGAGTCGTCGGGCCGTAACGAAAGTAAATGCACAGGTGGCCCCGAAAACAATTGCCTCGAAGGCCGAGTCCGCCGTCGTGGGACGAAGGCATCATGGGCCAGCGCAGAGATATGGCTGAAGCGCTGGAACACTTCGGCGGGGTGATAGCAACGGCACGATGACAAGGACACGCCAAGCAACTGGAGAAACCCTCCTTGCCCCAAGCAGAAATGCTTGGAGAAGGGTAAGCCGTATAACCGTGACGCGGGAAAACGGCTGAAGGCGAGAGGGTTTAGGATGGGTTCATGGTAGCGACGAAGCGTGGTAATGCCCGTGGAGCGAAGGAACCCTGCTGCTGTTAAGTCTCTCGACAAAACGGAAGGCAGTGACGGTATGAAAAAAACGTCTATCAACCTGCAAGACCTGAGACGAGAGATATACGTCAAAGCGAAGGCTGAAAAGAACTGGAGTTTCTGGGGACTGTACACTCATGTTTGCAAGATGAAAACGCTTCAACAGGCATACCGGATGGCTAAGGTAAATAACGGAGCCCCAGGAATAGATGGGGTAACGTTTGATGCCATTGAGGGAGCTGGAGTGGAGCCATTTCTGGAAAGCATCCGGGGTGAATTAGTTCAAGGCACGTATAAGCCCGCTCGAAATCGGAAGAAGGAAATACCCAAGGGAAATGGGAAGGTAAGAGTCCTTGGGATACCGAACATTCGGGATAGAGTAGTCCAGGGAGCGATGAAGCTCATTCTGGAGCCGATTTTTGAGGCCGATTTTCAAGAAGGGTCCTATGGGTATCGACCCAAGCGGACCGCTCATGCGGCTGTGAACAGGGTAGCATCAGCAATCGTTTGTAGAAAAACCCGAGTCATCGATGTAGACCTCAAGGCATATTTCGACACGGTAAGGCATGACCTGCTGATGAAGAAAGTTGCCCGAAGGGTTGAGGATGAAACGGTGTTGGGATTGTTGAAGATGATCCTGAAAGCCAGCGGCAAAAGAGGAGTCCCGCAGGGAGGGGTTATTTCTCCGCTTCTGGCAAATCTCTACCTCAACGAGGTGGATAAGATGCTGGAAAAGGCAAAAGAAGTGACCCGGCAAGGGAAGAACGACTATATCGAATATGCGAGGTTTGCTGACGATATGGTGATCCTTGTTAATGGATATCCGCAATGGGAATGGTTGGCAAAGGCTGCCTACCGAAGGTTACTTGAAGAGTTGACCAAGCTCGACTTACAAATCAACACGGACAAGACACGGATAGCAGACCTAACGAAAGGAGAAAGTTTCGGATTTCTGGGGTTTGACTTTCGACAGGTGAAAACCCGTCGAGGGAAATGGGGAGTGAAGTTCACGCCGAAAATGAAGGCTCGGACAACACTTTTAGGCAAGCTCAAGGAAACATTTCGAAGCTTTCAATCCCAGCCGGTGCAGAGGGTGATTGAGCTGATCAATCCCAAACTGCGTGGATGGGTCAATTACTTTCGGATAGGAAATTCTAGTCGTTGTTTTAATTACGTGGAAAGATGGGTCGAGAATAAAATCAGAAGGCACATGATGCGTGCGAAGAAGCTTGATGGTTTTGGGCGGAATAGGTGGAGTAGGGAATGGATAAATAAGTATCTGGGGTTGTACAGAAGTTACCAAATACGTTATTACCAAGAACCGAAAGCACTACCAGTCCAATAAGTCACATAAACTTTGACATGAAGACAACAGGTGAGCGTAGTGCGGGAAATCCGCACGCTACGTTCGAGGAGGCGGGGACTGGAAACGGAGCCAGAAGGCCACCGCACCAGCCCTCGACCCTACAGGAGCCATCGTGGACACCTAATTTCCTTGCTTGAGAATAACCCCAAGTGATTTTAGGATTTACGGCCCTTGACCGCCGAGTTCCTTTTTAAAACCCTCTGAACCTTATCCCAAAGCTTCTTCGATATGAGGGGTTGGTATTTGCCCTCGTAATGTTGTCCCTTCCATTGGAATGTTCCCGAATACATCTTGTTGGTGAGGATTTTGTGAACCGTACTCCGGGGAAGTGGCTTATTGCTTTTGCGAAAGACTAATCCCTTGGCTTTGAATTTCTCCGTTATCTCGTTGAGGGAATAATCCCCTGAAGAATAGGTTTTGAATAGACGGATTACAAAAGGAGCCAAACGGCGATCCGGTTTGATGGTTCTTTTTCCCGCCTTTCCCAAAATGTTCTTATAACCCATGGGAGCCACCGAAGGCCAAATCCCCTGTTCCGCTTTTTCCGTCATGCCTTTACGAGTCTCTTCCGAAAGGTTATCCACGTAGTTCTTGGCCATCAAGACCTTAATCCCGTGGATGAACTTGTCGGCGGATTTGGAGTGGCTTGAAACGACGGCCCCTTCCTTGACCAAATGGATCTCAATGTCGATATCCTCCAAACAGACGTAATCTTTGAAATTGCGGTATAGGCGGTCGGTCTTCTCGACCAGCAGGTACTTGCAGTTGGAGTTGTTGATTAGGAAATCCACCATCTTCGCGAAGCCTACCCGACCCGATTGTTTGGCGGTTTCCACGTCGCGGAATTCCTTCACAATCTCGAAACCCTGGGTTTGACCATATTGACGAAGAAGCCTCAACTGGGCGGGGATTGAGAAGCCCTGCTTTTCTTGTCCCTTCGAGGACACCCGGACATAGAGGACGGCCTGGATGGCTCGACTGACCTTGCGATTTGATTTCATTTATTTCCTCCGGTAGATAAGTTAAGGCATAAAGTTTCCATTTCAGAGGATAGGACCTGAGAGGAATAAGGCGAAATGGAGTTCAATCCATTTGAACTCAAAAAGTGGTTTTAGAGATTATTTATGGCGGGTTTCCAAAATTTTTGGAACGTAATGATGGAAGTTATTGGGAAGGTTTCTCACGACTTTATGGGACTAAGTGGTTTATTGGGGTAAGTCTGAAGGGAAAGGACTCGTGGCGCAAGTGAGTGGCATAAAGGCTATAAGAATCAGGGATGAATGAGGACGGTGTAAGTTCTTAGGACAAGCTGGCGGATAAAGCCCAGAGGAAACCAGCGGCAGTGGAGTGAGTGTTGGGTGTTTTTGTCCATTCCAAAGGAGTTCAATTCATTTGAACTCAAAAAGTGGACTTGAACCTTATTCAAGGCGGGTTTTTCCATGCTCCGATGGCGAACCCCCCTATCTACGCATCAATAGAAATGCGTAAACCGATAGGGGGGTTCGCCCTCTCCGCATGGAAAAACCCTTAAAAGTTATGAAACAGATTTGATGCGTAGATAAAAGAGTAATTGAATAGGAACAAGATTAAAGACAAAGACAGACATAGAGATTGAGGTGGGAGGACGGGAGTGAAGTGGTGGGGGAATTGAAGGGGAGCAGGAAAGACAGACCGTTATTGATGGAATGAGTGGGTGGTGGAAGATGAAGGGGTAGCGGGGGGTCAGTGGTAGGAGTGAAGTGGGTGTGGGTACGGTAGGGGGAGCAGGAAAGACAGGCCGTTGGGGAGCAGTGGTTGGGGTGAATGGCAGATTAGTTTTGGATTTTCCGGGACCAGGCTTTTTCAGGATCTTCCAGGTCGCGGTTGACGAGGGACAGGTCGAATTCCTCGGGGTCATAGGGTCTCCCGAACCACTCTATTAAATCCTCTCGATCCGGGTGGTTGGGATTCTTCATGGCTTCCACCAGGTTCTCGTATCCGGTGGTGCTTCCACAATCCTCAGGGGGACAGGCGCGGGCCCCGGAGAGGCAGAGGGGGTATGGGCGGAGGGGATCAGAGGCTAGAACATCCTCTAAGACGATGTCATGTTCCCAGGCGTCCCCAAAGTCATAGAGGTATTCCAGGCGGTCGCCGGGTTTAAAAAGGACCCTTGAAAGGGGCACCTCACGGGAGTCGGTGTACTCTTTATCGTCGTAGCGGTCGTTTTCCGGGTCGGGTAGCTGAAAATGGGTTTCGTCCTTGATGAATTCGTGCAGGTGGCTGTCCGACCAGCCCATAGCCAGTTGAAGGACCTCATGGAGTTCGTGAAGGGTAGTGGTGGGGGAAACCAGCAGTTGTCTCCAGATGGGCGGGTGAATGTCCTTGAGGGTGACTTTGAGCCGGTAGAGGCGTTGGGTTTTGGAGGGTGTCATGAAATTTCCGTCCTTTATGAAAGGGTTTTGGTTTTTTTGGTGGCCGTTTAAGGCCGGGTGCAACGGAATCGAAATATAACATCACAAGGCACGAAAGAAAATAACCTTGGGGATGATTCATTAAGGGGGCTTCCAGGAAAACCACCAGGAAGCCCCCTTTTTTTTGAGTGGATGGAAGGGGATGGGGTAGTTAAGGGAAAACGGACTTATTCCAAGATAAAAAAAGGTATGTAATAAAAAACAGACTTGAAGACAACACTCAGAATCAAGAAGGCCATTTAAGGGGGAACGAAAAAGGGAAAGCACCTTTTTCGTGGGCCTTCCCCCTGGGTCAAGCTACCCGCTCTGCCAATCGCAAATGGCGATTGGCACAACCAAGGCTCTGGTGCCGTCTTGTGGACGGCACCAAGGTGAAAACCGCGGGCATCTTGACCCACCCCTATCCTCAGGGGCTTTGCCCCCGAACCCCTTACCAAAATGGAATTGCCCCTTTTGGAATTCCCGGAACCGTTGGTGGGGATTGAGTGGGAGCGTTGAAGATCCCTTTCCTTTTCCAGCGGGGACCCCACCAAGCCGTAAGCCCCCTCACCGTCTTGCAATCCTTCCCAATTATTTTAGCTCTTCTTGGAATAACGTTTTGGGGGCTACACAGCCGTTCGGCTGCAAGCCGGCGTGGGGGCTTACGGATTGGTACACCCCCGCTGGCACAGTCCCGTCTGGGCGACGAACAAATGCCGCCCTGACAGGACTGCGATAAAGGAAAGGGGCGTTTGAGTCCTCAGGGCCGTTTCCAGAAAGCCAAAGTTCGGCGTAGGCCAAAAAGATACCGCCTCGGTTTGTCTTTCTGGAAAGGGTCCCCCTTCCCCTGACGGGGAAGCGGCGCTTCGGGTGGAGAGGATTCAAAATCTAGGACTATTCAGTCGAAGGACTGTTCAGTCAAAGGACTGATCAGTCCAAGGATTGGTGAATGGATGAAAGCTGACAGCTAAAGCTGTCAGCTTTCCTGATACTGGTTGTTATTTTTTCTGAGGATCACATAGGGTTCGTGAGTGGTAGTTCCTTCCTGAAGTTTCTTAAGTCATCCCCTACAGCCAACCTAGAGTTCCGGTAGTTGAGGTATTTGGACGATGGTCAGTTTCGGGAGTCCGTCCCGAGGCCTCATTGCGGTTTTTCTTGATTCCACGGCCACCCTTGCAAGGCAACTTTTGCGCCAGCCGAAGTTCACGGCTGTCACAAAAGTTAAGGGTGTCCTTCGTTTTTTTGTTCCTCATTAGTTCCTGAATTTTCCCACGCACGAACTCCCCAAACTCCGGCTTTTGCCTTCTCCCTCCCCCCTCAGGCTTTTGAGGGGGGAGGGGGAAGGCGGTTTTTAAAAGGCGAAGTCCTTTCGGACAAAGTCCCTTCGAACTAAGCCCAAAAAACAAAAAGGAGGTGGTGGGAGATGACGGAGGAACAGGAAAAAAAGGAACCGAAATGGTGGGAGGCCGAAGGGAAGGAGCCTTTGGGCTGGAAGGTCAGGGAAGAGGAATTGGACTTGGCCTTGAAGAAGGTTTTGCA
Organism: uncultured Pseudomonadota bacterium; assembly: GCA_963843375.1. Lineage (GTDB taxonomy): Bacteria > Oederibacteriota > Muellerivitia > Muellerivitales > Muellerivitaceae > CAWJKT01. The sequence continues at coordinate 140,973 of CAWJKT010000009.1, forward strand.
GGAATGGATGGGCGAGGCATGAATGCCCGGCATGACATGCCCCGTATGACATGCTTCGCATGAAACCCATTCAACCTTTTGACTTTAAGGAACTCATTCACTCACTAACCAACACAGGAGGAAAAACCATGAAGAGGAATATAGCGGAAGAAATTACGGGCAGGATTTTAGAGGACTTGGAAAAGGGAGTTTTGCCTTGGGAAAAACCCTGGAAAGCGGGACGGGGTTTGCCCCTGCCGATGAACGCCAGCACCCAGAAGCACTACCGAGGAATTAACGTCTTTGTCCTTTGGGACGAACAGGCGAGGCGGGGATTTTCTTCCCCGGCTTGGGTGACCTTTAACCAAGCCAAGGCTTTGGGAGGAACCGTCAAAAGGAGCGAAAAGGGAACGGGGGTTGTTTTCTACAAGCGACTCGCCAAGACCAATTCTTTGAACCTCGACGATGAAGTCATGCTGGAAGAACAGACATTTTGGGTCTTGAGGACTTATACGGTCTTTAACCTCGACCAAGTGGAGGGGCTTGACCACCTGAAACCCAAAGTTGAAACGGTGAAGCCTTTTGCCGCCATCGAGAGAGCCGAACGGCTCTTGAAGGATTCGGGAGCGAAGATCATTCACGCCGCCATTGACCGGGCTTTTTATGAACCCAAGGGGGACTTGATTACCCTTCCCTTGAAAGGGAGCTTCAAAAATCCGGAAACCTATTACTCCACGGCCCTGCATGAATTGACCCACTGGACCGGAAACGAGGCCCGATTGAATCGGCAATTCGGGAAGCGGTTTGGGGACCAAGCCTACGCTTTCGAGGAATTGGTGGCCGAAATGGGAGCGGCATTTCTTTGCGTCTCTTGCGGCATTCCTTATGACACCCAGCACGCCCGCTATATCGGTGACTGGATGAAAATTTTGAAGGACCACAAGCGGGCCATCTTCACGGCGGCGGCAAAAGCCCAGGCCGCTATGGACTTTGTGTTGAAAACCCAATTTGAGGAAGCGGTAGCCTGAAAGGAGGCGGAACCATGAATAAGCAATTGGCCTTGAGATTTAATTTGGAAAATTTGCCCGTTCCAACGGTTCCGCCCATTTCATGGGCGGAGGCCAGAGAATCGTACAAGCGGGGTCCGGTGGTGAGCGCTCCACAGGATGCGGCGGATTATTTTCGCAGGTATATCGGGGGAAAGCCCAATGAGTCTTTCCTCTGCATGTATCTCGATCACCGCAACCATGTTTTGGACGTGGTCTTGGAAAGTGAGGGAACGGTGGATCATGCGGCGGTCTATCCCCGGCAAATTTTAAAACGGGTTTTGGACTTGGGGGGTACCGGAATCATCCTGTCCCACAATCACCCGGCGGGGAGCTTGGAACCATCGGAGGGGGACAAGGCTTTGACCCGGCAGATTTTAGCCGGAGCGCCGCGCCCTGGGGGTTTCCATTCATGATCACTTGATTGTCACACATGAGGGGCACTTTTCGTTTCGGCAGGCGGGGTTGTTATGAAATCGCCTTGGAAAGGAGGCCGACCGCCTCCTTTGCCGACTTGTCTTCGTGACCAAAGGGGGCGGCGCTGGGGGATTGGTTACAAAAATGAAAAATTTGGTTTTTTTAGGGGTAGCTCCGAGGGCGACCCCTTATTTTATTTCTTGAAGGATTTTTGAACACGCCCAACCCGTTCAGCCTTGTTTCCGGGATTGTCGTCCACTTCCGGTGGGAATATTTTGGAAGAATATCTGTCCAAAACCGAATCCAGGGGGATTCTTAAATCCGCGGCTTTGACAAGCTCACGGTTTTGGTTGTCCTGGAAAGTAGCGATTTCAACGTGACGGCCAAAATCCTTGACGTTCTCCAGGGCTGAGGAATACATTCCGTCCTCGGTTACGACGATTGCGGTATCAAAGGTTTTCTTGGCGGCGTGAAAAACCAGATCAGAGGCGAATAAAACATCCATTCCCTTTTCGTGGACCCTTCCGTCCGACGTGGTATAGAGGCGTCCCAAACGCAGTTCCAGATGTGGCGTTTTATCGAGTGAATCGAGAAACGAAATTTGGGTTTTGGCTTTGTCGGGAACGAGGTCTTTATCGTAGGCCACGTTGTAGTAATAGGTTTTCACCAGCTGCCGGTCGGGACCGGCCAGGGCGAGGCTTAGCTGGTAATAATCGACCCGGGTGACCCGGTTGTTACGCTTGAGGCCGAAATAAAAATTGTTTCCATCGATGAAAACACAGACACGTTCCATATACCGATCAACCATTCTTGTGTTAATAAAATACCGGCTTTGGATTAGGAAGTTATTTTCATAAGCTTCCAGGGCTCCACCCCTACCACTTCTGACGCGCGAAGGAAGGATTCTAAGCTCATGGGATTTCCAGTTTCCAGCAAAACCCAGCGTTTGGGCGTACAGCCATAGGCTTTGGCGGCCTTGGAAATGGAAAGGCCCGCTTTTTTCCGGGCCTTGCGGATGTTCTGGCCGATTTTCTGGTGGAATTCCTCGCGGTTCATGACACCCATACTAGGCTGATTTTCAGAAACCTACTTAGCCAGTAAATACTACCTAGGTAGGAAATTCTGGGTTAAAATGGCCTTGTCGATAATTGATATGGTCGATTTAGGGCGAACCTATGGATAACCTCATGCGGGTTAGTGAAATACTATCATCCTGCCTCACAACCGAAGCCGTCCTAAGCTTACGGCCAGTCATACAACCTGAAATGGCCTCTCCAAAAGAGGAAAAAGAGAGTGTCAAGAACCAACTCTTTGTGGAACTTCTCGAACACGCCGGGCAAATTGTGATGGGAAAATTGAACCGGGAATTGGCACCCGATGAGGTTATGTTGGTTTATAACCGGGTCAAGCAGTTCATGACGGCCAGGGGATATGATTGAGTGGGTTTTGATCTTCTGGGGAAGTGGGGAAAGTGGCGGAGTTTTTAAATATGGTCTGCATTTCAAAAACTTGCCTCAGGTTAAAAACAGATTTATTCTAATAGTAGAAAGTGAAGAGGGAGGTTGCTATGAAACTTTTACCCGAATTATTACCACACCTTTTTACTTTTGGTCTTATTGCAGTGGGTTGTCTATTTGGGTTCGTTATTCTAGTTTGGGCATTTGGGCTCACTATTCTTCCGATTCACTGGGTAATAACAAGAATCACTGATACCCGTTGTCCCGAGTGCAAAGGGTTCTTTACACGGAAGCTAATGAATTGGGAAGTCACGGACGAGAGGGAAGTTTTACGGACCGTTGACCGCGTGGATGAAGGGATTGTTTATTCCAACCACCTTTTGGAACCCAATCACGTCATAGAGATCAACCGCAGGGAGCAAGTGACTTTCGTGGAAAAAACTATCCTCAACCATTGGGCTTGTAAGAATCCCCTTTGTGGACATGAGTGGAAGTCCGAAGAATCAAATGAATTCGAAGGTTCCTTATGAAAGCTGTCGTTATAATGCGGCATGGCACTCGACCTAGAACGTAAATTAGCCCTGTTGACCTTGTTGGCCAAATCCAAGCAATCCTTGGATTGCCGGGAAATATTTCAAAACCTACCCACTTTTTATAACGATCAAAAACGCCAGTACAGTTCCACTAAAAAAATGTTCGAGCGGGATAAAGAAGAACTCATCGACGCGGGGTTTCTTGTCCTGGCCGAACCCATGGAAGTGGACAACGAGTTTCGTTACCGCTTGCATAAACCAGGGGAAATTCTCGACCGTCAATTCACGTTTACGCTAGAGCAAACCCAAATTCTTCGATCTCTTTTAGAAGACCCGCTATTTGTTGGGCAGGTGCCTGGCATAGCCTTAGCCGCGATCAGCAAATTATTGTCCTTTCATGGCCGGCTGGATGTGCAGTCTAAAACTATCGCTGCCAGCATTAAAAAAGAAGACCACAACCTAACCTTGGCCCTACAAGCGGGGCAGGTGAGTAAAGCCATCGAAGTGGAATATCCATCCCATTTGACTGACAAAATGGAACGACGGGTGTTTAGCCCCTACGGAGCCTTTTTGCGCACGGGCAAGACCTATCTAGTGGTTTGGTGCCATCGAGACCATGTACTGAAGGTTTTAGACATGAAACGCATGGGTACCATTCGCATCGCCCGAGAAAATTACCATGAAGCCCCAGAAGAATTGACCATTGAGAATTTTTCCCAAACCCACAACTGGATTAGTGTGGAAGGCCGGGGCCATAAAATTATCCTGAAAGTCAAAGACAGCCAGGCCCATCGGATAAAAGAGCATCACCCCTTCGCGGTGACACAAGAAAACCCAGATCATTCCATTTTGGCGGTTTATTTTGTGACCAACCTGCCCCGATATTTTAAATATGTGCTTTCCTTTGGCCGGGACGCGGAGATTTTAGAACCGCCTGATGTGCGCCAGTCCTTTCTCAAGTTTTTGGTGCAGAACACATGAAAACAAAAAAGACCAAAGTCGATTGGACGGTTTCGCGCATGGTCGGGGTTTTTGCTGCCCTCAAGGAACCGATCAGTGTGGCCGAACTTAAAAAGCGATATGGCATAGGTATGCCCGAACTTCGCGAACTGGAATACAAAGTGTTAGGCAACGCGGAAGAAACCAGCGCCACAGGCAGTCTTCATTTCAGTTTGGAGTTTCAAACCGAAAACGGCCAAACCATGGTCAAACTCTTGACCCAACCCATTCTGGCTAAATCCGTTGGGGTATCCCTTGCCGAGGCGCACCTGGCCCAGCAAACTCTTTCCTTGGTCGAACTGCCTGAACCCCGGCAAAAGGCCTTAAAAGAAATTGTCCAGGCTCTGGGTGCGGCGGTTAAGAAGGGGAAGTATGCCCCGTCTTTGGACTTTTTATTGACCGCGCCTCATCTCCCATTTTCTGATAAGAACGCCAAACAGTTGGCCCAAGCCGTGCAAGATGAAATGGAAGTGCGATTTCTTTATGGCCGCAAACAACAAGCTTGGCGCTATGTGCAGCCCTTTAGCCTGCGGCGGGACCAGGGCGAATGGCGTCTACTGACTTATGACCTAGAGCGTCAGGGGTTGAGGGTGTTTCTTCTGTCGAAGATCAAGCAGGTCAAGGTGGGCGAAAAGTTTGAATGGCCTCTTCGCTATACCAAAAGCCATATGAAGTCGATGGATTTGAGCCGTTACCGACCCAACGGAACTGAAGTTGAAGTTCAAATTAAAATACGAAATCCGGCCTTTGAAAAGTTTCAAAGCCTTTTTCCTTATGTTCACATCGCACAGAAAGACCGCGCTTGGAAGAAGTTGTCCATTTATAGCGCTGATCCCCAATGGGTGGCTCGTACCTTTTTATTTGGTTTGGGTGATGTCGAAATATTGGGGCCACCTGATTTTAAACAAGCCTGGCTTGCGGAAATTAATGCGGTCAAAGCCCTCTACACCTAAACCCTTTCGTTACCACCATTCCAGCCTTGTCTGTGCCAAACCTTATCCTTTCCTTTCATCAAAAAAAGGGAGGGTTTTATGAATCTGACCAGCCAATTCGAGGAAATATTAGGAAAAAAAGACAACGATACGATGTTCAAGTGGATCATGGAAAAGCTTTTGCTGAATCCCGATTCGATTGAGCTACGTGGAATGGCGGCCTTCGCCTTTTTGGTCCTCGATAAAACTTGGGTGGCCCGTGAAATGGCTGAGACGGTTTTGAAAGAAAATCCTGACGAGACATGGTCCCTCGCCGCCCTGTTCGGTTCCTACCGGTACGACGATGTCACACGAAACGCCCGCTTCTTCGAGGATGAGTTTTTTAAACTGGGTCCCGAATGGATTCCCCGGTTCGCCAAAGCCTTCCATGACCAAACCGCCGAAAAGTTAATTTATTGCCTGACACTTTACGGCACCCCTGCCCAAAAGTTTCTGTTGCTGGAAAATTACTTGGTTACGCCTGCTGATCCGCCCCTTGGGCAGTTGTCGCTTCCAATTGAGAATCTACCCAAAGAGCAAAAAAAGCGGAAATAGAAAAGCCTTTAAAACAGCCATTTATAATCCTGTCCGTACCCGTTCCTATTGTAGGGGTGAAAGGGAAAGGAGGCGGTTTCAATGGGAACACCATGGTTTACTTATGTGGTGGTTTGGGAGTATGACGAAGCCAAGAACACACAAACGGCCATCAAAGCTGAATTTGTTTCAGATCAAGAAGCGGAACAACTTGAAAAAGAATATCCCTATCCCCGTTACGGTGTAGATGTGTTGAATTCTTCCGACCGGGACGATTGGGGAATTCAGGTGGGGAGGGTTGAGGAGATGGGTTTCGACCCCTACATCAGTAATGATGCGTTCGATTAAAAAGGAGAGGGAAACAAAGTCGTTTGGCGGATTTACCACTTGCCCCGGCCAAATTCTTGAAAAGGAATCAATAGGGACTAAAAAGGAAAATTAATATGAGTCACAATATACCGTTTGAAAATTTTGAAAATATTCATCAAGACATACCCAGGGCTTTTAGTTTGCACAAGATGAAATTGATCACCTTCGCGTTTATACCAAAACGGTTTGAGGTGTTTGACCGACCGGAGTTGAATGACTTTCCCCGTAGTATTCTTTTTGCCAATACGGTTCAATTGGGGCGCTATGGCCAGTACCGTTTAAGCCTTTATGAGCCTGATTTATCAACCTATAAGAATTTAAACGGCCAACAACAAATGCTTTATCGCAATGCCCACGGCGGAAACAGCCAGGTGAAGGTGCTTCGCCATGTGAAAGGCTATTATTCTGCGGCGAAAGTTTTTGACGGGGTTGAAAACGAGTTTGCCTCGGGGGAGAGCTGGAAAAGCTTTTTCCTTTACTTGTCTTTGCTGGGCCGCCACCAGGATGAGGCGGGGGTAGAGGTGTTGGGTGGTGAGATATTGGATGCTTATCCGCCCAAACCATAGGCCGTTATTAAAAATAAGGAGGTGCAAATATGATCGAATTAGAAGAAGAGAAAACTAAAAAAATCCTCTACATCGATATGGACGGGGTATTAGTTGATTTTCATTTGGGCATTCAACGGCTGACCAAAGCCGAAGCTCAAGAATACGCCGGTCGGCCCGAAGATGTTCCGGGCATTTTCGCCCGTATGGACCCCATGCCTGGGGCAGTCGAAGCCTTTGATGTTCTGGCGGATCATTTCGACACCTATATTCTTTCGACTTCCCCCTGGGAAAACCCCACAGCCGCCAGTGATAAAGTGAAGTGGGTCAAAAGCTACTTGGGTCCCAAAGCCAAAAAACGACTCATTCTGAGTCACCATAAAAACCTCAACCGAGGGCACATCATCATTGATGACCGGTTAAAGCATGGGGTGGATGACTTTCAAGGCGAACATATCCACTTTGGTCAGGGCCAATTTAAAACCTGGAAAGCGGTATTGAAGTACCTTCTGCCCAAAGCCTGAAACCCTTTAAAAGGGCTATTTTGGGCTTTGTCTGTACCCTCTTTTAAGATTTTACCCGTTGGTAAATCGAAAAAGGAGGGAGCCATGCATCATGGGATCCTGACAGTTGTATTCATAATGGGGTTTGTTTTGTTCGCCTGTTGTTTGATCGCGGATAAAAAAGAATGAAAAAGTCGAACAAAGCGAAGGATCTTCAACGGCTTTTGGATTCCCTCGGGCCTGGGCCAAAGCCACTTCAAGACTATGTAGAAAGACGGATTCGGGGCCAGGTTTGCCCCCGGTGCGGGTCAACTCAATTAGCTTATATCCTGCGAGGTTTGCAGGCAATGAACCCCCTTCTCGAAATGTTGATGTTGGTGGAAAAAGTGGTCTTCGGAGGTTGCATGGTAGGCTCCGGGGACAAAGAGTTATACTGCAACCAATGCGAGATGGAATTTGACCGCCAAAAGTTAAATGTCCGAAAATCTATTGAAAAACGAGGGAAACATCTAATTGACTGGGCGTGAATAGAATTTGCTGATATCAAAGGAATTGAGGAATTTGGGTGTAGGGTCAGGTTAGAATTGGGCAGGTTTAATTAAACAGAAATATTCACTTTATCATTTAGAAACTTATGTTAATAAAGGTCAGGTTAAATAGTGAGACATGTTTTTATTTCCGATTTGGTTAAAGAGTTACTCGGACCAAGAAATGGCGCAACAGAAAAATTTAAAACTAATATTGATGATCCCCGTAGTGAGTACACCACCGGCCAGTTGGAGCCCCCAAAAGCAAGTTTGAATGAAAAAGATATAGATAATGAGGACGGATTAGGTGAAGGCACCGCATCGGCAGAGGAAGATAACGAGGATCAAGTAGCGGGACTTTTAAATCAGGCTTTCATTGGTTCGGGTGAAAATTTCAGAAGAGTACCTTCTTCAATGGGTATTTCATTTGCGATGAATGAAATGCCACAAGATGGCGATTTTGATGTGTGTGTAACTTGGGCCAGATACGTAAAAAACGAAGAAGAATGGGTTAGAAATCCTAGTTTTTGGATCGTGAAATTCAAAACCGCTTCTTTACAAGAGGGTGTTGTTTCAGAAGATAAAACTTTATCTCTGTCTTACTACATTACGAAACTAGCCACCGGTGAATCCAAAATTTCTATTTATTTAAGTTCGTTAATAAAAAAAGAAGACGCGGAGTTTACTCAAACAGAGGAAATAATTTTTCAGCCCGAAATCAGAGTTGTTCTTAAAAACAAAAATTCTCTTATCGAATTGGGCGATTTGAGTTTTTTTACCGATGATCCTGAATGGCGTATTTCAACTAGGCAATATGATCGTTTTAAAATTTTTGCCCGCGGTCACCTTTGCGGGGCCTACTGGAAAGACATAGACCCTCAGCGTCCTTATGAAGAGAAAATAAAACTAAACCCAGATTTACCTTTTAAGTGGATCGATGGCCTTCATTTTTTAAGTACCAACCCTCAATTAGGACCATTTATTTATTCAGACTTACGAACGGATTTCATCCCCTTATATTCCTCGCCAGAAGCGGATAGTGGTTTGAAATTAGAACTTTATGCGGACTTAATCGCGAGCTGTGAAAATTTTGAGGCGTTAAAAAATATTCTCGAACCAATAATTATCGAATATGAAAATTGGGTCAATCAAATTAAGGATGATGCGGCCACTAAAGAAATTGACGGCGAAATAATCAGAAGACATAAAGAGGCGATTGATAGAGTTAAGAAAGGTTTGCTTTTTATTAACAAAGACAAAGATGCCTTTTTGTCATTTTTATTTATGAATAAAGTGATGGCGAAACAATATTCATGGGGACGACAAGAAGATAAAAAAATGCGTTGGAGGCCATTCCAGCTTGTTTTTATTTTGTTGGCGCTAGAATCGACAGTTAATAAGGATTCTTCAGAACGTGAAATATGTGACACTATTTGGTTTCCTACAGGTGGCGGAAAAACAGAAGCTTATTTGGGGTTGGCCGCGTTTGCTTTGGCTTATCGACGCCGTACATCAGATACAGAATCAGATGGTTCAAAATCAGGTGAGGGTACTTGTGTTATTAGTCGCTACACTTTGCGTCTGTTAACAATTCAACAATTTAGACGCGCCTCAAAAATGATCATGGCTTGCGAAATTTTGCGTTGTGAGACTTCGAAAAGCGATTTTATTGGTTGGATGCCAAAAAGCTATGCAAATCAAACCGGTTTTGTTTGGGGCAGAACGCCATTTTCTATAGGTCTTTGGGTTGGAGGTGGTGTCACACCTAATGGGATGGAAGGTGCTGGCTTTAAGGACATACCACCGGGAGCAATTCATTTGTTGAACAAACCAGCACAAGATGATGGTCCGGATCCAGCCCAAATTATAAATTGTCCATGTTGTAATAGTGTTTTGTCGTTCCCATCAGACGGTATTTCCAGTGGTTCGTTAACATTAAAATTAATTACAAATAAGAAGCCAATAGGTGTTGATCTTGAGAATTCAATTTCTAACGATAATTTCAAGGTCAGCAAAATAAGCTTTACACCTCATATTTCAAATGTATGTGGTTATTTAAAAATTGATATGGTTTTGACTTCCCCCGCAAAAGCCCTTGATATACATGAATGGTGGGTAAATGTAGCCGGTCCTACTTTGGGCGTTCAACTATTATCATTTAATGCCTCTCGGCCTGGTTATTTTGGTATCCAAGGTGGATTACACGGAAAAATCACTGATTATGAAATTCGTTGTCCGGATCAGACATGTGAGATTAACGCTGAATTTTATAAATTCAAACAACCTGGTACGGGTAGGGATTGGGAATATTCTTTAACACATCCAAGTTTTTCGTTACCGAGAGATCCCCATACTTCCAAAGGTTTGTGTATATCAGCTGAGACAGTTGACGAAAAACTTTATTCGTATCCACCATCGCTGCTCATTTCAACAGTTGATAAATTGGCTGGAATGGCATTTACGAATGAATCCGCGGCTTTATTTGGGCGTGTGCGAACGTTTTCATCGAAAAATGGCTTCTCTCAAGAAAACTCATCAAAAATAAAAGTTCTTCAATTTCAAACACCTTGGCTGATTATTCAAGATGAATTACATCTATTAGATGGACCGCTTGGCTCATCATTTGGTTTGTTTGAAACGGCGATTGAAGCTCTTTGTGATAAACCGAAATATATTGCCTCTTCGGCCACAATTAGAAACTCACTTGAACAAGTTAATTGTCTGATGGGGAGAAAAAGTAAAGTTTTTCCACCGGTTAATGTTGACGTAGGCGATGGCTTTTTTTTGAAGTTAAAAGAAGAGCATCCGCTAAAGGAAGACAAGCCAGGCCGTTTATTTATGGGTCTCGCGTTTCCTGGTAGAGCGCCTCAACGGCCTACAGCCCGTGTTTGGGGAAGACTTTTACAAACGGCACAAGATCAATTGAAAATAGTTGAGGAAATATCAGATGAAAAGGTAAAAGCGGACACGCTTAGCGTTCTGGATAATTATTGGACTTTGATTGGTTATTTTAATGCTGTTCGTGAATTGGCGCAGGCAGAAACTCTTTACCGACAAGACATGCCAAATTATTTAGATAGATTAATGCGACAAAATCCAAATTCGATCAAGCGTGATTTAGATTCATCAAAGTTTAGAAATCTTTCAAGTCAAACGCGATCAAGTGATTTGCCTGGGTATTTATCAAAAATGGAACTCACAATTAACCATGTCGATTCATTAACAGCGGTCGCTTCAACTTCTATGTTTGGGACAGGGGTTGATATATCTAGACTTTCTTTAATGGTCGTTCACGGCCAACCAAAGTCAGCGTCACAATATATTCAAGCTGTGGGTCGCATAGGACGTGAAAGAGCGGGACTTGCTGTTGTTTTTTTCAGGGTTTCAAAACCAAGGGATTTGAATCACTATGAATATTTCACTGGTTATCATAGAAAATTGGCCGTAGCGGTTGAACCCATCACAGTAAAACCCCTTGCCCCTAAAGCATTAGATAGGACAATTGGACCCTTATTAGCGGTTTTACTTAGAAACTGGAATTTATCAAAACCAGAAGTGCCGAAAGACATCGATTTAGATGTGAATGGCGGTCTTGTTACGATGTTAAATTCCGAAATATTAAATAAATTTCAAGAGATATTTAATCGCAAATGGGATCAGCAAACACCAGAACGACGACCATATCCGGACAAAAAACAATTTTTGAATTTCATTATTTCTCAAATTCAACGTTGGCAGGAATTCGCAAGGCGTCAGACTGAAAAAGGGAATGTTCTTAAATACAAGCCGGACAATAAAGCTGAGATTGTGGTTTTAGGTAGCGATAATTCAAACAGTGCGGTGTTTACGAATGTGCCGCGATCACTTAGGGAAGTTGAGCCAATGATAAATCTCTCGGTTAGTAAATAATTATGAGTCAAGGCATTAGACCATCGCAATTTATTACGACATTTGGCCCTGGTGCGATTATTGAGACCCCTTTAGGGCCACACGTTTTGTGTAGTACGGATGACGTTCTTAAAAGGATTAAAGATTCTGGAATTAAAATGGAGGATTTGGCGATAAGGGATATTCGTCTTCAATGGGGACTTTTAAAGGGGAAGAGAATATTTAAGCTTCCTGATAGTCAAAATAATGATTGGAAAAATTTCAGCTATCCGACAAGAAAATTCCCTTCTTGGAACCTTTGTGTGAAACACCATGTAATTCATAAGGCGTTAGATGGTTGTCCAAGATGTGTGAATAAAGATAAACCAGAATCAAAGTTAAATAAATACGCTATCAGATTTTTAAGAGCTTGCCCGGAAGGGCATATGGATGATGTTGATTGGTGGTGGCGGGTGCATCAACGAAGCAATCATTCTGGGGGAGTACGATGTACTAGTCAGTTTTTTAATTGGTCAGGGGCAGCTTCGTCCTTAAGTTCGATAATTATTAGTTGCGGCGGCAAAGGTTGTAATGCAAGTTGTTCGTTGGGTGATATCTACTCCTCAGAATCCGATTGTAAAGGTAACAGACCAGAACAACTTCGCAATAAAAGTGAAAAAACTTGTGATAAAAGAATGCAAGTTTTTCAGAGAGGTTCGTTTGGTTTAAGGTTACCTGAGGTAGTGGCATCAATGACTATTCCGCCTCTTGTAAGCGAAGTTCACAAAAATCTGCAAAGAGAAGATGTGAGAAGAATGGTAGATTTGTTGAAATACAACAACATCTTAAACGAAGAAAATTTTTGGAAGAATTTAAAGAGAGATATTGAAGAAAAACGTATTCCGGAATTTATACAAGAGCAATTGAGATCATGTACTTGGGTAGAATTAGAAGAATCAATTACCCAAATCGAAAAGGCTAAAGTAGCGACAACGTTAACTGAATATCTTTGCCAGGAACATAAATCTTTAATTGATGTTGTCGATACTGGTTTCCCCCCTTATCCATATGACAATGAAAGAAGACCAGGGGAACCAATCAACTTTCAGGTTGAGGCAACAGCTATAAGGAGAAATGTATTAAGCCCATCCAAGAAGTTTACTTTTCGTGTTATGCCACTGGAGAGACTTAGGGTTGTATTGGTTCAAAGAGGTTATCGTCGAGTTGAATATAAGGCACCTGATTCTATTTTGACTTACAACGATGGAACATTTGATTTAAGTCCCCAAGATGTTTGGCTGCCTGGTGTTGAGCAATTTGGGGAAGGCATTTACATTGATCTAGACCCAAATTTACAAGGGCAAGAAAATTGGTATCCGAGCGGTGAGGCTGCCGTTAAGTGGGATAGTACAATCCCATCAAGTGCTGGGGTAAATGAACTTGTTTTATGGAACGCACTTTCCGTGTGGTGGCATTCTTTATCTCATCGTTTAATAAACGCACTGGTAATACATTCTGGCTATAACTCATCTTCAATTAGGGAACGGTTATATTTAACTAAAACCCCAAAAGGCGAGCTTAGAGGGGGTGTTTTACTTTATACAACCCAACCTGGGGGTGATGGAACAATGGGCGGTTTAACTTCCCTTGTTCCCGAATTTGAAGATATTTTGAAAATCGCATTGAATAATATAGACAGGTGTAGCAATGACCCGCTCTGTGAACACGCCGAAATTGACAAAATTTCAAAACTTGGCTCAGCTTGTTATTCATGCGAGATGGTTTCTGAAACGTCTTGCGAACATTTTAACGGTTATTTGCATAGAGGACTTTTACTTGAAAAGGCAAACAGGCCCTGATGGAAAGAAATTACGATGAAATGCCGCAAATATTAGTAACCGGGCGATATTGGTTGGGTGTGGCAGGTGCGCGTTTAATTGGCGCTGAAGTCATTGATATGATTAATTCGGCAAAAAGGGAAATCATAATTGTTGCGTATCGCTTAACAATCTCTGTTAACGAAATTAATCAAGCGCTCGAGAAAGCATTGGAACGTGGTTGTAATGTGCGAATTATTCGTAATGGTGCCGATCAGATAGTCCGATCCGAGGAAAATTATTTAGAAAATCTTTTAACGAAATACACAACGTTATCAGTTTGGGATTTTAAAGAGACTGATGCGCAAATGTTTGGTATTGCACTTCACGCAAAAATGATAATTGTTGATAGGAAGGTTGCGGTAGTGGGATCAGCTAACTTTTCTAGAAACGGAATGATAGAAAATCATGAAATTGCCGTGCGATTATCGGGACCTGAAGTTAAGTCATTAGGTATGGCTTGTGAAGAGTTGTTAAAGAACGGTCGTAGTGATGGTGTTGTGACTCAATGGAAGAAAAAAGATGTCTAGGTCATGGCATCTTGAAGCTAAATTTAACGAAAATTTATTTTCCTTAAATTGGACAGCTGATTCGACAAAACTCCTTCTAAATTTATTCAAGTATTTAGATTCAGCAAATAAACCGATATTAACAATGCTACCCCCTAATGTGAGTCCGGCCGCTGCCGCTGTTGTGGCTTCTTTGTATTTTCTGCCTGGTATGTCTAAACCACCTGAACCTCATTGCCGCATTGCTTTGTATCCAGGCTTACATTTTGTAAATCAATTAAAAGAAATTGCGTTTAAGGCGAATGATTTAACTGAAGCTGCGAGAATTTGCCGATTAATGGGTAAAGGCTCACCGAGGTTAAATGGCCCCTTAGAGAAACTTGGGGAACCGATTTATAAAAGCATTGACGTTAATTATCATTGGATATTTAAGACCGCAAGAGTTTGGGATTTAAATTTTAAAAAACAAGAACGTATATTTTCACCACGCGGAAATAATCATTATCATTTTGGTAAAAATGATCTTTACGATTCTTCGATCGACCTTTTTTTAACTGATCGTCTTGATTCAATCGTCGATAACAAAAAGCCATACGACTTATTAATTTACTGTCCATCATTCCATTCTACGACATTGAGTCAGTCGGATGCGGACATTGATAACACGTTGAAAAAAGTTTTAACATTTCCAGCGGATCGCAAATTAATTGTAGTTCGTAGTCCTTACGACCATTGGGCGTATTCTCTTGAAAAAAAGATGAAAATCGAAGGTATAGGTTTGTCATCACAAGTTAGTGCCGATAAAACGGAGGTTACTAATCGCAAAAACTTAACCTTTAAAATAGTCGACCAAATAATAAATCTGGAAGAGGCATTTGTACTATTTGATGAAATTAGAAAAATTTCTAAGAAACCTGAAACGAATAAGATTTCGCTAAATGAATTGCGCCGCATATTAAAAAGACTTTTGGTCGGTCTTGATCCTAAATATTTCGATGATGTTTATCAGTTCGAAGACTTACCAGGACTAATTGAAAGGTTTGTGGATTCTGTAAATATGACCAAAGAATCTCTGGCATGGAAGGTAATAGATAAGATTAAAACCTCAATAATTTCTGGGAATTTGGTTACCAAAGTCGATGAAATTCGAGAAATTTGTGGTTCTGAAAAAGTGGAGGTTTGGGTAACAAAAGAATTGGATAGACGAATAATTGAAGAGACGGTGGAGACAAACCAACTTGATACTAAAGTTAAGTTAGCGGACAGGTGGTTAACGCCTGGTGCGGATGAGTCGAATAGATCAGTATTACTTTCACGAATCGATCGTGAGGTTGATTTGAATTTAGTTGCGTATTTAAAACCAGGGGATTTAATTGTAATGACAGCTTGGGAGGCGGTATTAAAGGGTTATGCGGAAAATGGTGGCAGATCTTCAATATTGAAATCATGGGAAAGATCAGAAAAATGGCGCCAACACGCTAACAATATAGGTATTACACCTTTTGAAGTGGGTGTTACGTATGCGGATCCTGTATTAGATTTGGCTAATTATTTAGAATCTATACTTTCAACTTTAAATAATAAAACATTAAACGACAAATCCGTGGTGATGGAAGAAGAGAAAAGTTGGTGGGATGAAGCGAATAATGAATCAGCTTATGAAACGGCTTTGGATCGTGCACAAGCGGTTGAGAAAACGGGCGACAATACTTATTTATGTAAAGAGGTGCTTTTTGATGGTGGATTAGGCATGTTTGTTCGCGAAGATGATGAATTCCAAATCATCTCCGAGGAGGAAGATGGTGCTGAAATATCACTAATTCCGGTAAAAAACTTAAGAGTTGGTATGATTGTGTTGCTTTTTAAAGACACTGAAAGAAATTCATTATTTGATCTGTTAATGGATCAATTGGAAAGATCCCCCCAGTATCAAACGGATGTACGGGTTGTAAAAGATTGGAAAGCAAAACTGAAAGCCCATGTACGGTTGAATAATTTAAAAATCTCAGAAATAAAAGGTATGTTACGTTTAAGAAATAAGGCGTTCGATCATTTTACAATTCGATCTTGGGTATTTGGTTCCACAATGGCTCCGCAACATAAGGAAAACCTTGTTCTACTTGTAAAGGCTTTAGGTTTAAATACCGTTAAACCGGATGTTGTTTTTAGAAGTGTTAAGAATTTACGTTCAATCGCTATAACCCTTGGCAGAGCATTAAATCAAGTAATACTGCGCAAAGATTCGGATAAAATTGATGCCAGCGTTAAAGAAGCGCTCTTAGATGCCGGCATCGATTTTGAAGAGCTTTCTGATGTTGTAGAGCCAAAATCGGTTATAAGTGTAACCCCCCAAAGCTTAGAAATTGAGGGAAGAAAGATACGTAAATTGTTTAAAGTATAATTAGTATCTTGACTTTCAAGACAGAAAATAAATTTCCAGGAATTTGTAAATTAAATGAAAAAAAGAGTTTTATCCCTTTTCTCCGGCTGTGGTGGAATGGATTTAGGTTTTGAAGGCGACTTCAATGTTTTGAAACGTTCTGTTGGCGAAATGTTTTTATTAACCAATAAAATTTCAAACACTAAAGATAAATGGGTTCACTTACCAAAAACTTCCTTTGAAACAGTCTTTTCAAATGACATTCTTCGAGGCGCTAAGGCGGCCTGGATTCCATATTTTAAAACCCATAGACACAGCAAAGGTGAGTTTCACCTTGGTAGCATTGTTGACTTAGTAAAGGCTTTTAGAGCAGGAAATAAGAGTGTCTTCCCAGCTAGCATAGACGTAGTCACGGGCGGGTTTCCATGTCAGGATTTTAGTTTGGCTGGCAAAAGAAAAGGTTTCAATTCACACAAAGGGCACCATGGCGGTTTATTAACGGAAGCTGATGAGGCAAAGGAAGAAAACCGCGGCAAGCTTTATATGTGGATGAAAGATGTGGTTGATATTACTCGACCAAAAATGTTCATAGCTGAAAACGTAAAAGGTTTAGTGAGCTTAGAGAATGTTAAGCAAATTATTGAGGATGATTTTCGAAAAATAGGTGGCGGGGGATATGTGGTTGTTCCGGCGCGAGTATTACATGCTGCTAATTATGGTGTTCCGCAAACAAGAGAAAGAGTTTTGTTTTATGGCTTTAAGCGTTCCGCGTTAAAGGCTGAAGCTTTAAAAGCCTTAACTTCTAAATCTGTTCCGGGTGAATACGATCCATACCCAGTAGCTACCCATAAAAGCAGCGCTAATCGTAGCGAGTTAATAACTGAGATGGATTTATTGCCAGTTGTAACTATTAAAGAAGCTTTAGCTGGATTGCCAGAACCGGAAGTGGCAAAAGAAGAGTCTCAAAAATGGTATTCAAAAGCAAAATACTACGGCCCGCATTTACAGGGGCAAATTGAAGTTGATCCCAATAAACCTGGTCCCACGATTAGATCTGAACATCACGGGAATATTGAGTTCCGCCGTTTGGCAAAGAATCATGGTGGGAAGAACCTTGACGAATTGAACAAGGGCCTAAAAGAGCGTCGTTTAACTGTTCGCGAGTGTGCCAGAATTCAAACATTTCCAGACGACTACGAATTCGTTCGTAAAAATGGCGAAAACCCTATTAGTTCTTCAGAAGGTTATAAGGTTATAGGGAATGCTGTGCCGCCGCTCTTGGCTTATCATGTAGCTGCTCGTTTAGAAAAATTATGGCCTAAATTATTTAGGAGCTAATCATGGTTTTTGGGACAAATCCAGAAGCGGATGCGAAAGAGTTTGAAGGTGTTTTGAAAAAGGGGCTAACTCTTTTGACGGGCGATGCTGAGGCGAATGTTAAACACTTCATGGGTGAAAGTTCCTCGAATTTTGAGGAGATGGTTTATGAAGCCTTAAAAAAATCGGCCATTGGCACCAATTTTGAAAACTACATTGAAATGGTTACAGGACATAAATTTCCAGACATTGTGTTTAACAATCGCTTTTACGGTGTTGAGGTTAAAAGCTTAAAACACGATGGATGGAGTACCTTTGGTAATAGTATTTTTGAGAGCACCAGAGTCAAAAATATAGATCGTATCTATATTTTGGCGGGTAGATTGTCTGACCCGATTGAGTTTCGCTATAAAAAATACGAAGAATGTATCGACGACATTCAAATAACTCACTCACCTCGTTATCACATTGATATGGATGTAAAAGCAAAAGACACGATTTTTACCAAAATTGGCCAAACCTATGACGAGTTTCGGAAATTAGAAAACCCACTTGGCCCATTGCGTGAATATTACAGGTCAAAACTAAAACCCGGAGAAGGTTTGTGGTGGCTTGAAAACGATGTGGAGAAAATTGGCAACAATAATTTAGTTGTGAAGGTTCTGAATGATTTGCCAGACGATGAACGAGAAGAAATAATGATTGAAGGATTCGCGAGGTTTCCAAAACTTCTAAGCACTGACCAAAGTCGATATAAGAAATTCGCGACATGGTTAATTGTTGAGCATGGGCTTGTCTCGCACAATGTTAGGGACTTTTTTACAGCGGGCGGCCAAGAAGAAATCAAAGTAGGGGGCAAAACATATTTTGAAGTACCTCAAATTTTTTGGAGTCTGCAAGGTCGTATTAAGAAAATAAAAAAAGAAGTTGAGAAATTAAAACCGATCACCATTGTTGAAAATTGGGAAATTGAGGATAAATACAACCCGAAGAAATTTGAAACTTGGGTTGATTTAGTTGAAAGCCATTCTAAAAAGAAGTTGGAGAAATGTGGATTGCCGTTACGCAAAATGATTATGGATGAGTTGAAAAAATAAAGGTTGATAGATGCGGACTAAAGAAATTACTTATCGAATAATGTCCGCCATAAAATCAAAAAACACCCGCCCCGAAAAACTGTTTGAAAAAGAATTAAGAAAATCAAAAATTAAGTACAAGAAGCATTATCCAATTGAAGGTAAGCCTGATTTTGTTATTTTTAATAAGAAAATTGCCGTGTTTATCGATGGTGATTTTTGGCATGGCAACAATTGGCGCCTACGGGGGTTTAAAAATCGAGCTCAAGAACTCAAAAGTTATAAGAAGTTTTGGTCAGATAAAATTAAAAATAATGTCGCGAGAGACAACAAAACAAACAAGAATTTAAGGAAAAAAGGTTGGGTCGTTTTGCGCTTTTGGGAACATGAGCTCAAAATTGATCCTTTCAAATGTTTGATTAAGTTGAAAAAGGCTTTTTAATAAATCTTTGTTTTATTAGAGTTTGCGCGTATACTTTTTAAGGGAATAATTATTGAAAAATAGCAAGGTTGGTAAGAGGTCATGAAAAAACTGAAAGAAGCAAAAAGATTCAAGGTCACAATTGATGACAAAAATACTTTTATTGCTTGGACTTTTAGCGAGAAGTGGAACGAATGGTCTGAGCCTTATTTTGAAAAAAGCGAAGCTGATAAGGTTGCCAAGATTCATGACTGTAAATACAACCCCGAAAATGATTCTTATGAATTTGAGCAAAACGGTGATGTGGAAGAATTCGAGGGAATTGAAATTAAAACCATAGAAGGTATCAAAAAGGTTTACGCAATTGGTGTGGGTTCATGGGTTTGGGATGAAGCCGAATCAGTTGAAAATTAAATTGATTACACTAAATTAGGGGTATAAATTTATGAGTCAATACATATGGAAAACTGAAAAATATGAATTTAAAACTGGTTGGGATCGACCGTTAGAATATTATTTTTTGGTGATAGAACACATTAATCAAAAGAAAAAGAAGAAAGCTCCTGTATTTTCCAACCTTGAAATTCTTACCGGTCCCGGAATGACTCTTGAAGAAATCGAAGAAACTTGTTTACGTTATGTTTCAGCGTTGCCATCAGATATAAAAATGGCCTTACAAAACGATAAAATCAAACAGTCTTTGGAGTTGTTCATTTAAACCAGTTCCAATGACTTCAAGAGAATTTTTGTAAACGGGTTCTGTGGTGGTTTATAGGCCTTATGAATCGAGAATTCTTAAAGAAACCGCTGAATTTTTACCTAAGTTCAAAACCCCACTATACGTAATCATCAAACGCTTTAAGGACTTGCTGATACCCTTTCGTAATCAGAGTGTGCTTTAACCGGAATTTAACGGTTCCGCCAGTCTCAAATCCTTCTTGCCTGTGTTGGTGCCCAACATGAGTTATGACTATTTGGAGATTGGTGAGGGAATATGATAAAATACCGTTAACGAATAATTTAAAAACCACGCTAACCTTAGGTGCGCATGGAAAATATCTTTTCTTTAAACTACCCAGAGTACGCAACCATCAATCGAATCAGCAAGATTTTAAAAGGAACTGGTTATTCGGCTTTTATTCCCGTAAGTAGGCAGCAAAAGGGCGTTGATTTTATTCTTCAAAACAACAAGAAGCCAAATCATACGGTGCGATTTCAAGTCAAGAGTTCCAAAGTTTACCCAGAAAACAAACTAAAAACGTTCAATAACAAAAAAGAATATGGTTTGACTTTATGGTTTAACAATTTCATTAATTCCGGGCAATATGAAAAAGGAAATTCTGATTATTATCTGTTTTTCGGCGTTTACCCAATTTTCACGAAATACACCACCAAAAAATCCAGAAAATTAAACGATTGGAAAGAAATACTTCTGTGCTTTAAAGAAGAGTATCTCTTTTCCCATATCAAAGAGAATGAACGATTTTTATATATCCATTTCAGCCTGAATGAAAATGGAAACGTTTCTGACGTTCTGGCGACCAGAGGGTTTAAAGAACATACGGACGTAACCGACTATTTAATTGAAAATCAACTTAAAGAGATTCTCTAGGTATCGTCTGAATATTGCAGTCTTCAATTTCTTTGTATCTACTTCTAATTTCATTAAAAGCGTTGGCCGAATATACGGGGTAGCATATCTTTTGGATCAAAATTCTAAATAAGGAAAAAGCTTAAACCCCTTACTTTCCACCCAATCTAGCCCTGTCCGTACCATCCCCTAATCTATAAACGTATAAAAATCAAAAAGAAGAGAGGTGGTCCCAATGCATCATGGAATTTTTGGTTTATTCGTGGTTTTGGTTCTTGTGTGCGTTTTCGCTGCTATTTTCTCCGGTAAAAAGGAGTAATAAGTTAGATAAACAGTGAATTTTAGGAATTGAGGTTTTTGTTGTAAACGCCGCTCGAAAAGTGTGACGGTGGGCGGTCCAAAAGTGTGACACCCCCCGCCTTCCATACGCCTTACGGTGTACGGTTGTAGGTTAGCCTTATCAATCCTTCTTGTCTTTATGCTTTAGCCGTTTTTTTGATTCCACCAATCTATGGCTTTGGCCGTTCGCCTCTAGAATATGTACCCGATGGGTCAAACGGTCAATAAGCGCCCCCGTCATTCTCTCGGACCCCATGACTTCCACCCAATTTTCAAAGGGTAAATTAGTGGTCACGATCAGGCTAGTGCGCTCGTAGGCCTTGCTGACCACCTCGAAGAGCAGCTCCGCCCCGGCCTTGGCGAATGGGACGTAGCCCAGCTCGTCCAAGACGATCAAGTGGAGTCGGGCCAACTGCCGGTGGAACTTAGCCAGTTGTTTCTCCTCCCGGCGCTCCAGAAGCTCGGTCACCAAGCTGGTGACCGAGAAGAATTTCACCGCCCGGCCCTGGCAACAGGCCTGGAAGGCCAGGGCCGTGGCCAAGTGGGTCTTCCCGGTTCCTGAATTTCCGATCAGCAGGACGTTTTCCTTTTTATCTATGTACTCGCCCCGCAGGAGTTCACGGGCCAACTCCTGGTTGATCGAGGGCTGGGCCTTGAAGTCGAATGTGTCCAATGTCTTGAGCACGGGAAAGCCGGCATCCCGAATGCGCCGCTCCTTGGCCCGGCGCTCCCGATCCAACAGTTCCAACTCGGCTAGTTTCAAGAGGAATTGCGGGTAGTCGCTGCGCTCGGTGCGGCAGAGCTGGGACATCTTGTCGTACTCGCGCAACATGGTGGGTAGCTTGAGCTTCTTGAGGTGGTGTTCCAATAGAAGGGTCTTTTTGGATTCGCTCATGACTCACCTCCCACCGGCATCAACTCGCGGTAGGCCGCAAGATCCGTCCGGGCCACCTGGACTTGCCGCAAGTGCTCACGCCCGTCCAGCTTGAAGGTGGTCATCCGGTAATACTCCCGGGAGTAGAGCAACTGAGCCACGCCGTCCCGGGTGTAGATTTCCATTTCCACGGCTTTCTTCACTGCCCGTGTGAGCTTGCCCATGGAATGCTTTTCCAAAAGCCGCATCGTCTTGATGAATTCCCGTGTCCCCTCGCCGTGGAACTTTTCTTTTCCTTTCATGCGGCGATGCAGGAGTGTGAAACTCTCCGGCAGATTCCAGTCTGCAAGGGGCCTGGCATGATCGAATGCTCCAGGTTTTCCCTCCAAAACCGCCAAATAATGCACGGGATTTAAGGCCTCACCCTCCTTGACCCAGAGGCGTTGGTGGGTGGCGATGAGCTTGTCCTTGTGGAAAATCTCCACCCGGTCGATGTATCCCTTGACCACCACCGGGTGATGGGCCCACTCGCAGGGAACCGAATAGTCGTTTGTGTTGAAGCGCACCAGGGACATGGACGTGGCCGTGGTGGACTGCTTGATACAGCCGTCAAAAGCAGCCGCTGGCAAGGGCCTGAAATGGGCCTTTTCTTCGTCTAGAAGTTGCTCTTTGGGAAGTTTTTTGCCACGCAATTTGCGTTGCAAGTCCTCCTCACATTTCACCACCAACTGTTCGTTCCACCCCTCCATGTTCCCCGTCACCTGCGGCACCGGCACCATGAAATTCAGTCTCGGGTATTTCACCATGCCTTCCACGACACCCTTCTCGTTGCCACGGCGCACGGTGCAGAAGTGGTGGTCGAAGAGGTAGTGGCTTACCAACTGCTGAAAACCCTGCGTCAACTCCCGTTCGTGTACCCCGATCAACTTCTTCACGAGAGTCTTGGCGTTGTCGTAGCTGATCCGCCAGGGCACTCCGCCGAAATACTTGAAGGCCCGGATATGGCCTTCCCAAACGAACTCGGTTGATTCCCGCTCGAACATCTGCACAAAAAAGGCATCCGAGTAGGGCAAGGCCATCACGAAGTAGGGGCGTTTTACCAACACTCCGTTGAGCTTGATCAGGGCATGGCCGAAATCCACTTGGGCCTCACCGGGCCGGTGGATCAAGGGCACAAAGACCTCGCTGTTTTTGCGTTTCAAGCCCCGGACGGCCTTTTTGACCTGGGTATAGCCCCCGGTGTAACCTTCCTCGGCCTTGAGGCGATCGAAGATGCGCTTGGCCGTATGGTGCTGCTTTTTGTGGACGTGCTTGTCGTCCTGGAGGATTTGCAGGATTCGGCCCAGGAAGGGCCCGATCTTCGGCTGGGGCCGCTCCTGCTTCATCTGGTAGCCAGGCGGCTGACTGTTTTCAAGAATCTTCCTCAAGGTCTCCCAGTGGATGCCTTCTTCCTCCATCACCTGGCGCTTGGAGACCCCCTCCACCAGGATTTTCTTGCGGATTTCAGTCCATTGGTCCATGTCCTTGTACACTCCTTTTCCTCCCGGAAGCGTGGTTTTCATCACTGAAAAGCCCACATCTTCTAGGGAATTTCGGGGAGTGTCACACTTTACGACCGCCTTTTTGACCCTTCAGACCGTCACACTTTTGGAACGCCGTTTACACCTCGCTTCGGGATATCCCGGTCGTGATCCTGACCAACTCCCGGTCGGAAGCGGACGTTCGGCAGGCCTATGAGATCGGGGCCAATTATTATTTGATAAAACCGGCCAACTTCGATGAGTTCCGCTCGGCCATCCAAAAGGTGGAGGAAATTTGGCTGGCGGGGGTTAACGGGCAGGAGGACTAGGAGGATTCCATGAAACATTTAATGTCAAAAGTTTGGTGGATCTTGATGCTTAGGGGGATACTGGGTTTAGTTCTGGGGCTGGCATCTTTGTGGCTTTTGGGCAGCGGGGAAAAATACGGGGATGAATTTGGCTTTTCCTTCCTGATCAGGCCGGTGGAGTTGATGATGACCTTGGTTCTTTTGCTGGGATTTTACGCCTTTTTGGAGGGACTTTTCTCCATCCTTTTAGGAATACAAGACTTTGGCCAAGGACGCCGTTGGTGGGTACTGGTCGTGGAAGGGATGATGACCATCGGTTTGGGCCTTCTGGCTTGGATGCGACCTGGTCTTTCCATCTTGATCCTTCTTTATTGGATTGCCGCCTGGGCGATCCTGTCGGGTTTGATGGAGATGAACCAAGGCCTGCGGGGAACCGAATATCGGGACCGTCGGTCGACCCTTTTTTATGCCGGACTTCTTTCCCTGCTTTTCGGAGCGGTCATCCTTTTGCAGGGAACTGAAAGCGACCGCCTCGTCTGGACCATCGCCCTCTATGCGCTGGTATCGGCTGTTCCTCCTTTGATCTTGGGATACCACCTGCGCCGGTTCCGCTTGGGGTCCCTGAGAAAAAGAAGGCGCGTGGTGGTCCTCATGAGGGGCTAAAGATCTAAGAACATTGGTGGAAAAGGGCGCGAACGCTATTAAAGTGTTGAGGGGATTTCCGACTAATTTTTTTTGAGCCAGGTTTCTTCCAAGTAATTTATCAAGGCCCCGAAATGGGGAATATCATGCGGCTTCATGAGGAAATCATCAGCTAAGGAGAACCTGGCCTTTAATAAATCATGATCATTACGCGATCCAGTTAAAATCAAGACAGGGATTTTCTTTAAACCCGAGTCCTCTTTGATTGTGGAAAGAACTTCCCAACCGCTTTTCTTGGGAAGGCTCAAGTCTAATAAGATGACATCAGGGGAGAGATGAAGGGATTTAAGATCATGGGGCCGGAGATAGTCCAACGCGCTTTCGCCGTCGGGCGCTACCGTCACATTGATGGGCCGTCTTGAATTCTCCAAGGCGTTCTTCATAAGCTCCGCATCCGCCGGGTTGTCCTCCACTAGAAGAATTTCAAACGGTTTAGTTTTTTGAGTTTCCGCTTTCATGCGTTGCCTCCTTTGAAAAGCATTAATTCCGATTCTGGAACCCAAACCCACCGATGTCTTAAAAACCCAAGTTCCTTGATGCGCCGGGCGGAAGGTCCAGTCTTAATTCCTTAATCCAGTTCTCCTCAAGATAATTTAACAAGACGCCATACTGAGACCACACAAGGGGTTTTAAAAGATAGGCGCTTACCCGAGTTTGGTAGGCTTTCCATTTGTCTTCATCGAAATTGGAACTGGTCAGGATCAAAGTGGGGATATCGCTCAAGTGGCGGGAACGCTTGATTTCCGACGCGACTTCATGGCCGTTTTTTCGAGGAAGGTTTAAATCCAGCAGGATGAAATCAGGCCGGGATGTGGAAAAATAGGGATTTTTTCGACGTAAGTAGTTAATGGCTTGTTCCCCGTCTTCCACCACGTTCAGATTGATGGCATACCTGGAATTTTTGAAAGTTTCCTTTAAAAGGTTAACGTCACCGGGATTGTCCTCAACCAGAAGGATTTCCACAGCCCTTTGTTTTTTCGCCGGTTGAGTCTTCTGAATGGATTTCATGCCGCCCTCAGTTTTTGGAAAAAGTCTCGCCAAGGACAAGATGGAAAGACATTGTTTCTTGTCAAGTCAAGCCGCGAACCAATGAGCCGAAAAGCCGGCCCGTAAAAAACGAGCTTTGAAATAAGGTTAAATCCGATCGTGAATTTTTTTCAATCCCTAAAAGGGCCTTTATTTAAATTTTCAGCCAGAACGATCTTTTGTGATTTTTTTAAAAATTTTTAATTTGGTTTTTCTTGAATGTTCGGCGTGAAACAATTCGGGGAAGGTTCAACAGAGGAACGCACCATTTTTATTAAAGCACCGCCATCCAGTTGGTTTTTGACGATGTAGTGCTGAGCGCCCAATTTAACCGCTTCTGCGGCTAGGTCGGGATCGTTATAGCCTGAAAGCACGAAAACCGGGATGAGCGGCTGGATCCGGTGGATAAGCACCAAAGGTTCCAGTCCCAAAAAAATGGGAAGAGATAAGTCCAAGAGGATGGCATCGATCTTTTCCTGGGATATGCGTTTAAGGGCGGTATCTAATTCAGCGGCTCGCGCTAGTTCAAAATCCCCATTTCCGAATTCCTGAAAAGCCTCTATCAATAAAAAGGCGTCAGGGGAATTGTCCTCAACGATTAATATCTTGAATTTTCTAGGATTCATAAAAGTATTTTATTTAATTTTCGGGCCTAAAAGCTTGGTTTTTTGCACTTGGATATAAAAAAGTATCCGAAAGTAAGGAAACCATTTACCTCTAATGAATAATTTTTAACTGATTTTTTACAAATTTTTTTTATTTTCTCTCTTGGTTCCTGAAACCTTGAGATTTTATAAAAATTCTTGATCAAATTCCCGATTTTAGATGGCTGGGTGTTTGAAATGCCCGCTGAATTGGCACGATTCCTTTTGGCGTTAATAAACCATATCGAATGTTTCCGAAAAATTATTTAAAAGCTCGGCGATATAATTAAATTGTAATTGATAGCGATCGATTGTGCGGAAGTGGAACTCATCAATTTTCTTCCTCCTGCATTTCGCTATCCCCGGCCATTTTAACGATTTAAAACTGGAGGGCGAATGTCAACTCAACTTCATCGTGAAGACTCGACTTTCGAAGCTGATTCCCTGGACGCGAACCAACTACTAAAAACCATGATGGCGTTAAAAAGGGGGGATTTTTCCGTCCGCCTTCCGATTGAATGGACCGGCACGGCAGGAAAGATCGCCGATACGTTCAACTATGTCGTGGAAATGAACGAACGCATGGCCGGGGAATTGGAACGGCTTCGTCAAGCTGTAGCTAAGGAAGGAAAGATCAATCAGCGGGCGTTGCCGGGGGAGTTTGGCGGATCCTGGTCACGGATGATCGAGTCGGTGAACACCCTCATTGATGAACTGGTGCGCCCTACCAGTGAAATGTCGCGCGTTATTGGCGCCGTCGCCAAGGGAGACCTTTCCCAGGCGGCAGCCTTGGAAGTGAGCGGGCGTCCCTTGGAAGGAGAATTTCTTCAAACCGCCAGAACCATCAACACCATGGTGGACCAACTCCGGTCTTTCGCCTCGGAAGTTACCCGTGTGGCCCGCGAAGTCGGAACGGAAGGGAAATTAGGGGGCCAGGCTATCGTCCCGGGAGTCGCCGGTACCTGGAAAGACCTGACTGATAACGTCAATCTCATGGCCAGTAACCTGACCGGCCAGGTTCGTAATATCGCGGAAGTCACCATCGCCGTGGCTAACGGTGACTTGTCGAAAAAAATCACCGCCGACGTGCGTGGTGAAATACTCCAGTTAAAAGAAACCATCAACACGATGGTGGATCAACTCCGTTCCTTTGCCTCGGAAGTTACCCGCGTGGCGCGCGAAGTGGGTACGGAAGGAAAACTAGGCGGCCAGGCTATTGTGCCGGGAGTTGCGGGTACCTGGAAAGACCTTACCGACAATGTCAATTCCATGGCTAGTAATCTGACCGGCCAAGTTCGTAATATCGCGGAAGTCACCATCGCCGTGGCCAGCGGCGACCTGTCGAAAAAAATTACCGCCGACGTGCGTGGTGAAATTCTCCAGTTAAAAGAAACGATCAACACGATGGTGGATCAACTCCGTTCCTTCGCTTCGGAAGTTACCCGTGTGGCCCGCGAAGTGGGTACGGAAGGAAAACTGGGCGGCCAAGCCCAGGTGCCGGGGGTTGCGGGAACTTGGAAAGACCTGACCGACAATGTTAATTCCATGGCAAGCAACTTGACCGGCCAAGTGCGTAACATCGCGGAAGTCACCACGGCCGTAGCCAACGGCGACTTGTCGAAAAAAATCACCGCCGACGTGCGTGGTGAAATACTCCAGTTAAAAGAAACCATCAACACGATGGTGGATCAACTCCGTTCCTTCGCCTCGGAAGTTACCCGTGTGGCCCGCGAAGTGGGTACGGAAGGAAAACTGGGCGGCCAAGCTGTCGTCCCGGGCGTCGCGGGAACCTGGAAAGATTTGACTGACAACGTGAACTTGATGGCCAGCAACCTTACGGGCCAAGTCCGTAATATCGCCGAGGTGACCATCGCGGTGGCCAACGGCGACCTGTCCAAAAAAATCACAGTCGACGTAAAGGGCGAAATATTAGCCTTGAAGAACACAATTAATATCATGGTGGACCAACTCAACGCTTTTGCTGGGGAGGTCACCCGTGTGGCCCGTGAAGTGGGTACGGAAGGAAATTTAGGAGGCCAGGCTCAGGTTCCGGGGGTCGCCGGCACCTGGAAAGACCTGACGGAGAACGTCAACTTGATGGCCAGCAACTTGACAGGTCAAGTGCGCAACATTGCCGAGGTTACCATTGCGGTGGCCAGCGGAGACTTGTCGAAAAAGATCACGGCGGATGTGCGAGGTGAAATCCTCCAGTTAAAAGAAACCATAAACACCATGGTGGACCAATTGAGTTCCTTCGCTTCCGAAGTCACCCGCGTGGCACGGGAAGTCGGGACTGACGGTAAATTGGGAGGCCAGGCCTATGTGCCCGGGGCAGCCGGTACCTGGAAGGACTTAACGGACAACGTAAATTCCATGGCCAGCAACTTGACCGACCAAGTGCGTAACATCGCCGACGTTACCACCGCCGTGGCCAGCGGCGACCTGTCTAAGAAAATCACGGTGGATGTCAAAGGTGAAATTCTCGAACTCAAAGATACGATCAACACCATGGTGGACCAACTGAACGCCTTCGCGGGAGAAGTCACCCGCGTGGCCCGCGAGGTGGGTACGGAGGGGAAACTCGGCGGCCAAGCCCAGGTGCCGGGTGTGGGCGGGACCTGGAAAGAATTGACGGACAACGTAAATTCCATGGCCAGCAACTTGACCGACCAAGTGCGTAACATCGCCGACGTTACCACCGCCGTGGCCAGCGGCGACTTGTCGAAGAAAATCACGGTGGACGTCAAAGGTGAAATTCTCGAACTTAAAGACACGATTAACACCATGGTGGACCAACTGAACGCCTTCGCGGGAGAAGTCACCCGTGTGGCCCGCGAGGTGGGTACGGAAGGGAAACTCGGCGGCCAAGCCCAGGTGCCGGGTGTGGGCGGGACCTGGAAAGAATTGACGGACAACGTAAATTCCATGGCCAGCAACTTGACTGACCAAGTGCGTAACATCGCCGACGTCACCACCGCCGTGGCTAGCGGCGACCTGTCGAAGAAAATCACGGTGGACGTCAAAGGCGAAATCCTGGAGTTGAAAAATACCATTAACACTATGGTGGACCAATTAAGTTCTTTTGCTTCTGAAGTTACCCGCGTGGCCCGCGAGGTCGGTACCGAAGGAAAACTCGGCGGCCAGGCTTACGTTCAAGGTGTGGGTGGTACTTGGAAGGAACTGACGGACAACGTCAATTTTATGGCCAGCAACCTGACGGGCCAGGTTCGTAACATCGCGGACGTTACCACGGCTGTTGCAAAGGGCGACTTGTCGAAAAAAATTACGGTGGACGTCAAAGGTGAAATCCTAGAGTTGAAAAATACCATTAACACCATGGTGGACCAGCTCAACGCCTTTGCGGGAGAAGTCACACGGGTTGCGCGCGAGGTAGGTACCGAAGGGAAACTCGGAGGCCAGGCCGAGGTGCCGGGAGTCGGTGGTACCTGGAAGGACTTGACCGACAGCGTGAATTCCATGGCCAGCAATTTGACCGACCAGGTTCGTAACATCGCCGACGTCACCACCGCAGTGGCTAACGGTGACCTATCCAAAAAAATCACCGTCGACGTGCGGGGTGAAATTCTCCGTCTCAAGGAAACGATCAACACCATGGTCGACCAACTGCGATCTTTCGCCTCCGAGGTAACCCGCGTGGCGCGTGAAGTGGGAACCGAAGGAAAGCTCGGCGGCCAGGCTTACGTCCAGGGCGTCGGCGGTACCTGGAAAGACTTGACAGATAATGTGAATTCCATGGCCAGCAACTTGACAGGCCAAGTGCGTAATATCGCCGATGTCACCACCGCTGTGGCCCGGGGCGACTTGTCCAAAAAAATCACGGTGGATGTCAAGGGCGAGATTTTGGAGTTGAAGAACACCATTAACACCATGGTGGACCAGTTAAACGCCTTCGGCGGGGAGGTCACCCGCGTGGCGCGTGAAGTGGGAACCGAAGGAAAGCTCGGCGGCCAGGCGCAAGTCAAGGGGGTTTCGGGGGTTTGGAAAGACCTTACCGACAACGTCAACCTTATGGCGGCCAATCTGACCGATCAGGTTCGTAATATTGCAAAGGTGGTCAGTTCGGTCGCCAGCGGAGAATTGAAACAAAAACTCACCGTCGTGGCCAAGGGCGAAATCGCCGCTTTGGCTGACACGATCAATAGCATGATTGATACCCTGGCCACCTTCGCGGCCCAGGTCACCAGTGTGGCGAGGGAAGTCGGTGTGGAAGGGCGGTTGGGAGGCCAGGCCAATGTTCCGGGTGCGGCGGGAACCTGGAAGGACCTAACCGACAACGTCAATCAACTTGCGGCTAACTTGACAACCCAGGTACGCGCCATCGCCGAGGTGGCCACCGCCGTGACCAAAGGTGATTTAACTCGGTCAATTCGTGTTGATGCCAGCGGCGAAGTTGAAACTTTGAAAGACACCATTAACCAGATGATCGCCAACCTACGCGGCACCACCCAGAAGAACGCCGAACAAGACTGGCTCAAGACCAACCTTGCGCGCTTTACCCGGATGTTGCAGGGACAACGTGACCTTCCAACGGTTGCGAAGGCCATCCTGTCCGAACTGAACCAGGTTGTGGCAGCCCAACACAGCGCCTTTTATATCGCCAATACCAAGGAGCAGGGTGAAACACGCCTCCAGTTTCTTTCCGGTTTTGCCTATAGATCCCAACCGGAACTTCCAAAGGAATTCGCCCTTGGAGAGGGCTTAGTAGGAGAGTGTGCTCAGGAGAAGTCCCGGCTTCTGCTGAACAAGGTCCCCAGTAATTACATCCGCATAGGCTCGGGATTGGGTGAATCCACACCCTCGAATATCGTGGTGCTTCCGGTTCTTTTCGAAGGCCAAATAAAGGGCGTGCTGGAATTGGCGTCTTTTGAGACTTTCAGCACGACCCATTTAGCGTTCCTCGAGCAGTTAATGGAAAGTATCGGTATCGTCATTAATACTCTTGAAGCGACTCTGCGCACGGAAACTCTGTTGAAACACTTGCAAAGCCAGCAGGAAGAATTGCAGAAAACCAACCAGGAGTTAGAAGAAAAGGCTGACCAGTTGGCCCTGACATCCAAATACAAGTCCGAATTCCTTTCCAATATGTCCCATGAGTTGCGCACCCCATTAAACAGCATGCTGATTCTCTCCCAACAACTGGCGGAGGATTCCAAGAACCTAACGACTAAACAGGTGGAATACGCTCGAACCATCCACGCTTCGGGCGGCGACCTGTTGCTTTTGATCAACGACATCCTTGATTTGGCAAAGGTGGAATCCGGCACCATGACCTTGGATGTGGACAATGTGCCTTTCAACGAAATGCGCGAGCATATGGAAAGGCTTTTCCGCCACGTGGCCGAAGGTAAGGGCTTGAACTTTAACATCGAGATTGATTCCCGGTTGGGCGGGGAGATTCATACGGACTCCAAGCGTCTGGAACAGGTCTTGAGAAATCTCCTTTCCAACGCCTTCAAGTTTACTGAAAAGGGTCAGGTGTCCCTCAAGATATCTTCCGCTAGCAGTGGCTGGAGCCCAGATCACCCGGCCCTTAGCAGGGCGGAGGAAGTGGTGGCTTTTTCCGTTATCGACACGGGAATCGGAATCCCTGAGGACAAGCAAAAGATCATCTTTGAGGCGTTTCAACAAGCCGAAAGCGGAACCAGCCGGAAATATGGAGGCACGGGTCTGGGTTTGTCGATCAGCCGGGAGTTGGCCAAGCTCCTTGGAGGACAGTTGACTCTGTCCAAGAGCCACCTTGGACGGGGTAGTACTTTTGTGCTCTACATGCCCAAGAACTTCATACAGGTCAAAACGGCCGGCATGAGTACAAGCCAGGCTGAAAAAACGGCCTTATTGCTTCCTAAGCCTTACCGGGATCCCCTGAAGGCGGAAAACGAAGGGGTGGTGGTGGCCGCAAGCAAGGTGGCGGACGACCGCAGAAACATCAAGCCCGGGGATAAAGTGCTTTTAATCGTTGAAAATGACGCCAACTTTGCCCGAATTCTGGTTGATGTAGCGCATGACAAAGGCTTCAAAAGCCTCGTGGCCCTTCGAGGTGATACGGCCCTGCGTTTGGCCGATGAGTTCCGGCCCAGCGCGGTGACACTGGACATTCAGCTTCCAGACATCGACGGTTGGAAAATACTTTCGCGATTCAAAAATGACCTGGCCGCCCGTCATATCCCCGTGGAGATTATCTCTGCCGATGAGGATTGGACGAGGGGTTTAAAACAGGGGGCGGTGGGCTTTCTCGCAAAACCCGTCAGTAAGGAGGGGTTAAAGAAGGCCTTTGCGGACATCCAAAAGTTCCTAGAACCTGGTGTCCGTCAACTCCTGCTTGTTAGCGCCCAAAAGAGTCAGCGTAACAAACTCAAGGAAATGCTGGAATTCGGGGAGATCAAGGTGAAAGCCGTATCTGACAGTCGGGAAGCACTGCCGCTATTGAAGAAGGGAAACTTGGATTGTCTTGTTCTTGAATTGCCGGAAGCGGATGGTTTCCGAATGTTAAAGGAGATACATTCCAATTCCGATTTCGCCAACCTGCCCACTGTTGTTTACATCAACAGCGACTTAACCAAGGAAGAGGAAGCGCAATTGAAGCGCGCTTCCAAAACTTGCGTCATCAAGGAGTCTAAATCCCTTGAACGTGTAGTGGACGAGGTGGCCCTTTTCCTTCACCAAGCGACCGCGAAATTGCCTGAAACCAAACGAAAAGGAATTGAGCAATTGTACCAAAGCAACGCGGCCCTGACGGGGCGTAAGGTATTGGTAGTCGACGACGACATCCGGAATATTTTCGCCATGACCAGTCTTTTGGAGCATCAGCAGATGAAAGTCGTTTCGGCTGAAAGCGGTCGTGAGGCCATCGACCTTTTGGAAAAGACTCCGGACGTCGATATTGTGTTGATGGACATCATGATGCCGGAAATGGACGGTTATGACACCATGCAGGCGATTCGACAAAAGAAATCTTTCAAATCCCTGCCCATCGTCGCTTTAACCGCCAAGGCCATGAAAGGGGATCGTGAAAAATGTATCGAGTCCGGCGCTTCGGATTACATCACGAAACCGGTCGATTCGGAACAGTTGATTGCCATTATGCGAATGTGGGTGAGCCGGTAACAAGCGAAGGAATAGGTTTCAAATCGAGAAAAGGGGAATTGAAAGAATCCATCCCAAGGGGGAAGAAGCCAGGTTGGATAAAGGTCTTTTTTGACCTTTGAAGGAGGGAAATACATGACAGAGAAAGATAGCCCGGTCAATATTCTCTTAGTCGACGATGAGCCGAAAAACCTTTTGGCATTGGAAGCCGTTTTGGAGGGACTAGGCCAGAACCTCGTGAAGGCGCGTTCGGGCGATGAAGCCTTAAGGCGTCTTATTCATGAGGACTTTGCGGTCATCCTTTTGGATGTGCTGATGCCAGGGATGAACGGTTTTGAGACGGCGACACTGATCCGTCAGCGCGACCGAACTAGATATACGCCCATCATTTTTTTGACGGCGGCTGGAAAATCCGAAACCGAGATGTTTCAAGGCTACGCTGTGGGCGCCATTGACTACTTGGTGAAACCTTTTGTCCCGTCGATCTTGCGGTCCAAGGTTGTAGTCCTGATCGATTTGTACCGAAAGAACGAGCAGGTTCGCCAGCTAAATGAAGAACTTAGCCATAGGTCTCAGGAGTTAGAGATCCTTAACTTGAAATTAAAAAATGAAAACGAGATTCGCAAACGGACCGAAGAGGAGTTGCGCCAATCGGAGGAGGGGTTAAAAAGCCTCAACGCCACATTGGAGGCAAAGGTTGTGGAGCGAACGGAAACGGTGGAAGAACGAAGCCGCCAACTGGCCAAGATTAATGTCGAACTGGAGCAGTTCGTTTACGCCGCCTCTCATGACTTGCAAGAGCCCTTGCGAACGGTGACCAGTTTCTTGCAACTATTGGAGCGCCGCAACAGGGATTTGCTGGACAATGATTCAAAACAATTCATTGATTTCGCCGTCAAAAGCTCCGAACACATGCGCAGCCTGATCAACGGCCTTTTGGAATTCTCGCGGGTGAACTTGAAGGAAAAAAAGTTTCAGAGTGTTGATTGTAATGTGATTGTAAGTGAGATCCTTAAACAATTAAACGCTTCCATTGTCGAAAGCGGAGCCAAGGTGGAATGCCTGTGGTTACCCGAGGTTTGGGGCGAGCCGATGTTATTAGGGCAGCTTTTCCAAAATCTGATTGGAAACGCCCTCAAGTTTTGTTCCGAACGTTCTCCGCGAGTGGAGGTAGGAGCTGAAAAGCGGGAAGGGGAATGGCTTTTTTGGGTCAAGGACAATGGTATTGGCATTGAACCGCAGTATTTCCGCCAGATTTTCCTTCTTTTTCAGAGACTTAACAATCGTGAAAATTTTCCCGGAGCCGGCCTGGGTTTGGCTGTATGCCAAAAAACCGTGGAACTTCACGGAGGTAAGATTTGGTGCGAATCTGAGTTTGGGAAAGGTTCCCGCTTTTTCTTTACGATTCCTTACTCCCCGAAAGTCGCTGAGGCACCCAGGTTGGAATCGGCAATTAAAAAGGAGAAAGTGGGGAATCCGGGCCAAGGCTAGAGTAACGGATTCGGTTTGGGAAAATATCGCCTTTAACTAGGAGTTTTTACGGTAAAGCTACGTATGTAAAAGAGGACTCATGTCTCTCGAGAAAATGAAATCAAAAATTGTTTCGACAATTCGAGAAGAATTTTTAAAACATCATGTTCGAATCGATGATGAGAACATACGTTCATCGGAAACGAAAGATGTTTTGTCGATCTGGATTGAACAAAAAGACGGCTTAAATACCAGCAGAGATAAATTTATAGTCAATAAGGGCGATTTGTTGGATGGGGTTAACTATTCCCTTGCCATCGATTATCGCATTGGCAAATGGATAAATTATTACGAATGCGAGTTTTCCAAAATACGAACGAGGGCTCCCATTTTGATGGCGGACGACAACGTGGGTGATTGTTTTCTCGTGGCTGAAGCCTTGAAAGCCAATCTGGTTGAAAATCCTTTTGTGGCAGTTTCGGATGGCGAGGAATTGCTGAACTATCTTTTTCGACGAGGAAAGTTTGCCAGTCCAGGGTTGGCGCCTTGTTTTATTCTTTTGGATTTAAACATGCCTCGAATAGACGGACGAGAAGTCTTACAAGTCCTCAAAACCGACAATAGCTTTCGCAAAATACCAGTAGTGGTATTTTCTTCATCCAAAGCTGAGCAGGATATTTTGAAGGCCTATGATTACGGGGGTAATTCTTTCATTACCAAGCCCTCGACTTTTGAAAGGCTTTTAGAAATAGTGAAAATTCTTCAAGTGTATTGGCTGGATGTCATAGAACTTCCTTTTGGTTAATAGATTTCCCTTAAGGTTTGAATTAGGGACATCCCATTTTCTGATCAAAGAGGTAAAATTAACTCAGAAGAAACAATTTAATTGTTGGGGTTGACGCGTCAACGATTATCATTCGTTCTCATTTAAAAAAGAGAGAAAACCTGGCTTGATCGCCGGGAGTTCCTCTTTCCTATGCCGATTCAATACTGATCAAATTGTTAGGAGGCGTTATGATCTCGTTAACCCAAAAGTTAAGCCGGTCCATCCACGTCTTGCTCGTTGAGGACAACCTTGCCGATGTCACCCTCATTGTGGAAGCTTTCAAGGGGTGTCAAAAGCCGATCCAAGTGACTCGAGTGAAAGACGGGGAAGAAGCCCTTCAATATCTTCGGGGCCAGAGTCACCTTGCCCAGACCCATAGGCCCGATCTTGTCCTCTTGGACTTAAACATGCCAAAAAAATCCGGGTTGGAGGTATTAAACGAAATTAAATCCGACCCGGAATTAAAAGAGATACCCGTGGTGGTCTTGACTAATTCCAAGATGCAATCGGACATCCAAAAGGCTTACGAGTCCAAGGCCAATTTTTACATTGTTAAACCCTCCGATTTGGATGAACTATTCGGGGTCGCGAAATACTTGGAAACTATTTGGTTGAAAAGTGTGGACAGCCCAGACGATTAAATTCTTTGCGTTCGGATGAAAGGAAACCCTTCGATGGTTGGGTTTCCCCTGCGGTTGTAAGGGGTGGTTATGAATTTAACGCCAACCCGTATTTTACTGATAGAAGATAATCCCGGAGATGCCCGCCTACTTAAGGAGACTCTCGGGGAACAAAAGGAACCTCTGTATCTTTTAGAAAGAGCCCCGAACCTTCGTGAGGGCCTGGGACGTCTTAGCAGAGGTAACTTGGACCTCGTTTTGTTAGACCTGTTTCTTCCCGATTCCTCCGGCGTTTCGACATTAGAGTCGGCTTTGAAAGCCGCAAACCAAGTCCCCATTATCGTTTTGACGGGTCTGAATAATACGGAAACCGCCATGAAATCACTCAAAGAGGGAGCCCAGGATTTTCTGGTAAAGGACAATTTAAGCAGGGAAGTTCTCACTCGTTCCATCAGCTATTCCATTGAGCGTTATCGCCTTCACAAAAAACTACAGGAGGACGAAGAACGGTATTATTTGGTTGCCCAAGGCTCTCATGATGGACTTTGGGATTGGGACCTTCAATCGGATCGGATTTACTTCTCCCCGCGTTGGAAACTCATGCTAGGTTACGCCGATGGGGAGATCGGGTGGGATCCAAGTGAATGGCTCAACCGCATCCATCCGGGGGATCTGGAGAAGGTTAAGCGGGATTTGTCCGACCATCTTTCGGGCAAGTCTTCGCATTTTTCCAACGAGCATCGTCTTCAGCATAAGGATGGCCGTTATCGATGGGTTTTGGGCAGGGGGCTGGCCATTCATTCCGGTCGGGACATGCCAACCCGTATTGCGGGTTCCTTCACCGATATTACCCGCCATAAGGAAATGGAAAAGAAACTGGCCTTGCGCGCCTTTTACGATCCATTAACGGGTCTTCCCAACCGAGCCCTTTTCATGGACTGCCTTGGTCGGGCC
The DNA here is from genome assembly GCA_963843375.1 of uncultured Pseudomonadota bacterium. Lineage (GTDB taxonomy): Bacteria > Oederibacteriota > Muellerivitia > Muellerivitales > Muellerivitaceae > CAWJKT01. The sequence goes on from CAWJKT010000009.1 coordinate 178,278, forward strand.
TTCGCCCGGCTGGAGAGACATCCACATAACATTTTTTCCGTTTTCTTTCTGGACTTAGACCATCTCAAACAAATCAATGACCATATAGGTCACCAAGCCGGGGACGAACTCTTGATCGAGTTCGCCCGGAGAGTGAAATCCACCGTCAGGCCGAACGACTTGGTGGCACGTATGGCCGGCGATGAATTCACGGTACTTTTGGAAGACATTAAGGATATTCAGGAAACCAAAGAAGTGGCGGAGCGTATCCTGGAAACGATGCGAATACCCTTCCTATTAGGAGGGCAAGAGGTGGTTTCTACAGTTAGTATTGGTATTGCCTATTCCGATTGTGGAAAGGAGGACCCCGATGGTCTTCTGAAAGCCGCAGACTCAGCAATGTATTTGGCCAAGGAAGCAGGCAAAGCCCGCTATGAAGTTTTCGGCCAACCCAAAAACCCCGGCGAACCGCCCGCAAATTCCTGAAAAATTGCTGTCCAATATTTATTAAGGGGAAGGGCTTCTATAATTTCGTCAAAATCCATCAATTGCCTTACTATAACCTTGTTTTGGGAAAATGAATTTTGTTAAAGTCCGAACGATAAAATTTTGATAGACACGGTTATGACACTAGTGCAAAATCAATCTCCCTTTGGGAAGGCTGGTTGGAAAAACCTTTTGGATAGTAGGGTTTTTTTACGATTGTTTGCGAGTCTTTTAAAAATGACTGAAACCGCCTAAGGGCGGCTGGTCAATGTGTTTGAAATGGCTTGTAATAGAGGAAAATGGAGCAACGCTTCTTGTAAGCGGTACGTCACCGGTCCGATTTCCGGTCGCTACTCTACTTTTCTTTGATAAAAGACTCGGCTTTTCGCGAGGATTAGTGGACAGGTGCCCGAGTGGTCAATGGGAGCAGACTGTAAATCTGCCGGCCGTCCGGCCTACGAAGGTTCGAATCCTTCCCTGTCCACCATGCAATGCGCCCTGTTCTTCTAGAATTGTTTTAGGGGAGCGGGGCTTACTTTTAGCGGACCATCTTTACTCTTAGATTGAAAATTGGGATACTTTTAGCTCACGCAAGTTTTCTATAATTAGGGCTAGGGCCTAAAAACAAGAATTGTGTCACCCCCATTACCTTCATCGGGTTTTGCCCGATATAGAAATAAATGAGGGTGCGGGTGCGGGAGTAATTCAGTGGTAGAATGCCACCCTTCCAAGGTGGACGTCGCCGGTTCGAATCCGGTCTCCCGCTCCATTATTAATGTTGAGGGATTGAAGCTAAACCTTCCTTAACTTGTTTCCCTTGCTAATTGATTGGAATTTGAATCATGAAAGATACCTTTACAACAAGTAATCCATCGGAAGCCATTCCCGGGAATCCTAATCCCGTTACGGAAATGAATGCCTTCATGGATGACCGAGTTATCCTTTATGGCCGACCCGGTTTATGCCGTACCCCTGAGGAACTTCTTTCGAGCGATGGCTTCCAGAATGTCTTAAAACATTTTCTTAAAAAAATGATTGTCCAGGATTCGCCTATATTGAACTGTATCCTTCCTTTCAAAACGGGTGAGGATTATGACGCGCCTAAATTAGCCAGTTTCTTAAAGGAACTTTTAACCAAGGATGTGCATGAAACTTTTTTCGCGACGACTGATCTAGTGCTTTTAAAAGATTTTGTAGAGGAACTTTATGCTTATTGGCGCCGCCGGGAGCGATTCGTAATTTTCGACCGGGACGTAGAGGATGGAGGGATTGACCTAAAGGAATATCATCAAATCTTTGTCCGGGCCAATGAGGAGTTTAAAAGTCTAGTGCTGGGTACATACCGGCATATTTCGGCTCATGTGACAGGGGATTGGTTCAAGGTTTATCGGCAATTGCCAGCGGGGGTTGGGGTTGGGTTTTTAGCTGAAAAGATCAACTGGAAATTTCCCTCGGACATTTACCAAAAACTTAAAAACATCCCTTTCATTCGCTTGTCGCTCATTTATCCTCCGCTCATTTATTACACGAAGAGCAACAAGCGACAAGGTAAATTCAACCCCTTAGCCAAGAACCCGATGGATTCGGTCAAGCTTGATTCTTCCCGATGGCTTTGTTTCCCGGCTAAAATCGGAACCCTTATTATCTATATTTATTTCCATAAAGATTTCATTTCGCATGCAGCCGGTCTTTCAAATCTCTTTGAACTTGCCAGCGCACAGGAAATCGCAAACCATAAACCCGATGGAGTGATGTTGTTCGGCGTGGATCCGTCTTTGATGGAGAACCAGTTGGTGGGTTATTACGAAGACACTGCCAGCGGAGTTTTGGTGGGCGCGGTGGCCTTTCAAATCCCAGACGTGGATTATTTCGGATATTTCAAAAAAACCGCCTTGACCATTCACAATCTCATTATGATCGAGAAGGAAAACCTTCCGATTCATGGCGCAATGGCCAAGATTGATTTGAAATCGGGTAAAAGCGCCCATGTGGTGATCGTGGGTGATTCCGGCGCAGGAAAGTCCGAATCCTTGGAAGCTTTTCGAGTTTTAGCGGATAAATACATCCGCCAGTTGACGGTTATTTTTGACGACATGGGTTCCTTAAGTATTAATCCGGACGGGCAAGTTGTCGGCCGAGGTACCGAGGTGGGCGCTTTTGTTCGGCTGGATGATTTACATCCCGGGTATGCCTACACGGAAATTGACCGGTCGGTTTTCATGAATCCCCATTTAAATAATGCCCGGTTGGTTATGCCGATTACCGAATACCGTCATGTGGTTGCCGGTTACCCGGTTGACCTATTTTTGTACGCGAACAATTATGACAATGTGGATGAGGAACATCCTCACCTGCAAATGATGACGGATGAATCTGCTGCCTATGAAGTCTTCGCGAATGGGGCTCGTTTGGCCAAGGGGACGACCGATGAAAAAGGACTAGTTCACACCTATTTTGCTAATCCTTTCGGTGCTCCACAAAAGAAAGATAAACACGAACCTTTGGCCAAAAAATTCTTGAATCAATTGATCAAAAACGGCAAGAAAGTCGGCCAATTGCGCACTCGTTTGGGGATATCCGGTTATGAAACAAAAGGGCCCGAGGAAGCCGCCCAATCCCTTTTCCAATACATCACAAAAAATCTTTAAAATTAACTTAATCATAAGCTGATGCTAATCATAAAGATCTCGGCCCGGGTTGACTAGGCTTCGGTCATGAAAAAGTCCGTAAATTTCATATTGGGAGGTGGGTTTTGAGTTTTCGTATTGAACATGATTCCATTGGCGAGTTGAAGGTGCCTGAAGAGGCTTTGTGGGGCGTTCAGGCCGAAAGGGCGGTCCAGAATTTTCCCATCAGCGGTATTAAACCTCACAAAGTTTTCATCCAAGCGACTGTTCATATAAAGAAAGCCGCCGCTAGGTTTCACGCCGCGGTTGGGATGCTTGACAAGAAAAAGGCTGAGGCTATTGTCGCGGCTTCTGATGAAATTTTAAAACAAGAAAAATGGCTGGACCATTTTGTGGTGGATGTATACCAAGCCGGCGCCGGAACCAGCCACAACATGAACACGAATGAGGTTTTAGCCAACCGGGCTATCGAATTATTGGGGGGCAAAAGGGGAGACTATAAGCTTGTCCACCCGAATGATATGGTCAACATGGGGCAATCCACCAATGATGTGATACCCACGGCCATTCGCCTTTCGGGGCTCCTGTTAACGAGGGATTTTCTTCCCGTTCTCAAGAAATTAGCCTCCACTTTTCGCAATAAAGGAAAGGAATTCAAAAAGGTCTTTAAATCGGGCCGCACCCATTTGCAAGATGCGGCGCTGATGACGTTGGGTCAGGAATTTAACGCTTATGCTGAAAATATGGAGAGGCATTGCCTTCGAATCGAGAGAGCCTCTGGGGATTTAACCGAACTGGGTATCGGTGGTTCGGCGGTGGGTACCGGGCTCAATACCCACAAAGATTATTGCAAGGAAATGGCGTCGCTGCTTTCTGAACAAACGGGATTGAAACTAACCCCTCATCCGAATCTTTTTGAAGCGATGCAAACTATGTCGCCATTTGTTTCCCTTTCTAATGCTTATCGGAACTTGGCTTTGGATTTGACCCGCATCGCCAATGATTTCCGTTTAATGACGAGCGGTCCAGCTACCGGGTTTGGAGAAATACTTTTGCCGGTCATGCAACCTGGATCATCAATCATGCCCGGAAAAGTTAATCCCGTCATGGCCGAGTGCCTCAATATGGTTTGTTATCAGGTGTTGGGCCACGATACGACGGTTGCTTTTGCCGCCCAGGCGGGCCAGATGGAATTGAATGTGATGATGCCCGTTTTGGCTTATAACCTGAACCAGGAAATCACGCTCTTGACTAATATGCTTAAGGCTTTTGAAGAAAAATGCGTTTCGGGTGTGAAAGCCGAAGAGGCCCGGTGCCGCTATTACGCGGATCAAAGTACCCAGGTGGCCACGGCTTTGAATCCTGTCATCGGGTACGAGAAAGCGGCGGAAGTGGTGAAGGCAGCATTGAAAGAAGGCAAAGACTGTTCGTCAGGTTGTCTTGGAGAAGAAATTATTGACCGAGGAAAAATACAATCAGGCGGTACAGCTGGAAAAAATAGTCGATCCTCATGGGCGGGACGGGGTATGACGGAATGTTTTGATTGTGACGCATTCGGGGGCTTGGTTTGTTTGAGAGTGAGGAAAATGGCCTTAAATATAGCCATTTCTCCTTGACAGGCGACCTTTCAAACGTACAATACCTTACTCTTGCATGACCCCCGCCCAAGTAGCTCAGTTGGTAGAGCACTTCCTTGGTAAGGAAGAGGTCACCGGTTCAATCCCGGTCTTGGGCTCCATCGTTGCATGGTAACCCAAAGTTTTAATTATTTTGGAGGAGCAGAAGATGTCAAAAGAGAAATTCGTACGGAACAAGCCGCACGTGAATATCGGGACGATTGGTCACGTCGACCACGGAAAGACGACGCTGACGGCTGCGATCACGACGGTATTGGCGAAAAAAGGTTGGGCGACGGCGAAGGGATACGCGGACATCGATAACGCCCCGGAAGAAAGGGAGCGCGGGGTTACGATTAATACCTCCCACGTGGAGTACCAGACCGAGAAAAGACATTATGCCCATGTGGACTGCCCGGGTCACGCGGACTATATCAAGAACATGGTGACGGGAGCGGCCCAGATGGACGGGGCGATTCTGGTGGTTTCGGCCGCCGACGGCCCGATGCCTCAGACGCGGGAACATATTTTGTTGGCCCGCCAGGTCGGGGTGCCATTTATCGTTGTTTTTCTGAACAAGTGCGACATGGTGGACGATAAGGAATTGTTGGAATTGGTCGAAGTGGAAGTGCGTGATCTGCTGACCAAGTACGGTTTTCCCGGGGACAAGACGCCGGTCATCAAGGGTTCGGCGACGAAGGCCTTGGAAGGGGATGCCGGGGAGCTTGGGGAACAAGCGATATTCAAGTTGATGGATGCGGTTGATAGCTATATTCCCGAGCCGAAGCGGGACGTGGATAAGGACTTCTTGATGGCGGTTGAAGACGTGTTCCTGATCACGGGGCGTGGAACGGTAGCGACGGGAAGAGTCGAAAGAGGCCGGGTAAAGGTTGGAGAAGCGGTGGAAATAGTGGGGATCAAGCCGACGAAGGACACGGTGGTGACCGGGCGTGGAAATGTTCCGCAAATTGCTGGATGAAGCCCAAGCGGGAGACAATATCGGAGTGCTCTTAAGAGGCGTGGAAAAGAAGGATATTGAGCGAGGGCAGGTATTGGCCAAGCCCAAGAGCATCCTGCCGCACGCGAAGTTCAAGGGAGAAGTCTACGTGTTGACGAAAGAGGAAGGCGGACGCCATACGCCGTTTTTCAACGGATATAAGCCGCAGTTTTTCTTCCGGACGACGGACGTGACGGGGTCGGTGAAGTTACCGCAAGGGGTGGAGATGTGCATGCCGGGGGACAACATCACGATGGACATCGAGTTGATCGTGCCGGTGGCGATGGAAAAAGAGCTGAGGTTCGCGATCCGGGAAGGCGGCCACACGGTGGGCGCCGGTGTCGTAACCCAGATCGTTGAATAAAGAAATCGAAGGAATAGACACTCATGCGTGAGCAAATTACATTGGCTTGTTCGGACTGTAAACGCCGCAATTATCATAAGACGCGGGACAAAAGGAAAACTCCGGATAAGTTAGAGGTTAAGAAATATTGCCGGTGGTGCCGCAAGCACACGTTGCATAAGGAAACCAAATAAACCGAAATTTCTTAGGGCAGTAGCTCTAATGGTAGAGCGGCGGTCTCCAAAACCGCGCGTTGAAGGTTCGAATCCTTCCTGCCCTGCCAGCTATGTCAAATCATCAGGCAAGCAGATGCCACTGGAGTCCTGCCATCCGGATGAAGGAACCAACGGTCAAAAGGTGAGGAATGTTCGAGAACTTAAAGGTTTTTTTCGCGGAAGCGAAGTCGGAATTTAAAAAAATCTCTTGGCCCAATTGGGAGGAGATCAAGGGTTCGACCGCTGTAGTCTGCGTCACTATTATTTTTTTAATGATGGTTTTGGCGATTTATGATTTTGGCGTTAGCAGCCTGATGGGATTAGTAGTCAAACAATAAAGAGAGGTAGTCTTGCAAATGTCCAAGCGCTGGTACGTGATCAATACTTATTCCGGATACGAAGCCAAGGTAAAAACAAACCTGGAAAACCGGATTAAGAGCATGAAAATGGAAGACAAGATTTTCCAGATCCTGATCCCCTCGGAGGAAGTCACCGAGACCCGTGCTGGCAAGAAGCGCATTACGAATAAAAAATTCTTCCCTGGTTATATCCTTGGTGGAAATGGATATGGACGAGAATTCCTGGTCGGTGGTTCGCAATACCCCCAAGGTCACCAGTTTCGTGGGGTCGGGCAATAAGCCCATTCCGCTTCCGGACGAGGAAGTGACGGCAATTCTTGAACATATTGGCAAACGCCGTGAGCGCAGGGCCTTGAAGAGCCAGTTTGATAAAGGTGATTTGGTGAAGGTGATGGATGGGCCATTTCGCGAATTTCTCTGGTTCGGTTGAGGAAATCAATCCGGAGCGCGAAAGGGTGAAGGTCATGGTGACCATCTTCGGCCGGCAGACGCCGGTGGAATTGGAATTCCACCAAATCGAAAAAGAATAGCTTGCTTTTAGGAAGCGAGTAGAAGGAATAAGGAAAAGTCATGGCAAAAGAATTAAACGCGATGGTGAAGCTTCAAATACCAGCCGGCAAGGCGAATCCGGCCCCGCCGGTGGGACCGGCTTTAGGCCAGCACGGTGTCAATATCATGGAGTTCTGCAAGCAATTCAACGCGGCAACCCAAAAACAGGATGGTCTGATCATTCCGGTGGTCATTTCCATTTATAAAGACCGCTCCTTTACTTTTATTACCAAGACACCCCCGGCTTCAGTTCTCTTGTTGAAAGCAGCGGGTTTGGCCAAGGGTTCACCGGTTCCCAATAAGCAAAAAGTCGCCAAGGTGACGTTGAAACAGGTTGAGGAAATCGCCAAGACTAAAATGCCGGATTTAAACGCCCAAAAGCTGGATTCCGCCATGCGAATGGTGGAAGGTACGGCTCGCAGCATGGGAATCGAAATTCAAAGGTAACCTCCGGGTTTCTTTTGGTTTCAAAAAATAACTGTGGGAGCTTCATCGAAATGGTGGGGCGTTTGAACCACGGGAGGAAAATATGGCTAAGAAGGCTAGCAAAAGGCATCGCAAAAACGCTGAGTTGGTGGATAAAACCAAGTCCTATGCCCTGACCGAGGCGGTTGGAATTCTTAAAAAAGCGGCACCCGCCAAGTTTAATGAGACGGTCGAGCTTCATATCAAGCTCGGAGTGGATCCCAAAAAGGCCGACCAACAGGTTCGCGGTACGGTTTCTCTCCCGCATGGTACGGGCAAAACCCTCAAAGTCGCGGTTTTGGCCAAGGGCGAAAAAATAAAAGAAGCCGAAGCCGCCGGGGCTGATTTCGCAGGCGACACCGATTTGATTGAGAAGATCGCCGGTGGATTCCTGGATTTCGACGTCCTGGTTGCGACCCCCGATATCATGCGTGAAACCGGTAAATTGGGTAAGGTGCTTGGCCCCAAAGGTTTGATGCCTAATCCCAAGGCCGGAACGGTAACCCCCAACGTGGCCCAAGCGGTAAAGGAAATCAAAGCCGGTAAGATCGAATACCGCGTGGACGACCAAGGCATCTGCCACGCAGGGGTAGGCAAGATCAAATTCGAAGAGAAACAGATTCTTGAAAACGCCCAGGCCTTGATCAAGACCCTGGTGTCAGTAAAACCCGCCTCGGCTAAGGGAACTTATTTGATTTCGGCCCATTTGACGTCAAGCATGGGCCCCGGAATCAAGGTGGACACGGGGGAGTTTACAAAAACCGTCGCCAAGTGATATTATTCAAAGCTCCCCGGCCTTCGGGTTGGGGCGTTTAAGAATGTAAAGATTGTCAAAGACAGCAGGTGTTCCGAAAGGGACTTAATGCAAGCCTGCCGAGACGAATCGGAAGATTAAGAGTATTCCAATACCCTTCATCCGGTCGTTTCGGATGAGGGGTTTTTCTTTTTGAGGCCAAAGGTTCGATAGAACGAATCCGGCTCAAAATTCCCTTATCCCTAGTTTGAAAATTGATTCGAGAAGGTGGTGATTTTTTTGACAGAACACAAAAAGCGCGAACCGAAAGCGGAAAAGGTCCAGGTGGTGGAGGATTTCACCAAAAGGGTTCAATCGGCCAAATCGGCTGTCATCACGGGTTACACCGGGTTGACGGTAGAGGAAGTCACGGACTTGCGCGCCAAGCTTTTTCACGCCAAGGTTGAATACCATGTGGTGAAGAACAACTTGGCCCGTATCGCCTTGAACAAGTGCAATATCACGGTTCTCGACGATCTTTTGACCGGCCCCACGGCCATCGCTTTAGCGATGGAGGACGCAGTGGCTCCGGCACGAGTTCTTTCCAAGTTCGCCAAGGACCACGATAAGTTGTCCGTCAAGGGCGGATGGATGGAAGGGACGCAAGATCACCGTTCAGGACATCAAGGCCTTGGCGAATTTGCCGAGCCGCGAGGTACTGCTGGCGAAAGCCTTGGGCAGCATGAAGTCGCCTATTTCCGGCATCGTTCAGGTTTTGGCTGGTCCGGCTCGCAAACTGGTTTATGCCCTCAATGCCGTCGCTCAGGCGAAGGGAAAAACAGCTTAATTCTATTAACCTTCTTCGGCCTTTGTGGCCGGATACAAGAAAATTAAAATATTGGAGGAAGTTTCAAATGCCTACTTTAACAAAAGATGAGTTTATCGCCGCGATAGAGCAAATGAGCGTTCTGGACTTGAACGAACTCGTGAAGGCTCTCGAGACCAAGTTTGGCGTATCGGCTGCTGCCCCCGTGGCGGTCGCCGCCGGAGGCGGAGCCGCTGCCGCCGCTGCCGAGGAAAAGACCTCGTTTGACGTGAATTTGAAGACGGTCGATGCCGCCAAGAAAATCAACGTCATCAAGGTCGTCCGCGAAGTCACAGGATTGGGCTTGAAGGAAGCAAAGGATCTGGTGGACGGGGCCCCGAAGCCCATCAAGACTGGCATTTCCAAGGCCGAGGCCGATGGAATCGTTGCCAAGTTCAAGGATTCCGGCGCCGAAGTCGAAATCAAGTAAGCGGGTTTCCAAAGCCTCCTGCGGCGCGTTTCTTAAGTGCCACGGGAGGCTTTTTTGTTTTGTGGACTTGTTAAAAAAGGTAACATAGGCCACCCTTACCAAAACAGGGAGGTAAACTCGTGGAAAATGCTCTTATTGAACAAATCCGGAAAAATTTCGAATACGATTACTGGGCTAATGACCAATACATAAAGGCTCTTTTGGAAATGTCCCAGCCGCCTGAAAAGGCCGTAAAAATTTTCGCTCATATCTTATTTGCGTTGGATGTTTGGCTTGCCCGCTTGATGAAGGAGGATCTTTCCCAATACAAGGATCCCACTCCCCCCTATTCCCTCCTTGAGAGTCGGAAAAAATTGGACGATCTTCATGAAAAATGGAAAAGGTATTTGGCTATCTTTAACGCCGGAGGAGATGACAGAGAAGTTCACCGCCCCCAACACCCAGGGAAAACTTTCCGAGCACATGGTTCAAAACGTTCTATTTCAGGTAGTTCACCCATTCCCACTATCATCGTGGCCAATTGGCGCCCCTCGTGCACCAGGCGGGGGCAAACGCCCCGGGACCGATTACATCGGTTATGCCTATGCGATAGGTGAGTCCAAATTAGTATGAACAACGGCCTATTTATTACATTTGAAGGTACGGAAGGGTCCGGTAAAACCACCCAACTGCGTCTCTTGGCCGCGGTCCTCAAGGAATACCGAGTCCCGCACATTGTCACGCGGGAGCCGGGTGGGTCCAGCTTGAGTACCCAATTGCGGCATTGGATCCTGAACAAACTGGAATACAAACTGATGCCCCGGACCGAATTGTTATTGTTCCTGGCCGACCGGGCCCAGCATGTAGGGGAAGTCATCGAACCCGCTTTGAAACAGGGAAAAGTAGTTCTTTGCGACCGTTACTCCGATTCCACCTTGGCCTACCAGGGCGGGGGCCGGGGTTTCGAGATGAAGCTTTTAAAAATACTGAATCAAGTCGCGAGCGAATTGAAACCCGACTTAACCCTTCTTTTCGACCTGCCGGTTGAAGTGGGACTTCAGGCGGGCCCTGGGCCGAGGCAAGGGGAAGGACCGCATGGAAAGTGAAAGCCTGAGATTCCACAGGGCGGTCCGCCGGGTTTACTTGGAAACCGCCCGCAAGGAAAAGGGACGATTTATCGTCGTCAATGCTAACCAAAGCCGGGAATTCGCTTACCAGGAAATGTTGGAAGGCTTGATCGATCGGCTGCCTTTACGAAAAAAAGGTGGGAGACGTGGCTGAATTTATCGTTCCCCGTTTGGAAAAACTTAATTCTCAACCAGAAGTCCAGAAGCTTTTAAAGGGTCTTTTGAATCATCCGGGCGTCCAAACTTTTCTTTGGGTTGGGCCGGAAGGGACCGGCAAGAAAACTTACGCTCTTCCTTGGTTCGAAGTCTTTTTTGCAAGGAAGGAGTCGATTGCCCGGGTTGCCCACCTGCAGGCAGGTTCTTTAGCAAAACCCATCCCGATCTCTTTTGGGTCCACCGTGGACTATTTCTGGAGCGATGATTCGGAAGATAATAAAAAACAAGGGATTGTGGTGGATGTGGCCAAACGCTTGCGGAAAAACTTAACCAGGCGCCTTTTTCGGCGCCTTTCAATGTCGCGGTAATTCCAAACGCGCGAGGGATTGAATGAGCAGGCCCAAAATGTTCTTCTTGAAAACCCTGGAGGAGCCTCCGGCCAACTCTCTGGTGATTTTACTTGCCGAAAAGACCGGAGATTTTCTTCCAACGGTCCTTTCCCGTTGCCGACTCGTTCGTTTTCCGGCCTTGTCCACAACGAATATTGAGGGGATACTGGTGAAGGATTACGGTTGGAAAAAGCCCGAAGCGTTAAAAGCGGCCGAGGAAGCAAATGGCAATTTGGCCTTGGCGTTGAAAATGAGTGATGAAAACTGGGCCCAATTCCGGGATAAGGTCTGTGGGGATTTTGACAAGGCTCTTCAGGGTCCGGACGAGGAATGGCTTTCCTTGGTCAGCGAATATGACCAATGGGAACCCGATTTTTTAGGCGATAGTGGAAATGACGGCAACCCAACGAAAGGCCGAAGTATTAACCGCGGCCTTCCAGGTTTACTTGGCTTTGTGGTCCCGACGGTTATCAGGCGGGGCGGAAGTCCCTGACCAGATTGACCTCCCTGCCGGCGGACGTGGTCTTAAAATGTCTGCAAAAACACCAGGATATGATTCCAACTAACCTGAATTCGAGGATGATCCTGGATCATTTATTCTTGGAATTAAGGGAAGGTTTCAAAAAGGGCGAACTCCCTAACCGTTCTTTCTCGGAAATGTCGGTGCAAATGTAAAGTGAGAAGCCTACTTAGTACTTTACGGAGAAAACATGCCTGAAAATAAAAAAACCTTTTACGTTACCACCCCCATTTATTACGTCAACGATGTTCCCCACATTGGGCACGCTTACTCCACCGTAGGGGCGGATGCCCTTGCGCGGTTTAAACGCATGGATGGGTATGATGTTTTCTTTTTGACGGGTACCGACGAACATGGCCAGAAAATCGCTAAAACCGCCAAGAGGAAGGTCTGGAACCCAAACAATTGGCGGATCAAGTAGTGGAAAGGTTCAAGGAAGCCTGGGTCAAACTGGGTATTTCAAATGATTTGTTCATTCGGACGACCGATGATAACCATGGAAGGGCCGCCCAGGCTTTCTTTAGGAAAGTCATGGATGCGGGGTTTATTTACAAAGCGGATTATGAGGGGTGGTATTGCCTCCCGGACGAGAAGTTCCTATTAGATTCCGAGGTAGTGGATGGAAATGCCCGGATTGCGGTCGGCCTGTGGAACGGATCAAGGAACAGAATTATTTCTTTAAGATGTCGGCCTTTCAGAAGCAATTGGAACAGCATTTAGAGGAACACCCTGAATTTCTTCAACCCGCGTCTCGTAAAAATGAACTCATTAACAACTTCATTAAGCCAGGGTTGGCCGACGTATCAATAACCCGGTCCTCGGTAAAGTGGGGCGTTAAGGCTCCCGTTCCGGAAACTGCGGTCATCTATGTCTGGTTCGATGCACTTGTGAACTATCTTTCGGCATTGGGATGGCCTGATGGGGAAAACTATAAAAAATTCTGGCCTGCCGATGTCCACATCATTGGAAAGGATATCTTGAGGTTCCATACCACCATCTGGCCTACTGCCCTCATGGCTGCGGGGATACCCCTTCCAAAGAAGGTTTTTGGAACGGGTTATATCAACAAGGATGGCAAAAAGATGTCCAAGAGTCTTGGGAATGTAGTTGACCCTTTTGAATTGGCCGGCACCTATAGCCCGGATGCTTTGCGTTATTACCTTCTTCGGGAAATCCCTTTTGGTTTAGATGGAAACTATACCGACGAATCTTTCCAATTGAGATTCAATGGTGACTTGGCAAATGATTTGGGAAATCTGGTGAGCCGTAGTCTTACCATGCTGGAAAAGTATTTCGAGGGCATTGTTCCCAAACCCCTAACTCAGGGTGAATTGGAAAACCAATTGTCCACTATCGCCAAGGGCTATGCTTCCAAAGCGCGGATGGCTATGGAGAATTTGGAGTTTCATACGACATTGATCCTGGCCTGGGATTTGGTCAAACGCTCCAATAAATACATTGAGGAGACTTCGCCTTGGAAAGTGGCCAAGGAGGGGAAGCTGGGAAAGGAAAAGTTGGCAACTATCATGTATTCCCTCATGGAATCCCTTCGCGTGATCGCAATTTCCATCGCTCCTTTCCTTCCGTTTACCGCGCAAAACATTTGGGCTCAATTGGGTTTTTCGGACGATGGTTCATAAACATTCGCTCCAAGAAACCGAAGAATGGGGCAAAATCCCAGTTGGTCAGAAAATTGCAAAGGGGTTGCCGTTGTTTCCCCGTATCGAAAAGGAAAAGAAGAATTAATGGCCGCTCTTATTGATTCCCATTGCCATTTGGATGACGAACGTCTTTTGGTTGACGAGGAAAATGTCCTCAAGAAAGCCAGGGAATTCGGAGTGGAAATTCTCGTGACTATTGGTACGGACGAGAAAACATCGGCTGCGGCTGCCGAGATCGCCTCCCGACATCCGGGCCGAGTTTATCACACCGTGGGGGCCCATCCTTCGGATGTGGATCGTTTCGGTGAAATAGAACTTTCCGAAATCGAACGATTGGCCCGGGAAACAAAGCCCAAGGCTATCGGGGAAATCGGACTGGATTATTACCACGACTCAAACCGCCAAAAACAGGTGGAAATATTTGAACGAATGATTAACCTGGCACGGAATATATCACTTCCCATTGTCATTCATGATCGGGAGGCTCATGAAGATATTCATCGAATCTTGAGGGAAAAGGCCAAGGAAATGAAAATCATGATGCATTGCTATTCGGCGGGACCGAATTTCGTAGATCGTTTTATGGATTTGGGCTGTCTTTTTTCCATCGCAGGGCCCGTGACTTTCAAGAACGGCAAGGATCACCGGGATGCCGTCGCAAAAATTCCACTCGATAAGCTTGTAGTGGAAACCGATTCTCCTTATTTAACGCCCCACCCTTTCCGGGGCCAGCGCAACGAACCCGCTTACGTGAAACTGACCGCTGAGAAAGTCGCTGAAGTTAAAGGAATAAGCCTTGAGGAGTTAGCCCTCGCTACCACGAAAAACGCCAAAAAATTCTTTGGGATTTAAGTTTCGAGATTAAGCCCCTAAATCTCTAAAAAAGGGGCCGGATCGTTTTAAAACCCCGCAATTTAACTGAAGATTTATTGTCCTCTCAAGGTGTTTGGGTTTTAAGACAAAAAGCCCAGGCAGTCCTCAACCCTGGAATCAATTTCCCGTCAGCCGGTCGACGGACCTGACCAGCCTTGGAAACTCGAACATATTCATCGGTTTGACCAGGTACTCCTCCGCTCCCAAGGCGTGAGCTCGCCATTTGTCCTTTTCGTTTTCGGAGGCAGTAACCACCAGCACCGGGATATGGCTCAAATGGGGGTCCTGCTTCATGTTCCCGAGCACATCCCACCCGTTTATATTCGGCAGGTTCAAATCAAGGAGGACCAAGTCAGGATCGGGCTCGCCGATGTAATGGCCTTCGTGTTGGAGGTAGGCTAAGGCCTTCGCACCGTTATAAACCACCGATAAGTGGACCGAATGTTTGCTTTGTTTGAGAACTCCTCGGATGAAAAAAACATCGGTGGGATTGTCCTCTACCAGCAGTATTTCAACGTGTTTAGATTTTTCTTCCTGGATCGCGGGCATTTTGTCTCCTTATCAATCGTGAAGATTTTTTCTTTTGGATCCTTTGTTTGGCAGAGAGTTGTATGACTCAGATATATTCATCCGGCCATTTTGTTATTTCAACCCCCGAAACTTACAATCCAGGTTTTTCGATTACTCTAATCTGAAATTAAGGGGGATTTTTTCTTGAATCGGCAAGACAAAAATTTTGCCAAAATCAATTTGGTTTTGAAAACGCATTTTTAACAAGTTTTTTCTCAACCGGAAATCGGTTTTATGGATGCAATTTTCCTTGGAGGTTTTTACCGAGTCGGCCTTTCAATTTATTCGGTTTTTTATCCATAATCCAAAACTCGAAATCACAAAAGGGGAGGTGCGGGCATGGAAAGAATTCTTTCAAGGTCGCGGTTCAACATCAGCAGCCTGTTGGCGGTGGCTGGTTTTTCGATATTATGCGGTTTCACCACCACAGCATCCGCCGAGACGACCGGCCCCGATCCGATTAATTTCTCCATGGTTTTAGCCGTTCTTATGACCGTGGTTATGCTGGTTTTTGAGGTGTGGTTGTTCTGGAAGGCGTGGAAGAATCGGTTGCCGGAGGAGGAACTCAATCCCACGGCGGCAATCCAATCCCCACGCCCCGTTATCGTTCGGGTACCTGTCCAAAGAAAAAGAACCTCGAGGCAGAGAGATAAGGTGTTGGTTTAAATCCTTGGAGATGGTTTTAACGGTTTGTGAGTCAAAAAATACTTTCAAACCTCATGAACTGCCGATGACTGGTAAAACTACGGATGAAATTTCTTTTGCTTGGTCCCAAAGTTTATTGTGCTGAAAGGGACTTGACGATTTGAAGGGCAACGGGGTTTTGTGGTTGGTCCATTAAGACCCGTCGCATGCAAGTCAGGGCATCGTTGTACCGTTTTGTGTAGTAGTACAAACAGCCCAGATTATAGTAATAATCAAAATATCTTTCCTGAGACCTTTGGATTCCCTCCAGCAAACATGTTTCCGCAACATCTGGATGATTCGTGTAAGTGGTGAAAATGCCTAAGTTCAAAAGTTCATTGGAATAAGCTGAAGGTTTATAAAAATCTCCCAAAAGGTGACTCCAGCCAGGTGGTGGAATCGAAAGCAGGGAAGGAGCTTGGGAAATAATGGATTTGGAAAGTCCCCTTTCCTTCAAAAGTCGATCGTAATCCAAACCCGCAATTTGATCCGCGTAACCTTTGCGAACGTAAAGGGCTGTGCATTCATCCAGATAGACTAGTCTCCAATCGGGCATTTGGCTGAGATGAACCATCCATGGCATGGCGTAGAGCGGGTTGAAGAAAATAATATCGGGTCGGTATTTTTCGATCAGGGGTTCCAAGCCTCCTTCGGCAAGTGAGGCCGAATATTCCTTGAAAAAATCATTACCCATTACGTCTAACCGGCTATCCACGAAGGTTTTTTGCGGGCCTTTCCAATCCAGCCAATCTCCCGCGTCCAAGGTGTTGATGATCCTCCCATCTAAGTGGTTTTGGACCAAAAAATCGCAGGCCCGGTCCGGCATTGTCCCGGTGTCCAGTCCCAGGCCAAAACGATCCGAGAGACGGTTGGAAACATAATGGGCGTTGGTAACCACCCGGAGAGAGAATCCGATTAGAAACAGCGTCAAGGTCCAAGCGAAGAGTGGTTTAGCAATGAAGCGATCCTGAAACTTTTGAAGCCAGGTCCACCTCAAATCTTTCCAGCAATGGGCCGCAAGGGGAATACAAGCAATTATGAACAAAGGAATATTTCGAACTGCGGTGGCGGAAAGTCCAAAAAAAAACAAAACGAGAAGCCATTCGTGGATCTTCCGATGTCGAAAAGTGGCTACCAGCAAGACAAAAAGAAACAGGCTGAATGCCTTATAAATCAGCAGATAGGAGGGGGGTATCCAGGAAAAGGAATCGTGAATGGACCAAGGCGGCTGGAATTCTTTCGCGGCGTATTTGAAGATTTCCGATGAACCAAGGGTGCTAAGGAAAGAAAAAGGGAAAAGAAAGCCCCGAATAAAATGAGGATTCAATAAGCACAGCGCCACAGCCAGAGCCGAATATTTGATCAGCTTCTTATCGGCCTTGGCGGAACTAGCAAATCCGTAAAGCGCGTAAAATCCCATGATTCCCCAACCGATAAAGAAAAGGCCCTCGGTATTGACCCAAATCCATTGAATCCAGGGGAGTAAGAATAAGAGGTCTTTCTTTCCTGCTGCCCTCAATTCCAATATCCAAAGGGTCAGGCTTAAAAGGACCCAACTAAGTACCTCGGGTCTTACTCTTATGCGGGTTTCGGAAGCCAGGACAGCAGCGGCGAATAAAAGTACGCACATCCAAAGGGGCGCGTGGACTAGACGCAAACGAATCCAAACCAGGAAAAAAGCCATCAGGGCAAAACCTATATGGGAAAGGGAAAGCCAAGTATACCCACCGACGCGGTAAAGCAGATAAAGAGGAACTTGATAAAAGCTTTCCATATCCAGATATTCGTGCCCGGAAACGGTATAAGTGAAGGTATCAATGGTTGGGAATTGGTGGTTCTGAAATATCCATTGCCCGGTTCGAAGGTGGAAACCCATATCCGAATCGTTAATCCGATGGGTTCCGAAAATAATCAGCAAAAGAAAACTACCGGAAAGAGGTAAAAGCCAGGGATTGAGGGATGAGAATAGGCTTGAACCGGTTGAGGAAATGGAGTTTTTAAGGGGGGGTGTTGAACTCATCGGCCAATTATAACAAAGGGAATTTTTAAGTTCGTTTCCGCGTGTCGTGTTTTAAAAGACTAGGATTGTGTTTGTGGCGTTTTTTGGCCTTTTTGCCATCCTTCTATTGGCTTTGAAGCCCTTCCGAGTAAAATAACCCTTCCCAATTACCCGGAAAGGTAAAGACATGATCCGCGAAGCCTTAATTAAACTATCGCAAAAGAATTCCTTGCTCGAAAAAGAAACCCACGAGTGCATGCTGGAGATATTGGAAGGCAAAGCCACCCCGGCGCAGATTGCCAGTTACCTTTCGTTTTTAAGCTATAAAGGTGAAACGGCGGATGAAGTTGTGGGCAGCGTTACGGCTATGCGGGAAAAAATGGGAAAGGTCAACGCCAATGGATTAAGCGCCATTGATGTTTGTGGGACCGGCGGTGACCATCGCGGAACCTTCAATATATCCACCTGCGCCGCATTGGTTTTGGCAGGCGGGGGTGTCGTGATAGCCAAACATGGAAACAGGGCCGCTTCCAGCCAGTGCGGTAGCGCCGAGGTATTGGATACCTTGGGGGTGAAGATTGATCCGACCACTTATGTAATCGAGAAATGTCTCCAAGAGGCCAAAATTGCCTTTCTTTTCGCCCCCCATTTCCATCCCGCAATGAAAAACGTGGGTCCACTCCGCAAAGAGATGGGCATCCGAACGCTTTTTAATTTTTTAGGACCAATGTCCAACCCAGCTTCGGTTAAGAGGCAAGTGATAGGGGTTTCGGATCCCTCCAAAACCAAAATAGTGGCTGAGGCCCTCACCCGGTCCGGAAGCGAAAGGGTCATTACGCTGACAAGTCTTGATGGTTTGGATGAGGTTTCATGCGCGGACATGACGGAAATAAACGAGTGGTATCCAAATCAAAATCCCAAAACTAATCAGGGCGAAACTTTTCGCATTTCTCCCGAGGATTTTGGCTTTCAACGGCACCCACTGAAGGAAATTATGGGCAGCGACGCCATTTCAAACGCCAAGATTGTCACGGAAATCTTGAACGGTGAAAAAGGACCTAGGCGAGAGGTGGTTGTCATGAATGCCTCCGTTGGTTTTTATTTGGCTGGGAAATGCCCTTCGATTAAAGAAGGAAGGGCCTTGGCTGAGGAATCCCTTGATTCTCATAAGGCCCTGGATGTCCTGGAAATTTTGAAAAGGGTTTCCCACTCATGAGTATCCTCCAGAAAATCGCTGAGACTAAAAGGGTGGAAGTTGCCCGAATTGATAAAAGAAAGGGGATTGTCGTCTCTGATCCAGGGCGCGAAGGCCCAAACGGCTCCGCTCGATTTTTTGAAGGCCGTTCACAGTCCTGGGAAGCTGTCGATTATTGGTGAACTAAAAAAGGCGAGTCCTTCCAAGGGAGTCTTGCGGCAGGATTTCCAAATCGAACCACTGGCAAGGGCTTATGCCAAGGCGGGGACCCAGGCCCTTTCGGTATTGACCGATGTCCAATATTTTCAGGGGAACTTTCTTACTTGAAAAAGGCCAAAGAAGCCTCGGGCTTGCCAGTCTTGACGGAAGGATTTTCTGATCGACGAACATCAAATTTACGAAGCTCGTGAAGCAGGCGCGGATGCCATCCTTTTGATCGTGGCCATGATGCCGCCCGCCAAATTAAAGGAACTCATGGCGATCGCCGATGAATTGAAGATGACGACCTTAGTGGAAGTGCATGATGAAAGGGAATTGGAGGTTGCGCTTCGGGTCGGAACCCGGCTGATTGGGATCAATAACCGGAATTTGAATGATTTCACCGTAAGCCTTCAAACCACCCTTGATTTGATGAAGAAATGTCCCAAAGATTTGCCGGTGGTGAGTGAAAGCGGCATATTCACCCGCGAGGATTGCCTTCTTTTGAGAAAGGCGGGGGCTTCCACTGTCCTTGTCGGCGAGGCTTTTATGACATCGCCCGACGTGGAGGCAGCTGTGAAGGCGTTGATGCCCACAAAATAATTTCGATTTAATTTTTATACCGAAGTTCCATTGTCGCGGTTGTTCGCTTGTTGGGCGGACCCTTCATGCAATGACGGCGGTTTAAATTAAGTATTGAGGATTTAAATGTTTAGCGTCAAGATTTGCGGGGTTACCCGCCTGAGGATATTCGAATCGAATCGCAAAAGCCGGGCGGAGATGCCATAGGATTCCAAATGTCCATGGGCCCCCGTAAGATTACCCCATAGCAGGCCAAGCGCTTCGTCAAGCGGGTTCCCCCCCGGTTGCGCCGGTCGGCGTTTTCGTGAACGAAGCGCTTTCAAAGGTAAAAAGGTTGATTAAACTTTGCGGTTTCCAAGCAGTCCAATTGCATGGGGACGAAACCGTCATCCTATTGCGGGAAAATCAATATTCCGGTCATCAAGGTGATTCGGATGAAAAAACCACAGTTTACAACGGCTTCCAGGGCTTTCCGGTTGCGGCCTATTTATTGGACTCCTATAATAAAAGCATCCCCGGTGGAACCGGCCAAAATTTCCAATTCTCATGGGCCCGGAAAGCGGTTCAAAAGCTTCCAGCCCCGGTTTTAATTGCTGGTGGATTAACATCGGACAATGTCCAAAAGGCTATCCGGTCCTCCCACGCTTTTGGAGTGGATGTATCCAGTGGCGTGGAAATCCGGCCAGGCCTCAAAGATCCCCGCAAAGTTTCCCTTTTTATCCGTCGCGCGCAAAATGCCTTTCATACTCTTGAAGAAAATTGAGGCTTCATGGCCGACCAGAAATCGCTCACCATCAAATTGGCCCACATTTACTATCACACGGGAAGTTGGGATAAAGCCATCGTGGAGTACGAGAAGATCATTGGCATGGATCCCGATGATTTAACGTCCACGTGACCTTGGGGGAGTTGTATTTAAAAAAAGGGGATTTGGAAAGGGCCTTCAAGGAATTCGAACTTTCGGCCAATGGGTATATGAGGGAGAAAAACGTCAAGAAGGCCGCGGGTGCTTATCCGTGAAATGGCTAATTTGATCCAGAAAATGGTGGAGCCCCAGGATATTGAGAGGGCGATTGGTCTTTACAAAGATATTTTAAAAAATTGCCCGAGTCAACTGAAGCCATGACCAATCTTCGTGACCTTTATCTACGACATAACCAAATTGCTGAAGCGATTTCCTATACCCTTTCCTTGGGCGATCTTTATAATCGCTTGGATTACGTGGACAAGGCCGAGAATGAATATGTTAAGGCCGCCACCTTGGATCCGGCCCACGCGGGAGCCAAGGAGAAACTGGAACAATTGCGAAATGAAACTCAATACGAAACAAGCCTCAAGGGGGTGGATGAGTTGTCTTCCCTTCCGAATACTCAAGGCTACTTTGGTCCCTATGGGGGCCAATATGTACCTGAAACCCTGATGGTGGCTTTAAGGGAATTGATCACGGCCTATGCCCAATCCCGAAGAGACCCCCGATTTAAAAAAGAAATCCAGTATTACCTTTCTGAATATGACGGACGGCCCACCCCTCTGACTTTTGCCGCCAATTTGACCCGGTTGCTCAAGGGCGGGCGAATTTATCTAAAAAGGGAGGATCTGAATCATACCGGAGCGCATAAAATCAACAATTGCCTGGGCCAAATTCTTTTGGCGCGGCGAATGGGGAAAAAGCGAATAATCGCGGAAACCGGCGCTGGCCAGCATGGCGTGGCCACCGCCACCGTTTGCGCCTTGTTTGGAATGCAATGTGAAGTCTATATGGGCGAGGAGGATGTCCATCGCCAGGCATTGAATGTTTTTCGCATGAAGCTGTTAGGAGCCCAGGTTCATGCTGTTTCTTCCGGTACCAAAACCCTCAAGGACGCCATGAGCGAGGCCATTCGGGACTGGGTGACAAATGTCAGGACAACCTATTACCTCATCGGCTCCACCGCCGGTCCCCATCCTTACCCCATGATTGTCCGTGATTTTCAAAAGGTGATCGGCGAGGAAGCCCGGCGCCAAATTTTAAAGCAGGAGGGAAAGCTTCCGGACACTTTGGTGGCTTGCGTCAATGGCGGCTCCAACGCCATCGGCTTGTTTTATCCTTTTATTCGGGACAGAAAAGTAAAAATGGTCGGGGTGGAAGCGGCTGGTGATGGGGTCCAAACCCGCCGCCATGCCGCCACCATGGCGAAAGGAAAACCCGGCGTCCTGCATGGCAGTTATAGCTACGTATTGCAAGATCCGGATGGCCAGATCGCTGAGACCCATTCCATTTCAGCGGGGTTGGATTATCCCGGCGTGGGACCCGAACATGCTTGGTTGAAAGATACCAAGAGGGCGTCTTACGTTTCGGTGACAGACAAGCAAGCTTTGGAAGCTTTTCAAATACTTGGCCCGCAATGAAGGAATTCTTCCGGCCTTGGAAAGTGCCCATGCGGTTTTTCAGGCCATGAAATTAGCGCCCCGGATGAAAAAAACGTCTATCCTCATCGTGAATCTTTCGGGACGGGGAGATAAGGACGTTAATACCGTTTTGGAACGTCTGGGTTCCGGCTTTAAAGGCGCAAAGAAGTGAGCCGCCGCCTTCACCGTCTATTCCAGGAGGCAAGAGCCCAGCATAGGCCGCTCTTTTTACCTTATATTTGCATGGGATATCCCGACCTATAAAGCATCCTTTAAAGCGGCGCAGAAGCGGCTTTGAAAGGCGGTGCCGCGGCATTGGAATTGGGCGTGCCATTTTCCGATCCCATCGCGGATGGGCCTACGCTTCAAAAAGCCACCCACCTTTCTCTTGAAAATGGAACCCGATTTGCCGATGTTTTCCGGATGATCAAGGATTTGAGAAAGAAGGGTTTTTCGCAGCCACTGTTGGTCATGACTTATTTGAACCTGGTGGAACAAATGGGCCGGGGAAAATTTGCGGAAGTTCTTTTGAACTCCGGGCGGTGATGGGGCCATCATTCCGGATTTGCCTTTGGAACAATTTCCACCTTTTCGTCATTTTGATGCGTCGAAAAAACCTGGCTTTAATCCCTTTTATTGCCCCGACTTCCAGCCAGCGAGAGGATCAAAAAGGCCGATGCCCAAGGGGCGCCTTTTTTGTATTATGTCTCGGTTACAGGAGTGACGGGAGCCCGCAAAAAACTGGCGCCTGGTCTTTTATCGACATTGGGACGTTTAAGGAAGCAATTGAAAACGCCATTGGTAGTGGGATTCGGCATCTCCACTCCCGCCCAGGCGGCCCAGGTTGGAAAAGCGGCGGATGGCGTGATTATCGCCAGCGCGTTGGTGCAATTGATTTCGAAAACAAAGGTTTCCGAAATCGGTAAAGCGGTCGAAGGATTTTGCCGACAGGTCGTAAAACAACTTTCAGCAAGCAGGTGAGGGGTTTTTTAACTAAAGTTTGAAGGAGCTCTTCGTGGTTTGGTACCAAAAACCAAAAAAAGAAATCACCAAAGTCCAAGGGAAAAAAGCAAGTCCAGGTTCCCCAGGGTCTCTACGCCAAATGCAAGGGCTGTTCGGCGATTCTCTATAACAAAGACCTGGATAAGAACTACAAGGTTTGTCCCAAGTGCGGTTATCATTACCAGCTTTCCGCCCTGGAACGCCTTTATTTGACCTTGGATTCGGGCTCTTTCGAGGAATTCGACGAAAAAATGGTTTCGGAGAATCCTCTGGGTTTTCCGGAATACGATGACAAGCTCAAAAAGGGCCAGGAAAAGGCCAAAATGAACGACGCGGTCATCACTGGTTTGGGCAAAATCAACGGTCAACCGGCTTCTATCGCGATTATGGATTTTCAATTCATGGGCGGAAGCTTGGGCAGCGTGGTGGGGGAGAAAATCACCCGGGCCGTGGAACGCGCAATCGAGAAAAAGATTGGGGTCATCATCGTTTCCACTTCGGGCGGCGCCCGCATGCAGGAGGGGATTTTTTCCCTGATGCAAATGGCGAAGACTTCGGCCGCTTTGGCGCGTTTGAGGTGAGGCGGGATTGCCTTATATCTCCGTTTTGACCGATCCCACCACGGGCGGAGTGGCGGCTTCCTTCAGCATGTTGGGCGACGTGAATCTGGCCGAACCGGGGGCCATGATTGGTTTCGCGGGACCAAGGGTGATCGAACAGACGATTCGGCAGAAACTTCCAAAAGGGTTTCAACGCGCGGAATTCCTCGTCGATCACGGGTTTGTGGATGCCATCGTTCCCCGTAGTGAAATGAAGCAAATCCTTGGGAAGTATCTGAAGTTCTTCCGGTCTTGAAACCGAAGCTCCAACTAGAATCCCTTGAGCAATTGGGCTGGCGGTTTGGACTTCAAACCATTCAGGCCCTATTGGGTGAGTTAGGCCATCCCGAATTTTCCCTCAAAGTCGTCCATGTGGCTGGTTCCAACGGCAAAGGCTCCACCTGCGCTTTCATGGCATCCTTTCTTCGGGGGCAGGGTTATAAAACAGGGCTTTACACCTCCCCCCATCTTTGCGATATCCGTGAAAGATTTCGAATCAACGGGACTTGGATTTCCGACAAAGGATTTCAAAGACACACTCCGAGATTGTTTTAAAAGCTTGCGAGCGGGTTGAAAAATGAAATCCGGCCATTTGCCCACTTATTTTGAGGCCTTGACCGCTATTGCATTTTCCTGGTTTCGAGGAACAAAAAGTGGATTGGCTGGTTCTCGAAGTGGGCTTGGGTGGGCGGCTTGATGCCACTAATGTGATTCCCCTGCCCCGGCTTTGCCTAATTACCCCCATCGGGCTGGAACACCAAAATATCCTTGGAAAAACCATTCGAAAAATAGCCTGGGAAAAAGCAGGTATTCTGAAGCAAGGAAGCCTTGCGGCAACGCTTCAATACCACCCCGAGGCGGCCAGAACCATCGAACAAACCTCCCGCGAAAAAGGAAGTAAGCTTTGGTTGTCAGGACGGGACTTTCACCATCGAAAAACCAAAGAAGGTTTTTACTGGGAGGGCCCGGGATTAAAGCAC
The DNA here is from genome assembly GCA_963843375.1 of uncultured Pseudomonadota bacterium. Classification (GTDB taxonomy): domain Bacteria; phylum Oederibacteriota; class Muellerivitia; order Muellerivitales; family Muellerivitaceae; genus CAWJKT01. The sequence goes on from CAWJKT010000009.1 coordinate 202,844, forward strand.
CATTTCAAATTACCTGACTTTCCGGATTACCAAGTGGACAATGCCGCCCTTGTGGTTGCGGGTATACAAGGTTTAAATCGGTTTGGGGTATTGGCGGCCCCGCAAAAAATCGAAAACGCGTTTCAAGCCATGCGCTGGCCGGGGCGGGCCGAAATGATCCTCAAGAAACCGTTGGTTCTTCTGGACGGGGCCCATAATCCGGAAGCGGTCAAGGCGCTAAGTTCTTTTTTAAGAAGCCGTTACCCTCAAAAAAAATGGATCGTGGTTAATGGCTTTCTTAAGGACAAGGATTTCGGCGCTTGCGTGGATTTGTTAAGGCCCTTGGCCGCCTTGTCCATCGTTACTGAACCACAGAACGGCCGGAAGAGGAACGCGGAAGAAGTTTTCGCCGCGTGGGAACGCGGGGGAGTCCACGCCCTTTTGGTGAAAGAGGCTTCCAAAGCCTTGTCGTTGGCTTTGGACAAATCTCGCACAATCGGGACGGGGATGGGCCTATTGGTTACGGGATCACTTTATTTAGTGGGAGAGTGCCGGAAATGTTTGGTGGGGTTAAAAGGGCTGACGACAATTTAAAGTCACCCGGGGGTCGTTCCAATACCGCGCCCGGTCCATGGTTGGATTACACAATCCTCGTCTTCCTAATTGCGTTAATTGTGATCTTCAATGACCTATGGATAAGCGAGGAAACCCGCCCGCCCCATTGGGACATGGGCTGGCATCTTTCCAACAGCCTCGCTTACCTGGACACGCTACATTTAAGGACCTTTTACAGGCTTTGGACAAATTACCTTTTTTACCCGCCATTTCGCTATTGGACCACTCTCCCTTTTTACCTGGTTTTCGGTAAGACTGTGCGGGTGGCTGTCGATTCCAACATACTTTTCATCACTCTTTTGGCCTTTTCGATTTACGGCATCGGACGGGAATTGTGGAACCGTTGGACGGGTCTTTTGGCCTCGGTTTTCATCCTGGCCTCCCCGTTTTATGTTTCACAGTTTAAGGAGTATCAATTGGACGCCCCCCTGGGGGCCATGGTGGCTTTCAGCCTTTATCTCCTCATTAAAACAAACGATTTCTCTAAAAAAAGAACCTCCCGGTTTTTGGGCCTCTCGCTCGGGCTGGGAATGCTGACGAAGTGGGTGTTCTTTATCTGCATGGCATTCCCCCTTTTAGATGTTTTTATCCGGATCTGGAGGGAAAAACAAAATTCAAAAAAACAAAACCTCTTAAATTTCAGGGATTCGGCCGTTATCGCTTCGGTGGTTTCGCTTTTTTTCTGGTACGCCCATCATCCGCCGAAATTGCTTTATGACATGTTTCACTTTAGGATCCAGGGTGATCCGCCCGTTTATTATTGGTACTCGATTTCATACTATTGGTATCAATTGAGAGGCCAGCTTTACCTGATCCCTTTTTGCCTTTTTATTCTGGGGCTTTTGATAACCCTTTTGTGGAAGGAAGCGCGGGTCCGGAACCGCCCATTGTTGCTTTTTATCATCGGGAATTATCTCCTTTTCACCCCGCTTCATAAGGATCCGCGTTACACGATGCCAATGCTTGTGGGCGTATCCTTGATCGCGGTTTTTCCATTAGGCCTTATTAAAAATGGGGCGCTGAAAATGGGGTCATCCCTTTTGCTTTTTTTTTATTGTGTATTCTCTTTCTATTTCATCAGTTTTGGGCAAGGGGACTTGGTTTTTAAAGGAATAACCATCATGTCCGCCCATGGCTATCTCATCGGCGCGCCTACTCATGAAAATTGGCACCAGGAAGAAATGGTACAGGCCATCGCCGATTATCCCCCCGGGGAGAGGGAAGTGGCTTTCCAGGGCCCTGAAACGATGTATTTTAACGGTTGTGGCTTGTCCTATTATTCAAAGAAATATGGTGTTCAAATCAAGTCGATCGAGGAAAGGCCGGCCTTCCTATTGCTGAGAACCACAACCGAACCTTCCGTACCCGCGGGTTACCGTTTAATTCAAAGGGACGTTTTGCCCGATGGAAGCCTCGTGGAATTGTGCAAACTAAGCGTCTCTGCGGGTTTGCCATAGACAAGTCTGCAATCCCAAAAGGAAAAACTGAACATTCATGAATTGATGACTGAAGGTGTATTCGGTCAAGCCCCAAACCAGTACAGCGGAAAAGATGCATAAAAAGACCCAGTTGAGGTCCTTCCCCTCGGTGCCGTCATATTGATATTTCAGCGCCGCCCGGTAATACCCCGCGATCCAAAAGAAATAGGCCGCCAATCCGATCCATCCATTTTGCGCCAGGATTTGCAGAAAGTTGTTGTGGAGATGGGGAATAATCCATTCGGTGGAATTGGGATTACGGTATTTCGGAAAGACGTCTTCCATATTGCCCTGGCCAATTCCCCAGGGATAGTCCTTGATGATTTTAAACCCCGATGTCCAAATGAAAACCCGCTCGTTATTGGCGCTTTGGATTTGATGGTCTTTTCCGAAATGAATCCATAGATCGCCGATGCTTTTGATTCGGTCTTGGAGGCTTGAGGGCAAACAAAAGGGAAGAATTCCCAGGATGACCACCCCCGCCAGCAGCCATTTCTTATTGAAACGCCAAGCGCACAAAACAAATCCGACAATCAAGCCTAGCCAAGCGCCTCGGGTTTGGGTCAGGAGCAGGGCGGTTCCCAAAAGGGGGAACATAGCCCACCATTTGATGTTACGGGGATTATTTTTTAAGAAAAAAGCCAAAATAAGAAGAGAAACCATTAAAAGGCCGCCGAAAACCATTTTGTCTCCGGAAAAAGAATCGATCCTGTCTTGATGAAGAATAAAGTGTTTACCGATTCCAAAAATGGCACAAACGGAAGCGCCGTAAAGGAAGGCCGACAATATCTTTTCCATTTCCTTGAAATCCAAGGCCATGGCCCCGACGGGAAAGATCATGAGAAAGGTCAGGTATTTATGGACGGTGTGGAAAGCTATTAGCGGGGTTTACGCCTAAAATGGCTCCAAGAAAAAAAGTGAACAGAAAAACCAACGTTGCGAAGGGAAAAAGTCCCTTGGGCCACTCGATTTTTTTTTTGTCCTTATAGTGGATGAAAAGAAAAAAGGCTATCGCAATCCAAATGATATTTTGCAACGAGATCGAAGCGACCGAAGTGGCCGCGAAAGCTAGAAGCAGCCAAAATAGAGGCCGGGTGTAGGAAAGTTGGTTTTCCATCGGTTTGATTATAAAACCCCACAACCTTCTTCGGTTAAAAAACCCATAAAATAGGCCGCTTGTTCGTTGACAGGCCTATCCTTCAATGTTTAAATAACGGTGCTTTTGGTCGTCCGCCCCGCTGAAAACGGTTTTTTGCCGAAGCGGGATTCCCTCGGGGAGCGGTGGAAATAAGTGCCGGCGGCGAATTTGGTTCTGATCCGTTCCCGTGTTTTGCTTGAGACGGATCGGTTCCTGGTCATGGAGGATATTTAAATGGCGAAAGTTGTCCTTAAAAGCGTGAATAAGGTTTACGCGAATAATGTCGTCGCGGTAAACAACGTAAATATCGAGATTGCCGATAAGGAATTTTTAGTTCTCGTGGGTCCCTCGGGTTGCGGGAAATCTACCACCCTTCGCATGGTCGCTGGCTTGGAAGAACTCTCCGGCGGTGAGATTCGTATTGACGATGTCCTAGTGAACGATGTCCCCCCCAAAGATCGCGATATCGCGATGGTCTTTCAAAATTACGCTTTGTATCCCCACATGACCGTGTTCGACAATATGGCTTTCGGGTTGAAACTTCGTAAGTATCCCAAGGAAGAAATCAAACAGCGGGTTTACGAGGCAGCCAATATTTTGGGCATTCAGGAATTGTTGAACCGCCGTCCCAAAGAACTCTCCGGCGGCCAAAGGCAGCGCGTGGCGGTTGGAAGGGCGATTGTCCGTAAACCTAAGGTTTTCCTTTTCGACGAGCCTCTTTCAAACCTGGACGCCAAGTTGCGGGTTCAGATGCGAGCCGAAATCTCCAAACTTCATACCCGCCTCCAGGCGACCATGATTTACGTTACGCACGACCAGTTGGAAGCCATGACCATGGGTGACCGGATCGCAGTCATGAAGGACGGCTATGTCCAGCAAATTGCCGATCCCATCACTCTTTACGAAAAACCCGTCAATAAATTCGTGGCAGGTTTTATCGGAACTCCCGCCATGAATTTCATGGAAGGCACACTTAATAAGAAGCGAATGGGAATTTATTTCAACGAGGAAAACTTTGAAATTAAGCTTCCGGATAGTTTCGTCCCCTTAGTGGAGGGTCATGTCGGTCGGGAAGTCATCCTGGGGGTCCGACCGGAGGACATTCACGATAAGATGGACGCCGCCAACGCTTCTCCCGACAATACCATCAGCGCCACGGTTGAGATTATCGAGCCTTTGGGCGCGGAAGCGTATCTCTACTTGACGACGGGCAAGAGTCCCTTTATCGCGAAGGTCGACAGTCATGAGCAAATTGAGATCAACCAGGATATTGAGTTGGTTTTCAATATGCAGAAGGCCCATATTTTCGATAAAGAAACGGAAAAGTGCCTCACTAATTGACGTCGTGATTTTTTCTGCGGGTTTATTCCAAAAACCGGGGCGGCATTCCGCTCCGGTTTTTGAGTTTTATGATAAATTTGACCTCTCTGAGCGTCGCGCTAAGGAGTATTCATGAAAATCGCGGTGGTTGGAACTGGCTACGTAGGATTGGTCACTGGGGCTTGTTTCGCGGACTTGGGCAACATCGTGACCTGCGTGGACGTGGACCGGGAGAAAATCCAACGACTTAAAAAAGGTCATGTCCCGCTTTTCGAGCCCGGCCTTGAAGAGATCATCCAGCGCAATCGCGGAAAAAGGCTTTTTTTTACCACTGATTTATCCAAGGCCGTCCAAACCTCGGACTTTATTTTCATCGCCGTCAGCACTCCTGCGGGAAAAAGCGGGGAAGCCGATATCTTTAATGTCAAGGCGGTGGCCCTAGGGATAGCCAAATCCATCCATAAATACAAAATCATCATCAATAAAAGCACCGTGCCCATCGGCATGGGAGATATCGTCACCCAAATCATCATCAAGCATGGCCCAAAGGATGTTTCATTTGACGTTGTTTCCAATCCCGAGTTTCTCAGGGAAGGCTCGGCGGTGGCCGACCTCCTTCGGCCCGAAAGGGTTGTCATCGGCGCCACCCGGCGCACCGCGGCCCAAAAGGTGGCGGAGATTTACAAGCCGCTCCATTGCCCCATCCTGATCACGGATTTAAAGAGCGCGGAAATGATCAAATACGCTTCCAACGCTTTTCTCGCAACCAAAATTTCTTTTATTAACGAAATCGCCAATCTCTGCGACAAGGTGGGGGCGGATGTCCTGCAGGTTACTCGGGGCATGAGTTACGATTCCCGGATTGGAGGCCAGTTTTTTAATCCGGGTTTGGGATTCGGAGGAAGTTGTTTTCCCAAGGATGTGGCCGCTTTGATCCATATCGGCAAGTCAAACCGATACCCTTTTCGAATCCTTCCCGACGTTCTGGAGATCAATGAAAACCAGAGGGTTTTGTTCGTGCAAAAGATCCAAAAGACTTTGGGGAATTTAAAGGGTAAGACCCTGGCGATTTGGGGACTCTCATTTAAACCCAATACGGACGATATGCGAGAGGCGCCTTCCCTCACGATTCTTCCTTCTCTTGCCGCTAAAGGGGCCAAAATCCGGGCTTACGACCCGGTTTCCATGGGCAAGGCCCGGAAGCTGTTTAAAAAGGTGAAATTCTGCTGAGACTGCTTATGAGGCCGCCCAGGGCGCGGACGCCGTTCTGATCCTAACGGAATGGAATGAATTTAAGCAGATTGATTTCCAAAAATTAAAGATCATCGTCCAGCAGCCAATCATCATAGACGGACGGAATATGTATGAAGCGCAGGAGATGGCGGAGAAGGGTTTTACCTATCACGGTATGGGGCGGGGCGAGGTTTCGCAGTTTTGAACCTTGAGTGTTTACGTTCGTCTATTGGCCGTCCGGCAGGTGCTAAGAGTTGGTTTGCGGGAGTTTCCAAGTGAAAATCGCTTTATTGGGTTCTACCGGGATGCTGGGTTCAAAGACCGCCGAATTTTTTAAAACTCGGGGTCATGAACTTTTGACCCCGAATCATTCCGACGCCGATTTGAGATATCCCCATACCCTTGAGAAATTTTTTCAAACCAATTCCTTCGAGGCGCTCATCAATTGCGCCGGATTCACCCGTGTGGACGCTTGCGAGGAGCCGTCCAAGTTTTCCATGGCCCTCAATACCAATGGGACTTCCGTTGGATGGCTGGCCCAATTTTGCAAAAAATCGAAAAGAATTCTTGTCCATTATTCCACGGATTATGTTTTCAACGGCTTGAAGGACAAGCCCTATGAGGAATCCGATCCCACCGACCCGCTCAATGTTTATGGGAAAACCAAACGGCAGGGTGAGAAGCTGATCGAAATGGAAAAACCCGTTTTATTACCTTATCCGTTCTTCCTGGGTATTTGGGCCCCATGGGGATAATTTCGTCAATAAGATCGCGGGGCTTTTGAAAACACGACCTCGCTTGGAAGTGGTTTCCGACCAGGTAGGGGGGCCCACTTACACGGCTGATTTAGCTCAATTCACCCTTGAACTATTAGAAAAGAAGGCGGATCCCGGACTTTACCATTTCGCCAACGATGGATATGTTTCCTGGTATGCCTTTGCCAAGGAAATTCAAAAACAGTTGGGGTTGTCCTCTTGTGAAATTGTTTCGGTTTTAAGTGAAAAGGTGTTCCGGCCTGCCGAGCGCCCCGCCAATTCCCGTTTCGACCTGAACAGGTCGGTCAAGGCCTTGGGACATCCCATCCGTTCATGGCAAGAAGCTTTAAGGGAATATTTGACGAAGGAATATAAAAGTGAAACGGCTTGAACTCTCGGTGGTCATCCCCGTCTATAACGAAGAATCCCGGGTGGGAGAAACCCTGGAATATTCCTTGGTCTACCTGAAAAAAAAGAAAATCCGGTCTGAAATCCTGGTGGTGGATGACGGCTCAAAGGATAAAACCCTCGAAGTGGTCAGAAAGTTTAAGACGTAAAGCCGGCGGAGGCATTGCCGTAAAAATTCTCAAGCACGAGATGAACCGGGGCAAGGGAGCCGCCGTTCAAACCGGGGCCCTGGCCGCCAAGGGCGAGACAATTCTTTTCATGGATGCGGACAACGCTACTCCTCTTTCCGAATTTGATAAATTTAGGCCTCTATTGAAAGAAGGGATCGAGGTGATCGTGGGAAGCCGGGCGGTCAACCGGAAAGAAGTTAAGATTCCCCAGCCCCTTTACCGCCAGGCTTTGGGAAGGCTGGCCAACTTGTTGATCCAGTTAATGGTGGTTCCGGGCATCTGGGACACCCAATGTGGTTTTAAGGCCTTTATCTCGAAATGCGTCCCGTCGCATATTTCCGCTTCAAACGATTAAACGTTTCGGTTTCGATTTTGAACTGCTTTTTCTCGCTCATAAGCTGGGTTTTTCCATGAGGGAAATCTCAGTGCAGTGGTTCAATTCTCCCAATTCCAAAGTGCAGGATGGGGGATTATGTCCTGACCTTCATCGAGCTTATTTCCATCCGCTGGAACGATCTCAAGGGACGCTACGAGCCCGAACTCTCCGGCGAAATAAGGACTATCCCTTGAAGTCCACCCCGACCAGGCGGCGCTCGCCGGATAGCCCATAACACCTTTTTTCTAGGGCTTAGTGAGATCGCGGCCCGTTTTTCCACTTGGGCCCTCATCGCTTTTTTGGGACGCCATTGGGCGGTTTCCCTTTACGGCCAATACGCGGTGGCGGTCAATTGGGTGGCCATTTTCGCGGTGGCCGGCGAATTGGGTTTGAATGCACTCACGGTCCGGGAGGTGGCCCACCGAAGGGGTAAAGCCTCATTTTTCCTTCGGCACGTTCTGGTCCTTCGATCCTCATTCTCCCTTCTCTTCTGGGGGCTTCTCATCGGGATTTCCCTGATGCTTCATTATGAACCCCTTCTCATCATTGGCGATGGGGGTTATGGGATTGCGGCTCATCCTGGATTCGATGGAAGGGGGTTATGTTTATCTTTTCCAAGCCCACCAAGAAATGGGGCCCTACGCCCTGGTGAACATCTTGGGCGCGGCCATCCGGCTGGTCGGGATTATCCTGGTCGTGTCGGCGGGGGCGCAGATCGTCGGGGCTGGTTCAATATGGGTGCTGGCGAGCGCGGTAGCACTCCTGGTGATGATGTTCCTCGGTCATAAAAGGGGATGGAAACCCGGTCTGAAAGAATACCGTTTAAACGATTCCTGGAATGTTCTGAAGATGGCTTTTCCCTTGGCCACCTTCGGCGCATTACAAACTCTTTATTACCGGGTGGATTCGGTCATCCTGAAAAGCTTTTCGGGCAACGAAGCGGTCGGTTTTTACGACATGGCGACGAGGGTTTTATTGTTCGCCTTGGCTCTTTCCCAACTTTACTCCCAGGCGGTTTACCCGGTTTTTTCATCAGTTCAGGACAAACCCCGCGATTTCGGACGGTTGGCCTTTAAGTGTGTTAAGTTTCTTTTCTTCCTCGGCCTTCCAATGACCGTGGGTGGATACTTTTTGGCGGGCCCTCTTTTGGTCCTGATTGCGGGCCCGCAATATGTTCCCTCGGGCCCGGCTTTTGCCGTCCTGGCCCTATCCATTCTTCCTTTTTTCATCGCCAATATTTACGTGGATATCCTGGCGGTAAAGAACACGGCCCGCCTCAACTTCCAATTCATCCTTCTGTTCTTTCCTGAACGTGGTCCTGAATTTTATCCTTATCCCTCGTTGGCAATTCGTGGGGGCGGCTTGGGCAACGGTTATCTGCGAATATTTGGGTGTATTCCTGGGGTTTGCCCTGGCGGCGCCTTACCTGAGACAAATGGGGAAGGTTTCGTGGCGGAGACCTCTGTGGGGTTCTTTGGCGGCCAGTTTGGTCATGGGATTGGGGCCTTATTATTCACCCCATCTTTATTGGCTTGTCTTGGGACCGATTGTTTATGCTATAGGCCTCTATTTGTTCAAAGCTCTTGAGGCCGAGGATTGGGCGAGTTTAAGGTCGATCCTGCGAATTTCAAATTAAGGAAATGGAATGAAGCTCAAAGTTCTTTCGATCTTTGGAACCCGGCCCGAGGCCATCAAGATGGCTCCCGTCGTGGAGCGTCTTAAGACCGCAAAAGGCATCCAATCCTACGTTTGCGTGACTGCCCAGCACCGGCACATGCTGGATCAGGTTTTGGACCTCTTCAAAATCAAACCCGACTATGACCTGAACCTGATGAAACCCGGGCAAGACTTGACTGATATCACGACAGGGGTTTTGGTCGGTTTGAGGCCGGTTCTGAAAAAATTAAAGCCCGACCTGATCCTTGCCCAAGGGGACACCACGACGGTTTTCGCGGCTTCGTTGGCGGCCTTTTATGAAAAAATCCCAATGGGTCACGTGGAAGCCGGACTTCGCACTGGCAATGTCTTCTCGCCCTGGCCTGAGGAAATGAACCGCAAACTGGCCACCGCCATCGCCCGCCTTCATTTCGCACCGACTCCAAAGGCCAAGGCCAATCTTTTGAGGGAAGGCGTTCCATCAAAAAACATTTTCGTGACAGGGAATACGGTCATTGACGCCCTTTTGGAAGTCGTGGCAAGGCTTAAGAAAAATCCAAATCTTCATAAGGTCCTCGCCAAGCGGTTTCCTTACCTGGATTCAAAACGCAAGCTCATCCTGGTCACCGGCCACCGGCGGGAGAACTTCGGGAAGGGTTTCGAGGATATCTGCCAGGCCCTTGGCGATTTGGCCCAAAGGAAGGATGTTCAGATCCTCTATCCGGTTCATTTGAATCCTAACGTCCAGGCGCCGGTCAAACGTATCCTTTCCAACAACCCCCGTGTGCATCTTATTGAGCCCCAGGATTATTTACCCTTTGTGTTTTTAATGAGCCGCGCCTATCTTATCCTCACCGACTCGGGCGGCGTGCAGGAAGAGGCGCCATCTCTGGGAAAACCCGTCCTGGTCATGCGGAATACCACCGAGCGACCCGAAGCCGTTGAAGCGGGGACCGTCCTGTTGGTAGGGACAGACCGAGGAAAAATCGTCAAGGAATCCCAAAGGCTACTGGACGAACCCAGGCGGTACCAAAAGATGACCCGCGCCCACAATCCTTATGGTGATGGCCATGCTTCCGAAAGAATTGTGAAACATATCGTGAAATTCGGAGCTTTTCATTGAAACTGGCCTTTAACAAGATATCGGTCATTGGTCTGGGCTACATCGGCCTGCCGACGGCGGCCACCCTGGCAAGCCGGGGGGCGGAGGTCACTGGCGTGGACGTGAACCCCAAGGCAGTCGAAGCCATCAACCGGGGCCAAATCCATATCGTTGAACCGGACCTGGATGCTGTCGTACGCCAGGTTGTGGCGGCCGGCAAGCTAAAGGCCGTTTCCAAGCCCGAACCGGCGGAAGCTTTTATCATTGCGGTTCCGACTCCATTTAAGGGTCAACATGAACCGGATCTTTCCTATATTGAAGCGGCGGCCAATTCTATCGCCCCAGTGCTGGTCAAGGGTAACTTGGTCATCCTGGAATCCACTTCGCCGGTAGGGGCCACCGAAAAACTCTCCCTTTGGCTTTCCGAAGCACGAAAAGACCTATCCTTTCCCCATCAAAAGGGAGGTGACTCCGATATTCGTATTGCCTATTGTCCGGAAAGGGTCCTTCCAGGACACGTCTTGAAGGAAATCGTGGAAAATGATCGGGTCATCGGGGGATTGAGCGACTCCTGTTCCGAGAAGGCAAAGTCTCTTTATAAGATTTTCGTCCAGGGCGAATGTCTGGTGACCAACGCCCGAACCGCTGAGATGTGCAAGTTGACCGAAAACGCTTACCGGGACGTCAATATCGCCTTCGCCAATGAACTTTCCCTCATTTGTGAGAAGCTCAATATCAACGTGTGGGATTTGGTGCAATTGGCCAACCACCACCCCCGTGTCAAGATTCTCCAACCGGGCCCGGGCGTGGGCGGGCATTGCATCGCGGTGGATCCCTGGTTCATCGTGGATTCGGCGCCCGAACTGGCCCGGCTCATTAAGACTTCACGGGAAGTAAATGACGGGAAGCCACACCATGTGGTTGCCCTGGTGAAGGAAGCGGTCACGAATTTGAAGAACCCTACGATCGCCTGCCTGGGACTGGCCTTCAAAGCGGACATCGATGATCTGCGGGAATCGCCCGCGATGGATATCACCCATCAACTGGCGCAGGAAAAGGTTGGAAAGCTTTTGGTGGTCGAACCCCACGTGGAGATCCTGCCTCCCTCCCTTTCCTCTTTCCCCAACGTTCAACTGGTAGAACTGGATGAGGCTCTGAAACAATCCCAAGTAGTGCTGCTCCTTGTCAACCACCGGCCATTCTATGATGTGAGCCGCAAGGTATTGGAGGGCAAGAAAGTCATCGACACCCGGGGGGTCTGGCGGTGAAACAGGTCCTCATTCGACAGGGAAAAATAGTGGTTGAGGAAGTGCCGGCCCCCCTGGTGGAGCCGGGCCGAATTTTGGTCCGGGTTTCCCATTCCTGCGTTTCGGCGGGTACCGAAATGAGCAACGTCAAGGACAGCGGCCTGCCTATTTGGAAAAAAGCCCTCCGCCAGCCCGAGAAAGTCAAACAGGTCCTTAGGATGGTCCAGGAAGAAGGCCTTTGGTCCACCCAATCCCGAGTTCGTAAAAAACTCCAAACCGGCAAACCCATGGGTTATTCCGCTTCGGGGATTGTTGTGGAGAAGGGAAAGGGAATTACCGGGTTTTCGATAGGCGATCGTGTGGCTTGCGCAGGCGCTGAAATCGCGAATCACGCCGAAATGATCCTAGTTCCCCAAAACCTGACCGTCCCAATTCCCAAAAGCCTTGAATTCCCTTCCGCCGCCACTGTTACCCTTGGCTCCATCGCCCTGCAGGGGGTCCGCCGGGCCCATCCCACCATGGGCGAAACCTTTGTGGTGATCGGTTTGGGACTTCTGGGCCAATTGACCGTTCAGATGTTGAAGGCCAACGGTTGCCGCGTCATCGGTACCGATTTGGACCGGGACCGCCTGAATTTGGCTGGAAAAATGGGTGTGGATTTTGCGATCGCCACCGACGGCCAAAACGTGGTGGAACAAATCTCACGGCTTACAGACGGGACGGGCGCGGATGGAGTGCTTATCACCGCGGCGACGCCCTCCAGCGAAGTGGTTTCCACCGCTTTCCAAATGTGCCGGCGCAAGGGACGCGTGGTTTTAGTGGGGGACGTGGGGCTGGACTTGAAACGGGCGGACTTTTATTCCAAGGAACTGGATTTTTTTATTTCCACTTCCTATGGTCCGGGCCGTTACGACCCGCTTTATGAGGAAAAGGGGATGGATTATCCCATTTCTTATGTCCGCTGGACTGAAAACCGGAATATGCGGGAATACTTGCGGCTTCTTGTCGACCAAAAAGTAAAGGTGGAGCCCCTCATCCACTCGGTTTTCCAAGTGGAAAAGGCTGCCCAGGCTTACCACGTTTTAAGTTCGGGAAAGCCACGCCCCATGATCGTGCTTTTGTCTTATCCCCAAACCAAGGGGAAGGGGGTCACCCGGGCAGTCCCAAATCCCATGGCTCATGCTTACTCCGAAAAGAAAATCCGCCTTGCGGTTGTGGGGGCGGGTGGTTTTGCCAAGGGCATGCACCTGCCCAATCTTCAGGCACTTTCCCACCATTACCATTTGAGGGCGATCATCAGCCGCACCGGCGCCAACGCCAATGCCACGGCCCGGCAATTCGGAGCCGATTACGCCTCCACAGATTTCGCAGAAGTCCTGAAGGACAGGGATACCGATGCAGTCTTGATTGCTACCCGCCACCAGACGCACGCTTCCATGACACTGGAAGCTCTGAAAGCGGGCAAGCATGTTCTGGTGGAAAAACCCCTGGCTTTGAATGAAAAGGAATTGTCATCGATTGAAAAATTTTACGAAAAGCCCGGGGGAAAACCGGTGCTTCTCACCGGGTTCAACAGGCGCTTTTCAAAATACGCCCGGGTCCTCCACGAGGCCGTCCAAAAGCGGACCAATCCCATGATCCTCAATTACCGCATGAATGCCGGTCATATCCCCCTGGACCATTGGGTGCATGGGGAAGAGGGCGGCGGGCGAAATATTGGGGAAGCCTGCCACATTTACGATTTATTCACTTATCTTACGGGCGCCAGGGTGGTGAAGGTGGAAGCCCTGGCTCTCAAGCCCGCAACCGCCTATTACAGTGGCTCGGACAACTTCGTGGCTACCCTTTCCTTCGAAGACGGGTCGTTGGCGACATTGACCTATACGGCCCTGGGCTCCAAGGACCATCCTAAGGAAATGCTGGAAGTTTATCTGGACGGCAAGGTAATCGCCCTGAACGATTACAAGGAACTCGCGGCATCCGGAGTTTCGGTCCCAAGGCTTTTGGGGAAGACTTCCGATAAGGGTCAAAAAGAAGAGTTGGAGGCCTTCGCCCGCACGATTCAAAAAGGCGGGGAATGGCCCATCGCCCTTTGGGAACAGTTGCAGGCAAGTCGAATAGCCCTTCGGGTTGAAGAGCTATTAATGGTTTGATTCCAAGGGAAACAGGGCTTTTCTGATACATTCCGGCTTATTTTTTGAAAATTAAAAAATTTTTTGGGCCTTTTGTTTAAGATGGGTCCGATATCGAATCTAACCCTTTCGAAAAAAATGAAAAACTTAAAACAAATCATCCATCAAAGCAAAAAAAGACTCCTCCAAATGCATTATGAGAACGGAGTGGGCCATATCGGGGGAAACCTTTCCTGTCTGGATATTCTGATGGTCCTCCACCACCAAGTCATGAAACCCGAAGATACCTTCGTTCTTTCCAAGGGCCACGCCGCGGGAGCTCTCTATATCACCCTTTGGTCCCTGAAAAAGATCACCGAGGAGGAACTCAAGCTTTTCCACAGGGAGCCCACCAAGTTGAGCGGCCACCCGGCCCCCCGTTGGAAAAAGGAGATCCCCTTTGCCACGGGAAGCCTGGGTCACGGTTTTTCCCTGGCCGCGGGATTGGCCCTAGCCAATCGTATTCAGGGCAAGACGGGCCAGGTTTATTGCCTGACCTCCGACGGCGAATGGCAGGAGGGTTCCAATTGGGAAGCCCTTATATTCACCGTACACCAAAAATTATCGAACCTCACCCTCATCGTCGACTCCAACGGCCTTCAGGGTTTTGGAACAACGAAAGAGGTGGCCAGCCAGGATAATCTCATCGACCGTTTCAAATCCTTCGGTTTGCCGGTGGCCGAGGTCGACGGCCATGACGCGGAAGCGCTGGGAAAAATCCTCAATTCTTCCAAGCCGGGGCCTTGGGTGGTCATTGCCCATACCACCAAGGGCAAAAGCATTTCTTTCATGGAAAACAAGATGGAGTGGCATTACCTACCCCTGAAGGAAGACCAATATCGAAAAGCCCTGGAAGAACTGGGGGAAGCTTGAGAAACGAATTCCGCGACGCCCTGATGAAGCGGGCCACCCATCCGGACTTCATCTTTCTTACCGGGGACCTGGGTTTCATGGCGCTGGAGCCTCTTCAAAAGGTCGCGGGAAAGAGATTTATCAATGCCGGTTTGGCAGAGCAAAACATGGTGTCGGTGGCGGCGGGTCTGGCCAGCCAGGGTTTGCGGCCTTGGGCCTATAGCATAGCCCCTTTTATTTACGCCCGTCCCCTGGAACAAATCCGAAACGATGTGTGTCTGCATGACTTCCCGGTGACTTTGGTGGGTAACGGAGGAGGTTACGGTTACGGCGTCATGGGAGGGTCCCATCACGCCATCGAGGACTATGGCATACTGCTTTCACTCCAAAATATGAGGGTTTGGGTACCCGCCTTTGGGGCGGACGTGGAATCCGCCGTCGCGCGAATTCTTGAACAAGCCCATCCCGCCTACCTACGTTTGGGAAGGGATGAAAAACCCATTGAGTTCGATCCTGGAGCCTATGCTCCCTGGCGAAAGGTTCTTTCGGGCGGTGGTTCTGCTATGGTCGTGGTGGGTCCAATTGCGGGAGTTTTGATGAAAGATTTTGCAGGTCTGGAAAACTCCAAACGCCCGAATCTTTGGGTGCTGACCGAACTGCCCTTAGAGGAGAAGACGGTTCCCGGTCAGTTCCTGAAAGATATTGAAACGAGCGGCCATTTGGCGGTGGTGGAGGAGCATGTGGCCCATGGGAGCGCGGGGGAAATGATCGCCCGTTTTCTCCTTCTTTCGGGCAGGCCACCCAAGAAATTCAGCCATTTCTGCGCCCAAGGTTATCTCTCGGGTTATTATGGGTCCCAAAGTTTTCACCACAAGGAATGTGGCATTACCTCGGAAAATATTTTGAAAGTGATCAGCGCCGAATGAAATTTCAAGATGAAGTTAAGCTTCTCCAGGGTCCAATCCTAATCCTCGGGGCCAGCGGTTTCATTGGGGCCGCGCTTTTGCGGACCTTATTGAAATACCGCGAGGACGTTTATGGGACTATGTTCCATACTCCCGCCTGGCGTTTGGAAGATTTGCCCGTGAAAAACATTATCCAAGCGGACCTGCTGGTGGACGCGAATCTCGACTACCTCCTCGTCCAAACCGATCCAAAGACCGTTTTCAATTGCGTGGCCTATGGGGCCTATTCCTTTGAGACCCAAAGCGACCTCATCTACCAGACCAATTTCAACCTCACGGTGAAAATCCTGGAGCGTTTGTCAAAAAGGGGGATTGCGGCCTATGTTCATGCCGGAAGCTCTTCTGAGTATGGGGACAAGGCTTCCGGACCAGGGGAAAGCCTTCTTCCCGAACCCAACAGCGATTACGCGGTTTCAAAGGTGTCCAGCGCCAATTTCATCCACTATTACGGAAAAAAGAAACAACTTCCCTGCGCCAATTTGAGGCTTTATTCGGTTTATGGGCCCTATGAGGACTCTTCTCGTCTCATCCCCGCGTTGGTGAGGGCGGGGGTTGAAGGGAAATATCCGGAATTTGTTCATCCGGACATATCCCGGGATTTCATTTATATCGACGACGTCTGCGAAGCATTTGTGGAAACGGCCATTAACCTGCGACCGGCTCAATATGGGGATTCCTTCAATGTTGGAAGCGGTGTCAAGACCACCATCGCCGAGGTGGCCAGAGTTTCAGGTGAATTGTTTCAGATCAAAGGAAAACCGGATTTCCAATCCATGGAAAACAGGTCTTGGGACCTAAAAGACTGGTTCGCCAATACTGGAAAAACCAAGGAGCTTTTAGGCTGGGAAGCCAGAACCTCTTTCAGCGAGGGACTCAAAGCCACCGCCCAATGGTATGGCGGCTTGGAAAGTAAGGAGAAGTATTATCAATCCTCCAAAAAATTTCAACTCGATACGAAACACAGTGTCTCCGCCATTATTGCTTGCTATAAGGACGCTCAGGCCATTCCCATCATGTATGAAAGGCTCAAGGCCACCTTTCAAAAGTTGAAGATCGACTATGAGATCATTTTCGTCAACGACAACAGCCCCGACAACAGTGAGGAAATTATCACTGAACTCTCCAGTAAAGACCGACGCATCCTGGGGGTTTCCCACTCGAGGAATTTCGGTTCCCAATCGGCTTTCCGAAGCGGCATGGAGGTTTCCACCAAGAATTCCTGCGTGCTTCTGGACGGTGACCTTCAGGATCCGCCGGAACTCATCGAGCAATTCGTCGAAAAGTGGGCCGAGGGGTACGACGTGGTCTTTGGTCGCCGGGTGAAAAGGGAAGCACCCTTTTACATGCAAATGGCCTACAAGCTCTTTTATCGGATTTTCGATTATTTTTCCTATTTGAACATTCCCCACGATGCGGGGGATTTTTCACTCCTTGACCGGCGGGTGGTGCGGGCTATCTTGGAATTTCCCGAAAGGGATTTCTTTTTAAGGGGTATCCGGGCTTATGTGGGGTTCAAGCAAATCGGGGTGGATTATCTCAGGCCGGAGCGGATGTTCGGCCGGTCCACCAACAATTTTGGAAAAAACCTGATTTGGGCGAAGAAGGGAATCCTCTCTTTCAGCAATACCCCGCTCACGATGCTGAGTTTCATGGGAACGGTGCTGTTTTTGATCAGCTTGTTGTTGGGCGCGGTTCAGTTCGTTTTAAGAATCCTGTTTCCTGACCTGGCTCCTAAAGGAATGGCCTCGGTCCTACTTTTGATTCTGTTCTTCGGTTCCATTAATTTGTTCGCCTTGGCCCTCATCGGCGAGTACATCGCTAAAATCTTCGAGGAAGTCAAGCAAAGGCCCCATTTCGTGCGGCGCGGCATCATAAAAGACGGGGAAGTCAGACTCGCCTCGGAAACCCAAAAGAATTGAACTCAAAATAAAACAACAGGGGCTTCAGGTGGAAACGAAAACAAATCCTGCCGTCCAAAGGCGTAACCTACTGCAGGGCGGGAAGGAGCATTGGAAGCCCCCGGTTTATTCAAATCGTCCAGGCTTCGTTCAAAAAGTCAAAATCATCCTTTTTCGTTTTTTAGACCTACAGGCGGGAAGCATCTGGAGGGACTTGCGGGCCGAGCTTCCCCAAGTCAAGGGAACAGTTGTGGATGCCGGATGCGGCGTGCAGCCTTTTCGCGGTCTTTTTTCGGCAGGGACTCATTACATCGGCCTGGACTCGGTGGATTCCAAGAAACACTTCGGGTATGAAGCGCCGGATACCCTTTATTATTCGGGGGTGGTTTGGCCGCTTGCCGATGGCACGGCGGATTTCATACTTTGCACCGAAGCACTGGAACACATCCCCGAACCCGTCTTGTTCCTAGGGGAGGCTTTCCGTTGCTTGAAACCCGGCGGACGCCTGTTATTGACCGTCCCTTTTGCGGCCCGCTGGCATTTCATTCCCCACGACTATTGGCGTTTTACGCCCTCAGGGTTGGAAATCCTTTTAGGGAAAGCAGGATTTTCCCCCGTGAGGATATTTGCTCGCGGCAATCAATTGACGGTAGCCTTTTACAAAGTCATGGCAATCATCTTTGCCCTTTTGTTTCCGGTCAGCCCCTTTTTCCCGATCCGTCTTTTATCCTTTCTCGCGGGTCTGCTAAGCCTTCCTCTTTTATTCGTGACGGCTGTCCTGGCCAATTTCACCCTTGGCTTCGACGGATGGGCGGATTGCCTCGGCTACACCGTTTGGGGCGAAAAACCCCGAAAGGACGATCCGGCAAAGTGAAAACCAAAAAAGGATTTATCCGGCGTCCCTGCCCCGTTTGTTCCTCCCGGGACGAATCGAGGGTTTTCGCCGTGGAAAATTACGATCCCAGCCGACTGGACGAATTCGCCTTCGCCTCGCGCAAGATTCCCGAATACATGCATTACCGGCTGGTGGTGTGCCCCGACTGCGACCTGCTTTACGCCAATCCATTGCCCACGCTGAAGGCCCTTTCGGAAGCCTATCACGAGGCGGCTTTCGACAGCGTTGAGGAAGCGGGTTATGCGGCCCGGACCTACGGGTCTTTCCTGAAAGGAATCCTTTCAAACATCCCCGACAGGGTTGGAGCTCTCGACATCGGAACGGGCGATGGAGCCTTCCTGGAGGAGTTTTTAAAGCAGGGATTCTCCAAGGTGTCGGGGGTGGAACCTTCCAAGGCGCCTATTCAAGTCGCGAAAAAAGAAATTCGTCCCCTGATCATCCAGGGTTTATTTAAACCAAAAAAATTCAAGAAAAACAGTATGAGCCTCGTGACCTGTTTCCAAACCTTGGAACACCTTTATGCGCCCAAGGAAATTTGCCGGGATGTCATCCAAATCCTGAAACCCGGCGGAGCTTTCTTCGTGGTTTCCCACAACCGCCGGTCCCTTTCCGCCATGGTGCTGGGGCTCAAATCCCCGATCTTTGACGTGGAGCATCTTCAGCTTTTCTCGAATTCCAGCATTCAACGGATGTTCAGGGAAACGGGGTTTAAGCGGGTGAAGGTGAAAAGCATCCTCAACCTATACCCAGTCCACTATTGGCTGAAACTTTTGCCTTTTCCTAAAGCCCTCAAAAAGTTTATGATCCCCCTTCTTAAAAAAACTGGGTTAGGCTACATCCCTATCCCCTTGCCGGCAGGGAACATGGCGGTTATTGGATACAAATGAAACGTTTAAAAGGAAAAAAATGAGCCTGTCGGGAAGAAAAAAAGTCCGTCATTTTTTGCACGAACGCCGCCATCGCCGGATTCAAAAGATAAAACCCGTCGAGTCTGTGGCGGGCCTTGAAGGGGAAAAAGAGGCGGTTGAATTCGCCCCGATCAACTTCGACAAATATAAAGACCAATACCAAAAGGAAGTCCAGGATTCGATTTCTTTCATCGGCCAAAAGCTGGATTTCTTCATTGAGAAGAAAGCCCAGCTTCTGCGCTCTCTCGCCCAAAAGCATGTTGGGGACCCGGCGAAACTGAAGGCCCTGGATGTGGGATGCGGCATCGGGATCACGGATCAGTATTTAACCGCCCATTTCCATAAGGTTTATGGAGTGGACCTCGCCAAAGGGCTGGTCCAGAAGGCGGCTCAACTCAATCCCCGGGCCCTTTACAAAGCCTATAATGGACGAGTTTTGCCCTATCCGGACCATTCCATGGATTTGACTTTCGCCATCTGCGTCCTCCACCATGTTCCGCCGGAAAATTGGAACGGCTTTGCACGGGAATTGGTAAGGGTCACCCGCAAGGGCGGGCTGGTGGTCATCATGGAACATAATCCATTGAATCCCCTGACGAACCGGGCGGTCAACCATTGTGAACTGGACAATGACGCGATCCTCCTTCGAATGGCCAAGACTAGCCGGCTTATTTCTCGAAGGAACATCCCGATCGTTGAAAAACGATTCATCCTCTTCACCCCTTTTGAGGGGAGGTTCTTCGGATGGGTGGACAAGTCGCTGGGGTGGCTTCCCTTAGGGGCCCAATATTATGTGGCGGGCAAAGTATGATCATCATGAGCGGGCGATTGAACACGCTCGTCCAAACCCTCGATGGACTGAATTCGACGGGGATTCCCCTGATCGCCAAGTCCGGGGATCGTCTTTTCGCGGCGGGTTTCACGGATGATCTTGGAATTTATTATTTTGTGCCCGAAATAGCCAAGGGGTTCGGAATCCCCCTCCAAACCGCCCTGAACCTGTTTCTTTTGGCTTTTATTCTTTTGGGATGGTTTTTGGGATGTTGCGGTTTTCTGAGGATTTTCAAAAATCCCACCGCCCGTCTTTTATCGGTGGCGGGCCTGTTTCTTCTGGCCTACCTGGCTTTCGCCAAGATATCCGACGTTTATGTGGTCATGATGTTCGCGGTGTCGGCTTTTGTCCCCAACTTCCTGGCGTTTTCTCGGACGGGTGAAGCGAATTGGAAAATATTGGGGCCTTGGTTTGCTTTGGGCGGATTGTTATTGGGTTATTGTAATTTCATCCGCAGCCAATCGGGCACGGGGTTGGTCCTGTTCCTTTTCGTTTGGCTTATCCTGAACGGCTTTATTTCCTGGAAGAACAAAGCCGTTTATTTTTTCGCCCTGTTGGTTTGTTTCCGAATTTCGGGCCTGCAATTCGAGACGCTGGAAAAAACCAGGGACGCCTATCTTGAAAAGGCCGTCCCCCAATACCAACCCCTGAACATCAGTCATCCCTTTTGGCACAGCGTCTACATCGGCCTGGGTTATCTTCCGAATCAATACGGGATCGAATACCGGGATGGGGTGGCAGCCGCCAAGGTGGCCTCGATTGACCCGAAAGTGGCCTATTGCTCCCCCGAGTACGAAAAAATCCTAAAGGCTTCGACTCTGGAAATCGTCAAAACGAACCCCGTTTTTGTTTTGAAAACGATCCTGATGAAAGCCCTCAAGCTATTCGGGTATTTTTTAATCTTCGCCAATTTCGGGATTCTTTTCCTTTTTTATGTCAGGCCTTCCTGGCGGGAAATCCTGCCCATGGCCGCTGGGGGCTTCTTCTATTCCTTGCCCGGCCTATTGGTTGTTCCCATGAAACCCTATGTTTTGGGCATGATCAGCATGTCGGTGGTTTTTGGCTGTTACTTGATTAGTTCGGGTCTAGAGAAAATCCTCCAGGGCCGGGAAACGCAAAAGGCATGAAACTCAACGATCGGGTAAGGTCTTATTGGGAAAAGGAGCCCTGCGGGACGGCGGAAGAGATTATCGGCACCGCGAAACCGCTCAGCCGCAGGTGGTTTGAAAAGGTGGAGGAATACCGTTACCAGGTTGAGCCCTTTATTCCCGATCTGGTGGGTTTTAATCAATACAAGGGGAAAAAGGTGCTGGAAATTGGGGTGGGGACGGGGACCGACCATCTGCAATGGGCCAAGGCTGGCGCCCAATGTTATGGGGTGGATTTGACGGAAGCGGCTATTCGGACCACGAGAAAACACCTGGCTTATTACGGATTAAAGTCCAATTTAAGGCGGATTGACGCCCAGAAACTGCCTTTCAAGGATAAAACTTTTGACGTGGTTTATTCCTGGGGCGTCATCCACCACGCGGAAAAGCCGGAATCCATCATCCGTGAAATCCAAAGGGTCTTGAAACCTGGCGGCGTTTTTATCGGGATGTTTTACGGGCGCTATTCGGTTTTGACTTTCAAGCGCTGGGTGAAATACGCCCTTTTGAAGGGAAAACCTTGGCGGACATTTTCAGACGTGATTTGGCACCACATGGAAAGCGTGGGGACTAAGGCCTATACGGTTGGGGAACTTCGGGGACTTTTTTCAGGCTTTGGAAATTTCGAGGGAAAACAAATTTTGACCTGGCATGACGTTAAAAAGTTGCCGGGGTTTGCTCGAATTTTTCTACCGGACAAATGGGGTTGGTTCATCGTGGTGAGGGCGGTCAAATAAAATTGGTTTAGATTTCCATGTGGGCGGGAAAAAATTCTTTATTTGTGAAAGGGATAATTTAGCCCCCAAAGCTGACCATGCAGGAATTATCGGCTTTTTTGGCTTCTGGATCATCGAAACTCATTTCGACAAAATAACAAAATAGCCGTCTTCGCTTTTCCCCTGGAAATCCCACATGGATGATCAAAGCTTGAATTCTTTACCGCGAAAAACGTAATATTTCGGCGGTGATGGGTGTAAAATGGATTTGTAATCTTTCAACCGCCTATGGCTTGCCTGCCCGGGTTCTTTCGTCCAAACAAAACAATCAAACATCTTTTTCTTATCATTGATCTCAGACTCAGGAGGAAATCAACATGATTGATTTCGCGCGTGATAACAACATAAACCCTGTCAAACCCGTAAATGCCGGCGTCCACGAAACGCTGGCCAAGACCGCCTATTTCTTTCACCGTAAGGGGGACGCCCTTTTTATTTCCAGCCGGTTCCAGGAAGCTGTGGCCGCCTTCCAAAAGAGTCTGGAGGCCTACCAAGCGGAAGGGGATTCCCAAGGCGCGGGGCTTTGCCTGACGCGGCTGGGGCGGTCGCTTGAAATCCTTGGTGAGTATGAACAGGCCCGCCAACGCTACGTGGAAAGTTTGAAAATTTTCCAGGAAACCAGAGACTCGCAGGGCATAGCGCGAAGCAAGGCCCACCTGGGTAACGTGGGTTGGGCCACGGGCGATTACCAGGAGGCGTCCAACTTTTTACAGGAGGCTTTGGCGTTTTATAAAGAGGGGGAGGATAGGGCGGGGGAGGCTTGGGTCCATGATTTGATGGGCAACTTGAGGCTAGCCATGCGCGAGGACGGGAAGGCTGAAAGCCATTACCAGACGGCCTACGCCCTGGCTCAAGAACTGGGCGACAACCTGCAGTTGGAGGCTTGGAATCATTACCACTTGGGGGCCGTGGCCCTTTTCCGGGGTCAAATTGTTGGAGCCCGGGAACGCTTCTCCAAAGCTCTCGAATATTTCGTGCGGCTGAACGACGACCTGGGGCAAGTGGCCACCTTGATCCATCTAGGTGAGATCGCTTGCGCGCAGAAAAACATGGAGGAAGCGGAGGAACATCTACTCAAGGCCGTTCAGATGGTTCTTCCCACCGAGTGCAAACCACTTTTGGCGGACGCCCTAACCGGGTTGGCCCAAAACCTGAAGGCAAAGGGGGAGGGCCGCAAGGCCATCAGCCTTCTCATGGTGGCTCTTTCCCATCCCACTTGCCGGCGACAGACCAAGGACCGGATGGTCGACTTGGTCTTGCAATTGGAATCCAATTTTGTTCGCGAGGAAGTGAAGGACGGCTTCAAGTGGGCCAAAGCCGTGAGCCTTGAGGAAATGGCTGCCGCTTGGATGTCCGCCGCGTTGAAAGAAAAGCCCAAAACCAAGAGGAAGAAGACCACCTAAAAGGGACTTATCTAATTAAATCCCCCAAGCTTCTGTATGAAAAATTCCCCCCGTTTTTCAAACGGGGAGGTTTATTTCGACAACTTCAAATTTCACTTAGGTTCTTAACTTTATAATCGCAAAAAAGGCGTCTGACCAGCCTCCGCCCTTCGTTTTTGCCTGGCCCAAAAATCCCTGACTTATGCCCGGTTATGGCTATAATTGGCTTTTCCATTTTGACCCAAAGGAACGGCCATGTGCGGGATTGTCGGGGCTTTCGGTTTTAAAAATTGCTCTTTCCCCATCACCGAACCTTATATCGCCAAGATGCGCGATACCATGGCGCACCGGGGGCCGGACGGGGTGGGAGCTTGGATTTCCAAGGACCAAAAGGTCGGGATGGGGCACCGGCGGCTTTCCATCATCGATCTTTCCACCATCGCCAACCAGCCCATGGCCAACTCGGACGGAAGCCTGCAGGTGGTCTTCAACGGGGAAATTTACAACCACGCCGATATCCGCAAAGAACTCAACCAGATCGGGAAGTTCCAATGGAAAACCGACCATTCGGACACCGAGGTCATTCTTCACGCCTTCGAACAATGGGGGATTGAGTGCCTCCACAAGTTTCGAGGGATGTTCGCCATCGGGCTTTGGGACGAAAAGAAACGGGAACTTTGGCTGGTCCGGGACCGGTTGGGCATTAAACCCCTTTACTATAGTCTTCATGATAACCGCATCACCTTCGCCTCTGAAATCAAGGCGCTTCTGCAGGACCCCGACCAAAAGCGGGCTGTGCATGAGGAAGCCCTATTCCATTATCTTTCTTTTCTCACGACGCCCGCTCCCCAAACTCTTTTCGACGGCATTCTCAAGCTTCCGCCGGGAACTTGGCTGCGAATCCGTGAGGACGGCACGACCGAGGAAAAGCGCTATTGGGACATTTGGGACAACGCCCATTCCCTGGAGGGGGTTTCAGAGGATGAGATTGCCAAGCGGCTTTTGGATGAATTGAAAACCGCGGTCAAGCTTCGCAAAGTCAGCGATGTTCCCGTGGGCGTGTTTTTATCCGGAGGAATCGATTCCTCCACCAATGCCGCCCTTTTCTCCCAAGGGGACAACCAGAAAGTCAAAACCTTCAGTATCGGGTACAAGGGGTCCTATCAGTCCTACCAGAATGAGCTTCACTACGCCAAACAAGTGGCCGATTATGTGGGGGCCGAATACCACGAACTGCTCCTGGATATCGACGACTTGATGAATTTCCTGCCCAAAATGGTTCATTTGCAGGATGAACCCATCGCCGATCCGGTTTGCGTGCCGGTTTATTACGTTTCCAAACTGGCCCGGGAAAACGGGGTCATGGTCTGCCAGGTGGGTGAAGGGGCGGATGAACTCTTCTGGGGTTATAACGGCTGGAAAAAGGAACTGAAATACCAGCGCATCATGGACAAACCCATTCCCGCTTTCCTCAAAAAACTTGGGCTTCTTCCCCTGAAGCTGTTGGGCCGCCGTTATTCGGCCCATTATGAAAGATTGCGGCGCAGTTCTTTGGGCCAACCCATTTTCTGGGGCGGGGCCGAAGCCTTTACCCAAACGCAAAAGATGAAACTTTTATCGCCCCGCTTGAGGAAAAAATTCAAGAACTTCACTTCCTGGGAGGCTTTGAAGCCCATCCGGGAACGGTTCGAAAAAAATGCTTGGGAAAAAACGCCGCTTCAATGGATGAGCTACCTGGACCTGAACCTGAGGCTTCCCGAACTTTTGCTGATGCGGGTGGACAAGATGAGTATGGGCGTTTCGTTGGAAGGCAGGGTGCCTTTCCTGGACCACAAGTTCGTGGAACTTTCCATGAGCATTCCCGAATCGATGAAGACCAAGAACGGGACCCTGAAATACATCCTTAAAAAAGCGGTGCGGGGGGTTATTCCCGACGAGATCATCGATCGGCCCAAGCAGGGTTTTGGGGTGCCGATTTACGAGTGGTTCTTCGACAAATTGGGGGAGAAAACCCGGCAGGAACTGGAGGAATTTTGCGCTAAGACCGACTTCCTCGATCGGGACGAGGTTTTCCGATATATTGAGAAAGGCGAGGGCCCCCAAGTCTGGTACCTGCTGAACTTCGCGCTTTGGTGGAAGGAATATGTCGCCTGATCCAAATGATTCGTCAATATATCGCTGACCACGGGGGAACCCCCGCCTCGGCCCTTCATTATTTTGGGAATCATTTATTCCATTCCAATTTCGTCCGGAAGGTCTTTCAAACCTACAGCAACCGGCTTTTGATGATTGCCTTTGGACTGGTCGGAAGCGTTCTGACGGCCCGGCTTTTAGGACCGGAAGGCCGCGGCTATTTAGGGGTCTTTTGGGCTGTGGCGGGCGTGGGCGTGCAATTCATCAACCTAGGCCTCCAATCCTCCAATACTTTTTACATCTCCAAGGATAAATCCATCCTTCCCCAGACCATGGGCAATAGCCTGGCGGTCGGCTTGGGGTTGGGTGCCTCTACTGCACTCCTCGCGGGCCTCTTTTTTTGGATCTGGCCTCAGTTTTCACCACTTCCTTCCACCCTCCTGGTCCTGTCCTTGGCGACCATTCCCATTGGGTTGACCGGCATGTTCCTTCAAAACATTCTTTTGGGGCTGGGGGATGTGCGGTATTTCAACCTGATCGAACTTTGCGGGAAAATCCTGACCGTGATTGTTTTGGGGATCCTTTTATTGGGGCACTGGGTGGATGTCATTTCGGTTTCGGTTTTAAGCCTGGGCATATCCCTTTTTACTTTGGGATGGTATTGGGCGAAGTCGGCGGGGTATCTCAAGGGCCCCTTGAAGGTTTCGTGGGATATTTTCCGTGATCATTTGAGATACGGGTTTAAAGCTTATGTCGCCGCTTTTTTTGGTTTCCTGCTTTTGAGAGTGGACATCCTGATGGTGCAATATATTTCGGGGCCGAAAGACACGGGCTATTACTCCATGTCCTCGACCATGGCGGATTACTTGTATTTGCTTCCGATGACGGTAGGAACCATTTTGTTTCCCAACCTTTCCTCCCTGCCTTCCAAACTGGAGATGTGGCGAAGGACCCAAAAGGTTTGCGGGATATTGACCCTGGTTTTTATTCCGGTCGTTTTGCTTTCCATCCTCCTGGCCAAACCGATCGTCGTGTTGCTCTATGGAAAGGCTTTTGAGCCCGCCGTTTTCCCGTACCAAATCCTGGCTTGCGCCATGATCTTTTACGGCATCAACACCGTTCTTTCCAATTTCCTGGCGGCAACGGGTTTTCCCTGGTTCTCGGTTTACGTCTGGATCGCGGCCCTCATCGTGAATGTGGGGTTGAACTTGTTTCTCATACCCAAATACGGGCCGGCAGGGGCGGCTTGGGCCTCGCTGGCGGGATACTTTTTGGTGTTTGTCCTTCAATACCAATTTATCATCGGCAAAGAAATGAAAGGGCAAGCCAAGGTATGACGACTTCCAAAATCATCATTTACCGTTCTTCGCCCTATGTGGTGGAACCCGGCGCGCCGGCAGATGACGGGCAAAGGGTGGTTTCATTTGAGGAACTAAAGGAATGGCTGAAGAGCGGAAAGATATTACTGCATTTTTTCGGTTATGACGAAGCCATCCTGGTGACGGCGGATTTGAAACTGATCGCTAAACCTTTCGTGACCGCCCTTTTGCTTTGGTCGTTGGCCAGGAAAAGAAGCGTGATGCGCGACGACCATGGCGCGGTCCAGGAGGTGCGGATCTCCTTTCTCGTGTCCCTTTTCCAAAAGTTCCTGAAGGATTTCATGGAGAAGAGGAGGTTCTTCAGGGATTTGGAACTTCAAGTGAAGGCCTTGTACGGGGAGGGAAAGGCCGGGGCGAATCACCCATTGGATTTGTCACTCCC
Organism: uncultured Pseudomonadota bacterium; assembly: GCA_963843375.1. GTDB lineage: Bacteria > Oederibacteriota > Muellerivitia > Muellerivitales > Muellerivitaceae > CAWJKT01. The sequence goes on from CAWJKT010000009.1 coordinate 230,042, forward strand.
GCCCGTTTACCTGCGCACGGACCTGGTTTTTGGTTTGAAATCCGGCGGGTCGGTAGGGCATATCGCTGGAGTTTTGAACCATCTGGACCAATTCACGGGAAAGCCGATTTTCCTCACCACCGATACCATTCCCACCGTCCGGACTGATTTGGAAACCCACCCGATTCTCCCCGGGGAGCAGTTCTGGGATTTCAGTGAAATGCCGGCGTTTCATTACAACCACGTGTTTTATGCCCAGGCCCTCAGGCAGTTGGGGGACAGGAAAATTTCGTTCATTTACCAGCGTTACAGCCTGAATAACTTTTCCGGGCTTCAACTGGCCCGGCACTACCGGGTTCCCTTCGTGTTGGAATACAACGGATCGGAAATTTGGGTGGGGCGAAATTGGGGAAGCGTTTTGAAGTATGAGGCCATGTCCGAAAAAATCGAGGACCTTAATTTAAGAGAATGCGACATGGCGGTGGTGGTCAGCCGGCCCCTGAAAGATGAATTGGTCAAGAGGGGCGTTACTGAGGATAAAATCCTGGTCAACCCCAACGGGGTGGACGTTGATAAATATTCACCCCAAGTGGACGGGTCGAAAGTCCGGCAGAAATACGGCCTGGAGGGCAAAAAGGTGCTGGGTTTCATCGGAACTTTTGGCCGCTGGCACGGGGCGGAAGTCTTGGCCCAGGCTTTCGGGGAATTGGTCAAATGTAATCCCGAGTACCGTGAACAGGCGAGGCTTTTGATGGTTGGGGATGGAATCACCCTGCCCCTGGTGAAGGACATTCTCGGGAAATTCGAGGTACTGGACCTTTGCGTGCTGACCGGAACTCTGCCCCAGGCCGAAGGCCCCGCCCATCTGGCTGCCTGCGATATATTGGCGGCGCCCACGGTGCCTAACCCCGATGGCACGCCTTTCTTCGGTTCCCCCACAAAGCTTTTTGAATATATGGCTATGGGAAAGGGAATCGTGGCCTCGGACTTGGATCAGATCGGCGAAATATTGAAGCATCAAGTAACAGCTTGGATGGTTAAGCCCGGGGATAAGGATTCCTTAAAAGAAGGCTTGAAAGTTTTGATCGAGGATAAAGCGCTGCGGGAAAGGCTGGGACGGGCAGCCCGGGAAGAGTGCTCGGCCAAGTACACCTGGAAAGAACACACCCGCAAGATCATCGAAAAGCTAAAAGCGAGACTCGGGTGAAGAATTTTTTTTACTATCTCAAACGCGCGATTTCCATGCCGCCGCATATCGCGGTAGGGAAAGCCCTTGCGAAAGTTTCTAATCGATATAGGGATGCCCGGGAAAGAAAAATGGATACAACCTTTTCCACTTACAAGCCTATTGGTTTCACCAAGGGTTGGAAATTGGCTCCCCGCGAAATGGACCTGGCGAAAGCCCTGACGTTGGTACCGGTCAGTTCCGTTCATGAAAGAACCAACCGGATTTTAGCCCATGAGTTCAACCTTTTGGGTTCGGGCTGGGTCAAGGTCCGCCATGGCGTGGAATGCGCCGGTTTGGAGGGAAGTTCCTTCAAGGCGGGGGAAAAGGCGTCGGCGGATTCGGAAGGTCGCTGGCTTATCCCCCGCATCAACGAAAAGAATATCCCGGAGTCCCGGCGGATTTGGGGGCTGATTGAGCAAAACTACGAACCCATCGACTGGCAGTTGGATTTCAAGTCAGGGTACCGGTGGCGCGAAAATGCCCTGAGCCGCGATATCACCTATGGGGAATTGCGGGGTCAGGACGTGAAGGTACCCTGGGAATTGGCCCGCATGCAGCACCTGCCAACCCTGGCCTGGGCCTTTGGGTTCGCGGTTCAAAAAACGAAAGTATTTGAGGCGCCCGAAATTTATTTAAATGAATTTCGGAATCAAATTCTTGATTTTATTGCAACCAACCCGCCCCGTTACGGGGTGAATTGGTCCTGCACCATGGACGTGGGCATCCGTGTGGCCAATTGGGTGTTGGCTTATGACTTGTTCCGTTCACTGGGAGCGAAATTTGATTCGGAATTCGAGGAAACTTTTTCCAAAAGCATTTTTGAACATGCCGACCATATTTACCATCATCTCGAATGGGACCCCCTGCTGAGGTCGAACCATTATCTTGCCGATATCGCGGGGCTTCTTTGGGCCGTTTGGCCTATGGCGGGGTTTGGCCGCTCCGTCCAGGCCCGTTGTTGGGGGAAGTTTGCTGGAAAAGAATTTGATAAGGAGATTTTTTCCCAATTCCATGCGGAGGGGAGCAATTTTGAGGGCTCCACCAGCTATCACCGCTTGAGCGCAGAAATGATCGCCTATACCACGGCCCTCAGGCTTGGAGGCGGGGAAGGTAAAGTTCAACCCCGAATGAAATTATCCCGGGATTATCTTAAAAGGCTGGAAGGTATGGCCCTATTCACTTTGAACCTGACGAAACCCGATGGGAATGTGGTTCAAATGGGTGACAACGACAGCGGGCGTTTCTTCAAACTTCTTCCTGTTGAAGACAATACCCTGGACCACCGGCACTTACTGGGGGCTTTTAATGGCTTATTCCATCGGAAGGAATGGGCGGAGGCGGCCCAGGGTTTTGAGGCTGAAACGGAATTGATCCGCCAGTTAACCGGCGGGGCGGAAATCAAACTGAACGAACCCGAATCCAAAGATTCCCCTAGGATATCCTATCCCGACTTCGGCCTTTACCGTATGACCCAAGGGCCCTGGTGGCTTTGCGTGCGCTGCGGACCGGTGGGCCAAAAAGGAAACGGCGGCCATGCCCATAACGACCAGCTTTCCTTCGAGCTTTGCGTGGACGGTCGTTCCTGCCTGGTGGACCCGGGGACCTTTGTTTACACCCCCTTGCCGGAAGAAAGAAACAAGTTCCGCTCCAGCGCCATGCACAATACCCTGTCCCTGAATGGTCAAGAACAAAACCCCTTTGGGCCCGAGTTGTTTAGGCTCAAAGACAAGGCCCAGGCTAAAGTGATGGATTTCCGGGAGGGGCACTTTGTGGGGGAACACAAAGGTTTTGGCGCGGCCCACCGTCGAACATTGAAGCTGGATGAAAGCGGTTTGAAAGGTCTGGACGAATGCGCGGGTGAAGGGACCAAGTTTATTTATTTTCATGCCGCCCCGGGTTGGGAAGCGGGCGTGGAAGATCCTCATCACGCTCATTTGACGGGAGGGACGAAGAAAATCAAACTTGAATCGGCGGACGGGGAATGGCTGGCGCAGGAAAGCAATTATTCCGGTGAATATGGCAAGAAGGAAACTTCTCGTGTTTTGATCTTGAAGTCCAACGCTGACAAAATCGCCTGGAAAATCTGGGCGGGGGAAAAATAATGCCTCCCAAAAAAATTCTTATGGCCTGCGCCAATTTCTGGACATCACCCTTCCAGGTGGGAAGCCATCACTTGGCCCGGGAGTTCGTCCGCCGGGGCTGGCAGGTCGCCTTTATTTCCGACCCCATTTCCCCTTTCCATCTGCTGGGTGGCAAGGGCGGGGAATTGCGGGAGAGGTTCCGGATTTACCGGCAGGGTGGGATGCAGGACCTGAACGGAAAACTTTGGGCATATGTTCCTTTCACCCTAGCCAGCCCCCACAACAAACCCTTCCTTCGGTCCGGATGGGTCCAGAATCATTGGCCCCAACTCTCAATACCCCATCTCGTATTCAAAATTGTCCAACAAGGATTTGGTGAAGTTGACCTTCTCTATTTGGACAGCGTGGCTCAGGCTTTTTGGCTGAAATATATCAAGTCGAATAGGGCCTTCTTTCGGATAGCGGACAATAACCAGGGGTTTGAAAGGTTCACCCAAGCGTCTCGGGAGGCCGAAAGGAAGTTGGCGCAAGGAGTTGATGCCGTCGTCTATTCCGCCGATAACTTGAAAAAAGTAATCGAGGTTTTAAAACCCCGGAAAATGTTCCATTTGCCCAATGGCGTGAACTTCACCCATTTTGATGGCCCCGAATCCCCTCAGCCGAAGGAATACAAGAGGTTTCCAAAACCTATCGTGGTTTATGTGGGGGCGATCGAAGAATGGTTTAATTTCAAATGGCTTCGACGGGCGGCGGAAAGGTTAAACAAGGTTTCTTTTGTCCTGATCGGTTCCACCCGGGCCGCGGGGGAGTTCGCCGCGTTGAGTAATGTCCATTTCCTGGGACCCCGCCCTTATTCGGAAATTCCGGCCTACTTAAAACATGCCCAAGTCGGGATCATTCCATTCGACTTGGAGGGACACTCTGATTTGGTGAACAGTATCCATCCCCTGAAACTTTATGAATACATGGCTTGCGGGTTGCCGGTGGTGGCCACCGCCTGGGGAGAGTTGGAGCACCTGAAAAGTCCCGCTATCTTGGCTCGCACCGAAGGTCAGTTTATCCAGGGACTCCAGAAAGCCATTGATCGCCCGGGAAGCAAAGCCTTTTACCGCCAATATGCCCGCAAACAGGATTGGTCCGGAAGGGTGGACAGTCTTTTGAAGTTTTTGGGGAAATTGAAATGAAACCCACCATCACCGTGGATGCCCGGATGATCCAGTCGGCGGGGATCGGAACTTACCTGCAAAGCCTTCTCCCCCTGATCATTCGCCGCCGGCCGCAGTTTGGGTTTTGCCTTTTGGGAAAGGCTTCTGATCTTGAGGTTTTTACCTGGGCGAGACTGAAAAATACACGGATCATCCCCTGTGAATCGCCCATTTATGGGCTTCGGGAACAGGTCGAAATTCCGCGGAAGACGCCCCCTGAAACCGTCTTGTTCTGGTCGCCCCATTACAACATCCCGTTTGGCTGCTCCGCCAAACTCCTGGTAACGGTTCATGACGTGTTCCACTTGGCTATGCCTCAATTCACGGGGGGAATCCATAAGAGGATTTACGCCAGATATATGTTTTCATCCTTACGGAAAAAAGCGGCGGCCATACTGTCCGTTTCTCAATTCTCCAAAGATGAACTTTTAAAATACACCGGTCCGGCAGGGTGCCTGCCCCAAGTGGTTTATAACGGCGTAGACGAAAGCTGGATCCAGTTGAAAAAGAGAAAAAATCCTCATCCGGGTCCCTACATTTTGTTCGTCGGCAGTGTAAAACCGCATAAAAACCTAATGAGGCTACTGGAAGCCTTTGAGAAGGTGAAGGACCAAATTCCTCAAGACCTGGTAATTGTGGGCAAAAAAGAAGGCTTTATCACGGGGGATAGGAAGGTGATCCAAAGAGCTGAAAAACTGGGGAATCGGGTCTGCTTTACAGGGGACTTTCACTATGACGACCCTTTGTTCCGACAATATTACGCTTGGGCTGATTTTTTGGTTTTGCCTTCTTTATATGAGAGCTTCGGGCTTCCGGTCCTGGAGGCTATGGCCTGTGGCTGCCCGGCTTTGGTTTCTAACTTGGCGGCTTTCCCAGAAGTTTATGGGAATGCGGCGTTCTATTGCGATCCTTACAACGCGGAAGATATCTCGCTCAAACTCATGAAATTATCCAAGAATCGGAAGCTCCGCCAAGGGTTGATTCAAAGGGGTAGGGCGCGGGTAAAAAGATATAGTTGGGAAAAAAGCGCGGACAAAATCACGGGAATAATAGATGAGCTTCTTTAAAAAGGTGCGGTTAAGATCCCTGGTTTTGATTCCCCTCAGGTTCAACCGGTTTAAATACCAATAAGCTTATGGAAAAGAAAAACAACAGCCAGTAATCCAGGCGAGGGAAAGTCGCCGTCAGGTTCAAGTTGACAATGAAGTGGATGGCCCAGCCCAGCCCCATGAACACGATAGCCCCGCTTTCGGCAGGGTAGAGGATCGAAAATCGAATAATGGCAAGCATGGCGAACAAAAAGGCCAACAAGCCCAACAACCCCGATTCCATTGCGATCTCAAGCCAAGTATTCATGACGTCTGTTGTCAACCCGCCGTAATCCTTGACGGGCCGATAGCCTCTTCCCAGCCAAAAGTTTTCCATCCATTGTTTTAGCCCGCGATTAAAGCTGTCCACCCGATCCCCTTCGCTGGTATGCGAGACCGCGACTCGGGTTGTGATTCCCTTCAAACCCATGGTTCCCGAAAGGCGGCTTAAATAGTTTTTCCCATCCGGGGAAAGAAACAAAAGGCCGACGCCCACGGCCATGATGAGAAGGCTTTGGACCACGGCCTTTCGGATGTTTCCTAAATCCTTGAAGAAGGAAAGGGCTAAAAGGAAACCTAGTGTTATGCCGCAACCCAGGATGGCGGTGCGTGAAGTGGTTAGAAAGGAAGCGGCCACCACTAATCCGGGGATAATACCAGGGAAGCGCACCCGCCCTTTTTCCATGAAGAAGACCAGGGGAAGGGCGAAGATGAAAGCGGACCCGGCGTATCCGGGTTCGTAATAGAAGGCACACGGCCTATAAAGGAAGATTCCGTAAAAACTGTATCCCACCTGGGCGATCCCCAGGGGAATATGCAAACCGAAAAGGGGGAGAATCAGGAGGATTTTGTCTTGATAGGGCTCAACTTTCGCAATCTTGAAAAAGTAAAGACAGAAGACCTGAACAATGATGAAGGCGGCGAGGGCCAAGATGCCCCACCGGAAACCCCGTCGCAGGGAGGGCGCCCAACGGCTGTTTAAAAGGACTAAAGCGGCTCCGCCGATATTGAAAGCGGCCCAACCCAGTTTGATAAACCCCAATGCCGGAAAAGCGGATATGGAAACCGCCAGACCGTAAACCAAGGCAAAGGGTACCCAGGCCAAGGCCGAGGTTTTAACCCTGTTCCAATCCTCGGGGAAAGAATTTCGGTTTTTGAGAAGATCAAGGAGGGAATAGGATGCCATCCCCAAGAGCAAAAGTTGGCCCCAGCGGAAATTAAAACCATGGATTCTGAAGGCGAATACCAGGTCCGCGCTTCCCAGAAAAAAGAAACAGGCCCAGAATAAAGCTGGAAGCAAACCTTTCCCTTGGGGATTGCGGTTTAAAGGATCGATCGACGGATGTGTGGACAAAAAAGATAACCCCGATTTTGAATGTGTTTTATTATCAGTTCAAAACTCCGAAACCATCTGTATACTACAAAATGTTTCCCGGCCCAGTAAAAGATTTTTCGGAGCGAGCAAGGTGATCATTGGCATTGACGGAACCTGCCTTCAAGGTGTTCGAACTGGAGTGGGATGGTACTTGACCCACCTTTTGGAAGCCCTGTCCCATGTGCTGGAGGAGGACAAGGTTTACGTTTGGATGAACAGTCCCACCGCCGAGGAAAAGGCGAGGGTCTCCGAAAACCGTTTCATTGTTGTTAGCGTCACCCATTATCCCCTGGCGGCTTTGAAGTTGACCTGGAACACCCTGGGAACCCCCGCTATGGACAGCCTGATCGGCCGCCCCGCGGATGTTTATTTTTATCCCAACTACCTTGCCTTGCCTCAAAAACAGGGTAAAAAAGTGATTTTTGTCCATGACCTGACCTTCCTGACAAACCCCGAATTGGCATCACCGGAATCCCTCAAGGTGCTGGGGTCTCAATTGGAAAAGCAGGAGGAGAAAGCCGACCTGATCCTAACCTGCTCGGAATATAACCGTCAGGAGATTCTCAAACATTTTCGCCACCTTTCTGAAACCAAGATCAGGGTGATTCCCCATGGTTTGGGGGAGTCCTTCCGGAAGCCCGCTGCCTCCGACAGGGTGAAGACGGTCAGGGAAAAACACCGGCTCTCCAAACCCTATTTTCTTTTCGTGGGGGAACTGGAACCGCGTAAAAATCTCCTACGGCTGGTCCACGCCTTTCTTCTTTTTAAGCAAAAGTCCAACCCTCCCCACGAACTGATCCTGGCCGGGCCCAAGGGCTGGATCGGTGAGGAGTTCATGAAATTTATCCTCTCTCCCCAACTGGCCGATAAGGTGCGCTGGCTGGATTACGTACCGGACGAGGACATGCCTGGTCTTTATACCGGGGCGGACGCCTTTGTTTTCCCCTCGTTAAAGGAGGGTTTCGGGATACCGCTATTGGAGGCGATGGGTTGTGGGGTGCCGGTGCTTTGTTCCAACTCCGCCGCGATACCGGAGGTGGTGGGGGATGCGGCTTGGATGATGGACCCTTCCAACGTTAATGATTGGGCCTTGGCCATGCAACGGATCGCGACCGAACCCCAGTTTAGTCAACTTTTGCGGGAAAAGGGAAAGACCCGAGTGAGCCTATTCCAGGTAGAAAACACAGCCAAACAGACCCTGGCCGCCTTGAAGATGGCCGTTCAAGCCCATGGCTAAGAAACGAAAAAAAGGCCGGCGAAAATCCCTTCACCCCATCCCGCGGATCAGATCCGCCAAGCGAGTCCGGGCCGCAAAGCCCCTGCGGATACGAAAAGCCAGCCGGATCTATCGGGCTTTTCCAATTGAAGTTCCTCCTAAACAAATCTTTGATCCTCCCCGCATTTCCGCCCTTCGCAAGATGGAAGAACAGTTTGAGATGGCTCTTACCCGGCCCAAGGTCTCGGTGGTCCTCGCCAACCGCAACGGAGTGGATTTTCTTTGGCACTGCCTTTTCGCTCTCAAAACGCAAAACTATCCGCCCTTTGAGATCATTCTCGTGGACAACGCTTCCGAGGACGCCAGCGTTTCCTTCGTTAAAACCAATTATCCCCAGGTTAAAATCCTGGAATGCCAGGAAAACTTCGGCTTGACCATGGGAGTGAACCTGGGCGCGAAAACGGCGGTGGGGGATTTAGTTGCGGTGGTTGGCACGGGGGTGGTGGTTCCCCCGAATTGGCTAAGCCATTTGGTGAAGGATTTTCAGAAAAGCTGGCCACGCGTCGGCGTGATGTCCTCTCCGCTCGATGAAAAACAATCTGAGGGAAGCAAAGGAAAAAACTCGAACCAAACGCTTAATTTCATGGGCCTTCCAATCGAGGGCTTTTGGGCGGAACCCCAGGAGACTTTTTATCCCGAAAGCGGAGGACTCATTTATCCGCGATTCCTCGCCCCTGATGGCCCCTTCGATTCGGATTATTCCCAATTTCAGGAGGATGTTTATTTGGGCTGGAAATTCAGGTTGGGCCGCCACCAGGCGGGAAAATCACTAGAGGCTAAAATTTTCCGCAAGTCCGACGAGGAGTTACCCGAGAGCCCAGGGTGGAAACCGTTCTTTTACCAAACTCGCAACCGGTGGCTGAATCTTCTTCTTTTTTACGAGTCAAGTACCTTAGTTAAAATCGCCCCTTGGATTTTGACGGAGGCCTTGATTCGATTGCTGATCAGTTTGGGGATCGGATTTGATTCTTTTTGGGGGAATCTTTCCGCCCTCTTTTGGGTTTGCTTCCATCCCTCACTGATCCTCAAAAAACGGGGGGAGATCCAGGCAAAACGCCGGGCGGGGGATGGGGAAATCCTCAAATATATCAGCGGGCGCGTGGTTCCCGACCGGGTGTTATTTTCCAGGGTCCTCAACTTTTTTTCGTTGCTGTATTGTCGTATAACCGGCTTGAGAGTGTTGGAATGGCAATAAAGACAATTTAAAACTTAAAATTGCTGTCCATTCAGGGTACACTCGGTGCTCCCCGGGGGCTTTAACAGGGCCCCGAATCCAGGGAAATCTTGGAGGCGCGGTTCCTTGTTGAAACTCAATAAAAAAGAATCCACTTTAATCGATGATCCCCAGCGTTGCGAGGTTTGCAATACCACACTGACCCTTTATCCAAAGGATTTCAATCCTTGCCCCCATTGCCAACGGAAAATCTGCCGCCAGTGCTGGGGAGTTTCGTGGAGTACTAAAGCCTTCGCGGCGGAGAACTGCTCCCACGCCTCGGAGAATGATGGCCTTACATTGAATCCAGTGGAAGAGTCCAACCGGGGTTTTCGGATGGATTGGCCCCGTGTGATTTTCGCGCTGATTTTGGGCGTCTTGGCTATTGGGATTCTTTTATTCCTTTTAAACCTTTTCGTTTTTTAGTCCGGAAGACTCTTGCGCATCGCCCTGGTTCACGATTGGTTATCCGGCATGCGGGGCGGGGAAAAAGTCCTCTTGTCCCTGATGGAGTTGTTCCCGGGCGCTGATATTTTTACCCTGGTTTACCAGCCTGAAAAGTTCGGGGACCTTTTTGAGGGCCGGAAGGTCACCACCTCTTTTTTGCAGCGCCTGCCCTTTGGAAAAACCCGTTATCCCTATTACCTGCCCCTTTATTGGGAACTCATGAAAGGGTTCGACCTTTCCGAGTACGATTTGATTGTTTCCTCCAGTTCGGCCTGCGCCAAGTGGGTCCGCAACCCGAAGAAAGTCCTGCATGTCTGTTACTGCCATACCCCCATGCGTTACATTTGGGACCTTTTCGAGGATTATTTCGGGCCTCACGCCTCCGCCCCCGTGCGCTGGTCGGCCAAAGCATTCCGATCCTATCTTCAAAAATGCGACTTGAAGTCCAATGACGGTGTCACTCACTTTCTAGCCAATTCCACCGAGGTTCAGGGGCGGATCAAACGCATTTATGGAAGGGAATCCCAAGTTCTGCATCCGCCGGTAGAAGTGGACCGGTTCAAGTTGAAAAAGGGGAAGGGCGATTATTTTCTGGTAATCTCCGCGCTGGTACCCTACAAACGGGTCGATTTGGCGGTGAAGGTTTGTACTGAACACAACTGGCCTTTGGTGGTAGTAGGGAAGGGAAGCGAGGAAAAGTATCTGAAGGCGATGGCGGGACCATCGGTTTCGTTCAAAGGCTGGGCTTCCGACGAGCAGATGCCCTCATATTATGAGAACGCCAAGGCGCTGCTTTTTCCAGGCAAAGAGGATTTCGGGATTGTCCCCGTTGAATCAATGGCTTCCGGGTGCCCGGTGATTGCTTTCGGGGAGGGCGGGGTATTGGATTCGGTGACCGACGGGGAGACCGGAGTTTTTATTGAGCAACAAACCCAGTCGTCCCTGGAAGAGGCTATCGAGCGGTTTGAGAAGATGAGTTTTGACCCCGAGTTGTTAAGGGCGAAGGCCAATCAATTCTCCAAAGCTCGCTTTTTGTTCCGGGCCCAAGTCTATTTCCGCCGTCTTTACGGCATCAATGTCCAAGAAGAGAACCTTAAGCTCTGATGCTCCCATTCCCATTTGCCCCACCAGCGTCCAATGGTTAAACTATATTCGTTTTTCAATCCCCGGATCGGAACCTATGAAAATCAGAATTCCTTCCATTTTTTCAGTTCTTAGTTTTGGGTTGGATGGTTTGTTGGTTGCCGTTTCTTTCGTATTTGCCAATTGGATAAGGTTTTATTCGGGCTGGGTTCCGGAAGGGCCCGTTACTCATTACACCCATTACCGGTCTTTTGTTTTCTTTTTTGTTTCCGTGCATTGGATTGTTTTCAAGTACTTGGGGCTTTACCGGAAAAGGAGGGGAATTTCCGGGGTGGACGAATTGTCCAAGGTCATCCAAGGCGAATTGCTCGCAGCAATTCTTATCTCCGCTTCGACTTTCCTGATTAAGTTTTTCGCTTTTTCACGCCTCGTTATCGGAATTTCGGCCGGATTGGTGATTGTTACCGTTTGGCTTGGCCGGACGATTTTACGGAGAATCCAGATTATCCTTCGAAGAAAAGGAATAGGAGTCACCCGCATTTTGGTTGTCGGAACGGGGGAAACAGCCCGAGTATTGCTCCAGAGGCTTAAAAATAACCCCGGCTTGGGTTACCGGGTGGCAGGCATCGTTTCCGAAGGCAAGGGCTCAGGGGATGTGGAAGGTTTTAAGATTGTCGGAACCCTTCCCAAATTCACCATGCTTCTCCAAAAATATGCGCCCCATGAGGTTATTTTCGCACTGCCTGCGTCATCTCATGGGAAATTGCTTCCTATGCTGGTGACTCTTCAAGACACCCTGGTAAAATATAAGATAGTTTCGGACCTTTTTGGCCTCATCACCAATCCTCTTGAGAGCGATGTTTTGCTGGACCTGCCGGTTTTTGAGATGAAAGAAGCCCCCTTAAGCGCTTGGCACAATCAGACCATCAAAAGAGTCTTCGATTTCACTCTGGCCTTATTGGGAATCATTCTATTGAGTCCCGTTTGGATTTTGGTGGCAATCGGGATTAAGTTTTCTTCACCTGGTCCGGTTCTTTTCCACCAAAAGCGGGTGGGCCGGGACGGAAGAGTATTCCATATGCGGAAATTTCGTTCGATGACCGTAGGTTCGGAAACGGTTGCATTTACGAAAAAAGACGATCCCCGAGTAACGCCTTTTGGGGCATTCCTCCGCAAAACAAGCTTGGACGAATTGCCCCAGTTATTAAACGTGATAACGGGCCGCATGAGCCTAGTGGGGCCCAGGCCTGAGGTGCCAGGGTTGGTAGAGAAATTCGAGAAGGAAATCCCACGTTATTTCGAACGGCACCAGGTTAAGTCGGGCATCACCGGCTGGGCCCAGGTGAACGGATTCCGGGGAAATACGTCCCTTCATGAGAGAGTTAAATACGACATTTATTACATCGAAAACTGGAGTTTGCTTCTGGATATCAAGATCATTCTCAGGACTGTTTTGGACATTTTGGAACATGAGAATGCTTATTAAAAATGGTGATATTAAATTTGGTTCTTCAGTTCGAATCCAACAAGAGGACCCTTAGTGGACAGCAATTTTAAAGGGATTTGCCATGAAAAAACGTATCGTGTTCAGCTTGATGTTTATTTTCTTCTCAAGCCGGATTTGTCTTTCCGAATCTTCCTTGGATTCCGTAACATACCAAAAGGGTAAAAAAGCCGAGGACTCAAAGGATTTTATCCAAGCTTTAAAGTGGTATCAAAAAGCCGCATCAAATGGAAACGCAAGCGCGGAAAACGCCTTGGGTCATCTTTACTTACGAGGTGAGGGAGTTCCACAGGATTTACAAAAATCAATGGAATGGTATCGGAAAGCAGCCAAGCAGGGAGACCCTGAGGGGGAAACTAATGTTGGACACGGTTATGCCATGGGATATGGGGTGACCCGGGATTACCATAAGGCACTGGAGTGGTACTTAAAAGCTGCCGCCCTTCAGAACGGCCGGGCCGAATTTTTTATCGGGGTAATCTATACCAATGGTCTTAGAGTACCAAAGGATTACAAAAAAGCCATGGATTGGTTTCAAAAATCCGTCGCACATGGAAATAAAGAAGCCCCCTCTTGGTTGCCGATCCTTAAAAAACGTATAGCAAGTGGAGAAGTTAATTAATTTCAAAATTATAAAGGCCCCCTCTGGAAATGAGTATCAAAAGGTTGTCCACGGCGGGGACCCAGCATGGACAGGGAAATGTGTGGACATCATCCGTACGTTCATGTATGCTTCTTTTGAGGGTAAGGGGGGGTTATGGCTACAGTCACACAATCAAGGGAACAACGAATCGAAATTCGTATCCGACCGAAAGACAAGGCTATGCTGGAAAAGGCCGCCTCGATCTTTGGGCTGAGCCTCAGTGCCTTCATGCTATTCAATTCTTTGAAAGCGGCCCAAGAAGGGCTGACGGCTCAGAGCCGTATCACCCTTTCGGAAAACGAGTGGAATTCCTTCATGAAAGTCGTGGAGCACCCGCCCCGCCCTAATAAGGCCCTTCTGGCTCTCGCTAAGAAGCATAGCCGCGCTTGAGCCATTCTGAAAAACCTTTGGATATCGACGTTCTGCCAATCTCCCGCCATTTGGACTTGGGGTCTTTCGATAGCGGCGCACAGGCACTGAATGACTATCTCCAAAAATATGCCCGGCAAAATCACGATAGGAATATTAGCAAGACCTTTGTGGTCACGGAAAAAGAGGGAAATCGGAAGGTTTTGGGCTTTTACACGTTAGTTGCCTCCGAAATTGACGCCAAAACAATTCCTACAACCCATTCTAAACACCTTCCCCGTTACCCAGTCCCTGCCGTAAGAATTGGAAGGCTTGCGGTAGACAAGCATCACCAGGGCCTAGGGATCGGTGAAGAACTTTTATGGGATGCCCTTGGTAAAGCCAATCATTTATCCAACGAGGTCGGCATTTATGCCGTCGTGGTTGACGCTAAAGATGAAAAAGCTGCTCGCTTTTACCATAAATACGGGTTCGTTCCATTATCCAATAATCCTAAAACACTTTTTTTGCCTGTCGAAACGATAAAAGCTCTATTTACCAAAAAATAAAAGGATTATTGTCCTCGCAGAGGTTGTCCGCCACGGGGAGGTGTAATGGACAAGCAAATTGGAAAATTTGTTCCTTTTTAACCTAGAAAGTATATACTATTCGTATATACCATCAAAGGAGCACTAAGTGACTAAAGTCCTGTCCCTAAAAATTAAAGGTGAAATCTTCGAGGATGTGGAAGTCCTAACCAAACGGCTTCATATGCCCCGCAACACCTACATCAACGAGGCGCTGGATTTTTACAACGCTTTCAACAGGCGCAAAGGGCTTCGCCAAAAACTAAAAAAAGAATCCCTGCTCACGCGAAAGAATTCCATGGACATTCTGAGCGAGATGGAAAAACTCGAAGAATCAACCGCTGAATGAAAATCAGGAAATTTAATATTTACCTGGCCGATCTAAGCCCGCGTTTCGGCACCGAGCCTGGAAAAACGAGGCCTGTCGTCGTTCTTCAAACAAACCTTTTGAACGATAGCCTGCATCCCAGCACGATCATCTGTCCCATCAGTACCAACGTCGTTCACGGGGCAGAGATACTTCGTGTCCGCCTTCCGAAGAAGGAAACGGGCCTTCGAAAAGATTCCGATATTTTGGTCGATCAAATACGGTCCATTGATAACCGCCGATTCGTCAAGCATTTGGGGGAATTGGGCCCGATCGATAAGGCGAAGTTGATTGAAAACCTTAAAATTCTTTTATTTGAATAAACCAATCAGGGTTGTCCACGGCGGGGACCCGGATTGGACGATGGGGAGGACAAATATCATGGGCAAGACCACGGTCATCAGTTTTGTGACCCTCGATGGGGTCATTCCGGCGCCAGCTAGACCGGATGAAGATATACGCGGGGGGATCACGCGAGGTGATCGCGGGCTATTGACTGACACCAATATTCAAACTCGAGCTAAGACTTTGTCTGAAATAATTGAACATTTGTCACTTCATCGGGAGGCTGGCCACAATATTCCCGATGATACCGTTGATGACTTCACCGGGGAAGCGGGAGTGGGCCGTGAAACTTCCCGCTAAAGGCCAGGCGAAGCCCGGCCTAAAAATCCTCGTGACGGGGATCACCATCGATCCACCGGGAGCGACCTATGGGCCGCGTCTACAAAACCACAATGAGTTCATCTGGCTGATGGAAGGAGAGGCGACCGCCACCTTCGATAAGCGGGTTATCCGGGCCGAGACTGGGACCGTTCTCCTTCGGCGCGCGGGCGTGAGGGATTACTATGAATGGTCCTCGAAGCGCCGCACCGTCCATGCCTATATCCAATTCGACCTGGACCCCGAATGGCGGGAAGCATTGAAGCCGTCGATCCCTTCCTTCCGTGTTCTTCCCCCCAACGACATTATCCGCCCGCTTTTCGGTTACCTTTTGAACCTGGAACGACTGAAGGAGCCCCTTCGGAGCAAGTTGATGATCCCGTCACTGGAATTAATGCTTCAAAGTTATGTCACGGGTGAATGGGCGGTGAAGGCCCAGCCCGCCACCCATTTGCCGGTGGCGGTCGCGAGGGCAGTGGAGGCCATAAGGGAGAACACGATCCGAACCCCGCCGGGGCCGCTCCGCTTGAAAGACCTGGCCCTGGCTTCGCGCACGACGCCCGAAACCCTCTGCCGCCTCTTCAAGAAATCACTTAAACTGGGGCCGCTGGAATACGCCAAGCTTTCCCGCCTTGACCGCGCCACCAACCAACTGCGCCGAACATCCTTAAGCCTCAAAGAGATCGCCACAGCTACGGGCTTCTACGACGCCTACCACCTTTCCCGCAGTTTCAAACAGGTTTATGGTATATCCCCAAAAATATTCCGGGAATCAGGCAATATCGAATGGATCTCCCAGAAAAACCCCATCATCCGGCTGCTCTACATGGGCAAGGCGGCGGATTCCAGGAAAGGCCCGCCGATTCCGCGAGGAAATTAGAAAAAATTAATTTTCCCGGGATGGCCCTTCCCTGATCAAGCGGTCAATTCCATCCATCCTTTTGTCAATCCTGTCTATCCCGCTTTGAGGCTCCCCGGGGGTTTAATAGTTACAACGGGTATTGAAGTACCGTTGTTGGAAAACTCATTCGAGGGGAGACACCGTGCGTTTATTCCTCCTGAAATCGTTCCTGCCTTTTCCCCTGTTTTTTTCCCCTTCTTCCGCCTGGGCCTTTTCCGCCGGTTTGAACATTTTCCGATCCGACGAATTCAACCAGTCCGGCAACCGCACGCCGACTCCGCCGGCAGGTTTTATGAAAAGGAGTCGAATTGAAAAAAAGGGATGGAAGATTCATGAAGCATAGGGCCGGTTGGATCCTTTTTTTAAAAAGGGCAGTAAAATCGTTTTGGGTTTTGCTCTTCATCGCCAACGCCCCAAAGGTTTTTGCTGATTACACCTGGGAAGGAGTGCCTTCCGGTTATGGGCTGGCCTGGAGCGACGAGTTCAATGGTTCGGTCGGAAGCGCCCCCAATTCCGCCAATTGGAGCTATGTCACAGGTACTGACTGTTGTGGAAATAACGAGTTGGAAAATTATACGACCAGTACGGCCAATTCCCAGATCGTGGCCGATCCCAACGCGATAGGCGGCCAAGCCCTGGCCATCATCGCCTTGGATCCGGGCGGCAATAACGATGCGGCCGGCGATTACACTTCCGCCCGGCTGGTCTCTTCCGTGGGTTCAACCCCGAACAATAATTGGCAATATGGTTACATGGAAGCCAGGGTCAAGATGCCCTATGGGGACGGCATCTGGCCGGCCTTTTGGATGATGGGCAATAATATCAATTCGGGCACGGCCTGGCCCACCTGCGGCGAGATCGATATCATGGAAAACATCGGGAACGCCGCAACCTATAACGGCAACCCACCTGACCAGGCCAACAACCACGGGTCCCTTCACGAAGGGCCTTCTTCCTCCGACGTGGTTTCGGCCACCGATATTTTTACCCTGGCCGGGCCCCAGCTCTTTCACAACGCCTACCATACCTTCGCCGTCAATTGGCAGGCCAACGAGATCCAGTTCTACGTGGATGGGAACCTTTATGAAACGGATACTTCCTCGTCCCTAACCGGCGCCACTTGGGCGTTCAACAACAGTTTTTTTTACCTGTTGAATTTGGCGGTTGGCGGCACTTGTCCGGGCAATCCGGATGTCTCGACTTCTTTCCCGCAAACCATGTTCGTCAATTATGTGCGGACCTACCAGACAGGCAAACCCACCCCCACACCGGTGGTCCAGTCCACCTGGCGGGTGCATTGCGGTGGGGACAATTACACCGACGGCGACGGCAACCTCTGGGTGGCGGACACGAATTTCACGGGGGGCTGGCCTTCCTACGGCAGTACGGCCGCCTCGGGTACGGTGCTTCCCACCTCCAGGCGACTCGTTGCTTTACCAGTACCAAAGGTATGGGAACACGACGGGCGGGGAAACGGTCACCTATACCTTCAACGTGCACGCCGGCTCCACTTACCAGGTGGACCTGAAATTCGACGAGACCAATTCGACCGGGCCCAATCAGCGGCAGTTCAACTACTCGATCAACGGCGCGACAGAGGCCACGAACTTCGACATTTATGCCACGGCCGGAGGCGCCAACAAGGCTTTGGATGAGGTTTACAATAATATCTCGCCGAACTCCAGCGGCCAAATCGTCATCCAGTTCACCCAAGGGGCCTATGGCAACCCGACAGTGGGAGCCATTCAAGTCATTCAGACTTCATCGACCTCTACGCCTACCCTAACATCCACGGCAACGTTCACTACGACCTCCACTCCTTCCAGGACAAGCACGCCCACCCTCACTTTTACCGGGACCTATACACACACCTTCACCCCCACCAATACTCCCACGGACAGCCCCACTTTTACCGCCACAGTTACAAGAATGAATACGGCCACCAATACTGTGACCAATAGCCCCACCGCAACGGCCACCTCAACCCCCACGGCCATCCCGACCAAAACGCCGACGAGCACGGCCACTTCTAGCGTCACCAGCACGGCCTCCGCCACACCCACGAACACTTTTGGCAATACGGCCACGAATACCCCTGCTTCAACCCCCTCGAGTACCGACACCGGTACTTCTACAGCTACCGACTCAAACACCGCCACCAAGACGACCACTTCCACACCGACGAGCACGGCCACTTCCAGCCCCACAATTACCTCATCCTCAACGCCCACCAAAACGACGACGGCGACCCTCACGGATACCCTAGCCAACACGGTCACTCAAACCGCCACGGCAACCGATACTCCCACTTCCACCATCTCAAACACCCCGATCAAAACCACGACTTTGACTCCCACGCTCACTCCCACAGCCTCCACCACTGCCACGGCTACCAACAGCTCGACGGTTACCCCGATCTTCACGGCCACAAATACCCAGCCCCCCACAGCCTCTAATACTTCGTCCCTGACGGCATCGAGCACCCCCACGGAAACCTCCACCTTCTCAGTCACCCTCAGCCCCACTACAACACCCACCAATACCGGGACCATTCCTCCCGCCAATTCGGCCACCCCCACCCCCACCCTTACGCCCACCAGTAGCCCTACCACTATCCCCACCAACAGCCCGACCAATTCACCCACGTTCACGCCGACTTTCACGCCCACGGCCTCCAGCAGCCCCACCGGGACTCCCACAGGCACCTCCACCAACAGTCCCACTTCCACCACCACCCATTCCCCGTCCGTCACGCCCACCAATAGCTCATCGCCGACGCCTATGAATACACTCACTCCAACGCCAATTCTTACTGCCACTCTGACTCCGACGTTAAGCCCAACGAATACGGCTTTCACGGCGACTTTCTCGCCTACTGGAACGCAAACCAACAATGCAACGGGAACCCCCACGGCGACTCAGCTCACGAACACGCCCACCCCAACCCCCACGGTCACCTTCACCCCAACCTCCACCAATAGGAGTACCATGACATTTACGGTGTCAAATACTCCCACGAGCGCGACCACTTACAGCCCCACATACCCTTTAACGAATACCCTCACTCCAACACAAACTCTTACCGTCACCATGACTCCGACATTAAGCCTAACGATTGCGCCGACGTTCACTCCGACCCCCGCCATGACAGGAGTCGTGATTGGCCTCCCCTTTCCAAACCCCGTTTTCGGCGAAGGGCCCGTGTTTGTTCGGGTGCAGGCCGCTTCCGGCTCAAAGGTGGAATTAAGCATCTTTACGTCGGCCTTTCGCAAGGTCCTGGACATTCCCAGTCCCGTTCAGGGTGATAAAATGACACTTAATTGGGATCTGGATGATGCTTGGGGAAATCCCGTGGCAAATGGCCTTTACTACCTGAGGGTTCAGGTTTCCGATCCGGTCATTACCTCCAAAATCCTGAAGGTCCTTGTCATTCGGTAAGACAAGTTTCACTGAAACCAAAAATATTTTTCTAATAAAATAAAATTAAATCGAATTCTTGTCCACGGCGGGGAGGTATAGTAAACAATAATTTTTTCAATACCTTGGCTGCTTCTTCATCCTCATCCTGAACAAAAAGCGCTATTTATTATCAATTTTATTGTTGCCTCCCCTCCCCCCCACTACTAAACTTCCTCATGCTAAATTCTTTTCAACACCTTTAACCGCCCAATTCGAGTCAAAGATATTTCAATGAAGATTCAAATCGTAGGGCTTTTTTCGCTTCTCGTTGGAGTCGGCTTTTTAACCCTCGGTTGTCCATCCAAAAGTAACAGCCCTTCTAGCCCAGCTGCGCCGACTAATATTTCCACTCCAATCATTACCAATACGCCGACCAACACTAGCACCAACACCGCCACGGGAACGGCAACGGGGACACCAACCAAAACCGCCACACCTACCAGCAGCGGCACGCCTACCAATTCGCCAACGTCCACTCCCTCGGGCACCCCGACCAACAGCGCTACGAATACCGCGACCGCGACGATCACTAACACGCCGACGATTACCCCCACATCCACCCAAACGGGTACACCAACGAACAGCGCTACTGTTACGCCGACCTTTACGATAACGAGCACAGCGACCGTTACCGCCACCAGCACACCCACCAACTCGCTTAGCGCTTTCGCGACTATTGGCAGCGATGGTAAAACTTTATTTAACTATCCCATGGGTATTCAATACCTAGGAGGTTATTTATGGATGGCGGATACAAATGGCCTTGGGTCCCCGAATTTTCAAGAATGGGTCACGAATGGAACCAGTCCCGTGACGAACATGACAATTTATAATGGATCGGCATCGTTTCAGGCTCCCTGGGGTGTGGGCATTGATTCCGCCACTGGAAATGTCTATGTGACGGATGAAGTTGCGGGTCAAATTGATGTTTTCAACTCCGCCGGGACTTACCTTACCAATTTTGGAAGCACCTATTTAGACAAGGGCTTCTTGGGCGTGGCCTTAAACTCGGCGGGGACGACGGTTTATGCTCTCACGTCAGATTCTATTATTTATATTGTTTCCGTTACCCCCGGTTCGATCCCCACTTATACCCTTCAAACAGGCTTTGGCCAATCGGGGTCTGTAGCATCGTATAAGCTTCTTTCCCCTCAAAATTTGAGAGTAGACGGAAATGGATATGTTTGGGTGGCGGATCAAGGAAACCATCGAGTGGCGGAATACACCGGAGCGGGGATTTATAACCTCACATCCTTTATTACGGTAACCAGCCTTGCCAATCCTTTTATGCCCTCGGATGTATTGGTGGACAGCTCTGGTAACGTCTACGCTACGGATAATGAAAATAATTATGTCGTGGAATTTAATTCATCCGGCACGCAAATAGGCCAATTTGGGGAGGGGATTTTATATGGACCCAATGGCATTACCACGGATGGGGCTGGTAATTTTTACGTAACAGATTCAAGTCCTCAAATAGTGGGGTTTCATTAAGAATTAACTCAGAAGAAAGTTGGTCATGAAGTTATACCTCATAGGGCTTGTTTCGCTTCTCCTTGGGATAGGCTTTTTAACCCTCGGCTGTCCTGGCAAAAATAATCCCTCCAGCCCCTCTGCACCTGCTCCTGTGCAAGCTACGCCCACTTTTACACAAGCTTGCTGGGTGGGTACTTCCCCTACTTGTACTCCGTACGTTACTCCGATTGGTATAACAACCCCAACCGGTTATTACGTGACCGGCACTGTTAACTATACCGGCTCTCGAGGATCGGTTAATTCAACGAATTATTTGTACGTGGCATTAGCGAATTCCAGTTTTAATTTCGTCTCGGGCGAAGATATTGCCATGAATGGCGGGACCTATCAAATTTACGCTTCTTCAGCAGGAACTTATTATCTAGGGGCATTTTATATTAACGTTAGTGAACCGCATATTTATTATCCCTCTACTTGTATAGAACCTGGGGCGGGAATCACCATAAATGGGGGGGTTGCAGGAATCGATTTGTCATTTGGGGATAGTTGCACCTTTAGTACGCCATCTCCTACTCTTGGGTCGTCGACTTTGACCGCCACTCCTACCAACCAAACACCTGTCGCCACGCTGACCTTTACTCCGACGATCACGCCTACCTTCAACTACACTTGGACGGCATCCAACACGCCGACGAATACCTACCCGCCGGGAACGAATACTCCCACCCGTGTGCCCACCAACACACCCACTCCAACACCTACCGGCACTTTAATCATTATTTATCCGACCGCTACACCGACGGAAACGGACACCCCCACCGAAACCGAAACTTCGACCGTCACTGATACGCCGACGGATACCTGGCCGCCAGGAACGGACACGCCCACGGCCCAAGCCACGGATACTCCCACCGAAACGCCCACGGACACGGAATTTGAAGTCGACATACCGACCGGCACCCCTACAGATACTGAAACCGATACGGCTACCCACACGCCCACTGAAACTGTTACCCCTACTCCCACGGTCACCGACACATCCACGATTACCGATACCCCCACCAATACGCCGACTCCTGGCGCCACCTATAGTGTTTATTTCACGGCATCGGGAACTGCCGGTGTCGAATATGAAATTGTTTACAGTTCTGTTATTTCCGGAGCGGTTACCGCCGTTGTTTATACAGGCACTTTAAACGGTGGGAATTGGACCTCCCCGACAGTCGATTTTCCTGGAGATACCGAAGTTGGTATTTCCGCCGGGGGTGTTACCAGCACAAATTCAATTACGGTAAACCTTTATGTCGACGATGTTTTGGAAGGGACAGGTACTAGCTCCAGCGGCGCACCCGTTTCCTATCTATTGCCTTAAAATTAAACCAAAACCCCAACTAGCTAAGCGGGGGAAGTTCGGCAAACTTCTGCCAAGGTAGGTGGGGAATACCCCCCCCCTTATGTCTGCTTTATTATGTAGGCTCAAGATTTTAAAATCTCTATCAACTAAAATATCTTGAATTTTATTGTTCCATACGGGGACCCGGATTGGACAGCGTGCCAGGATCAAGGATGCAGCAGCCAGCAGGTGCGGTTCGATATGAACCAAGTCCTGACGGGGTAACCGCCCGAGGGCCCCGAAGTCAACCTCCGTGGCAAAGTCGAGAGGCCTTGTCCGAAACGAGGTCATAAACCTTCGAAAGGAAGGGAACAATACTACAGTCCGTAACATGAAGTGAATCCTGCCGCGTCGTGACGAGTCCGCCGAAAGGCTATAGGGGAGGCCGAGCCGCGTGTCCAACGGCGAAGGCAACAATCTCATCCTGAAACGGGATTGGGTGGGGTAAATCCTCCGGCGTATTGGGAGCGGAATGTTGGAAAGGCTGGTGCATCAACCTGGGAGATCCTACCCGTTAAAAGAGCGGCTCCTATAAGGGCGACCGAAAGGGAGACGTGACGGGAGGAAGTCGGAGGGGGAAATAGTACCGCTTAGAGGGGGAGGACAACAAAACCTCACCTGAGGGAAGGTCCCCTGCTTCAACCATGTGCCTTCAAGAAGGGTGGCGCTGGAGAATGCCGGAAACGGCTAATAACTCTGAAGGTCAAAAGCGCGTAATCTTCAACAAGCACTATGCCGAACGGCCAAGGGAAGTAGAACCTGTAAAGCCGTCGGAGAAAAGGTTGTCGGAAAGCCGTATGATCGAAAAGGTCACGTACGGTTTGATGAGGGGGCGTTGGAAACGAAGTGATGAGGGAACCTAGTTGGGGCACGGAACCGGAAACGGGGAAACAGATCAAGGGGCCCTCTGCACACAACCGCGCCAGCGCTCTACTCTACAACAAATAATGGGCCGAATCCTTTGGTGATCCTCATGGGCAATAGGGGGTTGATTCGATTACTCCCGCAGTTAAAAATAACCGCGAAAACGAAAACGTTTTTTTCCTAAGGAGAAAACCATGAAACAACCCGTCGTTATTGTTACCGGAGCCAGTCAGGGCATTGGTCGTGCCACAGCCATAAGACTAGCCGCTGATTTTAAGGCCGTGGTTCTCGGGGCCCGGAACGAGGAGGGCCTCAACGAGACGGCCAAGTCGGTCCAATCCGCCGGAGCGGAGCCCCTGGTCCTGCCGCTGGATTTACGCCAGGGCGAAGCAGCCAAGACCCTCGTGGACAAAACTCTGGAAAATTTCGGCCGGATCGACGCTCTGGTAAACATAGCGGGGGCCGTGCCCCAAATCGACCTTTTGGAAATGACGGACGCCCAATGGGACGATGGAATGGCGCTCAAACTTCACGGCGCCCGGCGAGTGACAATTCATGCGTGGGAAGCACTGAAAAAATCCAAGGGTTCGGTGGTATTCACCTCGGGCAACTCGGCCCTGGCGCCCAAGTCGGCCTTTGCCGCCGTAGCCGTCACCAATGCGGCCATTGTGGCCTTGGCCAAAGCCTTCGCGGAACGGGGGATCAAGGATGGCGTTCAGGTAAATAGTGTCCTGCCCGGGCCTGTGTTCACCAATCGCCGAAAAACCTACATGGAAAAATACGCCCCCCTGCACAACATGACAGTGGAAGAGGCGCTTGAAAAATTTCCCGCCGAGGCGGGCATTACCCGATACGGTCAGCCAGAGGACATCGCTAACTTGATGGCGTTTTTGGTTTCCGCGGAAGGGAAGTGGATGACCGGCTCGGCAGTTCGAATGGACGGCGGCGAGATCAAGGCGGTCTAGGGTAATCGCTTCATTGAAGTATCGCTGTTAATAGCGGTTTTCGCATTGTCCACAATGGGGACCCGTCGTGGACAAAGAAAAAGTATCGATTTGGATTTTTAAATGGGGGCAATTATTGAAGTTGCAAATAATGAAAAGTAATAAAAGAACGATTATCAAAATTATTTCGGGTTTAGTTTTAGCAGTTGGAATTTCTTGGGCTGCTGCTACCCCCACTCCAAGTGGCCAAAACCAGGCCGAAATCCTTTGGGATAGTTGGGGCGTTCCCCACATCTATGCCACCAATGACACCAGCCTCTTCAAGGCTTTCGGGTGGGCTCAAATGCATAATCATTCAAAACTATTGCTCCATGACTATGCCTTGGCCCGGGGCAAGGGGGCCGAATTTTTCGGCCAAGATGATTTGGTTTCCGATCGGTCCGTTCGATTGATGGGTCTATATCCAATCGCCCGTCAGTGGTACGCGCAACAAACCCCAAGGTTCCGCGCCGACTTGGATGCCTTTGCCGAAGGTATCAACCTCTATGGGCGGAACCCCAAAAACGGTTTGGATGCTGCGTCCCTAAAAGTTTTGCCGGTTGATGGAGTGGATGTCATGGCTCATGCCATTCGGATTATTTGGCATTTTCAGAGGGATCTGTCTCACATTAAATCAGGTTTGTCGAACGGAGAGTGGCTGGGCTCCAACGGTTGGGCCATCGCGCCCTCTCATTCTGCGGATGGTCACGCTATGTTATTAGCCAACCCCCATCTTCCCTGGAATGGGGAAAGAACCCTATTCGAGGCCGAGCTCAATTCCCCGGATTATCAGTGTTATGGCTCTGCCATAGTCGGAATCCCGATTCTTTCCATTGCGTTCAACGAGTCAATAGGATGGACCCATACGGTTAACACGATCAATCCCTGCTCCTTATACCAGCTTACTCCCGATGGAAAGGGCTATCGTTTTGACGGAAGCCACTTCAATTTTTCAGCCCATGTGGAAAAAATAAAGGTTCTCCAGGCGGATGGTTCCCTTAAGTCGGAGGATTTACTAGTCCGTAACGCAATCCAGGGCCCAGTGATCGAGGACAAAGGCCAACTCAAGGCCATTCGGGTAGCTGGCCTCCAATGCGGTTCTTACTCTGGAGCCATGGAACAATGGTGGAAAATGGGACAAGCCCGAAATCTAAGCGAGTTCCAATCCGCTTTGCGTTTAATGCAATTACCCATGTTCAATACAATTTACGCTGATTCCGATGGAAACATTTTTCTTTTCGACGGGGGATTGGTTCCTAAAAAGGGAAATGGAGATTTCTCCTTTTGGACTCGGCCTGTTTCGGGGGACACGAAAGAAACGGTTTGGGCGGATTTCATGGATTACGATTCACTGCCAATGGCTTTGAATCCAAAGGCGGGTTGGGTCCAAAACTCCAACAGCGACCCCTGGTACATGACCCAGCCAATCCTCGACGGCCATCTATATCCGCCCGATATGTCCGACATCCATGGATCTCCAAGTTTTCGTGAACAAAGGGGTATCCGGATGCTGACGGAAAGCGAAAAAATTTCTTACGATCAACTAATCGCCGATAAGTTCTCCACCCGAAGCGAAATGGCGGACCATCTGGTTGACGATTTGGTGACCGCCGCTAAATCCCGTGGCGGGGAAACACTTCTTCGAGCCGCCGATGTTTTACGGAAATGGGACCGGTGTTTTGAAGATGATAGCCGGGGGGCGGTATTGTTTGAAGCCTGGAAAAATAGGGATTTTGTAAGCGGATGGCCCCTTTCGGTTCCTTTCGATTCAGCCCACTTTTTAGAGACACCACGAGGCTTCGCTAATCCAGGAAGGGATGCCCAAATCCTTGAGGACGCCGCAAAGGAAACAGAGTCGAAATACGCGCGGATGGATATCACTTGGGGTGAGGTTCATCGATTCCGACGTGGCAAATTTGACTTTCCAGCAAACGGCGGATCGCCTAATTTGGGAATCTTTCGTTCTGTTTGGTATGACATGGATAAGGACGGTAAATACCTCGCTAATGGAGGCGATAGTTACATTGAGGCCATTGATTTTTCAAAACCATTGAAGGCTAGTGTTTTGTTGGCCTATGGGAATTCAAGCGATCCTGTTTCTCCCCATTATGGGGACCAATTGGAATTAGATTCAAAAAAAGAACTTCGACCCGTCTGGTTTTATCGCCAGGATGCTGAAGCTCACACAGTCGAGAAGTCAGTGATTCCGGGAGTTGAATGAGAAAATAGGGGGCATGGCTTGTCCACGACGGGGACCCCTAAACCCTGAGTGGTTCGAGGGCCTCACCATCCGCGCTCAAAGGGTCGATGAACTCAGGGCAAATTATAGGTCGTCCAATCTGGGAACCCGTCGTGGACAAACCATTTGGGGCCTATCAACTGATTTTAGACGGGTTTTCGTTTTGAGGTTTTATGAAATTTATAGAGAGTGTATAATGATTCCCATGAAGACCAAGAAAAACGTCTTAACACTTATCAAAAAAATCGAGGCCCTTCCGGCCGACAAGATCAACGAGGTTGAGGATTTCGTAGAGTTCTTGGGTCACAAGGGCTCCGACAGGCAATTGACAAGGGCCGCCTCCAAACTTTCCGAAAGGTCGTTTGCCAAGGTCTGGGATAATCCCGAAGATGCCATCTACGACAAGCTATGATTTCGGGGATGTTCTCCTAGTCCCTTTCCCATTCTCCAACCAAACTGCCGTTAAGAAACGCCCTGCTGTTGTCGTCAGTTCAAGCACCTACAACCTTTCTCGTCCTGACCTGATTATCCTGGCCCTTAGCAGCCAACCAGCAACTTCAAATGTGTTTGGGGGAACCAGCCTTTCCCACTGGAAAGGGGCAGGACTTTTGAAGCCTTCAGTTTTCAAGCCCATATTGGCCACGATTGAAAAGAGTTTGGTCATTCAAAAGCTGGGACGTCTTCATGCTAGCGATCAAAAGACCCTCCAACAGATATTAAAAACAGTTATTCAGGTTTAACTTATTGCCTCTAAACCTGTCCAACCTGGGGACCCGGATTGGACGGTGTTTTGAGGCCGCCGATTCAACCTTTGGTGTTTGAAGGATTCTTCTTTAGTGATATCATAATGTCATAAGTGTTATCACTTTGGAGGTCCCCTATGGTTCGTACTCAAATTCAATTGACCAAAAAGCAAACCACCTCGTTGAAAAGAATCGCCCAGGAGAGGCATATCTCCATGGCCGAAGCCATCCGCCAAGGCGTTGATTTATTCCTAAAGAATGGGATCATCAGTCCTGAGGAGCGCCGGAAACGGGCCATTGCCATTTCAGGGAAATTTCATTCCAAGCACACCGACCTTTCCATCCATCACGACAAGTATTTGACTGAAGACTACGCCAAGTGACCACTTTCATTGACACGTCTTTTTTCATCGCTCTTTTAACGAAAGAAGACCGCTTCCACGCGAAAGCTGATCAAGCTTGGCGATCTTTACTTGAATCGGACGACAACCTGGTTTCCACCAATTACACGCTTTTAGAGACGTTCTCCCTGATCCAAAACCGCTTGGGTTTGGAAGCTGTTACCGATTTTCAAAGGGATGTTGTGCCGCTTCTATCTTTGGAATGGGTTGATGAAAACTGTCATGAAGCGGGACTTGCCGCCGTGTTGACCGCCAAGCGAAGGAATTTGAGCCTCGTGGACTGCGTCAGCTTCGAAGTTATGCGGAGGAACGGAGTTAAGAATGTCCTTACCTTTGACAAGCATTTTGGAGAACATGGATTTCATTGTTTGCCATAAAAGTTAAATGAATTGTTGGTATCTGCTGTCCACGACGGGGAGGTGTAGTGGACAAGGGGTTTCCCCGGCCGACAAGCCATTTACTTGACGGTCCCTTTTCCAATGCATATAATTAATGCATATAGTTAATATGCATCCCAGGAGATGAAAATGCGGACCACCCTTGAACTTTCCAACCATTTGATCAAAGAACTCATGTCAGTGGAGAAATGGGCCTCCAAAACCCAGGCCATTGAGGCGGCCATCGACGATTTCGTCCGCCGGAAGAGACTGGATAAACTTATTTCCGCCAGGGGACGCTTGAAGGTGAAAGACGTTTCCTCCGAATTGCGGAAGATGGAACTTCATGGCCGCTGAGATCCTGATTGACACATCGGTTTGGATCGACTATTTCCGCAAGCCGGACAGTGAAACCGGGGACAAGATCGTCAAACATTTGAAACGCGGTTCCATATCTACTTGCGGAGTCGTCGTTTTTGAGGTCTTGCAGGGGGCGGCGGACCAAGAAGAGTTTTCTTTCCTGGAAGAGAACCTAAAAGGCCTGCATTTTCTCGAGGCAAACGCAGAGGCGTTTTTTGAGGCGGGGAAGGTTTCCTACGATTTGCGCAAGCATGGTATTACGCTCCCGTTAAGTGACATTCTTATAGGCACTTTAGCCATGTCAAACCATCAAACGATTTGGACCAAGGACCAACATTTCAAAAAAATGAAAGGACTCCATCATCAGTTTTTTTAATTAGGCCTTTGTCCACGGCGGGGACCCGTCGTGGACAGCCAGTTCCACAATATTCACATTCTTGCGAGACCAAATCATTGATGGTATAACAGTTATATATGGAGCCTAGATGCGGTTTAAGTTCAATAGCAAAAAGAGTAATAGCCTCCGCCGGAACCGGGCACGCGGTATTGGTTTCGAGGAAGCTCAAAGGCTATGGGAAAGCCCTTACTATCTTGATCAACGTTCGGATTTACCCGAACAATGGCGGGCCATCGGTTGGGTTGTTGAAAGGCTCTATACCGTGATCTACGAAGAAAGATCAGATCGCGATGGAGAGTATCTGCATCTTGTTACGCTGTGGAAGTCCACGAAGGAGGAGAGGAAGTTATATGAAAAGCACACATAAGGCAAAAACGGTTCCAACGGCGGAGCAAATAGCCCAAATGGTCGATAAGGGGGAGGACATCTCCAAACATTTCACGAACCACGGAAAAATGATGCCGGCCATCCGACGGGTCAATGTGGATTTCGCGGAAAACATGCTGCGGGAATTGGACAGTTTAGTCCGTGAGATGAACGTGAGCCGCCAGGCGGTCATTAAATCAATCCTTCGCCAGGGATTGGATCAGCATTATTTGGCTAAGAAGAAACGTCCCCACCTGACGGCTCGTTAATCATTTAAACCAGCTGTCCACGACTGGGACCCGTCGTGGACAGGGCAAACCATTGCGTTGTAACTATACTGTAGGGTATACTAAAAACATGCTCGTCATTTGGGATCCCCAGAAAGCCATTTCCAATCAAAAAATCACGGGGTCTCATTTGAAGAGGCTCAATCCGTATTGGAATCCGACGTTCAATTGGTGTTGGAGGATAGTGAACACCACGAACAAAGATTCATCGTGCTTGGGTATTCAAAGAAACTAAACCTATTGGTGGTGGTTTACGCTTACCGGGAAATGGATGTCATCCGGATCATCTCGGCCAGAAAAGCCACACGAAAGGAACGGGAAAACTATGAAAAAAGAATATGATTTTTCTAAAGCGAAGGTCCATAAAGGCCCTCTTTTAGCTTCCAAAGGTTCTAAGATTCAGAAAACCTTCCGGTTGGATGAGTCTGTTTACCATTGGCTTATCGAGGAAGGAAAAAAACAAGGAATCCCTTACCAAACTCTCATGAACTCCATTTTAAAGCGTTCAATGTCCGATAATTCAACCCTCGAAGAACGCGTTCGTAAAATCGAGCATAAATTAGGCCTGAAAAAAACTGGCTGATTTCCCTGGACGAATTAGTTTTTGTAAATCGAAGGCCTCGTCCACGACGGAGACCCGTCGTGGACAATAAATGCTTCAATAATTTAAATAAGTTTAAATTGCATGGTTTGTTTTAAAGGGCTGGGGGGGATTAACCGGAGCGGATTGGTCGCGGGCCCAAAATGGAAAATGGAGACTGGGCCCGTTTTTATTGAATAAAATCACCTTTTAATTTGTTGGCTAATTTCCTTGACTGTCACCTTTTTTGCTAATAAGATTCCCCCCAGTTAAATGGTTTCCCATGCTTTTCCCCTCCCCATATCATGCCAAGGTGGTCCCATGAGATTTCGAATCTTAGGATTATTTTCCCTTTTGGTGGGAATGACTTTTTTAACCCTCGGTTGCCCATCCAAGTCCAACAGCCCCTCCGGCCCTACCGCTCCCGCGCCGACTAATACGCCCGCCGTAACATCCACGCCTACCAACACCGCGACCATTACGTCTTCTTCCACCCCTACTGGAACACCCACCAAAACCGGCACCCCAACCCTTACTGGAACACCCACCAACACAGCCACTGCCAGCCCCACCGCCACGATCACCCCGACACCCACGATCACCGCGACCGCCACGATCACCAATACACCGACTGATTCCGCTACTTCCACCCAAACCGGAACGTCCACTGACACGGCCACAGTCTCACCCACCGCCACGGTCACCAGTACCCCAACCAACAGCCTAAGCCCCACCCCGACGGGTACGCCGACCGATAGCCCCAGTCCCACTCCGACCGGCACACCGACCAATACCTTCCAATTCACGCCCACGGCCACGCCTAGCGCCACCACTACCGAAACCCCCAGTTTGACTCCGACCAGCAGCCCCACACCAACTCCCAACTGCACGGGTTCCTATTCCATATCCGGAAACGTGGATTACACGGGCTCGACGGTTTCGGGCAACAGCGTGGCGGTGCTTATCATTTCACAACCCGACCTTGGCGGCGGCAGCGGTGATGGTTGTAACCCATTCTCCTCCGTCCTCGGAACCACGCCTGGGAGCTATTCCTACAACATCTCCACTATTCCCTCGGGCAGTTTTTACGTTGTTGGGGTTTACGGAACATTCGGAAGCAACGGACCCAACCTGGGGGATTACGTTGGGGACTACGGCAACGATTGTCCCCTCACGGGTTCCACCTTGGTGGCCCTCTCCAGCGGCAATCCCAGCGCGAGCAATGTCGGCGTGACCTTCGGCAACACTTGGACGCTTTGGGGCATCAACGCGACCGTCAACTACAGCGGATCACAAACCAACGGTGAAATCTATGTCGGGCTCTTTTCCGCGGTCAATGTTGGCGCCGGAACTTACACCCAAATTACGAATACCGGCGTCAATTCTTCGGGCCAGACAAAAACCCTCATCGATCAAATCAATAGCTGTGGCTCGACGGGCGCGTCCGTTTACGTGATTGGATGGTACGGCAGCAATCCCAACGGGCCGAACGCGGGGGACAATTACGTTGAGTTCTCCACCACCGAGGTGAACAACCCAACGACGACGACAACCGTTAATATCAGCAGCTCCGCGACTTGGCCATAAGATTGGCCAAGTTTTTTGGGGACTAACGCCTATGCCGACAAAGCCCCGCCTCTGGCGGGGCTTTTTTGTCTTCATGGAAGAAGGACCGGCAAGGGTGGGGAATAATATTTGAACACCAAATCCGGAATCATCACCGAATAGAAAACCCTCAAAAGCACTTCCAAAAGATCGAATTTTGGCCGTCTATCCCGCTTTTATCGAAAGGGCTAATTTGCCCCAGGTTCTTTACGCCTCATTCGCTGAATAGTGAGGTGAAGAAAGGACTGTCCACGACGGGTCCCCGTCGTGGACAGGGGAAATTTTGTTTAGTGAAGTCTGATTTTATTTTTTGGAGAAGAAAATTGTCTTATCGAATAATACAGCCACCATTTACGCTAAAATTCAAGGAAATGCCAAAAACTGAATTGAAAGCCTATTTTGATTGGTTTGTGTCTCAAATCCCTGAAAGATTATCTGTATTGGAATCTTCGGTGAATGAAACAAAAGGATTTGAAGATTGGTCGGCTAATTATTCTATATCTTCATTATCTTCATTAAAAAAATTAGGAAAATGGTTTGAAACTAAAGCCAATACACGGACAAGAACCAAACAAGAAATGGAGAAAATTAGAGGTAATTTCAATTTTCCTACTGAGATTTCAGATCAAGAACTGACGAATGAAACTTTTTCAATAGCAATTGATATTGGGATGTATTTTGCAGAGGTCTTGAGGAAAAAGCATAAAAATTTGCAATGGAACTTTATAACGAAAGGGCGAAAAGACTGGATTGATTATGGCCAACCTATTTTGATTGGGTTTGACATTATTGGTCTGAATCCAGTTCATATTATGGTTACATTGGCATATGGATTTGTAAAAAAGAGTAAGTCGGGGGAAAGATTAAGTGAACTCTTTTCAATTTGGTCCGGGAAAGCCAAGAAAAGAGCGAAGGGTCCAAATTAACCTTTTTGTGATGAATCGGTTGTCCACGGCGGGGACCCGTCGTGGACAATGGAAACCTGGATTTGATTTCTATATCAACTTACATCCAACCTGTCCGCCATTGTTGGCGCGATAGCCACACAAAGATCAGGATGATCAGCGGCGCCACCACATGCATTACGGGTTCGCCGCCGTGAAGAAGGTATGAAGCCGATGCGCCCAACAGGTCAAAGGTAAAACCCGCATAAGCCCATTCTTTGAGGGTGCGGAATTTTTTACTGCCGAAAAGAACCGCAATACAGCCGAGAATCTTGGCCACTCCCAAAATAGTACAAAGGTAAGCGGGGTAACCCAAGGCGGTAATCCCTTGAACATTCTCCGGTGCAGCCATCAGCATCATCACTCCACCCGATCCCATGGCTGAAACCACCAAGAGCGTCTCGATCCAATAGAATATCTTCGCCATCGTCATGTATTTCGCTTTCATTTCCGCTACGTTCTTCGCCATTTCACTTCTCCTTTGTTTTGATTCCTGCTTAAACTTTATTCACAAACGACTCGAACTTTTTAAGCTGATGATTCCAGGCCAGGTCCGAATCCAGCTGTTTGCGGAAGGTCTTGGCGTTCTCCCCAAACTTTTCCAAATTCCGATGCTCCAGCTTGACCCAGGTTTTATCTTTCCCCTCGGATACAAAAGTGATTTCCACCTCGGTCGCGAAAGAAGGATCCAATTGAAAAGAGGCGGTGAGGTGCCACGCTAAAAGAATTCGATTCGGCTGCTCCCAGGCCAGCACCGTGGCCCAGTCACCCCGGGTGCCGTCTTCGGCTATTCCATAAAAACGGCCGTTCACCCTTGTCTCCAGAACCGCTTGTTTCAGTTGGGATTTGCCAACGCGGTATTCCCGGGGATACCAAGCGTCGATATTCTCCGTAAAGGCCGTGAAAGCCTCCAACAGGGGAATATTCACAAAAACCTGCTTCCGAATCGGTTCGATCATTGAGTCGGTCATGGTTTTTCTTTCATTTTTTTATTTTTCTCCACGTATTCCTTGAACGCTCCCAAAGACTTGTCCCAAAAACCGTCCAAATAGTCCCTCATGGTTTGAACTCCCTTGGGGTCCACCTGATACAGTCTTCGGGTGCCCCGCTGTTCTACCAACACCAACCCCGCTTCTTTCAACACCTTCAGATGTTGTGAAACCGCAGGTCTGGAAACATGCAAGCCTTCGCTTAGCTCCACCACGGCTAACGGACGCTTAGCTAGGCGCTCAAATAACTCTCGCCGGGTGGGATCACCTAAGGCCTGAAATGCTTTCGCTATAGTTGGGTTAGCCATATCAACCGTAAGTATATACTTACCGATATGTCGATTGTCAAGATTCAATTATTGGAAGGGAAAGGTTGGAAATTAGACGGGAGTAAATAACATTTAAACGTGAGCTGGCCGTTACAATTGTAACGAAATGTAACTGGATGTCCACGACGGGGACCCATCGTGGACAGAGAATAGTTTTGCAAAGAGCATGGACAAGTGGGATTGGGGCAGGAAGTTTCGAAAGGAATCGTAGAATTAAAACGGAAAAATATACCGAGGATGGTCGATTTGGACGTTCTAAAGCCCTAAGCCTTGAAGAAAGGCTTCTGATTCACGCTCGAACTGTTCTCGTATGTATGAAATGAGGGCCATACGCCAAACACCCTGCAAGTAAGTAATGATGACCTTGGTAATTGTGCCGGTGTCATAACTTTTAGGAAGACGCCCTGCTTTCTTATCTTCATTGATCTTGTCTTCGATCAGTTTTTGAGTTTGATTTATCCTGGTAATAATAGCTTTTCTTAATTCGTTATCAGCCATAACGTCTTCGGAAAGCATCCCAGCGAACATGCAAATATTAGAAGGGCATTTGGGA
Organism: uncultured Pseudomonadota bacterium; assembly: GCA_963843375.1. Classification (GTDB taxonomy): domain Bacteria; phylum Oederibacteriota; class Muellerivitia; order Muellerivitales; family Muellerivitaceae; genus CAWJKT01. The sequence goes on from CAWJKT010000009.1 coordinate 264,375, forward strand.
TCATCGAGACTGTCAAACATGGCGCTTAGCATGGCCCGCATCCCAAGACTTGTACTCGGGGCTGATGTCAGGGCAAGGCTTCTTTTTTTGCCTTCGATCTCCCCATACCTCTTCAAACATTCGATATAGAGGCGCTTTTTGCTTTTGATGGTATTGTAAAAGGAACCTTCCCCGATCTTCATCGCCTTCAGAAGGTCTCTTAGCGATGCACCAGAGTATCCGTCACGCCAAAAGACGCGCATCGCTTGATCCACTGCCTTATCGTAATCAAACTCCACTTTTCTAGCCATGTCTCATTTTACCTCTGCGAAATATCTGAAGCAATCTATTTGTAGCAAATGTGACAATATCATTTGACTGCCGTGCCATTATTCTGTAGCATGTGCTATAGAATTTAAGCGGAGATATTTCCCACGATGTTGTGGTTAGGAGACGAAAATGAACGAAAGTATATTGATAACAGGAGCAAATATTGGGCTTGGGAAAGAAACCGCCCGACAGTTAGCCCTGAAAAAAGAAACAAAAAAGGTAATTCTTTTTTGCAGAAATCAAGAAAAAGCCGAGGCAGCAAAAAAGGACCTTGAGGAGAAAACGGGAAAAAAGATTTTTGAAATTATTATTGGGGATGTTTCGGATGCGAATTCTGTAAGAAAAGCAGTAGAAAAAATAAAGGACCCTATTGATGCCGTCATTTTAAACGCAGGTGGAATGGTTGGGAAAACTGCTGCGCAAATCACACCCTCTGGCATGAATAATTTGGCCGCGACTAATATTTTAGGTCATGTGGTTCTAGTGGATGAGCTTCTAAAACAAGATAAGTTAAAAAAAGTAGTACTATTTGTAAGTGCGGAAGCTGTACCGGGAGTAAAGCCTCTCGGAATGAAACCAGTTTCAATGAAGACTTCCTCTGTGGATGAGTTTGCTGCGGTTCTTGATGGTTCATTTTTTGGTAAAAAGTTCGATGTAACCCAAGCATACGGATACGTTAAATATGTAGGAACGATGTGGACGTTATCAATGGCAAGAAAATATCCTGATCTCAAATTTGTTGTTATGAGTCCCGGCAACACAAAGGGAACTCTGGCACCGGATAACTTGCCCCAGCCTATGAGATTTATGTTGAAGTACGTAATGATGCCTATTGTGTTTCCATTGATGGGTGGAATGGTGCACGAGATAGAGGTAGGTGTAAAACGCCTCGTCGATGGCATTTCGGATGAGCGATATAAAAGTGGCGTTTTTTATGCGAGTAAAGAGGGTAAGCTATCGGGGGACGTGGTTGACCAGAGCACGTTTTTTCACTGCTTTGAAAAATACTACATTTCAAGATAACGCTGATAAAGCAATTCACCGGAATATTGTGGCCTAGCGATGAAAAAAGTGTTGGGTGAGCTAACTTGGGCCGCTTCTTATGTTTTTCTTGTCCTGGGATTCCGGGCTTGTCTTCATGCAGAAACGTCAACAAGTGAGGAATTGCTGGCTACCTATCCCCCCGCACAGTTTAAATTGGATTTCAAGGATGATGGGGAGCAGGATACGCTGACATTGACCTGCAAAAAGGTCAAAGATTATTCGGTGGATCCTGATACGAAAGAGAAAATCTCGGAGAAAAAGTTTGTTTGGTATCAATTTCACATGACCATTGTTTCGCCAAACCATGAAACCCTCTGGGATGATACCTATTCAATTAAAGACGAGGATTACAGCGGGCTTTTTGAAAACTTCGATACCCCCTTCCTAACGCCAGCGGTTTATATAAAAAAATATTTTTCAGTGAAATTCAACCACATTGTAAATTGGAAAATAAGTAAAGATGAAATCGATGAAGATTTAATTAAACAAAAAATCAAAGACACGAAAGTGAAGGTTCGGGTGGAAGATGTTGAAAAAGAGATTCTTACTGGCAAGCATACTGTCGTATTTTACCGAGGTGACTGGGCGGTGGACTTGAGGCAGGCGGTGTATTCAAAAAAGCTTCGTAGTGCGGTTGGCTTAGCATGCCCTTATTAAGGCTACCCTTGTCCACGGCGGGGAGCCTTCGTGGACAAGGAAATAAGGCAATAAACGGATAAATGAATATCACCCTTTTAATAGTGAATTGGATAATTGGCCCGTTTGGAATACAATCTGAATAAGCTAATGTAAGCAAAGGGGAACGGTCATGAGTCTCGCCGTCAAAGTACCTGTGGACCTTGAAAATCTTATCCAACAGCTTTCCGTGAAAGACAAAATCAAGCTGGCCCACGAGCTCGAAAGGCAGACCCGGCGCGAACGTTGGACCCCCCTTCTCAACCGCATCCAAAAACGGACGGCCAAAAATCCGGTCACTGATAAAGAAATAACTGCGATTGTCAAAGAAGCCAACCGGGAATTACATGGCAAAGGCCGTCGTTGATACCAATGTATTGATTGGTATTCTTCTCGGAAGCCATAATTGCCTGGCGGTGCGCGAGGCTTTCCTGGATGGCCTTTTTGACATCCTCATTTCACCTGAACTCGCCGCCGAGTTCATCATCACCTGCCAAAAACCAAAACTTTCCAAACTCATTCATCCTGGTGATGTCGCGGACACGATGGAGCTTTTAAAAAGCGATGCGGATTGGGTTGCTCCAAAAGTTAAAATCTTCGCAATCCGTGACCCCAAGGACAATCCCGTATTGGAATGCGTTGTCGCAGGGAAGGCCGATTTCATCATTTCGGGCGACAAAGACCTACTCGATCTCAAATCTTTCCGGAAAATTAAAATTATTAATCCTCGGCAATTTTTAATGCTTTTGAAAAGGGCTTAACTCCGAGCTGTCCACGACGGGGACCCCAAAGGAACAATAGTTTAAAGGCAAAAGGGATAGTAATTTGTTTGATGCAAATTTGGTATCATGTATAATACCAATATGAAACCATTGAGAATTGTACTGGACACCAACATTCTCGTCTCCGCTTTAAGGTCGCGCCTAGGCGCTTCGCACCAGTTATTATTGGCGGTGGGCGACAAACGGCTTCAACTTCAACTATCAGTGGCGTTGTTATTGGAATATGAGGCTGCCATTAAAAATCCCAATAGCGGCATCAACCTTTCGGCGGATGAAAAAGACGATATCCTGGATTATCTCTGCGGTGAAGCGAAGCACTGTAAAGTGCATTACCTTTGGAGACCTTGCTTGAAAGACCCGGGAGATGACATGGTCCTGGAAGTGGCAGTTGCTTCGGAAGCAAGTGGGATTGTCACTTTTAACAGGCGGGATTTTAAAGGGATTGAGGCTTGGGGCCTAAAGATTTATACACCCCAGGAAATTTTGAAGATTTTAGGAGGCCATAAATGAGTGCCATTAGCTTGAGATTACCGAATAACCTTCACCGTTCCGTCCGGGAATTGGCGGGAAAGGAACATGTTTCGATCAATCAAATGATCACCTTGGCCCTTGCGGAAAAAGTCTCAGCCTTGATGGCGGATGAATATTTGGGCCGCCGGGCCAAGCGTGGAAGCAAGGCGAAATTCCTCAAGGCGATGGGGCATGTTGAAAAAATCGAGCCAGAGGCCAAAGACAAGTTACGGTGACCTTCTGAGGTTTCCTTGAATTGGTTAGGCGACAACTAAAGAATGATCTGGAAGGTTGTCCACGACGGGGACCCGGGGTGGACAATATCAATTTGGGAAACGTTGTAAACATTTTGGTTCAAATCATTAATCCAAAAACAGGGAGGTATAAGAGCATGAAAAATTATTTGAAAAACCTGGTGCTTTTGTTCTTGTTGTTGGTCCGCGTTGCGGGGGCCCAATCCGGCAACCTGCAACCAAATGATTTTGAAAATTCCGCAAAAGAACAACTAGTGTCCCTAAAGGAAACCGTTTCAAGTTTGACCAATGAAAAAGGAGATCTCAGCGACAGGCGCGGTGATTTGACTCTACGGATATTAAAGGAATATTTGAATGACAAGGCGGATGAAGCGACATCCCAAAAGAACACACAAGGAGCCGCTTATTACCAAAAAGAGAGCTTGGACCTTCAATCATTGCATGACGATATTTATGCCCATAGCATTAAAATTAGGGACCTCAACCATCAGATGGAAAACTTGCGTGTCGGTTTATACACCGAAGTCATTGATAGATTTACCCAGAGTTTTGAAAATGATAAAAACTCCAAAGCCGTCTCAATCCTCAAGGAATGCAAAGGTTTCCTTGAAAAGGCTCAATCCATTGTGGAAAAGAAATTTGAGCTGGCCCAAAATGCCACCGAGGTTAAGAAGAATGGTAATTTCCAAACCGTACCCGATATCCGCAAGCAGATCGATGAACTTCAAAAACAATACGATAAGCTCATTTCGGACACCCAGGTGAAAATGAAACAAATTGGGTTGGATAAAAACAATCCTCTACTCAATATCTAATCTCAATGTCGGTCGGTGATCGGGGAGGACATTTTTTGATTCTCATCCCAGGCTTCGGTCCGTTTCTCTCTTTTCCCCGTCCCCCAAAATCCCTAGTCAGAATCGCAAGTAGCGCCTTTTGAAATGTTGCAATGCAAGTATCTTGTCCACGGCGGGGACCCCGTTCGGCTCCCTTTGGTCGCTCAGGGCAAATTATAAGTCGTCCAATCTGGGGACCCTGATTGGACAGATGAGAAGTAAGAAATATCTCGCTTGGATTGAATTTAAAGGGATGAATCTAAAAGAGGCCTCCTGTGTTTAAGTTATCAATGATATCAATTTTTATTTTTGCCGCACAAATCACGTTCGGCGGAGAACTTCAAGCAATAGTTTATTGTAGTGGTACTAATGAGGATGATTTGGGGTTGTGTAGTATCTCGCCCGAAGGTACAAAGCACTCCTGCTTAAATGATCGAGATCATTCACTTTTAAATAATCATTATTCCTCTCCAGCTTGGAAACCCAAAAGCAAAGAACTTGTGGTCGAATACGCAAAACCTGATGGGGATCGAATACTGGAATTAATTGATGGCCTTGGGAATAAGATTCGCGAAGTTAACAAATCCTTTAATTTTATGAGACCCGTTTGGAGCCCCGATGGGAGCCACATTTATGCGTTGAAGTATGGGATAGGGCCACAAATAGGACAATGGGATTCAAATGGGATGAACTTTAAATTTGTACCCATTGTGGGCGCGCCTAACAACACGAACGCCCCTAATAGCCAAGGTGATTTTCAAATGATTTCTTTCAGCCCTTCAGGGAAAAGCGTCGCTTTGCTCAACTACGGGTTCAAACAGATCATTGTAGCTAGTGTGAAAGAACAACAATTTGTCGCTCAAAAAGAACTTCCGACGAATTTTAATTACGTGGCCCAGTCGGCATGGCTTGATGAGAGTCATTTGCTATTTGTCGGGAGGTTAAATCCGGGGGCTGCCAATCTTTGGGAACTGAACATTGGGGATGGTTCTACGCGTTTAGTGGAAATTCCTAACCTTTCGCTTCAGGATTACTTTGCCCTCTCGCCGGATCGAAAATCAGTTGTTGTTTGCGCGACAGAAAAAAATCAAAATTTGTGTTGGAGTCTTTGGGAGTATTTGTTGGGTTCTCCCGCGGCCAAGAGACTTACAACAAGAAATCTGGATTCCGGCCCTACCTGGGGGGACTGAGTATTAACGGTTGCAAAGCTTGTCCACGACGGCGACCCCGTTCGACTCGCTAAGCTCGCTCAGGGCAAATGATAGGTCGTCCAATCTGGGGACCCGGAGTGGACAGAAGAAAAAAGGATTGAATTTCTTGTTTAATGTCGCGAGGTGTTGATGCAATTCTTCAGAATAGATAAAAAAATCATCCTTTTAGTGGTTTATGCACTTCTGCAAGCCATTGGGATGAACCATGGTGTTTGGGCAGATCCGGCAGGCGTGTCCACTTCAAAAATTCAAAATGACGATCCCTGCGAAGACTTTATTCGCCAATGGATTGACGGGAAAAATAAAACCATTCCAATCAAATTACGTGAGAGGATTCAAAAATATTTAGGGAAGGAAGTTCTCTATCCTCCGCCCATTTCCACAAAAGAGGCTCCCTTTTTTCTTCCGAAACCTAATGAAATACGGGCTAGTTTTAAAATGGTGCCCTATGCTGATGCAGAATACCAATATAAGATCGATTCTGAATTTATAGCCGCGGGGGACATGGTTGAAACGAGATATGGGAAATCACCCGTCACCTTCATGCTACATAACGTCTTTTCTTCATTCATCCAAAACCATACTTACTTCCTGGTGAATTATGAGAAAGACGATTCGGAAACGGACTCAACCGAATATTACAACCTCTATTTGCAAACATCCCCAAAAGCAGTAAGTGAATTAGTTCACGGCGCTTCCCATATTGACTTTTTCACTCTTGGAAAAAATTCACCCATATTTGTGGTGGAGGAAAGCCAAACATTTGATGCACATTTCAAAGGTGGATTTTATCAGGTAAGGGGAGATGGAACCTTAAAAGAGTTGCAAAACTTGGAAGCCTTTAAAGTAAGTTGGGATATCGCTGATTTTGAGGGAAATGGTAATTCGGAACTCATGGTAAGTGAGGAGATGGACGTCCCCAAACGACCGACTGATTGTAAGGGACATGGAACCTGTTTTTTTCGCGAAATGAAGATCAAAAAATGGGACGGCGTCCAATACGATACGATCGCAGATTATTTCTACATTGAACCCTGTGATGTTGTTAGATAGAAATAAATTAAAGTTGTCCACGGCGGGGACCTGTCGTGGACATGCAAAATGGGGCTAGACCTGACATTTCACCGGATTGCCACGGGGCCCCGGGTTTGATATAAGTATGGTAAGTAGTGCCATACTATTGGGGAGGCGAAATGAAAATTACAACCCATATTGACGAAGCTCTCTTACGGCAGGCGAAACGCAAAACGGGTATCGTTTCTCAACGGGAAATCCTGGAAACCGGCTTACGTAACTTATTGGCGGATATCCAAAGAAAAAGTTTCGTGAAGGATTTTGATAAGTTCCGCCTTGATCTCACACTCAATTCACTCAAAGGATCCAGGGGTTGAATCAGCTTTATCTGATTGACAGTTCGGCCTGGATTTTTGCGTTGGGTTCCAGGCCCCTGGAGGCCATACGAACGCGGGTGAAAGAATTGGTGGAAAACAATCTTGCAGCCATTACCTCACCTATCTTCTTCGAGCTTGTTTCTTCCGAAAAATCTCAGGCCCATTCGACACTATTGGCGGCGCATTTATCGGCCCTTCACCCTTTCCCCTTATTGCCAAATGAGTGGGCGGAGGCGGCCGAGTGGACTAGAGAACATCGCCAAAAAGGGCGTAAATTAAAAACGGTTGATGCTTTGATTGCCTTTAAAGCGTATAAACACAATCTGACCCTGGTTCACGCTGATGCGGACATGGACAGGATTGCAAGCCATTCCAAATTGGAAGTGGAAAGCTATGTCCGGCAGGTTCGCTCTGTCCATCGGAGCAGTTAAAGTTGTCCATGGCGGGGAGGCGAAATGAAACACTTTTGTTCTAGAGGTGTCTACCACCGGAAGCCTTCGAGTGAATTGCTGATCGAACAAAAGGATTCGAAAAAAAGTGAAACCTGATCAAAATAAAAAACCATCTCCTGTTTTGAGGACGGTCGTCGAGATGGGGTTCATTATTTTTCTGTTTTATTCTAATCTTTTGATGGGGGAATTTACCCAATCCAATAGCACGCAAGGAAAGAGTTTGTATTTGGCCATTAAAGATATATTTACGGTGACTAATTTTACGATTGCCATTGTTTCTGCGCTGATTGGTCATTTGATTTTTGAACATTTCAGAAAGAAACTTTAATGAATATCCTTGTAACGGGTGGGGCGGGATTTATAGGAAGCCACGTGGTGGATGCTTATATTGAGGCGGGACAACGGGTAGTGGTGGTCGATGATCTGTCTACGGGAAAAAAAGAAAATCTAAACCCCAAGGCAAAATTCTACCAAATGGACATCTTGGACGACAAACTCCAACATTTGATGCAGGATGAAGGTATAGAACTGGTCAACCATCACGCGGCCCAGATCAAGGTGAAAGCTTCTTTGGAAGATCCCTATTTCGACGTTAAGGTGAATGTCCTGGGTTCGGTACTGCTTTTGGACCTTTGCAGGCGTGCGGGAGTGAAAAAGTTTATCTATGCCTCCTCGGGCGGTGCCCAATACGGTGAAATGGACAAGGTTCCATTTCCGGAAACGCACCTATCACGGCCTTTTTCGGTTTATGGTGCCAGTAAGTATTCGGTGGAAATCTACGCAGATGTCTTCGCCCAGAATTTTGGTCTGGAATATGTCATCTTGCGCTATGCCAACGTCTACGGCCCCCGCCAGGATGCTTTGGGGGAAGGTGGCGTAGTAGCCATTTTTACCCACAGCATGCTCCATGGCGGGGAATTCGTGATCTTTGGCGACGGTTATAATGTGAGGGATTATGTGTATGTGGGGGATTTGGCTAGGGCCAACCTAATGGCCATCGACTATCCACACAATGATGTTTTTAATATTGGAACGGGTGTTGGAACCACAACGAACGAGTTATTTAAATTCTTAGCCAAGGCGACGGGCCATAAGCCGCCACCCAAAAGAACAGTGGCTAGGCTGGGTGATTTGAAAAAGAGTGTTTTAGATGTGTCTAAAGCCAAGAAGCTTTTAAAATGGGAACCCAGATTTGATCTTGCAGCTGGGTTAAAAGAAACGGTTGAATACTTCGAGAAGTTTTGAATTTTAAAAAATAAAATTAAGAATTGAAAATTAATCATGAAAGCTATCATTCTCGTCGGCGGCCAGGGAACCCGCATGCGTCCATTGACCGATCATCTGCCCAAGAATATCGTGCCTCTTTGTGGTACTCCTTTCCTTACCTATCAGATTGAATATTTGAAAAAAGTCGGGATTAAAGAGATTGTCTTTTCGTTGGGCTATCGGCCCACGGATATTCGAAAAGTTTACGGAGATGGCAGGCGTCTAAAGGTGAAAATCCATTACGTTGTCGAAAAAGAACCTCTAGGGACGGCGGGCGCAATCAAGAACGCGGAAAAGTTGGTGGCGGGCCATCAAGTTGTGGTGCTGAACGGGGATATATTGACCGATATTCCGTTGAAAAAGATGATCGCCACTCATCGCAAAAACAATAATATTGCTACCTTGGGATTGTTCCGTGTGGAAGACCCGACCGCTTATGGTTTGGTTTTATTGGATTCGAAAGGCCAAATCACCCGCTTTCTTGAAAAACCGACGGCGGAGGAAGCCGTGACGGACACCATAAACGCTGGTGTTTATGTGTTTGAACCGGCTGTTTTCCGATATATCCCTGAAGGACAAAATTATTCCGCAGAGAGGGGATTGTTCCCGGGACTTTTAGCCGCGAAGGAACGTTTCGGAGGTTTCGTTTGGAAGGGTTATTGGCAAGACATAGGTACTCCCCGAAAATACCTGACTACCCAGTGGGATGTTTTAAATGGTTCTTTTAAGGTTATGGCCCCCTTTCAAACCAAGCGAAACAAAGTTTATTTAGGAAAGGGCGTAAAGATCGGGAAGGGTGTCCTTTTAAAAGGCCCCGCCTTGTTGGAAGAGGGTTGCGTGATAGGGGATGGGGCTGAAATTCTTCCTTACGCGGTTCTGGGGAAAAAATGTGTTATCGGCAAAAACAGCGTTGTTTCCAAAAGCGTACTTTGGGATAGGACACAAGTAGGAAATGGAATCCGTTTGGAGGAAGTGGTTTTGGGACGCCATTGCCGGGTATCTGATCATTCCCGTTTGGGTCCTGGAAGCGTATTGGGCGATGAAGCGTATCTATAATTTCAGATTCTGGACTTGAATCGATGCCTCCAACAGGTTATCAAAAAGCTGCGGATTTGAAAAACCTTGAGGACGGCAAATCCATCGAGGTGGAATTAGGTCCCTTACCCCTTCTTCTGCATCGCCGGGGTGATCAAGTGTTTGCTACCGGGGTTTATTGCGCCCATCAGGATGTGCGCTTAAACCCAGCCAATTGCGCGGGTGATACCATCCTTTGCACGGCCCATGGATATCGTATGAATATCCGAACAGGGGCCTGCCTTAATGAAGACGACCTCTTTCTACCCACTTATCCAACCTCTATCGAGAATAACGATGTCTGGGTGAAGTTGAGATAAAAGGGTGATAGAATCTCGCCCACTTGTCCTTAGAAAGGAATTCCGTGTGCTATTCTTCAAACCCTTTGAAAGTTTTTTAAATATCCGTAAGTTATTTTTTGTTTTCTGTTTCATTTTGGCATCCACCGCCTTGGCGAAGCCAAAGGCTTTTGAATTATATCCGGCAACCAATGATGCCACACCTTCTGCTTATACAAAGGCGGCGCCTGAATATCCAACCAACGGTAAAAAATGGAAATTTTCCAAGGGCGCACTGGTCAACGTCAAGGTGGATGCTTCCCAGGTATCCAAAGCCATCACACCCTATCAGTTGGGCGGGAACATCGATTGGTGGGACGGCAAGGATTGGGCTCTTGATAAAGATCGGATCGAAAAGGTAAAGCAGGCGGGCATCAAGTTTTGGCGCTTCCCGGGGGGGAGCAGTTCAGACAGCTACCATTGGGACGGAAATTACGGCAAACATCTGAAGGAAAGCAGCGGTGGTGACGCAACCCGCATGACCGGACCAGGCATGATTTTGACGGATGACTTCATCGAATTCTGCCGCCAAACCGGTTCGGAAGCCATTGTGACGGTCAATTATGCTGCCGCCCGCTACGCCAGTCCCCAATACGCGGCGGATATGGCCGCCCGTTGGGTGAAATATTTCAACGTCGACAAGAAATTCAAGGTCCGTTATTGGGAAGTTGGGAACGAAGTTTATGGCCCATGGGAAGAGGGTAACAAGATGCAGGGTGTTTCCCAACTGACGGGGGAGGTTTATGGCAAGGATTTCAAGGTGATCGCCGCGGCAATGAAAAAAATTGATCCGGATATTTATATCGGCGCAGTCGCAGTGGACACGGATGATGGCGCCGATTGGACAGGATTTCACTGGTGGATGAAGGGCCTCCTGCCTCAGCTTCAGGGCAAGGCCGATTACTTAATCCTTCATCAGTATTTTATGTGGCCGTTCAACGGCGATGCCTATACCAACCCGAAGAACGAAGTTCTTTTTGGAGACCTTCAAAAGTTGGAAAGCGCGAAGGAGGCCGAGGAAAAAATGGTCTACAATTACGCTCCCGGGGAAATGGACATTCCAGTAGCCTTGACCGAGTTCAATTTGGTCAACGCCTCTCCCCCCCAAAGCATTCAACTCATTAATGGTCTTTTCACGGCGGAAGTTTTAGGTGAAGCTGCTAAGACGGGATATGTAGCCACCAACTACTGGGACCTAAAAAACGGGCTGGATGGAAAACTTAAGGGCGATATGGCTCTTTTGGCGTCGGGCGATTCTTCGGTGCCGGACAGCGACTCCCCGGCCTTCTTATTATTCTTTCGCCCTTTGTTCCCGTGCTTTTGGCGACCATTTGGTCGCATCAGAAAGTTCCGATTCACAAGTCAAAGTCTATGCCAGTAAGTTCGCGGGCGGGGAAATCGGCTTGGTCATCGTCAATGAAGACTCCAAGGCCCGAACCCTCGCTTTGGACCTAAAGGGATTCAGCCCCCAAGGCAAACTGATGGGGTGGATTTTGACGGGCAAAGACCTTAATGGCAATCAAGTTTCCTGGAACGGTGTGAATGGTCCCCAAGGCGGCGGCGGGCCATTTCCCATCGATTCAATACCGGCCTACCAATTGAAATTTAATCCCCAAAAACCGGTTCGATTAAATATTCCGTCCGCATCAGCCTCTGGCGTTATTCTTTATTGATTTCCGAGCTTTCTTCTGAAGGCCTTGGCGTTTCTGTTATTTTTTCCGTTCGAAAGGGATTGTAATGTTATTGCCACTGATTATTTTGTTCCTGCTGTTGAGCCCATTGGTCCAGGCTGCCGGTCCCAAGCCTTTTGAGCTTTGGCCGGTCACCAATGATGCCGCCCCGACTACTTTTTCCAAAGTTGCGCCTTCTTTTCAGCCGATCGGAAAACAATGGAAGTTTGCCTATGGCCCCAAGGGTTCCGAAATAGAAGTGAAAATCGACGCAACCCAAGTTCTTCACCCAATCACGCCCTATCAATTTGGAAACAACCTGGCTTGGTGGGACGGCAAAGGCTGGCTATTGGATCCGGATCGCATTGAAAAAGCGAAAGAAGCCGGAATCCGGTTCTGGCGATGGCCGGGTGGAAGCTCTTCGGATGTATATCATTGGGACAACAAATATGACCGGCCCCCCCAGAAGGAAACAAACCCCGCGCACATGAACGAACCTTGGGCTGTTTCTACGGACGATTTCATCGAGTTCTGTCGTCAGACGGGTTCGGAAGCCATTGTGACGGCCAATTACGCCTCGGCGCGCTACGCCGACGTGCAATATGCGGCGGACATGGCTGCCCGCTGGGTTAAATATTTCAATATCGATAAGAAATTCAAAGTCCGTTATTGGGAAATCGGAAATGAGCTTTACGGAAATTGGGAGCAGGGAAACACAACGGATGGAAAACCCCAACTGACGGGGGATGCTTATGGAAAAGACTTTCAAGTCATCGCGGCGGCGATGAAAAAAGTCGATCCGGATATTTATATCGGGGCTGTAGCGTACGAGAAGGATGGAACAGGGGAGTGGGATGGACACCATTCTTGGACAAGGACCCTGATGCCTCAATTGCAGGGAAAGGCCGATTTTCTGATTTTGCACCAATATTTCCTGTGGCCCTTTGATTCCTCGGGTCAAAACTTTACCAGCCCGACCAACGATGTCCTTTTGGGCAATCTGCATGGGCTGGATGACGATAAGGCCTCTTTGGCCAAAATGGTTGAGGCCTCGGCTCCTTCGGAAAGCGGACTGCCTGTGGCTTTGACGGAGTTTAATTTGATGAACGCCAACGGCCCCCAGGATATCGAGCTGATAAATGGTATTTATGATGCGGAAGTATTGGGGGAGCATATCAAGGCGGGCTATGTAGCTTCCAATTATTGGGACTGGAAAAACGGTTTGGACAAAAAACTTGGTGGTGACATGGCCATGTTGGCTTCGGACGATCCCTCGGAAGCTGATGGCACCCCGCATCCCTCCTATTACACTTACGCCCTTTATTCCCGGGCCTTCGGCGACAAGATGATCGCCGCGGACAGTTCCGATCCTAGCGTGAAGGTCTATGCCAGCCGATTTGCGGGCGGGGAAGTGGGACTCGTCATTGTGAATGAGAATGAGAAAAACCAAACCCTGGTTTTTAACTTCAATGGATTTACACCCCAGGGAAAACTCATGGGTTGGGTCCTGACCGGTCAAGATTTGAATGAAAAACAGGTTTCATGGAACGGGGAAGCGGGGCCTTTGGGCGGGGGCGGACCCTTTCCCATCAACACGATTCCTCCTTATCGGGGCGCCTTCAAAACCGATAAGCCTCTTCAACTTCCAATTCAGGCCCGTTCAGTCACAGGAATTATTTTTTACTAATTGAGGGAGGGTATTGTGGATTCAATTCGTTTTGGAACCGACGGTTGGCGCGCCAAGATGTCCGAAACCTTTACTTTTCCCAATATCCGCAGGGTGGCTTGCGGTTTGGGCATCACCCTTCGTAAGAAAAAAAAGGCTTCGAGCGTTTTCATTGGTTATGACACGCGGTTAAATTCGGAGCGTTTTGCCAAGGCGGTTGCGGGTGTTTTGGCTTCCATGGGACACCGGGTCACCCTGGCCTCCCGCCTTTTGCCGACTCCCGCCCTTTCTTTGGCCGTGAAAGAGAAGAAAGCCGATGCCGGGATCATGATTACGGCCAGCCACAATTCAGGGGCCTATAATGGTTTCAAGATCAAACTGCCGCCGGGAGTTTCGGCCCCCTCGGAGTTCACTAAACGAGTCGAAAAAAACATTCCTGCCCAAGCACCCGAAGAGGGCCGCCAAAAGAAAATTAAAAGATCCGATTGGCTTTCCCTTTATTTAAAAGCCCTGAAATCCAAGGTTGACCTTCCCGCCCTTCGTCGTTCGGGACTCAAAGTAGTTGTGGATTCCATGCATGGAGTCGGGGAAAAACATTTCGAAAAGCTTGTTTCGGGAGAAAAGACCAAAGTTTTGACCCTTGCTGATCAGAGAGATGACGATTTTGGGGGACGCCAACCTGAACCAATCGGGCCGAATTTAACCCCTCTTTCCACAGCCATCCGGCAAAACAAGGCGGATATGGGATTCGCCACGGATGGCGACGGCGATCGGGTTGGAATGATGGATGAAAAAGGCGGGTTTGTGGATGTTCATAAGCTACACGCCATTCTCCTTTATCACCTTTGGGTCTGCCGGGGTCAGAGGGGAGCGGTGGTGAGGACAGTTTCCGGGACTCTCATGGTGGAAAAGATGGCAAAACGATGGAAGATCCCTCTTTACGAAACTCCTATCGGTTTTAAAAATATCGGGGCGGTCATGTTGAAAAAAGACGTCCTTTTGGGCTTAGAGGAAAGCGGTGGCATCGCAGTCAAGGGTCATATTCCTGAGAGGGATGGGCTTCTTTCCGCGCTTTTGCTGATGGAAGCGCTGGTAACGATGAAAAAATCGGTTACCGAGGCGGTCGCCTTTTTACAAGAGGAATTTGGACCCTTTTATTACAACCGGGTTGACATGGAAAACATTTCGTTTGATCGCCAACAAAGAATCCTAACCCGTTTGAAAAAAAAGACTCCTGCCCATGTGGCAGGCCACAAAGTTACCGGACTTCTGACTCTGGATGGCGTGAAACTTAAATTTGAAAATGGCTGGCTTTTGTTCCGGCCCTCCGGCACCGAACCCCTTCTTCGCCTTTATGCCGAAGCCCCTTCTGAGGAAGAAGTTCAGTCGCTGCTTGAAGCGGCTAAAAAAGAGGCGCTTAAAAGCTAAAGACGTTTCGCGATTGCCAAAGACCCTTTAAACAGCCGTAAAGACCAAACTATCAAATGTTTTTGCCCGTTGACGGGTCATACCCCCTCCCGTAAAATCGATTCTCGCCTGTTATTGTTCCAGCCTTTTGAAGGAGCCGGAATGTTTTTTTCCAAAGAGGTTTTCTTAAGCGCAGCCCTCTTTTCGTTTTTTACCTTAAACGCTCTTTGGGCGGATCAGGAACAAAGCCAGTATTTTTTTGATAAGGGCAATATTTATAAGAACGAAAAAAGGATGGAAACGGCCATCCAGTATTATAAAGAATCCCTCGAACAGAATCCCTATAACGCCCAAGCGCATAACAATCTCGGGGAGCTTTATGCCCGGAAAAACATGATCGATGACGCCATGGTGCAATTCGACAAGGCGCTCGAACTCCAACCCGGGTATGTGGAGGCCCTTTCAAACATGTCCTTCGCTTATCTTCAAAAGAAGGGGTTTGTCCAGGCCGTCCTTTACGCCAAAAAAGCCTTGAAGATTGATCCTGAATTTGGCTCGGCCCATTACAACTTGGGAATGGCCTATTACTTTATGGGTCAATATTCCGCGGCTCTTCTCGAATTGAAACTAGCGGTTCGGTCTTTCCCGGATAACGCTGAAATTTATGAGAGGTTGGGGGATGCCTACCGGGCACAAAGCCGTAATGAAGAAGCGGTCGCCTATTACCATCAGGCGATCCGGGTCGATCCCTTGGATGCCAGCTGCCGGTCCAAATTGGGGGATATTTACCTGGACGAGGACGAGGAGAAAAAAGCGGTTGAACAGTACAAAGCTTCAGAGGATTTGGAGCCTAACAACATTGAATCACGTTACAAGATGGCGGACTATTATGAAAGTATTCGGGATTGGGACAACGCCCGCAGGGAATATTTATTGATTCTCGCTACCGATGATTTACAGGCCCGTGCCCACAAACAAGTGGCTTTGATTTTTGAGAGAAATGAACAAGTTGGCTTGGCGCTTTACCACTGGGACAAGTACCTGGAAATCGTACCGAATGATCCCGAGGCTAAACAGCATATTAGCGATATCCGAAAGCCCATGTTGACGAAAAAACAAGCTGAGGAAATGGCGAAATTCGATAACAAACTCGCCCAATCCCATATGCTTCCAACCCCGACGCAAGTTCCCCCTTCTCAAAGCGCAAAACCATCTGCTCCGGTAGTTCAAAGCCAGGACACCACCTCCACGAATACAAGTGCCACCGTTCCGGACGCGTCTTCGGCCCAAAACCAACAGGCTGGTGCGTCCGCGTCCAATTCGCCGGCGCCCCCGCCCGCTGGAACAGCGCCGACACCCACCCCTTCCGCTCAATTAGTGCCGGTGCAAATTGTGATGCCCACTCCCACTTCCGAGATGGGCGTTCTTCCAAAATGACGATGGTTGGCGACACCCGACTATCCGTTTTCAACAAATAATCGAAATTCATGGCTTGAAAAATTGGTCCGGGATTATGAAGATTGCAGATAATAAATAAAATTGGAGAATCGATGAAATTCGCCGTTTTGCTTCCGGTTTATAATGAGGCGCCCACCTTGGAAAGGGTTGTGAAAAAGTTAGATTCCTTTAAAGAGGCGGATATCGTCATTGTCGATGATGGTTCCACGGATGCGACTCCTTCCATTCTGGAACGCCTGGCGGTGAAGGCCATTATCCGGCACCCAGAAAACGTGGGTTATGGAAAGTCCCTGATGGATGGGTTCGATTTCGCCAAAACAAATGACTACCGCTATTGCGTAACCATGGATGCCGACGAACAACATGAGCCGGGCTTCATTCCCTGCTTACTTGAGCAGCTGGAAAAATTCGATATTGTTTCCGGGAGCCGTTACCTGAATCCGTTGCTTTCCTCGGATGCGCCGCCGCCCGAGCGTTTGGAAGTCAACCGGGTGATCACCGAGAAACTGCGCAAGCTGACGGGTTATAACCTCACGGATAGTTTTTGCGGCTTCAAGGGTTATCGGGTTGATGGATTGAGGAAACTCCACTTGACCGAGACGAATTATGGATTTCCCATTCAATTTTGGCTCCAGGCGGCTAAAGCCGGATTGAGGGTGACCGAATGCGCTGTTCCCCTGATTTACAAAGACCATAGCCGCAACTTTAACAATCAATTTGCCAATCGAGATGAACGTTTAAACCACTATTTACAGGTCATGGAAAGTGAAGCCGAAAAATTAGGCCTTTCTTCTTCTCTTTCCGCCGTAAAAAAATAGAATAAGTAAGCTTTCCATCAAATACCGCCTGTACTAAAGGGTCTCTCATGACCGCACCAACCGATAGGATCCCGAAAGGTCATGGAGAACTTTATTTTGACCCGCCCCTGGACCAGTGGAAGGAAGAAGCGCTTCGTAACCGGGAAAGATTGGTAAAGGAGTCGTTTTGGGGACAATCGCCTCTCAAGGTCCGGGCCGCCATGAAACTTCCCACCGACCATCCCTTGATCTTCTCGGGCCACCAGCCGGTTTTTTTCCATCCCGGTCTTTGGGTGAAATGTCTTGCCGCCAGCACCTTGGCCGAGGCCGTCCAGGGCACGGCCATCCACAAGGTAACGGATACGGCCCTGGTACCGGAACACCTTCACTATATTCCGGAAGTGGAGGATAACGGCAAATCCCGGAAGAAAATTCTTGAGTTTTTCACCGGCAAGGACCTGAAACAACAGGAAAAAATAACCCCCTATTGTTTTCTTCCGGCTCCCGATCACACAGCTTTGGATAAGATTTTTTCGGACGCGCAGGTTTATTGTCCTTCCCCCGTCAAGGCCAACATCAAGGAATATGAGGAAAAAATATTAAAGGGCCTTCAAAAGAACGCCACCTGGAACACTTTCCATCTTTCGGCGTTGCGCATACTGGACCAGCTTTGCGGAACCCAGCGACTTTATTTGGAAGCGAGTAAAATCTGGACCTTTGAGCCTTTTTATTTTTTTGTGGCCCAATGGCTCAGAAATCTGCCCGAACTGAACGATTGTTACAACCAATCCCTGGATGAATACCGGAAAAAATACGGCATCACCCATGATTTGGAACCTATGCCAAATCTTAAATTCGAGAATTGGTGGTTTGAGATACCCTTCTGGGGCGCTACGAAATACCATCAGCGTCATTCCCTCTGGGCCAAGAACGACGGAAAACATATCATCCTGAAGATCAAGGGCGGGGAGGGCACCTATTCTTTATCTCTTGACGATCCCCAAAAGGACTTGAGCACCCTGAATATCTCAATCTGGCCCAAAGCGATCCCGCAAACCCTTTTTTGCCGCATGTATCTTTGCGACTTTTTTATCCATGGGACCGGGGGGGCCGTATACGAGGAAGTAGGCGACATGATGTTTTCCAGGTATTTCAAACTGAAGCCGCTTTCTTTCGGCGTGGCGACCGGCACTTACCTGGTGGATCCGAAGGAAAGTCGCGGAGTGGATATGGTTCTTGCTTACGAGGAAAAAATACTGGCTTGGGAAAGGGCGCTGGAAAAAAATCCAGAATACTTATTTTCCAAACAAGAGGACTGGAAACGGGACTTGCCGGTTTTTATGCACCCGGCTTTTCAGGAATGCGCCAACAATCCCGCATTGCAGAAACTGGCCCTTGAAAAAGACCGATTAATAGGATTGCTCAAAGACCCAGCCCACCGTGGTCAGGCTTCCGCTAAAATAAAGGATGTTAATTTTGCCCTGTATAACAACTATACGGAAGTGCTAAAGGTCCTGGAAAAGGGTCTTTTGGATGTTGGCAAAGTCAGAGACACGAAAGAAGTTCTCGCTTTCCGGGAATATCCTTTTTTCTGTTATCCCCCAGAAATCTTTACTGACATGAAGGAAAAGGTAAGGCTCGCCGCCCATCCAGCGTAATCCCTCTTCAGGAAAGATCCCATGGAAAAACCTGTTTTAAAAATCGAAGTATTGCCTGGCCAAGAAGATTTGGGCCTCCCCTCCTATGCCACCGAAGGCGCCGCGGGATTGGATTTAAAAGCGGCCTTGCCCGAACCGCTAACCTTGAAGCCGGGCGAAAGGGGAGTTGTTCCCACGGGACTTAAAATGGCCATACCCCAAGGGTTTGAAGGCTGTGTGCGGCCCCGCAGTGGACTGGCCATGAAGCAGGGATTGACCCTGACCAACGCGCCTGGAACCATTGATTCCGATTACCGGGGTGAGGTGAAAGTACTAGTCATCAATTTGGGCCAAGAGCCGGTGGTGTTGAAAAGGGGAGACCGAATCGCCCAGCTTCTCATTTCCCCCGTGGCCCAAGTCCAAGTGGTCAAGGTGGAACAGGTGAACGATACGGTCCGTGGGACGGGCGGATTCGGTCATACGGGTATTCAATAAAAATATCTTTAGCTGCGAAAGCGCGTCAAGACTATGAAAAGCATGAACGATATCCGTCCCGTGGGATTTAACCTGGGAGGCTGGCTTTCCCAATCGACCCTTGAGGACAAACACACCAAAAGCTTTATCAAAAAAGAAGATTTCAAAATCATGGCGGACTGGGGTTTTAATTCCGTGCGCCTGCCGGTGGATGGCGCCTGGCTTTTTGAGGATGGGGGACTGGGGGCCCTTTCCAAAAAACGGCTCGCCGTGTTGAAAAAAATTTTAAATTGGTCCAAAGAAGCCGGATTACTCACCATTCTGGATCTGCACCAGATTCCTTGGCATTCCTTCGCGAAGCCCGAACTTGAAAATTTGTGGAAAAACGAGGAAGATTTAGACACTTTTTGCCAAGCCTGGGTGGAGTTGGCCCACGCGCTAAAGAGGGTGGATACCCCGATCTGGTTTGATGTCTTGAACGAACCGACGGCCCGAAATTCCGATGATTGGAACCACGTAGCTTCCCGAATTTATCGTGCTCTTCGCATGGAAGACCCGAAAAGGGTTGTGATGATCGAGTCCGCTTTTTGGGGTTCCGCCCTCCGGTTGAAGGATTTAGCCGAATCGGTCCAGGGTCCGAACTTGGTTTATAGTTTTCATTTTTATTTGCCAATGCTGATCACGCATCAAAAGGCCCCCTGGTGGATGGACGGGAAGCCGTACCAAGAGGAAGTGTCTTACCCCGGGCCTATTCCGAAAGCCCAGGAATATCTGGCTGGTGATTTACCGCCGGGTACTCGGGAGATTTTGGCTTTCGAGAGCGGTCAGCCCTGGAATAAGGAACGGCTGCGGGAAACGCTTAAGCAAGTGGCCCAGTTATCCAAGGAAGGAAACCGCCTTTATTGCGGGGAGTTCGGGGTCTTTGAAAAGGTGGCCCGGAAAACCCGGTTGAACTGGGTGAGTGATGTGGTAAGCCTGTTTTCCGAGATGAAAGTGGGTTGGGCCTATTGGAATTATAAGTGGCTGGATTTCGGGATTTGGCCCCCGGCAGGTGAGGGAAAAACGGGACCCTTGGACGAGGAAATGTTAAACCTATTGAAAGCGGGCACCTAAATGAAATTTCGATTGGCTTTATTGGCAGCGGCCTTTTTGTTCGCGGGCTGCGGTGGACGGGAAATGGTAAAAACAGGGGGAAATCCCCCGGCGGTGGCCACTCCCATTAGTTCGGGGACTCCCTTGGCTTCCGGGCCAACGGTGCCAACCTTGGTGGATTTAAAAACCCCCGTAACGGACGCCGATTACCAACAAGCGGTTGCCGCGGTCGGGGCTTCTGATGTCGACCGGCATAACATCAACCAATTTCTCACCATCGCCCAATACCAATACAATCACGGTAATTTGGCGGACGCATTGAAGATCTATCAAAAGACCCTTTTGGCTACTCAAGCCGCTACGCAAGGGGACAAAGCCCAATATATGGTCGGCCAAATTTATTATGAAAAGCAGGATTTTTTGCCGGCCCTGGCTTCTTTTCAAAATGTATTGTCCAACTACCCCCAATCAACCTATGCCATCCAGAGCCGGCAAATGATGGACTTCATGCTCAGTTATTCACTTAACTTGGAAGATTTGAAGCGTTACGTGGACAATTATCCCGATTCACCCCTGCAATGCTCGGCTCTTTTCCAACTGGGCAGTCACGAGGCTCAGGCGGGAATTCAAAACGATGCTATCGAACATTTAAACAAGTTCGTCCAGCAATGCCCCCAGCACCCCTCGGTGTCCGCCGCCCAGCTTATGCTCCAATCCATCCAAAGCCAGACGCAAGGAAAGACCTGGAAGATCGGCGTTATGATTCCCCGGACCGGACGTTTTCAGGGTTTTGGTGATTCGGTCCTGAATGGCATTACCTTAGCGGTAGAACAGGCCAACCAGTCCGGTGGTTCTAATAAACATATGGCAATTGTGGTAAAGGATACGGGAAGCGAAGGCATGAAGGCGGTGACCGAATTCCAGGATTTGGTCAAAGACGACAGTCTGGACGCCATCATCGGTCCGATTGCCCCATCGGATATCCAGGCGGTGGCAGCCTTGGCCAACGAGAGGAGGATCACCATGATATGTCCCGCGGCCAGCCGGGAAGGCTTGTCGACCTTGGGACCTTACATCTTCAGCAACAGCATGACCAATGAAATGCAGGGAAAAGCCATTGCCCAATACGCGATACAACGCTTGGGTTTCAAGCGGTTCGCCATTCTGGCCCCCGACGATCTTTATGGGCAGACCCTTTCGGAAAGCTTTCAAAAAACGGTGGGTTCCATGGGTGCCACCGTGTTGGCCTCCGAGACCTACATCCCCGGTTCAACGGATTTCAAAAAGCAGTTAGTGGATATGGGGGGACAGGACCCCGAATCATCCAAAGAAAACGACCGGGAAAACGCGCGGCGTCTAGATGAATTGAAGTACAACATTTCCAAGGAAGTGGGAAAGATTTTCCTGAAGGTCAAGGATTTGTCCAATGCCTCCGGGGTCGCAGCTACTACTACGCCGGTGGCGGCTTTTGTTCCATTGGTGGAAAGCCTTTCCAATACGATTTGCCCCTCGATCGTTGGGGACATCAATGCCGCAGTGAAGGACTCCTTGAAAAGCCAGACAAGCTATATCTTCCGGACCGACGATATCATCAAACAATCCTTGCAACGGCTGCCGATAGAGCTGAAAGGGACAACCGTAACCGCTTCGGCGGACCAATGGGCTGAAGTGGCGCAGGACATGCAAGCCTCGTTGATCATTACCGGCCATATTCTGGAACCCACGCCGGAAAACGACTGGGGTGCCTATCCCGCCTGGGACTACAACGTCCATTTTGAGGCTTTTTGGATGGATCCCAATAAGAACGCCATGGTGAAAATCTACCAGAGCAAAATCCCCTATAGCGTTTTCAAGCCGGCGTCCATGATTCGCGGCAACAACGGCTACCAGGCTCTTTATCTTCCGGCGCATTCAGCGGAAGTGCCCCTATTGGTTTCTCAAGTGCATTATTATGACTTAAGCCCGGTATTTTTGGGCGGCCACCTTTGGGACAATGACACGATATTGCAGGAGGGGGCCAAGGACATGGAAGGCTCCTATTTCGTGACGGGATTTTTCGTGGATAGCCAGCAGGGAACGGTCAAGAAGTTCGTGGACGATTACATGAACAAATTCGCTAAACGACCGGATTTGCTCGCGGCCCAGGCTTATGACGCGACCCGGTTGTTATTCCAAGCTGCAAACCTTTCCATGAACCGGGATGACATCCACAATAATCTCTTGCAGATCAAGGACTTCGACGGGGTCAGTGGTAAGACCAACTTCGGAGGCCAGGGCGAAGCGGATAAACTGGTGCCAATACTGCAGATCAAAGACGGGAAGTACCAACAGGTTCAATAAAATTTAATCGCTATTATTGCATGTGCCATTTTATGCGGAGAAACAACCTCGGTTCATAGGTGGTTTTTTTAGTTTGGAATTGCTGTTGGTTGACGTTTTGATACGGTCTCTTATACTCAATTCAATAGAATGAGAAGCCAGATAAAGGTTTAGAAATGCCAAAAATTTTAGTAGAAATACCAAGCAGGTATTTGAAACCCCTGGATAAAATAGCCCAGCAAAAAAAAACCACACGTCATGAATTGATTCTAAATGCTATCCGAATCTGCTTTAGGCCCAAGAAGACTTCTGAGGGATTTTTAGGAAAACGAAAAGATGGCAGATAACACCAAATTCGGCCCGCCCAAGGGCATGCGCGACTGGCTTCCACAGGAAACTCTCTTGCGCCAAAAGCTTATCCGACTAATCGAATCCCATTACCAGCTTTATGGATTCCAGCCGATTGATACGCCCGTTATGGAAAACATTGAAGTTCTGCAGGGGAAGGGCGGGGGCGAGAATGAGAAGTTGATGTTTAAGATCGAAAAAAGGGGAGAAGAGCTTACTTCGGTTCTCCAAGCGTTCATGGAGAGTGCTGGAACCGAAAATGAAAAGCAAGCCGAAGCCCAGTTGAAATTGAAAAACGATATTACCGACATGGGTCTTCGCTTTGACCTCACGGTTCCCCTGGCCCGCTACTATGCCAACCACGCCAATGAGTTGCCCAAGCCGTTGCGTTGTTATCACATCGGCCCTGTCTGGCGGGCGGACAAACCCCAGAGGGGCAGGTATCGTGAGTTCTATCAGTGCGATATCGATATTATCGGGGGTTCCTCGGATGCCTATGAAGTGGAACTACTACTTGCTACCGATCGAGTCTTAAAAGAATTAAATATTGGAAAGTTCCGAATTCGTATAAGTAGTAAAGAACTTATGCCGTTTTGGCTTTGGTTAAATGGAGTTTATCCTGGGAGCAATGAGCGGGCTCAAGAGATTTGCTTGATTTTGGATAAAGTTGATAAGAAAGATATTGACGAAATATTTAATGAGCTGATGCCAATAATGCCAGAAGAACAACTTCGAGGGTTGAAAAAAATTATACTTGATTCGAAAAACGGACAAGTGATTTCAAAAGATAGAATGATGGAACGGTTCTACAATGGTGATAAAGATCTGGTTCTTGAGGAGAAGTTTTCTGAATTATTGAATCGGATTTTAGGGATCGTTTTGCGTGTTAAAGAAGTTAATCCTGATGCTAATGTTGTTTTTGATCCTATATTGATGCGTGGTTTTGACTATTACACTGGGCCAGTATTTGAGATCAACGTAGAAGACAAGGATTTTAACTTCTCCATTGGGGGCGGGGGCCGATACGATGGACTAATTGAAAAGTTAGGAGGGCCCAAGAATACACCAGCGGTCGGGATTTCTCTGGGCTTCGAACGAATTTTGCTCGTTCTGGCAGAAAAGAGGAAGTCTGAAACCCAAGCACGTTATTCAAGGGTATTTATCGTCAATAACGGTCAATCCGAAAAAGATATTCTGGCCCTTGGGGAGCAGTTGCGTTCGGAGGGTATTCAGGTGGAAACATCCCTGGAAAACAAGAAGATCGGTCAGCAGTTGGAAGCCGCACAAAAAAGCGGGATCGAGTATGCCATCATCGAATTCCAACCCGGCCACAAATCCTTCAAAGTTCGCCAACTTTCCACAAGACAAGACCGGGAAATGCCATTAGCGGAGCTTTACGACATCATGAAACGTCTTTCCCAAGGCGTGGATGATTAAATCGATGTATTGAGCGGTTAAAAAGTTGTGTTATTATACGGCTCCTTTTAGGGGCCTTTTTCATTTACAGGAGTTACGAACGTGGCGGAAATGCTTGGCGGTTGGAAAAGATCACATAAATGCGGCGACTTGCGGGCGTCGGATGTCGGTAAAACCGTCACTCTGATGGGCTGGGTACACCACCGCCGGGACCATGGCGGCTTGGTATTCGTGGATTTGCGCGACCGTTACGGCGTGACTCAAATCGTGTTTGACCCACAATTGGCCGATAGGGTTCATAAACAATCCCATCTCATTCGCAACGAATGGGTTTTAGCTGTCAAAGGCGAAGTGACCAAACGCCCCGAAGGCACTATCAATAACAAAATTGCCACCGGTGAGATTGAAATCCGGTGTACCGAAGTGAAGGTTCTGAACGAGTCTCAAACCCCGGTGTTTCCCATTGAGGACGACGTGGATGTTGCCGAAGAAACCCGCATGGAATATCGCTATCTCGATTTGCGCCGCGAGTCCATGAAGGGAAAATTGATTGCCCGCCATAAGATGTCAATGGCCGCGCGCAATTACATGAGCGATGAAGGTTTTCTTGAAATTGAGACGCCGATCCTGATCAAGAATACCCCGGAAGGTTCCCGCGAATATGTGGTGCCGAGCCGTGTTAACCCGGGAAAGTTTTTCGTTCTTCCTCAGAGTCCCCAGCAATTAAAGCAGACCTGCATGATCGCGGGCTTGGACAAGTATTTCCAAGTCGCAAAGTGTTTTCGGGATGAGGACCTGCGCGCCGATCGCCAGCCCGAATTTACCCAGATCGACTGGGAAATGTCCTTCATCGATGAGGAGGATATCTACCGGGTCGGGGAAGGTCTCATGAAGGCCATTTTTAAAGGCGCTTTGGGTGAGGACTTGAAAACCCCTTTTCCCCGTTTGACCTATGCCGAGGCGCTCGGGCGTTACGGAAACGACAAGCCGGACCTTCGTTTTGACCTTCCTTTGGTGGATGTCACCGCCATCGCGGCCAAGTCCGATTTCAAGGTGTTTAAGGACGTTATATCCCGTGGCGATGTCGTCAAGGCCCTGAACGCCAAGGGCTGCGCGGATTTCTCCCGCAAGGATATGGACGACCTGACGGCTTTTGTCGGGAAATACGGGGCCAAGGGAATGGCCTGGTTTAAAGTCAAGGACGCAAAGCTGGATTCCAATATCACCAAGTATTTTTCGCCCGAGGTTCAAACCGAATTGTTGAAAGAACTCAAGGGTGAGGAAGGCGATCTCTTCCTTTTTGGGGCGGATCAATTAGCTACCGTGAACGAATCATTGGGAGCGCTTCGGGTGGAAATTGCCCGCCGAAAGGGTTTAATCGAAAAGGGTGCCAAGTGGGCCTTTACCTGGGTAACGGACTTCCCCATGTTCGGCAAGGACGAGAAGGGAAGGCTTTACTCTATGAACCATCCTTTCACCGCGCCCCGGGAAAAGGATGCGCCCCTCCTGGATACCGATCCGACCCAGGTGACGGCCCGGGCTTATGACATGGTTTTAAATGGTTTTGAATTGGGCAGCGGTACAATCCGCATCCATGATTCCGCCATGCAATCCAAGATATTCAGCCTGCTGGATATCTCCCCGGAAAAAGCACAGGAGCGATTCGGCTTTTTACTCAAGGCCTTAACCTTTGGAGCCCCTCCCCACGGGGGGATGGCTGTTGGATTGGACCGCATCGCCATGCTTTTGACAGGCGCGCCAAACATCCGGGACGTCATTGCCTTCCCCAAAACAGCCAAGGCCACCGACCTTATGACCGGTTCACCTTCCGAAATTGATGAGGAGTTGATGAAGGAGCTCAAGATCAAGATCGAGCTGGAAGATCTTACCTAAATCAGCTTGATTTGGAATGACTCGCAATAAAAGGGCTTATTCACTGCTCGGAAGGATTTTGGCAACCAGCCTTCCCTCATCAGTTTCTTTCCTTTGAATTTCGATTTCTCGCCTTGAATTTCATATTTCTTCGTTGGATTTAACCCGCGTAAACGAATAGGTCTGGCCTTTACTCCTTTTTTAAAAGGCTTCACCTGGAACACAAAAAGCAGGGCCTCCGTTTGGGTATCGTTGACGAACATCCAGGAAGCACGATTGGAATCGTAGGGGCTTTCCAGACGGTGAAAATCCCCGAATTGAACCAAGGGCCGGATTCTCTTGTATTGGACGATATAACCGATCACCTCTTTTTTCTCCTTCGCTGTCCACTTTGTCACATCCAATTCCAAACCGAAGTTTCCGGACATCGCCATCAGAGCCCGCCATTTTAGGGGGGTCTCCCGCTTCGTAATGTGATTAGGGGAGGCCGCGATATGGGCACCTTGGGTAATGGGGGGATAGCAAAATCCGGTGCCATATTGGATGAAAAGCCGGTCCAGACCGTCGCTGTTATCCGAAGTCCAGATTTGGGGATGATAACTTAGTATTCCAAGGTCAAAACGGGCCCCGCCGCCCGCGCAACCCTCAAAAAGGATATGGGGAAACCTCTTGTTGAAGCGGTCCATCAGTTCGTAAACCCCGAACATGTAGCGATGGCAAAGCTCGGTTTGACGGTCGGGGGACAGGACTTCGTTGCCCACCTCGGTGAGGGCGCGGTTCATGTCCCATTTCACATAGTCGACCTTAGCTTCCTCCAGCACCTTGCCGATCGTGTCGAAAAGATAATCCCTGATTTCCTTGCGACTCATGTCCAAGACTAATTGGGTTCGGAAAGTCAGGCGTTCCCGGCCCGGCACATGGAGGCACCAGTCGGGATGCTGTTCGTAAAGTTTGCTTTTCGGGGAGATCATTTCGGGTTCGATCCAAAGGCCGAACTTCATCCCCAGAGCCTGGATGTCTTCCGCCAGGGCCTTTATCCCCTTAGGCAGTTTCTTTCTGTCCTCAAACCAATCGCCCAGGGAACTGTCGTCCTTGTCCCTTTCCCCGAACCAGCCGTCATCCAAAACCATGAGTTCCACGCCCATTTCCCCGGCGGTTTTGGCGATGCGCAGGATGTCATCATGATTAAAGTTGAAATAAGTGGCTTCCCAATTGTTGATCAGGATGGGCCGGGGTTTGTCCCGCCATTCGCCCCGGGTTACGCGTTTGCGGATGAAGGGATGGAAGTTGCGGCTTAACCCGCTAAAACCCGTTTTGGAATAGGTCATGACGCATTCGGGGGTGAAAAAGGATTTTCCCGGTTCCAGACGCCATTTAAAATCAAAGTCATTTAGGCCCATGCCTAACCGCAGCCATCCGTTGCGTTGAATTTCCGCTTCCAAAACCCAATTTCCGCTATAAGCCAGGGCCAGGCCGTAAACTTCGCCTTTTTCCTCGTCCGCCCCGCCCCGGGCGACCATGACATAAGGGTTCATTTCGTGGGAGGAAATACCGCGGCGGCTTTCCAGCCGAACGGTTCCTTGCAGGAGGGTCTGCTTTTGGAGGCGGCGTTCATGGGCCCAAGCGCCCGGAAAACTGATGAGTTGGTAATCACCCTCAGGTAGGTCGATTCCGGTGCTCATGAGTTTCAGGACATGGATGGTTTCAGATCCGTTATTTTGAAGAGCGGCCCGCTTGACCAAGATTCCCCATTCGGGATAGAGAGTGTAATAAAGGGTGAGATCGATGTTTTTGAATTCATCCCGCAAAATTATTCGAAGGGTTTCCGCTTCCAAGGAATTCTCCACGTAAGAACAAGGTCCCTCAAAGACGGGCTTTCCGGGAATGATTTCATGGGACAGGTAAGTGAAGTGGCTGATACGGGAACCATCCGAATGTTCCAGGCGAAAAGCCGGGTTCCGAAGGTCGTTGTGACCGAAATCGGGGAATTCGCGGCGTTGGTTTTCCATGATGACGGTTGATTCGGAGGTTCGGGTTCTCCATTCGGTTAGCAGCTTTATCAAGGCGTGCGGTGAAAGAGAAGGGCCCCAATGGAGGTGATGCAAATCGCCCTTGGGGGATATTCCAAGGACGTAATAAAAACTTCCGTCCTCGATGAGGAAATAGTTTTGGTCTTGGTTGAAAGTGATCATGATGTCCGGATGGTTTAGGTTGGAGGAATTTTAACCCATGAACGTTTCAAGTTAAATAAACCCTTTTCCCTTTAAAGTGTTCTTTTCATGCCCTTTCACGATGCCTGCACTCGGCCTTGACGAGTTCTTTATTTGCTTCGATAATGATTCACGCGGTGGTTGAAACTACCCAAGGGGGCATAAGCAATGAAATATTCGAAAATACTATTGGTTGCCGCGGTTATGGCCGGTTTTGTTGTGACCGGATGTACCGGACAAAAAAGGGTTGAAGGAACCGAAGTACCCACCCAACCCCAAACCAATGACGTAACCATGCCGGCCCAAGCCATGCCGGAGGCTCCGCCCGCCCCCGAAGTGCCACCCGCGCCTGAGGCCCCGCCCGCCATGGCCGTTGCCACACCCGTCCCAACCGAAGCCCCGGCTCCTCCGCCGCCCCCGCCGGTTGCGACTGAGAAGGCTCTTGAGAAGTATATCGTGGTCAAGGGTGACACCCTTTGGGGCATCTCGGGCATGTCGATCATTTATAAGGATAATTTCCAATGGCCTTTGCTCTTCAAGGAGAACAGGGATCAAATCAAAGATCCGGATTTAATCTATCCCAAACAGGAATTCCTGATTCGAAGGGATTGGACCCAGGAAGACCTGGATAAAGCCCACAAGGACGCGAATGACACTCCGAAGTATGTGCCTCACACCGCTCCGCGTGAAACCTTGCCGGTGGATTATTTCTGAGTTGGGCGGCATTCAAGAATTTTAAGTTTGAAATTTAAAGACTCCCTTTTCTTGTGATCTAAGGAAAGGGAGTTTTTGTTTATTTGGCATTTATCCGCTTTAGTTGAATTTAATGGAGGAAATCTTGGTCCAGGCCGTGAGCCGTCGAATTACTTTGGATGACCATCAGGAATGCGTGAGGTTGTTCGGGGAAAAAGACCATACCTTGAAGCTTCTTCAGGATTCCTTTGCCGTTACCTTGGTAGCCCGGGGCAACGAAATCATTCTTTCCGGCGAACCCCTGGAGGTTTCCCACGCCAGCCAAGTCATCGAAAAATTAAGACTCCATTTGAAAAAGGAAAACGAAGGTTACCTGCAAGTCGGCTCGGTGAGGAAAATGATCGCCGAAACCAAAGGGGACAAGCCGGAGGCGGAAGAAGAGGTTCATGAGACCATCCTTGTATCCTCCCACAAGAAACCGGTTTCCGCCCGTTCGGCCAACCAGCAAAAGTATGTGGATGCCATCAAGAAAAACGACATCGTATTCGGCATCGGTCCCGCCGGAACCGGCAAGACCTATTTGGCGATGGCGATGGCGGTGGCGTCTTTGAGGGAGGCGGAAGTGGAAAGACTGATCCTCACCCGCCCCGCTGTGGAAGCGGGGGAAAAACTGGGGTTTCTGCCGGGGGACCTGCAGGACAAAGTCGACCCCTATTTGAGGCCCCTCTACGACGCCCTTTATGACATGGTGGAGTACGACAAACTACAAAGGCTATTTCATCAGCGAACGGTGGAAGTGGCGCCTTTGGCCTATATGCGGGGCCGCACCCTCTCGAACGCCTTCATCATCCTTGACGAAGCCCAGAACACCAGTCCGGAACAGATGAAGATGTTCCTGACCCGCATGGGGAACGGTTCCAAGATGGTGGTCACCGGGGATGTCACCCAGATCGACCTGCCCCAGGGTAAAAGTTCAGGCTTAATTGAAGTCCAACAGATTCTTTCCAAAGTGAAGGGAGTGGAATTTGTCTTTTTCAGCCCCAAAGATGTGGTGAGGCACTATCTGGTTCAACATATCCTTGAGGCTTACCACGTCCGCGACGAGCAAAAGAAGGATAAGTTGGTTTGATGATGAGCCAGCGGCCCTATTGATGAAACTCTTGGTCAGGCATAAGGGGATAAAACAGCCCCTGTCCGATGAAGTTCTTCGGAAATATTCCTCCCTTGTTTTAAAAACCGTGAAAGGCGGGGCTTTTGAAAAAAAAACCGAGCTTTCACTGGTGCTGACCAATGACAGGGAAATGAAGACGCTGAACAAAGCTTATCGAAACAAAGATGAAACCACGGATGTCCTTTCCTTTCCCCTTTTGGAGGGGAAAAAAATGAAATCCGGGTTGAAGGAAGCCATTCCCTTGGGGGATGTGGTTATCAGCCTTCCTCAAACCCGTCGGCAGGCCGCTAATCAGGGCAAGAAATTTAACGAAGAATTGGCCCTTTTGCTCACCCATGGAATTCTCCACCTTTTAGGCTATGATCATGTGACAAAGGCCCAGGAGAAAAGGATGTTTGGGCTTCAAAAGCGTCTTTTGAAGAAGTGGAAAACCTAATCCTCGCATGAATACCTACTTTTTATCGCATTTTATCGTCTTAGGGACGCTGGTCCTCGTTTCCATGTTTTTTTCAGCGGTGGAAACTAGTCTTTTGTCCTTTCCAAGACTTCTTCTGCAGCGAAAAGCCCAGGAACCGGGCCTATTAGGCAATGCCTTCAAGGAATGGCAGGACCATCCGAATCGCGTCTTGACCGCCATTCTTATCGGCAACAACACCGTTAATATCGCCGCCACGACCCTCGTAGCCTATATGGCCATTGATTATGCGGATCTGCGCCATTTCAGCCGAGTGGCCGCCGGAACGGTGGCTTCCATAGCGGTGACTTTTGTCCTTGTCGTTTTCGGCGAAGCCATCCCCAAAATCACGGGCCGCAGCCATAGTTCCGCCATGGCCAACTGGCTGATCATTCCCATTTACCTTTTTGACCGCCTTTTAACCCCCGTGACCTGGGCTTTCGGCAAATTTGTGGGGTTGATCCTGCCCCGATTAGGCCAAGCCTCCCTTGTCCAGGTCACGGAAGAGGACGTCAAACAATTAATCGAGATGGGCCATAAAGCCGGCACGATTCAGGAAGAAGAGCAAAAAATGATTCACTCCATCTTCAAGTTTTCCGATACCCAGGTGAAGGAAGTCATGATTCCCCGAACCGACATGTTTTCGGTGGATATCGCAACGCCCTTGGAAAAACTTTTGGACCAGGTGGTCCAGAACGGTTATTCCCGGGTGCCGGTTTATAAGGGGAACTTGGACAATATCGTTGGCATTATTAACACGAGGGATCTGCTTTCCATCTGGAAAAACCACGACCTCATCGTGCTCCAGGACCTGGTTCGCAAGCCCTATTTCGTTCCCGAATCCATGAGGGTGGACAGGCTGTTAAGAGAGTTCCGCAGGGGTCGCTTTCATTTGGCCATCGTGGTGGATGAATACGGCGGCACTGCGGGGCTAGTCACTTTAGAGGACTTGGTCGAAGAAATCGTGGGTGAAATTCGGGATGAACATGAAACAGACGAAGAGAAAGCCATCAACCGGATAGACGACAGTTCCTGGGTTGTGGAGGCCGACGTGGCTCTTGACGAGGTGAATGAGTCCCTAGGACTCCATTTGACCCCCAAGGGCGAAGTGGCCAGCCTGGGCGGTTATTTAATGGAAACTCTGGGTAAGATGCCCAAGAAGGGCCGGGTGGTTGAAGACCGGGAGGCGATTTTTAAGATTTTGGAAGCTAGCGAGAAAAGCGTCGTGAAGGTCAAAGTCACAAAACGGAAAACACCTTTGGCACCGGTGGAAAGTGAAGTTGTGGTATCGGTGACGAAGCCAAAGCGCAAAAAGGCAAAAGCTCCGGTTCCTGAAAGCTCCATCGTGGAAACGTCTTCCATGGAAAGTCCACGGGAGACGATTGTACCCAATGTGGAGAAGCATTAAGGTTTTTTTTCAACCGTAATCGGCTACCTTCCCGTTTAAAGGTAAAAAATGGGATTTTTTCCTTGGCCGGAAATTGTTTTTTGGGTTTGAGTAAAGTTATTCGTGAAACCTTGTGTTAAGGTATGGCAATTGACCTTGAGGGAAGAGAGGGGTTCGGGACTCTAGGAATGAATTCTCTCGACTTTTGAGGCGGTTGGAATAAAATTTTAAAACACTTTAGGGTTATCCGGGATGTGAACGCGATTCTTTCGGTTCCCGTCCATAATTTTTAAATTTAATAAGTCCAAGGAGAAAGCCATGATTCAGGATAAGAGGATTTTATTGTTATTTGCGGCCGGGCTGTTAGTGTCAACTGGAAGTTTATGGGCCGATGCGACCCCTGTTTCAACGACACCCACCGGTGTAGCGACGGTTGTTGCCGCGCCTGCCAAACATCAAAGCCCGGCTTATGCTGCTATGGTTGCGGCCAATGAATTGGCTGCGGCTGGCAAGACCGACGAGGCCATCGCGGCCTATGAAAAAATGGGCGTGTTGAAATCCAAGAGCATGGAGGGCTGGAGGCTCAATAACGAAGCCCATGCCTATCTGACCGCCGCCACGCCGGCCCCCGACAAGGCCGTGCCATTGTTGGAAAAGGCCACCACCACCGACGACAGCAACTATGTGGCCTGGAATAACTTGGGCAGCGCCTATGAGCAGACTGGCGAACTGGAAAAGGCGAAGGATGCCTACCAGAAGTCCATTGATGCTGCCAAAGCGGCCAATGCCAGCTCAGCCAAGGCGGAAGGAAACCTGCAAGCCCTTCAGCCCCGTTTGGACAAGATGGACGCCAAGGATGGCGGATCCAAATCCGATGCGGATGCCGCCACTACTCCCGCTGCGGGAGACAGTAAGAAGTAAAAATTTAAATATCAATTCAAATAAAAAAGCCCCGCCAATGTTCGAAACGTGGGCGGGGCTTTTTTATTGTTTGGCCTGCCTTATGGAAAGGCGGCTGGCCTTTATTTTGGCGAATTCTCCGGTTGAGGCGTGGGTTTGGCCTTTGAATGTTTGGCCAGCTTTTGCGTCCGGAATGGAAATTCCCATCTGCGCCGCGGCGATACCCATGGTTCCTTTCATCGGGATGAAATAGACCGGGATATATTTTTTGGAGTGGACCCTGCCCCGCCGGTCCATGCGATAGACATAGAGCACCTGGTTATGCTTAAAGGGCTGGCCGATGGGAATGATGATGCGGCCGCCGGGTTTGAGCTGTTTGAAGAGAGGCTGGGGCACGAACTGGGCCACGCAGGTAAACATGATGATGTCGAAGGGCCCTGCCTCTTTCCAGCCGTAATAGCCGTCTCCCACACGGGTGTGGACGTTGTTATAACCCAAGGGTTTGAAAATATGGGACACAGCCTTGCCCAGAGGGTTGATGATCTCGATGGAATAGGCGTCCTTGGCCACGCGGGAAAGCAGGGAGATGTTGTAGCCGCTGCCGGTCCCGATTTCCAACACCTTGTCCTTGGGACCGGGATGGGCCAATTGGGCCATGTAGGCCTGTCCTTCGTAGTCGCTCAAGGCCGAACCCCAGCCCAAGCCCCAGGTCCGGGGCGGGTATTCATAGGCGAACTTCGATAAATCGACCCCTCCCTGGTAATCGTAATGGAAGTATTCGCGCGGCAGGTCCTCGAAGGCTTTCAACAGCCGGGGATCGGCCCAGCCGAATTTGCGATATAGGTAGCGGCGGATATCCTTCAGCATCGCCAACTTGCGGTCCTGGAGCCGGTCAAATTCCTTGGCCGTCAGATCGGGTTGTCCGGCCGCTTTTTTTAAAGGCCTTGAGGAATTTTTTATAGGTCCAGCCCTGCGCGCCCTTTCCTTTCTCCGGGTGGCTTATCGTGGGATTTATCGTGGATGCGTCCGTGGGGTCTGAGATGGATGTCCTGCGCCACCAAAGGAGCCCGAAAAGCAAAAGAGCCAAACCCAGTAAGAAAAATCAGGGATCTTGAGGTTCATGGGCGTTTCTCCCGGAATTCTCTGGTTTCGAAGGACCCGACGGAAAGGCTAAATAAGCCAGTCCATAGAGAGCGAAGCTCAGCAAAATCAGCGGGCGGTAACCTTCGGCAATGGCCAGAAGGTTGGCCAGAGGCGTGGCCACGACGGAAAAGGCCCCGTTCAAGGCCCAGGCCCAGGGGATCAAACTGCTTTCCCGGGGGAGGCGGCTTAATCCCAGCGGAAAGAAAAAGCCGAAGGGGAACGGACGCCAAGGCCGCCCAGACCCCCAGGAAAATACATTTGGCCGGGAAGCGGCCAGGAAAGAAGGCCTCCCAATGCCCAGTCCAGCAAGCCCAGGCTCAAGAGAAACCAGAGACCAAGGCTATGCCCGCGGGCCGCAGGCCATCCTTGGGCTGGCGCAGGAAAGACTCCGGAAAACCAGCTTCCCAAACCTGAAAAAACCAGCATGGCGCTGAAGGACCAGGGAAAAGGAGATCGTGCGGTCACCCAGGAAATAAGCTCCTTTTTCGATCAAGCACGATTTCAATAAAAAGAAAGCCCAAGCCCCAAGCAGGAAAAATAAACCAAGGTCTTTCCCAGTTGCGGCAGGGGCACGGCGCTTCGGGCGCGCCCCAGCAAAGGCAGGGCCAAGACCAGCAGGGCCCAAAGCAGGGATTGGGCCAGAACGGCCAGGTTGATGAGATAGCCGATTTCCTCGCGGGGAATCTGGGAGAGGTTGTTGAGGATTTCCCGCAAGTGGGACGGCCGCAGGATGGAGAAAAAGAAAGGCCTGTCCGGGTGGAGGGCTCCAGGTTGAAGAAATGGGATTTCAGGAAGTCCTGGCCCTGGCCGGAGAGAAGTTTGAGGCTGTCATCCATCAGGGAATCGCTGGCTTCCTCGGGCGCGGCCACCTGGTCGTTCGTTCCAGCCCAGACGGTGGGGGGGAGATCGTTGAAAATTTCCAATTCCCCGGGTTTGATGCCGGGATAATAGGAGATATCGAAGGAACGGCTGTCGCAGAAGGATTTGAGCGAAGTCAGTTGATCCTGGGTCCAGGGGTCTTTGGATCACCAGAAGCCGGACATTCCAGGAGGAGCGGTAAAGGACTAGGTGGGAGGCGGGATCCTGGATGCCAAGGCTTTGAAGGGCTTCCCGGGCGGTTTCCAGGAGTTTGAGGGCATAGACCGTAAACTCACGGGTGCTGACCGGAAGGGAGACCAGCCCGCCTGGGTTCAAGGCTTTAAGTAGCTCTGCAAGGCTTCGCGGGTATAAGCGTATTTATTGGCATCGGCCTGACCCAGGAATTCGGAGGAGAGGTCAATGATGTCGAAACCCTTTTTTGAACCCGCCAAATAGGATTCGGGAGCCTGGCGCAAAAGGGTGACGTTTGGGTTTTTGAGCCATGAGCCCTCGTTATGGGCCAGGGGTCCCCGCATGATTCCAGGATATTCGGGTCGCTTTCCAAGGCCACCAGTTCGGAGGCTTTGTAGGCCAGGGCCTCCCCCATCGCGGAAGCCGCCCCGGGTGCCGATCAAGAGCGCGCGGCTATTGGGCTTGAGGATATAAGGAAAGATATCCAGGCTGCCCTTGACGTAGGAAAGATCGGTCTTGGAACTCTTGGGAAATGATCCGATCCGGTTGCCGTCCAGGTACAGACCATAGGCCAGGGGCGGCCCATCCACCTTCAGTAGGACGTAGTTGTTGGAAAGGTCGATATCCAGGCGTTCGGTGAAATTATCCAAAAGCATGTAATAGCCCCAGGGGGAGAAAATCCGCTGTTTCACATGGGCATCGGACACGTTCAAGGCGGGGGTGATCATCTTGTATTGGCAGAAATGGGAC
Source organism: uncultured Pseudomonadota bacterium (assembly GCA_963843375.1). Lineage (GTDB taxonomy): Bacteria > Oederibacteriota > Muellerivitia > Muellerivitales > Muellerivitaceae > CAWJKT01. The sequence goes on from CAWJKT010000009.1 coordinate 300,428, forward strand.
TTGTTGAACTTCACGGCGGCCGACCTCGCTTAACAGGAACACCAAGACAACGACCGGCGGACCATTTCCAGGCCTTGGCTTGGAAGCGGGCGCGGTATTGGGCCGCCAGGGAGGCCAAGGCCCAGAAGGGAAGCAAGGCGCAGAGCAGGTAAAAGGGATTGATCCAGAACATGGCCACCAACAATGCTAGGGCCCCGAAGCCCGCGCCCACCAGGTCGGCGGCGTAGACCGCTCCGATCTTCTCGTTGGTCAGGGCCAGGAAACTGAGGCTGATATAGAGGCCCGACAGGAAGAAGACCGGGAAAAGGGCGGCGTAGTATTTGGCGATGTTTTGGAACTGGTCCATCCAAAGATTCGTGTCCTGCAGTTCCAGGGGATTGAAGGGGTTCAGGGTGACCAGGTAAAAGCCCAGGCAGGCGAGCGGGGGCAAAATAAGCGGAATGAAGAAAAAGAAAGCGGTGGGCCCTGTTGGAAAAAGAAGTTCTTGAAGAGGCTTAAGGCCACACCGCTGGCGGAATAACCGGCCATGGCGATGGAAATGACCCAGTAGCCATACTCGGACCAGCTGGCGATGGCGAAGTAACGGGTGAGCATGATCTCAAAACCGATACTGGCCGCGGAAACCGCGAAAAGGGCTACCAGCAATTGGGTGTTTGGCTTGGAAAGCTGGTAGCGGTTCTCAAGGCCTTGAGTTGACATTTGTCTATCCTTCCTTAAGGACGAGCGGGCGAAGGGCCCGTGGCAGCCGATGTTGGTTGAGGGACTGGATGGAGTTGATCTGTTTTTCGGTGTTGAGGTGTCAGGCAGTCCTGCCGGGTAAATGGCGGATTGCCGAAGGAAATCCCGAATCACCTCATTGAAATGGTCCGATTCGTCCACGAACAAGGCGTGGCCTGAATTCTGGAAAAATTCCACCCGCGCCAGGGGATCCACCTGGGTCAAGTAATTGGCTTGAGATGTATATTTGAGAGTGACCGCATAAAGCAAGGGTACCTGGTTCATGATTTTGAGGCTGGGCTGCCACCTTTCGCCGGGGAAGGCGTTGTTCATCAAGGCCAGGGCGATATCGGTGGGAGGTTTGATGGCTTCGTCGCCGAGCTTCTTTAAAAAGTCCCCGGGAGGGGGTTTCTTGAACAGACCCCAGACAAAGCTGCGGATGGCCTTGGGCCGGTCGGTATTGAATTGTTCCAGGAAGCGCGCTTGCGAGGCCGTGGTGGCGGGGCTGGACGCGGCCCCCAGGGCCGAATCCACCAGAACCGCCGCGTAAAGGCGATCGGTTCCGAATTCCCCCATATAGGCCAGGACCTGGAAGCCTCCGTGGGACCAACCCACCAGGACCACCGAGGTCAATTGAAGGTGGTCCAGAAGCTCCTGGATGTCCCTAGCCTGGCGCAAAGGTTCATCTCCCTGGGGGGTAATGTCGGACTCGCCTTGGGAACGGGGATCCAAAGCAATGACATGAAAGTCCTGGGAAAGTCCCTCGAATTGGTACTTCCAGATTTCGGCGGGCAAAAGCCAGCCGGGAATAAAGACAATGGCTTGGCCTTTGCCTGCCTCCAGGTAGTGGAGCTTTACTTGGTCGCTGGTGGTAAAAAAACCTTCCTGGACTGGATTTTCACCGGTTTCATTCAGGGTTGGAATGGCTCGGTGGGGCGTTGGAGAGGGTGTTTCGATCGAGGTGGGTTTGGCCGACCCGTGAATTATTGAGGCCCAAGTTTGCTCTAGTTTAGTAGCAAATGAAGTTGAAGGGGTGGGAGACGCCATCCCTGAAAGCAACGGAGTTTCAATAATAGTCGGGGTCATTGGCTGGGTTGTGGGGATGATGAGACTTGGCGAAGCAGTTGCACTAATGCTTAGCTGCGGTGAAGTCAATGGAGCGACCGCGGCCACATGGGTTTCGGTGGAAGTAGCTGAAGCCGTTGGAGTCGGGGAAGCCGTTTCCGGAACCAAAGTCGGGGAAGGGGTAGCTACGGATAAAGGGGTGAAGGTGGAAAGAGGTGCCGTATTAGAAACGGGGATTGGGGTTAAAGCGGTTTTGAGCGAAGCCGCATGGGACTTGGTCGAGGGCAAGCCCGCCGGATAAAGGGTAGCCTGGTGCAGGAAATCCCTTATCACCGCGTTGAAATGTTCCGGTTCGTCGGCGAACAAGGCGTGGCCGGAGTGGTCAAAGGTTTCTACCCGCGCCTGGGGATCCACCTGTTGGAGATAGGCGGCTTGCGTGGTGAACTTCGCAGTGATGGCGTAAAGAAGCGGTATTTGGCGCAGGGCCCGCAGGCTCGGCTGCCAATTATCCCCGGGAATGGTGTTGTCCAATGCTGCCAAGGCGATATTGGTTGGAACATGGGCCGCGGCAAGGGTTAATCTTCTTATAAAAAGCCGTGTCGGGGTGTTTCTTGAAAAGACTCCAAACATAATTCCGGTTGGCGTTATCCCGGTCGGTTTGAAAACTTTGAAGGAATGGGCTTTGCTGGGTACTGGGGGCGGAAGGGGCTCCCAGGGGGCTGTCGACCAGGACCAGGGCGTTGAGCTTGTCGTTGCCGAACTGGGCCAGGTAGGCGAGGGTGTCGAAGGCCCCCAAAGCCCAGCCCACCAGGACCACCGAGTCCAGATGCAGATAATCGAGAAGTTCGCGGATATCCTTGGAGCGCCTCAGCGGGTCGTTGCCAAGGGCCGTCATGTCGGATTGGCCCTGGGAACGAGGGTCTAAGGCCACCACGTGATAGTCTTTGGAAAGTTCATGGAATTGCCGTTCCCAGATATCCTCCGGCATCAGCCAACCGGGGATGAATAGAATGGCTTCCCCCTGGCCCGCATTCCTGAAAGTGAAGTTTCACGTTGTCGCAAGTGGTGAAAAAGCCCTGGCGGGAGTTGTTTTGGGCGAAAGCGGGAATGGCCAGCAAGAGCATCAACATTGGAACCGTTTGGGCGATTTTTTTAAGCCGGGCGCCGGAATGCATCGAGCTTGTCCCTTTTCGATAGTGGAATGGTTTGGATGAACGAGATTGACGAAAAAGAGTCTACCATTCAGTATTTGGCATCAGAAAAACCTTTACACCCACAACCAAACAAGGCCTTATTATACTTGAGGCGTTATTTCATCCGTGAAATCCAACCTGAGACCTTCAGAACGACTGGACCCAATTGAGGTTCACGGGGTGAAATTTGGATGGGAAAAGGGGAAACGTCGAGGAAATGAATTACTTAGACTGCCATAATCATACCGCTGAATGGTCCGATGGGCGTCAATCCATCGAGCAAATCCTTCAACGGGCAAAGGAAGAAGGCGTCCGGGTGGGGTTGTCGGACCATGCGGGGCTCGGGGACTATCTTAATTCCAACGACCGGCTTTTAGCCTATTGCGATTTTCTTTCCCAATACCCCGTCGCCCGGGGATTGGAAATGGACTTGGGCCGCAGTTTCATCGTCGCTGACGAAACCCGCGGGAAGTTCGACTACATGATCGGCAGCATTCATGGCATTACCCTGAATGGTCTTCGCGTCGGTTTTAGCCCCCTGATCAAATACCTCAAGGGCGGACTCCCGGATTACAATCCCGGCGCCCAAATCAAGGATTGGGACCAGTTTTTCAAAACCCACTTGGAAGTCCTAAAAAAAGAATTCAGCGAACAAAACTACAGCATTCTGGGCCATTGCACCATGCTGCCCCCGCTCGCCCTAGGCAAACCTGAAGAGGTTTTTCCAGAATGGTGGGAGGAGGAATTGATCAGCACTTTGATCATGTATAACGTCGCCATGGAAATTTCCAATCGTTGGCTGACGCCTTATGAGCGCCTCATGAAAAAGGCCGTGGACGCGGGAGTCAAATTTTCAGTGGGATCCGACGGGCACGAGACCCTCAAAACTTGCGTTCTGGATTTCCCTAAAAAAATGATCGAGAAGTTCGGGGTGAAGCCCGAGAGGATTTTCGATATTCCCGCGCAAAATTGAAGCCGCCTGAATGAATTCCGATAAATTTGTTTGCGGCGCGGTGGCGATTCTGGGAAAGCCCAATGTGGGCAAGTCCACCTTCATGAATAAGGTCCTCGACCAGAAACTTGCGATTGTTTCTCCCGAAACCCCAGACGACCCGGGGTTCCATGGCGGGGATATTTCAGGATGGTGATTCCCAAATCGTTTTTTACGACACGCCCGGCATCCATCAGCCCCACAACAAACTTTCCCAATATATGCTGCGCGAGGTGGAGAATGTCCTGGACGGGGCGGACGCGGCCCTTTTTCTTATCGATGCCAAAGAGGGGTTGGGGGACGAGGATTATTTGGTGGCCGAATGGTTGAAGAAATTCGAAAAGCCCGTTTTGTGCCTTCTCAATAAGATCGACCAGGTTCCCGAGGGGCAGGGTGCAGGAACTTACGGGAAAGATCAAAGCGGATTTGGCGGGGGATTGGCTGCTTTTCCGCATGTCCGCTTTGTCCGGCAAAGGAGTGCCGGAAGTTATCCGTCAGCTTCAGACATTTCTGCCCCACCAACCAGCCCTTTTCCCTGAGGAGGATTTAACCAATAAGACTCTTCGGGAATTTCCGCTGAAATGATTCGTGAGCAGTGTTTTCTACAATTGCAGCAGGAACTACCCTATGGCGTGGCGGTGATGATCGAGCAATTCGACGGAAAAAGCGCCGCCTGAGCCCGTCGTGATCAAGGCGACGATCTATGTTGAGAAAGACAGCCAAAAAGGAATCGTCATTGGGGCCGGGGGAAAACAGTTAAAGGCCCTGGGGACCGCTGCCCGGCAGGAGATTGAAAAATTGTTGGAACAAAAGGTTTTTTTGGAGCTTTGGGTGAAGGTCCTGAAGAATTGGCGTAAGGACGAAGATGTCCTCAAAAAATTGGGTTATGCGGTCGGGAATAAAAAATGAAAGCCGAACGCCTCAAAATCAAGATTGTATGCACCATCGGGCCGGCTTCACGGTCCGAACAAAAGCTTTCGGACCTGATGCGATCCGGAATGGGCATGGCTCGGCTTAACTTTGCTCATGGAACCTTATCCCAGCACGCCGTGGACATAAAACGCATCCGAAAAGTGGCGAAACGGCAGAAAACCCAATGTCCCATATTGGTGGACCTGCCGGGCCCCAAAATCCGTGTTGGCCATCTGAAACATGAACCCCTTCATTTGCGTAAAGGTCATGTGGTTCTTTTAACGAGCCGTTCAACAACCCGGTCTTTGGATGAAATCATTCCCGTGGATTATCCCCAACTCGCTCAGAGCGTCAAAGAGGGGGCGCTTGATTTATCTTAATGACGGCTTTATCCAACTGGCGGTGGAGGCGGTCGGAGCTTCCGGGGTGAAATGCAAGGTTTTGATCGGGGGAAGCCTGCTTTCCCACAAAGGCCTCAATATTCCAGAAGGTGAACTTTTCGTGGAACCCGTTACGGAGAAGGATCTCCATTACGTGGATTTTGGTCTGGCCCATGGTATCGACTTGTTTGGGGTTTCTTTCCTGGAAAAAGCCGAGGATATTTTAAAAGTCAAGGCCTATGCCAAAAAGAAAGGCCGTAAGATCCATACCATCGCCAAAATTGAGCGGGCCGAAGCGGTTCGAAATTTGGATGAAATCTTGAAGGTGACCGATATGGTGATGGTAGCCCGGGGTGATTTAGGAGTTCAAATCCCGCTTGAAGAAGTTCCGCTGGTCCAAAAGCGCATTATCCAAAAGGCCCGTCACCGAAACGTGCCCGTGATCACAGCCACTCAAATGCTTGAATCCATGGTGCATAACGTCCGTCCCACCCGGGCGGAAGTCAGCGACGTGGCCAACGCCATCCTGGACGGAACTAACGCCGTCATGCTTTCGGAAGAGACGGCCATCGGGGAATATCCAGTGGAGACGGTGGAAATGATGGCGAAAATCGCGCGCGCGGTTGAGCGTGATTTTTCGAAAACAAGGAGGAAATAAATGAGGATTATGGTTTATCAGAAACCCACTTGCACCACCTGCCGGCAGGTTTACCAGGCTTTGAAGGAAAGCGGGGTGGAAATGGAATCGGTTAATTATTACCTCGAACCTTTATCCGAGGCTAAGTTGAAGGAACTGGTGAAGAAGATGGGCATCAAAGCCTCTGAATTGTTCCGCAAAAAAGAGGAAATCTATAAAAAGCTGAAACTGGCCGAGAAGGAAGTGTCGGACGAGGAAGCCATCGAGTTGATGATAAAAAACCCGGATTTAATGCAGCGGCCGATTGTCGAGAAGGGAAACAAGGCCATTTTGGCCCGTCCCGCCGAAAGGTTGAAAGAAATCCTTTAAACCAAGCGGGCTTTAAATCTGAGAGACGTCTATGTCCGCGCAAAGGATGTGGGTTTTTCCGGTTTCTTTGTTGGTCAGAACCCCGGTATAGGTGATGCACAGGTTTCCGGAGGCCAGGGAGATGTAGGGCTCGGTTAAATAGCGGCTGAGGTTGTTATAGGTCATTCCGAAATAATATTCCTTCAAAGAATGGTCGGTTCCCCGGGGAGCGGGTTGGAAAAGGAATTGTTTTCGCGCCGAGAATTTCTTGAGATTGCAAATGGTCTCGCTGATTTGAACGCCATCCTGGTTCAAAATGTAGAGGCATTCCAATTGGGGATATTTGGGAAAGAAGTTCGCCAAGCTTTTTTCGTGGTCGTCCCAGTCCACCTTGTCGAGTTCCTGGAAAATGGAATCGGCGATGGTCTGGCAACGGTTCCGGCAGTTCTTGTCCTTGTTCATACGTTCCGTCATGATTCGCCGGTAACGGGAAGCCATGAAAACGATGCGGGCTTTCAATCCCAGGGTCGCCGAGTCGTTTTTTTGGGGTTTTGAAAAATAATTACCCTGCAGCATATCAACCCCCAAATCCAAGGCGGCCAGGGCGTCTTCCTCGTTTTCGATCCCGTCGGCGACAACCAGGATTCCCAGTTTTTGGGACAGGTTCACCACGGTTCGAATCCCTCGCGTTTGTAGGGATCGTTGGCCATGCCCTGGACGAGAGAGCTTTCCAGTTTGACCACGTCCGGGTTCAAGTGGAGGACCTGGTTTAACTTATCCCGGCTGTTGTTGATGTCTTCCAGGGCGATCAAAAAATTATTCCCTCTTTGGTTTTCGATGAATCTTTGAACCGCCATTTTGTCGGCCCCTTCGGATTGGGAGATCTCAATCACGATCGTACTGGGGTCCAGATGATGTTCCTTGACTTTTTTAATTAAATAACCGGATCCGACGATGTCAGGGGTCAGGATAGAGGACTCGATGTTGAGGAAAAGAAGCAACCCCGGAATTTTGGATCGGATAAGGGTATAGCTTTCCAGGCTCTTGTCCCGGAAGAGACGGTCCAAAGCCAGCCGGGGTTCTTTGTCCTCCAAATGCTTGTAAATGTCCTGGGGCTCGATGAGTTTTTGAGTTTCCGTATCCACGCCCCGGCCCAGCGCTTCCAAGCCGACGACTCCGATTTTTTTAATCGAAACGATGGGCTGAAAAAAGGAAGCGACGCTTTTTTGTTCGATAAGGTCTAAGGGTTGAATTAAGGGTAGTTCGGGACTTTCCAACGGTTTCTCCGGGAAGGTGAGGTTTTCCATGAAATCCTTTCCTATGGGTTTGGCCTTTGAAGATGCAATGGACGTGCCATTAAAAGCCAAGGAATCTTTGGAATGATTGAAGGTAAACGGTACATCTTTGTTCGTTAAAAAGTTGTTCGTTCTTTTGAATGGTGGGAATTCCAAACAAATTTAGCGCCGACAAGGGATTTGTCCTCCCGGTTATTTTTAAAAAAGCCGTTGTGGAGGGATTTTGAATCTTTTTACGTGAAAAATAATCCGTTTAACGAAATTGTATGGTTCCACAAAAGAGAAATGAAAATTAAGAATTTTAATGTTTGTTTTTTTGGTCAAATTCGATTTCGCCGTCCTTGAGGCCTATCTGCCGTCCGGCCCGAGCCGCGTAATCCGGTTCATGGGTCACCATGAGAACGGTTGTTTTTTGTTCCCGGTTGACCCGCTCAAACAATGAAATCACTTTATCCCCGCTGACGGAATCCAGGTTGCCGGTGGGCTCGTCGGCCAAAAGGTATTTGGGGCGCATGATCAGGGCCCGGGCGATCGCCACCCTTTGGCGCTCGCCCCCGGAAATTTGCCCTGAAAGTTTTTTTCGGATATGTCCGATCTCGAAATCTTCCATCAACTGGACGGCGTATTTTCTGAGTTCCTCATGGCGGTTGGTTTTGCGGGCGGGGAAAAGGACGTTCTCCTCGCAGTCAAGCTCGGGCAAAAGGTAATGGAACTGGAAAACGAAGCCCATGTTCAGGTTTCGGAAGCGGTGAAGGGCCTTGGGGGAAAGGATCGTGCGTGTCCTGCCCGTCCAAAAGGAGGGTGCCGGAGGTCAGGGGGTCCAGGGTGCTGAGGGAATAAAGCAAGGTACTCTTGCCTGAGCCGGAGCGGCCCGGTGATGGCCACGAATTCAGCCGTCGGCGATCTCAAAAGAGAGGCTTTTCAACACCACGGTCGGGGGCTGGCCGAAGGACTTGACGATATTTTTGGCGGTGAAGCCCATTTTAGCCCCCTTCGCTTCGAAGAATATCAATGGGCGCCATTCGGCTGGCGGCCCGGGCGGGGAGGAAGCCCGGCGAATAGCCCTGAAAGGAAAGCCAAAAGGAAACCGGACACATAAAAATAGTATGCCACGCGATCAGCATGTGATTGATTCGGGTGATGCTGACCCCGGCGGAAAAAGTGATGGTTTGGACATAAAGGCAAACCAGGGTACCCAAACCCAGACCTAGGATTCCGCCAATGAACCCAAGGATCAGCCCCTGGGAAAGGAACAATTGGATGATGTCCGGGGCTCAAAACCCATCGACCTTAGGATGGCGATCTCTCCCCGTTTTTGCATGACCATCATGTTGAGGATGTTGTAAATGCCGAAAGCCGCGATCATCAGCACGACGAAACTCAAGATATAGCGGATCATGTCCTGCATCTTGAAAACCTGGAAAAAATTGGCGTTGGCCTCGTCCCAGCTTTGGACATTCTCCCGGCTCAGGGAAGCCCATTGATCGGCCACTTTTTTGGCCAGGGTGATGTCCTTCAATTTCACGATGATCTGGGAGACCTGGCCCGGGGTTTGGTTGGCCTGTTGCACATAATGGATGGGGGCGTAGGCGGTGACATCGTCAACCTGGGTCATTCCCGTACTGAAAAACCCGGCCACTTTCGCCGGGATCACATCCCCCTTGATGTCGACGATATTCAAGGTGTCGTTGACATGGATCCCCAGTTTTTGGGCCAAGGACTCCCCGATGATGATTTGGAAACCGCCCTTGTCCAGATCCAGAAAATTCCCCACGGTCATATCGTCTTGGACGTCCGTGGCCTGAACCTGTTTTTCCGCTTCAACCCCGATGAGGGTAATGGTCCGGGTCAGCTTTCCCCGGTTGACCAAAACCTGGGCGGTGATTTGGGGGGCGTAGGCCAGAACCGTTTCGTCCGCATCCAGGCGGTCGAACCAGCCTTGGGGATATTCCAGATGGGGCGGCTCGTCGTGGCTAACCGGGGGAACCACCCATTTCACGAGGGTATCGGGGAAGAAATAGGGGTCCAGGGAGTGTTCCTCGATCACCGGTTCCTCGGCCTTGATGCTGATATGGGCGGTCGTGTTGATGAGCCGTTGGATGAAATATTCCCGAAAGCCCAGCATCATTCCGGAAAGGATAAGGAAGGCCGCGGTGCCGAAAGTGATTCCCAGCAAAGCCAGGAAGGTTCTGCCGGGTTTCGACAGCAACTGCTTGATGGCCAGGAAAAACACGGCTATTTACCCGGCAGGATAAGCGTATCGCCTGCTTGGATGCTGTTATCCGCCACCTCGGCCCAGGTTCCATCGGTGGCTCCGAGTTTGACGGGGATTTTCTTCGGAATTCCGCCCGCGCAGGACCGTCACGCTACCTTTATCCACCGCGACGATGGGGATTTGAAGGACATTGTCCTTCGCTGAAACTTGGATGGCCACATCGCAGGTCATTCCCACTAAAATTCCTTCTGGCAACCCCGGAACCTCAATATTCACGTAGAATTCACCCTCTTTGGGATAAATGGCGGAAACCGTGCCCTCGAGTTTTTGCCCCCGGAGACTTTCGAAACTCAGGAAATGACTTTTGGCCGTCGCGTACCGGGATGGCGCCCGATTGCTCCAGCGAAACAACGACATAGGGATTTTTCAGGTCGGTCAAGGTCAGAACGGACAACTGGGGAAAGATGGTCTCGCCTTCCTTATAAGGAAGGGAGGTGACAACGCCGTCAAAGGGGGCGCGGATCAGGTGATTGTCCACAAAAGAAACAAGGGGATCGTCTTTTTTAACCGCGGCCCCTTCATCGATATAAAGCTTTTTCAAGGTGTCCATGACCCCCAGTTTCAGGTCATAAGTGTGCCGGGCGGTGACGGTGCCGATTCCATAAACCGACTCCACCATGGGACCCAGTTTGGGATGGACTTCATTGGAGATGGATCGAAGCACGGTCACGGCGAAACCGCCCCCGAATAAAACCAAAACAGCCAGAAGCGACCAGCCCCAATATTTTTTAATCCAGGTAAGCATTTTCATATCTCCAAGATTATGGAATCTAACCGAACGATGAGATGATATAAATCATAAAATAAAGAATATAGCCACCCCGCTTTTCGTCAGTGCTCCCGTTATAATAAGCCGAATTGAACGGAGGTTTTTTTGAATCCCTACTTTTTAATAGGCTTAACCCTGGCGGGTTTGGTGGTATGGACCTCCGGATCCTATTTCTTTTGGCGGATCAGCCGGACCAACAAAGCCCGGTTTGCCCACCGGGATGTCCAGCCCGCCTACCGCCTGGCGGAACAGTGGCTTTTGGAATCCCAGCGAAAGCTCGAAGACCTCTATAAGAAGTCAGAACAGCCGCTGGGGACCGCCCAAAATGAGCTTTTGGAATTGCGCCTGGAAGCGGGCCGGTTACCGCAAGGGGTCAAGGGATTGCGGTCGGTCAGGGAATCTATGGCGGGCGCCTATTAACCTTTGAATCACAAGAAAACCATCTTGGAATTAACCCGGCTTTACTTGGATGAAGGGGATTGCCGGGAGGGTGAAGGGTTCCTTGTTTTTTTGAAGACTCCCCTTGGGCGAAATGCCCTGCCTGGAGGCGGGGAAATCGGGTAGCCCACTGGGGGACGATGACATGAAAACGGCCTTGGGTTTTTTAAGCCGGGCTTTAAGCCAAAATCCAGCAACGGGCGGGTTTCTTTATCTGGGAGACGACGGCCAATACCAGTCTTACCTTCAAAAGTCCGAGTGGATGGAAGGACTCAAGTCCCAGAGGATAATGGCTATGGATTTTAGGGGTTTTACGGCATTACTTCTTTCCCTTCGATTGGCCAAGGACGCGGAAAATGTCTGGAGGGCCTTTGAAGAGGGGGTGGAAGCCACTAAAATTTTGCTGGGACAATCCGAAAAAATGAGCGCCGAATTGTCCCGCTTGAGCGCCCACTCCCTGAAAGTTCGATCCATTATAGAGGGCGGCATTCCAACCGAAATGACTGAAAAGGAGTAGTTCGTGAGTTGGAAGGATTGGCTAACCAAGAATCTTTATGTGACGACCCCCCAGGACCCGGACCCTTTTTTCAGGCCCCGTAAATATTCAAAGGGGAGGGAAGAGGTCGTTAAGGCGGCGTTGGAAGTTATAGGGGGGTTGTCTCGGTGGAAAGTTGTGGAACACCGGGAAAACCAGGGCCGTATTCGGGCCCATTGCGCCGCCCGGTTCCTGCCTTTTGCGGACGACGTGGACATTTACATCGTCCAAGGTTTGGATGGCGTGACTAAGTTGGAAATTCTTTCCCGGGCTCAAGGGGGTAAAGGAGACTTCGGCCGGAACAAACGAAACATTCGGGAATTTCTTTCGGCCTTGGATTACAAGCTTCCACCAACTCCAACTTGACATCCGGAATGAAACCCGTATAATCCTAAAAGTTGTCCACCTTTAACAGGGCCCTGAGAGGCTCTCAAGGAATTGACGATGATGTACGCTTGCGCTCGAACTGAAAATCAAGACCCTTTCCTCCAACATTTGGAGCGAAAGGGTTTTTTGTTTTTCGGGGGGGTATGAGTCCCAAAATCAAAGCGCTCATCATGGAAGCCCGGGATATTGACCGGGCCCTGACCCGCATCGCTCACGAAATTCTCGAGAGAAACAAGGGGATCCAGGACCTGGTTCTCATCGGCATCAAGAGCCGGGGGGAAGTGCTGGCCGAGAGGCTGGCGGCCAAGATCAAGTCCATTGAGGGTACGGCGGTGCCTTTTGGGGCCATGGACATCACCTTTTACCGTGATGATGCGGGTACCCATAAACCTGAGAAAGCGCCTACTCCCACCGAGCTTCCTTTTGACGTGAACAAGAAAAAAGTCATCCTGGTGGACGACGTGCTTTACACCGGTCGAAGCGCCCGGGCCGCCATCGACCAGATCATCGATTTCGGACGCCCCACATTCATTCAATACGCGGTCTTGGTGGACCGCGGCCACCGGGAATTCCCCATTCACGCTGATTATGTCGGGAAGAACATTCCGTCCTCCTCCAAAGAGCAGGTGCTGGTTCACGTGAAAGAAAATGACGGCAAGGACGAAGTCGTCATCGCGGAGAGTGAATCATGAGTTGGAGATCCAAGGATCTTTTAACCCTGGAAGAGCTTTCGGCCGAAGAAATTGTCCATATCCTGGATACCGCCTCTTCCTTCAAGGAAGTCTCAACCCGATCCGTCAAGAAGGTTCCGGCCTTAAGAGGCCGTACGGTAGTGCTTTTCTTTCACGAGCCATCCACCCGCACCCGCATCTCCTTCGAGTTGGCGGCCAAAAGATTAAGCGCCGATATTTTGAGCGTCCAAACCTCCTCCTCCTCGCTGGTCAAGGGCGAGACCCTGATTGACACTTTAAAAACCCTGGAATCCATGACCATCGACGCCCTTGTGGTGCGGCACAAATCCTCCGGGGTGCCCCAGATGCTGGCCAATATCACGAAAGCCACGGTCATCAACGCGGGGGATGGTTCACATGAGCATCCTACCCAGGGATTGCTGGACCTTTTCACCATCCGGGAACATAAAGGAAAGATAGAAGGTCTGACGGTCACCATCGTGGGGGATATCACCCATAGCCGGGTGGCCCGATCCAACATCCGGGGGCTTTTGAAACTGGGCGCCAAGGTGCGGGTTTGCGCCCCGACGACCTTGCTTCCGATGGGCATCGAGAAGATGGGAGTTGAAGTTTTTCACGATCTGGACAAGGCACTGGACGGAAGCGACGTGGTGTATGTCCTGAGACTTCAGTTGGAACGGCAAAAAAACAATCTCTTCCCAACGATAAGGGAATACAGCCTTCTTTTTGGGGTGAATAACGAAAGACTCAAGCGTGCCAAGAAGGATGCCATCGTGATGCATCCGGGCCCCATGAACCGAGGGGTTGAGATTTCATCCGGGGTTGCCGATGGTTCCCAATCGGTCATTGACGACCAGGTGACCAACGGGGTGGCGGTTCGCATGGCGGTACTTTACTTGCTCCAGGGCGAAAACAAGGAAGGGGTAAACCCATGAAAACAATCCTGATCCAGGGCGGCCACCTGGTGGACCCCGCCAACCAAATCGATGGCGAGGCGGATGTCTTCATCAAGGATGGCAAGATTGAAAAGGTGGGCAAGGGATTGAAGGTGAAGGCGGACCAAACCATCGATGCCAAAGGAAAAATCGTAACGCCTGGTTTGGTGGATATCCACGTTCATTTTCGCGAACCGGGGTTCGAGTATAAGGAAACCATCGCCACGGGTTCCCACTCGGCGGTGGCGGGCGGGGTTACTTCGGTGGCTTGCATGCCCAACACCAATCCTCCCATCGACGACCAAGCGATTGTCTACTTCATCAAGTCAAAAGCCGAAAAGGAAGGCTATTGCCACGTCTATCCCATTGGATGCATATCCAAACGCCGGGAAGGCCAGGAAATGGCCGAGTTGGGTGAATTGAAAAAAGCCGGGGCGGTTGCCTTGTCCGATGACGGCGCGCCGATTATGAATGCCGAACTCATGCGCCGGGTCATGGAATACGCCAAAATGCTGGACTTGACGGTTATCGATCACTGCGAGGATTCGCATCTTTCCAACGAAGGGGTCATGCACGAAGGGGAAGCCTCGACCGCGCTGGGCCTTCGGGGAATTCCTGCCGCTTCCGAGACGGTCATGGTGGCCCGCAACATCCTCTTGGCCGAGATGACGGGCGCCAAATTCCACGCCGCCCACGTTTCCACCGCCGGGTCGGTGGAGTTGATCCGTCAGGCCAAGAAAAAGGGTATCAACGTCACCGCCGAAACCTGCCCCCACTATTGGACCCTGTCGGACAAGTCGATCAAGAACTACAACGCCAACTTCAAGATGAATCCTCCTTTGAGGGCCGAAGAAGACGTGGCGGCCATAAGAAAAGGCATCAAGGAAGGCGTTATTGACTGTATCTGTACGGATCACGCGCCCCATGCCTCCACGGAGAAACAATGCGAGTTCGACCAGGCCGCCTTCGGGATTGTGGGGTTGGAAACCCTGTTTCCCCTCACCTATAGCCACTTGGTGGAACCGGGAGTTATCTCCTTGTCGAGGGCCGTGGAAATGCTCACGATTTCGGCGGCTAAGATCATTGGAATCCCCAAGGGGACGCTGTCCGAAGGAGCCCAGGCGGATGTCTCCATTTTCGACGTCAAGGCGGAGAAAAAAGTCGACGTCAAGCAGTTCAAAAGCAAAGGCAAGAACTCCCCCTTCAACGGCTGGAACCTGAAGGGGTGGGCCGTTACGACGATCGTGAGTGGAGAAGTGAAGTACCAGACGGAATAAATATTGGGACTTGGAATGAAATCTAATAAATTGAAAAGGGCGATCTTAGCCCTGGAAGATGGGACCTGGTTTGAGGGGCTTTCCTTCGGCGCCGAGGGAAAATCTTTTGGGGAAGTCTGCTTCAACACTTCTATGACGGGCTATCAGGAAATTCTCACCGACCCCTCCTACCGGGGCCAGATCGTTACCATGACCTATCCCTTGATTGGCAATTACGGGGTAAATCCTATGGATGTGGAATCCCGCAAGCCCTTCCTTTCCGGTTTCGTGGTGAAAGAATACTGCAAGCATCCCTCCAACTATCGCATGACCCAGACCTTGTGCGATTACTTGAAGAAAAACAGCATTATCGGCATCGAAGGCATTGATACCAGGGCGCTGACGTCCCATTTGCGGATCCATGGGGCTAAGAACGGGGTGCTTTCGACCATTGAACTGGATCCCAAGAAACTCGTCAAACAGGCCAAGGACAGCCCGGGGTTGGTGGGGCGGGACTTGGTAAAGGAAGTCACCTGCGACAAGCCTTACCAATGGACGGAATTGCCGTACAACATGGACAGGCCGGTGGAAAAGTCTGATATTCAGATGGATTTGGCGGGTCTTGCGCCCCCGGAAAAGCGGATCAAGATCGCGGCGCTGGATTGCGGCATCAAATACAACATTCTTCGTCGCCTAACCGCCGAGAGTTTTGACGTGACGGTCTTTCCCGCGACTACTAAGGTCGATGCCTTGATGAACAAGGGCTTCAAAGGGGTTTTTCTTTCCAATGGTCCCGGCGACCCGGAGGCTGTGCCTTACGTGGCTAACACCGTTCGCGACTTGATTGAAAAAAATGTGCCGATTTTTGGTATCTGCCTTGGGCACCAAATCCTGGGCTTGGCACTCGGGGGGAAAACCTACAAGATGAAATTCGGGCACCGGGGCGGCAATCAGCCGGTGGTGAATACCAAAAACTACAAAGTGGAAATCACCAGCCAAAACCACGGTTTCGCCGTGGATCCGAAAAGTCTGGACAAGAGTTTGGTCTACCAGAGCCATATCAACTTAAGCGACGACACCAGCGAGGGTATGGCCATGAAACACAAACCGGTTTTCTCGGTGCAGTACCACCCGGAGGCTTCCCCTGGCCCGCATGATTCCAGGTATTTGTTTAAGCAGTTCAGGGAAATGATCGAAAAAAATTCTTAGGGGTTCTGGGGAAAATGCCTAAACGTACCGACATTAAAAAAGTCATGGTTATTGGCGCGGGTCCAATCATCATTGGGCAGGCCTGCGAGTTTGACTATTCGGGTACCCAGGGTTGCAAAGCCTTGAAGGAAGAGGGATTCGAAGTCATTCTCATTAACTCCAATCCCGCCACCATCATGACCGACCCGGAATTCGCCCATCGGACCTATGTGGAACCCATCACCCCCGAGGTATGCCGCAAGATTATTGAAAAAGAACGGCCGGACGCTCTCTTGCCGACCCTGGGAGGGCAGACCGCCCTGAATACCGCTGTAGCTTTGGCTGAAAATGGCACTTTAAACGAGTTCAAAGTTGAACTGATCGGAGCCAACCTGGCCGCCATCAAGAAGGCGGAAGACCGCCAGCTCTTTAAAGAAGCCATGCTCAAGATCGGGTTGGACCTGCCCAAGTCCCTCACCGTGCGTACTCTGGAAGAAGGACTGGGTTTTGCCGAAGGCAACGGCTATCCGGTCATCATCCGACCCGCCTTCACACTTGGCGGAACCGGCGGCGGGATCGCCTATAACCGGCAAGAATTCGAGGAAATACTCTCCAAGGGAATCGACCTTTCTCCCATCCACCAATGCCTGGTGGAGGAATCGGCTTTGGGGTGGAAAGAATATGAAATGGAGGTCATGCGCGATCTCAAGGACAACGTGGTCATAATTTGTTCCATCGAGAATATGGACCCCATGGGCATACATACCGGGGACTCCGTCACCGTTGCCCCTGCCCAAACCCTGACCGACAAGGAGTACCAGCGCATGCGGGACGCCTCCATCGCCTGCATTCGGGAAATCGGCGTGGATACGGGCGGCTCCAACATTCAATTCGGGGTGGACCCCAAGACGGGGCGCATGGTGGTCATCGAGATGAACCCCCGGGTGTCCCGCTCCTCGGCGTTAGCCTCCAAGGCCACGGGTTTCCCCATCGCCAAGATCGCGGCCAAGCTGGCCATCGGCTACAGTCTGGACGAACTTTTCAACGACATCACCCGCTATACCAAGGCCGCCTTCGAACCTTCCATCGACTATGTGGTCACCAAAATCCCCCGGTTCACCTTCGAGAAATTCCCGGACGCCGATGATTTGTTGAATACTTCGATGAAGAGCGTCGGGGAGACCATGTCTATCGGCCGTACCTTCAAGGAAAGCTATCAGAAAGCTTTGCGGTCTATGGAGACCGGCACCATCGGCCTGGGGGCCGATGGACGGGAATGGAAGGAAGGTCGGTGGCTGAAGACCGGAGCCCGCAAGCCCCGGGGATTGTCCCACGACCTGCTAGACGCTCAATTGCGCAAACCCACATCCCAGAGGCATTTCTTCGTGCGTCAGGCTTTTTGGCAGAACTATACGGTGGAAAAGCTCTACAAGTTAACCACGATCGATCCCTGGTTCTTGAATGAAATGAAAGAAATCGTGGATTTGGAGAAGGAACTGGAAAAGTCCACCTCCAAGCGGGGAAAGTTAAAGTCCAAGTTGCCTGAGGATCTCTTGCGCAAGGCTAAGGCCATGGGTTTTTCGGATCCCCAACTGGCTTTTCTTTGCGGCGTCAAGGAAACGGATCTTCGCAAATACCGTAAGATTCGGGGGGTGAAGCCGGTTTATAAGATGGTAGATACCTGCGCCGCCGAGTTCGAGGCTTTCACTCCATATCTTTATTCCACCTATGAGTTGGGACGGTCCTCTTTCATGGGTAAGGATGGGGAAGCCGCCCCTACCAAACAAAATAAGATCATGATTCTAGGCGGGGGACCCAATCGTATCGGCCAAGGTATCGAATTCGACTATTGTTGCGTCCATGGAGCCTTTGCCCTGAAGGACGACGGGTTTGAGGTCATCATGGTGAATAACAACCCGGAAACGGTCTCGACCGACTATGACACATCAAACCGTCTCTATTTCGAACCCCTGACCTTTGAGGATGTGATGAACATTCTGGACCGGGAACATCCCAAAGGCGTCATCGTGCAGTTCGGCGGCCAGACACCCTTGAAACTTGCTGTTTCCCTCAAAAAAGCAGGGGCGCCCATTATTGGCACTTCGCCTGAGTCAATCGACATTGCCGAGGACCGCAAACTCTTTGGCACCATGCTTCGACGACTCAAAATCCGACAGCCGGATAACGGGATCGCCATGAACGTGAAGCAGGCCAAGCCAGTGGCTCGGAAAGTCGGGTATCCGGTAGTGGTGCGGCCTTCTTATGTGTTGGGCGGGAGGGCGATGGAAATCGTTTATGACGAGGAATCCCTGGACGAGTTCGTGGTCAAGGCCGCGGAGGCGGCCCCGGACAAACCCATCCTTATCGACCATTTCCTGGAGGATGCCCTGGAAGTGGATGTGGACTGCGTCTGTGACGGCAAGGAAGTTCTGGTGGCGGGTATCATGGAACATATCGAGGAAGCGGGCATCCATTCGGGTGACTCGGCCTGTGTGATTCCGCCCTATACGCTGCGGGAAGACCAGATTGCCAACATCAAGAAATACACCAGGGAAATGGCCCTGGCCCTGAAAGTAAAGGGCCTCATGAACGTGCAATACGCGATCAAGAACGACCTGGTCTACGTGTTGGAAGTGAACCCCAGGGCCTCCCGCACCGTTCCATTTGTTTCCAAAGCTACGGGCACTTCTTGGGCGAAGGTGGCCGCCCGTCTTATGTCGGGAAAAACCATAAAAGAGCTTGGGGTGAAGGAAGTGTCCTATCTCAAACATATCGCGGTGAAAGAATCGGTCTTTCCCTTTAACCGTTTCCCGGGAGTGGACACTGTGCTGGGGCCGGAAATGAAATCCACGGGCGAAGTCATGGGAATCGACAATGATTTTGGAATGGCTTTCTCGAAAAGCCAGATGGGGGCTAATTCCGCATTACCCATGAGGGGAACGGTTTTCGTTTCGGTCAAGAACAAGGATAAGCGTACCGTCATCTTTATCGCCAAGCGGCTCTTCGACATGGGCTTCAAGTTGGTGGCCACCCAGGGTACGGCCCAGGCGCTCACCTCAAACGGTTTGGAAGTGACGATTGTTCGGAAGGTGCATGAGGGAAGGCCCAATGTGGTTGACCTGATCAAAAACGGTGGAATCCAACTCATCATGAATACCCCGGCAGGGAAGGGCCCGCGATCCGACGACTTCCAGATTCGACGCACCGCGGTGGTCTATAACGTGCCTTGCATCACGACGCTTTCCGCCTGTGCCGCAGCCGCCAACGGCATCGAAGCCATGAAGAAAAAAGAAATCAAAGTGAAACCCTTACAGGAATATCACGCTCTTTAAGGGAATTTCCATTCGTCTTCCCATTGGCTTCGAAAATTTGTTTATTCAGGGTTGTGGTTTCCTTCGTCCCTTTTTTCTTGTAAAACCTTTGAAAACAGGCGTTTTTTCGATGAAAGCATTCCAGGCCGAGAGGGTATAATTCCTTTCATTTATCCGGGAATTTTGAAAAATTCCCATGAAACCTGTTTTGAACCTGCCGTCCTTTGACGAGGCGGCGTGATATTCAAAGGTGGTTGTGGTGCAAAAGTTTTGGCCTCTTTTAAGTTTAGCGCTTCTGTTATGGTGGCCTGATGCCTATGCCGGGGCGGCAGGTAGGCAACAGCTTCAAGGACATGTTCCAAAAGCCATCGCGACTGCCCCCCGAATCGGCCCTTTAGACCCTTCAGTCCAACTCAAACTGGTTTTAAGCCTTCCCTTGCGTAACCACGCAGAACTCCAGGAACTTTTAAAACAGCTTTATGATCCTCGAAGCCCCCAGTATCACCATTTTCTCACGCAAGGTCAGTTCGAGGAGAGGTTTGGACCTGCTGAAAAGGACTACCAGGCCCTTATTTCCTTCGCCCGATCAAACCACCTCAACATCATCGCAACCCGCCCCAGCCATTTGGTGCTGGAAATCCAGGGAAGGGTGGATGAAATCCAAAAGATATTTCAAGTTCGCTTAGGGCAGTATCAGAGGACGGATGGCAGCCTTTTTTTTGCGCCGGAAAACGAACCGTCCATAGACCTGGATGTTCCGGTTCTTCACATCAGCGGGTTGGACAATTATCAAAGGCCCCGACCCGCGGTTCATGTAAAAGGCATTCATTCTTGGGCTGCGGGGAATGTCTCTGGAAACGTTTTTCCATTGGCCCGCAGGACCGCCACTCCAACACCAACCTCCGGTACCGCTACTCCAACCCCAACTCCGGGTACCGGTTCCGCCCCGAGCGGACTTTTCTGGGGAAAAGACTTCCGAAATGCCTATGTTCCCGGCGTCTGCCTGACTGGAACGGGTCAGTCGGTCGCGTTGGTCGAATTTGAGGGGTACTATGCCAATGATATTCAAGGTTATGAAAACTTAGCCGGTTTACCCAATGTTACCCTGACGAACGTCCCGCTGAGCGGATTCACCCTGGATACGACCGATTCGGATGGGATCGTCGAGGTCTCCTTGGATATCGAAATGGCCATCTCCATGGCGCCGGGTTTATCCCAGGTAAGGGTTTATGAGTTGAGCGATACTTCGACAAACGCCGAAGCCGACATGTTGCTGGATCAGATCTATTCGGACGGCGCAACTATTTCCATCAATCAGATCAGTTGCTCCTGGACCGGTTTCGGGGATGCGGCCACGTCTAATTATTTCGAGGATTTCGCTTCGCGAGGGCAGGCTTTTTTCCAGGCGGCAGGGGATGATGGAGCCTATGTGGAGGGGGATCCGACCCCCACCGTACCCTCCCCCATCAACTTAAACTCCAACATCCAGATGACGGTCGTGGGCGGAACAGAGTTGACGATGAACGGAGCGGGCCAATCCTATCTTTCGGAAACGACTTGGAACGCGCCCTTGAGCGGAGTCACTTACGCGAGCGGCGGGGGTATTTGTTCCGAAGTTTCCATACCCTCTTACCAGCAGACGGTCCCTATGACCGCTAATGGCGGCTCAACGGTATTGCGAAACATTCCGGATGTTTCCATGGTCGCTGACAATGTTTTTGTCATCGCGGACAATGATTATGTCAGCAATAACAATTACAGTTACTACTCGGTTGTTGGCACCAGTTGTGCGGCGCCCCTATGGGCTGGTTTTTATTCCTTGGCTAGTCAGCAAGCGGCGGAAGGTGGCGTGACCCTGGGTTTCGCCAATCCATTAGTTTATCCCGTTGGACTAGGTGGAAACTACACGTCCGATTTCAACGATATCACGACCGGAAATAACAACCTTGATGGCAATTCCGAGCTCTATTCAGCCATGACCGGATATGATTTAGCCACCGGATGGGGCTCTCCCAAAGGGCAAAACCTGATTAATGCCCTGACAAATTCGACCCCGGTAGGTTGCACAATCACGCCTACCATTACCTTGACACCCACGAACACCCCTAAAAATTCACCTACCCAAACCACGACAAATACGGCCACGAATTCGGCCACCCATAGCCCGACACCCACAACCACCACCACACCTACATTTACTCCCACCTTTACGGTTAGTGTCACACCTACCTTCACCCCTTCCGCCACTTCAACGGCCTCACCGACCAATACTCCAAGCAACACTTCGACTAAAACCCCCATTTCCACCCTGACCAACACGATCACGAATACCCCGAGCGGCACCCCTACCATTACTCAAACTAACACGTCCTCCTCCACTCCTACGCTTTCCCCGACGGTTACGCCTTCCAATACAGCTACCAGTACGTCCAGCGGGACCCCAACGAACCTTCCTACGGGGACTTCCACGGATACCCCCACTGAATCCCCCAGCAACACTTTGACCGCCACCCCCATCTTTACGTCGACGAACACGATAACGAATACGCCGAGCGGCACTCTTACGAGTACTCAAACCAATACATCCACTTCCACACCGACGCTTTCGTCGACCAATACTCCTGTCAACACCCCTACTAATACAGCCAGCGGAACATCGACACCTCTTCCTACATCCACTTCAACGGTAACGCCCACCAATACTCCCAGCCAAACTTTGACGATCACTCCTATTTCCACGTCGACGAACACGATGACGAATACGCCGAGTGATACTGCTACAAGTACTCAAACCAACACAGTTTCCTTAACGCAGACCCCTTCACCCACCAATACGACTTCCTTTACGCCCACCAGTACCGCCAGCGGAACATCCACACCCCTGCCTACCGCCTCGCCGACCGACACTCCAAGCAATACTCTAACTGGTACTCCCATTCCCACGTCCACCGCCACGGTGACAAATACACCGAGTAGTACTCCAACGAGCACTCAAACCAACATCGCTTCAGCCACACCAACCCTTTCATCGACGAATTCGCCTTCCAATACGGTTACCAGTACATCCAGCGGGACTCCCACCAACATTCCTACGCAGACTCCTACGGCCACACCTACTGATACCCCCAGCAGTACTTTGACCCCCACTCCCATTTCTACCTCGACGAACACGATGACGAATACGCCGAGTTATACCGTCACTAACACACAAACGGATACAGCCTCTTCTACCTCGAGTTCGACGGCCACGGCTACACCGATCAATACAGCCACAAATACTTCAACTTCCACAGTTACAATTACACCCACCAGTATTCCGACTCAGACCGCTACGAATACCTTCTTCAATCCTTTTATCGAAACTCCCACCAATACCCCGACCAGCACGCCTGTGAGTTCAAGCACAAATACGCCAACCTCGACTGAGACGAACACCTTGACCGCGACTTTAACGGGGACATCTTCCGGCTCAACCGGTTTCGCCCTAACTGCGACTCAAACCAGCACGCCTACTCCAACACCCACTGATACTTCCACAAGCTCTTCCACCGCCACGATCACCTTAACTGCGATTTCTTCATTTACCCAAACGGCCACGGTTTCCGGCACGCCGATGGCGACTGAAACCCCTACCCCGACTTCAACGCCCAATACCGTTCCCATTTTGGCCCGGCCTACTCCGGGTTGGTGGGTCGCCCCCAATTTTTCGCATGGAGGGGAGCCCATCAACTGGCAAGTGGTTTTAACCAGTCCTTCCGAAATCATTGTTGGTCTTTATGATGTGGCAGGGGAACTTGTCTTTAAAACGAGCGTTCAAGGCAATGTGGGGTTGAATACTATTTCCTGGAAACTACAAAACCAATCAGGGCAAAGGGTCTCCAATGGGCTTTATATTTATTACATCCAGATACCCCAAGGATTTTCACTTCGAAATCCCTATGGCAAAGTTATGGTCATTAATTGAAGCGATTAATTTAAAAGAATAATTTTGACTTTAAACGGGCCTTTTTTTAGTGCTGAAACCTTCCGCCTTTTGGAACCGTCTTATTAACAAGATCCGTTTTCTAAGTGTTCCAAGGAGGTTGAAAATGAAAAAGCTACTTTTTTCAGCGCTGTTTGTTTCTTTAGCCATGGCGGGCACAGCCAAGGCCGCAGTATTCGTGAACGCGGACGTTTGTCCGGTGCCCGGAGTCCGTTTGGTTTTGCAAAACAGGCCGGTCGTGACGGAAGTCGTAGCAAACCCTTATAGGCGTGTGGTTTGGATGAGGGATTACTATCGTCACCGGATCATCCATCCATATTATGATCGATGGGACCGCTGCTATCGTTATTAAGACGTTCGATTATTGATCCGAAACCGTCATGCAAGGCGGGGCCCGTGCCCCGCCTTTTTTATGACGGGAGAACAATTCGAGAAATTTAAACCTTCAAATTAATCAGGTTTGACCTTTCTATGCTTCCGGCCGGACTACCCCTCGTTCAAGCTTTCACTTACAATTGACCGCTATGGAAAACCGCCTCCACATTTACTATGGATATGGCAAAGGCAAAACCACCTCCGCCGTTGGTTTGGCGGTTCGGGCCCTCGGGGCCGGGAAAAAGGTCGCCTTGATCCAATTTGACAAGGGATATGATGGGGTTAACGAACATTATTCCGAGCGAAAGATTTTGCGACAATTAAAGGGTCTGGAACTTTACCCCCACGGGAAAGAAAGGGTTTTAGGGCCCCATGCTTTTCGTTTTAAAAATGAATCGGGTGATTTCGAAGAAGCCCAAAAAGGATTGACCCAAGCGAAAGAATTGATCCTTTCGGGAAGCCAAGACCTGCTCATCCTGGACGAACTGCTGGCGTCGGTTATGACCCGACTGGTTACCCAAGAGGAGGTCATGGAACTGGTGGCCCTTTATAACCAAGAACGCCGATGTGAATTGGTCTTCACGGGACATCAAGTTTGGCCTGAACTGGTTGAAAAAGCCGACTTGGTGACGGAAATGCGAAAAGAGAAGCATTACTTTGATCAGAAGGCGCCCTCAAAAGAGGGAATTGAGTACTAAGTATAATTAGCGGTTGTCAGTATGGCCAACAAAGGCGGAACATTGAAGACACATAAACTCCATTCAGCCATCCCCTATTTTATCTTGGTCGCTTTGCTTGGAATTGTTCCGGTTTTAAACAACAAATACCCCTCCGGATTTTTTCCCTCGATCTCCCCTTGGTGGGTGGAAGTTGGTTCGACTTTCTTGGGGATTGCCGCCGCTACCATGGGATTCATAAGGCTGTGGGCTTTCCTGGAAAAACGGGCGAGGGCCAAGGTTTTAGTGTCCGAAGCCATCGCATCCCGCCATGCTGTTGAAAATCCTTTGGAAAACGACCTGGCTACCGTTGGAAGGTTCATTTCCCGATTGGTGCGAAATGTAGATCAGGATTTGAAGGAAATTAACCCGGATTTTTCGATGAATTCGCTTGGGCGTCTCGGCGGGTTTTTACCCAATCTTTTGGAAGAAATTGAGTCTGAGGAAGACGCCCGCATCCGTTTGGGGGTGGTGGGGGTTTATTTAGGGGAAGTCGCCTGCCGAAATTTCCAATGGCAATGGCATTTCAAAGCCGACCCCGAACTGCATCAATTCAGTTATTTAGCCTCGAATGTCCAGAGAGGGGAGAAGAAATTGGACCCTTACACTTGGGCGGCAAGTTTGATGGTCGGTAAAGGGCGCATACCCGAGTTTATGGAGGAAATAAAATAAGGCTTCTAATGATTGGCGGAAAAAGAATCCTCGGGTTAAGGAAGTTTGACTTCCTCAAAGCGCTCCAAAATAGATTGTTTTTTTGCGTAATGGCGGTTCTGGTAATAGCGGCTGACCCAATGGAATTGGCGGCGATGAGCGATTCCCAATTAATCCACGTTACCGGGAATCTCTTGAGGCCAACGTACCACCATGAGTACAGCACCGAACAAATCGAGGGCATGAGCGGTCTGCAGGCTCCCAGCCGGGCGGCCCAGGAACCGGGGCTCACTTTATTCGAGTACGAGATATCTTCCCAATACGAAATGACGGAATCGGGGCCGAATCCCAATGGCCCGCTTCGGGTTTGGGCCAAATCAATCGACGTCAATTTTTCGATCACAAGGATGGAAGTTTACATTTCCAACAAATATCCCAGGGGGAGCTGCCAATATCAGACCATCTTGGGGCATGAGAATACCCATGTGGCCATCAACGAAAGGGTTTTCAAAAAGTATAAGGCGCTTTTAATACAGGCTTTGAGAAGAGATCGGGCCCTGCCGACTCGATCCCATCCTCTGCGAGTATCCTCCGAGCAGGAAGGAGAGGATATATTGGATCGAAACATCAAAGGGATTTTGACGCCCCTTGAGAGGCGCTTTCAAGCGGAAGACCGCAGGGAAAACGCGAGAATCGACACGCCCGCCAATTATGCGCGCACGCAGGCCAGGTGCCGGGATTGGTAATGTGAAAGCTGCTAGCTTGGCTCAAAATTTACCGTGAAGCGATTTGGGTTCCGGGAGTGAACTTCTCGACTGAATGGTTCACGGGTTTGACCTGTTCGTGCAGGAAATCATAAATAGCTCCCAAATCTTCGTCGGTCATGGCGCCATATTCACCCCAGGGCATGAAAGTGTTGAATTCTCCCGGTTTTACCGGGGTGTGGCGATCCGCCATTTGTTTTCCCAGCCGGAAACGCTTAATGAAGTATTCCTTTGTCCAGTCCCCGATGCCTGTTTTTTTATCAGGTGTGATATTAGCCGTCCGCAGGGTGGAACCGTCGGGAAAGTGGAATTCCATTCCGCCCGCGAAGTCCATTCCCGGCTGAGGATTACCGTGGGCATCCACGGGTGTGTGGCAATCCAAACAAGCCGTGGCATTGACAACGTAACGTGCATAAGCGGCTTTGTTCTTCGGATTCGGAGCGGGGGCAAAGGGCCCGGCGTCCATCGGAATGGTTTTGACGATTAAATTCAGAGGGAAATCCAATTTTGTCGGGGGAGGATCATAAGCGATGGGTTTTAAAGTCCGGATATAGGCCACGATGGAATAGAGGTCTTCCTGGCATAACTGGCTTAAATGCTGGTAGGGCATCACGGGGAAGAGGGCTGTGCCTTGTTTGGTCACCCCGGTCCTCAGGACGCGGACGATTTCCCCGTCCGTCCAGTTCCCTAGGTTATAAGGGGTGATGTTCCTGGAATAGAGGGTTCCCGGAAGTCCCATAAGCTGGTGGTCGAATTTAAAGCCGCCCTGGCCCAAGGTCTCTTCCTTGAGGGGGAAATTAAATTGGTTCAGGCTCCGGTCCGAGTGGCAGCCGAAACAGCCGGTCACGTTTTCTACCAGGTACTTGCCCCGGATCAGCCGGGCTTGGTTGGATTCGATTTTAATGTTATCCGCTGGGCTTACTTTTGGAAAGGACGCGTTGAAATAAAGTATTCCGCCCGTTGTTGCCGCCACCAGAGCCAGCGCAAGACCGCCCAGAACTTTCAAGAATAGCTTCATTTTTTTCCCCAGATCACTGACGATTTTTGTCGGAGGAATAATATTATGGAAATCTTGAATCGGGAAAGAAAAAACAGCGGAAATAAAAAAGCCCCCGGGGTTGTCCCCGGAGGCTCTTCATGGCGTCACAAAATCCTTAGATTT
This sequence comes from uncultured Pseudomonadota bacterium, assembly GCA_963843375.1. Classification (GTDB taxonomy): domain Bacteria; phylum Oederibacteriota; class Muellerivitia; order Muellerivitales; family Muellerivitaceae; genus CAWJKT01. Next base: position 327,402 of record CAWJKT010000009.1, read on the forward strand.
TGCGGACGTTCTCGGCCTTCAAACCCTTTTGGCCTTGGGTGACTTCGAACTCAACCCGGTCACCTTCGTTGAGGGTCTTAAATCCATCCGATTGAATCGAGGAGAAGTGGACGAATACGTCCTCGCCTCCATCTTGGGAAATGAAACCAAAACCCTTCTCGTTCTTAAACCACTTCACAGTACCTTGTGCCATGCTGCAACTACCTTTCTACTAATAAAAATTTTAATCATCCACGGGGGCCCCGAAGACGGTGCCATCATACAAGAATTCATTGGAAATGATAGAAAAAATCTAGGAATTGCCTTGAAAAAACCTGCCTACAACACAGTTTTACCATAAGGTTAAACATGAAGTTATTCAAGGCTGTCCCGGGTGCCTTCGTCCATCGACTCGTAAGATTCGACCGTCTCCTGAAGAGCGGGCAATTCCTCCTGCAGGATTTGCTCGCTTGAGGAGACATTATGAAAATCATCACCCGGTCCTGTTCCTCCAAGTACCCAATCGCTTCGCCCCCCCTTCTTGCGGTCCCCTTTCGCAGTATCCATCTATCATTAAAAAAGCCTCAAAATCGCCCTATCCTAAAAGCCTAATCACCTTAGGGGATCACATCCGAATGCGCCGCCTTGACCTGGGTCTGAGACAGAAGGAGGTTATGATAGGTGGCCAGTGGCAACTGCCATCCGGTGAAAAGAAAGTAGACGTAGAAAAGCTTCACGAAGACCCAAAGAGACATGCCCACTTCCGGTATCGGAGCGTCTTTTTTCCCAGCCATCTCCGCCAGCATATTGAATTTACTTACCTCCATCAGGGAAGTTACGACAAAAATAAGGCTGAAATGGATTTTACCTATCTATCAAGAGTTCGGTATGAATAAACATTAATCTCCTCCTTGGTTTTTCTACGGCTGGGTATAAGGTAAAGTCATGGATTTTTGGGATTAAGAAGGAACTTGAAGGTGCTCAACTTATCCTAGTTCGGGCCTATGGAGAGTGTTGTCAGGAAGCCACACCGGCATGGATTACACTCCCGACGTCTTCAACAAAGACTGCCCTTCTCAAAATGTGTTGAACTGCGAGGCAGACCGCTGGGTCCCCCTGATCATCTGAAAACTGGGTAAGGGAAAAAAGGAATTGGGAACTCAAGCGGACCATAGGTAGCATCTCCCAAAAGATGCTCTGGGAGCGAATTTTCATAGGGTAGAAGCTGGCCTATAAACGTTTTCGGTGGGAGTGATAAACGCTTCCATGTTTTTTAGGGCCTAAAAACATTTTTCTGGTGCCCGATAAAAGGGTTTTTAAAGAAACTTTAGACAATGTTCATTCGTCAAACTAATTAGGACGATTCTTTATTAATTTTATGGCTTTTTTCTCCTTGATTTTAACTGGCCAAGAATTCAATAATAAATTTGTCTTTAAAAGAAAAAGCAAGGTAGCGACGATGCGTAAGAAGATCAAAATCTACTCCCAAATTCTAGCCATAGCCCTGTTACCTGCTTTTGTTATGAGGCCCGTTGTTGTGGCTGTCCATAACGGTTCAATCCATGCCGCTGACCAACAAGAAACCAAAGTTTTTCCAACTATTCCACAGGTACTTTCCGCGCCCCATTTGGCCCTTCGTAACATTGAAAGAGAAGCCCCAGATGTTACGGTTTTGGTCCCCCGGATTTCCAAAGTAAAGGCCACTTTGCTTTTGGAAAACCAATTAAGTTTTACTTCGGTCTCGGTCGTTACCTCTCCCAAGAGTTTCCTCGTACTTAGAATCTGAAAATTCCTTTCGTGTAATCCCCAGCCGGGTTTTTCTTTTACCCCGGTTGGTTATTCGCGCGTACTTTTAGCGCACGAAAATATCCTAACGAAAGGAAATTCAATGAAACGTGAAGAATTCTTATTAGGTGTCTCGATCTACACCTTGATCATCTTGGCCGGTTTCTTCAGGCAAACCCTTCAAAAGCTTGAAAATAACCCCTTGGGCAAACCGTTTTATTCGCTTGCCCAGTATCATTTCCGGCCTTCGGTTCATCTATCCAACCAAAAGGATAAAAAACCTTTGCTGGATTCAAATTTTCGACAAATTTTTTCGTCTGACAGCGCTGTTTCTATCTCTGCCAAGACGCAAGATTCCATCCGGCATAACCTTGAGGAGAATTGGAAAAGGATGGCGTCCCATCCGGCGGGCTTGGGACAGGAAACCGAATCCAAAGTTGATATTCCTCCGCTTTTGGGTCGCAAGCCTGATCCGAAAGGGATGCCTGTTGTGGGTGGGAAGGCTTCCAATGGTGAAGAACCAACTAAAGGTTGATGAAAAGTCAAAAGGAGGGGTTATGCAAATTGCTTTTGATAAGAAACTGGAAATCAATGAGCATCCCGATTGTTTGATATCCCTTTTGATCAAGGAAATCCTATGGAAAGAGGCGTTGGATTCTGACAGCCAGTTGAAAAGTTGGTTGAGGGCTGTTGGTAAAGTCGAAGTTAAGGATTGGGGAAATTGGTCCCGCTTAACCCATCAGGTTGTGTTGAACTCCATCACGAAAAATATCTGCGCCACCTTGGAAAGGCGCTTATCGGATTTGGAAAGGCATATCCTCATGGCGAACGTACATAAGTTTGTCGAAATTTACGGCAAAAGATTTTAGATGTTTTTAGGTTTTAATTTTGAAAGGAGATAAGTCATGTTAACACTAAAAAGAATTTTTTGGCCATTCGCCTTTTTAAGCATGGGGCTGATGGCTTTTGGTTGTGGAAGCACCAAGCGGGTTCAAAGCGAGGAAATTCCGGGCAAGTTTATGTCGAATGAGCCGATTGCTACGCAAAAGGCGAACCTGATGGGGTCAGGGACCTACATTGTTCAAAAGCGGGATTGTTTATGGACAATTGCGGCCCAGCCCAGGGTTTTCGGAGATTCCTTCGAATGGCCCATACTTTTCAAGGCCAATCGGGATCAGATCAAGGACCCGGATTTGATCTATCCTCGCCAAGATTTACGCGTGGAAAAGGGCCTCTCCATGGAAGAGATGGGCAATGCTAAACGGATGGCATCCGCTACCCCGAAATATGTGCCTCATTCCAAACCCAGGGAGACGCTGCCGGTTGATTATTTTTAAGATCTAATCTCCCAACTTAGGCCCGGCCCGCAGCACCGGGTCCTAGCCCGGCTCCCAAGGCCGGGCGAATACTCCATGTCCGGCTTCAAACGCCTGGGCTGGAAATAGTTGTCGGGAAAGGGGTCCGGCCCGCCTGCCCATGGGCCGGTTCTCTTTTCGTTTATATTTTAATTAAAGGAGTGGGTATGAAAAAGTTGATCGCATCACTGGTGACGGTTTTTTTCCTGGTGGCGGTGTCAGGACCTGTATTTGCCGATAGTTCATCGCCAGCCAAGACGCCGGTTGCGAAATCGATGAAGAAAAAGAAGAAAAAGACAAAGAAAAAAAGTAAGGCCATGAAGCCCAGTTCCACACCTATGGCCAAATAAAAAAATTGTCCGGGCCCCGGGATTACCCGGGGAACCCGCAGGGGGGTTGAAGGAATCAATCTTCCGGTGGGTTCGGAATGTTTTTTCCAGAAACGGACCATAAGAAAACCCGTCTTATTGGGGTATTCCGGGTGAATAAAAAAATACTGGAGGGTTTAAATGAACGGATATTGGTTAGCATCATTTATAGGATTGGTTATTGTCTTAAATGGGTGTGCCACAACCGGCAATATGACCCAAAACCAGGGAGATTCCCAAGGCGCGGTTAATCCCCAGGTTCAATCATTTTCGGGATTGGGTGATGTATCTCAAACCCCAAAGGGTCTTACATTAGTCTTGAGTGGTGATTCTTTATTTAAAGTTGGCTACACCCACTTAAATACAGATGGTATCCAAAAGGTCGATGAGATCGCCGCAGTGCTAATGAAGTATCCCGGGGACCTAGTGACCATTTTGGAATACACGGATAACGGCGGGGCTGCCGCCAAGAACCTTAAGCTTTCGCAGCGCCGGGCTGATTCCATAAAGAAAGAATTGTTAAAGCAGGGTGTCTCTGGGGATAACGTAAGCGCTGTGGGAAAAGGGGAAGCGGATCCTGTGGCACCAAACGATTCATCCGAGAACCGAGCGAAAAATCGCAGGGCAGTGGTCGAAATCACCACATCTTGAACTGTTTTGGGAGATGGATGGAAAGAGTCAAATGGCGTTGGGGGACAAACCCGTTTGGGCCTGGAAAGGGGAAGGGAGTTTCCTCTTTCCAGCCTTGACCTTTTTTGGACATAGTTTTTGGGACTTGGGAATTTTTTCTTTGTTACTTAAAAACCAAAGCCCTTATAAAACAAAGGTTGAATTTCAAACTCATTTTACCGGATGTTGTTATGCGATTTTTAACATTGTTTTTGTGCTTTTGGGCCTTTTCGATGGGGTATGGAAAGGATTTAAGGGTAGCCACCGTGGACTTGCAGACTCTTTTTAAGGAGTATCCTGGCACCCTCCAGGCCCAGAAAAAGTTTGACGAGATGGCCCAGGAGAAAAAACAGGATTTGGCCGATTCGGAGGAATCGTTAATGGACCTCCAAAAAGAGTTAAACAACACTAAAAAGGCGATGTCCAAAAAAGAAAGAAGTCGAAAGGAGAAAGAGTTCGAGGAAGAAACACAGGACTATCAAAACGAAAAAAACACGATCCAAACCGAATTGGACGATAGGAACCAGGAAATGACGAGGTTGTTGATGGGTCAAATCAAAGAAGTGGTTGCTGGTATTGCCCAAAAAGAGGGTGTGGATCTGGTTTTGGATACCAATGATGCGGTTGCCACCAAATATCAAATGGATCTGACCGGCGAGGTTTTAAGATCTTTTGTCGAGTTGAAACCAGACCAAACGGATTTGGATTCAGATACCCCTTAGCCGGAAAGGGAAATCAGGGTTAAAGACCTTGTTTAACATGTGGCCGGGAATGGTTCCAGGGCGGTTTAAGAAGATGAAAAACTTTAAATTGTTGGGAAATTTGATTTTTTTAATGGGGCCAGTATTTTTAATAACCTTACTTGTATGGGATCATAAATTCAAAGCCTCTTCCCCGGCAGAAGCAAAAATTACCACACGTCATTTCAAAAAAAGCGAGATTTTGAGGCAATTGAAATTAACGGAAAATCAAAAGGATCGAATCCGCCAAATTCGAAGAGTCTATCGTAAGGAAAAAGCCGAAACCGATGCCCAATTCATGTTGGAAATGGTTGATTTGGAAAATGAAATTGAGAAACCGAACCCCAATATGAGCCGATTGGACTATTTATGCAAAAAAATCGGTCGATTGAAGGGCCTGAAGTTGAAAGAACAAATCTCCACGGATTTGGAATTAAAAAATGAAATTCTCACACCGCAACAGGCTGACCAATTGATGAATTTTCAGGAGAGCGTCCAAGTTTGGGGAATGGAAAAAAATCCAGGAAACCCAGGATAATGAAGGATGAAACGAAAAGATTGCTTATCGGCGCAGGATTATTGATTGTTTTTTATCTGTCCTTGTATATCTCAATGGTCACGGACTAGGTTTCGTCTTGGGTTGCTTTAACCCCAAAAGATCCAAGCCCGCGGGAATTTCTGTATCGAACCTGCCAATAGTGCGACTTGATAGGCAACAGCGACATGGCGGAAGGAACCTACATTAGCGGGATTAAAAAACAAGCCTTAGCTTATTTGGGAATAATAATGAATCAATAATCAAGAGGAATGGCGGGCAAAAACAAAACAATTATGAGGCGAAGTGAATAATGTTCATTAACCTATATTAAAGGAGGAAGTGAAGGTTACCCACTTAACCCAGTAAATTATTATTTTCGAGCGCATTTTTATTATTAATTTTTGGTCGGTTTCTTTTATAGTCTGGTTATGACTATGGCCACATCAAACATCAATAGACTGGACCCTGATGGCACCGCCTAAGGGAAAAATGAAAAATATTAAAAACAACCAGAATCAACCTGTGATCGATCAAGCGAAAGACCTGGTTTCGCAAGCGGCTGAAAAGTGGAATCCTTTTCGCAATAGTACTTATACCCAGGCAACCCAATTAATAGCTGCAGTCATAGTGGGCATCGCCGCTTACCTTTTCTCCCTAGTTGTTTCACAAGCCCATGGGTTTTTTATCCGTCATTTTGTGGCTCATCCTTTTTGGGTTTCTTGTGTAACCCCCCTGCTGTTCGTAATAGCGACCTGGCTGGTAGTGTGGTTTGCCCCCGAAGCGAAAGGAAGCGGTATCCCCCAGGTTTTGGTTGCAATAGGCACTTCCACCCCTCAAAAAGCGGAGTCCTTTTTAAGCCCATTGGTATCAATGAAAACAGCGTCTTTTAAAGTTCTTTCCACGACGATAGGGATATTGGGGGGCGCTTCCGTCGGCCGGGAAGGACCCACGGTTCAAATAGCCTCCTCGGTTTTCGCCTGGGTCGCGGGGAAATCCAATAAGTATTTTGGAGAGGTGGATTTAAAATCCTTTCTGGTAGCCGGTGGAGCCGCAGGCATTGCCGCGGCCTTTAACACCCCATTGGCTGGAATTACTTTTGCTTTGGAGGAGATAGCCGAATCCACATTTTCCCAATTCAAGCGGGTGGTAATGCTCAGTGTGATCGTTGGTGGTATTACCGCTCAAGCCTTGGGGGGGAATTACCATTATTTTGGGCATCCTTTTATCACTGATCCTTCCCTTGCCATCATACCTTTCTCAATTTTCATCGGTTTAGCGGGTGGTTTATTGGGAGGATTATTTTCCCGGATACTGACCAGTCCTGTCGTAAATATTCTCCCTCAGCATTGGTTTTTTCGCGCCCTTGCTTGCGGTTTGATATGCGCCTTGTTTTCCTTTTTATCTTCTGGTGACACGGCTGGATCAGGCTATGAGGTAACACGGAAATTCATGGATAATCCGGGGGGGAGTCTGCCAATCCTTTTCTTTGGGGAAAAATTTCTGACGACGGTATTTTCCTATCTCTCGGGAATGGCTGGAGGGATTTTTTCCCCCAGCCTCTCGATTGGGGCCGGGATGGGATTTTCCCTTGCGAAACTTTTTCACCTGGTGAATTTGAGGGCTTGCGCCTTGATCGGCATGGTGGCTTTTTTCTCCGGAGTAGTCCAAGCGCCCTTGACGGCGGTCATCATTATCATGGAGATGACGGATCAAAGCATGTTGATCGTCCCTTTCATGATCGCGGCATTTGTTGCTCATGGGATGGGCAAGGTCATTATGCCCATACCGCTCTATCGGCGCCTAGCCTTGATGGAAAAAAAGAGCCGTTAATGAAACCAAATAATAAAAAATCAAATTGGATTTTAAGGACAACTATTGAGATGGGCTTCATCATCTTCCTGTTTTATTCCAATCTTTTGATGGGGGAATTTACGAAGTCAAATAGTTCGCATGAAAAGAGTTTGGTTTTAGCAATTAAAGATGTATTTACCGTAACTAATTTCACGATTGCCATAATTTCCTCATTTATTGGCCATGTAATTTTCGAGCATTTCAGGAAGAAACTCTATTATTAATTTATGTGACTAAGCCTCATTTAAAGTAAAGGTTCCTTCTTCCAAATTGGTTCCGACCCAGAAGTCCAAGTGAGCGACCCCGGCGGCTTCCAAAGCGTTTTTTTCAGCCATGGAAGTCGTGAAATCTCTCACTTGGTTAATATCTGATAACTCGTACGACACAATCACCACCCCGGGATTGCTTGCCAAGCGGAACAGTCTGCAAGGGATGGCTTTTGTTATGCTCCCTGGAAGGCTTTGATTCCAAGCCTTTTCGTCGATCCAGGATTTTTTCCATAAACCATAATCCCTCACTTCAAAGCGGGCCAATACAAGGCCGCCCGGCGTTTGGGCGAAGTTCTGGCCGGAATGTCCCTCTTCCTCCATGCCAACCCACATCAGCGGCAAGTCCGTGCCTGCTCCTACACAGGCTGTGATGAAATTGGAGGATTGGATGAATTCCACCGCCTTCTTCAGGTCAGCGCACTTGAAAGTCAGGATGTAAGATCCGGGGTCCCGGAAGTCGCGGTGAAAACTATAAGTATGGATTTATTACGAAGAATGGAGAATATAAATTAAGTAAAAATCAGGATGAAATCGCAAAGCGGGTATTTATTATTTACGCAAATATAAACAATAATACTTACAACATAAATCCAGACTTTGCGGTGGAACAGTCTCTCGAGAAAAGTTCAACTACTTTTAGATGAGACTTTGAAAAAAATATGAGATAATAAAATAAATACTCCAATAAAGTGTGATAGTTAGATGGCATTTAAAAATTGGATTTTCCCTATTTTATTAGGTTTCATATGCTTGTTGTATGGTTATTGGAAATTCAAAACTTATAAACCTTTTACCCGCGACATGGAAACACCTTCAAGACCTTCAGCCCGTTTAAGCCGATTTTCCTTTTGGCAATATGGGAATCTTTCTTTTGAAAAAAAATCAAAAATTTGGGAAACTAACCACAAAGGACAAGCCTTAGTTGCAATTATCGTGGGAATTGTTCTAATCTTGGTAGGTATTAACGATAGTATTGTTCGGTAACTGACCTAAAGAGGTTTATTAATGTTGAAAGTGGCGAGCTCCTCCACGTCTATAAAGTATGCGGGATTTTGGAGACGACTCCTTGCGATTTTTATTGATTCACTTTTAGTTTATCAGCCTTTGCTTTATGTTTTTAAAAAATGTCATTTGGATAAATCAGAAACGATAATTTCGGTAGTTTTATTGGGTTTCGTACCAAGTGTTTATAATATTTTACTTTTGGGTTTTAAATCTCAAACAATTGGAATGATGCTTGTTAGGTTTAAAATCTTTAAAGTTGATATGACATCAATAAATTGGAAAAATGCTTTTTTAAGATATGTTGTCAATGTTCTTTTAGCTTTAGTTTCTGTCTCTGTTGGCATTTATTTTCTAAATCTCTTGCCTGCTGATAATTATTTAACACAAACCTACGTTCAAATTATTGATCAATTACGAAATTCTTTTAACTTTTATGATGTCTTTATAACTGTTTCGATTGCTTTAACTTTCTCGTGGACTTTCAGTGAAGTTATTGTTTTGTTGTTTAATGAAAAGAAGCGAGCAATTCACGATTATATTGCCGGAACAGTAGTTATCTGTATTTGAAGTTGGTTCGCACCCTGAAAAACTGATCCAATCGGCCTAAAATATTTTCAAATCATCAATATCTTTTAATATCTTTTAATTGCCATTCCATAAATACGTTTAATGTTTTAAACGCGTGTTCAACCAAAAATTGATCCCTTTGAACGCTTGGATCTTTGCCGGCATGAAAAAGGTTATTTCGTATTGAGTACCAAAATTCAACCATATTTCCCCAATCTTTTAATGAGTGGACAATCCCTTTCTGCCTTTTTCCATTTTTCTTGATTTGTTTTTTTATTTTATCTTTCTCAAATTCCGTAACATTCCACCAATTACCAAATTCAGGATTATCAATATCTTTTGAGGAGTTTAATAAAGGCCGCCTTTTTAACTCGGCTATTAAGGTGCTCCAGGTCTTTTTCAATTCCTTGTCTTTAGCAACGACCAATAAGTATTGATTCTTTAATTTCGAATTCTTTTTAATACGTTGAATGATGCTTCTATCCTTATCTGTATCTAAAACAATTCTGCTCTTTATATACGCGTTAAAAGCAATGTATTCGAATATGTATCTGGAAAAATAATCCCCTTCATTGGCCTTTTCATGCCACATATAAATTAAACCATCATAATATTTTACTGTATCGGTCACTAAACCAATCTTTTTACCAAATTGTGGACAGCCTTCAGTACGACACTCATATTCAACTACTCCGAAATCCCAATTATCAGTATCTCCAGACTCTTGGGCCGCAAGATAATCTGCGAATTGCCCTTCTGATTCTGTTCCGTTTAATTCATCAATGTCGATATATCTATCGACCTTTATTCTGGACTTTTGGCACTTATCGCAAATCATCTTTTATCCTCGTGGTCAGTTTTTCACCGAAAACCAAGAAAGAGAACTTTTCTATATGTTTCTTTGACTACCTCCCCTCGATCTAAATTGTATACCTGAACATCTTTTTGCCAAGGATTAGAAAGTTATCAAACTTGGCAACTTTTGTGGACACCTGTAATAAAATGATCACTCGTATTCAATGGGTGTAACGAAGGGAATAAGGAATGAACTCATCAGTTAAGTATGATTTTCCAGGAAGGGATGAAATCAAAATACAAATAAGAGAGATACTTATTTCCATTGCTAAAGAGCGTAAACCTCCAATTTATTATTCTGCTTTGGCAGCTAAGTTCTCAAATGTTTTTATTGATGGACATGATGCTCGGCTTCATCATGTTTTGGGTGATATCTCGATTGAAGAAAATGAGAATAAAAAAGGTTTATTAAGTGCCCTTGTAGTTACAAAAGAGTTTCCCAATATGCCCGGAGATGGAAAAACGAGCCCGTTATTACGCTGAGTCCAAGGGCTGGAATGTCAAAGAGGTCTATCATCTCGAAGCGGTAAGCGGGAAAGCTGTCATTGCTCATCCTGAAGCACAAAAGATGCTCTCTCATATCAAGTCCGGCCATATCACCGGTCTCATTTTCTCGAAACTTGCGAGGCTTGCCAGAAATACCAGAGAACTTCTTGAGTTTGCGGACAAATTTAACGAGTACGATGCCGATCTGATTTCCCTTCAAGAGTCCATTGATACCCGGTTTAAGTTTGATTGGGACACCCAGAAATTGCTGCCGACAGCCAATCCGGAAAACTCAGACGAGTCCTTGAAATTCCTCCTCCATGAGGTGACTAAGACCGATCTCGAAATG
>CAWJKT010000010.1:0-224236 GCA_963843375.1 uncultured Pseudomonadota bacterium
GGGGCGCAGCAAGGCCGGTTGGTGGTCCGACACCGCCCCACTGCCGCTCCCCCGCAGGTCGAGAACCGAAAGAGACACGTGGCCGTCGTCCGTATGAATCAGAAGATCGCCGTGGGCATCGTGTTCGTGTCGGCCATGTTCATGAACATCATGGACATCACGATCGTGAACGTCGCGCTGCCCACCATCGGACGCGACTTCAACATCCCGCCCACCGCGGTCGACGGGGTCGTGATCGCCTACCTGGTCAGCCTGGCCGTCTTCATCCCGGCGTCGGGCTGGCTGGGCGACCGCTTCGGCGGGAAGCGGGTCCTCCTCACCGCCATCGTCGTCTTCACCATCGGCTCGGCGCTGTGCGGCATGGCGCAGAACATGACCGAGCTGGTGCTCTTCCGCGTCATTCAGGGTGCGGGCGGCGGCATGATGGCCCCGGTCGGGATGGCCATGCTCTACCGGGTCTTCCCGCCGGCCGAACGGGTGCGGGCGGCCAGCATCCTGACCCTCGGCACCACCGTGGCCCCCGCCGTCGGACCGGTGCTGGGTGGCTTCCTGGTCACCAATTTCTCGTGGCGCTGGGTCTTCTTCGTCAACGTGCCGATCGGCATTGTGGCCGTCCTCTTCGGCGCGCTCGTCCTGGAGAAGGTCGAGGCCATCGACGCCGGCCGCTTCGACGTGCCCGGGTTCGTCCTGGGCGGCGCCGGGCTGGGGCTGCTTGATGTACGGCATCTCCGAGGGCCCGCTCCAGGGGTGGTCGTCGGTCGACGGTGATCGCGACCTGCGTCGAGCGGCGCCGCGCTGCTGCTGGCGTTCGTCCTGGTGGAGCTGCGCACCACCCGGCCGATGGTGGACCTGCACCTGCTCCGGGAGCGCCTGTTCCGCTCGACCAACTGCGTGATGTTCCTCGCCGCCGCCGCGTTCCTGGGCCTGCTCTACCTCATTCCGCTCTACTTCCAGGACGCCGGGGACTGTCGGCGCTGCAGTCCGGTCTCTCCACCTTCCCCGAGGCGTTCGGCGTGATGATCGGCGCCCAGTTCGCCAGCCGCTTCATCTATCCGCGCATCGGGCCCCGTCGCCACATCACCGGCGGGCTGCTCGGGCTCGCCGCTCTGCATGCTCGCTGCTGACCCAGATCACGCGTGACCACCAATCTCTGGCTCATCCGTGGCCTCATGTTCGTCCTGGGCTGGATGATGGCCCAGGTGATGGTGCCGAACCAGGCGGCGGCCTTCGCCATGATCACGCCGGACTCCATGGGACGAGCCTCGACCTTCTTCAACACCATGCGCCAGGTCGGGAGCGCGACCGGTGTCGCCGTCCTCTCCACCGTCTTGATCAGCGTGGGCGCGGCGCATGGCCAGCGGCGAGCACGTCGTCCCCCGACATCACGGGCTACCGCTTCGCCTTCCTCGTCGCGGCGATCTTCGCCCTGGCCGCCGCGGCCTTCTCCCTCACCATCCACGACAGCGACGCGGCGGCAGACCATCGTCCGGCGCGTCCGGCGACCCGCCGCCGTGCCGACGCCAGCAGATCCCGGTCCCCGAAGGCAGCCCCGCATGACGACCGTCGAGACCCTCTGCGTGTTCTGCGGCTCGAGCCCCGGGGTCGATCCGGCCTTCACGGCGGCCGCCGAGCGATTCGGCGCCGCCGTCGCCGGGCGCGGCATCGAGCTCGTCTACGGCGGCGCCTCGGTCGGCCTGATGGGCGTGGTGGCCGATGCCGCACTGGCGGCGGGCGGACGGGCGACCGGCGTCATCACCGAGTCCCTGGCCGGCCACGAGATCGCCCACGAGCACCTTGAGCGACCTGCACGTGGTGAGCACCATGCACGAGCGCAAGGCGCTCATGTCCGAGCTGTCGGACGCCTTCGTCATGCTGCCGGGCGGGTTCGGGACCTACGAGGAGTTCATGGAGTCCGTGACCTGGGCGCAACTGGGCATCCACGACAAGCCGTGCGGCATCCTCAATGTCGACGGCTTCTTCGACAACCTGCTCGGCTTCGTGCGCCACGCCGTCGCCCAGGGCTTCATCAAGGCCCGCCAGGTCGACGCGCTGGTGATCTCCGACGACGTCGACGAGCTGCTCACCGCGCTGGTGGGCTCGACCCGGGATCCGATCGCGGCCCGATAGACGAGCCGCAGCGCTCAGGCCGGACCAGGGAGCAACAGCACGTCGCGGAGCTCGTCGGTCTCGCCCCAGTCGGCCAGGAGCTCGGCCACCGAGGCGTACGGCTTCTCGGCACCGGTGGCCTTCTCCAGGAGCGACGGCGTGTAGCCCAACTTCTCGAAGGAGCCCAGGTACTCCGCGACCGTGGTGCCCGACACGCGGCGCAGCATCTCGTCCTTGAGCTCGGTGGTGACGATGGGGCGGTCACGCGCGATGAGGCGCGTGGCGCCCTCCACCACGCGGCCCTCCGCCCCCTCGACGTCCATCTTCAAGAATCCCACCGGCCCCTCCACGAGATCGTCGAGGCGGAAGGTGGGGACGACGGTGCCCGGGTGCGACAGGAGGTCCCCGTCGTCGATCAGGCCGCCGTTGGAGCCGACGTGCGTCGAGTAGTAGGCCCACCCGTCGCCCTGTCCGCCGCCACGGGCAGCAGCTGCACGTTCGTGATGTCGTTCAGGCGCAGCGACGACAACAGGAGACGGCAATTCTCCGAGTTCGGCTCCAGGGCGACGACCCGCCGGCGGGCCCACCAGCCGGGAGGCCGAACAGCGAGTAGTACCCGAGGTTGGCGCCGACGTCGACCACCGTCATCCCGCTCGTGCAGTACTTCTCGAACACGGCGGACAGATGCGCTTCGTAGTGGCCCGAGAGCAATCCGGGGGTGACGGCGGCGTCGGCGGCGTCGCACAGCAGCTCCACGCCGCCGACGGTGCAGCGCACGGCGTCCTCCTCGGCCAGCTGCACCGAGAACGCGGTCGGTGCCACCTGGTGCTCAATCGTCCCGAGCATGCGGCGGATGGTCGAGACCCGGGCCAGATCGCCCGCGGCCGCCTCGGTCGACATCCGGCCGGAGGTCGTCGGGCAGCGTCGGGTACAACAGATCGACGAGCTGGTCGTAGGTGAGGCCCCGCGGCGGCGGCTCCGGCATGGTGCCGCCCAGCCCCTGCACGACGCGGTCCCGCAACGGCTTCAGCTTCTCCTTGACGGCGTGCTCCCAGGTCTCGTGCGCCTCGCCCATTTCGGGCAACGGTATCCGCTGGCCAGAAGGCCTGGTCGCTAGTGTCGTCCTGCAACCGAGGCAACGGAGGGACCACCGTGTCGAGCGAAGAGCGAATCGCCGCCAGCCGGACCGTGACGGCCAGTCCGGCCGAGGTCTTCCTGATCGTCACGGACCCCGCCATGCACGTCGAGATCGACGGCTCGGGCATGCTCGAGGCAGCCCCGGGGTCCCGGCGTGTCGAGGCGCCCGGCGACACCTTCGTGATGGACATGGACCGCGAGTCCCTGGGTGACCAGCCGATGGGCAAGTACAAGTCCGTCAACACGGTGACCAGGATCGTTCCCGACGAGCTTCTCGAGTGGAACGTCGGCCTGCCCGGACAGGGCCCGTTCGGCCACGTCTACGGGTGGGAGATCACCGCGGTCGGCCCGGGCGAGACGAGGGTGACCAACTACTGCGAGTGGCCGGACATCCCCGAGTTCGCCCGCCCGCACTTCCCGATCGTGCCGTTGGCCATGCTGGAGAAGTCGGTCGACAACCTGGCCGCGCTCCTGGCGCGCACAGTCCTCGGGACCTTGAGCCGCTGAATCAGTCCGAGGACGGCCGTTTCGGTTTCAGACAGGAGAGCGATTGATGCCGACTGACGCAGCTCCACCCGCCAGGGGCTCGACTCGCCTCACCTCACCGGCCAAGCGAAGAAAGACAGAACCGTTGGAGTCGAGCATGAACACGAGCCGTGTCCCAATTCCGATGTCACGTGCGCCCTCAAGGAGCTCGAGGGCTGCCCCATTGAGAGTGACGTCGACCACCCGGCATTCGGCCCAATAGGTACTCCCTTCGACGGAACAACGACCCACCCAGCCGGGCGTCTGGACGCGGGGGTCCCTTCGGAGTTCGTCCACCTACTTCTTCTCCTTCGTTCGGTCCGGCGACTCCAGCTCGCACCGCCTGGTCTCCGCGAGCTGCGTCCGAGTCACTTCTGGCTCGAAGATTGTCCAAGGCCCCGACCGCCGTCCTAGTAGGCGGCCGTCACCTCTCACTAGGCAGAGATCCCGATATCGTTCTGCAAGGTCCGTGCCACAACATCTGTCACGGGGGTGACACATGGCCTCGGCGGAACTAGACGAACTCGTACGGTCGTGTCAGGAGCTTCCGGTCCCGGCCATCCTGACGACCCTTGAGACCCACAAGTACGTCGGGGTGAACGACGGGGCGGCCGCAGTTTTTTGGCGCCCCCGCAGCGGACCTCATCGGTGACGACGTCTTGTGCCACATTGATGCCCGCGACCGTGAGGCATCCAGGCTCGCCTACGCGGCCTTGGCTGCTCGTGTGATCGACGGCTACCAGGTGCATCGCCGGATCGTCACACCAGACGGAACGGTCGTAAGTCTCAGCGTCTGGGGACGCCGAGTGGAGGCCGGTGGCCAGCTCTACGGTATGTGGGTCCTCGGCCCGGCATCAGCACCGGCGATCGCCGTCGAGACGCTCGTGGCAGGCGCTTCCGATGTCGTCCTGGCCGTAACCGATCACGACTGGCTGATCGAATATATGAACGCCGATGCGCACATTCTCGGCGTCACCGGCTCAGAGCTTCGAGGCTTTCCGCTGCTGGGTTTGGTTCATCCGTCCGCGGCGAGTGAGTTCTTGGCCGTGGCGCGCCGAGCGGCAGTCGACCACCTTGGTGTCACTGTGTTCACTCGCATGCGGGTAGGACAAGACGGCTGGGCCGAGCGCCATTGCTACCTGGTTCCCGTTTGCGAACACGAACCGCCACGACTGGGCGTCGTCATAAGCCCCGGAACGCTGCCGACCGCAGATGGTTCTTCGGGGGGTCAGCTCGACGAGCAGGTTCGCCATGCCGCTCTCGAGGCGAGAGCAAACCGGGCGCTCAGCGCCCTACCAGCGCTCGCACACTTGCCGAGGGGCAGCGAGCTCTCAGTTCGCCAAACCGAGATCGTGGCTCGGCTCGTTGCCGGTGAGAGCACCTCCGACATCGCGGCAGGCGATGTTTCTCAGCCCCAGCACCGTGCGAAATCACCTCGTCGCCGTCTACCGCAAGTTCGGTGTCCACTCCCAGGCTGAACTTTTGGCTGCGCTCCTCCGAGGCTTCGTTGACTTCAGGGGATGAGGCCGTGCGATCCCCGGTTCATCGCCAGCAATGAGCCATCACATCCCCGGTAGGCTCAGCCGGCACAGCAAATCTTCCGTGAGTGCCCACTCGCACTTCGGGATGTCATTCGACTGAACATCGGAGAAGGGAGGTGCTCGCCAGATGAGTCGACACGCGGCATGGCTAGGGAGTGGCGTGCTCCTGCTGGGCCTCTCGGTGGCCCTCGTCCCGCGACGGCGACGGCGGCCTCGGCCGGTAGCCACAATTCCAAGTCGTCACACCACAAGCCGAAGCGGGGATCGTCCAAGGGCGGCTCGAGCTCGGAGTTCGTCAAGGTGGGTCCCCTCAAATGCCCGAAGTCGTCGATCATCACCACCGCCACCGGCTCGACGTTCAAGGGCCCGAACTCTCAGAATGGCGGCACGGCGGCCTGCATCTACCAGGATCAAGCGGGTGACGAGCTGAACGTGATCTACGAGCTCGCCCGGCGAATCCAAGAGCAAGTGGGTCGCGACCGATCCGTCAAACATCGGCCAGCCGGCTCCGGCCGTGTCGGGGCTGGGCGAGGCAGCCTTCGACACGACGACCCTACGGGCACGCCGAGGTTGATATCTACGAGTCGTCCTCAAAGGAAGTCGCCGTGACCCTCGACCCCGCCAATGGGGCCAGTGTCACACCGGCGGAGCTGACCGAGGTCTTAGCGGTGGGCCATTCCTTGGTCAGGTTGCCCTACCCGGGCTGACCGGGCCAGCGTGTCGATCCGCCACCTCGAACTCGATCCGTCGGTCGACTCCCAAGGCAGGTCGCGGATCATCCTCTGAGGGTTCACCTGTCCCAGAAAATCTGACACGTCACAATGGCGCCCTCGGCAGGACTCGAACCTGCGACCCGCTGATTAGAAGTCAGCCGCTCTGTCCAGCTGAGCTACGAGGGCAGCGCTCCAGCCTGACATAGCTGGTCGGAGCCACGTGAGCATCCCGCCACAGCCGCCCCGGCACCCCCGTGAGGCATACCGAAGGGCGCCGGGAGGTGTGCCACACTTGTGCCCCTCGGTGGGCGTAGCTCAGTCGGTTAGAGCGCCAGGTTGTGGTCCTGGAGGTCGGGGGTTCGAGACCCCTCGCTCACCCCCAAGCAGTCGCGTTCCCTCTCCCGGAGGGCGTGCGGCAGACAGAAGTCGGCGCGGCCAGGGGAGGTTCGCAGGGTGAGTGCTGCGCAGAGTGGACGGACGGTCCTCGTCACCGGCGCGTCGTCGGGCATCGGCGCCGCCCTGGCCCGCACCCTCGCCGCCCGGGGCGACACCGTGGCGCTGGTGGCCCGGCGGGCCGACCGGCTCGAGGCGGTGCGTGGCGGATTGCCTCGCCACCTCGCCCGCCTCCGAAGTCTGGGCGGCCGACCTGTCGGAGCCGGAGGCGGCCGCGCACCTGGCCCTGCAGATCTGGGACTTCTACGGCGGGCTCGACGTGCTCGTCAACAACGCCGCCGTCCCGATGCGCCGGCACGTCACCCGCCTGACCATGGACGAGGTCGAGCGGACCATGCGCATCAACTACTTCTCCCCCGTCGCCATGTCGCTGGCGCGTCCTGCCCCGCATGCTCGAGCGCAGCTCCGGCACGATCGTGAACGTCTCGAGCCTCGGCGGGCGGTTGGGCATCACGGCCGAAGCCGCCTATTCGGGGTCGAAGTTCGCGCTCGCCGGCTGGAGCGAGTCCATGGTGGTCGACCTCGACGGCACGGGCGTCTCGGTCAAGCTGATCATCCCGGGCGCCATCGACACCGAAATCTGGGACCAGCCCGACAACGACGCCCCGCTCTACGACGGGCCCAAGGAGCCGCCGGAAGACGATCGCCGAGGGCATCGCCGACGCCATCGACAGCGACCAGTTCGAGCACTACCTGCCCGACATGAAGGCGATCATCGAGGCCAAGACGTCCGACATCGACAGCTTCATCGTGGGCATGCGCGCCTTGGGCGGCCCGGAAGGGACGGGACAGTGAAGGCGTTGCTCTTCGGCGCACCACCGGACAAGGAAGAGGTCCGGCCCACCCCCGAGGACGAGCTGGAGACCATGCTCGCCGGCATCCCCTTCGGCCTGCACGACATCGACGACGCCCGCCTCGTCCGCCCCGACTGGGTGGTGACCCGGCCGATCCTCTCGGGCATCTGCGGCTCCGACGCCAAGCTCGTGCTGGGCGACTTCAACACGGGCGACATCGACAACCCGATGGCCGCCTTCTCCTCGCTGCCCCACGTGCCCGGGCACGAGGTGGTGGCCGAGGTCGTCGCGCTCGGACCGGAGGCCCGCGGGCTCGACGTCGGCCAGCGCGTCGTCCTCAACCCGTGGCTGACCTGCGCGCCCCGCGGCATCGCCCCGCTGTGCCCGCCCTGCCAGGCCGGCGACCTCAGCCTGTGCTGGAGCTTCACGAAAGGCGACCTGGGCCCCGGCGTGCACGTCGGCGTCATCACCGGCGCGCCCGGCGCCTGGGCCGAGCAGCTGGCGGCGCACGACTCCATGCTGATCCCGGTGCCCGACGGCATCTCCGACGAGGCCGCCGTCCTGGCCGATCCCTTCTCCGTGTCCTTCCACGCCATCGTGCGCCACCCGCCGCCGCGCGTCGGGGCGGGTGCTCGTCTACGGCGCCGGCGCCCTCGGCCTCACCAGCGTGGCCATCCTCAAGGCGCTCTACCCGGGCGTCGAGGTCGGGGTGGTCGCCCGCTTCGAGGCCCAGCGCGACATGGCGGCGCGCTTCGGGGCCGACGCCGTCTTCGCCCACGAGCCGCGGCTCGCAGCTCGTCGAGGAGCTGGCCGCGTGGTCGGGCGCCGTCCTGCACCAGCCGCTCGACGGGCTCCCCGTGACGCATCCCGGGCACATCGACGTCGTCTACGACTCCATCGCCAAGGCCGAGACGCTCGAGGTGGGCGTGCGCGTCCTGGCCGAGCGGGGCCGGCTCGTCTACACGGGCGTCGCCACGCCCGAGCGGTGGGAGTCGACCCCGATCTACTTCAAGGAGATCACCATCGCCGGGTCGAACGCCTTCGGCATGGAGGACTTCGAGGGTCGCCGCCTCCACGCCATCGCGCTCTACCTCGAGCTGGTCCGCGACGGCCGGCTCGACATCACGCCCATGCTCACGCACCGCTTCGGGCTCCAGGAGTGGTGGCCCGCCCTCAAGGCCCTGGCCCGCCAGGACCGCAGCGGCGCGCTGAAGGTGGCCTTCACCCCCAACGGATAGGCCCGGCTACGCGCCCGTGCCCAGGTCGCTGAACTTCTCGTAGCGCACGTCGGCGGCGCGCACCCAGGCCGGGTCCGGTTCGATCGTCCGGCCCACGGCGGACCAGCGCGTCGAGTCGTCCAGCGACGTCTCGAGCCCGGCGGCCAGGCGGGCGAAGTACGCCGCGCCGAGCGCGGCGCCCTCGGGAACGGCGACGGTGTCGACCGGCAGGTTGGTGGCGTCGGCCACCGCGGCCATCCACGCCGTCACCCGCGAGCCGCCGCCGCTGGCCACGATCCGGGTGGGCTTGACGCCGGCGCGCTCGATCATGCGCCGCACCACGAACCCGCTCGCCTCGTAGGCGGCCCGCTCGAGCGCCTCGGCACCCGACCCGATGTCGAGCCCGTAGATGTTCGAGCGCAGCGTGTGGTCCTCGAAGGGCGTGCGCTCGCCCCGCACGTAGGGCAGCCAGACCGGGACCCGACCCGGCTGTCCGAGCCGGGGCTCGAGCTGCTCGCGCTCGGGGCCCGGGCCGCGGCGTCCCGCGCAGCAGGTGGCGGGCCCAGTCCACGAAGAGGGCGCCGGCGTTGCTCGGGCCGCCGACGAGGAAGCGGTCCGGCGTGGTGCTGGGGTAGCTGATGAGGCCGTCGACGGTCAGCCACTCGTCGCACACCACCCAGCAGATGAGCGTGGCCCCGAAGATCACCAGGACGTCGCCCGGGTGGACGGCGCCCGACACGATCTGGTCGCACAGGGCGTCGATGGTCCCGCCCGTGAATGACGGCGTCGCTCCCGGGCAGCGTGCCGGCGGCCTGGCCCATGGGCACGACCGCCGGCATCTGCTGCTCGGCCACGCCCATCGAGCCCAGCAGCTCGGTGTTCCAGCGCCCGTGGGTGTGGAGCAGGCCCGAGCGAGGCGGTGACACCGGTGTCGATCGGCCGGCAGTGCCCGAGATGGCGTGGGTGGCCACGGCCTGGCAGGGCCAGTAGCCCCGGGCATCGGGCACCTCGGTGGAGGCCCAGCGGAGGAAGCCCTCGGCGTCGGGCATCGTTCCCGGCAACAGGACGGCAGTCGCCGGAAGCGGTCGCCGACGGCCCGGCCCTCGCGGTCCCCGTAGAGGAGGCCCGGCAGCACCGGCACACCCTGCTTGTTGACGGCGGTGAGCGACGGGACCATGGAGGCCACCGCGACGCCGGCCAGCGAGTTCCCCTCCGCCTGCGAGCTGCGCGGTCACCTGCTCGAAGGCCTTGCGCGGCCCGGACCGCCAGGCCCGCTTGGCGTCGTGGCGCAGGATGTCGGGCTCGGGCGCCACGACGCTGTGGGCCACCCTGCTGCGCGCCACGACCTGGCCGTTCTCGTCGACGGCCAGCGCCTTCACCGACGTGGTGCCCACGTCGACGCCGACAGTGACCGGTCGCCCGGACGACTTCATGAATCTGACACGCGTGTCATGATCCGCCATTATGGACGACGCCCGCCCCCGAAGGAGAGTTCAACCGACATGACAGGTTCCCGCCCGAAGGCTCTGGTGACGGCCGCTGTAAGCGGTCCCGGCCTCGACCTGCTGCACCAGCTGGCGGATCTCGTCCTCGATTCGTGGCTGGACCAGCCCTCTCTCCGCATCTACAACGCCGCCCAGCTGGCCGAGCGGGCGGCGGCGGAGGGCGCCAACATCGTCATCGTCGAGAGCGACGTCTGCGGCGCCGACCTCTACGAGCAGCCCATTCTCGCCGTGTGCAGCTGCCGCGGTGATCCCACCAACGTCGACGTGGCGGCCGCGACCGCGGCCGGGGTGCCCGTGCTGCGTGCCCCGGGACGCAACGCGGACGCCGTGGCCGAGCTGGCCGTGGCCCTTCTCTTCGCCGCCACCCGCGGCGTCGTCCCGGCCGATCGCGACGTGCGGGAAGGCGAGATCTACCGCGACGGGAAGATCCCCTACCAGCGCTACCGGGCCTGGGAGCTGGCCGGCCAGACGGTCGGCCTGGTCGGGCTCGGCGCGGTGGGGCGCGCGCTGCGCTGGCGCCTGCGCGGCCTCGGCATGGACGTCCTCGCCTACGACCCCTACGCCCCCGACGCCACCAGCTCGCTTCGACGAGCTGCTGGCCAAGTCCGACGTGATCTCGGTGCACGCGCCGGTGACGGAGGAGACGACCGGCATGATCAACGCCGATGCGTTCGCCAAAATGCGCGACGGCGTCGTCTACCTGAACACCGCCCGGGCCAAGATCCACGACACCGACGCGCTGGTGGCCGCGCTGGCCTCGGGCAAGGTCCGCGCGGCCGGGCTGGACCACTTCGAGGGCGAGCACCTGGCGACGGACCACCCGCTGACGACGTTCCCCCAGGTCGTGCTGACGCCCCACATCGGCGGCGCCACCTACGACACCGAGTCCAACCACACGTCCATGATCGCCGAGGACCTGTGCCGGCTCATGGCCGGGGCGCGGCCGCTGCACATCGTCAACCCCGAGGTCCTTCCTTCCTGACGTGGCGGCGCGCCAGCCGACCATCATCGCCACCTCCATCGGCTTCCTGGCCGAAGGGCCCGATCCGGCCAACCTGCGGCCGGGGCCCTCCTATCGACTGGCGGCCGAGCTGGCGCGGCGCGGGCACGCACCCCCGCCTCTGCATCATCGCCACCGCCATGGGGGACGACTCCACCCGGCTGGCGGCCGTTCACAACGCGTTCTCCAAGCTGGGCTTCATCAGCTCGCACCTGACCCTCTTCCCGATGCCCAACGTGCCCGACGTGCGCGCCCACCTGCTGGCCCAGGACGTCATCTGGGTCGGGGGAGGCAGCACGGCCAACCTGCTGGCGCTGTGGCGGCTGCACGGGCTCGACGTCGTCCTCCGCGAATGCTGGGAGGCCGGCGTCGTCCTCAAGGGGGTCTCGGCCGGCTCGCTGTGCTGGCACGTGGGCGGCACGACCGACTCCTTCGGCCCCACCCTGGTGCCGATCACCAACGGGCTGGCCTTCCTGCCCTACTCCAACAGCCCGCACCACGACGCCGAGGAGCAGCGCCGGCCGCTCATCCACCGCCTCATCGCCGAGGGCACGCTGCCCGACGGCTACGCCACGGAGAACGGCACCGGCCTCGTCTTCTTCGGGACCGAGCTGGTGGACGCCTTCACCGAGGTCGAGGGCAAGCTGGCCTACTCGCTCACCCGGGAAGGCGCGATGACCCGCGAGCGGGCGCTCGACACGCGGCTGCTCTGACCCACCGGCTCCGCGGGACCGGCACGACTCTCGGGATCTGCCGCCTCAGGCGGGAGCGCCGGCCCAATTCGACCCCGCGTGCACCGTGTCGGTGTCGCGGCCCGAACGCAACACGCTTCCGGGCACGGCGCCGGTGAAGTCCCCGTCGCGCACGATCTCGGTTCCGTTCACCAGCACGTGCCCGACGCCCACCGCGTCGGCGTAGAGGCGGCTCGCCCCCCCGGGCAGGTCGTCACGGGTCCGCACGACGCCGTGGCCGATGGTCGCCGGGTCGAAGACCACGACGTCGGCGAAGCCGCCCGCGACGAGGCGGCCGCGGTCGCGCAGCCCGTAGAGCCGGGCCGGGACGTCGGTGAGCAGCCGCACCGCCTGCTCCCAGCTGAGCAGGCCGCGCGCCCGGACCCCGTCGCCCAGCATGGACGTGGAATAGATGGCGCCGCACATGGTGTCGAGGTGGGCGCCGGCGTCGGAACCGCCGACGATGGCCCGCGGGTCCTGCCAGACCTCGGCGCGCAAGACCCAGTCCTCCTCGGACTCGGGGATGGGCGGCCGGAGGCCCGTGCGCAGGCCATCGGCGACCACGACGTCGAGCAGGGCATCGAAGGGCGTCAGGCCACGCTCTCGCGCCACCTCCCCGACGCTCCGGCCCTCGATGCCGGCGTTCTCCGGGGCGAAGGTCTCGTCGATGATCAGGCGCTCCCATACCGCGAGGTGCCGCAGTATGCCTGCCTCGTCCGACTGCGCACCGGCGTCGAGCCGACGCCGGGTCTCCGGGTCCGACAGCGCCTTCATGCGTTCGGGTGGGGCGAGCGCGAAGACCTCCCGCCACCCCGGGAGGCCGTCGAGGATGGCGCCGTGCTCGAAGCTCAGGCGCAGCTGCATGGTGTGGGGCAGCGTCAACGCGAGGACGGTCGCCCCGCGCTCCGAGGCGGCGCTGCCGGCGGCCAGCTGGCTCCAGGCGCCCTCGGCGTTCATGGCCGAGACGCCCAGGACGTTCCAGTTGACCGGTCGATCCGCCAGCAGCGACATGGTGGCCAGGAAGTCGATGTCCTCCGCGCTGAAGCCGTTGAGGCAGCCGGCGACGATCAGCTCGACCGTGGTGCCCTCGTGCGCACGCACGGCGGCCGCCAGGCGCTCCATCTCCTCGCGGGCCGCCGCGCGCGACGGAACGGGCTGGCCGTCGCCGTCGTTGTGCGTGTGCACCTGCGAGGTCGAGAAGCCGAGCGCTCCCTCCGCCAGCGCCGCGTGGAGCGCCGCCTCCATGGCGTCGAGGTCCTGCGCCGTGGCGGCGCCGCCGACGGCGCGCTCGCCCATGACGAGCCGGCGCAGCGTCGAGTGACCGACGAGGAAGCCGGCGTTCACCGCGATGCGGCCGTCGAGGCGGCCCAGCCAGTCGCCGAAGGAGCTCCAGTCCCAGGGCACGCCGGCGCGCAGCGCGGCGAGCGGCATGCCCTCGACCCGCGCCATCATCCGCGAGATGTAGTCGACGTGCTCCGGGGCCATGGGTGCCAGCGAAAAGCCGCAGTTGCCGCCGAGCACGGTGGTCACGCCGTGCAGCGGCGACGGGCTGGCGTTGGGGTCCCAGAAGAGCTGCGCGTCGTAGTGCGTGTGCAGGTCGACGAAGCCCGGGGTGACCAACATGCCGGTGGCGTCGATCACGGTGTCCGCACCGGCGCCACCGGCGCCGGACCCGATGTCGGTGATCCGTTCGACCCTCGATCACGACGTCCGCCCGGACCGGCGGCGCACCGGTCCCGTCGACCACGGTCCCCCCGCGGATGATCACGGTCATGCCTCTCCTCCCTGCTCCCCGGGCCCCGGCCGGCGCACCCGCACCCGCTGGCGGGCGAAGGCCTGCATGCCCTCGGTCCCGAGCTCGACCCCGAATCCGGACTGCTTCCACCCACCCATGGGTGCGTACATGTCGATGGCGGACATGCCGTGCGCGTTGACGAACACCGTTCCGGCCGACAGCCGTGACGCCACGTCGGCCGCGAGCGCGTCGTCGTTGCTCCAGACCGACGCGCACAGGCCGAACGTGGTGTCGTTGGCCGCGTCGACCGCCTCGTCGATGTCGTCGTAGGGGATCACGGGCAGCGCGGGGGCGAATTGCTCCTGGCGCACGATGCCCGCATCCGCCGGCGGCGCCACCACGAGCGCCGGCGAGACGAAGTAGCCCCCGGATCCCTCGTCCTCCATCCGCACGCGGCCCGGGCGGACGAGCACGGCCCCCGCCGCGGCGGCCTCGGAGAGCAACGCCTCGACCCGGTCGCGTGCGTCGGCCGTGTGCACCGGGCCCATGGTCACGCCGTCGGCCAGGCCGTCGCCGACCACCTCCGTCGCCAGGCGGCCCGCCAGCGCATCCACCGTCTCGTCCAACCGATCCCGGTGCACGTAGAGCCGCTTGATCGCCATGCAGACCTGCCCGCTGGTGACGAAGGTCGCCTCGACGAGGCGATCGGCCAGCGCGGCGTCGCCGGCGACGTCGGGAGCGAGGATGGCGGCGTCGTTGCCGCCGAGTTCCAGCACGACGGGCCGGGTCGTGGCGGCCGCCGCGGCCATGACGGCCTGCCCGGTGCCGACGCCACCGGTGAAGGAGACCATGTCGACGCCGGGATGGCCCACCAGCGCGGCACCGAGCGCGGCAGAAGGGCCGTTCACGACGTTCAGGACGCCGGGCGGCAGCACCTCGGCCATCGCCGCGGCGACGAGCAGCACGGTGCCCGGGCACGACGGCGGGGCCTTGACCACCACCGTGTCGCCCGCCAGCAGGGCGGGCAGCACCTTGTTGCCCATGACCGACACCGGCCAGTTGAAGGGCAGCACGGCGGCGACGACACCGTGGGGGACCCACTCGATCCGGGTGGCCCCGCCACTGACGTCACGCGCCGCGAGCGCCTCGGCCACCAAGGGCGCGAAGGCCGCCGCCATGCCGCCCATGGTGGCGGTGTCGAAGATCGCCTCGAGGTGGGTCTTGCCGTGCTCCCGGGTCAGGAGGCGGGCCAGGTCGTGGCGCTCCACCGCCGCGACGCCCGCCTCCGCCGCGGCCACGACGATCGCCGCGCGCTCGGCGGGCTCCAGCGCGGCCCAGGCTCGCTGGGACCGGCGGGCGGCGCCCACGGCCAGGTCGAGCTGGGCCGGCGAGGTGGACGGGGCGTCGAGCACGACCTCGGCCGGGCGGGCGGGATTCGTGACCGGGTAGGTGCCCTCGCCCCCGGCGACCAGGTCGCCGTCGATGAGCAGGCCCACGCGGGTGCTGACGTCATCGACGTATGTGGTCATGCGCACCCCCGAGCCGGACAACTTCACTGACGATAGTGTCACCTTCTCGTGGGAACCGTCGACACAGGGCCCGCACCGGGCCGGGCCACCCTGCTGCCCGACCCTGAGCCCAGGCCGATCCTGATGCCGGTGATCTCGGTCGACGACCACCTGATCGAGCCCCCGGACCTCTTCGAGCAGCGTCTGCCCGCCGCCCTCGCCCCGGGGGCGCCCCGCGTCGTCGAGCAAGAAGACGGGACCCAGAGCTGGGTCTTCGAGGGGAACCTCTATCCCAACGTCGGGCTCAACGCCGTCGTGGGTCGACCGCGGGCGGAGTGGAGCATGGAGCCGGCCCGCTTCGACGAAATGCGGCCCGGCTGCTTCGACATCGACGCCCGCATTCTGGACATGGACCGCGCCGGCATCTGGGCCTCGCTGTGCTTTCCTTCGCTCGTCTCGGGTTTCTGCGGTGCGGTCTACTCGCGGGCGACGGACAAGGATCTCGGGCTCGCCTGCATGCGGGCCTTCAACGATTGGCACCTCGAGGTGTGGGCGGGAACGTACCCGGATCGCATCATCCCCCTGCAGCTGCCCTGGTTGGCCGACGTGGAGGTCGCCGCGGCCGAGGTCCGGGCCAACGCAGCCCGCGGCTTCAAGGCGGTCAGCTTCCCCGAGTTCCCCGCCCAGTTGCAGCTGCCCTCCATCTTCAGCGGCCGATGGGATCCCTTCTTCGCCGCCTGCGAGGAGACCGCGACCGTCGTGTGCCTCCACACCGGCGCATCGTCGTGGGCCCCCCTCCCCTCGCCGGATCCGCCGTTCGAGCTGTTGCCCACCGTGTTCCCCGTGAACGCCCTCCTCGCCGCCGGCGAATGGCTGTGGTCCGGCGTGGCGCTCCGCTTCCCGGACCTGCAGGTCGCGCTGTCCGAGGGCGGCATCGGCTGGGTCCCGATGCTGATGGACCGGGCCGACTACGTCCTGGGTCACTCGGCGTCGGGCAGCGAGAGCACCGCCTGGCCCTCGGACCTCCTGCCGAGCGAGGTGCTCCGGCGCAACTTCTGGTTCTGCTCCATCGACGACCCGTCCGCCGTCGCGCAGCGCCACATCATCGGCGTCGACCACATCATGGTGGAGAGCGACTACCCGCACGCCGACTCGTCCTGGCCCGACACCCAACGGGTGCTGGCCGCGACCTGGGGCGCGCTCCCCGACGACGAGCTGCGCGCGGTGGCCGGCGGCAACGCCAGCCGTCTTTTCCGCCATCGGCTCCCATTGGTCGACGACTGGCGCAACCCGCCGCCGTGACCGGCCGCGGAGACCTTCCGCTCCCACCGCGCGCCGGCCCCGTCGTCGACGCCGACGGGCATGTCGTCGAGCCCGAGTCGGCCTGGGCGGCCCTGCCCGAGCGGTACCGGCCGCACATCACAGCCGACCGTTCGGGGTACGAACACGTGGTCGTCGGCGACACCGAGATCCTGGCCGTGCCGCTCGGCACGCTCGCCCGCCCGGGTTCGACGTTCGACGACCCCGCCGCCTTCCGGCCCCTGGCCGACGCCATGCCGGGCGGATCGGACCCGAGTGGCCCGCCTGCGCGACATGGACAGCGAGGGCATCGACCAGGCGGTGTTGTTCCCGACCATCGGGCTGTACTTCTCGGTGGTGGAGGACCCGGCGGCGGCGGTCGCCCTGGCCGCCGCCTACAACGACTGGCTGGCGCAGTACTGCGCCGCCGATCCCCGCCGGCTCTTCGGAGCGGCCATGCTCCCGCTGCAGGACCCGGCGGCGGCGGCACGCGAGCTGCGGCGCGCCGTCACCGAGCTCGGCCTCGTGGCCGGATTCGTCCGCCCCAACCCCTGCCTGGGACGCGCCCTGTCCGACCGCGCCTACGACGTGGTGTGGGACGCGGCCGAGGAGCTCGGCGTGCCCATCGGCATCCACGAGGGCAGCTCGGTCATCGTGCCGACGCTCGGGGCGGACCGCCCGTTCAACCCGCTGCTCCTGCACGCCGTGTCCCATGCGTTCGAGGCGATGCTCGCCTGCGCCGAGCTCATCGCATTCGGCATGCTGGAGCGCCACCCCGGCCTGCGCCTCCTCTTCTTGGAGTCCTCCGGGGGCTGGGCCCCGTTCTGGCTCGAGCGCCTGGACGAGCAGGCGGAATCCTTCGGCGGCTTCTGCCCGGACATGGCGCTGCGCCCGTCGGAGTACTTCGCCCGCCAGTGCGCCATCAGCTTCGAGGTCGACGAGCGCACCCTGCCCGCGCTGGCGCCCTTCGTCGGCGAGGACCGCATCGTCTGGGGCAGCGACTACCCGCATCACGACGCCACGTTCCCCGGGGCGGTCGACGCCATCCGCGCCACCGTGGCCCCCTGCCCCACCGCGGCGCAGGTGCACGTGCTCGGGCTCAACGCCCGGCGGCTCTACTGGCTCCCGTCGCGGCGTGCCGGGCTGCCCGGCCTCATCGACGACTACTTCACCGCCGTCACGGCGCAGGAGATCGACCTCGTGCGCGCGCTGTTCACGCCCGACGCCGTCTTCGAGAGCGGCGACGTCCGGCTGCAGGGCCTCGACGCCATCTGCGGGTACTACACCGACCACACCTTCGCCTTCGAGGACTTCCGGCCCGCTCCCGGGACTCCGACCTTCGACGGCACGCGGGTCCAGGTGGACATCGACGTCCACCTGGGCGGGGCCCAGAGCTCGGTGCGCGACGTCTTCGAGACGGACGGCACGCGCATCACGGCGCTCCGCGTCCGCGGGTTCGCCGACGCGCTGCGCGCCGCCGCGCGCTGAGCCGACCGGCGGGCTGCCTCAGGCGGGCTGGGGCTGCGGACCGCGCAGGAGGCGGCCCGGCCGCTCCCCCGTCGCCTCGTCGTGCTCGCGCACGACCGTGCCCGACTTGACCGTCGCCACGTACCCCCGGGCGCGCTGGACGAGCCGCTTGCCCGACGCCGGGAGGTCGTAGACCATCTCGGGCGGCTCGAGGGCCAGCGCGTCGTGGTCGATGACGTTCAGGTCCGCCAGGTGGCCCGGTGCGAGCAGGCCCCGGTCGCGGAACCCGTAGAGCTCCGCCGTGCGGCGGGTCTGGAGGTGCACGACCGTCTCGACCGGCAGCCCCTCGCCCCGCTGCCTGTCGCGGGCCCAGTGGGTCAGCATGAAGGTGGGCAGGCTGGCGTCGCACAGCACGCCGCAGTGGGCGCCGCCGTCGCCGAGCCCGAGGACCGTGGCCGGGTGCGTGAGCATCTCGCGCACGGCGTCGAGGTTGCCCGCCGAGTAGTCGAGCAGCGGGAGGTAGAGGAGCTCCTTGCCGTCGCGCTCGAGCATCAGGTCGTAGAGGACCTCGTCGGTCGTCCTGCCCTGTGCGGCGGCCAGGGCGGTCACGCTGCGCTCGGGCGCCGGCTCGTAGTCGGGCGGGTCGCCCAACGGGAACAGCTTGTGGAGGTTGCCCCGCAGCAGCTCGACGAAGCCGCCCGGGCGCGCCTCTTCCGACAGGATGGCGGCGCGCACCTCGGGCGTGCGCAGCCGGGCCACCCGCTCGGGCAGCGGCAGGTGGGCGATCTCCTGGTAGGCCCGGTGGTGCGCGAAGGGATGCGTCACCGACTGGAAGCCGACCATCAGCGAGGTCGGCTTGCCCGCGACCTGGGGCACCAGCCAGGCGCCGCGCCGGTTGGCGGCCACGCCGCGGTCGATCCACTCCCGCCAGAGGTCGGGCGCGAAGTCGGCCTGCAGCACCTGGTAGGTCACGGGCACGCCGGCCCGGATGGAGATCTCCGACATCCAGGCGAACTCGTGGTCGAGGTCCCGCATGTCGCTGGCCAGCGAGAAGACCCGGTGCCCCGCCTTGCCCAGCGCCTCGCCGATGGCGATGAGCTCGTCGGCCGCGGCGGTGGTCCCCGCCGCCAGCTCGCCGTCCTTGGCCCGGTGCAGGATCGTGCGGGTCGTCGACGCTCCGATGGCGCCGGCCTGCACGGCCTCGCGCACGAGCGCCGCCATCTCGGCGATCTCCTCGCCGTTGGCCACGTCGTTGGCCCGGCCCTCGCCGAGGACGTAGGCCCGCAGCGCGCCGTGCGGGACGAGCGACGCCACGTCGAGCACACGGGCCGTCCGCTCCACCTCGTCGAGGTACTCGCCGAAGGTCTCCCAGTTCCAGTTCATGCCCTCGGCGAGCGCGGTCCCCGGGATGTCCTCCACGCCCTCCATCAGCTGGATGAGCCAGGCGCGGTCGGACTCGCGGGCCGGAGCGAACCCCACGCCGCAGTTGCCCATGACGACGGTGGTCACCCCGTGCCAGCCCGACGGCGAGACCTCCGGGTCCCAGGTGGCCTGGCCGTCGTAGTGGGTGTGGATGTCGACCCAGCCCGGCGTGACGAGAAGGCCGTCGGCGTCGATGACGCGCCGGGCCGGGCCCTCGACCTCGCCCACCGCGGTGACGATGCTGCCGTCGACGGCGACGTCGCCGGTCCGGGTCGGCTGCCCCGATCCGTCGGCGATGGTGCCGCCGCGGATGATCAGGTCGTGCATGAGTGCTCCTCCCCGACGCGCTCCGGCGCGCCAACTACACCCAGCTTCGCAGCTTTTCGATCATGGCGACGGGATCGGGGCCGACCGGCGTCACGTTGAGGTGGGTCACGCCGACCTCGGCCAGGGCGGCCACGCGCTCCTTGATGTAGGACTCGGGGCCGCACAGCGACGTCGCCTCGAGCAGCTCGGCCGGCACCAGCGCCGCCGCCTCCTTCTTCTTGCCCGACAGGTAGAGGTCCTGGATCTCGGCCGCCTCCTTCTCGTAGCCGTAGCGGCAGGCCAGCGCGTTGTAGAAGTTCTTCCCCTTGGCGCCCATGCCGCCGATGTAGAGCGCGGCCGCGCCCCGGCCCAGGTCGCGGATGGGGGCCACCTCGGACTCCTCGCCGATGGCCAGGATGCCGCCGGCGGCGATCTGCAGCGTGTCGAGCGACGGAGTCCCGCTTGGCCGCGCCGGCCGCGAGCGAGGGGCCGAAGACCTCCTTGGCCTTCTCGGGCACGAAGAAGATGGGGAGCCAGCCGTCGGCCACCTCGGCCGTCATGGCCACGTTCTTCTCACCCAGCGCGGCGACCCAGATCGGGATGCGGGACGCGCACGGGGTGGTTGATGAGCTTCAGCGGCTTGCCCAGCCCCGTTCCCTCACCGGGCGGCAGGGGGATGTGGTACGCCGCGCCGTCGTGGGTCAGCGGCGCCTCGCGGGCCCACACGTCGCGGCAGATCTCGATGATCTCGCGGGTGCGGGTGAGCGGGCGGTCGTAGGGGACGCCGTGGAAGCCCTCGATCACCTGGGGGCCCGAGGCGCCGAGGCCGAGGTGGCAGCGGCCGCCCGAGATGGCATCGACGCCGGCGGCCGTCATGGCGATCAGCGTGGGCGTGCGGCTGTAGATGGGCAGGATGGCCGAGCCGATCTCCACCCGCTCGGTCTTGGCGGCCAGGTACCCCATGAAGCTCGGGGCGTCGAAGCTGTAGGCCTCGGCCACCCAGACGACGTCGAGCCCCACCTTCTCCAGCTCCACCGCCTGCTGGGCGGATTCGGCGAACCCGCCGGCGTAGTTCAACGTCATGGACAGCTTCACGCGGTCCTCCCTTTCCTCGGTCTGGGAGCGGGGCGTCGTGCCCGCCACCGCTCGTTTCGTTGCGCCCATCCTGCCGCAGAAAAGAGTGTACTCAACTCCGCTCCGGGCGACCCTTAGCATCGCAGCCATGACAGCAGACCGGATCGAGCTCGTCCTCTTCGACCTGGGCGGGGTGCTCATCCAGCCCGGCGGGGTGGCCTCCATGCGGGCCTTGACCGGCATCGGCAGCGACGAGGCGCTCTGGACCCGCTGGCTCGAGCTGCCGCTGGGTGCGCCGCTTCGAGGCCGGGCGGTGCTCGCCCGAGGAGTTCGCCGCCGGGGTGGTGGACGACTGGGAGCTCGACCTGGAGCCGGCCGCCTTCCTCCAGGCATTCGGCGGCTGGCCCGAGCCCCCCTTCGACGGCGCCGCTGGAGCTCGTCGCCGCCGTGCAGGCGACGGTCCCGGCGGCTTCCTCTCCAACATGAACTCCTTCCAGTGGGCGGCCAACTACGAGGCGATCCCGCTGACCGAGGCCTTCGCCTTCCGCTTCCTCTCCTTCGAGCTCGGCTTGGTCAAGCCCGACGCCGCCGTCTTCGACGCCGTGGCGGCACGGCTCCCGGTCCCCCGCCACCGGGTGCTCTTCCTCGACGACAACGCCGTCAACGTGGAGGCGGCCGCGGCAACCGGCTTCGCCGCCCGGCACGTGCGCGGCGTGTCGACGCCGCCCGGGCGGCACTCGTCGAGGCCGGGGTGCTCGCGGTCTGAGAGCCCCGACACGCCGGAGCACGGGTTGGGGCCGGCCGCCGCGCCTGTGCCAACATGCCGCCCATGGTTGCCAACGGCCCGATGCTGCGTCTCCTGCCGCGCCTCAGCGACGACGTCGCCTTCTTCTGGACCTCCGGCGAGGACGGCGTCCTGCGCTTCCTGCGCTGCAACGCCTGCGGGTTCTACATCCACCCGCCGGGCCCGGTCTGCCCCCGCTGCCTCTCCCGCGACGTCGCGCCCCAGGCGGTCAGCGGGCGGGGCCACGTCGAGACGTTCACCGTCAACTACCAGCAGTGGATCCCCGGCAGCGACCCCTACATCATCGCCTGGGTGTCGATCGACGAGCAGCCCGACGTCCGCCTGACGACGAACCTGGTCGACGTCGAGCCCGACGACGTGCGCATCGGCATGCCGGTGCGCGTGCTCTTCGAGCACGTCGAGGACGTCTGGCTCCCGCTCTTCACGCCGGCGGAGGACGCGTCGTGAGCCCGCGGCCGACCGAGGAGCCGCTGGAGCGGCGGGCCATCATCTCGGGCATCGGGCAGTCGGACGTCGGGCCGCCGGCTGGGGCGCTCCGAGCTCGACCTGACGGTGGAGGCGGCGCCTGGCCGCCATCGCCGACGCCGGGCTGACCCGCGACGACATCGACGGGCTCTCGACCTATCCCGGCATGGGGGCCGGGACGCCGGGGTTCGGCGGCCCCCCGACGCCCGAGGTCCAGGACGCGCTCGGCCTGTCCCTGAACTGGCACGACGGCGGCGGCGAAGGGCCGGCGCAGATGCGCGCCGTCATGGCGGCGTCGCTGGCCGTCGCGGCCGGCCTGGCCCGGCACGTCCTCGTCTACCGCACCGTCACCGAGGGCACGGCCCAGGGCACCGGCGGCCGGCAGCCCATGGGCGGCTCGGGCGGCGGGGGCTCGGTCCCGCGCTTCGGCAGCTTCATGCAGTGGTCGCTCCCCTACGGCGCCGTCTCGGCGGCCAACTGGATCGCCATGGTGGGCCAGCGCCGCATGCACGAGTTCGGGCTGACCCGCGAGCAGCTGGGCCAGATCGCCATCAACGGCCGGCGCAACGCCGCGCTCAACCCCAAGGCCGTCTACACGGACCCGATGTCGATGGAGGACTACCTGGCGGCGCGCATGATCACCACGCCGCTCTGCCTCTTCGACTGCGACGCGCCGTGCGACGGCTCGACCGCGGTCATCGTGTCGCACCGCGACGTGGCCGGCGACCTCGACCATCCCGCCGTGCAGATCAACGCCCTCGGCACCGCCCTGCGGGGCCGGCCCAGCTGGGACCAGTTCGACGACATGACGACGATGGCGGCGCGTGACGCGGCGGCCTCCATGTGGGAGCGCACCGACCTCACGCCGGCCGACGTCGACACGGCGCAGCTCTACGACGGCTTCAGCGTGCTCACCATCGTCTGGCTCGAGGCCATGGGCTTCTGCGGCCGCGGCGAGAGCGGGCCCTTCATCGAGGGCGGGGCGAACATCGCCCGCGACGGGCTCCTGCCCCTCAACACGGCAGGGGGCCAGCTCTCGGGCGGCCGCCTGCACGGCTTCTCTCTGATCCACGAGGCCTGCGTGCAGCTCCGCGGCGAGGGCGGCGAGCGCCAGGTGGTGCGTCCGGGTGGCCGGAACCCCGAGGTGGCCGCGGTGGCCAACGGGGGCGGGCCCATCGCCGGCACCATGCTGCTCACCCGCGGCATGCGCTGATCTCAGCGCCCTGACCAGCGCGTACTTCTCCGAAGTCTCAACCTGATACCTGAGACGGAGGTTGAGACTTCTGGTCTCGTTGCGATACTCACCCTGAAGTCGAAGGTTGAGAGTTTCAGACCCGGCGACGTGGCCTCGGGCGTCGTCCCCGCCAGGTGGTGCGCCGCCCGGGCGGCCAGGGCGACCAGGGTCAGCGTCGGCCCGTAGCCGCTCGAGGTGACGAAGACCGAGGAGTCGGCGACGACGACGTTGTCGAGCGAGTGCACCCTGCCCCAGCGGTCGACCACCGAGGTGTCGGGGTTGTCCCCCATGCGCACCGTGCCCATGACGTGGCGGCTCTCGGGGATCGGGCGTGGCGCCCATCCCGTGGTACGAGACGCCCGGGGACGAGGTGTGGAGCACCCACTCGGCGCCCATCTCCTCCAGCACGGACTGGAGGATCTTGCCGTGGTACTTCGACGCCGCCAGCTCGTGGTGGCCCGGCTGGTACGTCACCCGGGCCACGGGAAAGCCGCGGGCGTCGCGGATGGACGGGCTCAGGTCGACCGTGTTGGTGGCGTAGGGCAGGTCCTCGCCCTGCATGATGAAGGCCCACATGCGCTCGCGCAGGTTCGACTCGCGCATGGCCTGGGCGTGGTCGCGGCCCCAGGGCGAGTGGCGCGCCTCCATGATCGGCAGGCCTCCCCCGCTGTGCTCGACCAGGCCGCCGCGGAACCACGGGAGGCCGGCTCCGGCCGCGGCCTGCCGCGTGCGGTCGTCCTGGACCATGGCGTCGTCGTGCACGTGGGTGACGGCGCGGCCCTTGTGCGGGTGCAGCCGCATGGTCGGGAAGTGCCCGACGACGATGGTCTGGAAGTGCACCATCAGGTACTTGCCGAGCGCCGGGTGGTCCAGCCCCGAGAGGAGGAGGAGGCGCGGCGTCTCGATGGCGCCGCCCGCCACGATGACCAGCTCGGCCTCCCTGGTGTGCGTGTCGCCCGTCCCGGTCGATGAACTCGACCCCGGTCGCCCGCCGGCCCTCGGTGACGATGCGGCTCACGTAGGTCTCGGCCATCAGCTCCGCCCGCCCGGTGGCCATCGCCTTGGTCAGCAGCGCCACCGGGTCGCCCTTGGCGTGGATGGGGCAGCCGAAGAAGGCGCAGAAGCCGCAGTTGTTGCAGGCCGGGCGCCCGTCGTAGGCGATGCTGTTCGCCGCCGTCGGCGCCTCGTAGGGGTGCAGGCCGACCTTCTCGGCGGCGGCCGACGACAGCACGGCGCCGTACATCGGCGCCCCCGGCGGCATCGGGTAGGGGCCCGACCGCCAGGCGGCGAACGGGTTGGCGCCCGCCCGCGCCCGGCCACGCCGATCGCCCGCTCGACCTCCGCGTAGTACGGCTCGAGCTCGTCGTAGTCGAGGGGCCAGTCGTCGACCGCGGCGCCCTCCTGCGGCCCGTAGGTGGAGAAGAGGCCGAAGTCCTCCTCCCGAAAGCGCGGCACCTTGCCGTCGGCGTGGGTCCCGCCACCGCCGACCGTGGTGGGGATGGAGTTCACCTCGCCGACGTGCGTGTGCTCGCCCTCGTCCGCCGAGCGGCGGAAGGCCCGCGGCTCGACGAGCGGGTCGGGCCCGAGGAAGTAGCGCGAGATGAACTTGATCTCGTCGTTGGAGTAGTCGCCGGCGGGCCGGGTCAGGTCGTCGGGATCGAGCAGATGGTTGCGGCCCTTCTCCATGATGACGACGGACCAGCCGGCCCGGGTCAGCACCTCGGCCGCCGTGGCGCCCCCGGGGCCGGAGCCGATGATGATGGCGCTCGGGACTCACGGCTGCGACACCTCGGCGTCGCTGTAGCCGCGTGGCTGCACGTCGCCCTCGTAGTCGATGTAGGCCCACCCGACGGTGTCGCGGTTGCCCCCGTACTCGGGCGCGCCGTACATGCCCTCGCAGCAGTGCTCCCACAGGAGCTCGCAGAAGGCCTCGTCGGCGCGCAGCCGGCGGCGCTGTTCGCGTCCGTCGACCTCGGTGAAGTCGGCGCCCAGCGCGGCCAGGCCCTCCCGGTAGCGCTCCTGGAGCCCGACGACCGGCCCGTTGAACTCGCGCTCGGGCCGGCCCTGCGAGCCCTCGATCCGCATGCGCCAGGCCAGCTCGTCCAGCGGGCGACAGCGGGAGGAAGGTGGCGAAGCCGGCCACGCCGCCCTTGCGCCCCGAGGTCGGGCCGCCGGCCCAGATGCGGGGCGGGTCGAACGTGAAGGCGCCGAGGAAGCCGTCGATGTAGTCGGCCACGCCGGCCTCCTCCGCTCCCGGCGTGCCCTCGCCCGAGGGCAGCATCTGGGCGCAGGCGGCCCGCAGCGTGGCGTACTCGTGGTCGCTCAGCCAGACGGGCATCGGGCAAACGTAGCGTGGCGCGCGACCCCGATTGCTGACGCTGCTGTCAGGTTCGGTTCGTGGCTGATCCGTCCCTGCCAGGCTGCGGGAACCGGGTTCAGGGCTTGAAGGCGCAGCCGTCCCAGTAGGAGACCAGCCGGCGTCGGAAGTCGTCCCCCGCAGCTCGATGGTCAGGACGTGAGGGCCGGCCTCCGGATCGCCGCAGTAGCGGACCGTCAGGTCACCGGCGGGCAGCTCCACGAACGCGACCGGCGTCGCGCGGCGCCTCGGTCGTCGTGTCGAGGAGCGTCAGCGGGCCGGCGCAGCAGCGGTGCGAGTGGGAGCGCACGTAGACGATGCCGCCGCGCCCGGCGGCGAACGTCCTGGCCTCGGGCGATACGACGACGTCCATCGGCACCAGCGTACGGCGTCCGATCTCCGTGGGCGCCGTCGGACGTCAGGCGCGTCGGGTCGATTCGGAGTCGGGTCCGCGTCCGGGTCGCGCCCGTCGCCGTGGTGGTGCGGCACCGCACCGACCCGGTGGGCGAACCACAGCAGGGCGCGCTCACTCTCGTCGAGGACCTCGCTGACCAGGTTGCCCGTCTCGCTCGCCCCGAGGTCGACCAGGCGGCACCAGTTGACGAGCAGCGCGGAACCCGGGGCCCCGGTAGTGGCGCCCCGCCATCCGGAGCGGGACGACGGGCATGCGCAGGGCCCAGGCCACGAGGCCGCCGGCGATCTCGGGGAAGGCGGCCCGGTGCCGCGAGATGTCCGAGTAGTGCCCGGTGACGACATCGGCCATGTTCTCCAGCGCCTCGGAGCCCGGCTCGAAGTAGCGCGAGTGCGCCGCCACCGGCGGATGGTCCGGCGCGTTCGTGCTCATCCGGGTGCCGCCGAACTTCGGCGAGGCCGGGGCCGCCCCGAAGACGCCGAGCTCGGCGATGGCGTCGCCCGGCGCCTGCTCGGCAGAAGAAGTGCGACTGCTCGAGGTGGAGCTGGCGCAGGTCGTCGACCGTCATGCCCGGGCTGCCCGGCCACCACGACGTCGGTGACCACCAGCCCGGCATCGGCCAAGGCGGCCCCGGTGACGATCGACCCGAAGCTGTGGGCGATCACGGTCAGCGTCTGCTGCGGGCTCCAGGGACAGCGAGGCGACGAACTCGGTCAGGTCGTGGGCGGCCGTCGCCAGGTCGTCGGTGCACTCGATCGACCCCGCCGCCGCGGCCAGGACGTCGGCCGGGTTGTCGTAGCCCTTCCACAAGCACGACGGCGGTCGAGGCGCTCGCCTCGTAGAGGTTGCGCGGCATCGGGGATCCAGTCGTCGCACAGGTTCGACCCGTCACCCACGCCGGGAACGAACACCGCGACGTGCTCGGCGGTCTCGAGATCGCCGAAGAGGAGCGCGTAGTGCTGCAGCTGGGGGCGGTAGACCAGGATGTCGGCCCCGCGACGACAGGAGTCGTCTCGAGCAGGGTGATCCGGTCTTCGTCGTCGTCCTCGGTGGCGCCGGCGAGATCCATCTTCGCCGCGGCAAGGTTGCTGGCGGCCCGACGGGACAACAACTCCTTTCCGCGCATGGAACAGGTTACGCCGCGCCCACGAGCACCTCGGGCATCGTCGCGCTGCCGGCCCGCGGCGGGCGTGCAGCGCGACGCCGGTCCGCTACCGCGGGCAGGCCCAGGATCCGCCCGGCGATGATGTCGCGCTGCACCTGTGACGTCCCGCCGGCGATGCCGGCCGCCTTGCTCCACAGCCACTGGCGCGCCCACGGCCCCGCCTCGGCGGACGTCGGGTCGCGTCCGGTGACGAGCAGCGCCGCGTCCGAGAGGCCCTGCGTCATGGTCGTCCACGTGAGCTTGACCCAGCTCGACTCGGGACCCGGCTCCTCGCCCGCGCCCGAGCCGGGTGAGCGTGCGCAGGTTGTGCAGGCGCAGCACGTTGAGATCGATGTACGC
Organism: uncultured Pseudomonadota bacterium; assembly: GCA_963843375.1. GTDB lineage: Bacteria > Oederibacteriota > Muellerivitia > Muellerivitales > Muellerivitaceae > CAWJKT01. Next base: position 27,310 of record CAWJKT010000010.1, read on the forward strand.
CTGCGCCAGCGCGTCGGCGACCAGCGGGTCGTCCAGCGAGCCGTTGCGCGCGCGCCTCCTCGTAGAGCCGGGCCAGGTAGGCCTCGTGGACGACCTGCTCCTTGAACGGGAAGTTCGTCCCGCGCTCGTGGGCCAGCGTGGAGCCGGCCACGGTCCACCCCTGGCCCTCGATCCCCACCACGTGCTCCGCCGGCACGAAGACGTCGGTCAGGAAGACCTCGTTGAACTCGGCGTCGCCGGTCATCTGCACCAGCGGGCGCACGTCGACGCCGGGGTCGGACATGTCGACGATCAGCGCGGTGATCCCCTGCTGGGGCCGCGGCGCGTCGGCATCGGTGCGCGCCAGGCACAGGCCCCAGGAGGCGAACTGGGCGTAGGACGTCCAGACCTTGCGGCCCGTGACCTCGAAGCCCCCCTCGACCGGCGTCGGCCCGCGTGGAGAGCGAGGCCAGGTCGCTCCCGGCGTCGGGCTCGCTGAAGAGCTGGCACCAGATCTCCTCGGCCGAGAGGATCGGCGGCAGGTAGCGCAGGCGCTGGTCCTCGGTGCCGTGGGCCAGCAGCGTCGGGCCCACCAGGTTGATGCCCACCCGGTTCACCGGCTGGGGGGCCTGGGCGCGGGCGTACTCGCTCTGGTACAGCGCGACCTGCACCGGCGTGGCGCTGCGCCCGCCGTAGGAGCTGGGCCAGTGCACACCGACCCAGCGGTCGGCGGCCAGGGTGGCCTGCCACTCCCGGCCCCAGGCCACCTCGTCGGCCAGGTCGACGAAGGCGGGCGGGCGGCGCAGGTGCTCGGCCAGCCACTCCCGGAAGGAGGCGGCGAACTCCTCGTCCTCTTTCTTCAGCGCGAGATCCACGCCGGCTCCCTGCGACGCACTCTGACATCGGCGTCACGTTACCGGGGCCCGGGTATGGTGCCCTGCCGTGACGGCCCGCCTCCGACCGACCTGGGTACCCGAGCAGGCCCGCCGCTACCGCCGGCCCGGCGGGCCCTGGGACGTGCCGACCCTGGACGCCCTGCTCGCCGCGCACGGCGGCGAGGTGGTCGACGGCGCCACCCGGCTCTCGGCGACCGAGGCCGATGCGCTCGTGGCCACGGTCGCGGGCGGCCTCCGGGAGCGAGGCGTCCGGCGGGGCGAGGCCGTGGCGTGGCAGGTCCCCAACAGCCTGGCCGCCGCCGTCCTGACCCGGGCCTGCTGGCGCATCGGGGCCGTGGCGGCGCCGGTCCTGCACTCGTTCGGCGCGGCGGACGTCGAGGCGGCCCTCGGCCAGATCGACCCCGCGCTGGTCCTGGAGCTCGGACCCGAGGCGATCTCCGACCCCGCCGCGCTCGCCGATGCCGTCGGAGGCGCCCCGGTGCCTTCCGGCGCCTTTCCCAGCCGGCCCTCCGACGTCGCCCTGGTCCTGTTCACCTCGGGCTCGACCGGGGTCCCCAAGGCCGTGCTGCACACGCAGCGCGGCCTGAGCTGGAAGGCCTCGTTGATGGCGCGGGTGCACGGCCTCGGCCCGGCCGACGCGGTGCTGATGCCGGCGCCGATGGCCCACATCTCGGGGCTGCTCAACGGGGTCCTGGTGCCGGGCGCCGCCGGCCTGCGCTCGGTCCTCGTCCGCCGCTTCGACCCCGAGCAGGCACTGGCATTGGTGGCGCGCGAGCGCATCTCCTTCCTGGCGGGCCCGCCGACCTTCTTCATCGCCATGGCCCGCGCCCTGGCCGAGGGGCCGGGCACCGACGTGTCGTCGGTACGTCTGGTGTCCAGCGGCGGCGCCTCGGTGACGCCGGCCTTCGTGGAGGACACGGCGCGCACGTTCGACTGCCGCGTCAAGCGCACGTACGGCTCGACCGAGGCGCCGACGGTCACCACGAGCACCGACGACGACCCGTTCGAGAAGGCCCGCGACACCGACGGGCGCGCCGTCGGCGCGGTCGAGCTCCGGGTGTCGGACCCCGAGACGGGCGCCCGCTGCGCCACCGGAACGCCGGGCGAGCTGTGGGTGCGCGGCCCCGAGATGTTCGCCGGCTACGCCGACGCGGCGCAGACCGGCACCGTGATCGCGCGGGGCGGCTGGTTCCGCACGGGCGACCTGGCCACGGTCGACGCGCGACGGCTGGGTGCGCATCGTCGGCCGGCTCAAGGACGTGATCATCCGCGGCGGCGAGAACATCTCGGCCTCCGAGGTCGAGGCGGCGCTCGAGGCGCACCCCGACGATCCGCCACGCGGTGGCCGTCGGCTATCCCGACCCGCTGATGGGCGAGCGGGTCGCCGCCTTCGTCGAGTCCGCCGCACCCTTCGACCTCGAGGAGTGCCGGCGGTGGTTCGCCGGCCGCGGCATGGCCGTCTTCAAGACGCCCGAGAGGGTCGAACGGCTGGACCATCTGCCGTTGCTCGGCTCGGGCAAGCCAGACCGCGCCGCGCTGCAGCGCCGGGCCGCCGCCGCTGACCTGGATCCGCTACCCGCGCCGGAGGCCGCGCACTAGCTTTGGCCGTGCCTCGCCGCAACCTGATTCCCTTCGTGTTGCTGGCCGTCCTCAGCGTGGGCGCGCTCGGTTTCGCCGTGCTGGGCGCGTCGTCGGCCCCGAGCGGGGCGACGCTCACCGTGCAGAACGCGTCGGTCCGGACCTTCGGCACGCCCACCGGGTCGACGTCCTTCGCCATGGACGTCGTCAACGCCGTCACCGCCGGCGGGTCGAGGAGCGACGAGACAGCCAGGTACGCCAGGTCGACTACAAGCCCCCGGACCGCATGGCCGTGTACCAGGAGGTCGGCTCCAGCTTGAAGCTCATCAGGCGTCCTCGACCCCGCCGCCATCACCTGCACCCTGAGCACGTACACGGCCATCGTCGGCGGCTCCACGCCGTGGACGGCGAGCGGGCGGCCTACGTGCGGACCGAGACGCTGGCGGCCTACGACGCCCGGGTGCCCGTCGCGGCGGGCACCACGTGCGTGCCCCGGCCGACGCACCGTGCAGGGCACGGTCCAGGAGAAGGCCGCCGTGCGGTGCGGGCTACCTCGTCGGCGTCCGCCTGACCGTCGTCGTGCCGCCCCAGAAGCTGGCCAACGGGCAGCCGGCGCCTCAGCGGGGCCGAGAACCAGGCGCTGGTCCTGCTCGAGATCGACGGCACCCGTACGGCCGCACTGGGCTCGTAACGCGCCGGCGGGCTCGTCAGGAAAGGGCCTGGCCCGCCTCGAGCCGGGCGCGCAGCAGCGTGGCGATGCGGTCGCGGTGCGCCGCGGCGTCGCCGTAGCTCACCTGGTCGAGCTGCGCCCGCTTCAGGTAGAGGTGCATGTCGTGCTCCCAGGTGAAGCCGATGCCGCCGTGCACCTGGAGCCCCGCCGCCATGACGCGGCGCGACGCATCCGAGCACCAGGCCTTGGCCATGCTGGCCGACAGCGAGCGCTCCGGGTCGCCGGCGGCCGCGCACCAGGCGGCGTAGTACGCGGTCGAGCGCATCCCCTCCACGTCGACCAGCGCGTCGGCCAGCATGTGCTTGACGGCCTGGAACGAGCCGATGGGCTTGCCGAACTGCACCCGGTCCTTGGCGTACTGGACGGTGTCCGCCAGCACGTGGTCGGCGGCACCGAGCATCTCCGCGCTGGCCAGCGTGGCGGCCCGGTCGACGAGCAGCGCCGCTGCCTCCTCGCCGCCGAGGAACAGCGCCGGCGTGCCGTCGAAGGCCAGGACGCCGAGCTCGCGCGTGCGGTCCATGGCGGACAGCGGCGCCGGGCCGGCCCGCGCGTGCGCAGGTCGACCCCGTAGACAGCGCCCGCGGCCAGTACCACGGCGACATCGGCCGAGGGCGCGTAGGCGACCGGGCGGCGTCTTCGCCGCTCAGGCGCACCTGGCCCTGCGGCCCCGACGACGGTCAGGCTGCTCGGGACCCGGCGCGGCGGCGACGCAGCCCACCGCGGCGCCCTCGCCCAGCGCCTCCCGCCAGTCCTTCGTCCCGACGTCGGCCCGCGCCTCGTCCCCGCACAGCGCGCCGAGCGCCACGATGGTGGGGAGGAACGGCGCGGCCACCAGCCGGCGCCCGATCTCCTCGCACAGCACGGCCAGCTCCACCATGCCCAGCCCCAGGCCGCCCTCGTCCTCGGGCAGCTCGATCGCCAGCCACCCCTGCTCCGCCATGGCGGACCACACGGCGTCGTCGTAGCCCCGCGGCGCGTCCGCCGCGGTCTCACCGGAGGCAGCGCCGGCTCCGGGCAGTGTGCCGACGATCGCCCCGGTCCCGACGCGGGCCCGGAGGGCGTCGGACCCGGCCATCCCGTCGAGGAGGGACGCCGCGGCATCGCGCAGGGCCTGCTGGTCGGCTGAGAGGTCGAAGTCCACGGCGGCGCAGTCTACGGTGGCCACTGACACGGGTGTCACCTCGCGCGGCGGCTGTGCCATGCTGCGGCCGATGGATCTGCACGCCACGGCCGAGCAGGAGTCGCTGCGGGCGTCGTTCCGGGCCTGGCTCATGGAGCACCTGCCGTGGCCCTACGGCGTCGGGCTCCCGCCCCGCTTCGACGACCTGGCCGAGACGGTCGCCTTCGGGCGGCGCTGGCAGGGAGAGCTGGCGGCCGACGGCTGGGTCGGCCTCACCTGGCCCGAGGAATACGGCGGCCGCGGCCTGGGGGCGCTCGAGAACTACGTGGTGATCGAGGAGCTGGCCCGGGCCCGGGCGCCCGAGCTGGTGGGCCGCATCGGCATCAACCTGGTCGGCCCCACCCTGCTGGCCCACGGGACACCCGAGCAGAAGGAGCGCTTCCTCCCCCGGATCCTCTCGGCGTCCGAGCTGTGGTGCCAGCTCTTCAGCGAGCCCGACGCCGGGAGCGACCTGGCCTCGCTCACCACCCGCGCCGTTCCCGTCGAGGGCGGCTACCGGGTCAGCGGGCGCAAGGTCTGGACCTCCTACGCCCAGTTCGCCGACTGGGGCCTCTGCCTCACGCGGAGCGACCCCACCGCACCGAAGCGCCAGCAGGGCATCACCGCGCTCGTCATCGACATGCACGCCGAGGGCGTCGTGGTGCACCCGCTCGTGCAGTCGACCGGCGAAGCCGAGTTCAACGAGGTCGAGCTGGACGACGTCTTCGTGCCCGACGACCGACGTGTCGGCCCCGAGGGCGAGGGGTGGGGCGTCGCCGGGTCCACGCTGGCCCACGAGCGCGGCATCAACCCCCGCCAGCTGGTGATCCACACGCAGCTCATTGAGGAGCTGCTCCGCCTGGCCGAGGCCAACGGGAGCTTCGACGATTGGCGCCTGCGCCAGTCCCTGGCGCAGGCCGCCACCGAGGTGCGGCTCTTCCAACTGCACAATTGGCGCTCGCTGACCCGCCTCTCCAAGGGCGAGGCGCCCGGCCCCGAGGGCAGCGCCCTCAAGCTCTACTGGAGCGAGATGTCCAAGCGGCTGCACCAGACCGCGCTCGACGTGCTGGGCCCGGCCTCCCCCTTGTGGGAGGGGGCGGAGGGCAACCCCGCCGACGGCGCCTGGCAGCGTTCGTGGCTGTATTACCAGGCATCGTCCATCTTCGCCGGGACCAACGAGATCCAGCGCACGCTGGTGGGCGAGCGGGTCCTCGGGCTCCCCCGGGGTTGAGCGTCACCGGGCGGCGCGCGGCACGGCAGGATGGGCGACCGAGCAAGGATGGGTGAGATGGCAGAGAACTTCGAGACGATCCTCTACGTGGTCGATGGTGCCGTGGCCACCATCACCATGAACCGGCCGGACATGGCCAACGCGCAGGACTCGACGCTCATTGACGAGCTCGATGCCGCCTTCGACCTGGCCGACGCGGACGACGCGGTCCGGGTCGTGATCCTGGCCGGTGCGGGCAAGCACTTCTCCTCGGGCCATGACCTCAAGGCACTGGTCAGCGGTGACGGGTCCGACCCCTGGGTCGCCCTGCGGGAGACGCCCGAAGGCAAGTTCCAGCACGAGAAGACGATGTACTACGACCGCTGCATGCGCATCCACGACTTCCGCAAGCCGACCATCGCCGCCGTGCAGGGCAGCTGCGTTGCGGCCGGTCTGATGCTGGCGGCCATGTGCGACCTCATCGTCGCCGCCGACGACGCCGAGTTCTCCAACCCGGTCCTGCGCCTGACGGGGGCCGGCGTCGAGCTGCTGGTCGAGCCCTGGGAGCTCGGCATCCGCAAGGCGAAGGAGTTCCTGCTCACCGGCGACACCATCGACGCGCAGGAGGCCTGGCGCCTGGGGCTGGTCAACCGGGTGGTCCCCCGGCAACGAGCTCGAGACGAAGACGCGGGAGCTGGCGGACAGGATCGCCCTCGTCCCCCCGGTCACGGCCCAGACGGTCAAGGACAGCCTCAACCAGACCGGCACGCTCATGGGCAAGCGCGACGCGCTCAAGTACCACTTCATGGCCCACCACTGGGTGCACAACTCGGCCACCGCGCTCAACGCGCTCGCCGCCCGCAAGGCCAAGGGCTCCATGCGCGAGGTCATGGCCGAGCGCGACAAGGGTCACCCGGAATGAGCGACCCGTCCCAGGGGCCGCTGGCCGGCATCCGGGTGATCGATGTCGGGACGCGGATCTCCGCACCGTTCTGCGCCGGGCTGCTCGGCGAGCTCGGCGCCGACGTCATCAAGGTCGAGCTGCCGGGCGAGGGTGACTTCATGCGCACGATCGGCCCGTTCGTCCCGGTGGAGGACGGCCCCGACTACTCGTTGTTCTGGGCCGTGGAGGGCCGGGGCCGGCGCGGCGTCACCTGCGACCTGCGCAAGCCCGAGGGCAAGGAGCTCTTCAAGCGCCTGGTGGCGACGGCGGACGTCCTGTGCGAGAACTTCCGCCCCGGCACCATGGAGCGCTGGGGTCTCGGCCCGGCCGACCTGCCCGACGAGCTCGTCTACGTGCGCATCAGCGTCTTCGGGCAGACCGGGCCCTACGCCCCGCGCCCGGGGTTGGACCGGCTCGGGCATCGCCTTCGGCGGGCTCCTCAACCTCACGGGCGATCCCGATCGCCCGCCCGTGCGGCCCGGCGTCACCGTCTCGGACTACCTCACCGGCACCTTCGCCGCCTTCGCGGCGGTCGCCGCGCTGTACGGCCGGGACCAGGCAGGCCACGGGGGCGACGTCATCGACGCGCCGCTCTACGGCTCCATCCTGCGCATTCTGGAGTGGACGCTGGCGGGGTACGACAAGCTGGGCATTGTGCGCCAGCGCGAGGGCAACCGGCTCTCGACCTCGGCCCCGCTCGACAACTACCCGACGGCGGACGGCCACTTCATCTGCATTGTGGCGGGCTCGGACGCCAACTTCCATCGCCTGTGCACGGCCATGGACCGGCCGGACCTGATCGAGGACCCCCGTTTTCTCACGCTGGCCGAGCGGGCGTCCCGCAGCGGCGAGATCAACGGCATCGTGGCCGACTGGACCTCGAGCCTTCCCGCCGAGGAGATCACGGCCCGCTGCGTCGAGCACGACGTCCCGGTCGGCACCGCCTACAGCGCCGCCGACATCTTCGCCGACCCGCACATGGCCGCCCGCGGCGACCTCGTGGCCGTCGACGATCCGGTCATCGGGCCGGTCCGCCAGCAGGCGCCGTTTCCCCGCCTCGCCAACAGCCCGGCCGCCGTCCCGCGTGGCGCACCACGGCTCGGCGAGCACAACCGCGAGGTCTGGTGCGACCTGGTGGGCCTCAGCGACGACGAGCTGGCCGACCTGGACTCCCGCGGCGTGATCTGAGCCTCGAGCGGCCACGCAGAGACGTCGGACCGGGTGATGGCCGAACGGAGCACACAAGAGCTTCTCGATGTCGAGCAGGAGAAGACGATGGCCCGCATTGCGGCGCTGACCGCCGAGTTGGATGACATCGTCGCGGCGACGGCGGACGCCAACGTTGATGACGAACATGACCCCGAGGGATCGACGATCGCGTTTGAGCGAGCGAGAGTCTCCACGCTGTTGAGCCAGGGGCGTGCATACCTGGGAGAACTCGCACTCGCACAAGTCGGGTCGAGGACGGCACGTACGGAATGTGTGAGCATTGTGGGTCTGCAATCCCGCCCGAACGTCTGCGGGCGCGCCCCGTGGCCCGCACGTGCATCCAGTGCCCACCTCCGTAGGGTCAGACCTCTGACCCCCATGAGGCCTGGGCCCGTGCCGGCTCCTCCGCCGGATACGTTCTCGGTCCATGGAACAGGCTCTGGCCGACCTCGTCGGTCCTGATCTGCGTGTCCTCTTCTGTGGCATCAACCCCGGGACGCTGTCGGGCGAGCTCGGCCTGCATTTCGCCCGGACGGGGAACCGATTCTGGAAGTTGCTCGCCGCCGGTGGGTTCACCGAATCGGTCCTCTCACCGGCGGAGCAGCAGATCCTGCCTGAGCTCGGGATCGGCATCACGAACCTCGTGGGGAGGGTGACTGCCGCCGCGAGCGAGCTCAGCAGCTCCGAGCTGCGCAAGGGCGCAGCGCAACTCGAAGCCAAGGTGGAGATCCTGCGGCCCCGCTGCGTCGCGGTGCTCGGGCTGCAGGCATACCGGACGGCCTTTCGCAGACCCGGAGCAACCATCGGTCCCCAGCCCGAACGCCCTCGGGGGCGCTCTGCTGTGGCTCCTCCCCAACCCGAGCGGCCTGCAGGCCCGCTATCAAGTCCCCGAGATGACCGACATGTTCAGAGCGCTCTTCGACGCCACCGAGGCGACCTGACTTCGACATCGTCAGGAGGCGAATCGGATGGTGACTGCCTTGGTATCAGCCGGATTGGTCGAACTGGCGTTGTTCACCACGACGTAGCAGCTGTGTGCCGCGTCGCACACACCGTTGCCGATCGGTGCCGGTGCCGATGTGGAGGAGCACCGAGCCCGATCCCGTGGGGTCGGGATGCAGAATCGCCGCGTGGGCGAAGCTGCAGCCGGCTGAGCTGGCCGTCGAGATCTCCACCGTGGAGCACTCGAGGATGTTGACCACCTTGCCCGCGGTGTAGCCACTCCACCGAACGGTGACAGCCTGGCCGTCGCGGAGGCCGGTGTCGGGACTGACGGTGGCGTGGAGGTGGACCGCTGCGGCCTTGGGAAGGGGCAACGCGGCGCGCGATCCCTCAGCCCAGGCGGTGTGCACCGTCGACTGGGACGTCCGACCGTCGGTTGCCACGGCCTGCAGCGCTCCGTGCTGATGCTTGAGGTAGGCGTCGAAGAAGGCCGTCGTCGACGCAATGACTGCTCCCGAGGTCGGTCCGACCACCCCCGAGGCGGCCATGTGGGCAACCGACCCAGTCGTGTCTGAGCGAGCGTCCCAACTGAGCGCGAGCAACGCCTTGGGCCCACGCGCCTGGTTGAAGACGGCGACAGCATCGCCGTACGGAATGAGCCCATCGTGGAGATCCTGGACGATGAGCAGCGGCGGTGCCTCGGCCATGTCGTAATCGGCCGCTGCCCAGACCCTCGGTGGTGCCGGCCATGACGACCGCTGCCTTGACCCTGGTGTCACGGCAGCAGCTGTTCGCAATCAGGCCCAGCGTCGTGATGGCGCCGTTGGAATGGCCTGCGGCCCCGATCTCGTTCGGGTCGATCAGGCCCGACAACGGCCCGTTCGGGGTGCTGTCGGCCTTGAGCACCTCGTCTATGACGAAGCTCATGTCACCGGGCTGGTTCCCGATGTCCCCGGCGTCGGCGCCGCCAGGCGTCTCACTGCTCGACAATGGGAACAACGGGAGCAGCCACCACGTAGCCCGCGGCCGCCCAGGCGGTCAGCAGTTTGCTGTACCCCTGGGGCGAACCCCCCAGCCCGTGGGCAAAGACGATCAGCGGGTAGGGAGCCTGACCCGACGTGTCTGGCCGATCCCGACCGCGCCGGATACCAGATGGTCGTGACGAGCGTTCGGGATGGCCGTGCCGGCATGCCGTCCCAGGGCGGGGTGGACCTCGAGGTGTCGACGAAGGTCATCGTCATCTTCGCCACGGGCGCCGAGCTGGTTGCTCCGACGGCCTGCGTCGGCGCGGCGACTCCCGCCAAGGCGGTGGCGGGCAGGAGCAGGCCACAGGCAACTGCACCCAACAGCGCCGTCCGCTGTATCGGCCTCATCCCCTTCTCCCTCCCAGACGAGACGCCATCGTGCCACAAGCACTGCTTCGTCTCTCGGCCCGTCCCCTGGGGAGTTCAAGCCCTGTAGAAGCAGCTCTTGTACCAGCCGGGTGCGGGATCGCCGAGGAATGGCGGCGGGCAGATCAGGACGCCGTCGTAGCTGACGCCGGCGAGACCAAGTGTGCGTGTGGTGGCACAGCGGGACATCGCTGCGCCGGTCCTCCCCTACCGTCAGCCCGGCGTGCTGACGACCCGCCCGAAGTAGGTGGCGCCGCCGAAGGTGAAGATGCCGCCGTCGGCCGCCGCCATCCAGTACCCGTTGGTGGCATTGTCGGCCGCCATGCCCACGACCGGCGCCGCCAGGCTCAGGCTTCCGGTGCTGCCGTCGAAGGGCGCTTGCCCGTAGGTGAAGATGCCGCCGTCGGAGGCCACGAAGCGGTACCCCTGCCCGTTCGGCGACGCCTCCATGCCCACGATGGGCTGGTTCAGGTGGATGCTCCCGGTGCTGCCGTAGAACGGAGCGTTGTAGCTGAAGATGCCGCCGTCGGTGGCGACCTCCCAGTAGCCGCCGGTGGCCGGGTCGGCGGCGATCCCGACGATGGGCTGGTTGAGGGGCTTGCCACCCATGGAGCCGAAGAATTCCGCGTCGCCGAAGCTGAAGATGCCGCCGTCGGAGGCCACCATCCAGTAGCCCTTGCCGTTGGGCGTGGTGGCGATGCCGACGATCGGCTTGTTGAGGCGCAGGGAGCCGGTGGACCCGTAGAACGTCGGCATCGCCGAAGCTGAAGATGCCGCCGTCGGACCCGACCAGCCAGTAGCCCTTGCCGTCGGGCGTGGACGCCATGCCGACGATGGGCGAGTTGAGCTGACCGCTCAGGGAGCCGTAGTTCTGGGCGGAGCCGAAGGCGGCGACCGTGCCGTTCGCCTGCGTCTCCCAGTAGCCGGTGCCGTTGGGGGTCGGCGCGATGGCGACCGTCCGCGAGCCGGACTGGACCGCGGAGGCGAGCTGGCTCCAGCTGTCCGTGATGTCAGTCGGCGGCGAGCACGAGCTGACGAAGATGGCGGCGATGGAGCCGCCCGAGGAGTCAGAGGAGAAGGCCGCCCCCATCGACAGGATCGGCGGGCCGCTCGGGCAGTTGGCGAACTCGTGCAGAATGATGTCGCGGTGGCCCCAGCAGCCGGACGGGCTCGACAGGCTGCAGGCCGAGTTGGTCGTCGACGAGCCGCTGTAGCCGTCGTCGTACATCCAGTAGTAGTCGGCCTCGAGCACCGAGGTCAGTCCGCCGGCCCAGATCGACCCGCCGTAGGTGATCGGGGCGCCGCCGGTGAGCGCCGTCGGAAAGCTCGGGTCGGTGCCGCCGTTGGCGCCGCCCTGCGCGTACCCGTCGAGCTGCGAGGTGATGTAGTCGATCGGCGGGAGGCCACGGTCGACGCGCTCGTCGTTCACCACCGTGAACACCTGCTGGTCGAGCGGCAGGGCATCGAAGGCCGCCTCCGACAGGTCCATGTCCCCGACGCCTTCCTGGCTGCGCCGCGCCGTCGATCGCGGTGAGCCAGTCGGAGCTGTCCGGCGGGATGTTGGCCGAAGGGTTGGAGGGCGGCAGAATGCCGGCGGCCGATGCGGGCGCACTGGTGATCACACCGGCGCCGGCCAGACTCAGGAGAGTGGCCGCGACGGGGAGGAGGAGTGTCGCGCTACGGCGCCTGGCACGCTGCGGTGCACGCTGGGATCCCCCTCTTCGACTGCTCGACGATGGAGTCAGTATCGGAAGGAATCCGGGCGCGGCGAATAGGACTTTTTGACTAAATATGAACTATTCCCGCAGGTCCAAGCCCTGTGGGCCTCGCCCACACACGTATTGGATCCGGCGCCGTCGCAACCGGGTCATCCGCTCCCTGCGACCCCCGTGCCGTGCTCAGAAATCCACGCACGCGGCAACCCGTGCAACCGGTCGGCGACGCCGTGGCAATCACGACCACAACGGCGGTGGCGGTGACAACGGGGGCGCAATTGACGCACCCGAAATGCAACCCGGTCGTCGGTGATCAGCCCGAGGCGATGAGGCGCTCGAGCCGGCCCCTCAGCCCCGGGGAAGGCCGAGCACACGCTCGGCCACGATGTTGCGCTGGATCTCCGACGTCCCGCCGGCGATGGTGCCGGAGAAGGAACGCAGGTACTGCAGGGCCAACGCGCCGTCGTAGAACGAGCCGATCGCGCTCTCGCTCCGACCGGGCCGGCTCGAAGTGGGCGAGGTCCCACTCGGTGAAGCGGTTCGGGCCCGGGCCGTCGAGGTCGAGGCCCTCGAGGCCCAGCGCCTCCTGAGCCAGCAGGCAGGCCCGCTGCTCGGCCTCGCTGGTGAACAGCTTCAGCACCATGTGCTCGGGCGACATCTCGCCCCGGGTCGCCTTGGCGAAGCCGCGGTAGCCGAGGCAGCGCATGGCCGCCGTGTCGGTGGCCAGCCGGCCGATGGCCTCGGCGAGGCGCGGGTCGTCGCCCAGGGTCCCGCCGCGGCCGTCGGGGCGCTGGGCCATGCGCACCAGTCCCTTCAGCGTGCGCTCCATCTTCGACACGTTCATGATCCAGAGCATGCCCCGCTCGTGGCGCAGCGAGCCCTGGCTCACCGCCCAGCCGTGGTTGCGCTCCCCCAGCAGGTTCTCCTCCGGCACCTCCACGTCAGTGAAGAAGACCTCGTTGAAGTCGGCGTGGTGCGGGTCGGTCAGCTCGGGCAGCGGCCGGCAGGTGATGCCCGGCGTGCGCATGTCGATGATGAGCACGCTGATGCCGCGGTGCTTCGGCGCCTCGGGGTCGGTCCGCACGTAACACATGCAGTAGTCGGCCTCGTGGGCGCCCGACGTCCACACCTTCTGCCCGTTCACCACGAAGAGGCCGTCGCGCTCCTCGGCCCGCGTGGTCAGCGAGGCCAGGTCGCTCCCCGCGTTGGGCTCGCTCATGCCGAGGCACCACGTGATCTCGCCCTTCAGCGTCGGGAGGACGAAGCGCTCCTTCTGATCGTCGGTGCCGTACTCGACGATGGAGGCGGCACAGATGGAGAGGCCCTGCGGGTTGAGCGAACGCGGCGCCATGCGCTCGGTGATGACCTCGAAGTAGGCCATCTGCTCTTTCGGGGTGGCGTTGCGGCCGCCCAGCTCGGGCGGCCACCCCGGCACGAGGTAGCCCGCCTCGAACAGCTCGCGCTGGAAGGTGCGGGCCCACTCCGGCAGGTGCGCCGAGGAACGGCGCTGCTCGTCGGCCATCGCCTCGGGTGCGGGCAGGTGCTCGTCCAGCCATGCTTCGAACTCGCGGCGGAACGCAGTCAGCGAGTCGTCAGGGGCGAGGCGCATGGCCAACTATGACACGGGCGTCATTCGGCCAGCGAGTCGCCGTCGTCCTCTTCCTGCGCGCTCGCCGAGCCCTGCTTGTAGCCGCGCCGGGCGGACGGCCACGCCTGAATGGCGAGCGCGATCCCGAAGGCCGGCTCGGTGAGGAGGATCGACCCGGCGATCTCGTCCCAGGTGGCGCCGACCTCGGCGGCCAGCCGGGCATGGCGCTGCACGCCGCCGGGCTGGCGGGCGATGACGGTGCACACCATGCGGATCAGCTCGTGCGTCTTGCGGTCGGGCGCGCGCAGCGAGTCGATGGAGGCCATCCATGCGTTCTGGGCCTGCAGGACGCCCGGGGCCCACTCGTGCAGGAAGCGCTCCGACGGAAAGGGCCACACGTCCTCCTGGACGTTGATGTCGAAGGCCTCGTCGGGTTCGCCTGGCGTCATGGCGTCGGTCATCGTACCGGCCTCAGGAGCCGGGCTCGGGGTCGCGGGGCTGGCCGAGGATGCGCTCCGCGATCACGTTGCGCTGCACCTCGCTCGTGCCGCCGGCGATGGTGAGGCAGCGGGTGGAGAGGAAGCCCTCCTCCCAGCGCTGCGCCTTGCCGTCGAGCACCGCGCCGTCGGCGCCGTAGAGCGCCATCCCCATCTCCTGCACACGCTGCTCGTGCTCCACGCCGAGCAGCTTGCGCACGCTGGTCCCGCTGCCGGGATCCACGCCCGAGAGCGTGCGCAGCGTGGAGCGGTGGCCGAGCAGGGCGATCGACTGCGCCTCGGCGATCAGGTGCCCCAGCCGCTCCTCCATGCTGGGCGGGCTCGGCTCGCCGCGCTCGCTCCGGCGCGCCACGGTCCGGATCAGCGACTCGACGCCGTGGCCGAAGGAGGCGCCCGACGACATGGAGACGCGCTCGTTGGCCAGCGTCGTCCGCCCGATGCGCCAGCCGTCCCCCGGCGCGCCGACCACGGCGTCGTCGGGGACGAAGACGTCGTTGAAGAAGACCTCGTTGAACATGGCGGCGCCGGTCAGCTCGCGCAGCGGCCGGATGTCGATGCCCTCGGCGTGCATGTCGACGATGAAGTAGGTGATGCCGGCGTGCTTGGCCGCGTCGGGGTCCGAGCGGGCCAGGCAGATGCCGAAGTCGGCCATCTGGGCCAGCGACGTCCACACCTTCTGCCCGTTGAGGACCCAGCCGCCCTCGACGCGTTCGGCCCTGGTGCTCAGGGCGGCGAGGTCGGACCCCGCGCCGGGCTCGCTGAAGAGCTGGCACCAGTTGAGCCGGCCGTGCAGCGTCGGGCGCACCCAGCGCTCCTGCTGCTCCGCGGTGCCGTGCGCGATGAGCGTCGGCAGCGCCCACGCCCCGACCGCCAGGTGGGGGCGCGGGACGCCGGCGGCGGCCAGCTCCTCGTCGATGACGAGCTGCTCGAGGGGCGAGGCGCCCCGGCCCCACGGCGCGGGCCAGTGCGGCATGATCAGCCCCGCCTCGGCGATGGCGGCGCGCCGGTCGGCCTCCCCCGCCGCGGCGACCTCCGCCACGACCGCGCGGATCTCCTCGCGCAGCGACTCCGCCTCGGGCGGCAGGTCGGCGGCCAGGTTGCGCCGGGACCCGGCGATGGCCAGCGCGGCCACCTCGTGCTCGAGCGCGCCGACGTCGCCGCCGGCGACCAGCTGCAGGTTGGCCATGGCCCGCTTCAGGTAGAGGTGGGCGTCGTGCTCCCAGGTGAAGCCGATGCCGCCGAGAAGCTGAATGCACTCCTTGGCGCAGTGCGCGGCCGCCCCGAGCGCCACGGCGCCGGCGATGCGCGCGCTGAGGTGGCGGTCCCGGGTCTCGTCGTCCGCACCGCTGTCGGCGTCATCCTCGCTCCAGGCGGCCGCGGCGTCCCAGGCCACCGCGGCGGACTGCTCGACCGCGACCAGCATGTCGGCCAGCGCGTGCTTGACCGCCTGGAACTGGCCGATGGGCCGGCCGAACTGGACGCGCACCTTGGCGTACTCCGACGCCGTCTGCAGGCACCAGCGGGCGATCCCCGCGCTCTCGGCCGCGGCCAGCGTCAGGGCCAGGCCGCGCACGTCGTCGTCGGACACCATGACCTGCTCGTGCCGCGGCACCGTGACCCCGCCGCCGGCGATGGTCAGCTGCCCGACGGCGCGGGTGCCGTCGAGCGCCGGGAGCGCCTCGACGGAGACGGCGTCGCCGAGGGCCTCCCGGTCGAGCAGGAGCCAGCCGGTGCCGGTGCCGTAGTCGAGCGGCACGAGGACCAGGCGGGCGGTGGGCAGCCCGAGCACCGGGCGCACCGTGCCCGCGAGGGAGAGCGCCCCGTCCTGCGCCGGCTGCCAGGGGTGGGCCGCCGCGCCCAGCGCCACCGCCGCCGTGATGGAGCCGTCGGCCAGGCCGCGGAGCCACTCCGGCGGCACGGCCGCCGGCCCGCGGGGCACGCGGGCCAGGGCGGCGGAGACCAGCACCGTCGGCAGCAGCGGTCCGGGGAAGAGGGCGTGACCGAGCTCCTCGAGCACGACGGCCAGCTCGGCCAGCGTGAAGCCCTGGCCGCCGTGCTCCTCGGGCAGGTGGAGGCCGAGCCACCCCTGGGCCGCCATCTTCTCCCAGGCGGCGGGCAGCTCCGCCGATCCGGGCGGGGCCTCGGCCACCTGCCGCGGCACCGCGGGCGGGCAGTGCGTCTGGGCCCAGCGCAGCGCGGTGGCGCGCAGGGACTCGTGGTCCTCGGTGACGGCGATCGGCATTACGTACTCTCCTCGAGCGGGACCTCGGCGCCGTCGCGCCAGAGGGAGATGGCGCCGACCGGGCAGCCCTGCGCCGCGGTGCGGAGCCGCTCCTCGTCGGTGGCCGCGGCATCCACGACGACGGCGTGGCCGTCGTCGCTCAGGTCGAAGGTCTCGGGGGCCCAGAAGACGCAGTTGCCCGACCCCATGCAGCGGTCCCAGTCGACCCGCACGTCGAGCGGCCGCGGCTCGGCCGCGTCGTCCGCCATCAGGCCGACCCCGGCACGACGCCGCTCTCGATGGCCGCTGCGTCCTGCAGCGGGTTGGCTCTGCCGCCCATGTGCCTGAAACTACCCCCCGGGGGTGAACACCACCGGCAGGGACAGCGGCGAGCGGAAGGCCATCCCCTCGATGTGCGGCGGTTCGGCATCGGGGTCCAACGTGAAGGGCCCCAGGCGGTCGAGGAGGGTGTTGATGGCGACGCGCGACTCCATGCGGGCGAGATGCATGCCCAGGCAGACATGGACGCCGAAGCCGAAGCCCACGTGCTGGCGCTGCTCGCGGAACATGTCGTAGCGGTCGGGCTCGGGGTACTTGCGCTCGTCGCGGTTGGCCGCGCCGATCAGGAGGGCGATATCGGCCCCGCTCTCGATCTGCACGCCGGCCAGCTCCGTCTCGCGGGTGGCCCGGCGCAGGATCACGCACACCGGCGGCTCCCAGCGCACGACCTCCTCGAAGGCCTGGGCGAACAGCGAGCGGTCGTTGTAGAGCGCGTCGAACTGCGTCCGGTCGTGCAGCAGCGCGAAGAGCAGGCTGCCCGAGGCGCGGTAGGTCGTCTCCACCCCGGCCGGCAGGATCAGGCGGAGGAACGAGAAGATCTCCTCGTCGGTGAGGTGCCGGCCCTCGACCTCGGTCCGCACCAGTTCGCTGATGAGGTCGTCGCCGGGGTGGGCCCGGCGCTCCTCCATGACGTCGGCGAAGTAGTCGCGCAGCGCGTTCGACGCCGCGATGCCGCGCTCCCAGTTGGCGGCGACACTCGTGAGCTCCAGCGCCCAGCGCTGGAACTTCGGGTAGTCCTCCCGCGGCAGCCCGAGGATGCGGGCGATCACCTGCACGGGGAAGTTGAAGGTCACCGAGCGCACGAGGTCGGTGCGGCCCTCGTCGATGAAGGTGTCGATCAGCTCGTTGACGACGAGGGCGACCAGATCCTCTTCCCAGCGCTCCAGCATCTTGGAGCGGAAGCTCGATGCGACGAGGGTGCGGATGCTGCGGTGCTCGGGCTCGTCCATCTGCAGGATGGTGCGGCCCATCACCATGCCCATCACTTCCTCGTAGATGGTCGAGGAGTACGTGTCGTTGTCGCGCAGCACCTGGACGACCTCGTCGTAGCCGAACACGGTGACGGGCGCCGGCTTGGTGGGGTCGGCGATCTCGGCGCCCTCGCCGAGGTCGATCGGGCCGGAGTGCACCGGGCTGATGCGACGCAGCGCCTGCATCGCGGGGTACGGGTCGCGGATGGTGCCGCCGACCACGTCTTTCAGCTCGTAGGGATCGAAGGGGACAGCCGCAGAATCAGCCGTCGAATTTAGGCCTGGCATGTCTTTCGCGCAACCCCCTAGATTCCGGGTGTCACACAGGGGTCGGACCTGACTCCCCTGTCATGTATAGCAAACGATCGTTGGGGAGTCCACGAACAGGGGTTCCCGGCGCACACGGTGACGCTCTGGTTTGTGCCGGATCCGACCCGGACAAGGTAAGACGAGCGAGCAAGGGCGGGAGGCCACACGCCAGCGAGGGGACTCATCGGGCAGCGTTTCGTCGTCCCGAGGTCGGAGAGCGGAGAATGGGACCGAAGATGAGCGTTGGCACGCCCCCCAAGGGTGACACGCACGCGCGAGCGAGGAGCAGCCGGCCCCGGAGAGGGGTCGGCGACTCGGCGCCGGATCCTGCAGATCGCCCTCACCCTGATGGCCCAGCGCGGCGTCGACGGGACCAGCATGCGGGACCTGGCCTCGGCCGCCGGCCTCAACGTGGCCTCGCTGTACCACTACTTCCCGAGCAAGCGGACCTCCTGGAGTCGGTGCTCATCGAGCAGGGGTTCCTCCCGATCAGGCCGGCGCACGTCGACCCCGCAGGGCGAGAGCCCTGCCACCGAGCCCCTGACGCTGGCCCAGCTCCTGGCCGAGATCATGACCTCCATGTTCGAGGTCGAGGACTTCGTCCGCCTGATGGTCGGCGAGGCGATGCGCGGCGAGGAGACCGCCCGCGCCGTGGGTGTGGACCTCTTCGCCTCGTTCGAGTCGAGCATCGAGGACTGGGTGAAGAACAACCGTCCCGACCTCAGCGAGCGGGCCGGGCGCCGCCGCGGTGGCCCGCCTCCTCAGCGCCATGGTGGTCGGGATCTTCATCCAGCACGCCGCCGATGTGCTCGGTGAGGAGGGGGATGACCTCACCGCCCTGTCCCTCGACCGGGCCCGCGAGGCGGCCTCCATCCTCCGGCCGCCGGGTTAAGAGGCGGGCGACTCCTCGCCCTCGGGTCCCGGCATCGCATCCGAGGTCCGGGATCCGCACCACGGAAGTCGGCGTGCACCGGAGGGCGGTCGAGCGCGAAGATCCGCCGGCACGGCCCATCCGGCCAGGGTGTGGATGTCCTTCCCCAGGTCCGGCCGGCCCGTCCACCCAGTCGTCGATGCCGGCCGTCACCCAGGCGACGGCGTCGTGGTCCCAGGTCCCGTACAACTTGGACTCGGTGATGCAGAGGGGCACGAACTCGCCGCCCAACACCAGCTCCCACACGGCCAGGGCCACACCCGGGTTGTGCGGGGTGGAGATGTTCCCGAAGGCCACCAGGCCGCCCGGCCCGAGCAGCGTGCGCGCCGTGGCCACGTCCTGGCGCACGACGTCGTAGCGGTGGCCGCCGTCCACGTGGACGATCCGGCACGTGCCCGCCCGCTCCTCCGCATCGATCCCCCCCGACGGTCCGACGATGACGTCGGGCGGCTGCTCGTGGAAGCGCTCGTACTCCTGGAGGAACCCCTTCTCGCTCACGTCGGCGTACCAGTGGTTGATGATCATGAGGCTCTCGGGGTCGAGCGCCTGCTTGTGCTCGAACACGTCGCACACCGTGAGGCGCTCGTCGGGCGGGCGGGCCAGATAGCCCAACAGGATGGCGCTCTTGCCGAACGAGGTGCCGATCTCGAAGAGGTCGCCGCGCCCGCCGTGCCCGCGCTGCAGCCGGTCGAGTTCGACCAGAACGCGGGCGTCGAGGGGGGAGAACCACCCGGGCACCGTGTCCAGGGCGAGGAGGTACGCCGCGCTGCGGGCTCCAGGTCGTCGGTCGCGTTGGTTGCCTCCGCATCCGTCGTCCGCACCTGCGGTGCGACCGCCTCGACCACGTCCTTGAGCCGGTCGTCATGGACGAGCTCGTGGCGTTTCCCGCCGACGGTGATGGCACCGTCCTCGTAGCTCAGCGCCTCCCATTCGCGGTCGAGCGTGCCCTCGCGGGCCATCTGCCACCAGCGCTTGAGATGCCAGGCGGCCTCCGCCGATGACCGCTCTTCGATCGAACGTCTCCCGTGGTCGAGCTTCTGCACCAGCAACGAGCGCGCCCGCAGCGGCGCGTGGAGGCAGGTCAGCGCGTCCGTGGAGACACCACCCGCGATGCCGGAGAGATGATTGCCGGCCCCGACGAAGACACCCGGGACGGCGCGGTGGACGACCTTGGGGGCGTACGGCAATTCCAGCCAGCTGACTGCGCCCGTCTGTACCAGGCGAGAGGCCTCTTCGGCCGTTCCGACGACGCGCGTCCGGGCGCATGGTCATGGTGGCCACGACACCGGGATGCGCCGCCAGCACGTCGCGCCGCTGCACGAAGTTGATCACGTCCACGAACAGCGCCCGGGCGTCGACCGGCGCCTCTTCCAGGACGGACCGGAACGGCGCGTCCAGCGCGACCCAGAACTCGTCGGCGTCAATCGGGAGGACCCAATCCGCTCCCTGCTGCGCCGCGAAGCGGGCCATCCGCGTCACCCGGCCGGACTGGTACACGTGCCCGGTCTCGCTCGCCAGCTGCAGGGGCAGCTCGCCGGCCAGCTCCACCAGGAGCTCGAACGTCCCGTCGGTGGAGCCGTTGTCGACGACGATGGCCTCGTCGAGAACCGTCGTGAGGTGGTGGCGCAGATTGGTCTCAATGATGTCCACCTCGTTGCGGACCAGGTAGAGACCGACGACCTTCACGGAGCGAGTGTAGGGCGCTCCCCCCCGGCTCACTTGCCCGCGCCGGCCGGCCCGGCACACACTGGCGCCGTGCCCGATGCCACCCCCGATCGCCACCCCGACCGCCGTTGCCACCGCCGTCTTCTCGGTGCCGGCCGAGACCGTGTGGGCCTACCGCCTCGACTTCGCCAACCTTCCGGAGTACAACCCCGACGTGCAGGACGTGACGCGCGTGGCCGACGGGACCGGCGACGCGGCGGGTGGCGTGCACGGGCCCGGCGCCCGTTACACGTTCGGCTTGGCCGACCCGCGCCGGCCCGGCGTGTATCAACCGATTGAGTTGTGGACCGTGGAGGCCGTCGCCCCGACGCTCGTGGCCGCCGGGATGTCGGGTGGGAGCGAGGCCTACGAGGAGTTCGTCGTGGAGCCCCTCGGCGACGGCGGGTGCGAAGCCACGCTCACGCTGTGGGTCACCCTGCCCGAAGGCCTCCCCGAGGACGTGGTCGCCGCTGCCGCGGCCGGCAGCCTGGACTCCATCAGCAAAGAGCTTCGCCTGATGAAGCAGGTGCTCGACGGCGCTCTGACTGACCGCGCGCCTAGTGGCTGTAGTGCGCGTCCGCGTCGGCGAGACGCTCGGCCAGTCGGGCCAGCATCTTCACGCCGATTCTCGGCGTCGTCATCAACATCGACCTGAACTCACGGGCGTCGAGGACCAGCAACTCCATGTCCGTCTCTGCGACCACGTCCGCCGTGCGGATCCCACCGTGGAGGAGTGCCAGTTCGCCGAAGTACCCCCCGGTCGTGAACTCCGCGATCTCACGCTTCCCCACGCGGCACGAGGCGATGCCGGAGAGCACGAGGAAGAACTCCCGGCCGACGGAGCCCTGGGCGGTCAGGAGCTCGCCGCTCTCGACACTGACGGGGGTGCCGAGCTGCGCAATGGATCGGAGGTCGCTCTGCGAGCACCCCGAGAAGAGCGGGACCGCCTTCAACAGATCGATCTGCTGCTTCGGGATTCGATGCCGCATGTGGCCACCTGTACTGGGCTGGAACTGCTTGGAAACGCCAGTTGGAGCGTACCTCCCCCATCCCCCGAGCGCAGGGTCTTTCGGCAGGCGGCGCCTCTGGGCGCTCACCCGCCTTCCCGCAGGCGCTGGCGCAGCACGAACTTCTGGATCTTCCCCGAGGGCGTCCGCGGCAGCTCGTCGACGATGCGGATCTCCTCGGGCCACTTCTGGCGGGTCAGCCCGGCCTCCTGGAGGTGCGCCCGCAGGGCCTCGAGGTCGGGCGGCGCGCTCCCCGGCTGCATGCGGAAGAACGCGCAACCGTGCTCGCCGAGCCGTTCGTCGGGCGCCGCCACCACCGCCACCTCGGCCACGCCCTTCATGTGGGCCAGGAGCTGCTCGACCTCGGCCGCGCTCACGTTCTCGCCGCCGCGGATGATGATGTCCTTCACCCGGTCCGTGATGGTGAGGTAGCCGTCCGCGTCGATCACGCCGATGTCGCCGGTGCTGAACCAGCCGTCGGCGTCGACCGCCTCCGCCGTCAGCGCGAGGTCCGTGTAGCCCGCAAAGCGGTCCGGCCCCCGGCTCAGGATCTCGCCGGGCTGGCCCACCTCGACGTCGCGACCGTCCTCGTCGACGGTGCGGATCTCGACCCAGGCCATCGGCCGGCCGTCGGTGTGGATGCGCTTCTCCTTGGGGGCGTCGTGCTGGGAACCCGTGATGGAGGGGTGCTCGGTCGACCCGTACGAGCGCACCAGCGAAATCCCGAGCGCGTCCGCCCGCTCCGCCACCGCGTTGGGGATGGGCGAGCCGCCGAGCCCGACGAACCGCATGAGCTCCACGTGCTCGGGGCCGAAGCCGGGGCTGTCGAGCAGGCTCGTGAAGAAGAACGTGGAGCCGCTCCCGGCGGCGATGTGCTCCTCGACCATGGCGTCGAGGACGGTGGGCGGGTCCCAGCCGTCGATCATGTAGATGGGTCGCCCGCTGTAGAGGGGGCAGAGCAGCCCACCGAGCATGCCGATGGCATGGCCGACCGGAGCACCCACGAGGCTCGGCAGATCGCGCATGGCCTGGTGATCGGACGAGCTGGCGCACCTCGCAGCCCAGGGTGCGGTGCGTGTGCACGACGCCCTTGGGGTCGGCCGTCGTGCCCGAGGTGTAGCCGATGACCGCCGCGCCGTCGGGGTCGACGTGCGCCGGGCCGTCGATCGGCTCCGCCTGGCGCAGGTCGTCGAAGCGAACGTACCCGGACGCGTCGCCGGCGATGTCGCCCACCACCACGACCGTGCTCGAGGCTCTCGCAGCCCGTCGCGCACCGTGGCCAGGTCGGCCAGGTAGTCGCGCTGACCGATGCTCGACACGATCACCAGCGCACGGGCGCCGCTCTGGCGGAGGATGAAGCCCAGCTCCTTGGGGCCGTAGAAGTGCACGATCGGCACCAACGTCACACCGAGCATGCTGCAGGCGTAGAAGGTGATGGCCGCGTCGACCCAGTTGGGCAACTGGAAGGCCACCACGTCGCCGGGCCCGAGGCCGAGCGCGCGCAAGCCGCCCGCCACGCGCAGCGACTCCTCGTAGACCTCGCCGACGGTGCCCGAGGTACGGGTGCGTCGGCGACCAAATGCGGAAGCGCCGCGTCGGGTCCTCCAGGAGGGCGTCGCGCAGGAACTCCCCGAGCGTGCGGTCGTCCCAGGCGCCCTCGGCCAGGTAGCGCTCGGCCAGCTCGGGCGGCACGGGGCGCAGCTCGAAGGTGGTCATGCCGATTCGATGAAGAGCGTCGCCAGCCGGTGGCGCTGGGCTGCCGGCGCCGCCCGCGAGGAGCTCGTTCTGCTTCACCCGCTTGAAGAGGAAATGGGCGTCGTTGGCCCAGGTGAACCCGACGCCGCCGTGCAGCTGAATGTCGTCGCCGGTGACCCGCACACCGGCGTCCGCCGCGTAGCTCGAGGCCATGGCCGCGGCCTGTTCCCGCTCGGGCGACTCCGTGTCCGAGGCCCAGGCCGCGAACTGGAAGCCGGCCCGCGCCATCTCGACCTGCTGGAACATCTCGACGAGCCGGTGACGCACCGTCTGGTAGGTGGCGACCGGCTTGTCGAAGACGATCCGCTCCGACGTGTAGGCGATGGCCTCGGTCAGGGCCCGGTGCGCCGCGCCGACGGTCTCCGCCGCCAACCCGACGGCGATGTCGTCCTGCACCCGCTGCCACAGGCCCAGCTGGTTGCCCGACGGGCCCAGCGGAATGACCGGCGTGTCGTCGAGCACGAGCCGGGCCAGCTTGCGCGTGGGGTCGAGCGACGGGACCAAGGTCGCCCTCGGGCGACTCGAGGAGATACGACCGCACCCCCTCCTCGCTGCGGGCCACCACGATGACCCAGTCCGCCGTGTGCCCGTCGACCACGACCGGCTTCTCGCCGCTGACGACCCACTGGGCCGCCTTCCGGCGCGCCCGCGTCCGCACCGTCGAGACGGGGTCGCCGTGGCCCTGCTCCCCCAGCGCCACCGTCCCCCGGCGGGTGCCGGCGGCCAGGTCGGCCAGCAGCTCGCTCGCGCCCAGGGCACGCGCGGCAAGGGTGGCCGCCACGGAGGAGGAGAAGAAGGGGCCGGGCAGCGGGAATGCGACCCATCTCTTCGAGGACGACGCACATTTCGAGCAGGCCGGCCCCGCTGCCGCCGTACTCGTCGGGCACCAGCAGGCCGGTCCATCCGAGCTCCACCAGCGTGGACCACAGCGCCGGAGTGATGCCGTCGGCCTCCTCGGCCAGTTGGCGCACCACGTCAGGCCCGCACTCGCGCTCCAGCGCGCTGCGGGCGACCTCCTGCAGTGCGAGCTGCTCGTCGTCGTACGTGAAGTCCACGGCCTCCCCTACGTCTCGCTCACCGACGCGCCATTCCCTGACACCGGCGTCAGAGTACACGGTGGTCGGGTACCCTTCCCCCGTGGATTTTGCCCTTGCACCGGAGGACGAGAAGTTCCGCGACGAGTTGCGCGCCTGGCTCGACGAGCACCTGCCGCCCTTCCTGGAGGCGGAAGCGTTGGGCGACGACGCCAGCCTCTCGGGAGAGGCGAGCCAACAGCGTCGCCAGAAGTGGGAGGTTCCGGTGGTGTTATTGGGACGGCGGCTGGTGGTGGTGGCAGGACCCTTACGATAGTGTGGTTTATGCTTATGACAACGGCCGGTACGTTCCCGATGGACCTTATGGGTCCCCGGCAGGCGGGGTAGTTGAATTCCGAAGCAATGACGGAACCCGCACAGTCAAAATGGTCGGGCAAGACGCCTTTCTTTTCGATACATCAGGTTCCAACACATTCAAACCTGTTTTCTTGGAAAGGGGAGTCGTGCAAGTGTGGTTTTCAAAGCCGAGCGGTGGAAAACCTCCCCGGATTCGGGCTGAACTCAACGACGGCACCTTTGAATTTTTTGACGAACAAGGGAAACTCATGGAGAGCCCAGCAAAAGAAAATTCAACAATGGATCAATAACCTCTTCTAAATTATTTTGATTGGTTTGGACGCTCTAAGCCTCCGGCTCAAAAGCCGGAGGCTTTTTATTATTTGCGGTTTTGAACCAACTTTCAGCATGTCCGGGATCATATGTAGCCGTCAGAAAAGGATAGAAAATATATAGCAGGAAGAGGCAAGCTATGATCCTGCGATTGGATGGAACCATTAAAAGGGTGTTCCTCGTCCTCCAGATCATGTTTGTGGGAGGGTTGAAATCTCTGTTTGCCGCCCCGCCCCAGGTCATGGTGTTGGATTGCACCAATTCAATGGTTCCATCCGATCTTACTTCCAAGTCAAGCGTGGTTTATCTTCCCAACCATCATTTCGATGGTTCCACTTTCGAGGAAGATGGCACCATCAGTAAGGTTAATTTCAACAACCTTCTAAAGACAGGATTGAAAAAATCCAAGGGCCAGATTCGTTTTTTCTCAAGGAAAAACGATGAGATCGATGTTTATGTGGTGACCTCCATTCCCGTTAAAACCACCGCACAGATGTTGGACTCGTCCGTACCACCGCCTGTTTTAATGGTTAGCGGGCCCCTGACCCTAGCCCTTCCGGCTCCTCAGGGAAAGGAAAAGGCCATCGCCGTCAGCCAGCCAGTGACTCTCTCTATTCTTCAAACAGCCCGGTTTCTCTTGGAGGAACGTAAAAGGCCAACCTCGCTGGAAGCGGGGCATTCGGAGGTGGTCTCCAATTTTTTAGGGGTGAGCTTCAAGGCCATTCCGGCCTCCGATATCGATGGGAATGATTTTTATTACTATCATCTGGAAAAATACAAGTTAAAATCCGATAGCGGCACTCTTAAACTTTCATTCCAGAACCAGAATGGAGATCAGCAAAACATTACGACCGTCATAACGGGTCCCTCGGAAAACTGGTTCCTGATGGCGGGCGGCCCGATCCATTCCTATACCTTCGGGCCAAACGACTTCGATAATAACCCCGCAGGGCTTTACTTGAGCCTGAACTGGTCCATTCATGATATTTATGATCCTTCGCCCCGCTGGCTGATTGTGAACCTACTGGACATCAACACCACTAATCCCACCCAAGCGATCGGGTTGGTGGGATTGGGAGTGGGTTTCCCTAAAATGAATGAATTCGTACCACTGTCTACCCTCGCCCTAACGGGAAGCTTGTTTTACAATCTCGATTTTTCACAGTTCCAGTTTGTCCTCATGATCAATTATGATCTGGGGGATATCTTTCAGATTTTTCACTGATACTTGTATTCTTTCATGGAGAAAAGAAAGGTTTTATCATTTGGAAGCAATGATATCCTTGAGACAGCACCCGGGAGGATCCGTTTTGGTAAAGCGTAGCCCGGCATAATAGAGACGGATGTGCCCGTCTTCCCGGCTGGCGTGGACTGTGTCCCCGTCTGGATAGAAAAGCCCGGAGATCACCGCGTCCTCGGTCTGAAATGGATTCCAGGGTGATCAAATAGTCCGTATCCGTAATATCGAAAACTTTACTGGTTATTCTGGCATTGACGGTCAAGAGCCCTCCCCGGTCTTCCAAGGTCATATTTTTAAATTGGGTCTGGCCATCCGGGTTGTCTAACTGATATCGTCCCAAGCATTCCTGCCAGGCCAAGGGGATCGGGATGGGTTGGATCTTTTCGAAAACCACAGGGTCGCCCAGTCCACTCAGGATGGCTACGTCCTTTCCCTCGACTGTGGTGAATTCAACACCGTATTGGGGAATGTGAATTGGAAAGAAGAGGATCATGATCCTCGGAATGAACTTGTTTTCGGCGGTAGGCACCAGGTCGAATTGGTGATCCATCAGGTCTGCTCTCAAATGGGCCCCCCCTTTGGAGATTTCGGCGGCCTTGCCGATCCCTGAATAAAACCCCACAAATTGATTTATTTTTTCCTCTGGGACACTGATCAACACCGGCATGACGATCTTGGGTTTCGTGAGGTCCGCAGGGACGCCGTATTTGGCCTCCCGCATCAATTTCAAAGCCCGGAGGGCCAGATCCCTCACTAGGAGACGCGATTCCTCGCAATTGGAAAAGATCACCACTCCCAGTTTTTCCTTTGTCAATAGGGCGATTCGGCAGAAATGGGGGACGTAGTCTCCGTCATGCCAAGCCAGGTTCTTGGTGTTGTCCATTCCCAAGCCATTCAGCATCCATCCCAGCCCCATGTGGTGGCCGAAATCCAGGGGTATCCCGGTGTACTGTTCCTGATACATTGAATTTAAAATATCAGGTTTCACGAGAGAGGGCTGGTCAGTGAAAATAAATCTTAGGAGCCGAGCCATGTCGTCCGCGCTGGAAACCATCCCGCCGGCGGGAATGTCCCGTAAATAGAGCTGGGGTCTTTCCTTGCCGCCGCTATAGCCTTTGGCCATTCTTTCACGGACGGAAGGGCTTAGGTCGAAGGTGGAGGAATCCATGCCCAATGGCCTCAATAAATGGTCCCGCATAGCGTCGCTAAAGGATTGGCGGTCTTTCAGTTCGATGATCCGGCCCAAAAGACTATAGTCCAAATCGGAGTATTTATAAAAACTTTGGGGTGGCGCAACCAGGTAGTCTTGTTTCAAGTCCTCGGCTAGTTGGGCGAGGGATTCGGCTTTTTCCACCCACATGCCCTGGTGGTAAGCGGCCGGTAGCCCCGAATGGTGCGCCAGAAGGGAACGAATGGTGATTTCCTTCGAATCTTTGAAACGGCTGCGAATGGAGAAGCCCGGAAGGGCTTCAGCGACCGGTTGGTCCAAAGTGAGTCTGCCTTTTTGCGTCAATCGCATGATTTCCAAAGCCGTGAGAATCTTCGAGACCGAATCAACACGGTAAAGAGTGTCCGCTGTGGCGGGGATCTTGTTTTTTTCGTCCGCCTCCCCGAAGCCCGTTTTCCAAACTATCTTGCCGCCGTCGACCAGGGCTAGACTGAGCCCTTTTACATTATCCCGACCCATGCCCTGTCGGATGAAGTCCTTCAAATTTTCAATAGTAGAGGTGTAGTCAGTCTGAGCGAATAGAACATCATAGGCCCAACCCTTTTGAACCACGACAGGCACCAAGGGTAGTAAGAATGAAAAAAAGAATATTAACATTGGAGATAAATGGAATTTGAAAAAACCCTTTTGGATTTTAAATTCCTGAATTACTGTTCTTGCCGAGACGAAGGGTTTTATTGTTGCCCTTCGGGGTTTAAATATCTTTGATTGACTCACGCTGGCACCGCTTCCAAGGTTTCCGTGTGTACCACCTTAAATCGGGGGTCGCCCTCCTTTTCCAGCTTCTCAATGTCCTTTTCAAGTCTCGAGAGCACAATATCCCTGAATTTTTGAAAGTGGAGGTAGAGAGCCATAAGGGAGAGAGCGTCCCGAAAAGCCATGGGGTTTTTCCATAAAGTAAGGGCTAGGACCCTCCAATAATGATAGCCCGTGGAGGGCTTGGCCATCATCCTGGTCGAAAGTTTGAAAAGGGCTTGTAGGTCATTGAAGATATTCAAGGGATTAAAATGCTGGCGACGTTTTTTTGCGTTGAGCATCAGTGAACTGCGCAAGACCCGGTTGAAATACTTCTTGGGGGTGAGGATTTCCTTCACGATCCGCCCGTAATCCTTCAAGATATCCAGCCGGGGCCGGGTGGTAATGAAGTTTAATCCGCTCACGCATTGGTCCCCGGTGTCGTCCATAGGGGTTTCGAAATCGGGGTCCAAACGGCCTTCCTTTTTCAGTCGTCGAGTGAGCTGGGTGTTGGGTACGGCCATCATCAGCCCCACCATGTTGACAGCGATATTGGTTTCCTCGATGTTGTCCAACATTCTCTGGGCCACGTCGTTCTTTTCCCCGTCAAATCCGACGATATAGCCCGCCATCACGATCAGCCCGTGTCGGTTGAGCTTGTGGATACTTTCGGCGATGGAACGGTTCGTGTTCTGACGTTTTTGGGTCATCAGCAGAGTTTCCTTATCCGGAGTCTCAATGCCGGTGAACATCCAGGTGAAACCAGCCTCCTCCATCAGATTCATCAACTCGTCGTCATCAGCCAGATTCAAGGAGGCCTCCGTGCTGAAATCGAAAGGCCAATCGTGCTGTTTTTGCCACTCAATGAGGGCCGGAAGCAGGATCTTGACCGCTTTTTTATTACCGATGAAATTGTCGTCCACGATTCCCACCTGTCCACGGTAGCCCAGGTCGTAGATGGTTTGAAGTTCATTCTGTAATTGAGTGATGGTTTTGCCCCGTGGCACCCGACCAAAGAGTTCGATGATGTCGCAGAACTCGCACATAAAAGGACAACCCCGGTTCCATTGGATTCCCAAATTGAGGTAGTTGGAAAATTTCAACAGGTCGAATCGGGGAGTGGGAGAGGTTTTCATGTCGGCTTTACGTTCCCCCGGTTCGTAGCGGTGCTTGGCCTCACCCGAGGTGTAATCCGCCAAAAACTCTGGAAAGGTGACTTCGGCTTCTCCCAGTATCAAGTGGCTGGCGCGGTCGTAAAGATGGGGGCTGGAGGTGGCGTCAGGGCCGCCTATGATGACGGTTTTTCCCAGGCTGCGGAAATGGTCGATGAGGCGAAGGTGTTCTTTCTGCTGAAAAATTTGTCCGCCAATAAAAATGAGGTCGGCCCACTCCACGCTTTTATCATTGAGTTTCTCGACGTTCATGTCATTGAGACGGATTTCCCAGGAGGGAGGCAGCATTGCGGCCACGGTGATGAGGCCCAAAGGTGCCTCGGGATACTTGGCGCCGACCAGATCGCAGGCGTCGCGGAAATTCCAAAAAGATTGAGAAGTGAAACGGGGATAAACAAACAAACAACATGGAGTGGAAGAAATCATGCGCGGTTCCTTTTAAGAAGGCTGGAGGAACAATAAGGACCTGGCGCGTAAAAATGGCTCGATCAGAACTCTGCAACCGACTTTTTTTATTTATGTAGCTTTATGTAGTATAAGAAGATTATTTGGTTTTAATAAGGTGAAAGATAAGAAATGCCGAAAGAAAATGGGACATACCTTTTCCCTATGCATACTTTGAATTGCCATAGGAAATATATCTAAATTGATCCGGCAAATATAAGACCAGGTCACTTTTGAAGTTTCTTCAGGTGATCCTAGTCATATTTAATAAATGTTTTAGAGGTATAATTTACTCAAGAAGTGATCTCTAAGGATCCCTCGGGGATTTTGGTCAAATAGAGGGTTGAGGTGCGTTATGAAATTTAAAAAAAACACGCTGTTTTGGGTGGTGATTCTTTTTCCTTTCCTGGTTTGGACGTTAAAAAGTTCAGTGGTTTTGAGTGCACCATCGCCCATCCTGAGCACCGTGACGGGTTCGGATGTGGTGGCCACCCCCATTGGCACGACCATCGCCGTTACCCCGGTGGGAACACCTTTGGGAATTTTGGTGGGAACACCCATTCCTTATATCCCCATAGCCGTCAATATCTCCACTCCTATCCAATCCACCCCCTTGGGAATATCGATTGGCACCCCCGTTGGCCAGCCGGTGGTACCCATGACCCCAATTGGCGTGCCTTTTGGAACTATTACCCCCAAGCCCTCGGTAACACCTGAAATTACCCCGTTGAATGTAGTGGCGTCTCCGGCACCTGTGGTCACGCCGGAGTAAAAAAAGTTTTTGGGCCAAGAACAATTTTGAAAGACTAAATTCTCAGGGTGTGTTGGCCAAGGCTAATTCAGGTGGCCCTTCCGGTGATTTGGACAGTATTACTCGACGGGTTCATGAACTGCTCTTTAATCCAGACCGTAATTGCCATAGGTGTTATGGTGGGTGAAACTTTCCACATCCCGTCGGACTCTCAAGTAGGGGCCGGATTTTGAGGCGGGGTAACCTATTCGGCAGGTGAAGGCAATTCGCTTAGTGGCGGGGAAACCGAGAATTTTACGGGCTTCGTTCTCAACACTCTCTCCCACCATGTTCGAGCTCAAGGCGCTGATGATGTGGAAACCCAGTCCTAAGGATTGGGCTACCAGCCACATGTTTTCCATCACACAGCCTAGGCTAATGAAACCCAGCGCATCGTTTTCCGAAGCTGGAGCCCGCCGGGTTGAATCGTAAAGTACTACTAGAAGCACCGGACCGCCATGAAGGGTATCCCAGAGGTGGGATCTGCCCTCCGCCCCCTCCACCTTGCCCTGTGAAGCTTCCTTTGTTCGCCAGGAAGGAGGGAACATTTCAGCCAGGACTCCTCTTTTCTTCTGGAGGAATTCCTCAACTGAAAAGGACATTTGTTCGTAGTTTTCTTTAATGAAGTCCGAAGAAAGCGCGGACTTGATGTTCCCGAGTTTTCCCAGGGGTGACTTGTCGTCCACGACGATGACATCGTAATTCTGCATATTGTGGGCCGTGGGAGCCCAGCGGGCAGCCTCAAGGATTTGGAGAATTGAGCGGTTGGGAACGGTCTGGGTGAGGTCAAAAGGCATCCGGGAAGAATGTCTTTTTTGGATAAGTTGCATCAGGCCATGGGTCTTGTCGGCTTGGGGTTTTTGTCTGGTTTTAGTGGCCATTTTTCCTCCTTTAAGATTCATAAATTGTAATTTTCACTCCCAACCTTTGGTATTTTGCCAAGGCCAGTTAAAACCACATTGTTGACAAGAAAAAAAGATTGGTTTTACAAGTAATTTAAATCTCCTTTGCCCAATGCTGTTCTTGGCGGACTTTTTTATTGGTGGTGAAATGTTTTTAATTTAATACGAGGCTTTTTCCTCGTGGAACTCCAATATTGGCTCGATTTTGGCAAACTCCTCCAACGATATCTGGTGGGGTTCGCCGCCGGAAACCTCGATCAAGCAGATCGATTCCTCCGCTGAACAGGAGATGGCTGAAACTCGGTCGAGATTCATCCACAAATTCTTGTTGTCGATTGTCTTGACGTGTATGAATGCCATGTCTGATCCTTCTTAAGAAAGTAACATGCCGCCGTCTACGACGACCAAGGAACCGGTCATATAGTCGGCAGCTCCGGAAGCCAGGAACAGAACCACTTTGGCGATGTCGTCTGGCAACCCCATACGTTTAAGGGGAATCCGACTTGAAAATCCATCCATCATTTCTTTCAATTGGGCCTGGTTCATTCCGCTACCCTGCAGTGGCTGGGCCGTCCCTTCGGTGTTGATTCCTCCAGGAGCGATGGCGTTGACCAGGATTCCGTGGGGAGCCACTTCCACTGCGAAGTTCTTGGTGAAACTCAAAACCCCGCCCTTGGAGGAATCATAGGCCGCCAGTCCTATCATTGAGGGGTGGACGCTGTCGATGGAGGCGATGTTGATGATCCGCCCACGCTTGTCCTGCTTAATCATCTGAAGTGCGGCCGCCTTGCACAGGAAAGCCAGGCCCCGCAGATTGACGGCGTAAACCTTGTCGAAAAGAGAAGGCTCCATCTTCAACATAGGCACCTGAGGGTAAATGCCCGCGTTGTTGACCAGGATGTCCAACTTCCCGAATTCGCTTACACAGGTTTTTACGACCTTTTCCCAACTCTCATCCTTAGAAACGTCCACTGCAAGTGTCCGAACTTTCCCTTTTTTCAGGCGGTTAGGCACTTCCGCCAAGGCCTTCAAGTTCATGTCGACCACCAGCACTTCTGTTCCGGCATCCACCAGCCGTTCGACGATTCCGAAGCCGATTCCCAGTGCCCCGCCCGTGACGATGGCGGACTTTCCTGAAACATCAAATGGGTTTGTACTTTCCATAAACCTTCCTCCGGTTAGAGAGTTTTCAAAGTCATTTATAGAATGCAACGGGGAATGAAAAGCCGTTATGACCGGGGTCATGTAAGGGTGAGGATGAAAACTTCGGCCCGATATGACTCTGGTCATGTTTGCCGCCGCTCTGGATATCCGAACTGCTCCCCCTTATTATTTTCTTTTATCCCCCTTCGGTGAGGAGTCCCATGAAAATCCAAATTCTCTTTTTTCTCTTGGCTTTCCTTTTGACCGCTTCCCAGGGCTTTCTCCAAACCCCTCCGGACCCGGGTAAACCGGCCATCCCTTCGGTGAATTACGGCGGGGTTGAAAAGGACTTGGCAGAATTTATCCGAAAAAAAATGGATCATGCGGACGTCAAGGGTTTAAGCCTCGCCCTGGTTGATGGAACCGGCGTCGTATGGGTGAAAGGTTTTGGTTTTGCCGACGTCGCCCAAAAGATTCAGGCGACTGGCGACACTCTTTATTTACTTGGGGCGCCAACCAAGTTGTTCACGGCGGGAGAAATCCTTAAGCTAGCGGGGGAAGGTAAGGTTCGCCTGGACGATCCGCTCCAAAAGGATCTTCCCGGATTCTCCATCCATAGTCGCTTTAAGGTGGCCAAACCCATCACTCTGCGGGCCCTGCTGGCAAACCATTCGGGCCTGCCGGGCTTTTTCATCAAGGGGGCAATGGCCGATAAAACCGAAAACCTGGAACACTTTGTCATAGGATTGAGATCCGACTACCTGACAGCGCCTCCACAGACACTCTATAAATACTCGTACGTCGATTACGATCTATTGGGTCGAATTATCGAACTAAAGAGAAAAAGTTCATTTGGGGAGGCCCTGCAAAAGGACTGGCTGGACCCCTTGGGAATGGATAATTCCACCTTCCACCGGAGTCCCGATTTGGAAGACCGGATGTCGAAAGGTTATTTGAGGGGTAAACCGACCCCCTTGAATCATCTGCGGGATGAACCTGCCGCAGGATTGATCACAAACGCCAGGGACATGTCGCGGTTCCTTTGTTTCGTCCTGGGGGCACCCCTATCGAAAAGCGCCTCGCCCCTTTCCCGTGCCGCAATGGAATCCATGTTCGAACCCCAATATGGCGGTGCCGCACTTAATTTCGACCATGAGGTGGGCATTGGGTGGACCTTGAGCGGGTTGAACGTGGAGGGGTCCGAGGGGACGGCTTGGCACGACGGCGTCTATCCACCCTATGTCTCCGAGATAGCGGTCTTGGACAAACAAAAATTGGGGGTAGTGCTTTTGGCCAACTCGGAGGAGACCATTAAGATTGCCGATGACATCATCATCCGGGCCCTGAAGGGGATGCTGAACGCCAAGTACGGACTAAAACTGGATTTGGAAAAGAAAAAAATAAAAATGCAAAAAATCGTGCAAGTTCCACTGGAAAGGCTGGACCGTTATACCGGTTCCTATTCCGCAGCGGGCCAACTAACTTCCGTCACTCGGCGGGGAAACCACCTGGCGACCGAACTGCTTCACTACGGGCTGGATCTGAACCCCATATCCCAAGATACCTTCGTGCCGCGCTTCACCTTTCTTTTCTTCTTTACTTTTGACTTCCCAGAAAACACCATGACTTTTTCCACAGTTGAAGGGCATGACGTCACGGTTTTCAACGGGTTCACCTATCCGATCGTGCTGGAGAAAATCAATCCCATTCCCATCCCCGATACTTGGCGCAGGCGCATGGGGAACTATGTCCTGGAAAACCCGGACGATTCGATCCAATTCAGGAAAGTTTCCTTAACCCAGAAAGACGGGTTCTTGACTGCGATGATGAAGGTTTCATTTCCCGCTTTTGACATCAGTGACCGGGAATACAATGTGGCTCTGGAACCCATTTCAGACGAGGACGCCGTGGAACCGGGCCTTTTTTATGAGGACGGCGGCACATTGCATGCAGTGGAAGATGGCGGTGCCACCCGACTCTATTACTCGGGTTATTGGTTCCGGAAGCAGTAAAATCAAAATCGAAGAAAAAGCCTAAGCCATCCTTCTCTGACTATGGTTATATTTTATTTTTTTGCTTGATGGGATTAATCAGGCCTGGTGATGAAGACTAAAAATCCGCTTCCGGTCGTCATAGACGAAAATTTCAGCGTAACGGCCCCAGGCAATAACGGTCTGTAAGGTTCTTTCCGCATCGCTCTGGCTCAGGTGGTCCTCAAACTCAAGTTCGAACCTCCGTCGGGGCGCCTCATGCCCCTCCCTCTCCTCCAGGATGCGACAAATGTGGGCGGTGAGGGGAACAAAGCGCAACAGATGCTCCTTGAAAATCTTCAGGCGATCCTCCGGGCTGCTTTGGGCGAACACCTGCCCGGCGGCGGTCAGCTTGACCTTGTTTTCTTGAAGTTCGGCGAATTCCAGTATATGGAGCGCTTCGGCAACCCCCAAAGGATGCTTGAGGCCTAGGAATGAGGAGTGGACCAAATCGGTAAATTCCGCCTGCCCTTCATATGGCTTTGCGGCAAGGGCCTCGATGAATGCCACGATTAAAGGGCTTCCCACGGCCGGCAAGGCCAGGGCCAAGCCGCCATGAAGTTTGCGTTCCGCCTTCAAAGACTCGGCTACACGCGAGGTCAGGATGGAATAGAATTCGTCCACAATATCGTGAAAAGCCGCGTCCAGACGGTTTCGGGGATGGGGAAGTGTGACGTTGATCTCCGCTTCAATTCGCCCCGGGCCCGAGGAAAGAACCAGTATCCGGTCGCACATTTGAACCGCCTCCTCAATATTGTGGGTCACGAGCAAGACCGCTTTGGTGGAAAGCTGGTGTTCCATATAGAGGTCCAGGAAATCAGTGCGTAGGGTTTCGGCAGTCAGGACGTCCAGCGCCGAAAAGGGCTCGTCCATCAACAACACCAAGGGCTGAATCACCGTGGCTCTGGCAAAACCAACCCGCTGGCGCATTCCCCCGGACAACTCGCGTGGATAGGCGGATTGAAAACCGCTGAGCCCGATCAGGTCGATGGCGGCTAGAGAGCGGCGTCGGGCCTCCTCGCGGGATACTCCCATCGCGTCCAGACCGAGTTCAACATTCTCTAGAACCGTCAACCAGGGCATCAGGGCGAAAGTCTGGAATACAATGGCCATGCCGTCAGCGGGGCCCGTCAGAGGCTTGCCCTGAAAAAGCACTACTCCTGAACTGGGAGGCATCAGACCGCCTCCAATTCGCAGCAGAGTCGACTTTCCAGAACCCGAACGCCCCAGAAGACCTAGAATCTCACCTTCGCTTATTGAAAGATCGATGCCTTCCAGCGCTGTCAGTGGTTTGGCTGGAGGTCGTTCAAAGGCCTTACTCACCTTGCGCATTTCCAGAATGACAGGTTTTTGTATCGATTCCATGGGTCCCTCAGTCCAGCTTAGTCCGTCGCTCTGCGAATATGTAGAGCGGTCTCCATATCAGCCGGTTCATCAATACGACAAAAACGGACATGACCGCCACCCCAAGCGCAATGCGGGGATAATCCCCAGCGTCCGTGGCTTGGGCAATATAGGCTCCCAAGCCCGAGGCGTTGAGTTTGGTATTTCCCCAAGAAACAACTTCCGAAACGATGGAAGCATTCCAGGACCCGCCCGCAGCGGTAATGGCTCCGGTAACGTAATAAGGAAAAATTCCCGGGAGCATAACTTGGCGCCACCAGCGCCAGCCCCGCACATGGAAGCAATTGGCCGCTTCCCTCAAATCGCTTGGGAATGCGCTGGCGCCAGCAATCACATTAAATAAGATGTACCACTGAGTTCCAAGGATCATCAAAGGGGTCAACCAGACCTTGGGGCTAAGGTGGAACCGAAGGATTAGGAAGACCGCGACGGGAAAAAGCAGGTTCGCAGGAAAGGCAGCAAGGAACTGGGCGATAGGCTGAACCTTTTCAGCCAGTTTCGGCCGAAGCCCAACCATGACGCCGATGGGAACCCATATCACCGACGCGATGATAATCAGGATGATTACCCGCATTAACGTGAGGAACCCGTTGTTGATTACCGTTGTTAGATCGGCCCAAGCTAGTGTCGGGGCAGTAAATTCGATCGCTTTCCTTATCAGAAAAGCCAATAGCGCAACCATCGCCCCCACCCAAACAATATCCCCGAGGTGTTTGTGAGAAGAGTTGGCCCGAAAGGGCCTGGGTCGGAACAAGGAAAAACGGGACCGGGCGATGCCCTGCAGAGCTAGTCCAAACGGTTCCACCAATCGTCGCACCAACTTGGCTTGACGGAAGAGATCCAACAGTAGACTCCGGGATCCAACCAGGCCCGCCGTTTGTTCATAGCGGAACTTGTCCGCCCAAGCCACCATCGGCCGGAACATCAACTGATCATAGAGGACGATGGTGATTGTCATCGCCAAAATCGCCCATCCAACCGCCGGCAAATTCCGCTGGTTAATGGCCAGTGCGACGTAGGATCCGATTCCCGGTAGGGCTACGTTGATCGTGCCCACCGTGATTGCCTCGGATGCGACGACAAAGAACCAGCCGCCGGACATTGACATCATGGTATTCCAGATGAGCCCAGGCATCGCGAAGGGCACCTCAATGCGCCAGAAGCGTTGCCAGGCGGATAAACGGAACCCCCGGCCAGCTTCATCCAGGTCGGTTGGAATTGTCCGCAAGGACTGATAGAAGCTGAAGGTCATATTCCAGGCTTGGGAGGTGAAAATCGCGAAGATTGCGGCTAGTTCCGGACCCAGGACGCTTCCGGGAAATAGCGAGATGAAAAAAACGACCGTAAAGGACAAGTATCCGAGCACGGGAACGGATTGAAGAACGTCGAGGAGCGGGATGAGAATCATTTCCGCTCGGCGGCTCTTGGCCGCTGCGGTGGCGTAGGTAAAGGTGAAGAGCAAGGAGGCTAGGAGGGCCGCGAACATCCGAAAGGTTGTTCGAAGGGCACAAACCGGAAGGGTCGAAGGAGATAGTGAAATGGTAGACGGCTGCGCCAAGGTAAAAGGCCCGGTCAACTGGCGCGCACCCGATCCCACGAGAATCACGATCCCCAAGACAAGGATCAGTGCCGCCAAATCTCGCCAACCGGGGATTTGCGGCTTCCACGTTTTTCCGATGAGTATTTCCGCGTGCTGTTCCACGTTCATCCTCTCACTGGTTTAATGAAGATGATAGGTTCAAGCCTTTGGCATGGCTATGACAGGAGTCATGTTTTATCAGTGATTTAAGCCCTATTCTAAAAAACTATGCTCCATTGGCTTCATTCTTTATTGCCTCACATCTCCCATTTTGGATACTTGTTCGTCTTTATTGTCGTGTTATTGAAAAATATTGGTATTCCTTTGCCGGGCGATACGATTCTTTTGGGGACGGGATTTATTCTTGGAAAAAACGCTATTTCACTTTGGCAATCCATGGTGGCGGGAACGGCCGCTTGTTTTTTGGGCGGCTTTTGGGTTTTTTGCTGGGTCGTGGTTTGGGTTACAACGTATTTAAAAAAATCCATTGGCTTCATCTCACTACGGTGAGGGTGAAATGGGATGAAAGTTTTTTCAAACGCCATGGTCCCAAGGCCGTTATTATCGCGCGAATTATCTTCTTGCTTCCGCCTTTTGCAGCCAACCTGTTGGCAGGAATGGCGAAAATGCGATGGGGGGGTCTTTCTTTTTTACGATTTCACAGGATCGGCGGCCTATGCCTGTAGCTACATTTTGATAGGATGTTTTTTCGGAAAAAAGTGGAAACTTCTTCAAGCTTGGTTAGGCCCTATTGTGCTCTATTTGATTATGGGAGGGGTAATTTTCATCGTTTTTAGGATTTATTTTTAGGGACTTTTTATCGAAGTTGTGGGGTTTTCTTTTCTCGAAACCAGGTAAACGAAATTAATTAGGTAGTGGACGCTTCCTCCGCCTCTGTTTCTCAAGAAATAAAATAGGTTTAATTCTTTTAGGGTTTCTGCAGGAGTCCTGCTTGTTTAGCTGGAATACGACTCTCCTCCTTTGTTTTGAAATTATATGAGCCCCGTCATGTGGGGCGGGCTGGGAAGGATGGAAAATAATGATCTGAAAGAGTCGGCTGTTTTTCAGCCTCGGTGAAAAGAGGGAAGGGATGAAAATCGATCCAGCACAAACGGTGGGGCAAATCGCTGTTGAAAGCAAAGAGGCTATCCCCGTTTTCGAAAAATACAACATCAATTATTACAGCGAAGGGAATAGGTCCTTGCGGGACGCCTGTTATCTCGCCGGGGTTCCCTTGGAAGAGATTTGTCCTGTCTTGGAAAAACTTCGGCACCATCCCCAAGTGTGGTATCGGCAGGAACCGGACTGGTGGAATGAATCCATGGCGGATTTGATCGTCTATATCGTGGGGGTGCACCACCGTTATACCCGTTCGCAACTGAGCCGTATTGAGGAAATGATGGATGCCCTGACGACGCAAAGGGGGAAGTCGAATTCCGAATTGATTGCGGCAAAACGGCTTTTCTTGAAACTGGCCGAAGACTTGAGGAACCACATGTTGCAGGAAGAGGAAGTGGTATTCCCATATCTCATTCAGGCTGAAAGGGCGAAGGAACGAAATGAACCGGTTCCGAGACCATTCACGGGCTACAACAGTTTCACCCATCCCATCCGCGCCATGTTATTTGAACATGGCATGATGGACCGAGAATGGAGAGATATAGTGAGGTTGACTCATCATTTTGAGCCCCCCCTTTCTCAGCGTAAATTGTTTCGGCCTCTTTACGAGGCAATGAAGGAATTGGAAAAGGACGACGAAAAACACGTCCATCTGGAGAACAACATCCTGCTTAAAAAAGCCGCCCAAATGGGCCTCTTGGATTAGCCCTGGTCAAGGCCACTGATTCCAAAGTTTTCGTTCATAAAACCCTTTTCACAAATCTATGATGGGAGTCATAAGGTTTTTTCTTTTATCCTCCTAAATTTAAATTAAGGAGGTAGTTTATGATCCTTATTGAAGCCAAAGATCTTTTTAAAATCTACCACCTCGGAACTAATGAAGTGCGGGCCTTGGACGGTGTATCCCTGACAATAGAAACTGGGGAATTCCTCGCCATCATGGGTCCCTCGGGGTCTGGCAAGTCCACCATGCTCCAAATCCTGGGCCTTTTGGACACCCCGGATTCGGGTTCCTACAAGTTATTGGGAAAAGAAGTTTCCAGCCTTTCCGAGGACGAACTGGCGGTTATCCGCAGCCAGACCCTCGGCTTCGTCTTCCAGACATTTAACCTCTTGTCCCGCACCAGCGCTCTGGAAAATGCCGCTCTTCCTCTGCTTTACGCCGATCCCCACACCCCCCACGACGATCCCAAAATACTTCTGGAAGAAGTGGGCCTTTCCAAAAGGGAGGATCACCGGCCCAATGAGCTTTCGGGGGGCCAGCAACAAAGGGTGGCTTTGGCCCGGGCTTTGGTCAATCGGCCTAAGTTGATCATGGCGGACGAACCAACCGGAAACCTGGACACGAAAAGTTCCATGGAGATCATTGGTCTTCTGGAAAAATTGAACTCGGAAGGCATCACAATCATCATGGTCACTCATGAGGAGGATATCGCTCGGCACGCTCATCGGGTCATCCATATGCGAGACGGGAAAATCGTAGGGGACCAGAAAGGCCATGGCCACACCGCCAAACTCCGGGAAGGGCGGGCGCCGAAGGTTTCGACTGAAACCAAAGTCTTTGCAGCCTTTAATCCCAAGCGGGTGGAAGAGTATTTTAACCAAGCTTTTCGGGCGCTAATGGCCAACAAGATTCGTGCGGCGCTGTCCTTTCTGGGCATCCTGATCGGGGTGGGGGCCGTCATTACCATGCTGGCGATCGGCACCGGAGCCCAAAAGTCCATGCAGGAACAGATGGCCTCCCTTGGGACCAATTTGATTGTGCTGGTTCCTGGTTCCATACAAGTTGGCGGAATTCAG
Source organism: uncultured Pseudomonadota bacterium (assembly GCA_963843375.1). Classification (GTDB taxonomy): domain Bacteria; phylum Oederibacteriota; class Muellerivitia; order Muellerivitales; family Muellerivitaceae; genus CAWJKT01. The sequence continues at coordinate 67,673 of CAWJKT010000010.1, forward strand.
CAAGGCACCGGTTCCTGGAGTCGTATTCTTCCGGAATATGCTTTGGCGATGTCCAAAGTTCCCATGGTCAAGGCGGTGGCCCCCGAGGTCACGGGTCGGGTCCAGACAACTTACGCGGATCAGAACTGGAACACCCTTTTGAGTGGGACCTCGCCAAGTTACGCCGAAATGCGGGATGCCGAACCGATTTATGGGCGTTTTTTTAGCGAGGATGACGTGGACCGCCGTAAGAGGGTGTGCTTGCTGGGTATGACCGTGGTCAAACAGCTTTTCGGGGAAGCCAATCCCATCGGGGAAAACATGAAAATCAACAGAGTCAGTTTCCAGGTGATCGGGATATTGCCGGTCAAAGGTTCCAACGGTTTCCAGGACAGGGACGACCTGATCGTGGTGCCCTATACCACCGCCATGCACCGCCTTTTCGGCAAACTCTACGTTAACCAGGTGGATATTGAGGTGGACAAACTGGAGAACACGGACGCCTGCGGGGACGCCGCAAAGGCTTATATGATGAAACTCACGAATATCCCCGAACTGCCGGGTAATGAGAACGCCTACATGGTTCGCAACATGGCGGACATCCAGGCCATGTTCACTAACATGACCAAAATTATGACCTTGCTTGTTGTCCTGTGTGGCGGCCATTTCACTGTTAGTTGGAGGAATCGGAATCATGAATATCATGTTGGTTTCGGTTACCGAGCGAACGAAAGAAATCGGTTTGCGCAAGGCCATCGGAGCCAGGCGTCTGGATATTCTTTCACAGTTTTTGATTGAGGCTATGACCATTAGCCTGATGGGGGGAGTGGCGGGTATCCTCATGGGCTGGGGTTCTTCCCTCGCCATTTCCTTCTTTGCGGGATGGCAAACCATTATCACGCCTTTCTCCGTGATCATCTCCACCCTTTTCTCGGCATTCGTTGGAATTGCCTTTGGGCTCTGGCCCGCCTATAAAGCTTCCCGTCTGAGCCCCATCCTGGCTTTGCGGTATGAATAAAAAACCAGTTTGACCTTGGGTCAAAAAAACTTCTTAGGAATTTTTTTATCCTTCCAATTCTGTTAAATTGAAAAGACCATGCACCTTTTGCCCCGAATTTCCCTTTTTCTGACCGTTACCTGGTTCGTTCTTTTCGGGCTTCATTATTACATCTGGGCCCGCCTCATTCGAGACACCGGATTGGCCAAATCTGGGCGGTTGGGACTGACCCGTGTGCTCATCGTTCTTGGACTTCTGATTCCTATCGGATTTGTCCTTACCCGTTCCGCACCCCTGACCGTTAGCAGACCGCTTCTTTGGCTGGTTTATACTTGGCTTGGAATGGCTTTTTTCCTGAACGTTTTATTGTTCTTGACTGACATGGCAAAGTTACTGACGGTGACCTTTCCTTTAAAGTTACGGGGCCGACCCCTTGATCCCGAACGGCGTCTGTTTCTTGCCCAAATGGTGGGAGTTGGGGTTGTCCTTTCCAATCTGGGTTTGTCGGTGTTGGGCTTGTTCAACGCCACGGCTGCCGCTGTTCGGGTGAAAAAAATCCGAGTGGCTTTGTCGAAACTGCCACAAGACTTGAAAGAATACCGGATTATTCAGGTGAGCGATATTCATATGGGGCCGACGATCGGCCAGGATTTTATCCAAACGATCGTTCGAGAAGTGAACGCCCTTAAGCCGGACCTAGTGGCCATCACAGGAGACCTAGTGGACGGCACCCTGACCCAATTGGAAGGGCAAACCGCACCCCTGAAAGAACTTCGGGCCCGTGATGGGGTTTTTTTCGTGACAGGAAATCACGAGTATTACACGGGGGATGTGGATGAGTGGTTGGCTTGGCTTTCGGGTATTGGAATCCGTTCCCTGCGTAATGAGCATATTACGATTCGAGGCGGATTCGATTTGGCGGGAACGGATGACTTTTCGGCCAGAGGCAACGGCCATCATCAGGACATCCCCAAGGCCCTGGAAGGGCGGGGAAAGGACAAACCCGTCATTCTAATGGCCCACCAACCCCGTTCCTTCCATGAAGCCAAGGGTTTGGGGGTTGACCTTCAACTTTCCGGGCACACTCATGGGGGTCAAATTTATCCTTTTACTTATGTGGTGGGTCTTTTCCAGCCCTATATGGCGGGTCTTTATCAGGAAGGGAATTCTCAGCTTTACGTGAGCCGGGGGACTGGCTATTGGGGCCCTCCCATGCGCCTGGGTTCACCGGCGGAAATAACGGAGATCACCCTCTTCCCAAGTTGAACCTGAATCATCCTTTCGATTGATGTTTAAGATAGAAAATTTAACAAAAGACGGGGATTGAAAGTTTTTGGAATCTAACACACTTACTCTTGTCGTTGCCGATCCCGTAATATGGTTCTATACTTCCTTCGGCAAAAAGCACGGAAATTTTGTTTCGCTGTGGTTCCTCGGCTCTCGCAAAGGCCGCTAAGTTTCCCAGCCGCTTGAATCTGGTGAAATCGAGTTAAAAGGATATATTATCTCTCCTTCGTCCCCATCAATCCAACGGCGTCAATCGTTAAGACAACGACTCCTGGCTTTTTTGGCCGTCATGGGCCCGGGCCTAATCGTCATGCAGGCCGACACGGAAGCGGGCAGTATCACCACGGCGGCGGTGGCGGGAGCCCAATATGGCTATTTATTGGTGGGGATGCTTCTCGCTTTGGCGATCCCCCTTTATGTGGTTCAGGAAATGACCGCCCGCCTAGGTTCCGTCACCGGAAAGGGCCATGCCTATCTCATTCGGAAAAAATATGGAATGGGGTGGGCCTGGGTATCCCTTTCCATTCTGTTTATCTGCAATATCGCCGCCCTGGTTACTGAGTTCGCAGGGATCATGAGCGCGGCCCGGATCGTCCATGTCCCGCCCTTTGTATCGGTTGCGGTTTCCGCGACTCTCCTTTTATTCGTGGTCATGAGCGGTTCCTACCGGAAAGCCGAATATATCGCGCTGGGATTCTGCCTGGCCGATCTTCTTTTTATCCCGGCGGCATTTTTAGCCCATCCGGACTGGGGAGAGGTTACCCAGGAAGTTTTTTCCGTTCCTACACAAGCTCTGACTCGTGATTTCGTGCTGGTGATCATCGGACTGATCGGGGCGGTCATCATGCCCTGGATGATTTATTACCAACAAAGCGCCGTGGTGGACAAGAAGTTGACTGAAAAAGACCTGCTTTTTGAACGATGGGACACAGGCATTGGGGCGGTCGTGACCGAACTGGTCATGGCTTTCATCGTCATTTCCACTGGGGCTACCCTTTATACCCACCATCTTTCCATCGATGACGCGGCTCAAGCCGCAACCGCCCTCATTCCTTTGGCTGGAAAATACGCGGGAACCCTTTTTTCAGTGGGCCTGATCAGCGCGGCTTTCCTGGGGGCTTTTGTAGTGGCGGTTTCCACCGCTTGGGCCTTTGGTGAGACATTCGAATGGCCCCACAGCCTCAATAATCGCCCTCCCCAGGCTAAAAGATTTTATGCTCTTTATGCGGCGGGGGTGGTTTTAGCGGCGGCGATCGTGCTGATTCCGAACATTCCCCTAGTGACCATTACGGTCTTGGTGGAGGCGGGGAACGCCCTCTTATTGCCTATCGTTCTGATTTTCCTTTTGCTTTTGACAAATGACAAAGAATTATTGGGCGAGCATGTCAATAATTGGAAATCCAACCTACTTGCCATTGCCACAGGTGTCGCTATCATTTTATTGGGGCTCCTAACGGTGGTTATGACGATTTTTCCGGATTGGAAACCCTGATTCTTTTTTTGAGAAATCCAAATGCATTTGAATCGCTCCATGGATTTTTCTTTCTGAATGTCAGTGGGGAGGTAAAGCCAGCCGGAAATCTCTCTTTTTTCCCTAATGTGGTTTCCTTTCATCGAAAAGCGCAAATATGATCCAGATCATGTTTATTGTCCGATGGAAGTTGTATAAGTAAATTTGTAGAAAGTGTTCCAAGGTAAAGCACCCCAAGGGTGTGGCGGGGACTGAGGTCCCAAACCGAAAAAGAGCACTGCCGTCGAAAGCTGGAGGAACTGGTAAGGATTCCGGTTTTAAGCGCCTTATAGGCTGCTACGGGGACTGAGGTCCCAAACCTTCAAGGAACCCGGCCTGGCGAAGCCAGTGAGTTATATCGGAATATTTAAAACGGTTGTCATGCCGTTGTTGTTGAAGCCCGAAGTGGGGCTTTTCAAAGTATTTGTTGGAGGTATGTCGGTACAATCGTCGGAAAGGTTCACCGGTTGCGTTTCAATGACGCGGGGCAAAGGCCCAAAACTAACAAAGAACCTTGCTGAAGATGTTGCTGATGGTCGTGAAAGCCCCGGGACACAGGGTCCCGGGGCTTTTTTATTTGGTGGAAAGGGTTTTTGAGACTTTTTTACTGTTATCGGACTCAATGTGATCTTGGTCATGTCGCTCATAAAAAATGAGAGGGAAAATTAAATTGGGGGAGATGAATAATTATGAAAATAATTCCATCCCAGACCGTTGGTCTTATTGCGGTGAATCTGAAAGAGTCCATCCCGGTATTTGAGAAATATAAAATCAATTACTACAATCAGGGAAGCCGCAGCTTGAAAGATGCCTGTTATTTGGCCGGGGTTTCGTTGGAACAGGTTTCCTTGGAATTGGAGACTTTGGTTTCAACTTCTGGCGAATGGTACCTCGATAAAAAAGACAGGCGTAACGAGCCCATGGTGGCGGTAATGGATCATAACGTTAAGACCCACCATCACTACATTCGTAAACAGTTGGACCGGATTGAAAAAATGCTGGAAACCCTGATGAATCCCACCCGTCCTCCGGTTCCGGTTGTCTCCCAAATCCGCCCCTTTTTCGATGATATGTCCCGTAATTTAAAAATCCATTTGCGCCGGGAAGAAGAGGTTGTTTTCTCCTATTTGTTGGAGGTGGAAATGTCCATGGAGACAGGGAGGACTCTTCCGCTGACCTTCAAGGGGTATAACGCCATCACGCATCCCTTTCGTATGCTTCAGGATGACCATGGGATGATGGATAACGAGTGGATGAAAATCGAGGAATTGACCCATGGGTTTACTGCTTCCGACGATGCCGATTCGACTCTCAAAGAACTCTACCAGGCCTTCCGGGAAATGGAAAAGGACAACCGCAAACATTTGCATTTGGAAAACAACGTTTTGTTTCATAGGGCCATTCAATTAGGTCTTTTAAGTAATGGAGAAAAAAATGGGAACCACGTCCAAGAAACGCCCCATCTTTAAGAACAGGGAAGAAGCGGCCATGCTTCTGGCTCGGAGGCTGTTGCCTTATCGGGGGTTGAAGCCCCTGGTCTTGGGGGTACCGCGGGGCGGTGTTCCCATGGCAAAGATCATATCGGAGAAACTTCTGGGGGATTTGGACGTGGTTTTGGTTCATAAGCTTCAGGCTCCGGGAAATCCCGAATATGCTATCGGAGCCATATCGGAGGGTGGGACACTCTATCGGCCCCCCTATCCTCAACACCAGTGGATTCCAAAAGAATATCTTGACCGAGAAATCAATTGTGAGCTTCACGCCTTAAAGCAAAGGCGAAAACTTTACACACCCCATCATTTAGCCCAGAAAGCCGCCAACCGGATCGTTATTGTCGTGGATGATGGCATTGCCACCGGATCCACCTTGCTTGCGGCTATGGGGGAATTGGATAGCCAAAAACCGGCCAAGGTTGTGGTGGCGGCGGCTGTTGCCCCTCCTGAGGCGGTTGAAAGGTTAAGAAAAGAAGCGGACGAAGTATTTATTTTGTCTATATGCCCCGACTTTTTGAAAATTAGCGATTTTTTTAAAGATTTTACCGAGGTGCCCGACACTGAAGTGGTTCGGATATTGGAGAATTCTTCTGCTTCCAAGCCAGGAATATCGAGGGATAACGCCCCTCTCAGAGGGAGGATGCGATGAGCGAGCGTTACGCCTGGGAAAAGCCATTTTTCAAAAATCGTAATGAAGCGGCCGAACTTTTGTCCGGAAGGTTGGCCGACCACAAAGGGCAAAATCCCTTGGTGTTGGCCATTCCTCGTGGTGCGGTGCCGATGGGTCGGATCATTGCGGATGATTTGGGCGGGGAATTGGACATTGTTCTAGTTCATAAGGTTGGTTCGCCCAACAATCCCGAATTAGCCTTAGGAGCGGTCGGGGAAAACGGTGAATTTTACGAGGCCCCTTTTGCGCGATCCTTGGGTTTTTCAGAAGAAACGCTTCAAAAAGAAATCCATATTCAAACCGAAGCCTTAAAACAAAAACGAAAGCTTTATTTGTCTGATCGCCCCCTCTACAACGCGGAAGGACGAGTTGTTATTTTGCTGGATGACGGGATTGCCACGGCTTCCACAATAATGGCCGGAATCCGTGACCTGCGTCGGCAAGGGCCCTTGAAGGTTGTGGTGGCCGCGCCTGTGGCCCCTCCCGAGGCGGTTAATATCATCCGGCAGGAAGCCGATGAGGTTGTGATATTGACCGTCCAAACCGATTTTGCGGTGATAAGTGAATTTTTCGAGGACTTCCGGCAGGTTAGTGACGAAGAGGTAAAACGGTGTCTTGAAAACACAGCGACGTTCCCTGGAAAATAATATATATCTTTCCCGATTTTTAAAGACTTGAAGCTGAAATTATTTGGATAAGTTTTTTAGATTTATCGTCCCTGTTGATAGAGATAGGCGGCGATATTTTTAATTTGATCCTGGGTTAAAATCCCCTTGAAACTTTTCATCTTAGTGCCCGAATTCAACTGGGCGGGATCGCTGATGTAATCCATGAGGAATCCCATATCCCTGTATTTACTTTCTTGGGAAAGATCATTCGAAAAGGCGCCGGTTTCATTGAGACTGTGGCATGCGCCGCATTGTTCGTTGAATAGCCCGGCTGCCTGAGGTGTGAAAGTATAACCGCCCAAACTATTCATATAAGCAACGAGGGCTCGGATCTGACTGTCCTTTAGGTTCATCTGGGCCATTTTCGTGCTGGGTGTAATGGCTTTCGGATGTCGGAAATGATCGGCCAACCATTCCTTAGTTCGCCTAAATCCCACATTGTCCAAGGTCGGTCCAACGGTTCCGCCCTTGCCCTTGAGACTATGACAATAAGAACATCTCAAATCGGCGTACAGCATCTTGCCATTTGAAACCAGGGGATCTTTTTTAACTGAGGAATTTGCCGGGGTAAGCGTGGCTATTGGACTGGCGGAGGCTTGGAAGAGGAATAACCAGCTTAAACTGAAAGCAGTCCAAGACCAACCCCTGAGGAATATCTCTTTGTCGGTATCCATTGATTCATCCTGATTAACGCCAAAAGTTTGGTTAAGGCTAATCGGCAATTCTTTTTGAAGGGACTAGCAAGAAAATACCCGCTAGAACCCAAAGGTCAAAGGCGGTCATGAAAAAGCAATAAATGACTGTAACCCATGCGAAAAGTGGGCGCTGGTCCCACAAGTCATTCCAGGACTGCAGGAGGGTATAGTCGGATAATTGGGAAAGGCTTAAAAGACCAGCGGCTACCATGGCGGTTCCCATTAAAGTCAACGAACCCATCGTGGCTAGAATTTGTGTTTTATTCATGGAATCCTCCTTGCCAACTTTTTTCTTTCGGTGATGAAAGCATTTATCACGAATTTCGATTTTAAATTACTCCCAATCTTCGTGCCGAAAGATGATTTCTGTCATGTTTGGGATATTATTTATATCCGTAAATAAAAAAAGACCAAACTCCATCCGGAGTTGACCTTTTTTAAGGAGACTCGGGACTTTGTTGAGTTGGCAGCTGAAAGTCCCTTTTAAAATTCGAGTTAATTTTTTCCTTATGCCCTAATTGCAACCATTTCGGCTGGAATGTATGAACAAAAAGGATCGGCTCCCATTATATCCCCGGTCAGGGCATAAGCTCTGGCTCTGGACCCTCCGCAAAGACGACGGTATTCACATTTTCCGCACTTCCCATTTAGGGAGTCGGTATCCCGCAATTTTTGAAAGAGCGGGCTTTCCCGATAAATTCCGTCCAACGGCTGGTCCTTCACGTTGCCTGCCGAAAGGGGTAGAAAACCGCTGGGACAAACATCCCCTTTATGAGATATAAAAACAAAGCCCCGGCCATCACCCACGCCCCGCGAGGTTCTTTGAAGGACCGGGTCAGGGCGGAGGGTTAAGGCTTCCGGTAGCTCATCGGGTGTTATGCCATAACTCTGGAGGATCACCCGGCGGAAATGGTGGGCTTCGGTGGTTTTGACATCGAACCATCCCTGCTTAAGAATGTCATAAAGCTGCTTCAATACTTTTTCTGTCTCGGGGGCAGTTAAGGTTTGGTTCTTTTGGGCTCTTCCGGTTGGCACTAAAAAAAAGACCGACCAAAGGTCGATGGAAAATCGCCGGATGAGCTGGGCTATTTCCCAAACTTGGAACTTGTTATGCCGGCCGATCGTGGTGTTGATCTGAAGGTGCATTCCTAATTCCCGGATTGTTTGGGACGCCTCAAGGACCCGGTCAAAGGTGCCGGGGATACCGCGGAAAAGATCGTGTGTGACTGCGTTGGCACCATCCAGAGAAAGGGAAATCCGTTGAAGACCTTCATCCCGTAATTCCTCCAGGCGTTCCCTAGTTAACAAGGGGGTCACAGAAGGAGCCAAGGCAAAGTTCATCTTTCGTTGCGTGCATTCCCTGACCAGAAGGGTCAAATCCGGCCGTTTCAAAGGGTCCCCCCCTGTCATTACAAAAAGGGGGACACCCCAGTCCGCCAGTTGGTGGATCAAATCTAATGCTTGCCTTGTGTCAAGTTCATCGGGATAAATTTGGGATTGGGCCTCGGCCCGGCAATGGACGCAGGCCAAATCGCAAGCCCTTGTTGTTTCCCAAATGGCGATATAGGGTCGGTCGGCATGTCGGGCTGTTGGTTTTTGGGGCGCAGAGATTTTTTCCATTTGGGACTTCCATTTTTTGAAAGTTTATAAATATAGGTCCTAAGAACTTTAATGGAATCAAGAGACCAGAAGTATGATTCTGCTCATAAAGGGTTTAAGGGGAATGGTTGTTAAATAGGTCTTTGTTTAAGCACGTTATTCTGAAGGACGGTTTTTGAACAAACCTGTTCTTTTTCCGAATTCAAAAGGGGTTTTAATGACTGAACCAATGATTATCCAGGGTGGTATGGGAGTAGCAGTTTCCAATTGGAGACTAGCCCGAGCGGTTTCCAAAACCGGACAACTGGGGGTGGTATCCGGAACAGCCCTGGAAAACGTCCTAGCCCGCCGGCTTCAATTGGGGGACCAGGATGGTTCCGTTCGTCTGGCTTTGGATCATTTCCCGAATCCGACCATCGCCCGGAAGATTTTGGAAAGTTATTTCATACAAGGAGGGAAAACGAAAGGTGTCCCTTTCAAAAGTACGCACATGTTTTCCCTGAAATCGCCGCGGGAGTTAGTGGAGTTAACTGTTGCGGCTAATTTCGTCGAGGTTTTTCTGGCTAAATTGGGACATCAGGGTCTGGTGGGAGTCAACTACCTGGAGAAAATACAACTTCCAACTTTGCCATCACTCTATGGCGCGCTTTTGGCCGGAGTGGATTATGTTCTCATGGGGGCGGGAATTCCTCGCTCCATTCCCGCATTACTTGATCAATTGGTTTTACACCAAGAAGTTTCATTAAAAGTTCAAGTTCAAGGTGCGGCTCCGGAGGATGATTATCGGGTATCTTTCGATCCCAAGGATGTTTTGGAATTCCCTGGAACTCCTTTGAAACGCCCCAAGTTCATCGCCATCGTCTCTTCGGAGATTCTAGCCATTACCTTGGCCAAGAAATCCACCGGGAAGATTGATGGATTTGTTATCGAAAATCCAAGCGCGGGCGGACACAACGCCCCGCCAAGGGGACCCCTCCATTTGAATGAAAAAGGTGAACCCCTTTATGGACCCAAAGATAAAGTGGATTTAGGTGCCTTCCGAAACCTAGCACTGCCTTTTTGGTTGGCTGGATCCTGCGCCGATCCCCAAAAACTCGTGGATGCGATTTCCCAAGGCGCCAACGGCATCCAAGTAGGAACCGTATTCGCCTATTGCGAGGAATCAGGGCTTATGGATCGAATCAAGCGGAAGGTTTTTACAAAAACCTTGAAGGGGGAGGAAGAGGTTTTTACCGATCCTGTGGCGTCTCCAACCGGTTTTCCTTTTAAGATTGTACGATTGGAGGGAACCATTTCGGAAAAAGAAGAATATAGGGATCGTCCAAGGACTTGTGATTTGGGTTATCTCAGAACGGTTTATAAACGAAAAGATGGAACGGTAGGCTATCGTTGCCCCGGGGAACCAAAGGAAATCTATCTTCAAAAAGAAGGAAAAGAAGAGGAGATGGATGGCCGCAAATGTATCTGCAACGGATTGATGGCCGGAATTGGATTAGGACAGGAACATAGAAATGGTTACCAGGAAAAACCGCTTGTGACTTCAGGCGACGATTTGGCCCGGATTGCCTCGATTCTTAAAGGGGATTATCTTTCATACACGGCTTCAGACGTTATTCGATACTTACTGAGTGCTTTAGGGGCTGGATTTGAACCCATGCCAACGTAACAGTTTTTAATTAGTTTTCCAAAATCCGAAATCCTTTCGACTGTAAAGCTACGATTTTATGATATTAATGGCTTTTGGGCTGTAGCTTCTCTCCACAATTGGGCCAAGGCGCTTCCAAAACTTTTTCTTACGACTAAGGGATAAGGATTGCCGGGTGGCAATTGACGCATGAGCCTTCGGTGAGTCTCGCCAAGGTTGTGATAGGGCATACCGGGAAAAAGATGATGCGTAGCGTGGAACCTAAGACCCACAGGAGCCCAAAGCGGGGTGGAATAAGGATTGCCAGGAATGTCGATGGAATCAAGGAATTGCTCCGAAAAACTCATTTCGTGGTTTGGAGGATTACGGTAACAATGAGCTACCAGAGTGCGTAACCCGTTAGTGAAAAGAATAAAAACCGCCGTCAGATACCAAAGAATTAGAACCTTCCAAGGCAGGATTCTCAGAGTCATCAGGGTTATCCCGGTAGTGCCATAGGCGAAAGTCAGAAATTCCTGGACCCACCAAATCCGTTTTTCTTTTTTATCCGGCAGGGCCCTTTTGAAACCACCGCCAACCGCCAAGGAAGAAGCCAATTCCCAAAGGGGTTTCCTCAAAGACTGGATGATATAGGAGAGGGGAGTGGCGATTAGGAATCGCAGAAGAAACACTGCGGGGGCCAGGAACATGGTTAGCAAAAAGGTCAATATCCGGAATGGGTTTTCCAGGGCGAAGTCAAAATACTCGTGATCGTCCTTTGTCCCGTAAAGCTTTTGTTTGTGATGATCAATATGCACTCCCATGTAAAGCATGGAGGGAACCATGAGGGGAAAGCCGCACAGCAGATTCCAAACTACGTGGAATATTCGAAAAGTTCCTTTTTTTAAGTGAGTTAGTTCGTGCACGAAAATAACCGCCCGGTAGAGAGCAAAGCCAGCCACAAAAAATGCGCCTATTTGAAACAATGAAAAATTATTGGATTTTATCGCCAGGATAAAAGCTGTCCATCCCAAGGCAACGTTGAATAAGAAATCAATCCAATATATCCAAGGATTGGGGTTGAAAAGATCTTGAGTGATTCGCTTGGCATCGGCCATGGGGAAATCAATGGTTGGAGTTTTAAGAACCATGGGTGCTCCTGGCGGCACAATTTAAAACAAAGGTTCTTATCCCAATATGATCCAAATCATATTGGGACGGTTAGTTTCTTTTTATACTTGCTTCACTTTCAAATAGTTCTGGTTCTTTTCTTAGGAGGTATTCGTACTATGTCCTCGAAATCGGTAACCATGAATCACGGCTTTGTTTTTTCATCATTGGTAGTTTTGGTGTTTTGTTCCGTGGGTGTAAGCCTCCTGCATCTTTCTCCCGCAATCAATAATTTGGTTATTTTCGCCATAGCTTTTTTTATGGCTGCGCTTGTTGCGCTCCAATACATGGGATTACGGTTAGAGGGTCCTCTCGTTGTGTGGCTTGTCATCATACCCTCGGTTCTCTTCGTCATAGTCGTGGTCCTCATGATGCCGGATGTCGCCCATGTGCGGGTGGATTTCCTTCGAAAGCTTTGAGATGAAACTGGGTGGGGAGAATATTTTTCATCCTAAAGACGGCAGTTTTGCCGACTGCGAAGGATTTTCCTATGAAGGCGACTGTTCTAATATCTTTTCTCCTCCTTTTCGCGATTCTTGGCTTGCGATGGTTGAACCGGATTTTGAAACCCGTTTTTCCGCCCTTCTGAAAAGAATATTAAAAACAATTTAAAGGAGCAGTTATGCCGACCGCCGAAATAAATAAGCAAATGGAGATTACCGAAAAATCAGAGGGATTAGACAAGCCCAGCGCCAAAACATGGGACGGACTTTCCCGAATGGCTTTCGCCGCCAATTGGGATCCGGAAACGGCAGTAAATTGGAACCTACCCATCGAGTTGGGAAACGTTCGTGAAGGGTGGATCAATATCCTTCATTATTTTTACGAAGGCGAATGGCAGGGGTTGGAAATCATTCAACGCCTCATGAACAAGGCGGCCCACTTATTTAACAAACCCGAGATGGTCACCTACTATTCCACCCAATGCTCGGATGAAGCAAAACACCTCCTGGTTTTCCGGAAATACCTTTATAAATTGAACTCGCCACCGGCTCGACAAAAAGTTTTTGACATTCTGGTTTGGTTGGCTACCAGCGGACCTTTGCCAGTAGAGCGATGGATATTAGGGACCTATTTTACCGAGACCATGGCCGGTGCCATTTTCCAGAAAACGCTGGAACTTCCCGCCATTGATCCTACCGGCAAGGAAATGATTCGGCTCCAACTTAAAGACGAATCCAGGCATATCGCCGGCACTAAACTGGGAGTTCAAACCCTGATGGATCATTGCGGGCCTATCAAGACCTGGATTTTAAAGGCTTGGTGGAAATTATTCGTGAAACTGGCGGTGAAGGAAGTCCGTGCCTTGAAACCTTACGGGGATCAGGTGGGAATGGACCCGGAATACATTCTCCACAAGTGTTTTTCTAAGATGGCCGAAATGAAGGAATTTGAACAAAAATTCCTTACTTTTTCCCAGGCCCAATACTTTTTAAGAAACTGATAATGAAAGCCGCGTCCTTACCGGAAAGTTTTTTCAAGTTGACAAGCCAGATTACCCGTTGGTTTCCAAAAAAGGGGGCGAAAGCCCTGAATAATGTTCTTTTTCCAATCCTGGGTAATCAATGGCTGGTGGATTCCTTTCGAAGGGCCAACCAAAAGAAGTTAAAAAAACTATCCTCTTTCAACCATCTTTTGGTGATTTCGGACATCCATATCGGTGATGCGGTTTTGATCCAAACGGCGGTTTCAGCCCTGCGGGATTTTTTTCCGAGTGCCCGGATCGATTATATGATTAAAAAATCCGCTTCCTGTCTCTTGGAAGGCCATCCGGAAATCTCGGAGTTGTGGCCAGTTTTCATAGGGGCCCGGTTTCCTATCGAATCGGACATTCAAAACGTCCAAGAAATGTCGGTGGAGTATGACGCGGTTTTTAATTTTAGTCCCTTTCTCAATGCGAATTGCTTTCCGGAAGGATCGAACGTTTTTCATTTCATGACTTACGCAGCCGATTTCGCCCAGAATGAATGGAAAGGAACGGGGATTAACCATATTTCCTATCAAGTCCATAGGTTTATTTATGATTTGTTTCATCCCTTGTTCTCGCTTAACAGGGCCCGCCAGTTTGAAGGCCCGGCTTTATTTCTTTCACCGCAGGCCATTGGGGAAGCCCGAGACTTCATTGAACAAACAACCGGTTCGGAAATGAAACCGATTGTTTTTTTGAATCCGGAAACAGCATCCCCCTTTACCCAGATTCCCATGATTTATCAACGGGAGCTTCTTCAGGGATTGTTGGAATTACCTTGCCGAATTCTCGTGGGGGAGGGGCATGTCCATCGGGAACTAACGGAACAACTACAGTTCTCGGTCCCAATTTGGCAAAGGAAGCGAATCGCAATTGTTCCTGCTAGCATGTCCTTGGATGCCTATGCGGCCCTTATTGATTGGAGCAATATCTTCGTTTCAGGGGATACGGGTCCATTGCACATGGCCGCTGCTTGGAAAAAAGATCGAAGTGGACAATATTCCTTTCGAAACCAGACCTCAGTCCTTAGCGTCTTTGGGGCGACTCCCCCGAGATTGTCGGGATATGATTCCTTCCGTTGGGAATTTTTGGAAGCGGAACAAAAAGCTTGGTCCCATGTCTATCAATCCGAAAGTTCCTGCCGAAACATAACTTGCATGCATAAAATGGGAAAAGCCTGTAACGCCAAAGGTTGCTTTCAGTCCCTGGACACGGAAAAAATTCTTTCCGATATCAAAGACATTCTCCAAGAGCTATCGTTATCTTCTTCGAAAATGGAAAGCGTCTCTTCGAAAACATGACATCTGGAACTTCGGTTTAATCTCGCTTTTGGATGACGGGGATGGGGTATTGGCCAGGTGACTTCCTTAAAAAAGCGGAAGAGCCTTCTGCCTGTTGTTTTATCTCACGGCGACTCTGCATCAAGGCCCATCCAATGAAACCCAGACATAGGATTATCGCAAGGAAGCCCTGCGTTTTGGCTTCGGGACCCAAGCTGGCCGCTTGAAGGTTATGGTTCATCACGAACCCCAAGCTTAATAAAGCTACCATGTTCATGACCTTTAACAGGGGGTTCAAAGCGGGGCCTGCTGTGTCTTTAAGAGGATCCCCACCGTGTCGCCGGTAACAGCAGCCTTATGGGCTTCAGATCCTTTTCCCCCATGATGACCATCCTCAATCAACTTTTTTGCGTTATCCCAGGCTCCCCCGGCGTTAGACATGAAGACGGCCAGAAGCTGGCCGCAAAGGATGGCTCCGGCCAAAAAACCTCCTAAAGCGTATGGCCCCAAGATAAGCCCTACCGCGAGGGGGGTAAAAACTGCCAGGGCGGCTGGACCCACCAGTTCCATTTGGGCTGTGCGGGTGCAGATATCCACGACCCGCCCGTAATCGGGCTTCTTTTTTCCTGACCAGACCAGCTTATCCATGAATTGAAGACGACATTCTTCTACGATATCGGCCGCAGCCCTCCCGACCGCTCTGATGAGCATGGAACTGAAAAGGAAGGGAATAGCTCCTCCGATCATGAAGCCTATGAAAACCACGGGATAGGCTGGTGAAAGTTTTCCTGCTTCGATCAAGTAGGTAGCCGCGGACATCTGGGGAATCTTGTCCTCGCTGCCGACGGCTATGACGGCGATAAAACTGGCGAAAAGGGAAACCGCTGCGATAACCGCCGAACCGATGGCGATACCCTTGGTTTCGGCCTTGGTAGTATTGCCTACGGCGTCCAAATCAGCAAGAATTCGACGGGCGCTTTGATAACTCCCCCGTTTTTCCTTTTCCATTTCGATACGGTTGTAACCCATTTCCCCGATACCATTGGCGTTATCGGCGATGGGGCCGAAGGCATCCATGGAAATAGTATTCCCGGACAAGGTGAGCATTCCGATCCCTGTCATGGAAATACCGAAAGCGACGAAAATGGGAGGGGCCCCTGAATAGCAAAGAACCGATAGAAAAATAGCCGCACCGATAACAGCGATCGCCGCCACGGAACTTTCATAGCCGATGGCCAGGCCCTGGATGATGTTGGTTGCATGGCCGGTCTCACAGGCCTTGGCCAGGGATTTCACGGGGGAATGTTCGGTGTGGGTATAATAACTTGTCACCTTGTTGAGGGTTAGTGCCAGCAAAATGCCAATGAGGCAAGTGAGCATGGGCCGAAGGTCCAACCCCCCCTGGCCCAAAGTGAGCCACCAGGACAGATGGCTAGGTTGACCCTCGGGAAAACCCGCCAAAGCCACCGGATTCTGGGACAGATAAAGCGGATTGAAACGAAGGTAGAAATAACCCAAGGTAATAATACCAAGTACTGAAATAAACGAACCTACCCAATATCCCCGATGAATGCTTCGAAGGGCCATGCCCGAAGAATCGCCCTCCCGTGCTCTCACCACGAAAGTGCTCAGAATCGATCCAAGTACTCCTGTACCCCTCACCAAAAGAGGGAAGAGAACGCCGATGTGACCGAATGAGGCCAGTCCCAGGATCATGGCTGCCACGATGGTCACCTCGTAGCTCTCAAATACGTCGGCGGCCATTCCAGCACAATCCCCGACGTTATCCCCGACCAAGTCGGCGATAGTGGCTGCGTTGCGGGGATCGTCCTCAGGAATACCTTTTTCGATTTTACCTACCAAGTCCGCTCCAACATCCGCGCCTTTTGTATAAATGCCCCCGCCCACTCGCATAAAGAGAGCCAAAAGCGTGCCTCCAAAACCGAAACCCAGGAGAGCTTCATAAGATCGTTCGCCGTAAATTAAGAATATGACCGTGCATCCGATAAGCCCCAAGCTGTCTAAAAGCATGCCGGTTATCTTTCCGGTTCGATAACCCAAACGGAGAGCCTCCGCATAGCTCTTGGTCGCCGCCGCGGCCACCCGGAGGTTGCCCTTAGTGGCGAAATGCATGCCGACGTAACCGATGGTCCAACTAAAAAGGGACCCCATGAGGAAAGCTGCGGCTCTTCCATAGGCGAAGGCGGGCTCATTTCCTGAGTAACTAAAGTAAAGGAGCACCGTCAGAAGAATGATAAAAAGGCTCAAACGTTGAAACTGGGCTCCCAAGTAGGCCTGGGAGCCTTCTTTAATGGCTGCGGCAATGGATTTCATTTTATCCGTTCCGCTTTCTGCCGAATTAACTTGTCCAATCAGAAACCATGCGAAGAGAAGACCAACCAAGGTCAGTCCCAAAACGGATAAGAGGGCAACAATCTCCAAGGAACTGTACCGGGGATCGGTAAAAAGGGAGAATGGTTGAAAACCTCCATTAGGTCCACTCGTTTGGGCCTGATTGAAGCCTAAAAGACGAAGGGGATGAAGGAATAGGGCGCAGCCTAATATAATTGGTCCTAAATATGCACTTGAATAAGAAAATCGTTTTTTGGCCTTTTTGCTTGGTTTCATTTTGCCCCCTGAAATTTCTTGTTCTGACCCGAAGTTTAAAACGAAGAGGGGGGATTGCGTATGACGAAGATCATCATTCAAGGGGAAACCGAAAATCTTGGACTGGAAAGCTTAAATTACCGCAAAAACTCCAAGGGTATCTTCGGAAACTTAACTTATCTTCAATGAGTTACCAGGATTTAGACAAGTTCGGAGAATCATGAAACCTTGCGCCTGTTGAAGTTTTTAGACATTCGGATGGTATTTTGGATAATTCGATTACGGCCCTTTTCCTTTGCCTCGTAAAGGGCCTGGTCTGCCAGGGCGATCAGTTGGCGGTAGTTTAAGCCCGAACTCTCGTAACTTGTCACGACACCTAAGCTGACTGTCAATTGGACCCGGTGATTATTTTGCACAAAAAGGTGCCTTTGTGTGGCTTTGCGGATCCGTTCGGCGACGATTCGCCCCTGAACCTGATCACAATTGGGAAGGATGCAAAGAAATTCTTCCCCGCCGTAGCGGGCCACTGTGTCCCCTTCCCGAAGACATCGTCGAAAAATCATAGCAAAATGTTTTAAGACGTAATCTCCGAAAGGATGACCATAAGTGTCATTGATTCTTTTGAAGTGATCCAGGTCCAGCATGAAGCAGGAGATAGGAAGGCGATTGGTGAGGTGGCGCCTAAACTCGATTTTGAAGGTGTCGTGAAGATAGCGGTGATTGCCCAAGCCGGTTAAGGGGTCAGTCAATACTTCTTTGGATAATACCGCGTCTTTTCGAATGAGATGGTCCTCGCTTCGTCCGATGAAAAAACCAAAAATGGCGAAAACCAAGCATGTGTTAATGAGCATGTAAAGATAGAAATAATAATGGAGCGTCCATTCTTGTGCGAGGAAAGTCGCAAAGGGAGTAGCGGAAAATAAAAATCTTGGAATAAATATTCCAAGTGGGGCGCCTGTACCGAGCAATAATCCAAAGAGGGTGAATAAATAGGACTTTTTCATATATCCCCCTTTTAATTATTTTTCATCATTCGGGGGAATATTTAAATGACAATCATCATATGAAAGGGGTTAAAACCGGAAATCCATCAACGCTCATGCTGGGTTGCCGGGAAAGCCCCATATCTATTGCCTTTTTCAAGTCAAAGCCAGCTCGTAAGGTCCTTTTCTGGGTTACTTTTTCGGCTTCAATAGACGTGCGCTTTGGATTTTAATTTCTCAGGTTTTTCGAATTTTGCCCAGATTTTTGAAGAATTGTACCTGTTTTTCCCTTTTTAGGATTTGGGCCCGAGTGCCTGGCTTGGAAAGTTTCCGGCTGCCATCCGAGGAATAAAGAATATATTTTCCTTTCCCTGTCCGTTTAATCATGATCTTTGCCCCCCTTCGGGTTGGGTATCTTTATCAAAAGAGTCGACGGAAAAAGTGAGCAAGCGGCATAAAGCGGATTTTTCCTCGATGCCGATTACCCTTTCTAATTCCGGATAAAGAATCCGCTCTTCCCGAAGGGAATGGTGTTCAATGAACTTCTTGAAGTGGGCTTCATCATCCAAAAGAGAAATGACATCCTTGACGGCAGCCACGAAATCCAATCGAGAAAGCCTTAATTTGATGCGGTTCAACCATTCATCGATTTTTTGGTGTTCCTGGATGAAAGTGTCGGGGTCCCCTCCGCGAATGGGGGCGACTCTTTTACTGTAAAGAGGCAAAAGGATTTCCTCCTCCTCTTTTAAATGACATCGGAGAGCTTCTTCATAGGTTTTAAGCAGACGAGTTGCGTTTGATCTTGTCGGTTTCAAAAGGGCCACTTGATGATGAAAGAACAACTCATCCAATTCCCGGTGGATATTACTTAAGTCCAATAGGCTTTTAGGAGGGGAAGGGATCATGTTTATTCCTTATTTTTTTAAACCGTTTTTATGATAATTTTCAGTTTTCAGAATCCATATGACCGGTCTCATAAAAAGGATAAAAGATGTGAGAGGCTTGGGTTGGAACTCGAAGTTTAAAAGGAATCTAATTCAGCGTCTGCCGGAAACGCCCTGAACTGACCCAAACCATAAAGACCGCCATAGCATAGAGGATGCCCGCATAGGTGCAAAAGAGTCCCAGGTCCCCCCCCTTGAGCATAATATTTCTTAAAAGCGCCACGAAATACATCACCGGGTCCATGTAAGCGATAGGCTTCAATATCCAGGGCATATTCTCAATGGGGTAAATCAGGCCCGACAGCTGAATAGCCGGAAAGATAAACAAAAACCCAAACATCGATGATTGCTGCATGTTGCGGACAAAACTGGAAAGAAGCACTCCCAAGCTCACGGTGTTAATCACAAAGCCTAGCGCACCCACAAACAGCATCCAAATGGGGCCCCGCATTGGAACATGAAACACCAACACCGCCACCGTTAGTACCAAAAACATGTCCACCATGCCAAAAATAACGTAAGGCACCGTTTTGCCCATCAAAATCTCAATCGGCTTGGCGGGCGAGGCTATCAGCGCCTCAAAGGTGCCCAACTCCTTTTCACGAGCGATGGAAGAACTGGTCAAGACTACCGTAATAATCACCAGTACCATGCAAAGAACACCCGGAACCATGAAAACAGACGTTTCCAATTCCGGATTGTAAAGATACCGTACCGAGAACTGAATGGGAGGGTTTGGTTGTTTTAAATGTGTGTGCTCCTCCAGCGCCTCTGCCACAATGGATTTCACATAGCCGTCGATGCTCTGGGCTTTCTCGATATTTTCCGCATCCACTAATAGCTGTACCCGGCCCTTGCCGATTTCCGTCGCCCTCGTTAAACCGCCCTCCGGAGCCATAAGTACCGCGTCCGCCCTCCCCGATTGAATCAAGTGAAAAGGATTGCTGTCATCCTTCGGGGCTGGAATAAACCAGCTCGATCCATAACAGCGATCCTCAATTTCCCGCATCAACACGTCATTAGGTTTGTAGACAAAAGAGATCTTGATGTTCCTCACATCGGTGGAAAGGGCAAAACCAAAGAGAATTAGTTGGATCATGGGCGCCACTAAAAGCAAAAAACGCATGCGGGTATCCCTCAAAGTCTGCACCAGTTCCTTCTTGATAAAACCTATCAGGGTGGGGTTCAATTTGAGCTTGAAATTCGGTAGTTTAAATTTCATGGCTCCACATCCCTTTTAAAAAATCTTACCGCCATGTTGATAAACAAAATATCCATTCCCAGCAAAATCAACAGCGGCCATATCAGTTCCTCAATTCCTGCTCCCCTTAAAAACAAACCCCGCACCACCACCATGTACCAGCGTGCGGGGAAGATCATGGTGAAATACTGAAAAAATATGGGCATGCTTTCCACTGGAAATACAAAGCCGGAAAGCATCATGGCGGGCAATTGCCCAAGGGTTTGGGAAAATTGAATGGCTGCGATTTGGTGTCGGGTGGTGACCGAAATAATCAGCCCTTGGGCCATGCAGGCCGTTAAAAAAAGCAGGGTGCCGATAAAAAGAAGGATATGACTACCCGCGAAAGGCACGCCAAAAAGAAGTCTGGCGGCAAGGTAAATAATGGTCTGTCCGATAAAACCCATCACTAAATAGGGAAAAAGCTTACCTACGATAATTTCCGCTGGCGACACAGGTGTTGATAGCAACATCTCCATGGACCCGTTTTCCCATTCTCTCGCCACTGTCAGAGCGGTCAACATGATGCCCAAAATGGCCAAAACCACCACCGATAACCCTGGTACCGTAAACCACCTGCTGTTCAGTTCACCATTGAATAAATAACGGGTGACGACACTCACGGGCTGGGACGCGGTCTGCCCGGTTATTTTTTGTATCGCTGCCATTTGAACACCCGAAAGGTAGCCGCCGATGACGCCGGCAGTGGAATTATCCGATCCATCAATAAGCACTTGGGTCGTGACCGTTCCTTCCCGGTTCATGTCCCGCTCAAAATGAGGTTGTATGTATAAAACACCTCGGGCCTTTTGGGAGTCCAAAGTCTTGGCCATGTTTGCGTCCAGGTCCCGGAAATGAATGTTGAAATAACCCGAGGACTGAAAGGTTTCCGCCAGTTGGCGGGAAGAGCGGCTATGGTCCAGGTCGTAAACTGTCAAGTCGATATCATGAACGTTAAAATCCATAGCATATCCGAAGAAAAGGACCATGAGCAAAGGTAGGCCGATGGCCAGCCCTAAGGTAAAAGGGTCTCTGACGATATGGCGAACTTCCTTGCGGGCGATGGAATAGGCCCGTCGAAAGCTAAACCCGTTCATGAGGTACCCCTGGCAAAAAAATAATTTCATCGCCAAGACACCCAAACGCCAAGAACTGTAAAATGAAAACCATAAATATATTTTTATGAAAAAACATAAAAACCAATATTGTTTTAATAGATTGGTTTGATGCTCTTTTAGCATCTTGGCAATAGACACCTTGTTGAGTTTTCATTTTTTCTTTCCTTCCACCAGGCGTATAAAAACATCTTCCAGGGAAGGTTTAATTGGCTTATTCTCGAAATCGCCGGAAAAACGTTTCGCCGTTTTGTTCCAGGCCTGCGCATCGCTTACCACTATATGAAAACGCATACCATAGGGGTTCACTTCCTCCACGGCCTTTTCCTTTTTTAACTTTTCTATCCAACCGCGTGAATGGGTTTTGGGGTTTATCTCAAAGATGGGCTCGTGAAAAGCTTTTTTCTTCAACTGGTCCGGGCTTCCAATGGCGATAATCGCTCCTTCCCTCATCAGGGCAATCCGACCGCACTGCTCTGCCTCATCCATATAGTGGGTGGTGACAAACACCGTTTTGCCTTTTTTCGACAAACCCTTGATGATGCTCCAAAAGCGTACGCGAAATACCGGAGATACACCCGCTGTGGGCTCATCCAAAAAAATAATCTCGGGGTCATGAAGCAGGGCCGCCACCAGGCTAACTTCCTGCCTCGTCCCGCCGCTTAGCTCCCTCACTAGACGTTTGGGGCTTTCTTTAAAGCGGATAAACTTCAGCCATTTTTCTTGCCGTTCAAGCTGGATTTTTTTGGGGATCTTGTGCAATGCAGCCGTAAAGTCCAGGTTTTCCTCTACTGTCATGTCCTGGTAAAGGGTAAATTTTTGGCTCATATAACCCACCTGTGCCTTTATTGCTTCCAGCCCCTTTTTCGGGTCGAGCCCCGCTACCCGCACCTCCCCCGAGGTGGGTATGAGGAGGCCGCATAAAACCCTTATGGTCGTGGTCTTGCCCGCCCCGTTGGCACCCAAAAAGCCAAATATTTCCCCGGGGTTTACGGAAAAGGAAATGTCATTGACCGCAATGAATGCGCCGAACTTAACGGTTAAGGTTTTCACTTCTACAGAGAAAGGCATTACTTCACCGCCTTCTCGGTTTGAACATCCAAATAGTCGTACTTCAAAAAGAGTTGCTCGAAACTCTTCACTTTTTCCTTAACCAAAATCTCTTGAGGATCGCCGCTACCCAGTAAGTTACCGCGCTCCATCACATGCACCTGGTCGCACCGCTCCGCTTCATCCATGTAAGCGGTAGTAATGACTATCAAAATGCCATCGTCCCGAAGCCGGTAAAGCAGTTCCCAAAATTCCCGCCGACTGATGGGGTCTACTCCCGTGGTAGGCTCGTCCAGCAATACCAGTTCAGGGCTTCTCAACAGCGCACACATGAGTCCCAGTTTTTTATACATGCCGCCTGAAAGTTGTCCCGCGGGTCTTTCCTGGAAAGCTTCCATGCGAGTGATGTGCAACAGTTCCTGGCGTCGGGCCTTGTAAATGTTGTCGGGGATTTGGTAGAGATCACGGAAAAAATCCAGATGTTCGCCCACCGAAAGGTCGGCGTAAAGGCTTTGTAACTGGGGCATATAAGCCATCATCGGTCGGATTTTTTCAAAGGCCATTGGTTTGCCATTGTTTAGATAGGTTACCTTGCCCTCGGTAGGTTTGAGCAGGCCCATGATGATACGCAACATGGTGGTTTTGCCCGAACCTTCCGGGCCGATCAGCCCGTGCAGCATGGCGGGTTTAAAGAAAATGCTCACGCCCTTAATGGCGCTGTTGTGCCCCATTTGCTTGACGATTTTTTCAGCCTCAATGCCGATCTTTGGATTTTTCGTAAAACACCTTCCTTACCACAGAGACATGGAGGCACGAAGAACTGCAAAAATCCTATAATCTGAAGAATTTTATTTCCTTGGGTCCCTGGACTCTGTTGTGATTTCCTATTTCATTCTTTTGGCAAATCGGCTTCCAGAGTCATGCCGGGTTTCAACAAACCATCCGGATTATCGAAAGTGATTTTGATGGCGTAAACCAGGTTGGTTCTTTCAGCTTCAGTTTGCACGTTTTTCGGGGTGAATTCGGCCTCGTCGTTGATGTGTGTGATCATCCCTTGAAATGTTTTCCCCTTCATCTCTGGCAGAGTGGCATTCACCTTTTGGCCGTAGGAAAGTTTTACCAAGATCGGCTGGGGAACGTAAAAATAACACCAAACCTGTTGTAGATCGGCCAAGGTAAAAAGCTTGCTTCCCGGAGCCACCCAATCCCCCGGTTCATGGTATTTGGTGAGAATGGTCGCCTTCAGTGGGGAAGCAATTGAACACCACTGCACATGCAGATCCGCGAGCTGTTTTTGGGCCTTCAAATGGTTGAAAGTTTCCACAGGCATGGAGCCCGCTTGATAAAGTCTCAGTCCCCTGGCGTAATCATCATTTGCACTGTCCTGGGCAACCTTATAATCCGGCCCATCCAGGGTGACCAGCGGTTGTCCTAATGTGACGGCCTGTCCTTCGTCGGCCTGAAGGGAATTGACCGTGGAAGAAACTTGGGAAGCCACGTCGACCTCGGTGGCCTCCACCGTTCCAGCGTATGCAAACTTATTGGCTTGGATTCTCCAATAGATCAGAGCCCCCAAAACCAGAATGGCAAGGGGAATGAGGAACTTCAGCCGTTTTTTCATGGATCTACTCCTTTCCCGCGAGGGACGATATGACGGATAACTGCATTAATATCTGAACATTGTTTGAGGCGGCAAGTATATTGGCGTTTAAGGCCTGGAAATTTGCGGTTTGGACTTCCAGGAAACGAACTGTTCCCGCTCGATAGGCTCCGTAGGTGAGTTTAGCCAATTCTTGAGTCTCGGACACCGCTGTTTCGTTTAAGTTCTGTTGGTATTCAAGCGACCTTAAAGAGTCACCAGCCTTGTTCCAGTCGCGCCAAAGGTCGGATCTGGCCTGGTCCAAGTCCTTCAGATAGGCTTCGGATTGTTGGCGTTTGGAATCCGAATCTTTCAGGATGGTGCCCCAATCAAACAAGGGCATGGTTGCCGATATGGAAATAATGTTTTGTTCTTTTGTTTCCGGTATCACCTGGTCGGCAGGATTCTCAAAACCAGCTTGGGCTGATAGCGTGATCTTGGGTAAAAGTTCGGAATTTAATGCGTTTGCCGCGAGGCGGGCGGAATCGGCTAGGTAGGCATAGGTCTTGAGTTGGGGGACCGAGTCGTCGGGAGGAACAGAAGATTCTCTTTGAAGGGGCCCAAGGGTGTCTTTCACCAAATCGGTGGAGAGCCAAGCCGTGGGATCCGGAATACCTTCTGGGAGGCCCCCTTCCATGTGGCTGTCGAGAGGACGGGTAAAATCGGCCGGTTCCTTTTCTCCCACCAAATCGAATAGATCTCTCAAGGATTGGGCCAGATTGGCTTGGGCTTGGATGAACTGCCGCTGATAATTCAAAACTTCCTGGTGAGAGGATAACTGGTCCATCCGACTTGCGGTTCCGAAGCGGGCTTGGTGGACGATATCGGCGTACTGGGCCTGGGCAACTTTGAGAGAATCACCTAAGAGTCGGACCTGCTCCACGTTGATTTTCATTTGGAAATAAGCCAGTCTTACCGCCAAACGCAACTGCCTTTGGACGGCAAAATATTGTTGTTCCTGAGATTGGGAAGCCGCCGTAGAGCTGTTGGCCATGTTGTGCTGGGAACGAAAATCCCATAGGTTCCAGTTCAAGGTGGCCTGGGCGTTCCAGTTGTTGGCTTCACCGAAAGGCAGGTTGTGGATATAGGGCGGAAGGTTAAGATCGGGTACAAAGGTTTGGTAGAAGTAAGTTCCACCCACCCCAAGCCGTGGAAACTCCGCTGCGCCCATTGAACCCGCCTCACTTCGAACGGATTCGTAGCTTAATTTCGCTGATTGAAGCATGGCGGAATTTTGAAAAGCTGTTTGAACCAATTCGGAAAGGAATAAGGCCAAATGGGTCACGGCCGCTTGATTTGGGTTTTTGGAAGGAGTAAAGGCCTCTTCTTGAGCCCTGGGACTAAAAGGAGCGAGGTTTGTGATTCCAGCGTTGTCGGATCCGGGTTGGCCCCAAACCCGAACAACGAGGAACCATAGCAGTAAAGCAAGTTTTTGTTTCATTGGTTTTCCAGTCCTTTCTTGGGTGTAAGGGTTTTCAGAATCAAATCTACCCTTGTTTTAATTGCCTTATCCGTGGCGACAGCGGTCCTGGCAACAGCAAAGGGGATGAAGCCCAAACGCTTCACTTCAAGGTGTTCCAACATGGCCACCATGATCAGTGGAAAAAGGCAGGTCCCCATAAGTACCGACATAATGGAGGGAAGCGGCATTTTACGAAGGGAGGCTTCTTTTTGGCATTGTCGCACCAAATCCACAATGGCTAGTCCATGACGGGGAACGTTGGTCTTTAAAAAATCAAGAACGACTCGGTTTTTGTTTAACACGTCGTACAGAATGCCCAAGAGCATCCTCCGGTTCGTGCCCACGAAACGACCCAAGGTATAAAGGGCCGAACGGAGCCTTTCCAGTGCGGGTCCATCCCCGGAAGTTTCCAGAGAAAATTGCCGGAAAAACTTCTCGTAAGTATCCTGTAAAACTGAACGGGTAAACTGCTCCTTGGTTTTGAAATGGTAATGGAACATCCCCAGGTTAACACCAGCCTTTTTGGCTACTTGGCGTAGGTTCATTTGAGACAGGCCGGATTTGTTGAGAAGATTCCTGGCGGCTTCTATGAGCCTTTGGTCGGTGTTTCCGGAAGGTCTCGACATATTTTACCTTTTATTTTAATTAAAACCCTATACAGTTGTATAACTATACAACTGTATAAAAAAAAGAACGTATGATGCAAAGCGTTGTTTCCCCCAACTTTTTTCTTTTTGGGCGGTTTAAATCAACTTCAGGAGTCCATCATTAGGGAACTGGTGTTGTCGCGGTTTGCTTGGCCAGTTCGACTGGGCTTGATTTTTCCTTAGCCACCTCGGCTTGGCGTCGCAAAATTTCATGCCGTACCGCGTTCAACAAGTCCTTTACCCCGCCTCGCATGTAATCGCCTGCGAAAGGAGCGTCAAAATTTTGCTTGGCGTTCAAAGTGTAAATAATTTCTAATCCCTTGTCTGGGTCTGGAACCAATTGCCAGGAACCCTCGTAAAACTCGAAATCCTTGTGGTCGATATCCGTGAAAATGATCGATTGGTACCAGGTCTCATGGACGTCCAGAAGAACATGAACACTTTTGGTGAAAAAGAGGAATCCGCCTTCAAATACCTGCTCTAAAAGGAAATGATAGGGCCCTAAATCCTCAGTCACATGGCTTTTTTTTAGGCTTCCCACGAATTTTGGAATGTGTTCGTAACCCGTCAAAACATCCCAAACAGATGGGGTGTCATTGGCGACGTAAAAAGAACCGTTGATGTGGTAAGCGTGATCTTTTTCCTGGAAGTTGAGGGAAACGGCATCAGCGGCTTGGCTTGCGCCGCAGGAGAGAGCGACGCAAGCGGCCACCATCGCAGCCCCGTGAAAGAGCCGGCGATGAATTCTTTTTCTTTCCATGAGTGTCATGGTTTTGGTTCCTTCCCTAAAAAAAGGCCCCTTTGCGGAGGCCCTTATTTAGGGGCCCTCAAAGGCCCTTTGCAGGGCTCGAGGGCTCCATTATCCTAATTATTCTTAAAAGCTGAACTGGAACATCATACGGCCGACTGGAACTAAGGGGTTGCGGGTGACCGGGTTCAAGGGGTTGGCGTTGGAAGATTGGCTCGGTTCCTCGGTGAGTACGTACTCGCCGTCTCCGCCAAAAACTTCCGGCGTATCGATCAGCCACATGGCCTCGGCGATGATCTTGACATCCGGGTTCACCTTGCAAGTAATGGAAGGCAAGGTCAATTCATAGATCGCTTTGGTTCCCAAGATGGAAGTGGCCCATGGTCCGACCAAATGATCCACAGTTGCTCCCAGTGTTACCGATCCCGAACCGGTGTTCACCATACCCGCATCGGGGAAGAAAGCGGCGAAGCGGCCCGCAATCACCCAGGGATTGTCCCCAAGGGAGGCCTGGATCTCGCCCCCACCGATGTTAATCGTGCCGCCCGTCACTACGTTCGAACCGATAGTTGTGGGGGCGAAGTTAGAGGCTGTAAATTGGGCTGCGTTGGCTTGGGCCTGGACGGTGAAGATCGTGTCACCCACAGGTGCACGGAACTCTGCGTCCACGCTGGTCTGCCAGTACTGAGCGGTCACTCGACCATAATTAATCGCGGTTTTGCCCAAGTAGGGATTCCACTCGCCCGACAACAAGAAGTTGCCGTAATCGTCGGTCGTGGCGCTTCCTACGGTGACGTAGCTGCTTTCCAGGGCTGCGTCGGTGGAGTGTCCGGCGTTGCTGTCATTCAAGTAGATCCCGTTCAAGTGGATAGCGAACTGGTTCGCGTCCGGCTTTTCGAAATCGGTCTGCTTGGGGTGCCAAGGGCTGTCCTTGATCCCATCGGTGATTCCCAAACGAACGAAGGTCATGGGCGGGAAGTTGAAATATTCCGGCAAGTAACGTTGCGGTAGGTCCGCCGCGCCGTCCTCAACCCCCACGATGGCGTCAAAGTCGCCGCTCTTGCCCGACAATGCGATTCCTTCGTCGTAACCCATTCCGAAGAACATGGTCATGAGTTCGGATTTCTCGGTGAAGAGCAGGTTCGCGTCGTAATCGGCGCTTTCCAGGTTGGCCGGTTCACGGAACTGGCCCAACATCACGGAAACGCCTTCCGTCAAGGGAACATTGGCGTCGAATTCCAGAAGGTTAATCTGGTTATTGGAGGTGGAATAGGCTTCCCCCCCAAAAGCGGTTTCGAAGAAAAAGTCAATTCCCTTATATTTGCCGTCCGCCAAGAGACGGTTCTCCGTGTCGAACAAGTAAACCCGAGCTTTGTCCCGGAGGGGATCGTCAGCTTCATATTCTAATTCCCCCAGTTCCTGGAAACGCCCGCCCAGGTGTAACGTCAAGTCCTTGCTTTGAAATAACGAGGCCCCAACCACAGGTGTGGCCTCGTTGACCTCGGTGGCGACCGGGGTCACCGCCGGTGTATCCGTAGGCTTAACTTCATCCGCGTAGCTGAAGGCCCGAAAGCCCAACAACAACATGGCGGCCATCAAAAGTCTTTTTACAGTCTTCATAATATTTCTCCTCCTTTTTTTAAAAAAACTCTTCTTTTTACTCCCGATCCATTCCCCATCCCGACGCCGAAGATCGTAGTTCGGCACGGGAATTTCACTCTCAGTTACCCGTTTCCTGAATCCCAAGTTTGATCACGTAATGGACGACGATTTTGTTGTCCACGTTCATGACCAGCGCCATGCTATAGGGTGACACTCCATAATCCTTTTGGAGGATATCTTGGTTTCCGTAAAGCACTAAACCCTCCGGTCCGTTGAGCAGGGTAGCCTCAAGGACAATGTCCCTTTCCTGTCCGGCTATTTTCATCTTGCCTTGGGCAAGGATGGCATAGACGCCCGGTGTGCCGGGGAAGGGCTTGACCACGTAGTCGTTCATCTTGAAGACGATGTCGGGAAAATCCTTGGCCTTCAAGGTATTGGCGGCGTTCTTGTCCATTCCATCTTCACCCGATTTCAGACCTGCAATAGGAACTGTCACGGTGAGATTGTGAATCTTCCGGTCAAGGATCAAGGATAAGAGACTTTTATCTTTGGGGTCGGACTTGTCCACTTCGCTGGTAGCGGAAACCTGCGTAGCGTTGAAATAAAAACGGTGCACAGTAGAGTTGCCTTCCAACCAAAGCTCCGTACCAGCCTTAAAATCCAGAGCTGGCTTTCCGGATTTGGCGTCGATTGGCCCTGCAACCGGCGTCGTGAGATAAACGGTTTTGGCCTTGCTTTCCGCATCATCCGCCCGAAGGGCCGATGATAAGGGAAGGGATAAAGCCAAGACCGAAAGCACTGCAAGTTGAATCTTTTTCATTTTTTCTCTCCTCGTAAAATTAACTTCATTTACCACGCGCATCATGCCGATGATTCCAAATTTTCTTTATGAGCTTAGTCATATAAAAAAACTTTTTCGGTTTACATCCATCGACATTGATTCCTAGAGCAAGGGAAATGCCACTTCAAAGAACCTAATAAAAGGCGATTTAAAAAAGAATCCATTGGTTCAATTAGGGCATTGTGGTACCAACACCATAGCGTGAGCGCCATAGACCAAAGGAGTTTTCGGCCTTTTCCTAGAATTCGAGAATTATCAATATGAGCGGCGTCATATGGGGGAGCATGAAAAAGCGGACAATGAATTCAGGATATTAACCAAGGAGAATCGAAATGCCGAACTTGGAACAAAGAATGACCAAGCACCCATTTTTAAGAAGCATCCCCGGCGATAACATTCGTCTTTTGGCGGAAGATACAACGCCGATGATATTCAAGCCGGGTGAAATGGTTTTTCGCCGGGGGATGAATGCCAATCATCTTTTCCTGGTGGAAAAGGGAATCGTTCTAGTGGGTTTGCTAAAATCCGAATCTGGAGGGCCCTTGACCATTGCGACGGTTACAAAAGGGGGCAGTTTGGGTTGGTCCTGGGCCTTTGAGCCTTATCGCTGGAAGTTTGATGCAAAGGCCAAGACTCGGGTGGAGGTTCTGGCGTTGGAAGGAAAACCCCTTCTCGCCAAGATGGGGAGGTATCCGCTTTTAGGATATGAACTCATGAGTCACTTGGCGCTCTCACTATCCAAGGGTTTGGAAGCTACCCGCCACCAGTTAATCAAGCTTCATCACCGGAAGTCAAAAACCGACTTGATCTATTTGCAGCAACCGTTATTTTAAGGGGTTCTAAGAAACATACATTACTTGGAATTTTGGTTTCTTATGCGGACGCAGGGACTACTTATTCTACGGGCGGCGCAAAAACGAGGTCATAATGGATTTCGATTTCGTCCGTGCAACTTATGGAAGTCCCTTGAATTGAAATTGAAGGCAATTTCACCCCGTAATCGGACATTTTGAGCTTTTGAATTCCCTTCAAATGAATTTTGGCATCTTTGATTTCAATTATCGGGGACATTGTAATGGGAAGTGTTATTCCAGCAATCTTTAGGTTCCCAGTCGCCATCATGAGATTTCCTTTTAGGGTTTCACTTTCCAGATCGAATTCAATGGATGGATTTTCCTTGGAATGCAGGGCATTATAAACATTATTGTCCAAAGCCGTTTTCTTTGATTTCAAATTGCCCACAGGGACGACTAAAACCATCGAATCCACCCCATTGTTTTTGAGCGCTTCGGTCAATTCCGTCTTGGGTTCTTTCAACGACCCTGACGCTAAAAGAACAGTGGCATTTAAATGGTACTTGTGAACCTTATTTGAGTTCATTTGGTATTTGTAAAATATGGAATCCCCTTCCAAGTAAAGAAAACTACCCGTCTGGAGGACCAAGTCCGTTTTCACTGTGGGATCAACAGGTCCAACAGACTGGGCTGCACTCTCGTACCAATGTGGTGCTCCTGGCTTGAGCTGATTGTTGGCGTTTGGAGTCGTCAACGGGTTAACCTGGCTGTCAGCTAAAACGTTTAGAGTCGCGGCCGTTACGAACCCCGTCATGGCGAACCGTAGTAATAATGATTTCGTCATCGCATGCCTCCCTTTAACGAATCGATATCGAGTGAATAATTTTATTTATTAAGCATTCAAATCATGCCAGTCTCCCTGGATTTTTATTATGACTTAGAGCACAAAAAAATAATTTTAAGCGCTTAAAACGGCAGTAAAAACAACCCGATAAAAAAAGAAATTGAAAAAATATGATCCCAATCATATTGGCGTTCCCCGTTTGGAGCATCATAGCTTTGTAAAGGTTTCCCAATTCAGGTGGAGGAAAATTCGTGGAGCCATTTTGGGGGGAAGGAATCTATGTAAAAAAAGGCGGATGGTTTATCGGCTTAAGATGGATTGCGGTCGCCGGCGGACTTTTGATTCTGATAGTCGCTCCTTTTTTAGTTCCCTTGGATGTTAAGTATGAAAGATTATCGACTGTTCTTCTCTTTGGCGGGTTTTTGAACGGGGTTTATTATTGGTATTGGAATCATTTAAAGCGTATAGGTCTTTCCCAAACCGAATGGACCAAAAAGGTGGAATGGTTTCTTCATATTCAAATGGGTGGGGATCTCTTGGCTCTTACCCTTTTGCTTTTATTCAGCGGTGGATCCAATAATCCTCTGATTTTTTTCTACCTTTTCCATCTCGCTATTGGGGCCATTCTTTTCGACCGGGTGCAAAGCCTGCCCTATGCCCTGGCTGCTTTGGCCATCCCTTGGCTACTCTACTGGGTGGAACCCTTGACTAATCCAACTCAAAATCTTTGGAAAGGACTCGGAGAAATCCAGCCAGAGCATCAAAAGGCCATCTTGTTGGCCTACTCCCTGACGGTTGCCGGCCTTTGGTTTTTCCTCACGAACCTGGCGGAAGACTTGAGGGGAAAGGAACGGAATCTTTGGGAGACGGGAGAAAAACTTCATATCGCCAATACCGAATTGAAAGAATTGGATATTTTTAAAAACCGGTTTTTAAAACAAGTGGTCATGCAAGTCAAGGACCCCTTGATGGAACTGGGATTGGAATTGGGTAAAGTCGAAAAGAACATTGCGGGTTCGGATGAAATCGCTTCGAGGGCGATTGAGATGGCCAAAAAACAGATTTGGGTTCTCTTGCAGTTGATTGAAGATTTAGTTTGGATTTCCAGAACTCGGGCCCAGGACAACTCCTTCAAACGTGATTGGGTGGATGTTTACGAAACTTTAAGAAAGTGCATTCAGGCAAAAGAGGAGCAGGCAGGAAAAAAGGGAATCCATTTTTTACTTCACGGGGAGCCTCAGGTCCGTTTGAGAGCGGATCCAGAGTCTTTTCAAAAAGCCGCGGATAATTTGATCGCCAATGCCGTCCAATATACACCGGAAGGTTGGGGCGATATTCTTGTAGAGTTCAAAATTGAGGGAGATTGGTTGGAATTTGCCGTCGAAGACCACGGAATCGGTATTTCACCCAAGAATCAGAAAAATTTGTTTCAGGAGTTCTACCGTGGTTCCAATGCCAAAAGACAAGAAAAGTTCGGAACGGGACTGGGCCTTTCAATCGTCAAATCAATAATTAATCTGCATGGAGGAAAAATCCAAGTACGAAGCGAACCCAAAAAGGGAACGAGAGTGGATACTTGGTGGCCGCACGTTCATGATGAGGCAAGTCCGGAACCGACAAAAATCAACTAGGTTCGGTTAATTAGGGCGTCCCCCATTTGCAAAACAGCGGCTCCCTCCAGGCGTCCTGCGCGAAGATCCGCAAGGGCTTCGTTGGCTTTACTCAAAGGATAAACCTTGACATGGGTTTTGATGGGAATTTGGGGTGCCAGTTTCAGGAATTCCTCGCCGTCTTGCCGGGTTAGATTCGCGACGGACCGGATTTGCCGCTCGCCCCATAAAATGGAATAAGGGAAAGAAGGAATGTCACTCATGTGTATGCCCGCACATACGACTATTCCGCCCTTGACGACCGCTCGAAGAGCCAGAGGAACCAATTCTCCCACCGGGGCGAAAATAATGGCGGCATCCAGTAATTTTGGCGGTTTTTTCGCCGATTCTCCCACCCAATCCGCTCCGAGTTCTTTTGCAAAGGCCTGATTTTCACTATTGCCAGGACGGGTGAAGACATAAACTTCACGATTTTGGTGCTTCGCAACTTGGATTAAAAGATGAGCCGACGCGCCGAATCCGTAAAACCCCAATCTTTTTCCTTCCCCTGCCATCCGAAGGGCCCGGTAGCCGATCAAACCAGCGCATAACAAGGGCGCCGCTTGAAGATCGGGATAACTTGGAGGAATCGGAAAAGTGAAATTTTGATCTGCCAGGCAATATTCGGCAAAGCCACCATCCAATTGGTATCCCGTGTAGCGGGCAAGGTCGCACAAGTTTTCCTTCCCGGCCATGCAATAATCGCAAGTTCCGCAACTTCCTCCCAGCCATGGGACGCCAACTCGTTCACCCATTTTAAAGGCCACTACCCCGGGACCTAAGCCTTCCACCACTCCGACGATTTGATGACCAGGGACCAGCGGCAACTTCGGCTCTTTCAAGTCGCCATCCAACAAATGAAGGTCGGTGCGACAAACCCCGCAAGCCTTGATCTGGACAAGTACTTGACCGGCAAGGGGAATAGGTTTGGGAAGGACAACCGGTTTTAATGGTTTTCCAACGGAATCTAGAACCATAGCATTCATGAAGGGGCGATCCATAAGAACAGTTTAACAGTTCTTTTGAATTTCATGGCGCCGTCGCTATTTGACGTTCTTAATTTTAATTTCTGACGGATCGGGTGGGGGAAGAAAATGCATCGAAAGCGATTTAGAGATCAAACCCTGCGTGGGGTCCAAATAAACAGAATCTTTCACGCGCGGGCATTTAATGGTGCGACGACAATTATCACTCCATTTCCGATGTAGTGCCTCAAAAAATTCTTTTAATATCTTCGATTTCTGCATTTGAAGCTCCGGTTTTCATTCTGGTAAAAGGGGTAACTTAAAAGCTCCTCCAATTCCAGGATGTGACGTATCCAATATGGTCAAGTTCTTTTTAACTCTCTATGACGTCGGTCATAGAGAGCCCGTAAAAAGACCCGTAATTTAACCCAATGAACACAAAAAGTTTTCTTTCCACAATGGAAGTTCTGAAAAATCTGCCGGCGGATCGGTTGGCCGAGTTTGAAAAAAAGATGGTGGAGAAGAAATATCCAAAGGGTTCTTCTATTTTTCTTGAAGGCGACCCGGCGGATTATGTTTGGTTTGTAAAGGAAGGTCATGTGAAGGCCGTGATCCATTCCGCGGGAGGCAAGGACATGACTCTCTGCATGGTGGGTGCCACCAGCATGTTCGGAACCTGTTGTTGTTTTGGAGGCGGTCAATATCCATGCAACAGTATGGCCGAAACCGACACAACGGTAGTGGCTTATCCCATGAAGGAGTTCCTGGGGCTGCTGGAAAAATACCCCGCAATGTCCAAAGCAGTTGTACAGGCCCTTTCGGAAAGGTTGCGTCAATCCAAGGACATGCAGGTTTTTGAGCAGGAAAGCGTTGAAAAACGAATTCTGCATGTTTTGATCGGCTTGGTGTCGGAATTCGGAAACACGATTCCTTTAACCCGTCGGGAAATTTCCGAAATGTGTGGAACAACCGTGGAAACCTGTATTCGCACCTTTTCCCATTTGGAAAAGGAGGGATTGGTTTCAAGTACGCGCGGAAAAATAACAGTGCGCAATGTTCGGGATCTCCTGGACCGGCAAGGGGCGTCTTAACGACCTGCCCTAAATCTCTTTTTTCTGGTTACTTCAACTCGAGGTAGGCAGTTACATATTCATCGCCTGATTTTTGTGTTTCCGTAAAATTGAATTTTCGGCAAACGGCTCGCATAGCTTGGTTTTCGGGAAGAATATAGGCGAACACTCTGCCAATTTTCTCTGCCTTTCCCGCTTTTAAAAGGGATCCGAGGATTTCGGTTCCCAAACCACGTTTGTGCCATCGGTCTTCCACCAGTGTGGCAAATTCAGCGTCATCCCCAAACTTCGAACGACTCAAGCGGCCGATTGCGGCTATTTCTTTTTCACCTTTTGTATTTATTGTTTCTGCCACCAGAACGATTTCCCGGTCGTAGTCCACGTAACAAGTCCGGGTAAGTCGTTCATGAGTTGTTCGGGTGCTCAGCTTGATGTCTTGGAAATACCTCATGTAAACACTTTGAGCCGAAAGCGTCTCATGGAAATTCATCAGTAAGGGTTCATCCTCTGGACGGATGGGCCGTAAGGTAAAGGGTTCGCCCAGGTTTGATTTCCATTGGGTGATATATTGGCTCGGATAAGGACGTATGGCGAGTCGTGGAAGCTTTTCCAATGGGGTGGTTGGGTCATGCAATACGACTCTCGCGTCCAATGCGATGAGTGCGTTAGGCGAAGCCAGGAGGGGATTAATATCCAATTCCTTTATGAGCGGCTGTTCAGCGATTAGTCGGCTAAACCTGACCAGCAGCTGTTCCAGAGCCAACAGGTCCACGGGCTTGCGACCCCGCACCCCTTGTAAGGCTCCAAAAATTTTGGTTCGTTCCATGAGTCTTCGAGCCAGGGTAGTGTTCAAGGGGGGAAGCGCCAAGGCACGGTCTTTATAAACTTCCACCATCTGCCCGCCGGAACCGAACAATAAAACCGGGCCCACCTGGGGATCAAGGCTACTGCCTAAAATGATTTCATAACCTTCCAAGGACACCATGGGTTGAACCGTCACGCCTTGAAAGTGGTTCGCCCCTTCCAGCTTTGTTACTGAGTCTTTGATCTCCTCAAAAGCGCGTTTAACCGAAGTTTCGTCCTTTAGGTTCAGCTTCACTCCCCCAACATCGGTCTTGTGGGTGATGGTAAGAGAATGCAGTTTTAGAACAACGGGATAACCCAATTGAGATGCGGTTTTTGCTGCTTCTTCCGCGCTTGGGGCTAGAAGAGTCTTGACCGTTGGAATCCCATAAGCCTCCAATAGCAATTTGGATTCCAGTTCCGTCAAAAGAGTACGGCCTTCCTGTCCGGCCTTGGTCAAAATGGACCAGGCTCCTTCCGGATCTGGGGAAGAACCGCCTTCGGAAAGGCTGGGCGTCTCATAAAGGGCCTTCAAGTTATAACTGTATTGCCACATGTAATTAAACATTCGACAAGCGGTATCCGGAAAAGGAAAGCAGGGCAGGTTGGCTTGACTGAGGATATTTCTCCCCATCTCCACGTCCGCTCCTCCCATCCAACTGGCGAGAATGGGCCGGTCCTCCAACTTTGCGAATGTCGCTACCTGTTTTGCGGTTTCCGTTGGGTCGGTCATGGCTTGGGGAGTCAGGATGATCAAAAGTCCATCATTCCCGGGGTCTTTGGAAAGGGTTTCTACCGCCTTCCCGAACCGCCCGGGATCCGCATCCCCCAAAACATCCACTGGATTGCCATGGCTCCAGGCGGAAGGCAGAAAGGATGAAAGGGTTTCTTTCGTTTCGGGTAAAAGTTCGGCCAATTCACCCTGGCCCTCGATTAAGGCGTCGGTGGCCAGGACTCCGGGCCCACCTGCATTAGTTACGAGGCAAAGCCTTCGGCCTTTAGGGCGAGGTTGTTTGGAAAGGATGTCCGCCATATAGAATAGATGGGAAATATGGTCCACGCTCAATATCCCGCAACGCCGAAAGGCCGCTTCCAAAACCTCATCGCTTCCTGCAAGTGATCCGGTATGGGATGCCGCGGCTTTGGCGGCGGCTTCCGTGCGGCCCGCTTTGATAACAATGATAGGTTTCGTGAGCGCCACTTCGCGGGCCGCTGAAAGAAAGGCTCTTGCATCACCAATGGTTTCCATATACAGAACAATACTTTGGGTTTTGGGGTCATTTCCCAGGTAGTCAATCATATCTCCCCAGCCCACATCCAACATGGAACCCAAGGAAACAATGGAGCTGAAGCCAACATTCTCCTGCAAACTCCAATCCAAAACGCCGTTAAAAGGGCGCCGCTTTGGCTTACAAATGCCACGTTCCCGGTGCGTGCCATCGTATTGGCGAAGGTTGCGTTCAATCCCGAAATCGGATTCATAACACCCAGGCAGTTGGGGCCAATGATCCGCATGCGAGCTGGCTTGGCTTTAGCGAGAACTTGCTTTTCCAATTCGGCTCCATTGCGGGCCCACTTCTTTGAAGCCCGCCGAAATGATAATGGCTGCCTTCACCCCAATCTCAACGCACTGGGCGACTAAGTCGGGGACAGTCGGCGCGGGTGTCATGATCACCGCAAGGTCGATTGGATCGTGAAGATCGGAAATCCTGGGAACAGCCTTGACGCCTAAAACACTGGAGTGGTTTGGATTGATAGGAAACACAGCCCCGCCGAATGGAGTTTTCAAGAGATTGGAAAGAAGGGTCCGTCCTACCGTGCCGGCTTTTCCAGTGGCCCCAATGACCGCCACACTCTTCGGACTGAAAAAAAGCTCCAGGGGATTTGGCTGTGTACGTAAAAAATCATGAGAACGGTCGGCAAGGGGTTTCGAATCAATGTTCATGGCGATATCCTAAGGTGCATGTATTCGAAAAGAAAGCAGAGGATTCCCCCACACGATGAAATAAATGGTTCGGTTCCAGAGCCGGGCAAAATTGCCTTAAACAACTCGGGAAATTTGATGTAACCGAGGTGGAGACGATAAGTCGATTGTTGAATCTTCAAAAGCTTCGGAGAACAGGCAGGAATCTTGTTTAACCCTCATTTCAACCAATTCGGATTGATTGCTTGTTTTTTTGAGGGTTTTGATTAAAATTGCTCCCTCGGTTTTAAGCCGGGGTTGTCAAATAAGTTGGGGGCGTAGCTCAGCTGGGAGAGCACTTCCATGGCATGGAAGGGGTCGTGGGTTCGATCCCCATCGCCTCCACCATTCTTTCTTGATGTTCAACTGATGGTCTTGAGATCAAAAAAGAGTCGTGTTTCTCAACTTGGATTAACAAAAAAGCATCCGCATTAAATGGCGGGTGTTTTTTTGTTTTAGCAACATCCGAACCTAGGTTTTAATCGTTTTTTTAGCAAGCTTATCCAAATTAACTCTTCCTTTTTCATCATTTAACTTACCCTTTTTCAATCAACTTTTTAAATGTTAGTCGAACACCCTTACACGGGGTTCGTTCTTCGAGAAAGAGAAGGCCTTGCTAGGTATTTATTGGTTGCATACTATAAAATGACCATCGATTGAAAAATGTTTAAAAACCGGATTGTATTCTTTTCCAAGAATTACTTGAATTTAGCTTGGTTACTTCAGGAATATATAAAACCTAAGGCGCTGAAAAATGAGATCACGGGAAGAACTTGAAATAATTGAAGAACAAAGCCTGGCCTCGTACGCTCAAAAATCCAGCCGGAGTAAAGGGCGTCAATACCCGGAAGCGGAGCATTCCTATCGAACAGCCTTCCAACGGGATAGGGATAGAGTCATTCATTCTTCCGCCTTCCGACGCCTTCAATATAAAACCCAGGTGTTCGTCAATCACGAAGGGGATTACTATCGCACAAGAATCACCCACACGATGGAAGTCGCCCAGATAGCCCGCTCCATAGCCAGAAGCTTGGGATTAAATCAGGACTTAACTGAGGCCATTGCGCTGGCCCACGACTTGGGCCACACTCCTTTTGGCCATTCCGGAGAAAAAATCCTTAACGAGATTATGAAAAGTGATGGCGGGTTCGAGCATAACGCTCAAAGTTACCGGATCGTCACCCATTTGGAGGACCGTTATCCGGATTTCCGGGGACTGAACCTAACCTATGAGGTCTTGGAGGGGGTGGATAAGCATCGGACAAGGTACGACAGACCGGGCGGGGATGGGGAACAATATACTCTGGAAGCTCAAATTGTCGATTTGGCCGATGAGATCGCCTATACCTCCCATGATATTGATGACGGACTTACATCGGGTCTGCTGGATTTCGAGGGACTGAATGAAGTTCCGCTTTGGAAGCGGAACATGGAAAAAGTAAAATCCCGGCACCCTCAACTCAGTAAAGATAAAATCAAATATCAAACCGTAAGGTTTTTAATCGACGAACAAGTCACGGATTTGCTGGATGAGACCGTGAAGCGCATTGAAAAATTCAAGGTGCAATCGGTCGATAATGTCCGGAAATGCTTGGAAGAGTTGGCCTCCTTTTCGAATGATTTTCGCCAACAGTTTCTGGAAATGAAGAGTTATCTTTTTCAACATATGTACCGCCACAACCGGGTCACTCGGATGGAGGGCAAATCAGCCAAAGTGATTCAGGAACTTTTTAAACTTTATGAATCCGATCCAACGATTCTGCCAACAAATACCCGGGAAAAAATCAAAAATAAGGCTGAGCCGGTAAGACGCATTATTTGCGATTACATTGCCGGCATGACGGATCGTTTTGCCATCGAGGAATTCGAGAAATTGACCGAGCCTTCCATCCGGGTTTAAACGCTTCTCCCGGGGCCGGTTGACAGCCCTCTTTCTTTAACATTAAGATGCCTCCATAAGTCCCCGTAAGCAAAAGGCTCACGGGGGCTTTTTCATTTTTGAGCGAGGATCCAGACCATGGAAACATTCCAAATTATCCAAAACGGTGACGATTATCTCCTGCCGGTTTATAACCGGCAAAAGATTGTCCTCATGCGTGGAGAAGGGGTCCATGTTTATGATTCCGAGAGGATGGTTTACCTCGATTTTTTTTCCGGAATTGCCGTAAACGGCCTGGGACAAGCCTATCCCGAGGTGGTCAACGCCATTATCGAGGCAACCAAGAAACTGGGACACGTTTCCAACGTTTATTACAACGAAACTAATGTTAAGTTGGCAAAACTATTGTGCGAAATTTCCTTTGCCCAAAAAGTATTTTTCTGTAATTCGGGCACGGAAGCGGTCGAGGCTGCCCTCAAACTTTCCCGGAAACATTTCAGGCAGCAAGGGAAAGATAAATTTGAGATTATTAGTTTTTATCATTCCTTCCATGGAAGAACTTATGGTTCGATTTCAGCCACCGGACAAGTGAAGTACCAGGAGGGGCTGGAACCGCTCCTGCCGGGTATCAAGTTTGCGACTTTCAACAACATCGAAAGCGTGAAAGGGTTGATCACGGATAAAACGGCCGCCGTCATTATCGAACCCATTCAATGCGAGGGTGGCATTCAGCCCGCCGACCCGAAGTTCTTAAAAGAATTACGGGACTTGACCAGGGATAAGGGAGTTCTTCTGATTCTGGACGAGGTCCAGACGGGTTTGGGCCGGACAGGTAAAATGTGGGCCCACGAACATTACGGGATAGAGCCGGACATGATGGTTTCGGCCAAGGCGCTGGGCGGCGGGCTTCCCATGGGGGCTCTTTTAGTGACCAATCAAGTTAGCCATGGTTTCAAACCGGGAGACCACGCTTCCACTTTCGGCGGAAACCCTATTGTCAGTGCGGCGTCCATCGCCACCATTGAAGCCATCCTTATGAAAGACTTGGTGACTCATGCGGCTAAAATGGGAGAAAAATTAAAACAAGGGCTGGAAGGTATCCAAAGGGAATATCCCAACCTCTTCACCGAAGTAAGGGGTATCGGATTGGTCCTTGGAATGGAAATGACGCCGAAAGGCCGCCACGCTGGTTTCCCATTGCGCCAAATACGGGTTATTAGTTGGTTCAGCCCATGAAAATGTCCTGCGATTTTTGCCTCCGCTTATTATCACCCAGTCGGATATTGACCAGGCATTGGACAAACTGAAAAAAGCCATCACTGACGATCTTAAGTCAGTCTAAGGACACTCCATGGCCACTTTTCCCAAACACTTATTAACGTTAATGGAATTATCCCCAGGGGAAGTTTCGGATCTTCTGAATCTGGCGGCCAAAATCAAGAGGACACCAGATCAGTACTCCGAAACCCTGAAGGGCCAATGCCTGGCCATGATATTCGAAAAAAGCTCAACCCGGACGCGGGTTTCCTTTGAGACTGGAATGGTCCAACTGGGCGGTCACGCCCTCTTCATGAACAAGCAGGATCTTCACCTCGGCAAGAGCGAAACTGTGGCGGATACCGCCAGGGTCCTTTCGCGTTTCGTGCAGGGGATCATGATCCGGACTTTCGATCAAGAAACTGTTGAGGAACTGGCCCGGTTTTCGACTGTTCCCGTCATCAACGGATTGAGCGACAGCCACCATCCTTGTCAGGCGCTCGCGGATTTGCAGACCATCCAGGAACACTTCAAGAAATTGAAGGGTCTTCAAATCGTATTTATCGGAGACGGCAACAACGTCGCACATAGCCTAATGGTGGGTTCGGCCAAAACAGGGATTCATTTTAAATTAGTCTGTCCCGTGGGCTATGAACCCGATTCTTCGATCCTGGCTTATTCCCAAAAAGAAGGGAAAAAAAGCGGAAGCCGGATAGAAGTGACTCATCAGGTTCAAGGGTCGGTTCAAGGGTCGGATGTGGTTTATACCGATGTTTGGACCAGCATGGGACAGGAAACCGAAAAAGCGAAAAGACTTAAAGATTTCAAAAATTTTCAAATCAACGAAAAACTTATGGCCCAATCTCCGAAAGCCATCTTCTTGCATTGTTTACCAGCCCACCGTGGGGAGGAAGTGAGCGCCGGGGTGATGGATGGAAAACAATCGAGGGTTTGGGACGAGGCTGAAAACCGACTTCATGCCCAAAAGGCCTTGCTGGTGACTTTGATGGGTAAAAGAGGAAAAAAATGAGATCGCATATTAAAAAAGTAGTTCTTGCTTATTCCGGGGGGCTCGATACTTCCGTTATTATTCCTTGGCTAAAGGAAAATTATCGCTGCGAAGTGGTAGCTTTTATTTCTGACGTTGGGCAAGGAAAGGAAGTGGGCCCCGCTCGGGCCAAAGCTTTACGAACGGGAGCCATCAAGGCCATCGTAAAGGACCAGAGAAAAGAATTCTTGGAGGATTATTGTTTTCCGGCACTGCGGGCGCAAGCCAAATACGAGGGAACCTATTTGTTGGGAACTTCGCTGGCAAGACCGGTTATTGCCAAAGGCATGGTGGAAACAGCCTTAAAAGAGGGAGCCGATGCCATTGCTCATGGAGCCACCGGCAAAGGGAATGACCAGGTCCGGTTTGAACTGGCCGTGATGGCTTTGGCCCCACACCTGAAGATCATCGCTCCATGGAGGGAATGGGAAATCAAATCCCGGGAAGACGCCATTGATTACGCCCAGAAACATGGTGTGGAAGTACCGGTGACTAAAAAAAGGCCCTATTCGATGGATGGGAATCTTTGGCACCTAAGCCATGAAGGCGGGGAATTAGAAGATCCCTGGAACGCTCCATCCAAACATGTTTATTTGAATACCAAGGAACCCGCTTTGGCGTCGAAGAAGCCGCTGAATCTAATCGTTAGTTTTAAAAACGGTATACCCGTTGGGTTGAACGGAAAGAAGGTCGGTGCAGTCGCTTTGGTGGAAAAGATGAATAAATTCGCTGCAAGCTATGGAATTGGCCGAATTGATATCGTCGAAAACAGGCTGGTTGGGATGAAAAGCAGAGGCGTTTATGAGTCTCCCGGCGCGACGGTTCTTTATGAAGCCCATCGGGCCTTGCAAAGCCTAACGGTGGAAAGGGAAATACTCCATCACAGCCAGGTCATGTCGGTTAAATACGCGGATCTCATCTATAACGGCCAATGGTTTTCGCCTTTACGAGACGCCTTGGAAGCTTATTATCGTGAAATGCAGAAAAACGTAACGGGAGATGTCCGGGTGGAACTGAATCCGGGAAGGGTTATGGCCACCGGCGCCCGCTCGCCTTATTCCCTTTATCAACAAGACCTGGCAACTTTTGGGGAGGACGCGGTTTATGACCAACGGGATGCAGAAGGATTCATCCATTTGTTCGGACTGCCACTGATGGTAGTAGGAACTGTGAAAAGGAAGAACAAATGAAGAAGACGTGGGGAGGGAGATTCCGAAAATCAACCAACCCTCAGGTCGAGGCATTCACCGAGTCAATTTCGTTTGACCAGCGGTTGGCGTCTTTTGACATTGAGGGAAGCTTGGCTCATGTCCAAACCCTAGTCAAGGCGAGGCTTTTAAAACCCTCCGAGGGAAAAAAGTTGTCAACCGGTCTCCAAAAAGTGAAAAAACTCCTCAAGGCCAGAAAACTACCAATGGATTCCAGCCAAGAGGATATTCACACGGCTATCGAGAGTGCCCTTACCCGGATCGTGGGACCTTTAGGGGGAAAACTTCATACCGGACGATCCCGCAACGATCAGGTGGCAACGGATTTACGCCTTTATTTGCGTCATGCGGTTAATGAAGCGGTACAAGCTGGCATTGAATTGTTGGAACTCTTGACGAGGCTGGCGGTTGAAGAAAAAGACACTCTTATGCCGGGTTATACCCATCTTCAAAGGGCCATGCCTGTTACTTTAGGCCATCATCTGGCCGCTTATGCCTTCATGGTGACCCGGGACATGGACCGGTTTCTTGTCACTTGGGACAGGGCTAACTCTTTGCCTTTGGGTTCGGGCGCTTTGGCGGGAACCAACCACCCTTTCGACCGTCTGCAAACGGCCAAACTACTCCGATTGAAATCGGTCGTTCAGAATAGCCTGGATGCGGTTTCCGACAGGGATTCTTACGTGGACTTTCTTTCGGCCGCCGCCATTACACAGATGCACCTTTCAAGATTTTCGGAAGACTTGATTCTATGGGCCAGCACCGAATTCGGCTTTATCGAAATGGACGATGCATTTTCGACCGGTTCCAGTTTGATGCCCCAGAAGAAAAATCCGGATGTGGCGGAACTTGTCAGGGGCAAGGCGGGTCGGACGATCGCAAACCTGACCGGGCTTTTAGCGGTATTAAAAGGTTTGCCTTTGTCCTATAACCGGGATTTGCAGGAAGATAAACATTTTGTTTTCGATTCGGCGGATACGGTTGTGGCATCGTTGAAAACCATGGCCGGATTTTTGGCCTCGGTAAAATTCAATCGGGAAAAAATGGGTCAAAAAGCCGATGAGGATTTGACACTTTTGGCGACGGATTTAGCAGATGTTTTGGTTTCTCAGGGCATGCCCTTCCGCCGTGCTCACGAGGCTGTGGGTCTAGTCGTTAATTACTGCCTGGAACATGGAAAGCGAATCCAGGATTTAAACGATCAAATCCTACGAAAGTTTTCCGATTTGTTTCCCAGGGGAACCGCCGAAAATCTTTCGGTGAATCATTCCGTCAATCAGAAAAAGACGGTCGGTGGGACATCACCGCAAAACGTCGTGAAACAATCTGTTTTGTTAAAAAATGAAATCACTAAAATAAAAAAAAGATTACCCCTTTGAGGAATTCATGACCGGGTTTCATTTAAAAAATAACCACTGGTGTTCCGATGGAGTTATTCTTTCCACAATCGCGGAAAAAGTTGGAACGCCCTGCTATGTCTACAGCCTTCCGGCTTTTGAGGAAAGGTATCGGGAAATTGATCAGGCTTACCGATCCGTGCCTCATTTGGTGGCTTATTCCATGAAGGCCAACGGAAACCTGTCGGTTGTAAGCGCATTGGCCAAATTGGGGTCTGGGACCGACGTGGTTTCAGGGGGGGAATTGTTTAAAGCCCGCAA
Organism: uncultured Pseudomonadota bacterium; assembly: GCA_963843375.1. Classification (GTDB taxonomy): domain Bacteria; phylum Oederibacteriota; class Muellerivitia; order Muellerivitales; family Muellerivitaceae; genus CAWJKT01. Next base: position 112,169 of record CAWJKT010000010.1, read on the forward strand.
GGCGGGGGTTGCACCCAATAAGATCATCTTTGCGGGTGTTGGCAAGACCGATCGACGAAATCGCTTATGGATTAAAAGAAGGCATTAGGTATTTCAATGTGGAATCCATTCCGGAAATCTTGGCCATCAACGATGTAGCACATAAAATGAAAAAAATCGCGCCGATTGCCATTCGCTTTAATCCGGACGTCGATCCTAAAACCCACCATTACATTACGACCGGTAAAAAAGAGACTAAGTTTGGGGTTTATCTGGGTGATGTGGAAAAAGTCATAGAAGTTGTCCGCCAATGCCGGTGGGTTCATTGGACGGGTGTTCATGCTCATATCGGAAGCCAAATGACTCAAACCGGGTCGGTGGGCAAAGCCGCTAAAGTCATTGAAAAACTGGTCCTCCAACTTCGGCGGGAGGGTTTTCCCATCCATACCGTGAATTTAGGAGGCGGTTATGGAATTGATTACGAAGGCGAAAAGCCGCCCAAACCCTCCCAATACGCCGCCTTGGTTTTGCCAGTCATCAAGCGTTTGAATGCCACCCTGGTTTTGGAACCGGGCCGGTATATCTCTGGCAATTCAGGTGTGCTTTTAACCCGTGTCACCTATGTGAAACAAAGCGGGACTAAAACTTTCTACATTGTCGATGCGGGAATGGGGGAACTCATTCGTCCATCTCTCTACGAGGCTTACCACCGAATTGCCCCGGCCATAGGCTCTCAAAAACCCGTTCAAAAGGTGGATGTGGTAGGCCCCATTTGCGAATCGGGTGACTTTTTCGCCAAGGACCGGCGACTTGCGGCGATGCAACGCGGGGATTTAATGGTTATTTTCTCCGCCGGGGCGTACGGCAGCGTGATGGGTAGTACCTATAACGCCCGTCCATTGCCGCCGGAAGTCGTCGTTCGAGGTTCCCGATTCCATGTGGCTCGCCAGAGACAAACTTGGCAGGATTTGGTCCGTTCGGAAAAAATTCTGTCCTAAGCCGGGTTTCAGAAAGTTCACTTGCGATAGCGGGAAAAATTCCCTAATATAACTTTCACACAACTCCAACCCCCAATCGGGGGTTTTGTTATTTTGGGACAAAGGACCGGTAAATCGAATGTTTCGTGGAGCTTATACCGCGCTGGTGACGCCATTTAAAAATGGACAGGTGGATTATGGAGCCCTTGAGGCTTTGATTGAAAACCAAATATCAAAAGGTATTGACGGTCTTGTGCCGTGCGGCACGACGGGGGAATCCCCCACACTGACGGAAAAAGAACACGGGGAAGTTATTGCCTTTACGGTAAAGACTTCCCGGGGAAGGCTTCCAGTGATCGCTGGAACCGGCTCAAACGCCACTGCGGAAGCCATTCAACTCTCTCGGCACGCTAAAGAAGTTGGCGCTGACGCGGTTTTATTGGTTTGCCCCTATTACAACAAACCCAGCCAAAGAGGCCTCATCGCTCATTTCACCGCCATTGCGGATGCGGTGGTTATTCCCCAAATTCTTTACAACATCCCTGGGAGGTCGGTGATCAACATGACTCCTGAAACTATTTTCGAACTTTCAAGGCATCCAAACATCGTCGGCGTCAAGGAAGCCAGTGGTAACTTGGAACAAATGACCCGGATAAGAAGTCTTTGTGCCCCCGATTTTTCCCTCATCTCGGGGGATGATACTCTCACCCTTCCCGTTCTGTCGGTTGGAGGCACAGGAGTCATATCGGTGACATCCCATATAATCCCGCAGGAAACTTCCCGAATCGTGCATTCCTATCTTGAGGGAAAAACCGACGAGTCCCGTGACCTTTTTATGAAATATTTTGATTTGGTTAAAACGATTGTTACCGCCGATGTGAATCCGGTTGGAATCAAAACAGCTCTGGCCCTCCGGGGACAGGTGGCCGAGGAATTCCGGCTTCCCCTGGTTCCCGCATCCCCCGATGCCAAGGAAACCATCCGCAAGCAATTGGACCGTCATGGATTATTGGCGCCTGCTGGGCAGCGCCGATGAGTGTGCGCTTAGCCGTATCCGGTGCTACGGGCCGGATGGGCCATACAATCCTTGAATTGGTTTCCAAAGACCCCCAATTTGAAATTACCGGTGCGTTAGAATCAAGTTCCCATGCGGCAGTTGGCAAAAGCCTGTCGGAAGTTTTGCCTTCCCTGGGAACGGGGTTTAAAGTCTCGGTAAATTCGGCCATTTCCCGATTGAATCCCAAACCCCAGGTTCTGATCGATTTCACCCAACCGGCGGCAACCTTGGGTTATTTAAAAGAGGCGGCGGCTTCCGGTATCGGATTGGTGATTGGAACCACTGGTTTTTCGTACCCCGAAAAAAAATTAATTCATGATGCCGCTAATACCATTCCAATAGTTATGTCCTCCAACATGAGCGTCGGCATGAACCTGCTTTTTGCCCTGGTGGAAGAAGCGGCGGCCAAACTGGGTCAAGATTACGATGTGGAAATCGTGGAAGCCCACCATCATTTCAAAAAAGACGCGCCTTCCGGTTCGGCTTTAAGCCTAGGGGAATCAGTAGCCCGTGCCTGGAAAGTGAACCTAAAGGATGTCGCCACCCATGGCAGGGAAGGGCAGGTTGGGGAACGAAAAAAAGGAACCATTGGTTTTCATGCGGTCCGGGGCGGTGATATTGTGGGTGACCATACCGTCCTTTACGCGGGCCAGGGCGAACGATTGGAATTGACACATCGGGCCAGTAGCCGGGAAGCTTTTGCGAGGGGAGCCTTAAAAGCGGCCCTGTTCCTTTCCACTAAAAGTAATGGATTTTATGACATGTTTGACGTCCTCAGTTTACGTAGTAAATAAATTTGAACCGCCAAGTTCACCTAAAAAGACAACGAAATTGTTCCAAACAAGTTAGGGATTTATTTTAACTTGTTGACCCTGGCGGCAAAAGATTAGGTTCTTCGTGAGAATCTCGCGACTTCTTCATAACGGCAAACCCCGCTGGGCCATGATGCTGGAATCCGGGGACACTTACCGTCTTTTTCATTCCGACGAACCCTGGAACGACCAGACTTTTGACCCCAAATCCTATCCGGTTCATTCCGAAAACCTTTTGGCTCCTGCCCTTCCAAGTAAAATTGTCGCCGTGGGTCTGAATTATCGCGACCACATTCAGGAAATGAAACATGAGGACCACAAGGAGCCGGTTCTTTTCCTGAAACCACCCTCCGCTTTGTTGAAACCGGAAGGTAAAATCCTGTATCCTCCCTCATCTTCACGCGTAGATTACGAGGCCGAATTGGCTGTTGTGCTGAAAAGCCGCTTGCGTAAAGCTGGCCCCAAAGAAGCCCTGGAAGCCGTTTGGGGATTCACCTGTTGCAATGACGTGACGGCCCGGGATTTGCAGAAAACGGACGGTCAGTGGACAAGGGCCAAGGGGTTCGACAGCTTTTGTCCCCTGGGTCCCTGGCTGGTAACGGATTTTTTGGAGAAAAACCAAAAAATATTATGCCGGGTAAATGGGGAAACAAAACAATCCGCGAAGATTTCCATGAGGATTTGGAACACGGCTGAATTACTTTCTTTTGTTTCAAAAGTCATGACCTTGGAACCCTTGGATGTCTTGACTACGGGAACCCCTTCCGGGATTGGGCCCGTAAATCCGGGGGATATCGTTGAAGTTGAAGTAGAAGGAATTGGCATTCTACGAAATCAAGTTGCAGCTATTTAGACGCGGAGGAACAAATGGATTTCCCACAAGCCGAACGGATGAAAAAATTTCCACCTTATCTTTTTATCGAAATGGATAAAAAGAAAAAAGCGGCCATCGAAAAAGGCGTGGACATCATAAGCCTGGCCATAGGCGACCCCGATTTGGCCACTCCCGATTTCATTGTGGAGGCCCTTTACAAAGCCGCCAAAGACAAGGCCAACCACCAGTATCCGCTAGGGCCGGGGCTACCCAAGTTTCGCGAGGCCGTGGCCTATTGGTATGACCGCCGCTTTGGGGTCAAGCTTGACTGGAAAGATGAAGTGGTGGCCTTGATTGGCTCCAAGGAAGGAATTGGTCATCTTCCAATTGGGATCATCAACCCCGGGGATGTGGTTCTCATGCCTTCGCCTGGATATCCGGTTTATCATGCGGGAACACTTTTTGCTGGAGGTGAATCTTATTTCATGCCGCTTTTGGAAAAGAACAATTTTTTACCCGATTTGGACGCCATTCCGACTGGATGTTCTCAAAAGAGCTAAACTGATTTGGACCAATTCGCCCAATAATCCCACTGCTGTCCTCGCGGGAAAGGATTTTTTCACCAAAGTGATTGCATTCGCCCAAAAACATCAATCTCATCGTGGCCAACGACGCCGCTTATACCGAAATCTATTACGACGGGGAAAAAGCCGATCAGTTTCCTGGAACTTCCGGGTGCCAAGGAAGTCGGTGTGGAATTTCATTCCCTTTCGAAAACTTTCAATATGACCGGTTGGCGTGTGGGTTTTGCCGTGGGAAACAAAAGCGTCGTGAAGGCTCTGGCCGATGTGAAAGGAAACCTAGATTCGGGTGTTTTCAACCCCGTCCAATACGCGGGAATTGCGGCCTTGGAAGCGCCCGATTCGGTCACGGAAAATATTCGTAAAATCTACCAGGAACGCCGGGATATTTTTGCCGCGGGTTTGAAAAAACTGGGATGGCAATTCCATGTTCCCAAAGCCGCTTTTTACTTCTGGGTCAAGGTGCCAAACGGCATGACTTCCGCCGATTGGTGCGGAAAGGTATTGGAAGAGGCTGGAATCGTAGTCACACCGGGCAACGGATTTGGCAAGGAAGGCGAAGGCTATTTCCGCATGACCATTACGGTGGATAAAGCCCGCCTGGAAGAAGCGATACAAAGACTAGGAAAACTCAAATAAGATGACGGTCGGTTGTTGATAAGGCCATTAGTTATCTATAATCCTCTGCACCAACCGTCTACCAGCGGCTAAAAGCTGGGAATTAAATGGCTTTGGTTTATTTGTCTTTAGGGTCAAATTTGGGTAATCGGGACTTAATACTTAGCACAAGCCCGGAAGGCCATCGAGAAATCATTTTCCATCGTCCGATTCTCAAAGTTTACGAAACCGAACCCGTGGATGTTACGGACCAACCCTGGTTTTTGAACCAAGTGGCCGAATTGCAGACCGACTTGGCGCCGGAAACTTTGCTAGAATGGGCACGGGTTTTGGAAAGCCAAGCCGGACGCCAAAGGGACATCCCCAAAAGGCCCACGGACTTTGGACATTGATATATTGCTTTATGATGACTGGATTTTGGATGTCGAAGAGCTGGTGTTGCCCCACCCGCGCCTGGAGCAACGACGGCATGTTTTAGTACCTTTAATGGAACTATCGCCGGAAAGGATCCTTCCGACCACGTCAAAAAACGGTCCGGGAAGCCCTTGAAACAAGTAAAAGACTTCGGCACAGGTTAAAACCCATGCTTCACCATAAATATATCGCGATCGAGGGTCCGATTGGTGTGGGGAAAACCAGTCTGGCGGATATCCTCGCCAAAAAACTAAACTCCCGTTTGATATTGGAAGGTGCGGAAGAAAATCCATTCATTACCGAGTTCTATAAAGACATCAAAAAACACGCTTTCCAAACCCAAATGTTTTTCCTTCTTTCCCGATACCGCCAACAGCAGGAAATGACCCAAAGCGACCTTTTCCAGCAAGGCATTGTGAGCGACTACGTTTTCGCCAAGGACCGGATTTTCGCCAACCTAACTTTGGACGACAATGAGTTAAAACTTTATGAACAAATTCATTCCATTTTAGGTGGCGGGTTTTGAAACCCGATTTTGTCATCTATCTCCAGGCTTCCACTGATGTTCTCTTGAAACGAATCTCCATGCGGGGTCGGAAATTTGAAAACCAAATCACAGGGGATTACTTGGCGGAATTGAATCAGGCCTATAACTATTATTTCTTCCACTATCAGGAAACTCCTTTGATGGTCGTCAATACAAGTGAGATCGATTTTGTCCACCGGGACGCGGACCTGGACGATCTTTTGACTCACATGGCGAAAGTCACCAAGGGAACGGTTTATTACCAACCCGTCAGCGTGAAAAAATAATGTCCGCCAAACAAACACCATATTGGATTTCCAAAACAAGTGCGACCGGGGTGAAAAACTCGTTGTGGTGACGGCTTATGATTATTCCATGGCTTTGGCGGTTGATGCCGCCGGGGTGGATGCCATTCTCGTGGGGGACAGCCTTTCCATGACCATGTTGGGCCGTCCCAATACTCTTTCGGCCACGATGGATGAGATGATCCACCACACCAAGGCGGTTACAAAGGGGGTCAAGAATGCCCTTATTATAGGGGACCTACCTTTTCTTTCTTATCAACTTGGGACTGGAAGAGGCTTTGGATAACGCCGGAGCCTTCCTCACCGAAGCTGGAGCCCAAGCGGTGAAACTGGAATGGTGTCCGCAAGCCCCCGAAGTAACGGCCTTTTTGGTTGAGAATGGGATTCCGGTCATGGGCCACGTGGGTTTTACCCCTCAACATGTTAACCAATTAGGGGGCTATCACTCCCAAGGTAAGGACAAGTCCACTGCCTTAAAATTACTTCAACAAGCAAAAGCATTGGAAAAGGCGGGCGCTTTTTCGGTGGTTTTGGAATTGGTGCCGGCAGAAGTGGCAAAAAAAATAACCGATTCACTTCGAATTCCAACAATTGGTATTGGTGCCGGACCCTTATTGTGACGGCCAAGTCCAGGTCCTTCACGACCTTTTGGGATTGCTTCCCGACTTTCATCCCAAACACGCCAAAGCTTATCTTAAACTGCACGAAGCTATTCGTGATGCCGTCCAACAATATGCCTATGGAAGTAAGAACCCAAAAATTCCCCAAGTAAGGCATCATCCCAAAGGTCCCCAATGAAAACTATCGTAGCTCCTTTCGAAGTCCATAAGCTTGTCCGGAAATGGCGTCAAACCCAAAAAACAATTGGTTTTGTACCGACGATGGGCGCCCTCCATGAAGGTCATTTGGAATTGGTGCGGACCTGCCGCAAGCAAAACAAGATACCGTTGTTTCGATTTATGTGAATCCCCTCCAGTTCGGTCCCCATGAGGATTTCAACCAATATCCCCGGATGATGGAAAAGGACTTGGAACTCCTCCAAAAAGAAAAAGTTCATTTGCTTTACAACCCAACGAACCGGGAAATGTACCCGAAAGGATTTTCCACTGAAATCAAAGTTAAGGGACCACTGGTCGAAGGTCTTTGCGCGCCCTATCGCCCCGGACACTTTGACGGCGTGGCCACGGTGGTGGTTAAACTTTTGGGAGCCGTTCAACCCGACCGGCTTTACCTTGGCCAAAAAGACGCACAACAAGCCGCTGTCCTAAAAAAGGTGATCGCAGATCTTGAACATTGCGACCCAGACAGTGACATGCCCAATCGTCCGTGAACATGATGGACTGGCCATGAGCTCCCGGAATCAAAAATTAAGTTTGGAAGGACGGAATATTGCGCCTGTCCTTTACAGAGCGTTGAAAGTGGGGAAGAGCATCGTGGAATTGGGAGAAACCGAGTAGTCGAAAAAGTGCTGGAAGAAATAAAAAAAGTGATTGCTGATGAACGTAAAGTCAAGATTCAATACTTGGAGGCGGTAAAAGCCGAAAGCTTGGAGCCTGTAAAGCGAAATAAATCCGGGCACGACTGATTGCCTTGGCGGCCTACCTTGACAATGTCCGGTTGATTGACAATATTGTTATCTAACAGAAAACCGATTGTTATTTCGAATCGCAGAAAGACGGAAATGACCTTAAATAAGGCATTGCTTCTTGAAGGCTGGATGCGTCCGGTCTTTCGGTTAAACTGTCGAATATTGAATCCCAATTCGAGGAAAACATGGCCCGTACATTCGTTAAATCCAAGATCCATCAAGTGAGTGGTTACTCAAACCGAACTTTGGTACGAGGGAAGTATCACGCTGGATTCAAAATTGATGAAAGCCGCAGACATCGCCCCTTATGAGCAGGTTCACGTCTTGAATCTTAACAACGGCAGCCGGATCGCTACTTATGCCATTGAAGGGAAAGCCCAATTCGGGGGTCGTGTGCATGAACGGGGCGGCGGCCCGGCACACTGAGATCGGTGACAAGCTCATCGTTCTTGACTTATGAAAGTTTTCCCCAGGCACCTTCCGCCGGTTATTCTCCGACCGTAGTTTCGGTCAACGCGGAGAACAAAGTCACGAAGGTAAAGAGAGGAAGCTTGACCATGTCACTTGACCTGTTTTTAGATGACACGGAACTTATTGCCCGCATCCAGGAACTGAAAAAGGAGCGAAAGCCATTATTTTGGCCCATAGTTATGAGCGGCCCGGAAGTACAGGATATCGCTGATTATGTCGGGGATTCTCTGGAACTTTCCCGTTTGGCGGCAAAGACGGATGCCGATGTCATCGTTTTTTGCAGCGTCCATTTCATGGCGGAAACCGCCAAAATCCTTTCACCCCAAAAAACCGTTTTATTGCCCGCCGCTGAAGCGGGTTGCCCACTGGCCGATATGATCACGCCCGCCCAATTGGAAGCGGAAAAAGCCAAGTATCCGAATGCCGCGGTGGTGGCCTATGTCAATTGTTCCGCCGAAATCAAGTCCATGGCCGACGTCTGCTGTACTTCGGCGAATGCCCTTCAGGTCGTAAATGCCATGCCCCAGGAAGAAATTCTTTTCGTGCCCGACCACCACCTGGGCCGCTGGGTGCAGACCCAGACGCATAAAAAAATGATCCTCTGGGCAGGCTGCTGTCCGACGCATCAGCGGATGAAGCCCAAGGACATCATCGCCCTCAAGCAGGAACATCCGGACGCGGTCGTGGTGGTCCATCCCGAGAGCAACGAGGATATCTGCAACATGGCGGACGCCATCCTTTCGACGTCCCAAATGCTGCGTTATTGCCAGGGCTCACCGGCCAAAACCTTCATCATCGGCACCGAAATGGGTATGCTGCACCGTCTGCGAACATCCATGCCGGAAAAAAGTTTCCTTCTTCCGACCAAAAGTCTTATTTGCCCCAACATGAAAATGACCCAATTGGAAGATGTTTACGAGTCCTTGAAGGAACTCCAACATCCCATCGAAATTCCCGAACCCATCCGGATCAAGGCGCTCAAAGCTCTCGACGGCATGTTGGCGGCGGTTCCCACGAAGTGAAAAGGGCTCCATCCAGGCGCCTTGGAATCGTCGGTTGTGGCGCCATCGGTTCGCTGGTAGCCCGTCTCCTTGAAAATAAAAAATCTTCCTTTCGCGTTACCGCACTTTTCGACATTAACCGCTCATCCGCTGTTGGACTCTCAAACAAATTGAAATCTCGACCTGCTATTTGTGCCCGGAGTAAGTTCCGTTGCTCGAGAAATGCGACATCGTTTTGGAAGCGGCTTCCGTTCCGAGCGTCGCTTGCTATTGCTATTTCCGCATTGAAAAAAAAGAAACCCATCGTGATGATGAGCACCGGGGGATTTCTTCTTCATCAAAAACAATTGGAAAAACTAGCCCGGCGTTACCGGACCAAAATTCATCTTCCCTCAGGAGCCCTTTGCGGATTGGACGGTTTAAAAGCCGCCCGGCAAATCGGTGAAATAAGGGAATTGCGCATCACCTCCACTAAACCATCCAAGGAGTTTTGAGGGGGCTCCCGGTTTAACCTCATGCTCAAAAACAAATTGCTTTCCAAAAGAAAAACCCCTTTTTATCTTTATCGCGGGGATGTTTGGGGAGCTATCCATCGTTTTCCGGCTAATATCAATGTGGCCGCGACAACGGCTTTGGCTTCTGGAAATCCCCAAAAACTCAAAGTTCGGATCATGGCCGATCCAAAAACCAAATTTAATCAGCACGAAATTCATGTTTCAGGTGATTTTGGCGAGTTGACAGCTGTCTCTCGCAACTTTCCTTCAAAGCAGAACCCCAAAACCAGCGCCTTAGCCATACAAGCGGCCCTCGCGCTCTTTGAGCGTTTGGAAAGTTATGTGGAAGTGGGAAACTGATGCCAGAACCATCGACTACCGGCGTTCCCTGCGCGATTCAAATAAGGAATCTTTCGAAAACATATAAAACCGGTTTTTGGTTCACCCCCAAAATCACTCACGCCCTTAAAAATCTTCACTTGGATGTTTACGAAAATCAGGCTTTCGGCCTAATGGGTCTTGAATGGGGCCGGAAAAACAACGGTTATTAAGTTGGTCTTGGGTCTTTTGAAACCTACGAAAGGATCCATTGAGGTTTTAGGCGGAAAAATTTCCAATAGTCAAGTCCGCAAGCAAATAGGATATCTTTCCGAATTGCCCTATTTTTCCAAACAGCATACCGGTCAGGGAGTTACTTGAATATTTTGGCTCCTTGCATGGCTTAGTCGGGTTAGCCACTCTGGCCCACCGGGTGGATGAAATTTTGAATTAGTCAGAATGACTCCGACCTGCCAAAGATAAAGTTTCCGGATATTCCAAAGGAATGCTCCAGCGCATCGGAATAGGTCAGGCGCTTATTGGAAAACCCACAACTCCTTATTTGCGATGAACCCATGAGTGGCCTGGACCCTGTGGGTTACAAGGAGATGCGGGATATATTCATCGACTTGAAAAAAACAGGAACGACCCTTTTTCTAAACACCCACATCTTGGATGAAGTGGAACGTATTTGCGATCAGTATCGGAATTCTCCATGACGGAATGTTGAAAGAAACGGTACCTACATGTCCAAAATCCTGGAGTCTTCCGTTCCGGTGGATTATTGGGTGGATGTGGAGAAGGCGGAGGCGGCCAAATTGTCGGGCATGCCGTTTCAGGACGCTATCCACCATAATGGTGGGGTTCAAATAACGGGTTTGGTGCTTGCGGAAACCCTCGCTCTTTTAAACTCCCGAAAAGCCAAAATAAAGGGAGTGCGGCCCCTTTCCTCATTGGTGGAGGCTTATTTCCTTAATGCGATCGGGGCTCAAGACCATTTGACCCGGTCCCTTCGGAGGAGGAAAAACATGAATCGAATTCTAGCCGTAGGAAATTTTACTTACCGGGAATTGATCCGAAGCAAGATGCTGTTTATTTGGCTAATTAGCGTGGTAGTATTTGTGGTCTGGCTTTTCTTTTGTCCATCCTGAGTTTTGGCAGCGTCCTTGAGATATTCATGGATTTGGGATTAACCGGAATGGAAATATCGGGGTTGTTGGTTCTCGATTTTAAGTCTGGCCGTGACCTACACGACGGAAATGGATCAAAAAGCCATTTACCTCCATTTAGCCAAACCCCTCACGAAGGGAGAATATCTCTTGGGTCGAATTCTGGGTTTTTATGGGGTGATTTTGTTGGTGGTACTCGGGATGGGTTTGGTGGTAGTCGGATTGTTGTTTTTGTCGGGGGTGGCCAGATTCCCCCGCTCTTTCTACGATTGTGTTGTTTTCATCCTATTGGAAATGTTCGTCCTAACCGATTCTGGGGTTGACTTATCCAAATGATCGCCACTTCCATGGTAGGAGTCGTGCTTTACACCTTTCTTCACTATTTTCCTGGGCCATTGCATCGGTGAAGTGGAATGGCTTTTAAACCAGCAAATCGCCCAATGGGTTAAAGTTCTTTTGAAGATGATTTATTACATCTTCCAAACTTGGAAGTTTTTAATTTGAAAGACCGGATTTATGATCCCACCATGGTTTTGGGTTGGACCCAGTGGCAAGAAGTCCTCCTTTACGCCTTGGCTTATTCTTTAACCGTCTTTCTGATCGGATGGATGAATTTGGAAAAAAGGGAATTTAAATGAACACGAGTTCGCTTTATGACAGGATTTTAAATTGGGCACCGGGGTTGATTATGGTGGCTGTTTCTAACCCAGGCTTTTCTTTCCCGATCTAGAATCATGGGTACATCCCGAATCTTTCGAAGTTGGCGGGGTCATCAAAAAATGGATCAAAGAGTTTCATCCACTTTACGAGCCGTGGCTTTTTTAAGCGGATACAAAGTGCTCGTGGGACATGTCTTTTGGATTGAGGTGATTCAGTACTATGGGGACTCAGATAACGCGGCGACTCGCGTTTTTCAAAATTATATGATTACTGCAGTTTGGCTTCGGATCTTAATCCCCAATTTATCTCCATTTATACCTTTGGCGGCCGCCGCCTTGGCGTTTCATTTGAAACGAATCGACGAAGGCGACGCAATTATTGGAAAAAGGGATAAAGTCCAATCCCCACGCCGAACGGCTTAAGTTTCTCCTGGCCGCCATTCTTTACCAACACACCGAAAAGGAAGAGGATTTGATTCCAGTCCTTGAGGAGGAAGCGGGGCGCCCTGACGCACCCCCGATGCTGGTGAACATATTGGCCAATACGTATAAAAAAGTGGGCCGCTACCAGGATGCCATCCGGGTTTGGAAAAAAATTCTCCAAACTGGTGAAACGGATATGCAAAGGATCACGGCCGCCCAAAAGCTTCAGGAGCTTTACCTGATTACCAAGGTTGCCAAGCCTTGAGGTTCTGGAATACTCAATGATCCATCTTGTCACCCTTAATCCCGCGTTGGACTTGGAACTTCGATTAAAAGAACCGATCCAGGGAAAAATTGGGGAGGTTTTGGAGTCGAACGTGGAAGCTGGCGGCAAAGCTCTCAATATCGCCCGATTTTTTCGAAAATGGAGGATACCGGCCAGGACCTGGTTGGGAACCGGCGGGGGAAATCACCCCACCCATCATCTTTATCGTTCTTTGCTGGCAAGGGAAGGACTGGCCCCCTATTACCTCAGTTCAAAAGTTCCCATCCGGTTAAATGTAGTGGTGGAAAACAATCGAAAAACAAAAAAATATAATCATCCCGGTTTCGAACTGGATTTAGGAGAATTCGGCCGTTTGGATAAGGCAGTTAAAAAAGATGATCTATTGGTAATGACGGGCCGACTTCCCAAGGGAATGAATCCAGCCCTTTATGGGTCTTGGATACAAGTCTTCAAGCGCAGAGGTGTTTGGACAGTGGTCGATAGCTCAGGCCCGGCTCTTCGAGAAGCTCTTAAGGCCAAACCTTGGTTTTTCAAAGTGAATCTTTACGAATTTTCGGAATCGATTCACCGCAAATTATCCGGGTTAAAGCAGGTTTATCAATACTTGCCAAACCTCTTTAAATCCGGTCTTTTCCACGGAGCTGTGACGAATGGAATCGAAGGCGCGTTGCTTTGGAACGGTAAAGAAGTTTGTTGGGTCAAGTCTCCCCAAAAGGTAATCGGACGTATGGTCGTGGGAGCGGGAGATGGTTTTTTAGCGGGATATTTAAAGAGCCGGCAAACTGGAAAAAACTTCATCGAATGCGCCCGCCTGGCATCCGCCACCGGCACGGCGGTTGCTTTAACCGGAATTATGGGCTTTGAACCTCGATTAATCTCCCGTTTAGCCAAAAGCATAAAAGTGAAAAAGTTTAAGGATCTCAATGAATCTTGAAAATCGAATGATTTATTCCGTTTCTGAGCTTCTTCAATCCGCCCGAATGCTTTTGGAAACCAAGTTTCCGAATATTCTGGTCCAAGGTGAAATAACTGATTTCAAACATCATTCTTCCGGTCATATGTATTTTTCCCTCAAGGACGAGAAAAGTGTTTTACGATGCGCTTTTTTCAAAGGCAATAACTTTGGGCTAGCCTTCAAGCCCGAAAACGGCTTAAAAGTGGTGGCGGGAGGTCTTATCACGATCTACCAAGGCTACGGCCAGTTTCAAATGAATGTTCAGTTGCTGGAGCCTCAAGGTGTGGGCGGCCTTCAATTAGCCTTTGAGCAGTTGAAAAAGAAACTGGCCGAAGAGGGCCTTTTTGATCCGGCAAGAAAAAGACCTCTCCCCAAGTACCCAAAACGAATCGCCATTGTTACCTCGGGGCAGGGAGCGGCCCTGCAAGATTTTTTGAAAATTCTTGCCACCCGGGTTGGAGTTGAGGACTTTGATGTTTTCGACGTCAAGGTTCAGGGTAAGGAAGCCCCTGTTGAAATCATTTCTGCTATCCGGGAAATTTCTGAAAAAGCGCTCCACGATGTTCTGGTTTTAACCAGGGGTGGAGGCAGCCAGGAAGATCTGGCGGCCTTCAACGACGAAAGGGTGGTGAGAGAGCTGGCCTCCTCAAGCGTCCCGACCATTTGCGCCGTAGGACATGAGGTGGATTTCAGCCTTTGTGATTTCGTCGCAGATTTGCGGGCTCCGACTCCGACGGCAGCGGCGGCTATGCTGGCCCCCGGACGGGATGAGGTGGAGTCGGAAATCGCCAATCTGGCTTTGCGGTTAAAAGACGCCTTGAATGACTTGGTTCAGGAAAGAAAAAGAGACCTTCAAGAACTGTCGGGAATTCTTCAAGAACGCCGACCTGATTATTTAATCACTGAAGCCCGTCAGAACCTGGACCGCAGAACAGAAGATTTACAGGAAGCTTTACTGAAAGCACTTCAAGATAAGAAACTAATTCTTCAGCGTTTCGGGGATTTTCTTTCCCGCGCCACACCCCTACAGGCCGTCAAACCTTTCCGTGAAAAGATCCATGGCCTGGAAGCCCAATTACAAGCCTACCATCCTTATGGCCCATTGAAACGGGGATATGCGGTGGTCAGCCTCAAAAAGACAGGTGAAATCCTGCGTTCTCCTAAGGGTTTGAAAAAGGGCGACCGTCTTGGCATTCAACTTCAGCAAGGAACCCTGGAATCTGAAGTGAGCGGCCTTGATGAACAAGGGGATTTGCTTTCGTAAATGAACTTAACGATCTACAAAAGCGCTTTTTCGGTAATTTGGCTCGTTATGAGATTCGTTTGCATTTAAAAGATTTAAAAAATCTTGGCCTCAAATGAATTCCGCTTATATCATCAGTCCCCGGAGGTAGGCATGAAGGCTTTCGTAAAGTCAATGATGCTCCTTACTTCCATAGGTTTGGTTTCAATTCCATCCATTCTTCGTTCAGAAGGAACAATGCCAGAGAATCATTATAAAAATTTCAAAACTGCCATCTATATCGTGGTCAACGCGACACGTTCCTTTTCCGATCTCAAACGGCTACAACGGGAATTCGATCGAACCATGGCCCAGGTCAAATTCGACAAGGTCTATCTGGAAGTCTACCGAGACAAACAATTTGCCGACGAATCGAAGTTGGATGGCATCAAAAAGTTTTTCACGGACCATGGGGTGGAAGTTTGGGGTGGAATTACCCTGGCCAAGGGCGGGCATGGGGGCCAGTTCGGAACTTTCGATTATGAGAATCCGGAGGATAGGGCCGAATGCAAGAAAGCCGTGGAAATGGCCGCTCGGCATTTCGACCATGTCATTCTGGATGATTTTTTCTTCTATACAAGCAAATCCGACGCTGATATCTCCGCGAAGGGCAAGCGTTCCTGGACGCAATACCGGCTGGATACCATGCGCAAAGCTTCCAGGAACCTCGTTCTCAAACCCGCAAGGACCATCAATCCTAATATCAAGATGATCATCAAGTACCCTAATTGGTACGAGCATTTTCAAGGGCTCGGCTACGACCTGGAAAAACAATCCCAAATGTTTGACTACATTTATACCGGGACAGAAACCCGTGATCCAACGATCACGGATCAACTTCTCCAGCAATACGAGAGTTATGAAATTTTCCGCTACTTTAGCAACATCCGTCCGGATGGAGGCAATCTAGGTGGATGGGTTGACGTCTACAGCACCCGTTACGTGGATCGTTACGCCGAGGAATTGTGGGACACCCTTTTTGCCAAAGCACCTGAAATTACCCTATTCAATTGGGCTCCGATGTCCGAAACCCGTGCCTTGGATCCGGGAAACCGGGAAACCTGGAAGAACTTAGCGACAAGTTTTAATTGGGATGAAATGATCAAGACCTATAACCCAGCTCCCGGGGATACCGCCCCACCTGGGTGGGGAAGAGCGGCGGGTTATTCGCTGGAGAAAGTAGACCGGGTCTTGGGAATGCTGGGGAATCCCATCGGCATCGCCAGTTACAAGCCTTACCAGTCAACAGGAGAGGATTTCCTCCACAATTACCTGGGCAACATCGGGATTCCCATTGAGCTTCTACCCGAGTATCCCAAGGACGCCGATACAATCCTGTTGACTGAATCCGCAAAATTTGACCCCCGGATTGTTTCCAAGATCAAGTCCAGCCTGAAAGCGGGCAAGAACGTCTTCATTACCTCGGGACTTTTGAAGGCTTTGCAGGGGAAGGGGATCGAGGACATCGCAGAGCTGGAGTGTACCGGGCGAACGGTCTCCATTCATGATTTTATCAACGGTTACGGGGCCGGGAACGGAACCCCTTTAAACGACCCAAGTCACGAAAACCCATCCATTCTATTTCCGGAAATCCGGTTTTTCACGAACGATACCTGGGGGATCATCCGAGGTGTGGCCACATCCAAGGGATTCCCAGTCCTGCTTATGAACCGGTATTCCAAAGGCATCCTTTATGTGATTACAATTCCCGAAAACATTTCCGATCTCTACAATCTGCCGCAGGGCGTGGTGACCGCGATTAAAGGCTACCTTCAGGGCGATTTTCCGGTTCGGATCGATTCCCCCGCCCAGGTGGCTCTCTTCGCCTATGACAACAACAGCTTCGTGGTGGAATCTTTCCGATCCGAGCCCTGTGACGTGACGGTGACTTTGCCGGGAGAAACGGTTAAGTTAAGAGACGTTCAACTTGATGTGCGGGTGGATGCCCAACCCGTCGCGACCCCCGACCTGAATAATTGGTGGGCCCAACAAAACCCCGAACCGCCAAAGAGGAATTTCAAAGTCCAAATAGCACCTCATTCCTACCGGGTTTTCTCCATCGAAAAATAGGCCTGTCTTAAGGTACACTAAGACTTTAAATTTACCTGAGGATTTATAGATGCCAACACAGCCCGCGTTTGAAGATTCACTCACAAAACTTGAAGCTATTGTCGAAAAAATGGAATCGGGCGACCTCAAGTTGGAGGACTCATTAAAGCTGTTTGAAGAGGGAATGAAACTCACAAAGGAGTGCAATTCCCGTCTTAATGAAATTGAAAAAAAGGTCAAATTGCTTTTGAAGAACGCCTCGGCCAAATCCAAAGACGAAGATTCCAAAAGCTAACCCGGATGTCTTTTTCCATACAATCCTACCTGGAACAAAAACGCCATGTGGTTGACCAAGCGCTCCAAAAGGTCTTCCGTGACGGATTCCCTTGCCCTTCGACTCTTTGGAACAGCATGAAGTACAGCGTCTTTGCAGGGGGCAAACGCTTACGTCCTATCCTTTGCTTGGCATCGGCGGATGCGGTGGGTCTTGCTCACAAGGACGCCCTTCGGATCGCCTGCGCTTTGGAATTGATTCACACCTATAGCCTCATTCATGACGATTTGCCATCATTGGACGACGATGATTACCGGCGCGGACGCAAGACCAACCACAAGGTTTATGGCGAAGCTATGGCCCTTTTGGCCGGAGATGGACTCCAAACCCTCGCCTTCGAGTGGATTTCAAATCCCGCCGCCTACAATGCCCGTTACCGCAAAAACATCCCCCAAACCATATTTGAACTGGCGCATTACGCCGGCTATCCCGGCATGGTTGGCGGTCAGGTGGATGACGTCCTGGCGGAAAAGCAAAAACCTTTGTTGTCCAAAGTGCTTTCCATCCACCGCCGTAAAACCGGAGCCCTGCTTCTTTCTAGCGTCAGGCTTCCGGCGCTTTTGGCGGGTGCCCCACGTCCAAAACTTATGGCCTTAACGGATTATGGCTGGTCGGCGGGCTTGGCTTTCCAGATCGTGGACGACATACTGAACGAAACAGGGAACCGCAAAACATTGGGCAAATCCACCGGGAGCGACCGAATCCGGGGAAAAATGACTTATCCCGCGGCAATTGGTTTGGAAAAGTCAAAAAGAGAAGTCGACAATCTTACCCAGAGGGCCGTAAAAGCCTTGAAGCCCTTGGGAGAAAAAGGAATACCACTGGAAGAACTTGTGCATTACATGGCTTGGAGGACAAGTTAGCCATGAAACCATTGAATGAAAAGGGATCGGTAAAAATATTATATGCAACTACGGTGGCTTGGGTCATTGCACAGGGCTTTAAGGTTTTGATATATTACGTCCGGCACCGAAAGATCAATTTCCGGTTGTTTGTGGGTACGGGAGGCATGCCAAGTTCCCATTCAGCTTTAGTCTGTTCCCTTGCCACGGCCATTGGCCTGGAAACCGGATGGGATTCACCGGTTTTCCTGCTGTCAGTTGGGATGGCCCTGATCATCATGTCGGATGCGGCAGGCGTACGTCGAGCGGTGGGTCAACAGGCTCAAATCCTCAATGAAATTATGGACGATCTGAATAGTTCCAGGCCCGTTCCCGACAAAAAGCTTAAGGAACTGTTGGGTCATACACCGGTTCAAGTATTTATGGGCGCCCTCTTGGGTATTATTGTGGTTTTGGTGATGTACCATTGGATGCAATAGGAAACGAAATGTACGAATATTTGGATAAAATAATCTCTCCAGCTCACTTGCGGGCCTTGCCGGTCGAGGCTCTTCCCAAAGTGGCTGAAGAACTGCGTGATTTTCTCGTCACTTCTGTCTCCCAAACTGGGGGCCATTTAGGCTCCAGTATGGGCGCGGTGGAGTTGACGCTGGCCATGCATTATGTTTACGACACCCCCCAGGACCGAATCGTATGGGACGTGGGGCACCAAGCCTATGGCCATAAAGCTATCACGGGTCGCCGGGAAAAGTTCCCCACACTCCGTCAATTTCAGGGACTTTGCGGCTTCCCCAAGCGCAACGAAAGCGAATATGACACTTTCGCTGTTGGCCATGCGGGTACGGCCCTCTCAGCCGCCTATGGAATGGCTAGAGCCCGGGATATCCAGAAAAAAGATTTTCATGTCGTGGCGGTCGTGGGGGATGCGGCCATTTCCAACGGCCTTTCCATGGAAGCTCTGAACAATATCGGTGATCACCCTAACATGAACATGACGGTTATCCTGAACGACAACGAAATGTCCATTTCACCCAGTGTGGGGGCGATGACTTCCTACCTCAATAAAATCCTTGCCGGTAAATCCTATAATGAGGCCAAGACCCATGTGGAGCGGTTCATCGACCGTATTCCCAAGGTCGGCCATCAAATGCTCCAAATGACCCATCACGCCGAGGAAGCCCTCAAAGGATTCGTGACCCCGGGTACGCTTTTCGAGGAATTGGGCCTTCGCTATTACGGCCCTATCGACGGTCACGACTTGCGGACCCTGGTTGAGATCTTTAAGAAAGTTAAGCAATTGAAGGGTCCTATCATGTTGCACGTCGTGACCCGGAAGGGAAAGGGCTACAGTCCGGCGGAGGAAAACCCTGAGAAATTTCATGGGGTGACGGTGTTCGATAAGGAAACCGGAAAAAGCACCGCGGTTCCAGTTACCGGCGCGGCTCCTGCTTATACGAAAGTATTTGGCGACGCTATGATCGAACTTGCTAAAAACAATCCGAAGCTGGTCGGAATTACGGCGGCTATGCCAGAAGGAACCGGATTAAAAAAATTCGGGGAAATTTACACCGACCGTTATATCGACGTGGGCATTGCGGAAAGCCACGGCGTTTGCATGGCGGCGGGACTGGCTTGCGAGGGCATCAAGCCGGTAGTGGCCATATACTCCACTTTCCTTCAAAGGGCTTATGACCAGATCATCCATGACGTCTGCCTGCAAAAACTCCCAGTCGTTTTCGCCCTCGACCGGGGCGGCCTTGTGGGCGAGGATGGGGAGACCCACCAAGGCGTTTATGACCTTTCCTATCTTCGTTGCGTGCCCAACATGGTCGTAATGGCTCCTTCGGACGAGAATGAGATGAGAAACATGCTTTACACCGCCGTCGAGTACAACGGGCCTATCGCTTTGCGGTATCCCCGGGGGAACGGAGAAGGGGTGAAAATTGAAGAAGGGTTCAAAAAACTTGAGATCGGCAAAGGAACCCTCCTTGAAGAAGGCAAAGATTACGCGCTCCTTGCGATCGGCCGTATGGTGGGCGTGGCGAAAATCGCCCGTGAAATGTTAAAGAGAGAGGGCCTGGAAGGAACTGTTGCTAACTTTCGTTTCGTGAAACCCTTGGATGAAAAGCTTCTGGTTTCTATTGCTCAAAAAACAAAGGTCCTCGTCACCTTGGAAGAGAACTCAGCCATTGGAGGTTTTGGCAGCGCCGTACTGGAAGCCCTCCAAAAAAACGGGATAACGGATTGCGCGGTAAAATGTATCGGCATTCCCGACCGTTTTATTGAGCATGGAAAACCTCAGTTACAGCGGGAATTGTGCGGCCTCGAACCCCCCCAAGTAGCTGAAATCGTCAAAAAAATGTTGAAGGACCAAACCCCTTTCATGTTGGGAGTCGTATCCTAAATGCCGTTTCTCAACCGTAGGGTTTGTTTATTTCTTCTTTTAGACGCGGCCATTCTCCTGGCTCTCATGGGAATTTTTACCGCCATTAATCACGCCTTTGTTCCGGCGCCCAATACCTTAAGCGAAAAAATATCCATTACACCGACGGTGGCGGCTATCCCCCAAACCATCACCGCCCGCAAAACCGGCCCCATTGTGGAATCCCAACCCGGTGAGGAATTTGACACCACAAAACTTCGGTCCAAAACAGTCAAAGTCGTAGCCCATGCCATTGCTATGGGTGAAAACTATTGGACTATTGCCAAAAACAACAGCATTGATATCTACACCCTCATTGGGGCCAATCCGTCCATGCCTTTCAAGGCCAGGATCAAACAATCCCTAAATCTTCTTTCACGAAAAGGCATTCTTTATACCGCTCAAAAAGGGGACGATATTTCCAAGATCGCCCAAGCTTTGGGAACGGACGAGAAAACCATCAGGTCGGAAAACGGCATCACTTGGTGGAACAACCTGAAAGAAGGCGATGTTCTTTTTATCCCCGCCGTTAAACCGATTTTCATGGTCAAAGATTGGAAGGATTATTTCAGCAAGCGGGGTATTTTTGGTGACCCCTTAGGAAGATGGGGAAGGATCAACTCCCCTTTCAGTTTCCGTACTGACCCGATCACGGGTGAAATCCGCCACCATAATGGTGTGGATTTGAAGGCCAAATATGGTGATCCCGTCTATGCCGCGGCTGGGGGAAAGGTGATTTTCACCGGGGTTTCGGGCGGTTACGGGAACTTGATCATCATCGCAAGTGCAAACTCCTTCCACACCTATTATGGGCATCTTTCCAAAATTTACGCCAAACAGGGCCAAAAAGTGCGGCGGGGAATCCTCATTGGCCGGGTCGGCGCCACCGGCCGCGTGACCGGCCCCCATCTCCATTTTGAAATCCGCAAGAACGGAAAACCCGTCGATCCTTTGTTGTATATTTAAAATCAAATAAGGCTCTTAACCCATAAAACCCCAGGGACACCAGGATAATCGAAAATAAGCTTAACTTTGACTCCTATTGAACCTCTTTGCTTTTAATCATTCTTATTGCCTTTTATGCCTTCGTGGTTCAAAAGCTTTATCGGATTGGTTTTTTGGAAGGTTGAATTCGCTGGTTTAACCTTGTAATGTAATAGGCCAATGGATCCAAGATTTGTCAAAGATACGGGCACAGAGACTTATACCGGCAACGAACTGATTCTCAAAGGCGGTCTGGAAGCGGGGATGAACCTTTTAACCGGTTATCCCGGTTCCCCCGTGGCGGATGTTTTCGAAGCCGCCGTCAATGCGACCCCCTACCTTAAAGAGCATGGCATTCTCGCCCAAATTGCCAACAATGAGGCCCTCTCCGCCGCAAGGTTGAACGGGGCTCAAATGGCTGGACTGCGGGCCATTACAGTCATGAAATCCGTAGGGTTCCACGTTGCCGCCGACGCCCTAGTGGCGGGAAGCCTGGCAAAGAAAGACCACAAAGGCGCTGGGGTGATCGTCATCGGCGATGACCCCTGGAGCGATACCACCCAGGTGCCGGTCGATTCCCGGCGTCTCTCCGACCATTTGTTCATCCCCGTTTTGGAACCGGCTACTTTTCAAGAAATTAAGGATTGGATAAAGGTCGCCTTCGAGCTTTCAGAAGAAGCTGATCTTTTCATCGCCTACCTGCTTATCACCTATACGGCCGAAGGCGGGGGAAGCGTGGATGTCTATCCTAATCAACCTCCCAAAGGCGCTACGACCCTGAACAAGGTTACCATCGACAGTTCCAAGTTTGACATCACCCATTCCATAGTCCTGCCACCGCACACCATCCCTCTGGAAAAAGAAGCTCTGGAAGTGAAGTTCCCCCGGCTCCTCGAATCCGCACGGGCTAAGGGCATCAATAAAATAATTCCGGCCAAAGAAAAGAGTTTTGCCTTTATCACGGCAGGGGCTTCTTACACCTACCTGGAGCAGGCCCTGTCGGAATTTGGCTTATCGGGTAAGTTTCCGATCCTGAAATTAGGCCTCACATTTCCGGTGGATCCCCAAGCGGTCGAGGAAATTCTGAAATACTCCGCCACCCTGGTAGTGGTGGAGGAAAAACGCCGTTTTATCGAAAGTCAGGTTCGAAATATCGTCATGGACCTTTACCAATCCGGTAAACTCAAGGAAATGCCGACGGTCTGGGGCAAATCTTTTCCCGAAGGACTGGAAGGCTTTACTGAAGGCAAGGGGTTAAGCCCGGCAGTGGTCATGACTACCTTGGCACCTCTCTTGAAACATTTCGAGCTTTCCACCCCTAAGGTGAACAAGGAAATCCAATTCATCAAGAGCCTGGACGACCTGGAAGTGAACATACCCAAACGCACCCCGTCTTTCTGCCCGGGATGTCCACATCGGGATTCCTCCTCGGTCTTCCTCCAATTGGTGGCGGATTTTAAAGACCCCGTCTACATGAAAAAGAACCACAAGCAAGGCCCTCTCGACATTCTTTTCCACGGGGATGCGGGTTGTTACGTTCTTCTTTTCATGCCCCCCAATGGGCCATTAATGCACAACTATATCGGCATGGGCCTGGGTGGCGGCACGGGCGCTGGCTTGTCGCCTTTTTCGACCAACAAATCGGTTTGTTTTATTGGTGATTCTACTTTCTTCCACTCCGGGCTTTCGGAAATCTCCGATTCCATCAAGAACAACCAGGATGTGCTTTACGTGGTTTTGGACAACAAGACTACCGCCATGACCGGCCACCAGCCCCATCCGGGAATGGAGTCCGACCTGATGGGCAATCCCACTTTCGGCCAGGATATCGAAAAGGTTCTGAAAGGACTGACGAAAGGGAACGATCTCACCATTGCGCGAGTGAATCCTGAGAAGCGTGATGACTATCGGTTCCTGCTAGAGGATATGATTTTGGAACCAGGTGTGAAATTCGTCATCGCAGACAAGGAATGCGGCATTACTTATCACCGCCGCAAGCGTCGGGAAGTCAGCCAATTCAAGGCCAAGCATGGCTACCTGCCCGTCCAAAAACGCGTCAATGTGAACGACCATACCTGCGAATATTGCCTGGAATGCACCCGATTGACAGGTTGTCCGGGTCTCGCCATAGAAGACACTCTTTACGGCCCTAAAATGTCCACCGATCTTTCCTATTGCGTTTCCGATATGGCCTGCACCCGAATCAAAGCTTGTCCGGCCTTCGAGGAACTCACCATCGTCCGTGCCCACAAACTGGAAAATCCTGTTTTGCCCGATCCGGGCCAAATACCGGAACCTCAGCCTTTTGCATTCGAAGAAGACTGGCGTGGTTATATTGCCGGCGTCGGAGGGATGGGTATCGGTAGTTCCACCGCGGTTCTAGTGCGTGCCGCTGAAAAGCACGGCTACCACATAACTTTTTGTGATAAAAAGGGAATTGCCATCCGCAACGGCGGAGTCTATTCCCAAGTAACCTTTTCTAAGAAAAAAAAGGTGGTCTCGCCCCTGCAACCCCAGGGCAAATCCAATCTGCTTTTGGGCCTGGATATTCTGGAATCTGCACGGGGCCTAGACCCTCGTTTGAATTTCCGCATGGGTTCTAAACAATATACCCATTCGGTGGTGAATACCCACAAGACTCATACGATTTTAACTCTGATGGGAAAAGACGATTTCAGCCCGCTGGAACTATCCGAGCTTTTCAAGAAATACACGATGGATTATTTTGGTGCCGATATGAGCGCCATTGCCGAGCATTACCTGGGAAATAAGGTGTTCGTAAACGTCCTGCTTTTGGGTGTGGCTTTCCAAAGGGGCCTTTTGCCCGTCACTCTCCACGAAATGGTTGATTCCATCAAGGACAACTTCAACCCCAGCGCCGCCAAGCACAATATCGACGCCTTCCATTTGGGCCGGGATGTGGCAGTCCATCCGGAGAAATACGATGCCGAGGTCCGGCTAAGTTTCCAGGAAATTGTGATGAAGAAGACTGCGTTTTTGGGCGGAAAACGCGCTGAAGTCTATCTGAATATGACCAAGGAATTCCTGAAACTTTGGGAAGGAGATGAGGATACAAGAGTTCAATTTGCCAACCGTCTTTACGACCTAATCGAGTTTGAAGACCCCGGCTATGCCCGCAAGTACCTGGACAGAATACTGGCAACCCTTCAAAAGGACTCGAAAGCTGCAGATTTCTCGGCCACTAAGGCGGTCGTGAAATATTTACATAAGGTCATGGAAATCAAAGACGAGGTCTATGTGGCTCATCTATTGACCAGCCCGGAGAAGTACGAGAAGGATGCCAAACGCTACAAGGTGGATTTGGCCAACGGTGACAGGATCATTTACAAGCACTTCAACCGCCCTCATTTCGATATTTGGGGAATGAACATAGAGTTCGATTTCAACAGTCGCGACTGGATGTTAAGGATAATGAAACACATGAAATTCCTACGCCGCCTCATGCCCGCATGGCATAAACGCGAAAAGGGTTTTAGGGCCTGGTATGAAGCCCTAGTGGACCGTTTTGAGTACACTAGCCCCGAAATGTACGAGCGTTGGGTAGCTGTTCTTTCCTTGCCGGAGGAGGTCAGGGGATACCGTTTGGTTCGTTACCCCAAGATGGAACAGGCTATGGAACAAGCCGAGAAGATTCTTTCAGGAACAGCCTTGGCGCCCGCCTTCAATCCCGCCAACCCGCCGAAACAACTTTCTAAAGTTTAACAATGTGCTGAACCCCCGTTTTTCCTTCAAAAAAAACAGAGGAATGGAGACGTTTCAAATTCCTTTGCGTTTAGAAAATCAGCATCTTGTTAATCAGGGAACTTAATCACCCACAACCAACTTTTTGGAACTTGTTCACTCAGGGATTCAATTCTCAATTAGGACGCGGATTTCTTCGCCAGAACTCAGAACTGGCCTCGGGCATTTTCTTGTAAATGTTGTTCAAATGCGTCTTCAGAGTGGCCTTTGAAATGGACAATCTCTTGACGATTCTGGAATTGGTAAATCCTTGGATACAAAGATTGGCTATTTCCAATTCCCGCTTGGTTAAATCTTTGTTCCTGAATCTCTTGAGCCATGCGTCATATTTCTGCTGGAGGGGATACAACATCACCATTCGGTAAGGAACCGCATTGAAAAAAAGAACGTCAAAAAACTGGTTTCCCACCTTTTGGTTCGAAAAATATTGTATCCCATCCTCGCCGAGGGGCCTCCCCAGGTTTTTTTCGCAGGACACGACACAGGTTTGTGGGCAATCCATTCCGGAAAAATTCCCGCAAAGTTTCTTGCAGACCAAGTTTTGGAAATAAACCCTGGTCCCCGACCTTAATAGGCAAATACTGGTGCGGTTTTTCTTTAGAGCTTCCTTAAACCAAACGATCATTTTCCACCCGGAGGGTTGATTGTGGGTTCGTTCCTTTAAACGGACAATGAACTCCTGTCGCATTAAACGTTAAATGATTCTAAAACAATATGATTCGCATCAGGTTGGGATAAAACTACCGGGGTGAAGCGATGACCGCCGTAACTAATGGAATGACCGTTTATACCGCCAAACAGGAAATGGCCAACTGCTTAACGGCTGGAATGGGAGTTGTCTTGGTTGGTGCAGGAACCATCTTTTTGATCGTTTTAGCCTGTCTTGAGGGAAATGCCTGGCATGTCGTAAGTTTCAGTATTTATGGCGGAACACTAGTCCTGCTTTACTTGACAGCCACCCTTTACCACAGCTTCCGATCGCCTGGGGTTAAAAGGTTTTTTGAAAAACTGGACCATTCGGCGATATTCCTCCTGATAGCCGGCACTTATACCCCTTTCACCCTGGTAATTTTAAGAGGTGCCTGGGGCTGGTCACTTTTCGGGATAGTTTGGGGGATAAGCCTTTTGGGAATTGTTTACAAACTCTTATTCACCGGACGTCACCGGGTTTTTTCAACCCTTCTCTATATTGGCCTAGGTTGGATGGCGCTTTTGGCCTTTAAGCCCCTGATGTCCGCCCTTTCTATCAGAGGAATGATTTTGTTGTTCTTGGGTGGAGTCAGTTACAGTTTCGGGACGGTTTTTTACCACCGAAAAAATTTTTATTACAGTCATGCGATTTGGCACCTTTTCGTCTTGACCGGAAGCCTCTTCCATTACTTTGCGATTTTGTATTACGTTTTGCCCACGAAAGTTTAACCTCTAAAATATTTTAACTTTTGTTTGAAAGACAATTTCTTGATCGCCGTCGCGAACCCTTCTCCCCGCTGTTTGTTCGTTTATCCCCATTTTACTTCCCAGTCCTTTTGGAATTACCGAGCCACCTGTGAGGTGGTAGGTGCCAAATATCCCACAGCCCCCCTAGGACTTATCACCGTGGCAGCCATGCTTCCCCCGGAATGGGAAATTAGGCTTAGCGACCTGAATGCGGAGGAACTGGACGTACGGGATGTGGAATGGGCCGACATTGTTTTTCTTGGGGGAATGATTGCTCAACAGCCTGATCACTTATACCTCATCGATTATTTCAAATCCTTGGGGAAAATAGTTGTCGTGGGAGGCCCGACGCAACATCGAGTCCCCGCCTTTACGATAAGGCCGACTATCTTGTGCTTGGGGAAGCCGAGGTGACAATGCCCCTATTCCTAGCTGATTTCGCCAAAGGTAAAGCCGGACATTTTTACGAAACAGGTGGTTTGAAAGCAATTATGGCTGACGGTCCAATGCCTCGTTTCAAACTGCTGAGGTTCGACAACTATCTCCATGTGGGAATCCAATGGAACCGAGGATGCCCCTTCATGTTCAAATTTTGCGACATCATCGAGCTATTCGGACGGATTCCGCGTGGAAAAAGTGTGGATAAGGTGCTGGAGGTTGCATATATTACGGGTTGTTGCGATTTTACCGATTCTTTTGTGTGATTGAAGAATGGAGGGGAGATGGAAGAGCAACCTGTAAAGTTGTACTCGTACAGATGGGTAGTGCTCGCGGTGTTCATGCTCATAAATGTCATGGTTCAAGTGCTGTGGATCTGTTACGCGCCTATCGCAACGCTGGCGGCCACCGCCTACGGAGTGAAGCGTGAAGACATCGATCTCCTGGCGAACATGTTCATGCTTATCTACATCGTTGTCGCTTTCCCGGCGGCCTGGGCAATTGATACTTACGGTTTCAAGAAAGCGGTCGGATTCGGCGCCTCATTGATGGGAGCTTTCGGACTGCTCCGTGCGCTGTTTCCCACGAATTACACTATGGCGGTGGTGGGATCGATTGGTATATCGGTCGGACAACCTTTTCTTTTAAATGCGTTCACCAAATTTGCTGCCCTTTGGTTTCCGCAAAAACACAGAGCAACCATAACGGGCGTCATTTTTCTTGCTGTGTTTTTAGGTATCGGGCTTGGCGAGGTGCTGGGACCAGGATTGGTTTCTGCCTGCGGTTTTGCAGGAATGCAGCTCATCTATGGAATTGTCTCGGCAGTTTCAGCCTTGTTGTTCCTTGTTCTGGCACAATCTGAGCCGCCAACACCGGCGAGCCCTCCGGGAGAGGAGGTTCGCGCGCTTGTGCTTGACAGCCTGAAGCAAATCCTAAAAAACAAAGACGTCTATATCCTCTCTCTCGCGCTGTTCCTGGCCAGCGGCATTGTGAACGGTGTGTTTACCCTGATTGACGGACTCGGAAAGGAGCTTTCGCTCACTGTAGACCAAGGTGTGCTGCTGACGGCTTTGTTGCTCCTCGGTGGAATCGTCGGTAGTATTGCGATTCCCGCGGTTTCGGACGCCTTAGGACGTCGGAAGCTGGTGCTGCTCATTTCGGTCTTTCTAGCAGTACCGGCCACGCTCGGTTTGGTGCTCGGGAGAGGCTTCGCATTCGAGATCATTTGTTTCTTTGTAATGGGCTTCGCGGTCACAGGCGTGACGCCGGTGGCCTATCAATACGGCGCTGAAATCACTTTTCCGGCTCCCGAGGGTACGAGCAATGGGATTTTCGCCCTGGTCGTACAGGCATCCGGTCTTCTGATAGTCCTGATGGACGCATTCCGGGGAACGTTCCATAACTCCTACATCCCATCGTTTGTAGGCCTCGCGCTGTTGCTGGGGGGAGCAGCCTTCCTCATGCTATCACTCTCCGAGTCCCCGAAGATGGCTCGATCATCGATAGCCGCTGAGTCGGAAGTAATATCAGACGGACTGTAGCGAAGCCCCTTGGCTAGTGGATAAACGGCGATCAAAGACCTCTTATGCCTTTATTAATGTGGGGTATTAAGTGAATCCAGTCCTCAAAAAACTCCAATTCAAGGGCCAAAGTCCCGTATTGTTGATAGCGGCTCCTGCGGAGTTTCGAAAGATCGCAAAAGATTTCAAGGTCCCACTTCATACCGACCCAAAAGGGCAATACGAATTTATTCTTTGTTTTGTCACCTCCTTGGCCGAAGGAGAAAAAATATCTAAACGCCTTAAAAAAGCGGTTGGTAAAAAGACCGTTATGTGGATTGCATATCCCAAGGGAACCTCGAAAAAGTACCACTCTGATTACAACCGAGATACTGGGAACGCACTGATGGAGAAGCGGGGTTTTACAGGTGTTTCATTGGTGGCCTTGGATGCGGATTGGTCCGCAATGCGTTTCAAAATATTTTGATGAACCTGCAATTTATTATTCGGCCATCCCGAACAAAAAATCCATCTAGAAACAAGCATTTTTCTAATGACAGTTTTGATCACAATGAGGCGAGGAGGATTTAAATGAGGATTAAGCTAAACAGCGTATTCGTAGACGACCAAGAAAAGGCTCTTAAGTTTTATACAGAAGTCTTGGGTTTTGTTAAAAAAGTTGATTTCCCCGTGGGGACATTTAAATGGTTGACGGTTGTCTCTCCTGAAGAACCAGACGGAACACAATTATTGCTTTCGCCGAATGCCAACCCTACTTCAAAGACTTATCAAAAATCAATTTTTGAACAAGGAATACCTACCACCTCATTTGCGGTGGACGATGTTCAAAAAGAATATGAAAAGCTTAAAAAACTCGGAGTAAAGTTTAGGCAACAACCGGTAAAAATGGGACCGGTAACTCAAGCGGTTTTTGATGATACCTGTGGAAACCTAATTCAGATTGCAGAGAAGGAATGAAAGTCTTTCCACAACGGGGAGGGTAAAAAGTTGAAAATAATCGGAAAAGAAATATTGGTAGTGCTGGGACTTATAGTCGCTATAAGCATTCCAGCGTATTTACTCCGACTTCTCTTTAAGTACTACGCTTTGTTTTCGTCCGTCGACCCCTTTGGGACTACTTGGAAAGGAGTGTGGATCCTTCAGGCCTCTACCTTGGTGGGCGTTCTCGTGACCGCCCTCTATACGAGCTGGCTGTTCTCCCTAAAACCCTGGCAAGGATTTGAATTCATGGGATTCAAAAAGCCTGATGGGAAACAAATCCTAGTTGCTTTATTGGCTTCTTTGCCTACCGCTTTGAACATGTGGTATGCCCTTCATTCAAGTCCTGGCGCAGCTTTGATTCAGGGTTGGGGACCCCACCTTCTTTTTTCTTTTCTTGGTAACGGGGTTGTCGAGGAAGGCTTTTTTCGCGGCTTTTTCTACCATTATTTTCGAATGAACCACTCTTTTGAGGGAGCTGCTTTGGGTTCGAGCCTTCTTTGGAGCTTGGCGCATCTGTCAATGTCCAGTGCCTTCGGCTCTTTTTGGGTCTCCATGATCTTGGCCCTCGTTTTGGGTTTCCCCTTTGCCTACCTTTTTGAAAAAGGGAAGAATGTCCTTTGGGGCTGTATGCTGGTCCACATGGTTCTTGATTCATCCCAGTTATTCAAAAATCCAGATGGAACCGGTCTTAATTTAGGAAATCTCCAGGTTGTGAGTCTTTTGCTCACCACAGCCCTTATTTTTATTCTGCCAAGATGGGTTATGAAATCGGATCGATCAATTCAATGATAGATGTCCACGACGGGGACCCGTCATGGACATGGAAATATTAGTTAATGAGGACTACGTTTTTCGAAGGGAGGCGTTTTGAGAAAAAACAAGGCCTTTTCAAATGATCTCGGGACTTTGCCCGTCACTATTTATGGAGGGGTTCCAGGCGCATTGTCGTTGTTCGGGTTGGGATTTTGCCTGGCATTTATTGTCGTCTTTTTACAAGTAACTGGGGACATTGTTCCCTTGTGGGCATGGCTGCTTTTTGGTTCCATGTCTTTTTTTATGTTTTTAATGGGAATGGTGATTCTTGAAAACCGCATCCAGGTTAACGAATCGAGTTTGTCCTTGTCCCGCATGCACTGGAACCTATTTTCCCCGCCATACTTGAAAATTCCTTGGGCCGACATCCGGAAAATCGATGCCAGCCAAAAGAACATCAAACCCGGCCGATATGGCCCTAACCAAATAACGTTGGTCCAAATTTTTCACAGCAGCTCGGAATAACCAGCGGAGATAAACGTAACCTTATTCAAGTCGAATCCCCAATGGCCAGTTATCGAAAAACCATCCTAGAGAAAGTGGGTGA
Source organism: uncultured Pseudomonadota bacterium (assembly GCA_963843375.1). Taxonomy (GTDB): domain Bacteria; phylum Oederibacteriota; class Muellerivitia; order Muellerivitales; family Muellerivitaceae; genus CAWJKT01. The sequence goes on from CAWJKT010000010.1 coordinate 143,027, forward strand.
AGTTCGGATCACGGAATCGGCCGGAAGGATTTTGGGGCGGGCGAGTCTTCATTAGAAACTTGCCCACGACGGAAACCCGTCGTGGACACCTAAATTTAGAATTGTGTACATAATTATTGACATAGTAATAAGAAGCATTATATTGAAGGGGTCGAAGGTTTTATAGCTTTCAAGAAGGTGGTCTTATGCGAGTCGCGGGAGTAAGAGAATTTAGGGATCACGCGCCGGAATTTTTGAGCGGCGACGACCTTGTCTTTGTGACCAAACACGGGAAGGTTGCCAGCCTTTTGGTTCCGATGTCTAAGTCGCAGGAACTTCCCTTGGAATTGCGGAGGGAGCTTTTAACGAACCTGGGTTCTTCCATTTCAAATCACCTCAAAAAATCAGGCGTCACTGAGCGGACGGTAACACATGACTTTGAAACATGGAGAAAAAGCCACCGGGCAAATCGCCGCGGACGCTAACGTCCTCCTTTCCGCCGCAACCGGGAGGGCCGCTCTCAAAGTTTTCATCCATTCCAACCTTGAAGTCATATCCACATCCTTGAACATCAAAGAAGTTTGGGAATATCTTCCCGTAATGGCCGCGAAATATGGAATAGCCCCTGAACTCATGGAAAGCCAATTTCAATTATTAGCTGTCAGGGAATACGAACTCAGGGATTACCAAGGATCATTGGCTATAGCTCGAAGAAAAATTGGAAAACGAGACCCGGATGATATTGATTTGCTGGCTTTATCTCTTGATCTGGGAATACCCCTGTGGTCAAACGATGGTGATTTTTCGGGAACCGGCGTTGAATGGTATACCACGGCTCAACTTCTTAAAAAGTTAGAGCTTTAATATGCGGCTTTAGGTGTCCACAACGGGGACCCGGAATGACAGGCTACTTGTAAGGTTTTACATCTTCATTAAGGGTCATTTGGGCGACGAAAAGGCTACTGGGGCGGGCACTTGTCGCCAAAATGGATTAAGCATAAAATGCTTTTAATTGTCAGGAAGAAACCAAAAGGCATTGAGATGAAAACAGCCATCCAAATCGACAAAGAAAAAATAGCTGAAATATGCCGAAGACACCATATCCAAAGGCTGTCCCTTTTTGGATCGGTCTTGCGGGATGATTTCAAGCCCGACAGCGACGTGGACGTACTGGTGCAATACCAGCCGGGCCAGGCCGTTGGTTTCGAGGTTTTTGACATCGAAAAGGAACTATCGGACCTGTTTGGCCATGAAGTGGATTTGGTGACTGAAAAATACCTTAATCCACGCCTTCGGGAACGCGTGCTCAATTCGGCGGAAGTCCAGTATGCAGAGGGATGACCGGGTTTATATCGGTCATATGTTAGATACGGCCAAAAAAGCCATCCTGAAAATTCAAGGCCGGAAACAAGAAGAGTGCGAAGCGGACGAGGATTTTTGCATCGTCCTGGCCCATTACGTTCAAACTTTCGGGGAGGCCGCCCGACATGTAAGCCCCGCCTAACAATCCGCTCACCCCAATATTCCCTGGGAAAAAATCATCGGGACGCGCCATAAAATTGTTCACGATTATTTGAGCGTGGATTATGGGGTCGTCCTGGGGGTTGTCTTCAGGGAATTTCCACCGTTAATCCCCATCTTGGAAAAATACCTGGCCGAGATTTAAATTCGAGTTTTCGGGCTTATTTTGCCGAAACAACCTGTCCACGACGGGGACCCGCCTTGAACAAAGAAAAAGAACTGATTTGGCGGTCTGAAATGTGGAGTCTCTCGATTGCGATTTCTGGAAAAAGGTCGTAGGATTTAGGTCATGCAAAAACTGATTTTGATAATTCAACGAATGGTCTTGGTGTTTGGGTTCTTGGTGTCCCTGGTGCCCTGTTATGCTTGTCAGCAAGAATCAACCCCTATGAAGGCTTGTTCTATGTGCCACATGGAGCTTCCGATGAGTTGCTGCCATCACTCCAAGCCGACGGATCCCTTGTGCCAAATTGTGAACCAGCCGGCAGTTACACTTTCCTCAGTAAATCCGTCGATTGCGGCCACTACGGTGACTGCAAAAAGAATATTTCAACCGCCGTATTTGCCGATATTTAAGGCGGCTCCGGTTATCCAAATCGTTGAATCTCCTCCACGAAGTTCTCCTGTCCTTAGAATCTGATCCATTCCTTTTGCGGTTGTGAAAGCGAAAGCCGGTTGGCTTCCGCTTAATTGCGCTTTTGCGCTCAAAAGGAGTGGGACCTTGAAAAGCTTAAATAAGTACTCATCCGATTTTTTACCTGTACTTGGGCGGTTTTACCGCCCAAGTACACGACTTCTGCTATTGCCAGTCCTGACGGCTGTTTTCTTCATTTCACCCTGTTTTATTTCGGGTCTTTGGGCCGACTCGATGATGGACAAAATGATGCCTTCCATGAAAGAAGACGGCATCCTTTTGAATCCTACCCCAGACTTAGGTGGGATGGAACTGATGGACGTGGATATGCAGATGGTCATGCCCTTCGCCTTGCCCCACATGCCCATGAGCATGCTGATGCTTCACGGCTATGGTTTTGGGGAATGGATCACGGAAGACGGTGCCCGTGGCCGTACGGCTTTTTCAGGACCCGACATGTTCATGGCCGATCTTGGAACGACCCTGGATGACCATCAATACCTCAACTTGGACTTAATGCTGACCAGCGACCTTTGGGCTGTGCCTGCCGCAGGAATCCCCGAACTCCTGCAAATCGGCGAGGACCAGGCCAACGGCCAGCCTTTTATCGACGCTCAGCACCCACACAGTTCACCCATCATGGGCTTAACTCTCAGCGACACCTTTACCTTGGACGCAAGTGATAAAAGTGCCCTTAAATTATTCGTTGCGCCCCGGGGCGAAAGTACCGACGGGCCAATCGCTTTTATGCACCGGATTACAGGCATGGTTAATCCTGACGTGCCTTTGGGACACCATATCGGCCAAGACGTAGGTCACATTACGAGCACCGTTTTGGGCGAGTCGCTAAAACTGGGTAGCTTCCATATCGAGTCCTCGGTTTTTAACGGTTCGGAACCCAACCCTACTCAGGTGGACCTACCCATCGGCCCGATCAACTCAGTGGCAGTCCGGGGCATTGAGGAATTTGCACCGAACATCATGCTCATGGCTTCTTACGCCTGGGTGGGTACGCCCGAGCCGGGCATCGCCAATGACCAGCGCTATTCCGCCTCCCTTTACACGCACACCCTACTTAGCGACACATGGACTTTTCATAACACACTTATCTATGGGGGTATTACCAATATCGACCACGTATTCCAGTTGAGTTCTTTTTTGGATGAGTTTTTATTCAGTAACACTGTGGAAGACATATTCGCGCGCGTCGAAGTACTTCAACGCACACCGAATCAATTGGATATCCCCGACATTCCTAACGGCAATACGGGCCAATGGGTGAGCGCTTTGACGTTGGGGTACAGCCATCAGCTTGAGGCCTGGGATGGATGGGAATTGAGGGCGGGATTTTCCGTGACCAACGACCAGCTTCCCGTGGACTATCAGGCATCTTATTCAGGAAACCCCTTTACCTATAAAGTGTTCTTCCAGTTGGGAGGCACCCAGTCTTATCAGCTTTAAGCGAGCAGTGATTTTAAATAAATAAAAAAAGGGAGCGGAAAATGAAAAAGGCAATGATGATTTTGTTGGCGGCGACGTTGATGGTTTTAGCGAGCGTTAAATTATGGGCTCATGGAGATGATAAAACATCCGATCAAAACTTGACAGGGGAAGTGGTCTGCCTTAACTGCTATTTGGCGCATGGGGGACAAGGGAATGTCCATGTCAAATGCGCGAAACAATGTTTTGTCAAGGGTTTGCCGGTTGGTTTGAAAGTCGGGGAAAAACTTTATTTGTTGGTGGGGGAAAAACACGGAACCGCCAATAAGATGATGGCTCCCTATGCCGGGAAACAGGTTACGGTTTCCGGCCATCTTTTTGAGCAAGAGGGAATGAGTATGTTCGAGGTTGAAAAAGTTAAAAAAAATTAAGGCTATTGCTGAATAATATTTTTGTACCTTAAAGTAAAGTTTAATTTTTTCTGATTATTGGTTATTATTTGGCCGTGACCCGCTACTTTACCAACAAACAACTATTAAACCCTCCCATCAAACGTGCAGCCTATTCGGATCGCACCGCCTGGATCATGTCACAATGCTCCGAATTGGCCTATGTAGAAGAACCTGTTTTGTTGAAGAAGAACTTGGCTGAAGGGGATTTCACCCTTCTCAAAACATTCGTCTACCAACCCAAGCGCATGAACGCCTACCTGGCCCTATCTATCAAGCACAAGTTGTCCGTATTAGCTTTTAAGGGCACTGTACCTTCCGAATGGCCCACGGTTCAGGTTGATTTGGATTTTCGCTATTACCACACGAAAAATGGGGTTTTTCACCAGGGATTTTATGATGCTTTCAAAGCTATGGAAAAACCCATCAACCGAAACCTAGGGTTAGTGCGGGGACTGCCCATTTACATTACCGGACATAGTCTTGGAGGCGCATTGGCGACCATGGCGGCCATGAACCTGACCGAAACCGACCGAGTGGCAGCCTGTTACACTTTCGGTGCGCCCCGCATTTGCGACCTGAAAACCATCATCCATTTTTACAAAATACCCATTTATCGGGTGGTCCATGCCGACGATATTGTACCGTCCCTGCCGCCGCCTTCAATGTTCGGAGGCTATGCCCAGATCGGCGACCTACGCTATATTACCGATAATTTCGAGTTGATCCCCGGTAGCGCGGCGGTTTGGTTGCGCTTATGGCTTCAAATTAAAAGCTTCCTCCTCTTGCGTTGGAAGAATTCTATTGCGGATCACATGATCGACTTTTATGCAAAGATTCTGCAAAGGATTGCCGAGGACAGAGAAGAACGTCGACTGCGCCATAAATTCGGGAAATTGGCTTCAAATATATTTGCAGCAACTAAAAAATAGATTCCAACGTTCCAATTAGATCGCGAGAAGTTTCTCAAAGAAAAAGCCGTGGATTGTTAGATCCCGGCCTTTTTTGTTTAAAGATTTTTAAAATTATTTTGAAACGGCAGCCTGGATGTCAGCGTCGAAATCTTCTGGTTCAATTTTCGTAACGATCCTTTTTATGGGATGGCCATCCCGGTCGATCAGGAATTTTGTGAAATTCCATCCGATGTCCAGTTTTCCATCCGGGTCCGGTTCCGAGGTTTTAAGGAACTTGTAAAGAGGATTGGCATTGTCCCCGTTGACTTCAATCTTATCGAAGAGAGGGAATGTCACGTTGTATTTGCTGGTGCAAAAGGTCTTAATTTCTGCGTCCGTTCCCGGTTCCTGTTCCTTGAATTGGTTGCAGGGGAATCCCAGGATGGCAAAGCCTTTTCCCTTATACTTCTCATATAGCTTTTCCAAACCGGTATATTGTGGTGTATGGCCGCATTTGCTGGCAACGTTTACGATAAGCAAAACCTTTCCCTTGTATTTGGAAAGGGGAACCGTATTACCATCGATATCCTTCATCTTGAACGAATAAACCGTGTCGGATTTCGTTTCGTCGGCCAAAATGGCGGAAACCGATAGGCAGACAAGTAACGCTCCAAGAATCATTCCAAAACATTTCTTCATAATATTGCCCCCTATCCAATGGTTGATTTCATTATTACGCCATGGGTTCATGAAAAAATCTAGAGGGGTTGTTGATTTTAGGTGATCCCCTTGAACCGAAATGTAAATGGTTTCACATAATTTTACCTTTAATTGACTTTCAAGTTTCAGGATTATTAATACAATGCTTAGAAAAGGTCATTTATTGTCGGTAGAATTTCGATACTTTCGTCAAAACGACACTCGCCTGATTAATGAATCGTCTAAAGCTTACTATCAACATTTCACTTAGATCAGGATAATATGGTCGGCGAATCAACTGAAGACTCAAAACCGGTGAGTATTCTCCTGGTTGAGGACGACCTAGGCGATGTCAAATTAACGATGGAGGCTTTCAAGGCTTTCCATGTTCCTTTGAAGGTATCACGGGTTCGGGATGGGGAAGAAGCGGTCAACTACTTGCGCAAAAAAGGAGAGTTTCAGGAAGCGCCCAGGCCCGATCTGATCTTCCTCGATCTGAAAATGCCGAAGAAAAACGGGTTTGAGGTGCTTTCCGATATCAAAAACGACACTAACCTGGAAGCCATACCTGTGATGATTCTATCTGGTTCCAGATCACCCGAAGATATTCAAGCCGCTTACGAGGCCAAGGCCAATTTTTACATCACGAAACCCGCCAAAGTTGATGAGTTTTTTGCTGCAATGAACTATGTCGAGGAGTTCTGGCTTAAGAAGCGGGAATTTGCCCCCGAAAAAGATTCGGTTTAAAAAAGGCCACTTTAAACGGCTTGTCCGGCGGCCCATCCTGAGGCCCATGCCCATTGGAAATTGTATCCACCTAATTGGCCCGTGACATCCACTACCTCACCTATGAAATAGAGCCCAGGCACTTTTTTGCATTCCATTGTCTTGGATGAGAGTTCGTCCGTATCCACCCCCCCCTTGGTGACCTCGGCTTTCGAATAACCAATCGTCGCCTCCGGAATGAATGTGTAATCTTGAATTTTCTTGCAAAAATCTTCGAGTTTTTTATCCGTAAGTTTATCGATAACTGTACCCGGGGTAAGTTCCAATTCGCAAAGCCGCTCTGCCAAACGTTGGGGTAGCCATTCTTTCAAAAGCGTCTTGATCTCGACCTTTGAGCCACCTTTTTTGTGATTCAGAAACCATCGGACCAGCTTTTCAAGGCTTTGGCTGGGAATAAAGTTGATTTTTAAAGTATTGTCCCTATTCCAATAGAGGGAAGCCTGTAAGGCGGCGGGACCGCTTAAGCCGGTGTGAGTGAAAAGGATATTTTCCCGGAAAGAGACCTTGCCGCAGGTTATTTGGGCGTCTGTTGAAACCCCTGTCAGATCCCCGAATTTTTTCAAGTCGTTGGCCTTAAACCGGAAACCATCCAGGGCGGGAAAGGGCAAAACTATTTTTAAACCGAACTGTCGAGCGAGGTCATAACCGAACCCAGTGGCCCCGATTTTGGGGATGGAAAGCCCTCCTGTGGCGACGACCAGGGAATCAGAGGTAAATTCCTCCTTATCGCTTTTGACTTCAAATTTGCCGTTTTTCGATACCGAAGCGATCTGTTGGTTTAAATAAACCTGGACACCCGCCTTGTGGCATTCCTCTTCCAACATTCCCACAATATCCTTGGCCGAACGGTCGCAAAATAGCTGCCCTAGTTTCTTTTCGTGATAGGGGATTTGGTGGGCTTTCACCATTTCAATGAAATCCTGGGGAATGTAACGGGAGAGGGCCGATTTGGAGAAATGAGGATTCTGGGAGACGTAGTTTTCAGGCCCGATGTTCATATTTGTGAAATTACAGCGCCCACCTCCCGATATAAGGATTTTGGCCCCCACCTTTGGGGAATGGTCTAAGAGGACCACCTGGCGGCCCCTTTTGCCTGCCTCGATGGCACACATCAGTCCTGCTCCTCCGGCACCGATAATGATGACGTCAAAGTTTTTCATGCCGAAAGTTTAGCAGGCAATTTAAGTGGAATCGTTAATAATCCTGTACTTAAAGAGGAGGTTTGCCAATTTAGAAAAATGACCTCGAGGATGTTAAAGAAATACTTTAACGGACTTGGCTTAAAACCTTCAGCAAGACGGTACCATGGGGGGGCACCGAAACGGTATAGCTGTCATTAAAAATCCCGAGGTCTTGGTGGTTCCAAAGATCCCGAACTGAAGCCGGACCAGGGGGTAGCCCCAGGTCGCTCCATTTAGCTGTAATGGAAGAAGTGCCAGTCGAGCGATTTAGAAGGGCCACAGCTCGGCTATTGGGGCCTTCCAGTACTTTGGAATAGACATTAGAACCCTGACCATCATCCGCCACACGGACACCCTGCAATCCCCAGGGGTCCTGGTCTACGGCAATGACTTCCCGGTTCAGTAAAATATCAGCGGTTTGCGGGGACATGGTTCGCAGATCGTTTCCAGCAATAAGAGGCGCGGCCATGATCGCCCATAAGCTGAAATGGGTGCGGTATTCGGTGTCGGTCATGCCTCCATTTCCGATTTCCAGCATATCCGGGTCGTTCCAAGCACCAGGACGAGCATATGAAGCAACTTGTTCGTTGTTGTCGAAAGCGCCAATCATGGAACCCCAATCATCATGAATGTCCCCGCCAGTCCGCCATAAATTGCCGGTTTCGGGCATCCAATTAAGGAAGCCCCAGGCGCAAATGCTGAATACAATAGGCCGACCCGCAGCCGTTAGGGCGTCCCGCATTTTTTTATAATCTCTGGCTTGGTTCGAAAAGAAAGGAGGATTGCAGTTGTCGTATTTCAGGTAATCCACACCCCAATCGGCAAAATCTTTCGCATCCACGGTTTCATACCCATAAGAGCCCGCTTTGCCTTGGCAGGTCGCATTTCCACGGTCCGAATAAAGCCCAAGTTTAAGTCCCTTGGAATGGATAAAGTCCGCCAGCCCTTTAATACCCTCGGGGAAAGCGGACGGATCCGCCTTTAAATGACCGTCTTCACGGTTTGGAAGTTCCCAACAATCGTCAATATTGACATATTGGTACCCTGCGTCTTTCATGCCGTTAGTAACCATGGCGTCCGCGATTTCTCGGATAAGCTTGTCGCTGACCACACATTGGAACTTATTCCAGGAATTCCATCCCATGGGAGGGGTAATGGCTAATTCATTTCGGTAAGAAGGACTTGATTGGGAGTTGGTGGAGCTATTAGTTCCACAACCAAACTCCGACAAGACAATTGTTAGAAAAAGGCATAAACTCAAAAATAGTGTTCGTTTCACGGGCCTTATTGTAACCAATCCTTTCATTGATAATTTATTTTCTCCAAAATATATTGGGTCCATGCTTCGACAGCTTTCCATTAAGAATTTCGCCATTGTCCAGTCGGTCACCATGGAATTCGGCCCGGGTTTTAACGTCCTCACGGGGGAAACCGGCGCGGGAAAATCCTTGATCGTGGACGCACTTTATTTCCTTCTGGGAGACCGGATGAATGCGGATATGCTTCGCGCCGGGGAAGATCGGGCTGTTGTGGAAGCTCTTTTTCAACTGCCCTTGAAAAGTTCCACCTTTAAAAAACTATCGGAATGGGGCATCGACGCCAGCCATGGGGAATTGCTCATCAAAAGAGAATTCAACCGTTCTTCCGGAAAAACCCGTAGTTTCGTAAATGGGGAAATGGCAACCGCTTCCATGGTTTCCGAACTGGGGGATTGGCTGGTGGATATCCATGGCCAGCATGAACACCAAGCGATCTTCAATGTGGGTCGACACCGCCAATTGATCGATTCCTTCGGGCATCTTGAAAAACCGCTGGAAAAAACAAACAGTGCCTATGAAATTCTTGCGGGTTTGTTGGTTGAACAATCCCGTCTTGGCGGGGATTCCCGGGAAATCGCCCGCCGGACTGATCTTCTCCAGTTTCAAGTACAGGAAATCGAGGCCTCGGGCGTGGAATCCCTGAACGAGGAAGAACTCCTAAAAAAATACCAGTTAATGAAACACGCGGAAAAGATCACGAAATACCTGACCGAAGCCCAAGGATTATTGGACGAGGAAGGCGCTGGCGGCGCTACGGGACTTTTTGGAACCGCGGTGTCCCGCTTGATGGATTCGGCAAAACTGGATCCGGATTTGGGGAAAATGGTTGAAGTCTCCAAAGCAGCGCAGGAAAGCCTGAACCAAATCTCTTTTGATATTGCCCAAAAGTTGGAGTCTTATTCTTTTAGCGAGACGGAATTCCAGGAATTATCAGATCGAGTCGATGGACTGAATTCCTTGAAAAAGAAGTACGGTGATTCGGTGGGGGAAATCGTGAAGTACCTCGGCCAAATCCGAGAGGAACTGAAGAACCTGGAAGACCGGGAAGGACGGTTGGGAGCCCTTGCAAATGAAATTGAAAAGGCGGCGGAACAATATCGCCTGGCTTCAAGCCAATTAAGCTCGAAGAGGGCGCAATCCGGCACCGAACTGGCGGACCAAGTCCAAATCACACTCAAGGAATTAGGCTTGACCCACGCCCAAATGGGGGTCCAGTTGACGCCTTTGGAAGAGTCCAACAGCCCGGTCATCGAAAAAGGAAAGCGGCTTCACCTTTCCCCGATGGGTTGGGACAAAGTAGAATTTCTTTTTTCGGCTAATCCGGGCGAACCGCTTCGGCCTCTGGCAAAGGTCGCCTCGGGCGGCGAAGCTTCACGGGTAATGTTGGCCCTGAAAACGGTTCTTACCGAGAGTGATGAGGTGCCGACGCTTATATTTGACGAGATTGACACGGGTGTTGGCGCCAGAACTGCCCCCACCGTAGCCAGATTGTTGAATCATTTAGCCGCTTCCAAGCAGGTTTTATGCATCTCCCACCTGGCACCCATCGCTGGATTGGGAGAAAATCACTTCCAAGTCCTCAAAGAAATCATCGATTCGAAAACCTCGGTAACTGTCAACCGTTTAACGGAAAACGCCCGAATCGATGAATTGGCCAAAATGTTGGGCGGGGAACCCATTTCCGAAACTTCCCGTACCCATGCCAAAGAACTCTATGCTAGAATGCGCGTCAAATGAGGGTGCCTGCCTGAGATAGGCCCTTGAACAAATGAAAATTCGGAGGATTTAATATGAAGTTTTGGAGCCGATTTGTTGGCACTAGTTTGATTTTCGCCTTGGCCTTGAGCTTTGGAACCGCGAATGCGGCAGCGAAGAAGAAAAAGAAAATGGAAAAAGAGGTTGTCCACCACGCGAGGGTGGAAAGACCTCATCCCATTGAAGGGGCTGATTTGAACGGCCGTCCGGGTTATTTTTTCGCGGACACAGCAAATACGCCTAACCAAGGCCAAATCATGGGAGCCGCCCACGTATGGTTCGATTCGGCTTTCAACGGACTCAGCATTCCTTTTGGCGGAGCTTATGGAATAACCGATCAGATTCAGGTCCATGCCAGCAGTTCTTTTTATGCCGCAGGGGGGCTCAGTGGATTGAATTTCCTGACTTTCGGCGGGAAGTATGGCTTCAAGCATGTCGCCCCGGGCCTGAATATCGCCGCAGGGTTGGATCTTTCAATAGGGCCATTATATGTTGCGAACGCAAGTGCGTTAGGTTTTGATCCTTATGGAATCGTCACTTATACCTTCATAGACGGGCTTCAGTTGAACGGCCAATTGGGCGTATTCGTTCCGGGCGGAAGGAGCTATGCGAATCCTCTCTACGGAATCATACCAAACCAACCACAAAATATTTCTTTAACGCCTCCAGCTTATCTTCAATTTAATGCGGGGGCAGCCTATCCCTTTGATCCAGATTTGACTGGAATTGCTGAACTTGCGGTTAATGGAGAAGGGAACGCTGCTACTCCTTTAATCGTTGGTCTTCGCACAGGACATGACGTGCAACTTCAAGCCTTCGGCGGGTTGGACTTAGCCGGACAAGTCGGCGTTTTAATCGGTGGTGGCGTCGCTCTTTTTTCAAAGTAATAGATCCCTTAAAAAAGCTGGTTCCTCTTGGATTGGGGAGCCAGCTTTTTTATTATCAGGACACCATGAACCCATTAACCTACCGGAGGGCTAGGCCTTCCGATACAAGGTCCATTCTCAATCTGATCAACCATTACTCCGCCAAAGGATTGATGTTGCCCCGATCTTTTTCCCAGGTGATTGAAAAGGTAAGGGATTTCACAGTGGCGGTCGAGGAAACCCATTCCCAACCCCTCAAAGGGGTCGTCGCCCTTCATGTCGTCGGAGAAGACCTCGCCGAAGTCCGGTCCCTGGCCGTTGAGGAGGCGCTACAAGGACAAGGTATTGGCAGGAAACTACTCCAACATTGTTTTGACGATGCCAAGGAATTGCGCCTTCAAAGAGTTTTTACCCTCACGTATCAAACCGAGTTTTTCTCAAAATTGGGTTTCGCCAAGGTCGAAAAATTAACCTTACCTCAAAAAATTTGGGGTGATTGCGTCCATTGCGCCAAGTTTTCCGATTGCGATGAAATAGCCATGTTGCTTAACATATCGAAATCATGACAGTTACTACTTCCACCCACCCCCAACCAAGTAAAAAATCGACGCGACCTACAGTCTGGAGACAGTTTGCCAGCAAATACGTTGACATATTGATCTGCGGGTTCATTTCCTGGGTGGTTTGTTTTACTTTTGGATGGCATTCCTATTGGTCATCCCTGACCCTGTTTTTATTCTTCGGCGAATGGTTTTGGTGCCGGGACCGCCTGAATCCTACGGCGGGAGAATATTTTCTGGGGATCCGGTATCTCACCTCTTCCTCCAGCCAAGTGGTGGCCGATATCCAAGTTATCAACGCCAAATTAAAACTCAACGGTTTCTTGCTGACTGGCGGAGTAGTGGAGCTGACGCTCGCCATCTTCCTGTTTTCTGGATGGACTTTTCTTTCACAGGCTCCCGCTTTCGGATTTTATCTCGCCCCCCCGCTCTCGTTGGTTTATTGGGCACTGGCAGGTTTCGCCTTTTTTCTCTGCAGTGGCTATCTCTTGAGCGGTTCCAAATTGGCCTTCTTTGTCGTTCCGGCCGTGCATCTTTTTTTCCTGGTGGATCTTTTTTTGAGTCACCCTCTCTGGAACAATCTTTTGCAAACCGGAGACTCGGTAGTTTCCGGCCTTGTCCATGTCACCCGGACACAACCTTTTCCATTATTGGATTTGTTCATCCTCTGGAGCATCTATATCCTGGGGACGCTTATTTTTTCCCGCAAACATTTGGCAAATTGAATTAAAAGAATATTTCACTCCTGTTTAAAAGATGGGTTTTTCCCTTATAATTCTCGTCTTCGCAACCTTTTTGAAAGGCCGGTATGGAAGCCTATAATTTCACTGAAATCGAAAAGCGTTGGAAAAAACAATGGGTCGAAAAGGGCATCTTTGCCTGCGATCTCTCAAAAACCGATAAAAAATACTATACCCTGGTCATGTTTCCTTATCCTTCCGGGGATTTCCTTCACGCCGGCCACGGGCGAAATTACATCATCGGGGACGCAGTCTACCGTTACTTTAAGGCACAGGGACGTAACGTCTTGAATCCCATGGGCTTCGATGCCTTCGGCCTCCCAGCCGAGAACGCCGCCATTCACAAAGGCATTCATCCCGAGGATTGGACTCTTAAAAACATTGAGCGCATGAAGGGCCAGTTTTACGATTGGGGAATGGGTTACGACTGGGACAAGGAAGTGGTTTCCTGTCTTCCCGATTATTACCGCTGGACCCAATGGATTTTCCTAAAACTTTACGAAAAGGGCCTGGCTTATCGAAAAAAAGCCTATGTCAACTGGTGCCCTTCCTGCCTGACGGTTTTGGCCAACGAACAGGTGGTGAATGGCCAATGCGAACGTTGTGACTCCATCGTCGAGCAAAAAGACCTGGAACAATGGTTCTTCAAGATTACGGCCTATGCTGACCGGCTTTTGAAGGATATCGACCGCCTGGAATCCTGGCCCGATCGGGTCAAAACCATGCAGCGAAACTGGATTGGCAAGAGCGAAGGCGCCGAGGTCCAATTCAAGGTGGAAGGAAAGAACGAGACCATTACGGTATTCACCACCCGACCTGACACCCTTTTTGGGGCGACCTACATGGTCCTAGCCCCGGAGCATCCCCTGGTATTGTCTCTTGTGAAGGGAACGGACAAAGAAGCCGAAGTGAAATCCTTCGTGGAAATGGTAAAAAAACAGAGTTCGCAGGATAGGGTAGGGGAGAGCGCTGAAAAGCTGGGTTTGGAAACGGGAATCCGGGCGGTCAACCCAGTTAACGGAAAATCGATTCCGGTCTACTTGGCCAATTATGTCCTCATGGATTACGGAACGGGAGCCATCATGGCGGTACCGGCTCACGATACCCGGGACTTCGACTTTGCTCAAAAATACGGCATTCACATTGTTCAGGTGATCGACCCGACGGATGAAGTCAAACACGCCTGGAAAGCCTCCAATCATACCTACGATCCCAAGGGGGAAGCTTATACGGATGACGGTAAACTGGTGAATTCAGATTTTCTGAACGGCCTGAATGTTGAAACCGCGAAGAAAAAAATGACCGCTTGGCTGGAAGAAAAAAAGATGGGGAAAGCGGCGGTAACCTATCGCCTGAGGGACTGGCTCATATCCCGCCAACGCTACTGGGGAGCGCCCATCCCCATGATTAATTGCGAAGCCTGTGGCTGGGTGTCGGTTCCGGAAAAGGATCTGCCGGTCCTTTTGCCGCGGGCCATTGAATTTAAGCCAACCGGAGAATCACCGTTGAAATCGGTCCCGTCCTTTGTGAATGTCTTCTGCCCCAAATGTGGGGGGAAAGCCCGTCGAGAAACGGACACCATGGACACCTTTGTGGATTCCAGTTGGTATTTTCTGCGTTACGTATCGGCAAAAAACCAACAAGAAGCCTTCACCACCCCAACAGCAAACAAATGGCTTCCCGTGGACCAATATATCGGCGGGGTTGAACACGCTATTCTTCACCTTCTGTATTCACGGTTCATTACGAAAGTTTTAAAGGACCAGGGATTCATCAATTTTGACGAGCCTTTCAAGCGGCTTTTCACCCAGGGAATGATCACCAAAGGCGGGGTTAAAATGTCCAAGAGCAAGGGCAACTCCGTCCAACCCGATGAGCTGCATCAAAAAATACGGCTCGGATACTTTCCGGCTCTATACTCTTTTTATCGGCCCACCCGAACGGGACGCCGAGTGGGACGACCGGGCCGTGGAAGGTCCGTTTCGTTTTTTGAACCGTATTTGGAAATTTTTTCAGGAAGTGATGGAAAGACCGGACTTTGCCCAGAGTGAAAAACCCGAAGCCACGACCGAAGCCGACAAAGAAATCCGACGCAAAACTCACCAAACCATTCAAAAAGTGACGGTGGACATGACCGAAGGTTTCAAATTCAACACCGCAATCAGCGCTATGATGGAAATGATTAATTTGCTTTATGATTACAAAGAACAACCCGGCGCCAAAACCCCTCTTTTGCGAGAGGCTTTGGAGGCTCTGGTGAAACTTTTAGGGCCTTTTACCCCCCACGTGGCCGATGAAATGTGGAGCCGTCTGGGCGACGGGAAGAATCTCTTACAAGCCGGATGGCCTCAGTTTGACCCGGCATTGTTAAAATCCGATGTGGTGGAAATTCCCGTGCAAGTTAACGGCAAGGTGAAAACCAGGGTAAATATCGCCGTGGGATTGGCGGAGGAGACAGTGAGGGACTTCCTATTAAAAGAGGAAAAAGTCTTGAAGTTTGTCCGGCCCGAAACCGTCCAAAAATTGATTTGGGTGAAGGATAAATTGGCTAACTTTATTGTGAGAACAAATTGAATACTTATTTCTTAGGTCTGAAATCATTCGGAATTCGGCGATTCGCCTGTTTTTTGCTTTTACTCATTGGCATAACGGGGTGCCACCCCGCCGCCCTGGTCATTCCTTCTTACATCCAAAACGTGGGCGTTGACCTTTTTGAAAACCGAACCAGTTACTATGGATTGGATACGATCTTTACCGAGGCCACGATTCGGCAATTTCAAATCGACGGAAGGCTACCGATTGAAACGGCGGATAAGGCCGATATGGCCGTAAAGGTCATCATCCGTCAATATATCCGGGAGCCTCAGCTTTACGCCAATAACACCAATTACGTCCTCGAATACCGTTTGTCCGTTGTCTATGATCTGGCGGCCATCGACCAACGGGAAAAGAAAACGTTCCTTGAGGACACGGGAAAGGTCCATAGTATTTATTTTTATACTCCCCAATATACGGGAGCGATCCCCGAAACCGAGGACCAGGCGATTACCCAACTTGCCAGTGACATGGCTTACACCATTGTCCGCCGTGTTTTAGAAGGAAATTGACCGGTGTGTCAAGTCAAACGGAACTTAGAATCTGCAATTTTTAGTTTGAAACCAAAAGACGAGAGGTTGACATGAACGGATTGAAAATTAAAAATTTCACATTAATTATTTTGGCTCTCATGTCTTTTACTTTGGCGGGAAGCGCAGGAGCTGATCTGGAGTGGATCACCGGTGGCGTTCCTAAAAACGCTCCCGACAAGCCCTCTTCCACGGGCGTGAAAGACGCCCCTCCTGAAGCATCCTCCAGCAGTCCGACGGTTAACCAGGACATCATCGTGAGCCATTTGATCACCTGCACCAAAATCGTGAACCAATATCCAGTCGACAGCGTAAACTATTTTTATTTAAACAAAAACGATCAAATTTGTTATTTCGCTTATTTTTTAATCAAACCTTCCAGTCGAATCCATACTGCGACGGTGGAATGTTTTTCACCGACGAATCTTCGTATCGCGAAATTCGACCAGGAATTCCAGGTGGGATTCACCGACCGACTTTTGACGATCCAGGACGAAACCTACCAATGGTTCCTGGTGGACCTTACCCTGGGGTTGGACCATCTTCACTCCGAGTATGGCCAAACCGGCTTGCCAAGAGATGTGGGACTTTACACGATCCACTTAAGCGTGGACGGCCAATTGGTGGGAATCACCTTTTTTTATGTGAAACCCGAGGAAACTAAAAACGCCACCCCCGTTGCCACCATACCTCCGGCTCCAAATGCCAGCCTCTTGCCCGTAAGAACCCCTTACACCACCCAACCCATTTCACCCATACCTCAGGGTATCCCTTGATCCACTTCGTTTCGTGAAAGAGGAAGGGGACCATGTACTTCGACGACTTTTTAACCCGTCTTAAAAAAAATGATTTGCCCCGGGTTCTTTTGCTTTTTGGTGATTCAGAAGGGGTTTTATCCGAAGGCCTTCAAAACATCCGGGAAAAATTTCGCGAAATGGCGCCCGATGGAACCTTACAGGTTTTTGACGGACAAGAAATAAACCTTGGGGAAATGTTGATGGCTGCCCAAACATCCTCGCTTTTCGCCACATCTCAGTTACTCGTTTTGCAGCATGGCGAAAAACTCCTTGGAGGTCATTCGGAGGCGGCTATAGATCGCCTAAAGGATTACTTTTCCAATCCCAATCCTTCTTCCATATTGGTTTTCCTGGCGCCCGGGATGCGAAAAACCGCGAAAGCGGTAGCAGCCGTGGAACGGATGGGCTGGGCAGTTCAGTGCTCCGATATCCCAGATTGGAAAATGGCGGGCTGGCTAAAACAACAGGCTCAAACCGTTGGGCTCCAACTTCCCGAAGACGCGGCCCAACTCTTGATCCAAAAAGTTGGGTCCGACATCGCTTATCTCAAAAGCGCCCTGGAGCAACTTTCCATTTACGCCCATCCGCAAAAATCCATTTCGCATCAATTGGTAATGGAGCTTCCTGTTCCCGGGATAGAATCCGGTATATTTCAATTTTTGGATGCGGTTGGGCTGCGTCAAACCGAAAAAGCTCTCAAAGTGTTGAACCAGTTGGAAGACGGAGTGGACGCCGGAACCGTCATCATGCTTTATGGAAGGGTTCGGGAACTGCTTTTAATCGCCCTGGGTCGGTCGAAAGGCTGGGACCAAACGAAGACAGCCGAGAATCTGGGTTTGCATCCCTTTCGACTTAAAAGTCTTTGGGATCAAGCCGCCCAATTCTCCGTGGAAGATCTCAAAAACGCCTTAATGGATTTAACACATCTTCAAGCGGGGGTTGTCACAGGGCGATTGGGCAAAGCAGTGGCCCCGGTTTATCTGGAATGTTGGGTTTTAAAGTGGGGAAAAAACCGGATGGCCCTGAAAGCGGCCACCCGGTGATTTTACTTTTTGAACTTTTTGTGGATAAAAGACGAAAGACGGGAAACTTTGCGGGAAGCGGTGTTTTTCTTAAGAATCCCGTGGGATTGGGCCTTATCCAGGACATGCATGGCTTCCTTCAGCTTTTGGGCCGCTTCTTCAGCTGTTTTGGCGGCAAGAACGGCCTTCATGGCAGTGCGGAGTTTGTTCTTTTCAGCGGAATTACGCGCCGTACGCGTTTTAGTGCGGCGGACGTCTTTGATCGACGACTTAATGATCGGCATGGATCCTCCAAAAAATTAATCAGCGGCTTCCTAAAATGGAGGCATATCGTAAACGAAGGGGGAGACAGTGTCAATCACGGTTCCATCACCCCAGTCTGAGCCGAGCCAAAATGACGCGAAGACCCGTTTGGGCGGGCATTTTCGACTGGTCACAACCGCCACGTCCATCAGCCGTATCGCGGGATATTTGCGAGATACCTTGAACGCGAATCTTTTTGGCGCGGGTCTGGTTTCCGACGCCTACTTTATGGCGGTACGAATACCCAGCCTGCTTAGGGACCTATTTGCGGAAGGTGCTCTTTCGAACGCTTTCGTTCCCGCCCTGACGGCCCGGTTAGAGAAGGAAGACCACCAAGACGCTTGGGAATTGATGTCTCAAGTTTTTTCACTTTTATTCCTCGTAACGGGTTTGTTGACGGCCTTGGGTATTCTTTTGGCCCCTCAAGTGGTGGGAGTAATCGCCCATGGTTATGTGAAAGATGTCGACAAGTTTCAGCTGACCATTCAGTTGACCCGCATCTTATTTCCGGTCTTGATGTTTGTTTCTTTTGCCGCTCTTTGGATGGGAGCCCTCAATTCCATGCACCGCTTTGCGACACCGGCGTTCGCTCCCGTGTTCATGAACTTGACGCAAATAGCCATGGGAATTGCGCTTTTGAAGTTTTGGAAAAGCAACAACCCGCAAGAGGAAATCCGGAACATACAATTATGGGCCTGTTCCATGACCCTTGGGATGTTTTTTCAGTGGATTTCGCAACTTCCAGAGGCTTGGAAGGCTGGAATCAAGGTCGTTTGGTCCTGGCCTCCCCGACATCCCGGAATCGGGGAAATGATGAACCTCATGGGACCCGCCATCGTCAGCCAGTCAGTCCTGCAAGTCAACTTACTGGTTAACCAGTTCTTTGCCTCCTTCCTCACTACCGGCTACGTCAGTTATCTTTATTATGGAAACCGGCTTTTCCAACTACCCTTTGGAATTTTGGGAGTTTCCATCGCCACCGTGACCTTTCCGCTTTTGGCCCGCCAATCCAACACCGGAAAGATGGAAGAATTTTCACAAACCTTAAGCCGGGCGTTATCTGCGGGGTTATTTCTGATGATCCCTTGCACCGTGGGAATTTGGATCGTGGCCAAACCGGCATGCCGGCTGGCCTTTGAATATGGCCGCTTCACTCCTGAGGCGACGCAAATGGCCGCCGAGGCAACGGCTCTATATGCTCTTGGCTTGGTGGGATATACCGGCGTCAAGATACTTTTACCCGCTTACTACGCCCGTCGCAATGCCCGTAAACCCCTTGCTACATCCTTGGCGGCGATAACGGCCAATGCCGGATTAAACCTTTTGGCATTTTTAACCGTGAATGATTCCCACATCCGTTTTTGGGGATTGGCGCTGGCTTCCGTCCTGGGTTCCTTAATCAACTTAATTCTTCTTCTATGGGGAATTGAAAAAATCAACATCCATCTGGATTGGAAATTTTTGAGGTTGGAAGCGCTAAAGATCTTATTGGCCTCCACGCTGATGGGCCTCGTCACTTGGGTCACACTTCAAGAAATCACAAAAATTCATTTACCCGGTAGCCGGCTTTTTGATTTTCTAATTCCGGTAATGCTTGGGGGAATAGTATATTTCGGTTTGGCAAAAACGCTGAGACTTAATGGGTTGGAGTGGGTTTTGGGACGGGCCAAGGGCAAGGTCGCGTGAAAAGTCGAAGTTGGTTTTTGAGTGCAAAGTGGGGATTTTTCCGAACAACCGGTGGATGGTGCGCGGCCGCTTGGACCCGCAAGGGACTTTCGGTTTTGGTATTACCACAAAAAAGCAGGGCCCAAGCCTTAAAAAGGATTCATGAATATTTGCCCCCGGTTCCCGAAAACTTCTGGATTACCCCGCCTGCGAAGGTTCCTCAAAAATTTCAACGCCAAACCCGGGCCGCCTTAAAGGGCAACCCCTTTCGCATGACCGATTTTGACCTTTCTTTCCTCACCTCATTTCAACAAAGGGTTTTGGTCGCTACCTGTCAAATTCCATGGGGACAGTTCCGGACTTATGGCTGGGTCGCAAGAAAAGCAGGGTCTCCCCGAGGCTTTCGTGCTGCGGGTCAGGCCTTAAACCGTAACCCCATTCCCATCTTCATTCCCTGTCATAGAGTTATCGCGGCGGATAATCAAATCGGTGGTTATGGAGGAGGCCTCAAATGGAAGAGAAAACTCTTGAAAAATGAAGGCGTAACGGTAAATCAAAGCCTCGTATGGTAGTTACAGAGCCGAAAAGCTTTGATAAAATACCAACCTACGACTTTTCTAGGGGGCCTGATGCTTCAGGGGAACATTGATAAATACAAGCTCCTCGAGATCAAGGGAAGCGGCACTTTTGGAACGGTTTGGTTGGCCGAGGATACCTGGATCGGGAAAAAAGTAGCAATTAAAATCCCCCACAATCAAAAAGAAGAATTCACCACCCTCATTGCGGAACCCAAGCTTTTGGCTTCCCTGGACCACCCCAATATTGTCCAAATCCTAACCGTGGACAAAGCCGAAAACATCTTTTTCATGGTCATGGAGTATGTTGACGGGAAAAACCTGGCCCAATTGATCCAGGAAACACCTCTCACCTACAAAGAAGCTGTTGATATTGTCATTCAAATTCTAACAGCTCTCCAATATGCCCATGAGAAAAACGTCATCCATCGCGATCTGAAACCCGGTAACATCCTCCTCACTTCCGATCGAAAAGCGAAGATTACCGATTTCGGGACCGCCTTCATTCAAGCGGGAAAAACCGGTGCGGGAATCGGCGGAACCCTTTATTACATGGCTAAGGAACAAGTCCTGGGCCACCCGGCAAAAGCCTCGGACGTCTATTCGGTGGGAGTCATTCTTTATGAGATGGTGACCGGGAAACTTCCCTTTTATGACGAAGTTCCGATGGTGGTCCTGAACAAAATATTGAAAGATGACGTACCCGAACCCCACAAAATGAATCCCAGCATACCCAAAGAACTAGAAGCGGTTATCATGAAGGCACTGCAAAAAGAGGTCTCGAAACGATATCAATCCGCTTTTGAAATGAAACAAGACTTGGAAAAACTTCCACCTGGAATTCTCACAGCCCCAATCGGAATCGGAAGCAAAACCCAAGACGTCCTCACTCACACCATTATTCAAGAGGCCGATAAAAAACAAGCCATCAAAGAAGTGGGGGACATCAACACCCTTAGGTATCAGGGCTACCATTACAAGTTGGTCCGAACAATCGGGACTCGGGGTAAAGAAGAAGGAAATTTTATTTCCCCGGTGGGGGTGGCCGTCGATTCCCAAAAGAGAATTTATGTTTGCGACTCCATGAAATGCTGCGTCCAGGTTTTTGATTTTGAGGGAAAAATCCTTTACTCAGTCGGAAAATTCGGGAAAGAAGTGAGTGACCCTAAAGAGGTTTCCTTTCTCATGCCCGCTTCAGTTGCGGTGGACCAAGGAGGAAATTTAGTCGCCTTGGATGCCAAGACCTGCAACGTCCAGATTATTGGGAAAATGGGCCAGCTTCTGGCGAAATTCGGGGAACCTGCTTCTCCAACCACGGGAAAAATAGAAATCGGAACGGGGGGCTTTTTCCATCCCCAAGCACTGGCGTTAGACGATAAGGATAATATTTATGTTTCCGACACGGGAAACCATCGTATCCGGGTTTTTAATCCCGCGGGAAAGGTTTTGAATAAATTCGGTATTCAGGGGGCCCGTTTGGGCGAATTTAATTGTCCCGCCGGATTGACGTTGGATAACGCTCAAAATTTGCTGGTAGTGGATGAAAAAAACTACCGCGTTCAAATTTTCACCACAAAAGGTGTATTTAAAAACAAATTCGGGAAGAGGGGAACGGGCCGGGGAGAGTTTTCCGCTCCTATCGGCGTTGCCACCGATTCCAAACGAAATATTTTCGTGACAGACCGGGATATGAGGATTCAAGTTTTCGATCCCGAAGGGTATTATTTAACTGAATTTGGGACGCCCCAGGGCAATTACAAAATAGCGCCCAAGTATTATGGCCTGACCATCGACGCCGAAAACAATCTCTATGTTACGGATATCGCCAATTGTTCCGTTTTAGTTTATGCTTTGAAGAAATGAGATTCCGATGACCACATCCACCACTCCCGAGCCAGCCATTCCCGGAAGAATTGTTCTTACGCCGCCAAAATCGGGTGGAAAACCACAAATTATCATTACGGTTCTGGCCGGTCCCGAACAAGGGCATGTTTTCAAAATCGCTCGGCCTACAACGACGATGGGTCGTTCCAACACCTGTGAGGTGGTCATTACCGACCCTTTGGTTTCCCGCCAACATTGTCAAATTTTATTGGGAATGGGAGGGATAACCCTTAAAGATTTGGGCAGTACAAACGGCACTTTCCTGAATGGCGTAAAAGTTAACGAAAGTCCCTTACGAAACCAGGATGTTATTTCCGTCGGAGGTACGAGGTTACGCTTCGCGGTTGAGGTAACCAAAGATGAGACGGATTCGAAGACGCCCAAAATCGATGAGTTAGCCCATAAAAAACTTTTAACGCTTTACGAAGTCGGAAATATCGTCAATTCGGTACTAGAACTAAAAACCCTTTTAAACATCATCATGGCCATGGCTATCAAGGTCATGCAGGCCAACCGCGGATTCCTGCTTTTAAGGGAAAAAACCGGAGAACTGAAACCTGTAGCCACTCATGCTTTGACGCCAGCGGAGGCGCAGGCACCTTATAGCCAAACCATCGTGGACACGGTCTTAAAAGAAAGGGTTCCAGTGCTGGTTCTGGACGCCGTTCATGATGTCCGTTTCGCCAACAGGGACAGCCTCAAGGCTCTGCCGCTTTCTTCGGTCATTTGCGTGCCCATTTGGGAAAGAGAAAATATCGTCGGGGTTATCTACGTCGACAAGGCGGAAGGAACCACCACCTTCAACGAAGAGGATATGTACTTCCTTTCGGCCTTCGCCAACCAAGCGGCGGTGGCCATAGCCAACGCCAAGCTCTTTGACGACGTGAGAAGGGAAGAGCGCCTTCGGACATCACTCCAGCGGTATCTTTCACCCAACATTGTGGACGACATGGTTCAAAATAACGATATTGCCAGTTCCCTGGGCGGCGCCAAGAAAAAAATTTCCGTCTTATTCTGCGATATTCGGGGATTCACGACCTTGACTGAAAAAGAACCTGTGGAAACGATCGTTAGTCTTTTAAATGAATATTTCAGTGCGATGTCGGACGTGATTTTTGCTAACCACGGCACCTTGGATAAGTTCATCGGCGATGCCATCATGGCCATTTATGGAGCGCCTTTGGAATTGGCAGATGGTGCTTATAAATGTGTAAAAACAGCCATTGAAATGAGAGCCAAGTTGGCCCTCTTAAATGAAAAGTGGAAGACCGAAAAGAAACCTCAAATTCAAGTCGGGTACGGTATCAACACGGGGGAAGCCATCGTGGGCAACATCGGTAGCGAACGACGAATGGAATATACCGCTATCGGCGACATGGTTAATGTCGCGGCTCGGGTAGAAGGGGAAACAGAGGGAAACCAAATATTTGTAACCGAAGAAACCTTTCAGGAATTGGGAAATCGCGTGCAAGTTAAAAAGCTTAACGCCGCCAAGCTCAAAGGTAAAACTTCCAAGGTCCAAATTTACGAAGTTACAGCATTAAATCCTGTTCCTTAATCTTTTTCATTAATCCTCCTAAGACCTTTAAAACAACCGTACTTTTGACTAAATTGAGCTTGCGCTATCCCGATTTGACCACTGGAATCCATGTCCAAAATAAAAACCCTCCCTGAAAAAGTCATCAACCAGATCGCTGCGGGCGAAGTGGTGGAAAGGCCTTCTTCCGTCATTAAAGAGCTCATGGAAAACGCCTTGGATGCCAAAGCCACATGGATCGAAGTGGAAATTAAGGAAGGTGGCCTCAAGCTCCTTAAAGTAACTGACAACGGAGAAGGAATGACCCCGGAAGATGCATTACTATCCATTCAAAAACACGCCACCAGTAAAATTTTCTCGGTTGATGACCTTTCGAACCTTAATACATTCGGCTTTCGTGGGGAGGCCCTGGCCAGTATCGCTTCGGTATCTCATTTTGAGTTATCCACCCAAACCAAAGACTCGCTTTCAGGTATTTCGGTCAAGATCATGGGTGGAGGTGCTCCCAAGAGCTTCGAAACAAGCCGCCCGGTTGGGACGACCATCACGATTGCCAATCTTTTCTTCAATACACCCGCCCGGTTAAAATTCATGAAAAAACAATCCACCGAGGAACACCATATTCACACGGTGGTAACAACTTATGCATTAGCCTTTCCGCAGGTCGGCTTTAAATTAACGATTGATGGCAAGGAATCGCTCCAAGTTACTCCCTCTGATTTTCCCGCCCGTCTTTCCAAGATTTTCGGCAAAGAATTAGCTTCCTCATTTCTCCCGTTGGATTTCCAGGGGTCAGGTCTCAAAATCCATGGAGTAGTCAGCGCGCCCACCGTGACCAAGCCAACCCGCGAAAACATGCTTTATTTCGTCAATCAACGTTGGATTTCCAATATCTCCCTGGGCCACGCGCTCATGACGGCTTTTCATTCACTTCTTCCCACCCGCCGGTTTCCAGTAGCTGTACTTTTCCTGGAAGTGGCGAAAGATCAGGTGGATGTAAATGTCCACCCCACCAAAAAAGAAATAAAATTCGCAAAAGATCGGGAAATATACGACGCGGTGGTCCGTTGCGTTCGCAACGCTTTACTTTCCGCCCCAGGATCATTGCAACCAAGCGGTTCAAATCCATTACCAAGTCCTTCTTTTGCCCCAAGCCATTCGAGATATCCTCACAATCCCTCCCAACCCTTTGTTTTGCCCGAAGGCACCCCAGTCTTGTCTTCCGGTCCTCCGGCCGAAACTCTCCTTGACCGAATTGCCCAAAAAATCCTTCCCGAAGGAGGCAGGCAAAGGGAAGAACATGTATCCTTTGATTCACTCGGCTTTGAAAAAACCACCTTACAAGCCCGAAGGATCGATTCACATACCCCGCTTTACAATTTCAGCCAGCTCTTTAATACCTTTATTGTTTTCCAATCCGACCAAGAAATGTTTATTGCGGACCAGCACACCGTACACGAGAGGCTTAATTACGAAAGGTTGATGAAAGCCGTTCGGGAAAGGAAACTGGAAATCCAACCTCTCTTAGTCCCCGTCACGGTTGAATTGAGCGCCAAGGAAGCCCAAGTTCTCAAAAACAATCAAGAAATCCTGATGGAACTTGGGATGGAAGTTACGCCTTTCGGCGGAAATACTTTTTTGGTCCGTAGCGTTCCCGCTGACCTGGCGGGAAAGAACTTGGTGACCATTGTGAAAGATTTGATTGATGACTTGGCTTCCCAGGACGCTTCCGGAATCAAATCAGCTAACCGCCTAGATCAAGCCAGGGAAAGAACCGCCACCTTCATGTCTTGCCGTAGCGCCGTTATGGCGGGGGATCGCTTGAACGAAGACCAAATGAAAAGACTTATCGATCAGATGCGCGAGGCCAACCTCCCATTTACATGCCCTCATGGAAGACCCACGATTCTTTCGATTCCTCTTTCCGACCTTTACCGGCGTTTTGATAGACACTAGGAAATTTTATAACTTAAATGTTATGTTTTAAATTCAAAGGCGACAATCCACCCATGTCCGATAACTCAAACCTTATTACCTTAAAACTAAAAATGCCTATTCTGGTCGGTCCCACCGGGGTGGGTAAATCCGAGATTGCTTTTCTTTTAGCGAAACGGTTGAAAGCCGAAATCATTTCAGCGGACGCCTTTCAAGTCTATCGGGGCTTAGAAGTGGGAACAGCCCAACCCTTAAAAGAATGGCAAAAAGAAATCCCTCATCATTTAATCGGAACTAGGGATCCCGGGGAAAATTGGAACGCCGTGGAGTTTGCCCGGGAGGCAAAAAAAATAATAGATCACCACTTGAACCTGGGAAAGTCTTTAATATTGGTGGGGGGAGCTGGTTTTTACATTCGAGCCTTGGTGGAAGGGCCTCCCGGCGGAAATTCTCCCCGACCTGAACTCCGGTCCTTTGTCCAAGAAAAAGTAAAGGAATTGGGAAATGAAAAGGCCCTAGCGTGGCTTCGGGAAAAAGATTCTGCCGCCGGGGAACGTCTTCATGTAAATGATATTCAAAGGATTTGCAGGGCCTTGGAAAAAACCTTTGAAACAGATGTAACGAAAATGGATTACATACCTATCGGGGCAGAAAATGTTTTGTTTTTTGGTTTTGAAAAGTCCAGGGATAAACTGGATGAACTCCTGCGGATCCGGAGCGAATCTATGTGGCGGCGCGGTTTACTGAACGAGGCCAAAAAACTCATGGAATCGGGATTGCCTTCGGATCATCCTATTTGGGGAACAATTGGTTATTCCGAAGCCGTTTTGTTTTTGAAAAACCAGCTTTCAGAATCACAAGCCTTAGAAAATATCTTTAGGAGAACGCGCCGGTATGCCAAAAGACAATTGACTTGGTTCAAGCACCAACATAAAGTTCAGTGGTTGAATTTGGATGATTTTTCAGGGCCGTCCGACATCGTTGATATTTTGGAAAAAAAAATAAAAACTTAAAAGTGAGCTTAAATTGCAAACCATTCGAATAAGGGTCGCCGGAATCCTTCTCAAAAACGACAAAATACTCCTTGTGCGCCACGAAAAAAACGGAAAAAGCTATTGGCTTCTTCCCGGCGGAGGAATTGAATTTGGGGAGAGCGCCGAAGAAGCGCTCATCCGTGAATTCCAGGAAGAAGTTGGACTTGCCATCAAGATAGGCAAGCTGGTTTTGGTTCACGATTCCATTCCGCCAAACCGACACCGTCAGGTCTTAAATCTTTACTTCACCTCATCCTCGGAAATGTTCGATATCCACGTGACACCTGATTCGGTATTGCGGGACGCCGCTTTTTATCCACTCTCCGAGTTCCGCCAAATGATGGTGAATCCCGATGTTAAACAGGAAATTTTGGATGGCATTCAATCCGACTGGTCAGGCGGCTGCCGTTATCTCGGGAATCGGTGGAAGGATTAAGGACTAAAGATTCCTGAGTTTTCTTGGGGGTTTGAACATTTCTTTATATACTATCCGGCGGACCAATGAGGGTTTCTTCCGGCAAGTGGCAAAGCCGGTATTTTTCCAGGATAGGGAGGCTCGCCGTGAAAAAACACGCGTCACTGCTTTTATCCGGTTTATTATTGCTGTTTCCAGGTGTTCCCCAAGCCTTAACCGACAGTGAAATTCAAGATCGCAAGGAAATCGCCCAAGTTTGGGTGGACCGCCATAACGCCAGTCTTACCACGGATGTTCAGCGATTCATTAAGCAAATTAGGGCTAAAAAACACCGCTTCACTATCCCCTCATGGCACAAACACACGGTTCATTTAAGACGGCTGCGTTTGGACATGGCTACCCGCTGGGGAGTTGCTCAAGAAACTAAAAGCCACGATGGCGCTATAGTTCCGCTGATTGCCCTTTATTTTTCCCAAGCCGGAACCGAAAAGTTTTTAACCGCCGACTATGCGGATGAATTGGACAAACTCCATTCCAGTTCGGATATTTATATTAAAATCGGCCTTCAATACAAACTTCTCTTTCACGGGGAGGGTTATCCTGGATGCGCCCGTTTGATCACCCTGGGTAAAACATCACCTTACTTTTTTGAAGTTGGCGTCTTTGGAGGGGGAACCCGTGTTGATAAGACTTTTTATCGCCTGGACACGGACGCTCTCAAAGGCAAAGAGGACCAGCTATTCGACCATCCCGAACTCATTGATGTTCAGAAGTACGTCAAAGAAGAGCTAAAGGTTAATAATTGGTTGGAGGGATATACCCTCTATCAGGATTTGAGCAAAGATGGAAACCTCGAAATAGTTAATAGCACCGATGTCTACTACCCCGATGACTTAAAAACCAGGGTTAAGGATCGTTACAATATGGTCGACAATGATTTCGGCATGGCCTTCAGGCAAACAGTTTCAATTTACCAGTGGAACAATACCAAAGCCAAGTTCGAGGACCTGGGCGATTACTATTATTGACCCGTCGAATAAAAGCTTTCGGTTTTCTGATCGACATATCCAATAATTCCATTAAAAAGATGTGAAGACTTATTTTGAAATTCTAAAAATATTAATAAGGTCGAATTTCAAACTACCTTATGCCTCCGTGATGAAATGGGTTTTGAAATGATTTCTAAAGTCTTTTCCGCTTTTATCTTTCCTTTATGTTTCTTTTGGGTTGCACTTCCTTCCCATGCCTATCAAATTCTTTTTTATTACAATAGTTCCGATGGAACTGAGGGTGGCCTTTTGGAATGCGTGAATATCCTTCGCGCCGGGGGAAATCACGTCACAACCATTGACGTCAAAAACGAAAACCGGGACCCAACCGGGGATAATTGGGGAGCCCCTTACGACCAGGTTTGGGACATGCGATTTATCGATCGTGATACCCATTCCTGTGGAGAAGGATTGCCCGGTTCCGCCGATTACTTTGATGACCACTGGCGCAAAAAAGCTATATTCTTCCTGAATCATTGCGGCAAATTATTCATTGCTGCCGAACATTATCAACTAGGAGACAGGGATGAGGGTCTTTATCGGTTTTTAAAGGAAATTGGCGCTGTTAAAAACACTTATGACTCCTGTCCACCCTCCCCGAGTGGAAATAGCACAACCGATGGGGCGGCTTTTTATCCGGTCCATCACGGACTGGGTCCAACTTCCTTCTTCGGTGCTTTTGTCGGCGGGATTCCACTTGCCCAATTGACGGGGGAGAACTTCGTGGATACCGGCGAGGATTGGGAAGGGGATGACCAGGTCGACCGGTCGATTGTCTCAGGATGGAAGGGGGCTCAGTTGGGTGAACTTATTCACCCTCCTTCCTGCGGCGACGAAAGGCTGTTCATGGTTTGGGATGCCACTATGTGGACCCTTTGGCAACCCGGGATGGAGCAGCAAAACCAACCGGATGGACCCATTTGGGACGAATCCGGTTGGTTTTCCTACAACGCCGACGGAACCGCAAAGGGAAACATCCGTGATTTTGTGAAGGCCAAAATTGTAACCCGCAAATTTTTTCCTGCCATTGCTAACTGGCTCGGGGAAAGAATAAATTGCCCTTGTGCCGAAACGGGCAATCGACTCCCGGGTTTATCCACCCAACCCACAGGAACCCCTTCCATGAACATCCCTCTTTCAATTCCACCAGCTCAGAGCCGTTTAGCCGCCGACAATCGAACAGCTACGATCATTCCTCCATCGAATCTCAATGCTCCTTCCACCATAATGTTCAATTCTCTTCCAGTTAATATCTATATGCTTTTCCTAGATGGCATCGGAACTTACCAGTTGGAAATAAGGTCAGGGCAGGATAGGCCGATAAAAATCATTTATGAAAAAACCATTTCAACCCAAAAGGACGATTGGGCCTCTTGGGACGGAACCAATGGGGAAGGAAAAACCATGGGCTTGGGAACCTATTATGCGATTCTTTCTAAAGACGGCCGGATATTGCGAAAAATCGCCTTAACCTGGGTTAACCCCTAAAGACATCAAACTTCTTGATATTGCATCGGTTTTAGCGGTCTGTTACCATAGCTTTTCCATGAAACTCGCCCCAAACCCGGTGATTGAACCACCTAAAAAAAACAAGACTATTCTTTATGTCGTAATTATTTTTGGTGGTTTTTTCGTTTTCAGCTTTATTTTTTTGGTTATTGCGATCCAACACTTATTCGGTAAAACAGGTGCCGGCTCATTGCTTTCCTCAAGTAGCGAAATATCCCTCATTGAAATCGAAGGGCCGATTTATCAAAGTGACGATCTTGTACGTCTGATCAAACATTTCCGAAAAAGTTCCCAAAAAGCTTTAATCCTTCGACTGGACAGTCCAGGTGGGGTGGTGGCGCCTTCCCAAGAAATTTATTCCGAAATTTTAAGCGCTCGTCAGGATAAAAAAATTGTGGTGGCCAGTATGGCGAGCCTGGCAGCCTCTGGAGCCTATTACATTGCATCAGCTTGCGACAAAATCGTTGCAAATCCTGGAACTTTAACTGGATCCATTGGTGTCATTTGGCATGTCCCCGAGGCTTCTGGACTATTCAAAAAAGTGGGCTTGAACTACCAAACCATTAAAAGTGGGAAATTCAAAGATACTGGTTCGATGGATCGACCCATGACCCCGCAAGAAAAGCAATATGTTCAAGAAACGATTAATGAAGTTTTTGAGCAATTTTTAGACGCCGTAATCCAAGGACGAAGGGAGGCCTTTCAAAACCATATGGCAAAAGGCTTAGGTAAAAAACCTCAAGATATAACCGACCTTGAAATCAAAAATTATATTCTTCCATATGCGGATGGGCGTGTTTTAACAGGAGAAAAGGCGTTTGAGTTGGGCTTTGTTGATCAACTGGGCAATTACGAAGATGCGGTTCGATTGACGGCCGATTTAGCCGGAATAAAGGGCGAGCCAACCGTTCGTTTTGACAGTCCGGCTCGATTTGAACAATACCTTAAAGGCTTATTGCCCTTTTCCATTTTCTCAAAATGGGACGGGCAAAATTTATTGGAATATAGGGCTTTTTAACTCGGGTTATTTTTTAATTGATAATCGATCCAAGGGAGGCTTCAGTGGCCGAAACAATCAATCCATCACCTAATGCTCCGGTTGTCCCAGCGGCTCCCGATCCCATTCCAGCAGCACCGGGTTCCCCCGCAAAACCCAAAGTCAAATCCCAGTGGCTAAATAAACTGTTAAAAATGATGACCACTACAACTTTTTTAATTCTGGGAATGGCTTTTATTATTCTGAGTTTACTTGTTAAATTTCATCCCGCCGTGATCCCTTCTTTTTTGCAACCCACCCTGGATCAAATTTTTAAACACTTAACTTATTTTATTATTGGAATTGGCTTTTTCTTTTTGGCATTGGCCAGAAGCATGGCTTCCCAGGAATACACCTCCGCAAGTAAAAAAACCAAAAACTATTCCCACTCCTGGAAGATTCCCTTGATTTCAGCCCAGGCTTTTTTCTTTTACGTAGCCTGTTTTTACTCATTTTTGGTTGCCTTTGGCGGCGCCAAACCCATCACGAACCTCATGAGCCTTGTTTTTCTTTTGTTCCTTTTCTCCCTTTACGTTTTATGGTATCTCGTGGCGCATGCCACGAACCGCTTGCCGGCTCTCGCAGGGCTCCGAATGGCCATCGTTGCTCTTATTCTGGCCGGTCTTTCTTGTTCTCTTTGGGTTTTGGCTCAAATGGTATTTCCAAGCCTGTTAGTTGGATCTCTAGCCTTGATAGCGATCTTAATCAGCGTGCTTATAAAAGTTAAGGGAGTCGAGGAAATTCTCCCTTGGCCCAAAATAACCTGTTTAGTCATTGCGGTGATTTTATTAGCCCATGTGGGTTGGCATGCCTTGCCTTTCTCAAATCCACAGGCCAACTTGGTTGGATTGATTCCAACCTCTCAAGGTCACAAAGGCACCATTACCTCGTTGAATTATTTTCAAAACGAAGCAAAACCGGATGATATTAAAATTGCAATTTCGCAAAAAGATTCCGAAGGCTGGACACTTCAAGTGGAGGACCTAAACCAGAATCCCGAGATCCCGACACTTCCATCGTTTAAAGTTTCTGCGGGAGAGCAAGATTTTCGTTCGATTTTCGTGCAACATGGAAACTTTCTCTTAATAGATGAAGTGAAAAATGGACAACGGGGCATTTGGAAAGTTAACGCCACTACCGGGAGATCAACGCCCTTAAAGATACAAGGTATCCAACCCATTGAGGACGGGGTGCCTTGGTCCGATAAAAATGGTCAGCTACTTTTTGTCACACAAAACGGCGGAAGGTATCAATTAAAAGTCTGGACCCTCGCTACAGGAAAATCGAAACTACTTTTAACCTCCGAAAACCCCATTCATACTCCTTCTTGGGTTAATATCGAAAATCCCCAAAACACCCCATCTTGGTCCAAACATGACGAAGAAATCGCCTATGCGGATGGGGTCCACGGTTTGTTTTATGTTCTTAATTTGAGGACGAATCAAAAGGAATTATTAAAATCAGATTTGGAGAAAATGGAAGGACCCAAATTCTCTCCGACTGGAACCGTACTAAAAGTCATCCCCTCCCCAGACAGTTTCCGGTATCTTTATCTAACCCAAAAAGAGAATAAGAGTATTATTTCGATTGTTCGCAATGACGGAACAAGGCGGGATAAATTATACGAAACCACCGCATCCATAGGCTCCCTGGCATGGCACCCGGATTCACAACAAATCATTTTCGAAGAAAAACGTGAGGGCTTGTGGCAAAGTATGGATCTTGGGTTTTTAGGATCATTTACCAACATTAAACTTTTGGACGCGAATCTTGGAACAGTCGTGAACCTTATTCCTGCGCAAATCTCAAATCATTCACCCGCGATTTCCCCCGACGGAGCCAAGCTTGCCTTTGTCGCGAGCGAGGGATTATGGTATCCCTCATTCGGCCATTGTATTTGGGTTGCGCTTCTCCGGTAATTTACTGTTCGCCCTTTGAAGGGTTTGTATGAAGTTTTTTTCCCAGATCCTGCTCATTCGGTTTCTTTTTTCTTTCCTTTTATTTTTATTTGTTGTCGGATCGAAAGCCCAAGACCTGGGTTTCGGGCCCAATAAGGTCCGGTACCACGCCGATCATCATTGGAAAATCCTCGAAACCGCGCATTTTCAAGTTTATTATCTACGATAAATGCGAAGTACTTACACAAACTGCGGCGGATGACGCCGAAAAAGCTTTCTTAAAAACCTGCCAAGCCTTTAATTTTGTTCCCCGAACCAAAATCCCATTATTTGTTTATGCTACGCCTATGGAATTCGAGGAAACCAATATCACGCCCGAAATATTACAAGAAGCCGTAGGTGGTTTTACCGAAGTGTTTAAAAACCGGATCGCCGTTCCTATGGATGGTTCCTATCACGAATTCGAAAAAGTTATTCATCATGAATTGACCCATGCCTTCCAATACGATTTGATCTATGGGGAAGGATGGAGGTCGGTCAATTTATTCAAAGCCGTTTTCGTTCCCAATGGATGATGGAAGGAATGGCGGAGTGGAACGCCCAACATCTTGGATGGTCAAGGCGAAATGGTTTTAAGGGATGCAATCCTAAATGACCAAGTGATGCCCCTCAATCTGATGGAATCTTTCGATCATTTTGAGCAAGTTTATATTGCTTATAAAGAATCCCAGAGCCTATTGGATTATGTCACCCAGGTTTACGGGGAGGGAAGAGTAGTCCAAATTTTCAAGCGAATGGCGGCAAACCAGCCTCCGGATACCGCCATTAAAAACGTTTTAGGGATTTCCCTTAACGATCTTTACAACAATTGGCATTTTTATATGAAATCGCAAACTTGGTCAAAAATCAGTGGAATGCCGGTGCCGGAACGTTACGGCGAATGCCTGGAAAAAGACGTCTTCAAGTCAACTGTCTCTCCTGATGGAAAAGAAATCGCAATCCTCAAAAACGAGGAGTTGGATTTATATGATGTGGCAACGAAAAAAAAGAGGAAAATCTTAAATCGTCATTTCGGAATACAAGGGTCTGGCTTGGCTTGGTCTCCGGATGGAAATTTCCTGGCATTTACCGCCAGCCAGGAAGGGGAGTATGGACTTTACAAATTGGAAATGAAAAATCTTCACCTTTCGGAATGTCCCTTAACCGGGCTTCCAATGGTTTACTCCCCAACCTGGTCACCCGATCAGCGGTATATCATTTTTTCGGGATTCGACTATAAAACGGTTGATTTATACCGATACGAATTGGCTACAAAACATGTAGACCGTTTGACAGACAATCAAGCAAGTGAATCTTGGGCTTCTTATTCCGTGGATCAAAAATCTCTTTATTATTTATCCGAAGAGGATGGAAATACCCAAATAAATAAGTCACTTTGGGAGATAATGGATTACCCCGAGGCCAGCCTATTGACGATCGGTAAAGAACTCGGAACGATTTCCTGTTTTCGAGTTACGAAAAAATGCGATCTATTTCACCTCAAATCGGGATAAAGGAATTTTTAACTTGTATAAAATGAGTCTCGATGGCGACTCCTTAATCCAATTAACCCATACTTTTGCAGACATTTTAAATGTTTCTCCATCCCCGGATGAGTCGGTTTTTTATGCAACTCTTTATCAACATTCCAAAGAAAATCTTTATGCCTGTCCAGCGGAAAAGTTGGAAAAAAACGAAAACCCCCCCTTCAATTTAAAATATATCGCTAACTCGTTTGAAATCGCGGGTAAAATTCTCCCTGAAACTGCCTCAAAAGACACCGTTAATGATTTTGAGATACCCCTTAACTCCGACCATGATCGGGACGAACCAGAAGTCGTCAGGAATAAAAAACCGCCGACCCAACCCCCCGCCGTTGTCACCCATTTGGAAGTATCGGAAGCAACAAACCTCGTCCAACTTCAATGGCCCGCTCTCAAATGCCGAAACGGATTCGGTTGATAGTTACAAAATTTATCGATCTACTTCAGCTGGCGCAAGATTTGCCTATCTCGCCACAACCTCCAACACAAAACAAGGGCGATATGTGGATTATGACGTTCAAAACAACGGAACTTATTTTTATTACGTAACCGCAGTTAATAAAATGGGGGAGAGCGATCCATCTCCCATCGCCGAAGTTCACCCCTCCTTTAAAATGACTTCGCACGATTATCAATTAACCCTCTCACCCGACATTCTTCTTTTTTTGGCGGGGTATGACAGTTCTTTTGGATTTGTCGGAGGAGGAATCGCCCAAATGAGCGATTATTTAGGCGATCAGCAATTGGGCATATCTAGGTGACACCATTCCCGGAGTCCAAACGGGAATCCAGGCAGATTATGAGTTTTCTCAATGGCGGACAACGGTTGATTTGGATTTTTTTTATTATCAAAATTATTTTAACATTTACGATCTTCAAACCGGCGACATCGTTAATGAATACCGAAACAACGAAAATGGATTTTCACTGAATTTCAGTTATCCGATCAATACCAGCACCCGGGTTGAATATGGGGTGGGAACACAGCGGTTTTTAGGAAGTCCCATTTATCTTCAGTTTTCGGAAGGAATATCTAATTATTCCCTTAACACCGATCAATGGAATGTGGCAAATTACTATCGACTCTCTTTTGTTCAAGACAAAAGAAAAGGAACCCAATTTTGGCCCAGCAGTGGTTACGCCTTAAATTTCACGCTTTTACACGCCTTGCCTGTTTTGGACTCGAATGTTTCGTTTGCCAATCTGCTTTTTGAAACACAGACTTTTGCCGACATCAGTTTTTTAAACCATTTAATTTGGGCAAATCGTTTCATCGCCATGACATCCCAAGGCCCAAATCCCCAGACTTTCTTCATTGGAGACGACGCCCCCTTCCAGGCTTATTTCACGACCATCCGAGGTTATGGAGCGAGTACGTTTTTCGGAAGTAACTTAGGCCTCCTGAACACTGAATTGCGCTATCCCATCGCCACAAACATGAATTTCATACCGCAGCCTCTTTCCTTTTTCTTGATCAAAGACATTGAATTGGCCGCTTTCATGGATGCGGGTATCGTGTCCAACCAATTACAAGATTTTTCAGATTCCCAAGTTTTAAGCAGTATCGGAACCGGCATCCGTTTTTATACTTTTCTTTATCAAAGGGCTTTGGTTATGTTCCGATTTCGATGTTGCCTGGCGATTGGACCAATCTCTTCCGCCCACATTTCATTTTAACTTAGCCCCAATGTTTTAAGTTAAACCGGGCGTATTTCCCATTTTGCGTTTGGGGAAGATGGTAAAAAGCAGTTGGTGACTCCCAAGGGAGCCGTTATAATGAGGCGCTTCAAAACGATCTTAATCCTTTAAGGAGCCGGTTTTTGAAAAAACTCATTATCTTCTTCACTTTTTTTGATTCTTTTGTTAACCAGCTCAATAATTGCTAAGCCCGCTCCAGATTATTTCATTTACAAATTATGAATCAACCGATTTGGACTTTTTAAGGTCCCATTACACCGAGATAAACAACGGTCGGCTTATACAAATTACCGGTTATTTCTCCTCCTACAAATGGTTGTCTCCTTACGCTTACCAGGAACGCTTAAGTGCAATCGGCGACAATGTTAGGGATTACAATCTTTTGCAGTTTACGATCGAAGAAAAGGATAACTTCCATTATTCATTCCCGATTCTTTTGATCCACACAAGCGTCGGAGATCTTCACGAATTGGAACAATTGAAAAAAGGAACAAAAATCGTGGTTTATGGAAAGTTTTATAATTTGAAAAATCAGAATACGCCATTGAAACCGACGTTATTGAAATGGCCAATGTTATGACCCGAGTTAATATTGAAGGAACACCTTCTTTTGAAAATGGCGGTCACGATACGGAAGTCCTGTTGGATGCGCGAGTTTCGCCAACCGCAACTGTTACGCCTACTGTTACACCGACTCCCGCGCCCAGTTTGTGGCAAAAAATTAATAATGTTATCAATCCCAAGGAAACCATTACCCCAACTGGAACGGTAACTCCAGGAACCTGATCCCATCCAAAACACCAGGTTTTAATTGATAAAACGTGTCTTAATCACCAACCGAATTCCATCATCAGCTTTTAAGAATCTTTCGCGACATTACAAGGTCACTTGGAATAAACAACAATTAACCGAAGTACAGTTAACCCTAAAAGTAAAACCCTTCCACGCCCTTTTAACCACATTGGCCGATCCCATATCTAATAAAGTTCTTCAAGCCGCAACCAAATTGAAATGCGTGGCTAATTACGCTGTCGGTTACAACAATATCGATATCGAATCCGCGAAAAAACGTGGCATCTGGGTTACTAATACACCCGATGTTTTAACCGAAGCCACCGCCGATATCGCCTGGGCATTGCTTCTTTCCTGCGCAAGGCGGATCCCGGAAGGCGAAAGACTTGTTCGAGCCGGAAAGTTCAAGGGTTGGCAACCCTTGTTTCTTTTGGGGTTGGATTTAAAAGGTAAAACCTTAGGTATATTTGGTTTTGGCCGAATTGGTCAAGCCATCGCAAGGCGGGGAAGGGGATGGGATATGCAAATTCTTTACCACCAGCGGCATCGGCTTTCCAAAGCCATCGAACGACGATTAAATGTCAAGTTTGTTTCGTTTGAGAAGCTTTTAAAGCGTTCCGACTTCTTAAGCGTCAACGCCCCCCTGACTCCCCAAACCCGCCACCGATTCACACTAAAGGAATTTAAAAAAATGAGGCGGACTGCCATTTTCATCAATTCAGCTCGTGGTCCTATTCATAATGAAAAAGACCTAGCCCAATCCCTTAAAGAGGGAATTATTCATTCGGCCGGGTTAGATGTCTATGAATTTGAGCCTATGGTCCATTCCAGGCTACTTCGGCTTGATAATTGCACACTTTTACCCCATTTGGGGAGCGGAACGGTTGAAACCCGTAACCAGATGGCACTTTTGGCAGCCGAAAATATCAATTTGGTTTTATCGGGGCACAAACCCAAGACACCCGTTTTCGCTTTGTAAAATAATAAACTTTAAATGCTAATGTAAAACTTTAAGATTGACCCGTTAATTAATGATTTAAAAGGCAACTATGGCGGTCCCACATATCAATTCCAGCACACTCGGATCAGGCAAACCCGTTGTTCTCTTGCATGCATTTCCCCTTTCCCACCATATCTGGTCAGATCTTAAACCTCCACCAGGTTTTCAGTTGGTTTTGCCCGACTTTCCCGGTTTTGGTAATTCGCCTTTAACTCCTCCGGGTCTTTCAATGACCGAAATAGCCCAAAGTCTTGAAAATCATTTGATTGCAAAAGGAATTACAGGGCGGATTATTCTCTCGGGGATTTCAATGGGTGGTTATTGGGCCATGGAATTTATCCGCCAATTCCCGGAACGGGTCGCCAGGGTTTTGCTGATATCAACCCGTCCCGGATTGGATAAACCGGAGGCTAAACAAAATCGTCTTAAAATGGCCGAAAGGGTTGAAAAAGAAGGTATTGATTTCTTGTCACCGGCCATGATCCCGGGGCTTTTGGGGAAAACAACCTTGGTAGATAGACCTGGCGTTGTA
Organism: uncultured Pseudomonadota bacterium; assembly: GCA_963843375.1. GTDB lineage: Bacteria > Oederibacteriota > Muellerivitia > Muellerivitales > Muellerivitaceae > CAWJKT01. The sequence goes on from CAWJKT010000010.1 coordinate 181,238, forward strand.
GCCCAATTAACTGGTTGGATCCAAAAAACCAATCCGGCCGCAGTCGCCTTGGCTCAAAGAGTCATGGCAGAACGCCGGGACCAAACCGACCTCATGCCAAGGTTCAAAACCAAGACCTGGGTAGTGGCAGGGTTGGAAGATGCCTTAATCCCATCCAGTGAAGCCGAAGCCATGTCTAGTGCCATACCGGCCAGTGAACTTCGGTTGCTTGATGGAGTGGGCCACTTAGTTCCTATCGAGGATCCAGTCCGGTTCCAAAAAATCTTCGAGGAATTTCTTTCCGAACACACATGAAGAATCTGGTTTTGTGTAAGTTCTTCTTGCGTTGCCATAATTGTCTAATTAAAGCGCACTGAGTTCTTGAGTATAAATCCAAGTGACCGGCAAGCTAGCAACGGGAACCACCAACGCAATTACAGAATATTGAGTTACCACGATTTCGGGTGTGGGAGTAACTCCAGGGAACGATGGGCCCACAATAGGATTATTATAAGTTTCCAATAAACATGAAACAGACATTTCGGTGGAGGTCCAGCATACACTTTGTGGAATGGTTCCAAAACCAGGATTACCCGGGATTGGTTCGGAAAAGGTATAGGCCTGTACATTTATCAAAATCATTTGGGTACTAAAATTGACCGGAGGGGTGGGAGCGGAGGTGGCTCCATAATAGTTTTGCCAGTCTGAAAGGCTGCGAATGACGTAATCAGTCCCCGGGACAGGGTTTCCAATCGCCAAACCCGCTTCGGAATTGGGAATAGGTGGAGTCACTGGGGTAGGAATAGTAACAAAGCTGAATCCGCACCCAGGTGTAGAAACGAAGGTAACGGTAGCGGTCGCGGTTGGAGTTGATGTAAGGGTTTGTGTCGGGGTATTTGTCGGGGGTAAACCCGGAACCGGTGCAACTGGGTATTTCCGATCACAAGCCCAAGAAGCCAGGCCCAAAACTATTAAAAATAAACTGATAAGAAACTTTTTCATGGACACTTTCTAATTCATATTGCTCAAATTATACCACTATTCAAAATCTTCAACTCGATAGTCCTCTAAAGAAAAAAAACTAAAGATTTTCGTGCTTTAATGGCGGGCTCAAGCTGTTTTTTGCTCGATTAGCAAAGCTATAAATTTTTGCTTGTTTTTTTTGTTTCTATTTCATATAACTATAATTATATGAAATATAAAACAACTAATGAATCGCATAAACCGTCCGAAAACTTAAATGAGCTTGAACCTTACCAGGGTTTTCTTGCTCTGTGCAAATCCCATCACACCCATTACAACTATCATCAGGATCTACGGGTTTTAAAGCAATTTTTGGATCAAAGCGACATTTCAAATCCAGTAAAAGTTCAGCCTATCGATTTGACACGTTTCGTAGGCCAATTAACCAAGCCTGGGTTAACACCCACTGGCAAGGACCGGCCAGCCTTTTCAACCCGTTCCATGAAACGCATCTTAGCCTCGACTCGATCCTTTTATCGGTATTTAGCCACAACGCAACAAATCCTGTCTGATCCAACAGCCGTCTTTCATAACCTGGCAATCCGCAGCCCTCAACGCAATCCCCACCCGTTGCCACTAAATGATCGTATGGCCCTAGTAAAAAGTCTTCAAACGGGCGATTTGGAGGGTCAAAAAATCAGCCTGACCGTCCTGCTAGGCTTCCATTGTGGTCTGCGAGTTTCGGAAATAACACATATTAAAATCCGGGATTTGGATCTAACTCAAGGACTTGTCACCGTCATAGGCAAAGGCGACAAGGAACGTATTGTTCCGATGACGGAGGCCTTACGAGAGCTCCTTAAACTTCACTTGAACCAGATGGAAAAAAAGGGGCCTTATCTTTTTCCAAGTCCAAGAAACAATCAAAAGCCTATCCATTTGCGATACCTTGAGTTGTGGGTCAAAAAAGCCGCTCAATGGGCTAATCTAGAGCACTCCAATGAGTTGACCGTCCACGTGTTGCGACACTCCTTTGGCACCCAATTGGCCGAATCGGGCGCAAGTGTCTATGAAATTCGGGACCTAATGGGCCACTCCAGCATCGTGGTCAGTGAAAATTATGTAAAGCTTGCCTCAACAAAGGGCCGGCAGGCCCACCGAAAAGCTTTTGAGGAGGGCTACAAGGTCCATTCTTTGAATATGGGAGCATTATTTGGAATCGAATCGGTCTTGAAACGCTTCCGTGATATCAAGCGTAAGGCTTTACCGGGAAAACCCCAAAAGTACTAAAAGTCCTTAAAAAGTCTCGAAATCGAAAACTAAGTCGTCTTTAAGTTTTTATTTATCAAATTAAATCTACTCTTCAATTAGGATCAATAAGGCCAAAACTGAGAATCCAATTTGGAAGAGCTCAAAACTAGTCGATTTTACATTTAAACTATGTTTATTTGAACGATTATTAACCAGTACCAATCTTTGTACCTTTCGCTCAAGGGTCTAAGTTCAGTCAAAATTCAGTCCGTTTAGACCTTCGTTAACCAGAATCAATTTTTCGAAATCAAACCTCGAATGGTAAAAAGAAGGCAAAAATAAGGAAAAGGCGTGATTATCCGTCCCGTAATTTGCCAACAACCATTTTTAAATTTACCCACCCGTCCTAATTGGGTAAATTTCCTTTAAAATCCAGCCATTGAAAGATAGCTAAAGTTTTACTTTAAGGCGGCTTTATGCAATTTTCTTACCGAACACCGCATGATCTTTCATTAAATTCCATTTCGAAAACCCTGGAAACCGTGTCGAATGGTTCCATTTTGGATCTTACCCTGTCCAATCCCACCCAGTGCGGGTTTAAATACCCTTCCGATTTACTTCAATCCCTCGCTTCCCCATCCGGCCTGAACTACGAACCAACTCCCTTTGGTCATATTGGGGCAAGGAAGGCAGTTGCGGAATATATGAAATCAAAGAAAGAAGAAGTTTCACCAGATAACATCCTACTTACCTCCAGCAGCAGCGAGTCCTATTCCTACCTTTTTAAACTTTTAGCCGATCCAGGTGACTCGTTTTTGGTACCTACTCCTGGTTATCCCCTCCTCGAACACCTTATTCGGTTGGAGGGGGTAAAACTAATTCCCTATACCCTTAAAAAGGAGCTTCATTGGCCGGTCCATCTAGAAGGCATCGAAACCTCAGCAAGGGCTCGAGTCAAGGGATTGGTGGTCGTAAATCCCCATAATCCCACCGGAACCTTTTTAAGTGCAAATGACCAAAAAGCGCTTGGAAAACTTTGCCAACAAAGGGAATGGTCATACATTTCCGATGAAGTTTTTGGGGATTTTGCCTATCCCGGTGAGGCCATAAGTCCGATAGTCCCTCAAGAGTTTCTATCTTTTCGGCTAGGGGGGCTTTCCAAAAGCCTGGGACTTCCTCAACTCAAGTTGTCCTGGGTCATTTTGGATGGTCCACGGGATCTCTTAATCGAAGCCAGGGAGCGGCTGGAACTTATTGCCGACACTTATCTTTCGGTCGGAACGCCGGTTCAACTGGCCCTGAATGAGCTTTTACGGTTTGCCCCAAACTTTCAAAAACAGGTCCTGGAAAGGGTTCTTTCCAATCGCTTCCAACTCATGAAAACCTTTAAATCCTCACCCCACCTAAAAATTTGGCCTTCACAAGGCGGTTGGTACGCTTTATTGGAAGTGTTGAAACCCGGGGCAAAGGATGAGGAACTGGTGATTCAATTGCTAAAAAAAGAGAGGGTATTCATTCAACCTGGCGGCTTTTACGATTTTGAAAACGGTTGTTTCTTGGTGGTGAGCCTTTTAACCCAAACTGAGGTTTTCAAGGAAGGAATTGGGAGAATCTTTAGTTTTTTTGATAAAAGGTAAATTAAGATTGAAGATTTTTCAGCCGGCGTTGGGCTTCTTTGCCCCAATTGGAATCGGGATCGTTTTTGGCAACCAAGTTCAATTCTTCCAGAGCTTTGACTTTGTCGTTACTTTTTAGGTATATATCGGAGAGATTCAGTCTTAATTCCGACATGATAAAACTATCTGGATGTTCCTTCAGAAAGGTTTCAGCCAAGGTAACTGCCTGGGGTAATTGATTTTGGGCCTCTAAACAAAGGATTTTCCCAAAATAAGCCTCATCTCCCAAGGGGTTATCTCTAAGTTGCTGGCTGGCTGAATCAAAACTGCCGTAGGCCTGCTGAACTTGTCCCAAATCATATTGGCACTTCGCAACGTAATAACGCGCAATTCTGCTGGTCTTCGTTCCCGAATAATCGGTTAGAATTCTTTGGAATGTTTGTAAAGCGTTTTGGGTTCTTTCAACCACACTTTTAAAGGGCCCTTTTACGGGATCAACTTCGGAATGAAGATAATACTGCCCGAGGCTTAAAACACCCTGGGCATCCTTTTCATTTTGGTCCTGGCTGTGAAAATAATACGGAATCCCGATTCCCAGCAGCAAAAGAACAATGACCGCGATGGCAATAATTTCCTGGTGGGCTTTGGCCCAATCCAAGCCTTTTTCAGCAGCCGTCTTTTCTTTAGTAAGAGGATTGAATTTGCCCAATAGAGTCGCCATGGATGCTGCCTTTTGAAGATGAATTTAAACGGGCCCATTGCCGATTTGCCACGTTGTTCAGCTAAAAGTGAAGCCTTCCCCCAAGGGAAGGCCCCATCGTTGGTACCCTCGACGCGAATCGAACGCGTGACCTACCCTTTAGGAAAGGGTCGCTCTATCCAACTGAGCTACGAGGGCCTGTTCCTTTGAACCCTCTGGGATCTGGAAACCCGGCAAAATCAGTAGTGGATTATAGAGTAGATGGGGATGCTTTTCAATTTTTCGTGGCCGTTCAAGAAGGTCAAATGGATTAGAAAACAAGCCTCAACCACCTGTCCGCCGGCCCTCTCTACCAACCGGATGGTCGCAGCGGCCGTTCCCCCTGTCGCCAGAACGTCATCTAAAATTAAAATACGGTCGCCTTTGGAAATGGAATCTTCATGAATTTCAAGGGTATCCTTACCGTATTCCAGTTCATAGGTTTCCTGCAAAGTCTTCCATGGAAGCTTTCCAGGCTTTCGGACAGGTATAAAAGAAACTCCCATCTGAGTCGCCAAAGCCCCGCCAAGAATGAATCCACGGGATTCCATGGCCACGATTCCTTTGATATTTTGATTTTGATACCGGGAAACAAGTTGTTGAATCACTTCTTGAAATGCTTTTGGATGGATCAACAATGGGGTAATATCCTTAAAAATAATTCCTTTTTTAGGAAAGTCCGGAACATCGCGAATGAATGACTTGAAATCCATGGGGCATCCTTTAAAACGAATGTTTACCAATATGACTTATTATTTTTTTATTAAAGAGAATAAAAACAGGAACGAATGGTAGGAAGTTTACACAAATTCGTTTAAAAGTTCACGATATTCTGTGCCATTGGATTTCATCAGGGACCTGATTTTTTGAAGGGCCTTTTCCTCGATTTGACGGATTCTTTCGCGTGTAACCCCCAAGACATGGCCGGCTTGCTCCAGGGTTTTAGGCTGATCTTGATCAAACCCAAACCGCATCAAGATGACTTTTTGTTCCTTGTCGTTCAGGTTAAAGATTAGACGTTTCAATTTCTCGGTCCGCAATTGATCGAAAACGTTTTGGGCTGGACTGGCAATGGACTTATCCTCGATGAAATCTGAAATGGATTTTGAATTAGCCTCGTCCCCCACCGGCACCTCAAGGGAGATATCGCGCTGGGCCAGGCGCTGAAGTTTGTGGATCTTCTCGAATTTCAATTTGGTGGCTTTAGATATTTCCATTAAATTGGGATCGCGGCCCAGTTTGCGGGTCAAATCCCTCGAAATCCTTTGAACCCGGTTAATGTCCTCGGAAACATGAACCGGAACCCGAACGGTCCTTGATTGATTCGACAGCGCCCGGGTAACCGCCTGGCGGATCCACCAAGTCGCGTAAGTGCTGAACTTAAACCCACGACGCCACGAAAATTTTTCACTGGCCTTGATAAGTCCCAAATTTCCTTCTTCGATGAGATCCTGAAAAGCGAGACCTTGGTTCATATATTTTTTGGCTACTTGAATGACTAAGCGAAGATTGGCCGAGATCAACAATTGTTTTGCCTTCATATCACCTTTTTCAATCCGTTTGGCCAAAACCACTTCTTCCGGACCGGTCAACAATTTGACCCGGGAGATTTCCCTGAAATAAAGTTTCAGGCTATCGGTCGTGACTCGTTCCTGGGCATGGGTTTCAATCGATAATTTCTTTTTCTTTTCAACTATAGGAATCAGGGGTGCAATGATATGGCGGGTAGTTTTGGCTTTCAGTTTTAAACGATTTTTGGTTTTCATCACAGGATCCCGTTTATCCTCGAATTTGAAAGCTTGTGAATTCTTCAGGTTCTTGAAGCCATTGGAAATTCGTGTTTTCCACCCGGCTACCAATTGGACCTGTCTTTAATCTTTGCATAAACTGTTCCAACGCCGATATTGGCCCAACCGCCATAATTTCCACGTTTCCATCAGGCAAATTTCTCACCCAACCCGTTAAATTCAGCACCTCTGCCGTGTTTTTCGCGAAATATCGGAATCCAACCCCCTGAACTCGGCCTTTTATTACTCCGGTGAAAGCGTTAAACATGGTCCGCGAATCCTTGAAAATTAAAGGTTAATTGTCAGTTTTCTGGATATTTTGGGTTATTTTTTGACTTTTTAAAAAGTTGTGGTATAGGCCCGGAGAAAAGTAACCCCGAGGAAGATAAAAGGGGCCTGTTTGAAGTGGGGACATGATAAAGAGAAACTTGCCGTTTGAGACTAAACTTCATCTTTCAAAAAATGGTCGGGGCGGCAGGATTTGAACCTGCGACCTTTTGCACCCCATGCAACTGCGCTACCGAGCTGCGCCACGCCCCGATGACCGTTAAATTTGAAAGATTTCCCTTGGAAAAACTGGGTTGATCATAAGACCAAGCCAGAATAGTTTTCTGGTCGGGGTGAGAGGATTCGAACCTCCGACCCCTTGGTCCCGAACCAAGTGCGCTAGCCGCTGCGCTACACCCCGTCCAGAAAACCACAGCTCCAAAGGGAGGGATAATATAGGTTAAATAAAGGCCCTGTTCAAGAAAAGAAGAGGTTTAAACCCTTTCGTTTTAGGCCAAATTATATTTTTTTAAAATCTCACGGGTAGAGGTAATGAGTGTTTTAAGCTCTAAAACTTTATCCGGTGAAGAAAAAAGGGACGAGGGGTGACCCGCAATCCTCTGGACGCTAGAAGAATGCTCTTCCGTGGAAAGTTCTATGGGTGAGACCGGTTGAATCGTTTCGGCTTGGATTGAACCTGCGCCCGTCGAAGCTTGGGGCGAGTCTAAGCCTTGTTTTTCTTCTAATTCTTCAAGCTTTTTGACGGCTCCGGCTATGGTGTATTGTTCATCATAAAGAAGCCGCTTGATTGTCAAAGCAATCTGCAAGTCCTTTTGACGATAGACCCTTTGACCCGTCACGGATTTTTGGGGATTAAGCTTTCGAAATTCAGTCTCCCAATACCTTAAAACATAAGGCTTCACATCTACGATTTGAGCGACTTCACCGATGGTATAAAATAACTTATCTTCCTCGGTCATCCATTCCCCCAAAACCATTGAGAATAGTGAAACTCAGTCTTTGAGCCTCTTTTTAAACAGAGGCCCCGGCTTAAAAAACAGCACCTTTCTCGCCGGCAAAGGTACCCTTTTTCCTGTCTTGGGATTGCGGGCCAATCGAGCGCGTCTTTGACGCCATTCCCACGTCCCCAATCCTACTATAGAAACTTTTTTCTCCTCCAGCAAGGCAGTCACAATCGAGTTAAAAAAAGACTCCACCGCCAATCCAGCTTGCCTTTCCGTTAGCCCTAGACGGGTAAGACTTTTTATTAAATCTTTACGGGTCAAAGAATTTCCTTAAGGGTCAACCCAAAGGTTCTTGTTCGGGTTTTGCCGAACGGGACAAAAGGGATTTAGCGGCTTCTATTGCGGATTTTCCCTGGAAAAGAACCTCGTAAACTTCCTGGGTGATGGGAACTTCCACCTTGAATTGTCTCGCCAGTTCCAAGGCCACATGGGAAGTTTTCATTCCTTCGGCTACCATGACCATCTCCTTTAAAGCCTGCTCCAAACTGGTTCCCTTTCCCATTTTCTCTCCTAAAAGCCGGTTGCGACTATGGCGACTGGTGCAAGTGACAATCAAATCTCCCATTCCCGCTAACCCGGCAAAAGTTTGGGCTTGGGCACCCAAAACCACTCCAAGGCGTGTAATTTCATGGAGCCCCCGGGTCATGATGGCGGCTTTTGAATTATCTCCTAGGCCCAAGCCATCCGTAATGCCTGCGGCAATGGCGATGATGTTTTTTAACGATCCACCCAATTCCACACCCGTTACATCGGAGGAGGTATAAACCCGAAAATAATCGGAATGAAAAACCTCCTGAACTATTATAGAAAGATCAGGATTATTTGAAGCGGCCACCACGGTTGTTGGCATTTTTCTTGAAACTTCTTCAGCGTGACTTGGCCCTGATAATACAGCAATTGATATATCTTTCCTCAAACTTTGCTTTAGCACCTCGCTCAGGCGCAAATTGGAATCTTCTTCCAACCCCTTGCTCACGCAAACCACCCAGCCACCTACCGGCCAATGCTGTGAAGCTTTAACTGCAGTGGATCGAACCACATGGGAAGGCACCGCCACGACCACTCCTTCCCTTTGCGACAAAGCCTCTTCAATGTCCCCAAGAACTTGGATTTCTTTAGGAAGAAGAATCCCCGGTAGAAGTTTTTTGTTTTCTCTTTCCCGTTCCAGGAGGCTGGCTTTAACAGGGTCATGATCCCACAAGGTCACCTCGTGCCCCGCGCGTTTAAGATGTAAACTTAAAGCAATTCCCCAACTTCCGGCCCCTAAAACACATAATTTCATGGTTTTTTCACCGATTTATTTTTCCCAATTTTACGTTCCGTGCCATTCATGATTCTTTTGATATTTTCCCTATGGGTCCACCAGATCATCCCTGCGGCGGCAAGGGATAAGCCTGAATACCAGGTAATTCCCTTGCAATGGTAAAAAGTAAGGGCCGCCATCGCCGTGACTCCCAAGAGACTCCCAACCGAAATCATCCGGGTTAAAAGTAGGGCCAGAACAAACAAACCGGTTCCCACAGCGCTTTCTATCGGCAGAAGACTAAAAAACACCCCCACACTCACCCCAATCCCTTTGCCCCCTTTAAATTTGAGAAAAACGGAAAAAACATTTCCCAGGAGAACCCCCAAACCTCCCAGGACGACCACCGGGTCGTTATCCGGGTTCAACCTTCGCGAAATCCAGACGGCCAAAACGGCTTTGCCAATATCCAAAAGCAACGTTGCTATTCCCCACCCAGCCCCCGCCACTCTCCAAACGTTGGTCATTCCAATGTTTCCGCTACCCTCTTTTCTTACGTCAACCCCTTTGACCCATTTCACCAGCAAGAATCCAAAAGGAATCGAACCCAAAAGGTAGGCGACAAGAATGGCAGCCAAGGCGTTGAACATAAATCTCCTGATTACGCTTCTTTATTGGGCTGGGGGGCTCTGTAGCGATGCTTCGTGGGATTAAAGTTTCGCTTAAAAGTTTTCTTTTTATGTTCATGTGTATCAGCTTTTTCTTTTAGGACAACCTGCATGGGGGTAGATTCCATCTCAAAAGCCTTTCGAAGTTCCGCTTCCAAATAACGCATGTAAGCCGGCGAGGCGCTGGCAGCCTGGTTGACCATGATCTCAAAGGCAGGGGGATGGCCAACCCTTTGGTAACCGTAGAGTATTTTAATTTGGTTTCCCTTTCGAAAAGGAGGCGATTGTTGGGAAACTGCTTCTTGAAGAGCAAGATTTACCTTGCGGGTTGGTATTTTTTTGAGGCTTTCCTCGTAGACGGCATAAGCCGTTGAAAGGACCCGATCCAGATTTTGCCCGGTTTTAGCTGAAATAAACAAAACAGGGGCAAATTGAATGTGCCTCAGTTCCCTTTTGGTAATCCTCTCCGCACGAGCCTGTTCGGCGGCCAAAGGATGGATATCCCACTTGTTAATCAGAATGACGACAGGTCTGAAAGCCTCACCAATGATCCGGCTGATTGTCACATCTTGGTGGGTAATCCCTTTTTCACCATCCAAAAGCAGAAAGGCCACTTGGCAGGTTTGAAGTTCGTAAAGAGCCTGTTCCACGCTTAAATGCTCAATGCGGCTGTCTTGCTGTTTGGATTGACGTATTCCAGCCGTATCCACCATGACCAATGGTTCTTCCTGGGTCTCAATAATAACGGGGATGGCATCATGGGTGGTTCCGGGCAAATCGTCGACCAAAAGGCCTTTCTTACCCGATATGGCGTTCACCAGCGAAGATTTTCCAACGTTAGGCTTGCCCAATATAGCGATTCGAAGGGGCCGAGGTTTTTCGGCTTCGGGCCCCGTTTTTTTGGTCGACATTTTCTCCAGGGCCGCCGTCAAGGAGTCCAGAAAGTCATCCAAACCAATACCATGCATAGCTGAAACCGGAAAGCTTTGTTCAAAGCCAAGTCTCACGAAATCGGCGGCGGTTTCGGACTGTTTTTCGTGTTGGTCGGCCTTATTGACCACCAACCAGGTGGGAATCCCGTATTTTCGAATGGATCGGGCAATCAATTGATCGGCCGGAGTGATTCCTTCCAACCCATCCGCCACCATAACCAATGCTGATACTGTTTTTATTTTGGCTTCCAACATGGCCCCGACTTTCATCGCGATCGTTTCCTTTTCGCCCGGAACCCATCCGCCTGAATCGGTAACGATAAAGTGAACCCCGTTCCATTCAATGTCAAAACTCCTTAAATCACGAGTGGAACCAGGCTGATTGTCCACCAGAGCCAAGGATTTACCCGCCAAACGGTTGAAAAGTGTTGATTTTCCAACGTTCGGCCGGCCGACGATAAGCACTTCAGGCAAAAGGGACGGCATGACATCTCCAATCGAGTTGGTTGCGGTTGGATTTTACTTTAAATTCGAGGTAAGAAACACCTATTTCCCAGGGTTATAAGACACAAAAGAGGTAGGGTTATGGCTGTTCGTCTTTCATTACGGCAAAATTTTGCATGGGAAGAGTTTTGCGGATTCCTGTTTGGCTATCGTCGATCAGACATTGGTAGTAATAAATTCCCTCGGGGATTTTTTTGAGGCTCCAGAGGATATCGAAAAGGGTGCCTCCCTCTCCTTCTAATTCGTCAACCTTAGTGAAGAAGCGATCGTAAATAATGATATGCGCCTTGGCGGCGCTTGAGTCCATCACCCGAAAAATGACCTTATCACCCCACACGGGATTGGGAATGGTGGTCACTTTGGGTAACGAGACCTTTGCGCTCCGGTCAATTGGTTTGGGTGTTGCGGTGGGGGTTGGTGTTTTTTTTGAGTTTTTATCTGGTGATGCCGTGATCGTAGGGGTTGAAGTCACGGTTGGGGTAAGGGCTACGATTCGAGTAGCCGTTAAGGTTGGTTTGGGTGTAAAGGTAGCCGTGGGGGTTGGACTGTTTTTCTTTTTTAGGATTTTCTTATTTTTAACCCGTATCTCGGTCTTTTGGGGGAGCGGCTTAGGAAAAGAGAGATGGGGTGTTTCATCCGGTAAAGGTCCCGAAAGGACATCTTCATCAGCGAATACCGGAACAGCCAAAGCGGATATGACGGTAAAGACAGAACTAAGCCAAAAGAAACCCCAAAATGTAGGTATAAATAATTTTCCACCATTTAAAAACAATATTTGAATTTTCATATTTATCTTTTACCCGGTGACTTTGACTGTCGCCGAAAGACTTTTGAGGTCCTCCACGTTGGAAACCCTGTTGTCGGTATCCACTTTGCGCACGAGAGGTCCATAAACCTTGCCCGGTCCCACTTCCACCCATGTTCGGAAACCCCGTAAATTGACGGCTTTGACGGTGGCGATCCAGTCCACTGGCTTGGAATATTGCTTGATTAGGATGTCCCGCACCATATCAATGGTTCCCACATATTCGCCGTCCGTACAACGGTGGAAGGATATTTTGGGATTTTTCAGTTTGGCCTCCCCCAGGCATTGGGTTAAAAGCTTGTCGAATGGCCCTTCCAACTCAGCCGCAAGGGGGGAAAATAAAGGTCCTCTGGGAAGCTGCGGATTCGTTTTGATTTGCCGGTTCCCCTGAGCTTCGGTTTGAAGGGAATTTACGGCCTCCGTGGGTCCCCAAACTACAAAAGTATCGGGTGCCATGAAATGGGTGATGATTAATTCACCTTCCTCCCGGGTAAGTATGGGTTGCAATTGCTCCAATGTGACACCGGAAATGGCTAAGGCCGAACCACCGTGTTTTTGTGCGAAAGCCTCCAAAAGCGCCGCCCGTTTAACGACGTATTGAAGAGCGTTAACATAGGGCAGGCATTCGGCGGCCACCAACGCGGCCACTTCCCCGACACCGATTCCTGTCAACAGTTCCGGCTTCCGGCGGTTTTTAATTAGTGGATCCAGAAAGGCCACGTCGCAGACGAAGGTGATGAGATGGGCATTCACCAGTTTATCCTGGTCTTCCTTGGGTCCTAGGAAGCAGGTTTTGGCGATTTTGAGCTCCAGAAGTTTTTCCGCTTTGTCGAAAAACTCCCGTGCGGTAATGGATTTAGCGTAGAAATCTTTTCCCATTCCAACGTAATGGGAGCCTTCGTTTGGGAAAATAGCGGCGATTCGGGACATTTGAAATCCTAAAAAGTTAAAAAATAAAGGCGTATTTTAGCATAGGCGCCAAGGATCTGGTTTCAATTGATACGGAAAAAGCGGTGTCAGGAATGAACCCTCCCGCTAAAAATGATAGAAGTTCAATGCCACTCCCGCCTCAAAACCCGTGAAATCGATTGTTGTGTAATGTTCATTATTAGCGTTCGTGATATTTGACGGCAAATCGATGTCAACCACGCCGTTGGTCCCTGTTGCCAGGCCAAAATTCCCAGCCACAGCGTTGGCATCTAATAACCTTCCCTGGAAATTCGAAATTCGGGCATAACGGCCCTTGGCAAATAACACGAAGCCAAAGCGGTCACTGATGGCAAATTCCCGGCCCAATCCGGCCTGAAAACCCACGGCGGCCGACGAGACGTTACCCGACCAAATATCACCCCCTTGACCCCCAGGCGTGTTGTTCAAACCAAAAAAATTATCATTGGTTATATTCCCTTGAATGTTTTGGCTGACCCGCACATTGGCAATGTAATAGCCCGCCCCCGCACTCAAGAAGAAACGTCCGTCCCCGTCGGGTAGGAAAAAATAATAATCCAGGGTTAGGGGCACCACAGTGGGAAGCAACGTCACGGATTCCGAATCCTGGTCGGTGTTGTTGTAATTCACATTTGCGATATATTGATTGGTTTGAAGGTAATGGGCGCCAAATGCAATCCCACTGTAAGGATTTAAAAGCAGTCCTAATTCGAAACCCAGTCCTACCCCGTTACGGCTGGCCGTAGCTGAACCCGAATAACTTAGAAATGAGACGCCCGCAGGATTAACGTAGGTTTGATTGTTAATTGGGGCCGCGCTATTCAAAAGTTCGTTTTGGATGGCGTAATCGTAACTTGTGTCAAACTTTGTCCAATACCTGGCATGATCGATAGGGTTCAAATGATCCGCGAAAATTGTTGAGGGAGAAGATACCAAGGCGGAAGGGGTCGCTGTTTGGAAAAGAGGATTAACTTGTTTGACGGATGGTGCAGGAGGGGTCGGTGAAGTTTTGGAGACTGGACTTGAGGTTGGGACCGCCTGCGTTTGCAAGACCGGCGTGCTTGTTGCGAACGGAAATACAGGAACAGCCGTCGGGAATGTGATTGCGCTCGGCGAAGAAACTACATCCGCTTTTAAAAGCGAAGGCACTAAAAAGCTTAAAAATAAAAAAACAAATTTTATTCGAAACATGATTCCCCCATCAAAAGTTCAGTGTCGTGCCAACCTCAAAATATCTACCCGGCATCAGCAGGCCTTGTATCGTGGCATATTGTTGGTTTAAGAGATTCTTGAAGGATAAAAAGGCCTTGGTATCACTCCCGATCTGCGTCTTGAAATCGGCATTCAAGATGGAATAGGCGGAAGCGATAATTACAGGTGGAAGGTCCTGAAATCCTGTATAAATGGCCGGATTGCGGTCCACGTACTGATCTGAAATATTCAGCTCCGTGTCTTTCCAGAACCGGAACATGACCCCAACGTTCCCCTTATCGCGCATTCGTCCCGGGATGAGCTGATTGTTTTGAGTGTTTCTGGAATCCGCGAAAGTATACCCACCATATAAAGTGCCCCATTTCGAGAAATCCCAATTCAGATTTGTTTCAAAGCCAATCAAGTGGGACTGGGGTACATTCTCAAAAGACCAGTATTGGGTTGGGTTAGTGAGAGTAACACTTTCACCGTTTTCCGTTACAGTGACGGGGAAAACAGGGGAATTAAAAGGAATTTCGGCCGGGATAATCAAGTTCGTATAAAAACTGGCAAATCCGTCGGTTTTAAAGGAAAGGTTTTTCCACTTCATTTCCGTTCCGGTTTCGAGATTGACCGAATTCTCAGGTTTAAGGTCGGCATTTCCCACTTCGCCCCAGCCAAACTCGAAAGGTGGGGGCGAATCGGCGATGGAAACATAATCGATTTCGGGATGGTACAGTTCGTCAAAATCTGGATAACGGAACCCTGTCCCGGCCGAGAAATAAACATCCTGATCCTGGGTCCATTCGTATTTTAAAGTTCCCTCGGGATTAAAGGCCGCGATGTCGTAGGTGTTGTACCAATCCACTCTTCCACTCCATTGAAGTGAAAGTTTTTGGGTGAAATCCAATAATCCTTTTGTTGAAAAAGAGGTTACATCGTTCGTTCGAACGCCGTCCCCCAAACCCTCCGTTCCTTGAACCTGCTCTCTCCTGAACTCGAACCCAAACGATAAGGTATGAAACCAATCTTGCCACTGGGAGGACCCGGTGGAAAGAAAATCAAAAGTATTGTAGATATTCTGATCCGTTTCGGGGACCCCCGAGGCTGCGTCCGCGCCTAGTGGATTGAGACGAAGAACATTTGCGTAGTTGCAAGAAAAGGATGGATTGAAAGTCCAACTGCCCATCGTCCTTTCATCGCTCAAGATCGTGGAGAAAGCCTGTTTTTTCTCCCGGTCATCGGTATCAAATTGTCCCGTGTCAAAGGCCGATAGGCTGTCGCCATTGGGCGAACCGCCGTTTTTGTAAACGTAATCGGCCGTCAGGGCCAATTGATCCGGCCCCAGGTTGAAACGGGAGGAATGATCCACTTCCCAATTGACCAAGTCGGTGTTTGCCGTATAACCGTTGGTGTTGAACCCGTTTCCGCTAAGAGACCCCTGCCAAGGGCCGATCTTCCAATCCCCCGTAGAACCGTGCAATTGGTAGGTGCCGAAGTCCCCTACCGAGGTGCTAAGGCTTCCACCCTGGTTTTGGATTCGGGTGATGATGTTGATCACCCCTCCTGTGGCGTCGGGGCCATAGGCTAGGGCGGCGGGTCCTTTAATGACTTCGATGCGTTCAATGTCCTCGGTGGGAATCATCGACAGGTCAAAACCCTGGTTGGTCCTTTGACCGTTCAAGAGGACCAAGGTTTGGTTGGTGGCCGACCCTCGGATACTGACGTTGGCGAAACTTTTGGCGATACCCAGGCCCTCGGTTTCCAAACCCGAATTTTGATCCAACAGGTCTCCCAGCCGGCTGTCGGCCTTAATTGAATCAAGGGCTTTTCCCTCAATGACTTCACCACTCTCCATGGCACCAGTAACCACGACTTCCGGCATTTGGAAGGTTTGTATTTCCGGAGTGAGTGAAGGGCTAACTTGCAAAACCATTCCGGAATTCGTCACCGTTGGCGTCGCGGTCTGACTCCAAGCCGCCCCCATCGGAAGGCAGAGCAAAAAAAACGTGGCCCAGCCATTCCACCGTAAAGGTTTTGCCATCGGCACTTTACCTTTCGTAAAACCCTAATACCAAAATTTCATCCAGAACTTCGGAAAAGTGTACACCCGTTGGGATTCTCAAGGAAGGTTCAGAACTGTTGGGACAACTCGGCAAACAGCCCACGACGCGGACCATATTGAGGGGCAAATTCTCCCACGCTGGTGCCGCTGCGCAACAAATAGATTTGGTCGAAAACATTGATAGCGCTCAATCGCAAGGTTAACAGTTTCTGGTTATGCCAAGGGTCAAAAGAACAGGCCACTGCGGCGTTGAACTGTGTATAGGGCGGCTCGTTTTGCTCGTTGATGGGACCCGCCGCCAGCCCGCTTCCGTAGATACCATCTAAACTGGCGAGCAAGTTGTGCCAGCGGTAGGAGGTGCCGAAGGAAGAAGTAACTCGCTGAGCGTCCGAGGAAGGAACGTAATTGTTGGCGATATAAGCGAACGCCTCTGGATCGATCAGGTATTCGTTCGAAACCACATCCTCAACCTGGGTGATCTCGTAAGACAAATTGCCGTAGGCGCGGAAGCCTCCGTTGAAATAGTTGATCTTGAATTCCAGGCCCTGGCTGTTGCCGTTGGCATAATTGAATTGGTCCAACACTACCGACGAACCGAACGTGGCGTCGTCCAGGGTATCGGTCGAAACTTTGTAATAGGCATCCAGACCCGCGGCGAGGCCAGGCAACAACTTTTGATCCACCCCGGCGTCGAAATACCAAGCCCGCTCCGGTTGAACCGGGTCCTCGAAAGGGATCGCCGGCTGTTGCGTGGTGTTTTGGAACAGGACGAGATTGTTTGGTGTCGATTGTGCCTGCATGGGCGGAGTGAAATAACGTGATACCCCGACATGAAAGTCTGTGCCAGAACTATGGTTGAAGATCAAGCAAAGCCGCGGACTTAACTGGTTTGCCGTGACGAATTGGCTCATCCAGTCAAAGCGCAGACCCGTATTTAAAGTCAGTTCCGGAAGGAGCCGCCACTCGTCCTGAACATAGGCTCCCGCGATCAAACCAAGTTTCGTGGTGTAGTCATTCACGGTTTCGGGATTGGGCAAGGGGGTCCCGCCGGAATCCAATGGAAGGACAGTGGACAGGTCGTCCACCTGCGTATTTTCGCCGCTGAACACGGCCCCTGCGCGCAAGGTATGTTCATCGCTAAGACGCTCGGCGGCGTCGAACTGCAGTCCGCCCAAAAGGCTTTGGCGCGAAACATCGGAAGCTACGTCATTGAATACCAAGTCGTCATAGACATCGGGTACGTAGCGGGTGGAGGCATATCGCGTATAGACCGACATCTGGGTGTCCAGGTTTTCCTGGTGCATCTGCAGCGCCAGGATGCCGAAATAGGCTTGGTCAGTTTCGTTGTCATTAATCAAGGTCGAATCCAGGGCACTGGGACCATAATCCCCATCCGGTACCTGGCCGGCGATGTCCGGGATCTGAAATTGGCCCACAAACACGCCGGCCATGTAGGTGAGGCGGGTGGAATCTCCAAAGAGGGTTGATCCATACCCGAAGAACCGGCCCTGGGTCGTGTTGTCGTGGACCGGGTCGGCGGTGGGCATGGCATTCTCCAGGCCCTGCTGACTTTGAAGGAAACTCCCCGTGAAAAAATACTGAGTCCGGCCGCTACCGCCACCGTACTCAAAGCTCGGACTGAAGGTCTCCCAAGTTCCGCCGTAGAGATCCAGGTTTCCTCCCGGATCGAACTCGGTTTTCGTGGTAATGTCAACAACTCCCGCGGTACGCAACCCGTATTGGGCGGGCAGTGCCCCGTCAAGCAGGTTCAGGTTTCCAACAAAACCCGTTTCAAGGATGGGACCTAGCGCGGAGACACCGTCCGGGAGTTGGATACCGTTGATTCGGTACTGGACGTTCGTGTATTCGTTACGAACGTGAAAATTGGGGTTGCTGATCGCCGAATCGTAGGACACACCCGGGGCCTGCAACAGCACTTTGTCGATCGGGGTGTTATCGCCCTGTGGCAAGGCTTGAAGTGATTGCTCGTCGATGTTGTAAGTGGTGGAGCCGAGTTTGGGCAAAAGATTCTTTTCCCGCGACTCGTCCAGCTCATTGTTCTTTTGCCAGAGCTCTTCGGAACTTCCAAGGACGGTCACCTCCGGCAGGGTCACAGCTACTCCTTGCGTCGCCGGATTGGATAATGTAACCGCCGTAGTAGTGTTTGAGGAAGCATCCGCAGTAAGGCTTCCATTTTGCTCCTCCGCTGCCAATAATCGAAGGGGCAATATTAAAAAGCACAAGACGACTGCCGCGTTTTTTAGCATAACTCTCCTAAAAATAAAATGATTTCACAGCAGTTACTGAATGTCTTTTAATCGAAAGCGAACCGGAATTTTAATGGTGGTGGAAATGGCAATCCCGGCTATCTGAGCCGGTTTAAATTGCCAGTCTTTCACCGTTGTAACAGCGGCCTCATCCAGCAACGGAAAGCCCGAGCTTTGGCTGATGGATATCGAAGCCACCTTCCCCTGCGCATCAACGGCCGTCTGAAGCACCACCAGCCCCTCTTCTTTAAGTTCACGGGCTTCAGCGGGATAGGGTGGAGGCGGATTACGATAATAAGACGGAACTTCTAACGCACCGCTTGAAGCGGGGCCACCCACACTCGTCGCAATAACCGGCTTGGGTTTCACGACATGTTCCACAGGGTTGTCATCCGGGGCGTCGTTCAATTCAATCGTCTGTTCTATCGGTTGTTCCGTTGATTGTGGTTTTCCACCCCCCGCGATGGCGCCCGACATCCCATATTCCATTTGGTGGGACATTAAGAAATTCCCCCCCACTAAAATGGAGGCATGAAAAGTAATGGCGAAAAAAGCGCATAGGAACCACCGGGTGTCGTTGCCGTTGTTTTTGAGGTACTCACGGATTCCCATAAACTCCTTAATCCGTTGCCCGGGTAGTCCGAATCGCCGTGTGTTTGACGCCAGCCTGCCGGACCGCGTCCAAAACGGAAACAATCACACCAAAATCGGCCTTTTTATCCCCATGAATGAAAACCTTGGCGTCGCCATCGGTAGCCGTCAAAGCTTTTAGTTTTTCGGGAAGCGCGTCCAAAGTGGTTTCTTCCTTGTTCCAATAAATTTTCCCCTCTTGGTTCACGGTTACGGCAACCGAAGCTTGTTGACTATCCGCTTTGGCCGAATGGGCCGACGGCAGGTTCACCGGGACGCCCAGGTTTTTCATCATGGAAAGCGACACCATGATGAAAGTTGCCAGAAGGAAGAACATGATGTCGATCAAGGGAATGATCTCGATGCGGGCCCGACGTTTTGGATGGCTGGAGGGAATGATCATCTTATTTTTGGTTCTCGCGCAGGATTAGTTCCACTTGAGTTCCGGTGTCCTCTAACTCACGCCGAGCCTGTTCCAACCGTGAATTCAAATAGTTGTAGGGAACCAAGGCTGTTACGGCTATGACAAGGCCGAAGGCAGTGGCGATGAGAGCCTGGGCGATGCCGCCCGTCAGGGCCGTAGGCGCTTGCAGTTCCTGGTCACCCAATAAACCGAAAGAGCGGATTAAGCCCGTCACCGTGCCTAAAAGCCCCAAAAGAGGCGCCAAAGTAATGACGGTGTCCAAAGTGGACAAACCCCGGTTAAAACGGCCTAATTCCCGGTTGGCCGCCTGCAGATAGGCATTGGAGAGGGAAACCTTCCGGTGTTCCAGGGCATAGGCCAAAACTCGGACCACAAAATCAGTGGATTTGGATCCCAAGGACCGAGCTTCACCCTCATTCCCTTTTTCCAGGTTCGCCATGAAAGCTTCAAGGTCGTTTGAGTTCCTCAATTGCGCCTCGCGCCATATGAACCATAGGCGTTCCAAAACCACCGTCAAAGTAATGACGGAAACCAATAACAAGGGCCACATCACTGGCCCGCCTTTGATAAAAAGTTGAATCATGTCATTTCCTTACCCCAAATTACCAACCAACCGTTGATAATGATAATCAATTTCATTTTAAAGTCAATCAATATCGCCCCATCCCTGAAGGAAGAATAAAAAAAGCGGCACAACCGGAGTTAAAGTTCGAATCCGACGATATTTTTCTTGGTGGTCCAATAGTTTTTGAAACCCGTAGCAGAAGGCCGGGGGCGGTGATTCAATTGGCCTTTGTCTTCGGAGGGATGCACTTCAATAGCGATTCTGTCTCAGGCCCATTAAGGAACCGCCATGTTCCGAGTTCAATATCCATAGTCAGGGGCCCCAAGTGGGTCCGTTTCAATTCAAGCACTTTGATGGGGCGGTTCGTTTTCGAATCCCTCAACCCCGCGAACATCCGGCGGATGTGTCGGTTCTTCCCTTCCCCCAAAACTACTTTCAGGCTCGTTTGAGGACCCGATTCGCCAAGTATTTCGACCGCCTTGGCCTTGAGAAATCCAATAGGGGATTCAACGCCGGATGATATCTTTTCTAAATGTTCAGGTTGGACTCTTCCCCAAACCAATACTTCATAGACTTTGTCAACCGTGTGGGGTTTTTGGAGCCGTGAGACGAGAAAACCTTCCTTGACGAACAACAAAAGACCCGTCGAATCCTTATCCAACCGCCCCACCGGCATCCAGCGTTGCTCATGGAATTCCGGAGGCAGAAGCGCGTAAACAGTTTTCTGCCCGGGATAGGCTTCACTCTGAAGGATTTTAGGTCGGGTAACTTCAATTCCCTTGGGCTTATGAAGCATAAGCATTCGCTCCATCATTTAACCCGCCTTTTGGTTTAGAGAGTTTTCTTGGGCTTAATCCGTTGTGGTCACAAGCGATAACAAAAAAGAAATATAATTCTTATGGACGGGGTCGTAAACTTTTTAATATTTTCGACTCACCGAAAGACGAGAATCTTGAAAATCTTAATGGTGGTGCTATTCCCCGCGACCGCCTTTACTCGGATGTAGTAAAGCCCGTCGGCCACCGGAACACCCCCCTTATCCTCCAAATTCCAGGTCAGGAAATTGCTTCCAGAAACCGGTTGAAATCCCTCGTTCACCTTACGAAAAGCAATGGTGAAAACTGCCCAGGTTAGATTTGCGCCAGGCGGGCTTTGAATGGCCATGGTGACGGGCCCCGAACCCTCAACCGGATTGGGATAGGGCGGACCTATCACGATGGTAGCCGAAGTGGATGTGTTAGTAGGCGTCGGGGTACCCGTATTCTGCGGGGTATTGGTGATAGTCGGAGTGTTGGTGAGAGTGAAAGTATTGGTTACCGTTGAAGTCACGGTAACCGTCGGGCTGTTGGTTGGAGTAGAACTAAGAGTAGGCGAGAAAGTGGGCGTCCAAGTAGGGGTGTTCGAAAAGGTCCAGGTCGGGGTTCCCGTTGAGGTAAATACCGGCGTAACCGTCGGGGTGCCAGTTGGAGTAAACGTAGCCGTCTGGGTAAAAGTAAGGCTGTTGGTCGGGGTTCCCGTGGAAGTGAAGCTCGCAGTGGCCGTCATGGTGTTCGTTACCGTCCCCGTGTTGGTAAAGGTGGGCGAGGAAGTATCCGTTGAAACCGGTGTATTCGTGGGACTCAGGGTCGGAGTCGAGGTTGGTGTCAGAGTGTTTGTAACGGTTGGGGTACCTGTGAGGGTGGAGGTGGCGGTTGTCGTGAGGGTTCCAGTTGGGGTGGAAGTGATGGTGGGCGAGGACGTCACAGTGAAGGTCGTCGTTTGTGTGGGACTCAGAGTTGGTGTGGATGTGGGAGTAATCGAAGCCGTCCCGGTAGGTGTTGCAGAAGCGGTCGCCGTTAGGGAATTTGTGGGTGAAGAAGTTACCGTATTTGTGCCTGTCGCTGTCGGGGAATTTGTCGAGGTGCCGCTGGGCGTGATCGTCGCCGTCCCGGTCACCGTGAAGGTGGGTGTCTTCGTGACGGTAATGGTCGGGGTTGAAGTCGGGGTCGGGGTTGCCGTATTGGTGATGGTCAAGTTTGGGGTAAAGGTGGGCATTAGGCAGCAGGCGGCCTGATAGACGTCGTCGTTGTTAAAGACAGCGACTGCGCCATTATATGGCAAGACGTTGGTGGAGTATTCACTCGCGGCTCCGAAGGTTCCACCCGTGTTCGTCTCTGTCCAATTGGCCCCGTCCTGGGTCACCCAAACATCCGACACCGCCCCCGAAACAGTGGTACCGCCAAGTACCCAAAGTAAATTGCCGCAAACGACGGAAAGGGCCCCGTAACGGGCGGTAAAAATCGAAGTGTCCGGGCTAACCTGGCTCCAATGGGCGCCATCAGTTGAAGTCCAAACGTCGTTTACCAGGGTGGGCCCGGACGGATTCTCCCCCCCGATGACCCACATGGCTCCGTTAAAAACAACGCAGGTCATTTTTTCACGCGCTGAAAAAGCCGCGGTCATGGTAACCGGGCTCCATGTCACTCCATCGGGTGAGGACCAGACATCATTAGTGACACCGCCCGAGGAAACCAGCCCCCCGATGACCCACATTTTCCCGTTATAAACCATGGTGCCGAAATCCGCCCGAGGGCTGAAAGCCACGCCGCTTGAAGCTTTCACAAAGTTTGATCCGTCATAAGATTTCCAAACATCGTTCATGGTGGCTGGCGCGCTGGTAATCCCCCCCAGAAGCCAAAGATAACCGTTGAAGGCAGCGACACCATAATTGGTCCGGTTCGTGACAGGTGTTGAGGTTACATAGGTATTTACGACACCGTCGGCCAGTTGGTAATCAACTACAATTCCCCCGTCGTTTCCCCCGACCAACCAATCACTAGGACCTTTCCCGTCATGGGCGTCGAAAAGGGCGCTCCCCTGGGCGTCCAGGGGCAGGCCAACAGCCGAAGCGACCCAGCTATTACCCGGTTGTCCCGCAGTGCAGGCGGCAGGGATGGCCGTGGGGGTGGGAGTGAAGGTTACCGTGGGGGTCAAGGTGGGCGTCGGCACCGCAGTCACAGCTGCGGAAAGTGCCGCCTGCAAGTTCAGTCTTCCATAACCGAAGGTGACACTATAGTTTGGCTGGCCGTTGATTTTGGTGGCGGTGCTCTCAAGAATTTGATTCACCTGAGAAGACGATAACTGGGGATTCACGGCCAGCATCAAGGCCACCGCCCCGCTGACAAAACCTGCCGCGGGAGAAGTGCCCGAACCAATGCAGTAATTATTGTCACAAGGGTCTAAGACGATATTGGGATTAAAAGTAGTCCCCAACGAACAACTGGGGTTCACAGCGCAGCTGAAAACCATTTCCGCGGTATCGTAGGTTCCGGTGACAGTCATACCCGACCCACCGGGGGCCACTAAACTCATGGTCACTCCCCCTCCGTTCGAGGCGATGTTCTCGTAAGTGGCCAGGGCATTGGCCGGGCCGACCGCCCCAACTGAAATTACCCCCGGGAAGGCCGCGGGATAAGCCATGGGCTCGTTATCACCCTCATCCCCGGTCGCAGCCACTTCGATGCAGCCATTTTGTAGGGCGAAGGTCACCGCCTCCCCAAGAAACGCCGGACCCGTCGTGACGTAAAACCCCAGGGACATGTTCAAAATTTTAGCCCCGTTTTGGACTGCATAATAAATACCATCGACAACTTCGGCAGAAGTGGTCATGCCGGGTGGAACGCCCCCGCTGTTGGACCCCTGAAGCACCTTTACGGGCATCAAGCGAATCAAACCTGGATAGCCTGCCACTCCCGCCATTCCCCCATTAAAAGGCGGCGCTGGAATTGTCCCATTTGAGCAATAATTTGTCTCTCCGGCGTTGTTCCACTGGGCCGCTATAACCCCAGCCATCGCGGTGCCGTGGCCCCAATTATCCAAAGTATCGGTGGTGTCTCCTCCCCAGTCGAAAGTGGCGTTATAGCCCGGAATGAATATGGACGAGGGAAGATCAGGTTGGTTTGTCGTCGTAGCGTCCGAAGCGACACCCGAATCAATGAGCGCCACTGTAACGGGATTGGCCGCCGGACAGGAAAGAACCGCACCCAAAGTGGCCCAAGCGGCGGGGGCGTTGATGAGAGTGAAAGGCCAATTCATGTTTCCGGTTCCCGTTACCCCCGCGCAGAGACTCACCGGATCGGCGGCGCTGTTGTAATAGGGATCCGTAATGGAAGTCGGGACCGAGCAGACCTGGAAATCATAGCCGAGGTAATTGGGCTCAGCCAACAAAACCGCAGGGTCCTGTTTGATCCTCCGGATAGCCTCTTCCACCGAGAAGCCCTTGTTCATTTTGACCCGAAGGACATCGGAGCGAAAGTGAAGCGCATGCGGCTCTCCAAAGGCCTTTCCCACCCGGGCCTTATCCGCAGGGGAATAACCGGGCTTAAGTTCCACCAGAAATTCGTTCGAAACGTAGGTGTCGATTTTGGGAGAAAACTGCGCGCGAAGAATGAAAGGATTCCAAAAAATAAAGAAAACCAAAAGAAAAGAAAAATGGATTAACGAAGTTTGAAACGATTTCCGAAAATAGGTTGTCTGATTACACCTAAGCTTCATACTGGTTGACCCTTTCAGAATTTCCGCAAAATAGGTTTTCAACTATTACGCCGTTCACCTCAACGGTGAAAATAAACAAAAGATCCAGACTTGTTTACTTGGCGTTATTGACGCTATGTCGTCCAAGTGCCGTTATAGATTCACGATAAAAGATAAATAGATGCAGTTTGCCTGCCAAACCTAACGGCCCATTTTGGCCCGAATTTAGTGGAATGAGGGCTAAAATCGGAACCCATAGGGTCGGAAAAGTGAAATTTTGGACTTTTAAAGGGAAAATGCCACATATTCAACAAGGATCTTCGGTTTTGAGGATATGGTTCTGAAACTCTTTGAGCCAGGCCCTCGTCAAACTGGCGGGTCATTTAAGTCCTAATATAAGCTGAAAAAGGGAGCAAGCATGAAAAGATTAAGGTTCGTTTTATTGGCTTTATTGTTTTTGGGAGGTACGGGGATGGTTTTGGCGAATACGGCAAGTCCCAAGGTGACCAAGACTTCCAAACACCACAAAAGCAAGAAGGGAAAAAAGAACGTGGCCATCAACCCTCAACCGCTTCCACCAGCCAAAGTTCCAATCAATGGCGTCACGACCGGATCGGCGAATAAGACTCAATAAACTTCAAAGCAGTTTGACCGAGGCGTTCATCAAAAGCCCTGAGGTTCTCCCCGGGCTTTTCTTTTTTCCAGGGCTATTTATTTCGAATCGGGTAAAGGCGGCAAATTCAATGATCCAACTGATGGCACAACGGATGGGTTTGGGCTTTGATTGGGTAAGTTGGGTATCGGGGGCATGTCCCCTTTGGGTGGAGCGAGTTCCATTGGAAAAGTTGTAGAACCGGAATTATCCATGGGCAGTGGGGGAAGAGTCTTGGCGGAACCCATGGGTCCGATTCCTGGTATCGGGGGAAGGTTGGAACCGGTGGAAACCTTGGTTTCGTTGCTTGGCAAGGGAGGCAAGGAGTTCGGAGTGGTTTTTTCATACTTTACTTTCCTCGTTCGGGTCCTTCCGGCAGAGGGGATAGGCCATGGTTTCGCGGCGGGCTCGACGCTGGGAAGGAAAAAATTCTTGGGAAGTTGCTTTTGAATCTGCCGGGTGATCTTTTTCACGATGAGATCCGTGGTCGGATCAACGGTTAATTCCAGGTATTCAAAGGAAGCAGTGAATCTTTGCAAGTATTGAACGCGAATAAAACCAACCGGTTCACCCTTGGGTGTAAAAAGAGCGAAGACGTCCCCTTTTTGAACTCCTCCCACTTCTCCAATATCGATTTGGTCGATCCCCCCCTGCCTCACGGTACCAATCACTTGTCCGCCAAGGATATGGGGTTGGTCAAACAACCGCTTGAGAAGAGTCCGGCTCTTCACAGAAAGAGGAAGGTCTTGGCCCGTGGAGGGAGGCATTTGATAGGTGTCGTAGGCCAAAACGGGCAAAGCCAAGACCCAAAAGACAAAAGTCAGCCGAGCGATAAGAAAGTCAGTCGATTTCATGGATACCTTTCTGGCGGCTAAGCTAAACTTTTCCGAAGCACTTTGCAAAGCCTAATAGTCCCTTTTCCCTTGTTTTTTTGAAAAAGGAACCCTAAGTCTTTATTCTTCAAAATCATTTCCAACAAGAACTAAGCCCTTTTGTTTATTTCCAGTCATTTGGTTCTGAAATTTTTCAAAATCAAAAAATTTCCTCAAAACTTGTCATTTTTACATTTAAACGGCTTTTATTTAAGAGATAATTAAGGGGGATCACCCCAATGTCATTCCCACAAATCGCTCAAAAGGTTTTTTAAAGGCAGAATGATCCCATTTTTATCCCGGAGAATTTGGCCATAAATTAAGGGAAAACATTCATATAGGGATCACCACAACCAAAAGACAACATTACAAACCGCAAAAAACCAAACCATCCGTAATCAATTCTTCCCCGTCCGTTTCCAAGTAGGATTTTAAAAGCTAAAGTCGCCAAAACAGTCGAAAAGGCTTTTAAATAAATGTTTTCCAAAAAAGTTAAAGTAATGCTTGAAGTTAATTTAGATTGTTTTGGGGGAGCACGGTGAGAATTTCATTCCGCGGAATCTTTGAACCCGGGACGGAAGAGCCTTTGGGAGAGTCTCACTATGAGGTATCTCATATTCGCGGAAAGAACTTTTGATTAAAGTAGCGCCTTTTACGGAGGCCCTTTGCAAGAAAACCCAACTATCCCGATCCCCATGGCCGATGCCAAAAGGATCATCCAGGACTTGTTTGATCCCAATCCCCTTTTCTATTGGGCGGACTTTTTGTTCCACGATCTCTTGGGCTGGGCCGCTTTTGTCCTAGCGACAAGGGCTCGAGACTTCTCACTTCTGCAGTTTACCGCCTTTATTGTGGCCGGATTTGCCCTCTATCGGGCGGTCCTTTTCATCCACGAGTTGTCCCACCTAAAAAAGGGGACTTTCCGGGTTTTCCTCTGGGTTTGGAACCTGGTTTGCGGCTTTCCTCTCACACTTCCATCCTTCCTTTATTTGGGGGTTCACACGGAGCACCACAAAACCCAGATTTATGGAACCAAGGACGACCCCGAGTATTTCGCATTCGCCCTGGCGAAGCCTTACCGGATTTTTTTGTTCCCCTTGACCATGTTGGTGGCGCCAACCTTCTTCCTCTTGCGGTTCCTGGTCCTGGCACCTCTATCCTATCTCCTGCCGCCCTTGCGAAAACCCCTTTGGGTGCTAGGCTCTTCCCTAGCGGCTGGCGGAAGCTATCGGCGTCCTCTTCCCGACGAAAAAGAAAAAATGACGGCTCGGATACAGGAATATATAACGTTTATCTACCTGGCCACCGCCTTCACCTTGATGGTCAAGGGAATCCTTCCCTGGAAAGTCCTGGTCCTTTGGTACCTGGTAGCGGTTTTCATTTTGGTCGCCAATAGCATAAGAAGCCTTGCGGCTCATTGCGACCGGAACCCGCCCGACCACGTGATGAGTTTCGACGAACAAATCCTGGATTCCACCGACATACCCGGCAACCTGTTCCTGACCGCCCTTTGGGCTCCGGTGGGCCTTCGATACCATGCTACCCATCACCTCTTCCCCGCCATTCCATATCATTCGTTGGGCGAGGCTCACCGGCGGCTGATGAGGGAACTTCCCAAAAACAGCAGCTACTGCTTAGCTTTTCGCAAAAGCTTATGGAGCGCCTTATCCGAATTGTGGAAGGATGCCCGTCGGAACAACGGGAACTAGCACCGGAAGCCGTTATCTTTTCTGGAAAATTCTGAACATTTCATCCCTTAAAAAAACGGCTCGCTTCATCCAGTTCGTTCACTTGGGCCGGGTTCAGACGCCACCCCATGGCGCCGGAGTTTTCCATAACTTGGGCGGCGGTCTTTGCGCCTGGGATGGGAAGGGCTCCCTTGCACATGAGCCAATTCAAAGCGACTTGGTTCACTGTTTTTCCCCCGTTCGCTTCCCCCAATTGCTTGAGCTTACCTACCAGGGTTTGGATGCGCCCCAATTGCCCGAAATAAAACAAGCGGCGAGGACCCGAGGGCGGATGCTTGGGAGAATATTTTCCCGAAAGCATGCCCATTCCCAAGGGGCTATAGGCGATGAAACGGATATTCGTTTTTTTGCATTCCTCCAACAGGCCATTAAGGTCGTTCTTGCGCCGGACTAGGCTATATTGCATTTGGTTGGAAGCCAGAGCAACCCCGTGAGCGGCTAGGGCCTCCTGGGCGCGAAGCATTTGAGCCCGGTTAAAATTGGAAACGCCCACCTCCGAGGTCAACCCTTCTTTGACCGCCTGCGCCAGGGGCTCCATCCAGGCTTTAATGGAACGAGGCGGGCTGGGCCAGTGAATCTGGTAAAGGTCCACCGACTTCAAACCCAGCCGGGAGAGGCTGGCCTTCAAGGCTTTCAACAAATGGGAGGTACTGACCCGCCAGGGCATGGGTGCGAACTTGGTGGCCATATGGATTTTTTCGGGTTTTATTTCCCCAAGGAACTGTCCAAGAAAACTTTCCGATTCACCCTCGCCATAGACTTCCGCCGTGTCAAATAGCTGGATGCCCGAATCCAGGGCCGTTTGAAAGGTTTCTTTCAGGTCTTTGTCGTCATATCCCTGCCCATAACCCCAAACTTTTCCCTTTCCCCAGGCCCAGGTGCCCAGGCCCATCTCGCATTGGCTTAAAAAGCTCATGATTTACCTTTCCGTGAATCCGGAGAGTTTTATTCCCATCCCCTTAAACGATAGTCACTATATCATTCCACCCCAGGGAACTTCATGTGCCGAATCATAAAGGCGTTTCGTCCACGGGCGACTTCAGCAAGGTTCTCATGGTGTCTAAATAAAGGGCCGCGGAAATTGCCAGGGGAATCAGATAGTAGACCAGCCGAAAGAGGATCGCTGCCACGAGGGTCTGCTCAAAACCCACCCCCAGCAATTTGAAGATTAAAGCCAAAAGGGATTCGCTGACACCAAGTCCGGCAGGCACCGGGTTGACATTGGACGACAGGAACATCACCGTGAACCCAACTAGGAGCAGACCCAGGGGTAGGTCCAGCCCGGCTGCATGAAAGCAAAAATAAAAAGTCAGGGCCATCAGACACCAGTTCACGGCCACCCAAAAAAAGACCATCGGGAGCCGGGACCGTCCGCGCCGCAGGAACTCCAATGTGGTTTCCACCTGGTCAAAGGCTTCCACCCACTTTCGGTCGTCGCTTTTCTCCTGTGAAATCATTTGGCTAATTCCATGGCCCGCGCGGAATATCCGGCGGAGAACCCATCGGCGGAAAGTTTCGGTGGAAAAAAATCAAAACCAGACCCGCTACGACCAGCAAGAGGCCCCCCATGAAAAACAAAAGCAGCTCTTGTTTCGGGTCCGCCCAGGAACTCGGGATGCCCATGAAGGTAGGCCAGCCCGCACAAGCAAATGCAGGAAAGCACCAGGTTAAAGATCATATTTTGGGCGAGGGACAGCGGAATTGAAACCGAATAGGGCACTTTTTCCTGTTTGAGTAGAAAGGACCGGTTCGCGATGCTGGACATACCGCCGGAGGAAAGGATGAAATTGACCGTATCCGAAATAAACATGATGGAAAAAAATTGGGGAAAGGGGATACGGAAGGGCGTCAGCCCGAAAAGCACCCGGAATGA
The DNA here is from genome assembly GCA_963843375.1 of uncultured Pseudomonadota bacterium. Lineage (GTDB taxonomy): Bacteria > Oederibacteriota > Muellerivitia > Muellerivitales > Muellerivitaceae > CAWJKT01. Next base: position 210,764 of record CAWJKT010000010.1, read on the forward strand.
CAAGGCGGAGGCCAAATAGGCGCTGCCCCGCGGAAAAGAGAGCCAAAATAAAAGGGCCCATGTCCAAATGGCTGAAAACTACCTTGAGCTTGGAAAAATCGCTTAATAGGGCCGCGGCCACCGCAAGAACCATAATCCCCACCAGGACCAAGGAAACAATGATAAGAGCTTTTTTATTCGCTGGATTCACAAAGCTTTCCTTTAATTGGGTATCCCCTCGGCTGGACGGCACTATAGCATTTCTGTTTTTAGGATTTAATGCGCTCGATCATAAAAGCACACCGGAAGAGAGGACCTCCCCAAACCATCCGTGATAGGATGGCCTTATGCGAACCAAATCTCCCGCCTGTTAAAAAATTAATTTTGGGTTTGGATATCGGCGGGACCAAGTGCGCGGTTGTTTTGGGTGATGAAAGGGTTCGGATAGTCGACCGCCTTTCCTTCCCCACCTTACCCCATCGGGGATGGAAAATAATCATGCGACAGTTATTCCATGGGATCGATGAAATCACCGATCGGAATGGCCTCAAACCTGGTTCTATTATTAAAGCGGGTGTCAGCTGCGGCGGCCCCTTGGACAGCCAAAAAGGACTTATCCTCTCGCCCCCCAATCTTCCGGGTTGGAACAGGGTTCCCATCATTCGCCTGCTCCAGGAAAAACTCAAGTGCCCTGTCCGGCTCGAGAACGATGCCAACGCCTGTGCGGTGGCGGAGTGGAAATTCGGCGCAGGACGGGGTTGCCGCAACCTGATTTTTCTCACCTTCGGAACCGGTTTGGGCGCCGGACTAATCCTGGACGGACGCCTTTACAGGGGGGCCAACGACATGGCGGGCGAGGCTGGCCATATCCGCTTGGCGAAAAAGGGTCCAATGGGTTACGGCAAAAATGGTTCCTTTGAGGGCTTTTGCAGTGGGAGCGGAATCGCCTGGACAGCGAAAAGCCGAGGCAGCAAAACCATTACGGCCAAAGACCTTTGCGAAGCCGCCAACAGAGGCGATCAAACCTCCCGCCGCCTTCTACGCGCCAGCGGAAGCTACCTGGGATTGGGCTTATCCATCCTGATCGACCTTTTGAACCCCGAACGGATTATCCTCGGTGGAATCTATTCGAGAAATGAAAAACTTTTCCGCCCGGCGGCCTTAAAGGTCGTTCGAAAAGAGGCCCTGGCCCGTTCCCTTTCCGTTTGTCGGATCGTCCATTCGGGACTCGGCGAGAAGATCGGCGAAAAGGCGAGCCTTTGCGTCGCGCTCATGAGTAAATGGGAGGCTTAAAATCCACCCCCCTTGGGTGTAAGGCTTATATTGTTTTTAAAAAGTTTGATCAGCGATAAAAATATTTAATTTCATTTAAAGAACCCACTATTTTCCGGTATTTTCCCGGGCTGAGCGCCAAGCCCAAAGCTCCACCACGCACATCATAACGTGGTACATCGAGCTGGCCGGAACCGGGCCGTCTTGGACTCTTCCGTCTGCGTCCAACCGGTCGCACCAAGAGCCCATGGGCTTGCGGGTGAAATAGCGGCTCAAAAGGTTGGACTCCAACTCGGCGATTCTTCGTTCACGGTCGAACTCCTTCGACGTCTTTGCGGACAAGCCAAGCCTTGAGGAGCTTCCGTTTGAACCCAAAGCCGATGGGTCGGCTGGGTGACCTCCCCCTCGTCGCTTACCTGGTCGTAAACGAGCCCGGTGACAGGATTGACGCCAAATCGATCGGCGAAACCTAGAATGCCCTGGATCAAATTGGCCTTGAGGGGGATTTCCTTTTCCGGCCCGTGAGAGAAGCCAAGCCCATTCGTAATGGTGACCGGGCTCCACAAGAAACTTTCCCCCTTCCTGAACCGGCTTCCATTGATTGTCGAAAAGTTCCCGCAAGGCGCCGGTCTTGGGTTCGATGACCGATTCTTCCATCCGGCCATAGATTCTCAAGATTTCGTCAAGATAGCGCTGGTCCTGGGTCCCCTCGAAGCAGAGGAGCATGGCCTCGAACCAGTGCATATTCGGATTCTGGCGGAGCGTTTCCCTGTCCCCGGCAGATTGCCGGTAGCCTTTTTGAGCAGGGGTGGCGAGCCCCAATCGGACCATGGAAAGGGTAGTTTCGATGAGTCCAAGGGCTTCCCGGTCCCGGCTCATCCGGTAGTAGGTCGCCAGCCCCAGCACGATGAAGGCCGTGTCATAAAGATCCAATTCGGCGTCGAGAATGGAACCGTCGCGGGAAAGCCGCCGGACCCAATTTCCGTTAGGAGCCCGACATTTTGTTTTGAGGAAAACATAGCCATGTTCGGCGAGGGCTTCCGCTTCCGGGTGCCACCCCAAAATCGCCGCAGTGGCAAAGGAGAAAAGCTGGCGTCCCTGGACCCGGACCCGTTTGAATCCCACGCTGGAGGGGCCTCCATCCTGGTTTAGTTCCTCCACGAACCCGCCATACTGAGGGTCCACTCCGCGCGAGGCCCATAAAGGCAGGGCTTCCTCGCGCATCCAGGAAACCAAATTTTTTTGACCTAGTTCCATCCTTCACCCCGTTTTTCTAATTAGGAACGACCACCCTGTTTTTTCCATCCATTGTACCCTTTCTTTTGAGGGCAAAATTTCATTTAAGATAAACTTGGTCGGCCGTTAGAAGTATCAGAAGACGGGAAAATTTCGGTTCAAAACCGGGGTCAGCTTTCTTCCACCTGGGTGATCAAATGAATCTGGTCCAGGATGGCCGCCACCCTGTCGCACTTTTCCTTTGGACCGATATAAACCGCGGCTTTACCGTTCTGATGAACTTGAAGTGTAAGCTCCACCGCCCTCTCCAGCGAATAACCCGTAGCTTTTTGGATTTGCAGGATTACTTCATCGAAACTGTGGACCTCATCGTTAAACAACAAAGTCATCCAGGGGTTGCCAAGTTGAGTCTTGGTTTCGGTAACGGTCGTTTCATGTGGAAGGGTTGTCATGGGTCCAATTGTCTCTTTCGGGAAACTTGTTGATCTAAGGGAAAACAAATGGACCTAAGCCGTTTCCGCCTTTTCCATCTGCTCTTTGGCGATCTGCATCATGTCGCGGGTCATGTTGGCGATTTGGGGAAAGCTCTTGATCTCTTTGCTCATTACGGCCCGGCCGTAATAGTTGCGAGCCTCCTTATATAAACCCTGACGACGGTAAAGTTCCCCGATCAGGTAAAGAATTCCGGGTTCACCCAGCTTTTCAGGCAAGTCCCCCCCTTTTTCGTGGAATTCTTCATAGGCCAGGACCGCTTGGGCCATGGCCTCTTTTTCTTTTTTATAATCCTGCCGCAGGCGGTTGATCCAAACCAAATGCATGTAAAGGCCGGCCAGAGTTCCCAACTCGGAGTAGGTGCGCATTTTGGTAAAGGCAATGGCTATTTCATGGCGCTTAATGGCGACCTCCGGAGTCATAGTTCCTAACCCGAAAATATCAGGTTTGGATTTTCCCGATTGCCGGATTAGACGGGTGGCTTCCAGGACCTTGGGTTCATAATCGGCTCGGATAGTGTCGAAATCCTTGTTTAAAGCCGCGAAGGTGCATTGGGGGCAGACGGTGACGGCGTAAAAATAGGGGCATTCCCCTTCGTAGATGTTCCCGAAATCGGTCATCTTATCCTTGATTTTGATGACCGTCGCGCGCATGCGGGTGCTTTCAAATTCAAAGGCACAGAATGGACATTTCAATTTTTTGTTCCAAAGGGTGGTACTCATGGTTTTACGTCTCCCGGGCAAAATATATCATGCTACCTATCTATTGGAAACCGAAAGAACCGGCCACAAAGTTCTTAAAAACTATTCGCCTAATTCTTTAAACTAAAGGAAAAACTGATGACTCCCGATTGGTCGACCTGGGTAATGTTGGGGGCCAAGGGCTGAAATTCCCATTGGATCAAAGCGTCGTAAACCACCCGGTCCAATTCTCGGTATCCCGAAGTCTGTTCCAGTTGGAGATCCTCTTCTTTTAGCAAACCGTTCGGGAGGACCGTCAACCGGAATTTTACCGTGGCTTCCACGCCTTGTTTCTTAGCCCAATCAGGATAAGCGGGATTCACCTGGTTTTTGATCGCCCGAGCAGCCAGTTCCCCTTCAATGGTGGGATTTCCATCCGAGGTTCCGGCTACTCCGGACCGACCTAGGCCCGTCGTCGTTTTGATGTCCGCCGTAACATCCTTTTTATTTTCCAAGCCGATCGGAGCCTCATGGGTCAGGTCTTCCAAATAAGCCTCACTCTGAGCGTTTCCAGCGTGCTTTTGGGGTTTCAGGGGTTTGTTGAGGGCGACCTTTGGCCTTTGGACCCGGTCAATGGGTGGATTGGCCGGAATGGCCTTGGTGGTTCCAAAATCGCCGTTGGTGGAGGCAACTGGTTGTTGGCTGGGTATTTCGCCGCTTTTAGCGGAGAGGGACCCCAATCCCGAACCTTGCGACATTTGGCCGATCAATGTCAAATCCATCATGAGCGGCGTATGGACGACCAGGAATGACTGGTAGATAAGGAAAAGGATCAATAACAGGACCGCGTGAAAGCCGGTGGAGTAAAGAATCGATTTTCGAAATTGCTTATCCATTTTTTCTTGCCTAATTTGCTGTCATTGCGAGGAATTTCAGCCCAATAATTGGGTGTTTAGAGCGAAGCGGCCTCAACATAAATATGTTTTTTTTCCATGCCATTTTTAAATTTTCTCCGTTAAATCTTTTCGTGTGCCCGCCTGTTTTCACTTCACGGAAACCGCTGAAGTGTCGTTATCGGACAATTCCACCGCGATGCCGACCTTGGTGACCCCGGCCAGATAGGCTTTCGACATGACCTCGGCAACGGAACCATGGGACACGTTTTTATCGGCATTGATCATGACCAGGGCCTGGGGCTTCAGTTTCATTAAATCCTCGAGTTGGGCTGTAATAGCGTCCAAGGAAGTTTCCTTGTCGTTTAAATAAATTTTATCCCCCTGAGTGACGGTAAGCGTGATTGTCTCTGGCAATTGGGGCGAAGGCGCCGAGACTTTGGGCAACTTCACCTGGAAATCCCCCTGGAACAAGAAGGGGGTCGTGACCATGAAGATCACCAAAAGCACCAGCACCACATCGGTGAACGGAACCATGTTGATTTCAGCAATTAGTTTGGATTGCGTTCTCAGTCGGCTTTGCATCACGACCTCCTATTTTCCCAAGCGTTCGTTTATTTCGGAAATGACGATTTCGGCTTCTTGGGCTATGGCGTTCAAGCGAGCCTGGAATGTGTTGTAGATAAAGACCGCGGTGATTGCCACGAAAAGGCCGGTCGCGGTCGCAATCAGGGCCTCGGCGATCCCCTGTGAAACTACCGCCGCTCCCCCGGCATTGGCCAAGGCGAGATCCCGGAAGGCGCGAATGATGCCCAGGACGGTTCCGAACAGTCCCACAAATGGGGCGATGGAACCGATAGTGGCCAGCAAGGGCAAACGTCTTTCGAGTTTGAGCAACTGGATTTTGGCTTCCCTTTCCATGGCTTGTTGAATGTCTGTCTTATCCGATTTGGCTTTAACTCCAGCCCGAATCACTTGGGCCAAAAGGGTCCCGTTTCGGTCGCAGGCCTCGATGCACTCCTGAGGGCTTTTACGGTTCAAAAAAGGTTCCAGGCCCGCCATGACTTCCTCTCGGCCTTGGTAATGGGACTTGAAGTAACTCCACCTTTCGTACAGGACGGCAAACACCAAAATTGAGAGGACGACCAGCAGGCCTATGGTCCATCCGCCTTTGAGCATCACTTGAATCAAGGAAAAATCATGAGTCATTTCAAAGCCTCCAAAATCAAGTTTTTTACATTTTTAATCTTTAATAAAAAATTAGCCATACCTATCCATCCAAACCGCCATTCTAGAAGATGATCTCCACCCCCGCACGCACGTGATACTCGGGCTCCAAATAACCCGGTTCCAATTCATAGGCGTGCCCGAGGAGGTTGTCCCCGGCCATCCAAAGCGAAAAAGTCTTGCTTAAATGGTAAGTGGCGTTAAGTCCCACTGTCGCGTAAGCCGGGAGCGTTCCCGGCAGGGACTGATATGCCTGACGGTCCGAGGCCACTTGCAATTCCAGCCGGGCTTCCCATTTGTCATCGCCCCGATAAAGAGATAAAACGCCCCGGTCCGTTGGAAGACCAGTGAGGTTCCCGTTCCCCAGTGGATTCAACCCTTGAGTCCATTGGTAAGTCGCGGCCGCCTGCCAGTCTTTCATGAAATTCCACTGGAGGTTGGCGGCGGCTTTATTTAATTGAACCTGCCCGAGAGTTGAATAGTCTTGGATAAATTCAGGAATCGCCGCGTTGATGTCGGTCCACTGGTGGTAGCCCTGGATTTGGGCTGTGGAGCCGGACAAGGATAAAAAGACCGCCTCCGTAAGCTTTTGGGTGAAGCGTCCACCCCATTCGCTCGTGATTTCGGTCGGGGAGGGAAACCCGTCGACCGGGCTGATGTGTTCCTGAGACATATAGATTTTATTGAAACTATCCACGGCGCGGCTGCTTAGCCAATAGAGGTTCAACTGACTGTTACCAAATACTCTCCACATGAGATTGAGGGAGGGATAAACCTTCAGCGGCAGTTCCAAGCCGCTGCCAGCTTGAGCCTGGAGTTGGGCGGCCAAGTTCAAGTTTTCACCCGCTTTAAAGGTGCCGTCGAGGTTCACCCAACCCCAATCGTACTCGGTGGCCGCAGGAGCTGAAAAATCCGAGGTCGCGTGTCGTTCCCCGATTTCAACGGTTGATTGATCCAAAAAAGATCCCAATGCGTCGGCATTTAATTTCAACTGCGTCTGGAACTCCTGGGTCTGGCGGCTTAAAAGCCCCTGGTCCCAATAATCTAGGTATGTGGACTGGTTAGAAATTTTAAGCTGGGCTTGGGTCAAGTCCGATAGTTTCCAGTGAAAGGTCCCGTCCAAATCGATGTCGTCATGCAATTCCCTTTGCGAGCCCTGGTAAGGAAGCTCGGCGTCCAGGCGTTGATAATTCCCTCCGAGGAGCAGGTTCATCGGTGACGCGGGGAAAAGATCAATCTGGCCGCCATAACCATATCGGCGGTCCCCGTCGAAGCTCGTAACGTTGGTTGTTTCGCCTCCCCAATTGGAATAGAACCCAGATAAAAGGTATTGAACATCCTTGAATTGCTGGCCAAAAAGCCCCCAACCGCCATAGGTATCCGGAACACCGCCCCCCATATGTAAAACCAGCGCGGTGTCATTGGCAGGTCCCGCCTCCTCGGTGGCGAGTGCGGTGAAGGTCTTGTTCAATCCGGGCAGGTCGTTAAAAGCGCGATCCACCCCCGTGAGGTCATGGCTTCCCAGGGTGACGTCATTTTCTCTTATGTCCAGGCGCTTCGCGTCGATGGTCAACTCATTCTCCCCCGTGATCACGACTTCCGGCAGAGAGAATTCGGGTACGGCGGTCGGGCGGCTCTGAACCGGGGCCTTTTCACCTTCTCCTTGGGAGGGTTTCGGATTCGCAGAAGGGGCTTGGGCCGAACCGCTTTCCGTCGGCACCGCTTCGGGCTTGGAAATCGTGACAGGACTTTCGGCGGCGGGTTGATCCGCCGTGGGGGTTTCAGAGGAGAGGTCGATTTCTCTCGATACTGGGGACGCAACGGGAGTGGGGTTGTCCTGCGCATAAACCGGGCAAAACCCAAAAAGGATCAGTAAAAGTATAAGAACGATTCGCCCCCAAGTTCTCATGGCGTTGCCTCCCCGCTTGGAGAAGGGACCACGGCGGTGGAACTTTTTTCTGATTTCTTCTTAAGAAAGGGCTGGAGCGCTTTGAGCCTTTTGTAGGTGGCGTTGCGATAGGCAGGGATTTTGGTGTATTTCAATATTCTTTTATAAGATTCCTCAGCCTTGGGATAGTCCTTTTGTTCCTCGTAAGTCTCGGCGATCTTGGCAAATGCGGTCACCACCCATTGGTCTTCGGAAGGATACTTGACGATAAGATGATTGAATTCCCTGCGGGAATCGTCGTACTTCTTCAGTTGTTTCAACAAATCCGCATGGTAAAAGGACGCCTCCACCGCCAGAGAGGTTTCTGGCGACGCCATGGTGATCTCGTATGCCTTCAGCGCCTCCTCGGGTTTGCCCGTTTTCTCCAATAAGAGCCCCGCTTGGAGGCCTGCTTCTATGGCGAGAGGGTCGTTGCCATAGTCCTTCAGCAGCTTTTGGAAATAAGCCAGCGCCTTGTCGTTGTGCTTGAGTTGTTTTTCGCAAACCGCGCTGTTGAAAAGGGCATGGGTCGCCAAACGGTGGTCAGGGTAGTGGGTAAAGATGTCGGTGTAAGCGTCCAAGGCGTCCTGGAACTTGCCGGTTTCAAAATAGACCGAACCCAAACTGAATTGACCCTCCAGCGCCAAGGGATCGCTGGGATATTTCTTCAGCAGTTCCTGGAAAACCGGGATGGCATTGTCATTTTTCTCGATTTTAACCAATGCCGTTCCCATCCAGAAAAGGGCCCGCGGGGCCTCTGAACTGTCGGGATATTTGGCCAGAAGATCCTTGTAGGCCTGGATGGCATCATCGAATTTTTCGTCGTGGAAAAGGCCCTCGGCCATGCGGTATTGGACGCTGGAGGCAAAGGGGCTATTGGGAAATTTTTCGAGGAACTGTTTCGCCACGTTGGAGGAAGTTTCTTTCTCCCCGAGTTTTTCAGCGGACCATTGGAGCCCGTAAAGGGCGTCAGGAAGCAGCGGATTGTCCGGATAATTGTCCAGGAAGCTTTGATAAGTATCCTTGGAATCTTTAAACCTTTGGAGGTTGAAAAGACAATCCGCTTCCCGCAGGTGGGATTCAGGCGCCAGTGGGTCTTTGGGATAATCGGTTTCGACTTCCTTGAATTCGCTGGAAGCGTGGTCAAAATCCTTCAACCGGAAATAGGCCCAAGCCGTCCAATAGATCAGGCGGGACTTCCGGTTGTCGGTGTCGCTTTTTTTGAGTAGGGCTCCCCAAGTATTAATCGCGTCGCTGAACTTTTCCTGCCGGTAAGCACACCAACCTATTTGTTCCTGGGCGTCCAGCTCAGTGGGCGGTCCGGCGTGATTGTCCACAAGGGAACGATAGGCGTTTTCGGCCTTGGGGTAGTCATGAAGGTTGTAATAACAATCCCCGGTTCGCAATTGGGATTCCAAGCCCAAAGGCGCAGAAGGATCTTGTCGGACCGCGTTCTGGAAGGCCTCAACGGCCTCTTGGTATTTTTCTTGTTGGAAATAACTCCAACCCAAGCCGGAGTAGCAATCCAGTAAAAGGCCTGGGGAAGGCTGGTCTTTAAGGGCTTTTTGATAATACCCGGCCGCGTCAGCGTAGTTTTTCATCTCGTAGGCCGACTCGGCGGAAGCCCAATCCGCACGGGCTTTCAGGTCCCCCTCAGAGGTCTCAGCCACTTTCTTGAACTCCTCCAGGGAAAAGTCGTAATGACCCAGGGCGTAATCGCACCAACCCCGCCAATAAGCCGCAGTCTCCTCTACCTCCGACGGCGCTTTCAAGGCTATTCGGCCATAGATGGCCTTGGCGTCGTCGTACTTCGTTTCCAGGTATTCACATCCGGCCAAAAGGTATTGGGCGTCCCAGTAAAGTCCGCTTTGGGGTTGGAAATTCGACACGTTCAGAAAATGCCGCGCCGCAGCGTCGTACTTTTGATCGGAATAATCAAGCCACCCCAATCCGTAATCCAAAAGATCGGCAGGGGCCTTCCCGGCGGCCAATTCCAAACCTTTGGTATAGGCTTGGCGGGCTTTATCGTGGTCCTCCGCCTGATAAGCCTCGGCACCTTCCCTGACAGCGGCCCAAGGGGCCAATAAATGGGAAGGGAAATCCGTTACGATGCTCTCAAAGGTTTTGATCGCCTCAGGCGGATTCTTTAATTTCTCGAAAGTCCACCCAAGTCCATAGAGGGCTGGAACCTCCAGGAAATCCTTCGGATATTGCTTTAGGAAAGTTTGATAATTTTTTTTCGCATCAGTGTACTTCTCCATCCGGAATTGAGTTTCAGCGACTTGGAACAATGTCAATTTTTTAAGAGTTTCATCCGTCGTCTTCTCTAAAACTTTCGAAAAACTTTCCAAGGAACGGGTGTAATCCTTTTGCTGAAAGTAGCACCAAGCCTGGAGATAACGAACCATATCGGCATACCGATAATCCGGTTTATTATCCAGGATTTTCCCATACTCTCTTCCCGCCTCATCATATTGCTCTAATTGGAAATAACATTCGGCCTCCCAAAAATAGAGGTCGCAAAGCGTATCCATTTCGTAGGCTCTTTTTTCCAGTTCCTTGAATTGGTCAATGGCCGTCGGGTAATTCTTGAGATAAACCAATGAAACAGCGGATTTAAATGCAAGCCCTAAGGCGCCGCTCGTAATGGGATTTAACCGGAGGGATTGTTGATAAGCCTGATAGGCCGCCGTGTAATCTTTTTCATGAAACTGGGTCTCCCCAATAAGACGCAGCGCCAGGGCCTTTTCGATATAGTTCTCGCTTTTTTCCTGAACCAAGAGAAAGCGTTCCATGGCCAGGTGGTAGGCGCGGGACTTCAAGAGAGCCCGGCCCTCGTCGGTGGGCGAGGGGGGGCTGATACCCGCAGGAAAAAGCGGCCCAGGAAATACGGCAAGGCATATTCCCGCGATGATCCAGCAAGTGGCTATATTCAAGATTTTTGAAGCCGGTTTAAACCCTGTCATTCCAAGGCAGCCAAAAGGAAAATTTTTTAAATTTGCTTTTGGGGGGGTGGGATTCGAGGGTTCAACTTTATGCCGGCGACTCCGGAAATCGGATTCGAAACGGTTTTTGATCATTTTCAAATGGATTCCATAAACGGGGATTTCAGGCCGAATTGAGTCTATAAGAGAAAGAAACGAGCCGCAAGACCACCATTTGACAAAAAGACGATTTTAACTCCCCACAAGACGTTTTAACCACCTGGTTTACCCACCGATTTTCATTTGAAGAACGAACCGAATCCAAAAACCTGAACAGGCTTGTCATTTTAAAATTCCCCGGACACAAAAAAGCCTTTCATCACTGATGAAAGGCTCTTGAACCGCTTAAAGAAAACACCAGCAACAAAAACGATTAATACATCTCCTCTTCTTCGTTTTCTTCATCCGGGGTTTTCGCTTTCTTGAGGAATTTCTTCAGCATTTTTTGGAAAGCGTTTGTTTTGCGGTGAATATGGTTCTCTTCGTTAGCCTCTTCCTCTTTAGGATCTTTGGATTTTTGGTTCAATGCCTTGATGCTCAAAGCGATCCGTCGCTTACCCGAATCGATGGATAGTACTTTTAGGGTAACCATATCCCCGGGCTTTAAAGCATCTTCAACCTTTAGAGGCGCAGGAGAGGCGATCTCCGTTTTATGGACTAGGCCTTCAACGTTTTTCTCAAGTTCAATGAAAGCCCCGAATTCAGCCAAACGCTGAACCTTTCCGGTCATGATTTGTCCCGGTTGGTACTTTTCCTCGATTTTATCCCAGGGATCACCCTCAACCTGTTTTAATCCAAGGGAAACACGCTTTTTTTCCAGGTCAATCGCTAGCATTTTAACCGAAAGAGTCTGGCCGATTTTAAATTCCTTTTGGGGAGCTTTCGTCCGTTTGTCCCACGTGATATCGGATTGATGCAAAAGACCTTCCAATCCATCCTCAATTTCCATGAACAACCCAAAATCCGCGATATTCGTCACGGTGGCTTGGATATTGGAACCGATTGGATATCGTTGAACGGCGGTTTCCCACGGGCTTTTCTCAAGACGTTTAAAGCTGAAACTGATCTTTCGTTTTTCAAAATCCATCTCAATCAACAGGGCTTGCTTTTTTTCCCCCACTTTGAAAATTTCGGCGGGCTTCTTTAATTTTTTGGACCAGGAAATTTCGGTCACATGGCAGAAGCCCTCCAAATTATCGGCTGTCCTTAAAAACACTCCGTAATCCGCGAAATGAGTGACTTCCACTTCGATGATCTGCCCTACCCGGTAACGTTTATCCGCTTCGGTCCAAGGGTCAGTCGTCATCTGCTTGATTCCCAGGGATATTTTTCCCTTTTCCTTGTCCACCTGCAGCACCATCACCTTGATGAGGGCGTCCGATTTGACAAAATCTTCGACTTTGTTAACCCTTCCCCAATCAATGTCGGCGATGTGCAAAAGGCCATCCACTCCTCCCAAATCAACGAAAGCCCCATAGCTCACAAGACTTTTGACCCGTCCCTCAATCACATCCCCGGATTCAATTCGTTTAGCCGCTTGTTTCGGTTTTTGCTGCGTTCCACTTCCAACACGGGACGACGGGAAACGACCACATTGGAACGGCTGCGGTCGATTTTGATGATTTTGAAATCGTAAATCTTTTCGAGATGATCCTCGCCAGCCTCGGGATTTTTGTGAAGGGTCATTTGACTCGCGGGTAAAAAGGCTTCTACCATCCCCAAATCCACGCGGTAACCACCATTGACCTTTTTGGTGACGCGTCCTTTGATTAGACCTCCCGCATTATTCATTTCCTCAAGATTTTGCCAAACTCGGCTTTTGTCCACGTTGCGCTTCTACCGGGGAAAGCATATTCTCTCCTGTAGAAGTACAAGGGGGACGCACCGTGGATCAGCGAATCGACCTTCCACAAGGCACACTCGATCTTCTCATTCTACGAACCGTGGCGCTTGAGCCGCTGCACGGCTGGGCGATATCTTGAGCGCCTGCAGCAAATCTAGCCAAGGTTCTTCAGGTGCAGCAAGGATCTTTGTATCCGGCTTTGCACCGCTTGGAGCGCCGCGGTTGGATCAAGGCTCGGTGGGGAGCATCTGACAACAACCGCCGGGCCAAGTTCTATGAACTCACGCGAAGTGGCCGCAAACAACTCGAAGCCGAGGCTGACGCGTGGCGAAAGCTGGCGACAGCCGTGGCACAGGTGCTGGAGACGGCATAGCGGAGGAATCGTGCTGAGTGATTTTCTTTTCCGGCTGCGGTGCCTGCCTTGGAGAGGAACTGAGAGAGAGGGGGCTGGACGGGGGGGGCGGCGCGCCTGGCGGTGTCGGAGCGGGAAGTCGTCGATGGGGCGCTCCGCGCTCGGGGCGGCGGCGGGGGGCGCGCTCGAGGTGGTGGAACGAGTGAGAGAGAGTGCGCGGGGCGGCGGCGGCTCCGCTGTGTGGAGGGGCGGCCGGCTCGGGCGGTGGGCTCTGTCGCTCGGAGTGTGTGGCCGGGGGGGCCCCGCCGTCGCCGGTGCTGGCGCGCTCCGCCTGGATCTGGCGCGCGCGCGGTGTCAGCGTGATGATGGTGTCGTCGAGGCTGGCTGTGCAATCAGAGAGAGAGAGTGAGTGAGTGATGCGGGGCTGGCGGAGGGCCATGGATGTGAGTGTCCTTGCAGCAGTCTTGGGCGGCTGGCCGGAGCACGGCGGGGTGCTCGGAGTCCGGTGTTGTGATCCAAGGTGTTGAGTGCCAGGTGCAATGAGACATCCACGTCCACGAGGATGATGATCTGGTGATGGGGTGGTGA
>CAWJKT010000011.1:0-473392 GCA_963843375.1 uncultured Pseudomonadota bacterium
CATTTGTTCTTTTTCGCCACGCTCTTGGCTTATTTCTTGTAATCTTAATTAAGAAGAGGGTCGATTACTTCAAGTCATTGAATTGTTTCCCCACCTCCTGGTAAGCCGTTTCCAGGACCGCCAATTGATCCTTGCCCTTGTCACCGTAGGTCTTCAGTAGCGTTATCTGCTTTACGATCCCTTGGAGATAGGCTTCCGCCAGGTACTCCCGGGCTTCCGGAAAGTTCGGGCGAATTTTAAGGGCTTTCCAATAATTGTCCATTGCCGCATCCATCAGTTCGTCATCCATCGGACCGAGCTTGCGCTGGGCGTGGGCAAGCATATTGAGGATGTCGGGTTGGTCTGGGTCGGCCTTTAGGGCCTGCTGGAAAAGATCCACCGCCTTTTGATAGTCATTGGCTTTGCTGGCCGCGACTCCCTGGTCGTAAAGGCTGAGGGCCTTCTGTCCCGTCACGTCATTGTCGTCATTGATTTTGGGTGGACCGCTGGATTGGCTCGCTTCTGAGAATTTTTCCAAGCCGGTATAGGAAAGCGCCAATACCGTTAAAAGTATAATTACTGGTTTCATGGAAGACTCCTTCATGTGGATTTAACGGGAAGGCCAGCCAACATCTATCCCCATTCCAACCTAGTATTAAAAAGGGTTCATAAAAGTTACAGGCTCGCGGTAGGTAGGAGTTCAACTTTTAACGAGTTGCTAACACTCCCCGTTAAAAACCCCCAAAGGCTTTTTATTGCAAGAGGTGGACTTTGCGTAAAAAACGGTTCAAAAGATCCTCGATCAAAATCTTATCCTTCTTGCTCAAGATGAGCGAATTACCTTCGGTCGTCAAAGTAACGATTTCGGCGAGCATTAAATCCCGCACTTCAGAATCCGTTATCTTCTGGCCTTCCGGGTTTTGCTCTTTTAATTGCGCGAACCATTTTTCATAGAGTTCGAGGCCTTCTTTTTCCAGAAGATCCTCCACGAAAACGGTGATGCCCGAATCCCTGTTTGCCTTGGTGCCCATTCTTTTTCTTTCTATTTAAAAACTGACTTGTTTGATGGATTTTACCTTTTTAGTGTAGACCGTCTTTCGTACTTCACCAGGTTTTTTATTCGGGAGGGAAATAGGGGAAAAACAAACCTAACGAATGCTTCCGGCCAAGCCTTGACTGTTGGGGTCGTCCCTATTTGGCTTCGGGAAGCCCCGGAGTGTAAGCGCGGAAGCAATTACGCGTCTGTTTGGCGTAGTACACCGCCGAGTCGGCCTTTTGAATGAGCACCTCGATACTATCCCCATCCTGGGGGAAGAGGCTGGCCCCGATGCTACAGGTGACACGGACTTCCTGGTTTAAGAGGCGGATGGGATGGGCTAGGACGGCCAATATCTTATCCCCCACCTTCTCAACGTCGGCGGGATCGGCCACGTTGGTCAGAATCACCGTAAATTCGTCCCCTCCCTGCCGGGCCAGCGTATCCCCGCTTCGAAGGCAAAGCAGGATACCTTGGGAAACTTCCTGGAGCAGCTTATCTCCCATGGGGTGGCCCAGGGTGTCGTTGATCCGTTTGAAATGGTCCAAATCGATGAAAAGCACCCCCAAGTTCTTGCCGGTCCTATCGGCCTGGGTTAGGGCCTGGTCCAGCCGGTCGTAAAAGAGGAGCCGGTTGGGAAGGCCGGTCAAGGGGTCGTGGTGGGCCAAATGGTAGAGTTGGGCCTGCTTGCGTTCAGTCATTTCTTTTATCAACCGCTGGCCGGTGCTTATCCCCATATACTTCCCCTTTTGGGTGATGATGAATCCTTCGTATAAATATCTTTCCTCCTCGTCGGCGATGATGGCGCTCAAGTCGTCAAGACCCACGGTGCTTTCCACGATCAGGGGGGATTTTTCCATGACTGAGGAAATGGGCTTGCGCTCATAAAGCTCTCGGAAGAAACGGCGGGAAAAGAGGTCCACCAGGGCGAAGCGATTGACCAGTCCTTGGGGAAATTCGTCATCCACCACGGCGATGGATTGGATGGATTTGTCCTGGGCGAAGAGGGCGTAAACCTCCTCACAACGGGTTTGGGAGCCCACGGGTGGAACGGGCACCAAAAGGCGCTGGATAAAATCCTCTGGTTTTTGGTTTGAGTTTTGAAGAAAGGTATGGGAAAGGTGTCGAACGTTTAAAGTCATCAAAGTCGACCCCGCTGAAGAAACTGGATTTTATGATAGGCCACCCTTGTTTTTAAGTGTTTCGGGTATGTAAAAATTCATGTTAATTTTATGTCCGCAGAGGTCGGACCTCTGACTTCGAAAACTAATCGAAGTTGGCCTTGATGCCATGGGTGGAAATGGGCAGGCCCTCCAGGCGCAGGTGGGAAACGTCACAAAAGCCGATACAGCGGGGCACGGCCCATTTTTCGGAACGCATGTCGAATAGCACCGTCGTCACCGAGGAAGGCGCCATCCAGAAGCCGGACCACATGAGGGGCAGAGGAATTTCCAACAAATGGGAGAGCCAAGTGAGACCGAAGCCCCCGTGGCAGAAGACGGCGATACTTTCCCTGTTTTCCTTGAAGCACCCAGTAACGCCCGCCAGCGCGGCGGTAGCCGTGGCGCTTAAGGAAAGCGTCCGAATGGCGATTGACTCGGGTGATTACCCGGCGGAACTTCTTCGAGCCCAGATTAGGGATTTGGTGCCAAGCCTCTGGGTCAGGACTTCCCTCTTCTCCCTGATGATTTCGCCGGGCAGGTCCCAGGCGATCAAGGGGCCCCAGGGCGGGATAGGTTCCATTTTCAATTCGGAAAGTTCCCGGGTCCAGTTTTCCACTTTGGTTTTAAGGCCCGTGGCCTTGGCCGTGTACTCCGCCGTGTGAAGAGCGCGACCCAAGGGTGAGGAATAGATCCGAGTGAGTCCTTCGCTTTTCAACCGCTTGGCCAGGGCTTTCGCTTCCATGTGGCCTTGCTTCGTGATGGTGTTATGTTCGTAATCGGGTTCGGCGTGGCGAATGAGATAGAGGCGCATGAGTTTTTCTTTCTCGGATTAAATCCAGTGAATAGTTAATTCTTTTTCGACGCCCTTAAATTCCCTGTTGCCGGTCACCAAGACTCCTTTTTGCCGCAGGGTTAAGGACGCGGCAAAAGCATCCGCGTATCCCAAACCATAGCTGCCTTTAAGCCTGGCGGCCAGAAGCGACGTGGCCACATCCACGGAGGGCATTTCAAAAAATAATTCATCCAGCATTTGGACAAGGCTTTCGGCTTTTTTCGGGCCCTCTTTTCGGGAAACGATATGAAATATTTCACCGAGATTAATCGGTGAAAGAAAAAGGGAAGCCTCTTGCTGAACCGCGGCCTTGAGGAGTTTTTGGACTTCCGGCGCGCCATCCTCCCCCAGGAAATAACTGAGAAGGGCGCTACTGTCAAAGATAAGGGGATTCAACGCTGGGTCCAGCGTTTCGCATTTTTATCTTCCCGGATTCGTTCTTTGCGGCCTTCTTCCAGGAGGTCTTTTGTCAGGGAACCCTTTCCGCCTTTGAGAATTCCGGCATATTGGTCAATCAGCTTTGCGTTCAGGGGAACCAGGTAAATTCGGCCGTTTTCCTCGGCGAAGTGGACCCGGGTACCCTTTTGGATCTCATATTTTTCCCGTAAATCCATCGGAATCACCACTTGTCCTTTGGTCGTGACAACACTATCCATAGAGCATACTCCTTAAAAAAGTAATACTTATATTAATAGTAATACCTAAAATGGAGGTTGTCCATTGAATTGTTCCACATGGAACAAAAGGCCAGAGTTGGGTTTTGAAAACCCTAAAGTCATGAAGAAAATCTTTTTCACCAACAAGGGCGCAAACCCGCTCGCCCAAAAACCGAAAGTAAATTAGATTTTAAAAAAGCTTTTAAAGATATTGTTCTTTGGAGTTCGTGGAGAAGCGATTGGGCCTTGGCGGTTCAAACCGCTGGTCCTTTTGAGCGGCGTTGTACCTCTTCCCTACTTGTGTTATAAACTCGCTCTTAACTTTTTTTCGGAGCGAATCTTGTCTTCACATTTCCAAACTTATGACGTGATCGTAGTCGGGGCCGGACACGCCGGTTGCGAGGCAGCGCTGGCCTGTGCCCGCATGGGGCTTTCCACCGCGCTCTTGACCATGAACCCGGATACCATCGCCAAGATGAGCTGCAACCCGGCGGTGGGAGGCTTGGCTAAGGGGCACCTGGTGCGCGAGATCGACGCTCTTGGCGGTGAGATGGCCAAGGCCACCGACGAAACTTCCATCCAGTCGCGCGTGCTGAACAAAACCCAAGGGCCGGCGGTTTGGGGACTTCGCGCCCAATGCGACAAGGAACAATACAACCAGCGCATGAAGCTCACGGTATTGCGCCAGCCAGGGCTAGAGGTAAAGCAAGCCATGGTGGAACGCCTAATGGTGGAGGGCGTCGTCGTGAAGGGCGTTCTTACCCAAACAGGTGACGAGCTCAAGGCCAAGGCCGTGGTAATTACCACCGGCACCTTCTTGAATGGCCTGATGCATATCGGTGAAACCAAAATCGAGGGAGGCCGCAACGGCGACTCTTCGTCCAAAGGCCTTCCCCTTCATCTAAGGGAACTGGGTTTTGACGTGAGACGGCTGAAAACCGGAACCAACCCGCGCGTGAAGCGGGAGTCCATCGACTTTTCCAAGACGGAAGAACAATGGGGAGACGCGGATCCGGTTCCCTTCTCCCATTTCACCACTACTTTCCCACTGCAACCCCAGATCGCCTGCCATATCACCTATACCAACAACAAGACTCACCAGGCTATCAAGGATAACATGTCCCGCTCGCCCCTCTATTCGGGGGTCATCAAGGGTATTGGACCCCGCTACTGCCCGTCCATTGAGGACAAAGTGGTTAAATTTCCCGATAAGGAAAGGCATCAAATTTTCCTGGAGCCCGAGGGACTTTCCACCAACGAGTATTACCTGAACGGTCTTTCCACTTCCCTGCCCCTGGACGCCCAATATTCCTTTCTCCACACCGTCCCGGGCCTGGAACGGGCCGAAATTGTCCGGCCGGGATACGCGGTGGAATATGACTTTGTCCCCCCCACCCAGGTTTCCCATAGTCTGGAGACTTATCGGGTGAAGAACCTCTTTCTGGCCGGGCAAATCAACGGAACATCAGGGTATGAGGAAGCCGCCGCCCAGGGTTTGATGGCCGGAATCAACGCCGCTCTTTCGGTAAAGGGTCTGGCGCCTTTCCTCCTTTCGCGCACGGAAGCCTATATGGGGGTTTTGGTCGATGATTTGGTCACCAAAGGCACCGAGGAACCCTATCGGCTCTTCACCTCCAAGGCTGAATATCGGCTTCTTTTGAGGCCGGATAACGCTGACTTGAGGTTGATGGAAAAGGGATATGAGTTGGGTTTGATCCCTCGGGAGGCCCGGGAAGCCCTGATCGCCAAAAAGGTCCAAATCGAAAGAGGTTTGAAGGGTTTCCGAACTCGGGTTTTGCCCCCGGAGGCTGCCCCTAATGAAGCCTTACAACTGACGCTCCAGGACCGGGCTCTTTATTTGGACAACATTCTTCGCCGGCCTTGGATGACCTATGAGGGTCTGAGACCTTTTCTTCCCCCTGACCTGCAGTTTGAGCCCGAAGTGGCCTTTCAGATCGAAGTGGAGTTGAAGTACGAGGGCTATTTGCGCAAGCAAAGGCAGGAGATCCAACGGCAAAGCCGAAACGAGACCCTTCCCATCCCCCGGGACTTCCCCTACTTGGAGGTCCAGGGTTTTTCCCGGGAAGCCAAGGAAAAATTGAATAAAATTAAGCCTGAAACTTTTGGTCAGGCCACCCGAATCCAGGGGGTCAGCCAAGCCGACTTAGCGGTTTTCCTTTTGGCTCTTAGCCGCTACTCCAAAAGGCAAACGGAGGTTTCTTTAACTTCCCCGGAAACTGAAGTTTGAGCTTAACCCCTGAACTTTTGGGGGAAACCCTCGAGAAAGCCGGGTTAACCGGCTTAATCTCAAAGGATTCCCTTTCCTCTCTTACACGATTCTCCCTGCAAATGATCCAAATCAACGAAAACCTTAACCTCACCCGTTGGGTCGAAGATGAGGCCTTCCTCAACTACCATCTGCTCGATTCCGCTTACGCCTTACCTTCGTTAAAGTCTTTGATCAAGGGCCCGCAGCGATGGATGGATTTGGGGTCAGGCTGTGGATTTCCGGGGGCCGTCCTGATCGCGGCTTTTCCGGAGTTGGAAGTAACCTTGATGGATTCGGTAGCCAAGAAGACCAATGCCCTCATGATTTGCCTGGACGCAGCGGGTTGGAAGTCCAAGACCCTGACGGGTCGGGCCGAGGAGATCGGCCGTAACGCCCAAACCCGGGAAACCTGGGATGGCGTGGCTATCCGCGCGGTGGCCGATTTTCGAGTGGTTCTGGAATACGGTATGCCCCTCTTGAAAACCGGTGGATATCTTGTGAACTGGATGACGGAGGACCAATGGGCCGCCGTGGATAAGGGTCAAAAGGCCCTGGACTTGCTCCAGGGAAAAATCGTTCAAAAGGTATCCTATTCGCTCCCTGGTTTAAATCGGTCACGTTTTATAGTGATTGTGGAGAAACTGGGGACAACTTCCCCAACTTATCCACGTCCTGTTGGTCAACCTTCCAAGAAGCCCCTTTGAAGAATTTCACCCGAATCAAATCGGAACCTGTTTTTTAAAACTGAATCCCTCGCAATCCAAAGCCCTTTCACACTTTGTTCCATGTGGAACAATTTCCGGAGTGGGACTAAAAATAACTCCCCAACGGGGCTAAAACTGCATTTAAATAAAGACCTATTTATTGGGCAAATTTTGATAAAGGCTTTTGAAATGAACGGAAAAACAATCATTTTTAAAATGTATTTAAAACCCTATACGACTATAATAACGCCTGTCTTTACTCGCTGTTTCGCATCCGATTCAGATCAAAAATAATCGATCCGGCCCCGTTCGGGGCCTAAAAGTGTTTATGAACGTCGGGAGAGGCTTGTAAGTAGGCCCTTCGTTATCGTTAAAAGCGTTCTTGGGACCCCTTTTGGGTGACCGACACACGTACTTATTTTAAGAGGTTGATGAGTGCATGTTTGCTCCTTACGGCTTTCCCATTTTCGAAATTATGAATCGCTGGAGGCGGAGTTTCATCCACAACTGAATCTCTTTTTGGGTCCGAATGCCCAGGGAAAAACCAACATTCTCGAAGGGCTTTATTGCCTCTCGACCACCCGTTCTTTTCGGGCGGCTTCCGACGAGGAAATGATCCAATTTGGCCAGGAAGCGGGGGCGATCGAAGGCCTTTTGCAACGTGAAGAGGGAAAGGAACAAATCCGGCTGGAACTCCGGAAGGAAAAGAGCAAAACCCTTCTCGTTAATGGCAAGAAGCAAAAAAAGCTCTCTTCCCTTCTGGGTCGCCTGCCGGCGGTGGTTTTTTCGCCCGATGATTTGTTTTTGGTCAAGGGAGGGCCCGCTTTAAGGCGGAGGTACCTGGACGTGACGATCCTTCAAATGGATCAAGGGTATCTGGGGCATTTTCAGAAGTATGAACGGACTTTAAAACAGCGCAATTCCCTCTTGCGCCAAAGGGTCCCCAATGTGGAATCCCAATTGGCGATTTGGGACGCGCCTTTGGCCGAACATGGGGCGGCGCTGATCCTCAAGCGGGCCGAAATGGCCCAGCGGCTTTCGACATTTGCGGGGCAAGCCCTTAAAGATTTGACGGGCGGAGTTGAAAAATTTGAAGTCCGGTATGAGCCCTGTCTTTCTTTGGAAGGCGGATCCGGAGTCCCTTCCGAAGGAAAATGCTTCAAGCTCTACTTCAAGCCCGAAGGGAAGAAGTGGCGAGGGGAGTGACCGTCGTCGGGCCTCACCGGGATGACTTGGGGCTTTGGGTGAATGAAAAGCCTTTGCGCAAGTTCGGAAGCCAGGGGCAGCAAAGAACGGGCGCCTTGGCTTTGAAGCTGGCGCAGTTGTCTCTTTTGACGGAGGGTTGCCAAACGGCGCCCCTGATTTTGTTTGACGACGTGATGGCCGAGTTGGACGAGAAGCGCCGGGCTTTTTTCCTGAACCGCTTGCAACAGGGAGGTCAGGCTTTTTTAACGGGCACCTCCGCCCATGATTTTTCGGCGGCTTCCCAGAAAGCCCGGGTCTTTCGGGTGGAAAAGGGACAAGTGGCGATGACCCAAGAAGGGCCCGCCGCCTAAAGGCAGGTATGCGTCGCAGAAAAAAGCATCAAGGCGGTTTGGTGGAAGTCAGCGCGCTTTTGGAAGGCGCCCTTCAGACCCTGGGGGTCAAGGGCGATTTCGAGAAGTTCCGCGTGGAAAAAAAGTGCAGGGAAGTGCTGGGGGAAAAAGCGTCGAAGGCCTTAACGGGAGTCACTCTCAAGGGCCGGACGGTCCAGATGGCATTCAACCATTCCATCTGGATGAACGAAGTGAATTTACGAAAAGCGGAGATTCTCCAAAAGCTGCAAAAAGAATTTCCCGAAATCGGGATCAAGACACTGGCTTTGATGTTGTCGAGAGGCTCAAAGACTTAACCGAATATTCTCGAAAAAGGACGAATCAAGAATCATGGCGAAAAAAGCGAAGGCGAAAGCCGCCCCGAAAAAAGAAACACCGGTGAAGAGCCCGACTAAATCCGAACAACCCAGAGGAATCCGGCAAAGCCCCCCAAGACTGGCGGAGAATACGGCGCCAGCAACATCACCGTCCTGGAGGGGTTAGAAGCCGTTCGCAAGAGGCCGGCCATGTATATCGGTTCCACCTCGGGAACCGGACTGCACCACTTGGTATATGAGATCGTCGACAACTCGGTTGACGAGGCCCTGGCGGGGCATTGCGATTCCATTGAAGTCGTCATTCATTCGGATAATTCCATTTCTGTCACCGACAACGGCCGCGGGATTCCGGTTGGAATCCATCCTACCGAGAAGATATCCACTATCGACGTCGTCATGACCAAACTACACGCGGGCGGCAAGTTCGACCACGATACCTACAAAGTGTCGGGCGGGTTGCACGGCGTGGGCGCCTCGGTCGTGAATGCCTTGTCGGAATGGCTTGAAGTGGAGGTGCGCCGGGAAGGGAAGATCTGGCAGCAAACTTATAAGCGCGGTAAACCGGAGGGCAAGGTCAAGTCCATCGGCGAGGCCAAGAAGACCGGGACGAAAGTTACTTTCCTGCCCGATTCTCAGATCTTCACTGAAACGGTTTATTCCTTCGACATCCTGGCTAAGCGCTTGCGGGAATTGGCTTTCCTCAACAAAGGCATTTATATCAAGTTGACGGATGAAAGAGGGAAGGGCAAAGAATCGATTTTCCAGTACAACGGGGGGATCATCCAGTTCGTCAAGGCCTTGAACGAGAGCAAAGAGACTCTTTTCGCCACGCCGCTTTATTTCGAGAAGGAAAAAGACAAGGTGATGGTGGAAGTCGCCATCCAGTACAACGAATCCTACGCCGAAACGGTTTTCTCCTTCGTCAATAACATCAACACCGTGGAAGGGGGAACCCACGTCCAGGGTTTCCGTTCCGCCTTGACCCGCACCATCAACGATTACGCCAAAAAAAATTCCCTCATCAAGGAATCGGATCCGCCCATATCGGGCGACGACGTGAGGGAAGGGTTGACGGCGGTCATCTCCGTCAAGGTTCCCGACCCGCAGTTCGAGGGACAGACCAAGACCAAGCTGGGCAACGGGGAAGTGGAGGGCATCACCCGCCAGGCTTGCAACGACGGAATGGGGACATTTTTTGAGCAGAATCCAACAGTGGCCCGGCGCATCGTGGGAAAATCCCTCATGGCCGCCAAGGCCCGCGAAGCCGCGCGGAAGGCCCGAGACCTGACCCGCCGAAAGGGAGCGCTGGAAATCTCGTCGCTTCCCGGAAAGCTGGCGGACTGCCAGGAAGAGGATCCGGCGAAGAGCGAAATCTACCTGGTGGAGGGGGACTCGGCCGGAGGCTCGGCCAAACAGGGAAGAAACCGGAAATTCCAGGCCATCTTGCCCCTGAAGGGCAAGGTCTTAAACGTTGAGAAGGCCCGCATTGACAAGATCCTGAACAATGACGAAATCCGAACCCTTATAACCGCCATGGGCACCGGCATCGGCGAGGACGATTTCAATGTTGAGAAGGCCCGTTATCACCGTATCATCATCATGACGGACGCCGACGTGGACGGTTCCCATATTCGCACCCTTCTTCTCACCTTCTTCTACCGCCAAATGAAACCTCTTTTGGAAAACGGCTATATCTATATCGCCCAACCGCCTCTTTACAAGGTGAAGCGGGGCAAGAAGGAAATGTACCTGCAAGCCGAGCCCGATATGACCCGTTTCCTCCTGCAGGAGGGGATGGAAGGGGTAAGACTCTATCGCCTCAAGGGTAAGGCCCGCACCGAATTTCCCCAGGAAAAATTGAAGGACTTGGTTTCGGACCTGATTCGGATGGAATCCATCGGTGCCGCTCTTCAAAAAGCTGGCCTCAACCTCAAGGAATTTTTGGAAGCCCTTACCGGCAAGAAGAAAAAACCTCTTTATGAGATCGAAAGCCCCATCGGCATCGACCACGCTTATACCGAAAGCGAGAAGGACGATAAGGTCGAGAAAGTGAAGCAAAAGCTCAAGGACATGAAAAAGGCCGCCGAGAAGGGGAAGTCCGCCGACGAGGGCATGGATTTCGTTTACGACACCGGCCGTGACGTAAAGGACATGATCAAGGTGAAAGCCATCAAGGACATGGCTGAGGTAAAGCAACTGGAGGATATCCTCAAGCGCATGGACAGCCCGCGGCGTGGAAGTCGCCGAACTCTTTCCCGCGGAAAGAGAGGACAAATCCGATGCTAAAATGAAGGAAATCAAGCCCCAGTATGTCATCGTCAACAGCGGCCACGATTATTTCCTGGAATCCATGTATGAGTTCGTCGAGAAAGTGAAGGATTTCGGCAAAGAGGGGCTCGCCATCCAGCGCTACAAAGGCTTGGGAGAAATGAATCCGGAACAATTGTGGGAAACCACCATGGACCCGGAAAAGCGCACCCTCTTGCAGGTCAAGCTGGAAGACACGGTGGAAGCGGATAAAACCTTCGACATCCTCATGGGCGACCAGGTGGAACCGCGGCGGAACTTTATCCAGACTTACGCGAAACAGGTGAGGAACCTCGACACATAAAAAGTTTTAAGTTTTGAGATAATCAAAGCCTTTCAAAAACTTAGAACCAAAAAGGAATCATTCAAGACTCTTAACGAAGCAAAGGAAAAACATGGCCAGGCCGAAGAAAAAAAAAGAAACCGAAAAAGAATCCCCCGAGCTACCCCCGGATTTTGGAGAAGAGACCCCTCCGCCCGTAAAAGGCGGGAAGGCGGCCCCCGCGGGTGATGGGGACGGCGGGGACATCAACCGCGGGAACATCATCTCGACGGACATCGAAAATGAAATGAAGGATTCCTACCTCGATTACGCCATGAGCGTCATCGTGGGAAGGGCGCTTCCGGACGTCCGGGACGGCTTGAAGCCGGTCCACCGCCGCATTTTCATGGGCATGCACGACTTAAGCCTCACTTCCCGCAAACCCTACCGCAAATCGGCCAAAGTCACCGGCGACGTCACCGGTAACTATCATCCCCACGGAACCGCCTCGGTTTACGACACCATCGTCCGCTTGGCCCAGGATTTTTCCATGCGCTACGTGCTGGTCGACGGACAGGGGAACTTCGGCTCCATCGACGGGGATCCACCCGCCGCCGAACGTTATACCGAAGTGCGCATGTCGCCCTTGGCCGAAGAGCTTCTGAAGGACATCGACAAGAATACCGTCGATTTCGTCCCCAACTACGACAATACCCGCGAAGAACCCCTGGTTCTGCCCTGCGCCTTCCCCAACTTCCTCGTCAACGGCTCCACGGGGATCGCGGTCGGCATGGCCACCAACGTTCCGCCCCATAACCTGGGGGAAGTGATCGACGGTTTGATGCATTTGATCGACCACCCCGAAGCCACGGTCAAGGATCTCATCAAGTTCATCCATGGGCCGGATTTTCCGACGGGCGGCTACATCCTGGGCCGGGAGGGAATCGTCGAGGCTTACACCACGGGCCGCGGATAGCGTCCGCATGCAGGCCAAGGCCGCCGTGGAAACCGATAAGAAAGACCGGGAACGAATCATCGTTTCCGAACTTCCTTACCAGGTGAACAAGGCCCAATTGATCGAGAAAATCGCCGAGTTGGTCCGCGACAAAAAGATGGAAGGCATCACCGACCTTCGGGACGAGTCCGACCGCGACGGCATGCGCATCGTCATCGAAGTTTCCAAAAACATGAACGCCCAGGTGGTGCTGAACAACCTGCTCACCCAAACCTCCCTTCGGACCTCCTTCGGCATCATCATGCTGGCCCTCGTCAACGGCCAGCCTCGGGTCCTTAACCTCAAGGGGCTGCTCTACCATTACCTGGAACACCGCAAGGAAGTCGTCATCCGCCGCACCAAGTTCGATTTGGACAAGGCCGAGAAGCGCGCCCATATCCTTGGAGGGCTTGCGCATCGCCATCGACAACCTGGACAAGGTCATCAAGACCATCCGCGCCAGCAAGTCCACCGACGAAGCCAAGGCGGCCCTGATCGAGTAACTTCGAGCTTTCGCCCATTCAGGCCCAGGCGATCCTGGAAATGCAACTGCGCCAATTGACCAACCTGGAAATCAAAAAAATCGAGGAAGAGTACAAAGAAATCATCAAGACCATCGAAATGCTCAAGGGCATCCTGGGCTCCGAGAAAAAGCTCTGGCAGGTCATCAAGGATGAGCTTACCGAAATCAAGACCAAGTACGCCGATCCCCGCCGAAGCGAGATCATCGGCAAGGCCGAAGACCTGAAAGTGGAAGACCTCATCGAGGACGAGCAAGGGGTCATCACCCTTTCCCACGCGGGCTACATCAAGCGCATTCCCGGTGGACTCCTATCACAAACAGCGCCGGGGCGGCAAGGGCGTGGCGGGCGCGACCATGCGGGAAGAAGATTTCATCGAGCGCATGTACACGGCCTCCACCCATGACTTCCTGCTCATCTTCACCAGTTTCGGCAAGGTGCATTGGCTGAAGGTTTACGAGATTCCCGAATCCTCCCGTTACGCCAAGGGTACGGCCCTGGCCAACGTGCTGAAACTCGGCGAGGGCGAAAAGATTTCCGCCGTCTTGCCGGTCAAGGAATTCAACGAAAAGCTGGCCATCCTCATGGCCACCAAGGACGGCCTGATTAAAAACACGTCACTCTCGGCCTTTGACAAACCCAGGGCGGGCGGCATCATCGCCATTACCCTGGGCAAGGGGGACAGCCTGGTGTCCGCCTGGATCACCGACGGCAAAGCAGGACATCTTTCTGGCCACCAAGCAGGGGAAGAGCATCCGCTTCCAGGAAAAGCAGGTAAGGGAAGTGGGACGGGCCGGAAAAGGCGTCCGGGGAATCCGCTTGGCCAAAAACGACCTCGTGATCGGCATGGAAGTGATCCAGGAGGGAAAGTCCCTTTTAACCGCCACCGAAAAGGGCTATGGCAAGCGTACCAAACTGTCCGCCTACCGCCGGCAGGGGAGGGGCGGCAAGGGCATCCTCAATATCAAAACAACCGCCAAAAACGGACTGGCCATCAGTATCACTTCGGTGGGGGATGAGGACGAGATCATCGCCATGACCAAGGAAGGCAAGGTCATCCGCCAAAGGGTAAAGGAAATAAAAACCACGGGACGTTTGGCGCAAGGCGTCCGTTTGATTAAAATGGGCGACGATGACCGGCTGGTTTCGGTGATCAACGTGCCGAAGGATGAAGAGAGCGAGGGAGGGAGCGATAGTGAAAAGTAAATATTTCCTCACCCTTTTCCTTATCGGGGTTCTTCCCCTGCTGGTGTTGGCGGGCGTCTATTATTGGATGGCCTATAATCAAAAACCTGCCCCGGCTCCCGTCACCACTGTGAATACCAACGCCCTGCAGACCACCATCTCGATTCTTCAGTCCCAGCTTTCCACCATGGCCTCCACTCTCAAGGCCGCCATCGAAGGGACTTACCAAAACGTTTCCGGGTTGGTGGCCAACCACACGGACGCGGATTTGGACAATTTCGTGAAATCCCATCCAGGTCTGGAGGGAGTCGCCGTATTGTCGATGGACGGCAAACTGCAAAAGACCATTCCGGCCACCGCCCAATTGGCCGATCCTACCTATGGGTCTTCCGAAGAATTCCAAAAAATGATTTCCAAATTCAAGGAGAACGGCGGCAAGACGGACCTTTTCTACACTCAAAGGCTCAACTATCCGGCTTTTATTTTCTCCATTCCTCTGGATTCCCATACACTCGTCCAGGCGGTCCTCAATCTCTCCTATTTCTTCCGGGCCATCGATCCTAAAAGCGGGGAAATATTTCTCCTCGACGCCGATTCGGGTCAATACTTTTACCATTCCAACCCCGCCAAATTGCAGACCGCTTTTAATCCGAACCAAGAAACTTGGCTCACCCATGTGCAACAGGCCCTGATAGGTAAACAAAGCGGCTCGGAACTGAACCCTCCGACTTCTGCGGCGGTTTATTCCTACGTGGGCCTCAAGGCCTTCGGTATCGTCCACATCGTTCCTTTCTCGATTCTGCAGCCGCCCTCGCCAGTTTCAACACCGATCACCCACTCCGGGGTCCAACGATTACAGGAAATCATCCAGGATCCTACCGGCTTTTTGATCGGCGTCGCCGCGGTCGCGTCCCTGGGCTGGATTCTTTTGGTGGGTTCCCTTTGTTTGGGGATGATCCTCAAGCCCCTGCGCAAGGCCAGCGCCCTGGTTTTAAACGCCGCCCAGGGAAACGGCGGAAATTTCCGCCCAATCAGCCAAGGCCTACGGCAACGACGAGGTGGGACAAATGGTTCAGTCGGCTTCCCTTCTTCTTCAAAAGTTGGAGCAGGATAGACAACAAGCCGCTCAGGAAACGGAAGAAGCGCTAAGGCGCGGCCGTACTGAAGTGGAAGCAAAATCCAAGGAAGCCGCCAATCAGGTTGCCGCCGCCCAGCAACAGGCCAACGCCGCCAAGAACGAGGCGAATGAGAAAAACCAACAGCTCAACGACAAACTCAAAGAACTCGACGCCTTGAAAAGCATGTCCGAGGGGCTCCGGGGCCAAACCGAACAGGCCAAGACTGAAATCGCGAAACTGAAAGGCCAGGCCGCCACCGCGGAAGAAGGGAAGGCTGAGGTCCAGAAGAAACTCACTCAGGCACAGTCACAGTTCGAAACCCAGTTGAAGGAAATGGAAGGCAAGCTGCTTTCGGTTGTGGCGGCTTCTTCGGCCATCCAGGTTTCGCAAGTGCGGGCGGCGGCCATCCGTACCATGTCGGAAGAATTAAAAACGACCTTGGGCATTATTAAAGGCTATGTTTCCTCGGCCCTGGGAGCCACCCAAGGCGGCATCAGCGAGAAGCAGCAGGAATTTCTCGGGATGGTCATCAACCGGTCAGCCCGGCTGGAAAAATTTATCAATGACCTGGTGGACATCTACCAGGTTGAAATCGAACAGGCCAAGGCCCAATACGAGGACATCAACTTGGCTTCGGAAATCGAAGGATTGGCTTTCAACTTCCAGGCCCAATCCGAAGTGAAAAACATCAAAATGAAAGTCGAGACCAAGGGAACCGTTCCGAACGTTCCCGTCGTACGCCGACGATTTACTCAGTTATGGAATATTCTTTACCTTCAGATGATCAAGGACGCCCCGCGGATCCAGTATCCCCATCACGGTGGAAGCTATTGGCGACAATGTAAAGGTCACGGTTCAGGACCCGGGCTTGATTGTCGTCCCCGAAAGCCTGCCTCGGTTGTTCGATGAGTTTTATGATCCCAAGCACCCGGCCTCGACCCAATTGGCTGGAACGGGTCTCAAGTTCGCCCTGGTAAAAACTATTTTGGCCGCCAATGGCGGCGGAGCCGTGGCAGAAAAAGGCGATCCCGGTACCCGTTTGATTCTCACCTTCCCGATGAAGATCAAAAAACCGGGAGAGGTTTCCGCCCCCCCCGCAGGACTTGGACAAAAGCCCGCACCTTCCATCGGGTCATCGCCCGCGATTCCACCGGCTGCCGTGCCCGGAATGGGCTTTCCCAAACCGGCTGTTTCCCCACTTGGAGCCCCCCCAAAACCATTGGGCCCTATCCCTCCCTCTCCCGGGGTTCCCGGAATAAAACCAACTACACCTGGGTTGCTGGATTCTCTCATATCCAAAGTCCCGCCGGTTACTGCCCCCGGCCTTAAACCGCCTCCTTTGGTTCCAGGAGCCATTCCTTCTCCTCCAACCGCGCCCGGCGTTCCATCAGCTGTTCCTAATCCCGCTGCAGGTTCGCCAAGCTCACCAGGGATAGGAGTGAAGCCCCCCTTGCCGCCTTCTCCCGCGCCTCCAAGTCCGACGGGTGGAGGTCTCAACCGCCCGACGGTGCCAGGATTAAAACCTCCTTCGTCTACTTCCAACTTTTTGGATTCTTTGATGGAAAAGAAACCTGCCGAGCCCCCCGTCCCCTCCGCTTCGGGGACATCAGGTATTGGGTCAGGCACCGGGCCCTCTATTCCATCCTCTCCTCTCGTGGGGGCACCGAAACCTCCTATCCCCATTCCCGGTATGCCTACCGCGCCGAAGCCTCCAATCCCCATTCCCGGCATGCCTACCGCTCCTAAACCTCCGACTCCACCTATTGGCGCTCCACCGATAGCTCCGAAACCTGCGGCGCCTTCCATTCCTCCCGCTTTGGGCGCTCCGGGAATGGGTTTGCCTGGGATGCCGCCCGCCGCACCCAAGGTCATTCCGACCAGCGTGAAACCGACGACACCGCCTAAAGGAACCTTTGATTTGGATAATATTGATGGAATGAAGTTGGATGCAGGAGCACCCAAACCTCCTTTGCCGCCTCCAGGAATTCCGAAACCTCCCCTCCCCGGCGTTCCACCTGCCGGATTGGACGCCTCCAAACCGATGAAAGGCAAAGAAACCGATGGGGAACTCATCGAATAGTTTGAGATCCGAAAGCCGGATTTCCTAAAAATCGCCGAAACTTTCACGGCTTTTTGCTTTTCGATTCATCTCAAGGTCGGAAATATTTATTCTTCCGGAGAATCAAAAGGACCCCACACCCATGGTTCAAAAAAGAAAACGAAATTTCCATCACCGGTATTTGCTTCCTGTCCTATGTCTGGGAATTATTCTTCCCCAAATGGGATGGACCCTTCAGCCGGTGTCTTGCGTCCTCGCCTTGGCGGCCGGGGGAGGATCAGCGGGTTTCCGGGACGGAAGTTTTACTTCGGCTCTTTTCAAAAAACCCCTGGGCATGGCCGCCAGTTCGGACGGCACCCGTCTCTTTGTGGCTGATTCGGGAAATAACCGTATCCGGGAGATACACCTGGACCAAAAAAATGCGGTCACCACCCTCACCGGGCAGGACAAGTCTGGAAAGCAGAATGGACCTTTGGCCTCCGCTCTTTTCAACCAGCCACAAGCCCTTGTTTACCGCGAGGGGGAACAATTGGTGGTTTATGATTCCGGTAATAAGCTGCTTCGACTTATTGATTTGACGAAGGGGATCGTCTCCACTATCGCGGGAAGTTCACCCACCACCCAAGCCGAAGGCCCCGCTTCACTGGTTTCCATGGCGGGCATTCAGGATATGGCCTATCTTCCAGGGGCCGATTCCCTTTTTTTCACCCAGCCCGAAAAAGCTTCGTTGAAGAGACTGGATTTAAAAACAGGCCAAGTATTTTTGGTCCCTCTCGGGGCGGGGATTTCTGGACATCCGGACGTTCTTTGCGTCTCTAATAACCGCTTGTACCTGGACGTCAACCCGCAGTCGCAGGTTTTTGCTTTCGATTGGAAAGATGGCGCCCTCTCGGGCCCGGTTTCAGTGGCCACCACCACAGGGACTGTCATAGCTCTTACCGCGAGCGGGGATTATCTTTACGCGCTTCAAGGTGGCGATAAGGCCCCCCTGCAGCGCTTGTTACCGCAAAACCAGCCCGTTTCTTTCACTTCGGTTTGGGGTGATGAAATACCCGACCCGGGAATGTGGCTGGCTTCCTTCAATCGATTGGGACTCCTTCTTCCGGTAGGATTCGTTTCCGATCCCTTGGAACCGAGAAAGCTTTATATTGGCAACCCCCTTTGGAACATGATTACTTCCTTCCGCGATTTGTACGGCAACCAGGATGTCAATGGCGATATGGGCACCATCGAACCTCCCTTCCATAAACCGCCCCACACCTTTCGGATTCTTTTGGTGGGGGACTCCAGGTCGGCCATGATGGTCGGCTACCAATTTCCGACCACTTTCAATACCCACACCGGTGGCCAATATCCACCCGAAGTCACTTTCACCCGCCGGTTGGAACTGGAGCTCAATACCCTCGCCGCACTGGATGATGCTCCCGTCAAATTCGAGGTTTTTAAATATTCGGATTCCGCCTCTATTCCGTTGTTCCTATGGCCCTATTATCGCGTTCCGCCAGTCGCTCAAAAAGAAGACGTCGATTTGGTGATTATCATGCAGCCGCCCTCGACGGAAGGGCAGTTTCCCTTCAAGTTTTATTTCCTTCGGCCCATTACGCCGGAAGGAATCCCCGCGGCCACTAACGACATCGAATATATGCTGCATCCGCCCGCGCCGAGGATACCCAGTGGGGCCCCGAGAAAGTTTTACGACCTCTGCAAGGCCAAGCATCTTGTCCATGTGGAGGGCAATAATTTCGTCTTTGATAACGCCCTTTTTTCCGACCCCGATATCCACGAACCTTTAGTCGAAATGTATGGAAAACCCTTAGACCTTTTGAACCAGAAGCTTTCTACCATAAAAAATTCCTCCGGTCAGCCGGTGCGATTGTTGCTTTGGTCCACTCATACGGGAATCGACGCTTTGGTGGAAGACCCACGGATTTGGGCGGACCTGGCTCAAAAATATAAGATCCCTTTCCTGGATGACAACGACGAGATGACGGCCCTTCAACTTTCCTATTTTCCCCTCAGTGAAATAGGGGGAAATAACCACATGAATCCCGACGGCCATTTTTTTCTCGCTAGGCTCCTGGCCCACGATTTGATCAAAAAGGGCCTCATCCCTTGGAGCGGGACGGCTCCAACTCCCCAACCTTCGCCCGACTCGGTTGCCCATCCTTAACCGGAGGCTCAAAAGCTCTGTTGAGGGTTTTTCCATTACAATTTCCAAAGGCAAAATGAGCAGTATTCCCGGAGTTTGAAAGGTTCGCTCAAAATTTACTGTTCGATGGTTCGAGTCCAAGGCGGGGAGCCTTTAATGAATTTGGTCGTTTTCGATATCGATGGAACCCTTATCAAACACCACCCGAAGAGAAACGATAAAGCCTATGTTCGGACCGTCCAAGAAGTTTTCGGCCTGACGATCCCGGACAATTGGTCGGGATATGTCAACTCCACGGATTCAGGAATCCTCAATGAGATCGCCGAAGAACGCTTCGCGCGGATGGCCTCAGAAAAAGAAATATTACTCTTCAAAGAAAATATGGCACTGTGGCTGGAGAGGGAGTATGCAAGTGAGCCTTTCAAAGCCCATGCCGGGGCAAAGGCACTTTGGGACAGTCTTTTAAATCATGAGACTTGGAAATCCGCAGTAGGAACTGGAAATTGGGGATTTTCGGCGCGCTTCAAATTAAACAGCGCGGGATTCGAGATCGGCAAAGTCCCTTTGGGATCCTCCGACGACGGCGAAACCCGTGAGGGGATTTTGGGAGCAAGTCTCGAAAAAGCCAAAACCTTTTACAAAGTCCACGAGTTTAAAAAAATTGTTTACGTCGGTGATTGGATTTGGGATGTCCGGGCGGCCAAAGCCTTGGGTTGGAAGTTCATCGGTATTGCCCGGGATAGGGAAGCAACAGCCCTCAGGGAAGTCGGAGCGGAAACCATATTGCCGGATTTTCATGAATTGATGGCTTACTTGGATAGGGTTTAAGAAAAGTTTTGATTTTACGATCTCATAAAGGGTACAAATCCATCCCGTTCCTGTAAACGTGGAATTGACCTAATTTAGGCTCAATTTGATAGTTTTTTTTCAAAAATAGAATCAGAATTCCGGTAGAATTGAGCCATATTCCTTGTTTTAACTTTAAAACCGAAAGCGACGGTTAATGAAGTTTCAAAAAATTCCCTTATTATTCTTGTTAGGGGTTGGCTCGGCCGTTGGACCTTCCTGGTCCGCAATAGATGATTCCTCCACCCAGGCTTATTTCGCCACGGTCCAAGGTAAGGTAAAGATTTTAAGGCCATCGCAGACAGAGGCCAGAAATGCCCACACCCATTCCAAGGTAAACGAAGGCGACCGCATCACCACTGGAAAAAAATCCAAGGCCACTTTGGTGATGTTTGACGGTTCCGAACTGGAAATTGCCCCGGAATCGTCAATGACCATTGCCAAACTTCAAAAGCCGTCCGAACTGGACAAGATACTGCAGTTCAAGCTTTTAGTCGGTCATTTGTTGGCAAAGGTCAAGAAGCTGACTTCCACCCAATCCTCTTTTGAAATCCAAGCCGGTGGGGTGGTTTGCGGCGTCCGGGGAACGGAATTCGCGATTCAATACCTACCCAAAACGCATTCCTTGTTCGTAAACGTTCTCGAGGGTTCGGTCTACACGCGAATGGGACAAAAAGAAATCACCATTGCAGCGGGCCAAAGGGCCCATTTCACTCACGTCCCCAGTTCCGTTTCTAACAGCCAAGGCTCGAGCGATCAAGGCTCCAGTTCCAACGGTAAAAAGGGACTGGCGCCTAATACGAGCGGGCAAAACAACAATGGGACAGGTTCCACCTCACAGAGTACCAACAGCACGACGGCCAATTCGAATGGAACTGGGAATAATAATGAAACTACCTCGGACACCAACAGCGGCGCCAATGGGAACAGCGGGAACACCAATGGGAGTGAAAATCCAACCACCGGTTCCTCCAATAGCCCCTCTCCGGGATCGCAAGGAAACGGCTCAACGGTTTTACAGACCAACTCGGCCTTGGGCGATTTGAACAACCAATTCGTCGGGGGAATTTTAATCAACGGGGAAAATAACCTGACCCAGGCCCAACAAACTCTTAATATTCATGTCGTGGTCCCGCCCGGGGAGGCTGTGCCATGATCCCTACCGCTTTTATGAAACAAAAAGTTTCTTTCTTGCTTCGATCTCTTCGAGGCTTTTGCTTTGTCGTTTTAGTCCTGGCCCTTTTCGGAAAGGATTCACTCCTTTTGGCCCAAGCCGAAGATTCACCGGCCAAAACCCCGGTCCCTTGGGGGACCTTGGACATTGGCGCTCAGGGTGTGGGATGGGAAACCAATAGTTCACCTTCCTTTCCCGATAACGGCTGGGAGCTTTTAACCCCCCTCACTTTGTCGGCCATCCCCTGGACTGGCGGCCGGATTTTTGCCCAAACCGAATATGCCGCCGGGGACTATACCGATTCGGCAGACGGGACTGAAACCCTCTCCTTAAGGCATTTTTCGGACACGGTATTAGGCTTTGAGACCGATTTCAAAAGTTTTAATCTTCCTTCCCTCTTGAGTGTCGGAATCAATATTCCCACTGGAGACCCCGCTTGGGAGACCGAACAATCCAATTCCATCGTGCCAACGGAATTCATCGATAGCGACTACCGGGGAAGGGGATTCGGGACCAGCCTGCTTTACGGGCTTTCCCTCCAGGCGGGAGGGGAACAATTCGCGATGGCGGCGGGTTATATGTATACGGGAGCTTTCAACCCCTATTACGGCCAGGTGGGCAGTTTAACTGAGCAATTAAAACTGGGGGATTCGGTATTCCTTTCCTTGAACCGCTTGGTGAACCATAGTGGCGGCCA
The DNA here is from genome assembly GCA_963843375.1 of uncultured Pseudomonadota bacterium. Taxonomy (GTDB): domain Bacteria; phylum Oederibacteriota; class Muellerivitia; order Muellerivitales; family Muellerivitaceae; genus CAWJKT01. The sequence goes on from CAWJKT010000011.1 coordinate 21,864, forward strand.
AAGCGATGTCATCCGGTTGTCGGCTTTTTATTTCCTACCCACCCAATTGAACGGTTCCAATCTTTTGGAGATGGGACCCAACCTGAACGCTTCTTACTGCTGGTCAAATCCCAAGGCCTTTTCCTTTGAGGCGGGGGCGCAGTATTTTCTTCCAACCCAGTCGGCCGTCAACGGTCAACTTGTCTCCGGCTCCAATGATTCCCTGGGCGCCCGGTTCTATTTAACACCCAGCTACGCCTTCGGCGATTTCACTCTCCTGGGGCGGGCGAAATATATTCTGGCCAACGATTATCCCGAAAGCGACCCGCTTTATGACGGGGGCGGTTTTCTCTTGGGCCTGGAACCCTCTTACCGTCTTAAACTCGACGCATCCTCCCATCTAAAGTTTTCCGCAGGCTATGACTTTGTGCTCTGGCAGAACGGTTCCTATGACAGCCTTGGTGACCGAGTCAATGTGGAATACGGCCGTTTGACCTTGGGGACCTATTACGAGGTGAGCTTATGATTCCCTGGAAGGGCGTCCATCCTACCCTCAAACGTCTTGTTGGGAGAACTCTCCTCAGTGGCTTTGGAATGGTCTTCGCTACGTTGGCTCTCGTCGTCCATTGGGGTTGTCAGGGAAAAGTTTCCCCCACCTCGCCGGAAGTGCCGGCAAAGGGTTTTTCCCTTTCCGTTTCTCTCCCGGTTTCCAAAGAGGTCAAAGCCAGCTTGTTGGGGGTCCCTAGCAACGAGGTTTATTACGAGGTAACGGGGCCTAATATGGCCGCGGTCACGGGCGTGGCGGGACCCTTCAGCACGGCGTCGGATTCAGGGGAAGTGGACTTTTCCATCTCGGTTCCCCAAGGTTTGGCCCGGTTGATGTCGTTCCAATTGAACAACGCTGCTAACCATCAGGCCTTGGCGCTGGGGGCGGTTCAGTCTGACATCAATGCAGGAGGGGTGAGTGACATCTGGGTAACCATGGGATCGGTGATCCGAAATTGTTATGTAGTGGATACCTCCTCCTATGGCGGGAATGTATTTTTCACTTTTCAATCGGACAGCTTGAGTGCGACCCCCGCGGGAACGGACTTGGGCTCGGGGACCGTGGCGGGCGGGTTTGCCCTGACGGCGGAGGGTTCCAACGGGATCGCCTACCTCGGCAATGGACCTCTGGTCGGCTTCGACAGTGTTCCGGCGACTTTTCTTTCCACCTCCAACGCGTCTAAACAAGCCGCTGGAATTTCTCCTTCTTATTTACAAGCAGGTGATGTTTATTGCGTCAGCCTTGGGGCGGCAGGGGCCAACGGCCATGCCTGGATACAGGTGATCAATCCCAGTCAGCCTTTTGGCCTTATTCCGCCGGGTCCCACGGGTCCTCTATTCCTTTTCCGGGTAAACACCTCATTGCCCTATTACGCCTATGATCCCACAACGGCCGATGCCAATGGAACCTGCCCCGCGCCCCCGCCAACTCCCACCAACGTACCCACTAATACCTTTACGCCGACCGTTACACCCACGATCACAATTACACCGACTAATACCCCCACCTTAACCGAAACCAACACACCTTTCGTATCCACTTCCACTGCTTCCTCCACGGCCACAAATACCGTCACCAGCACCAATACCCTTGTCTTTACCGACTCCCCCACGAGTAGTTTTACGGCTTCCAGCACATCAACACCCAGTAATACCGAAACGGGCTCGGCGACCAGTACGACAACCTCTACGATGACATGGACCATCACCAATACGGCAAGCAATACCTCCACCCAAAGCCCGACTTTGACCCCGACCTCCAGTATCACCTCAACATTAACGAATACACTAATCCCTACAGGCACACCGATGACGCCCACCTCCACGCCGACTTCTACCATTACGGCTTCCCCCACCCCGACCCCTACTCCAGGCGGTCCTTATATCATCAAGGGAACGGTGACCTACAACGGGACCAAATCAACCTCCGGGATGAATCTCCTGGTCTACGCGAGCACATGCCTCATCTGCGGCAACAACAATAATAACAATGGTAACGGACAGGAAGCGACTGCTTCCGCTGTCCCCAGTGGTACCTACGCGGTGACGATGGCGGGCCCGGGCAATTACCTGCTTTCCGCTTTCCTCTCGTCTAATTCAAGTTTCCACAACAGCGGACCCAATGCGGGGGATTCCTACATGGTCTATAACAGCACGGGCAACACCAACCTGTTCGGAGCCGCCACAACCATTGCCCTCACAGGAACAACCACGATCAACCTTAGCTTCACCGATAGCTATCTGATACAGGGAGTGACGGGGACCATTAGTTACAGCGGACCGGGTGAGGTGAGTTCTCAGAATCCGCTCTTTATCACTGCCTATGCGGACTCGGGCTACACCATCCCCCTTAGCAACGGTCACGGGGTAACGGTCAACAACAGTTCCTATAGCCAGTCTATCCCCACTACCCTCACCCAGGCCTACCTGCAGGCCTATTATTTTGAAAATCCTAATAATAACGGGGCGATCACCACCTGCGATCCGGTCACGAACCTGGGGGCGGTAAATCTCAATCCCGTGGCGACGCAAAACATCACCATCAACGGGAACAACCGTTATGGGGCATGTGTCAACACTCTTTCCGGCACGGTGACCTATGCGGTGGCCGGGGCGGTGGTGAACGCTTCCAACCCCATTATCGTGCGGGCCTGGTCTGCTCCCTCGGGGTACGGCAGTTTCATCGGTGATTTCGCGGTGACCCAGAACGGCGGCAGTTACAATCTCGGAATGCCGGCGGCGGGAAATTATTACATCACGGAAGAATATGTGGCCAGTCCGGGCGGAAACTGGTCCCCGCAAAATTACGCGGTGGGCAGTTTCGTGGAGGACTCGGACGGGACCTGCAGCATCAGCAACAATGGGTTTGGAACTCCGGTGGCCGTCAGCTCAAGCACAGTCTTGAACCTGACCTTCAACAACCAATGTCCGTCGATCGAGGGTTTCACGGGCACCTTGACCTATACCGGGGCCCTCGCGAATGGCGGCAATCTCTACGTTCAAGCCGTTACCGTGACAGGAGAAGACAGCGAGCAAAGCCAAACTTCCAACATCAATGCGAACGGTGGATCCTATTCTCTTGCACTGGGTAGCCAGGGCGGAGCCTTTAATTCCAACTATCCATATAGCGGTCAATATTACCTCAGGGTCTGGTACGACCCGAGTGGGAATGGCTGCAACGGTCAATGTTTCCCCCAAAATGGTGACTACTGGGGAGTTTTCGGTCCCTATAACCCGAACACGGGAACACCCATCGATCTGACCTTCTCGGGCGGATCTCCCTGGGAATTGGGAACCCCCGTCACCTTCACCGACCCCAACCTGGAATCAGCGGTTCGGCAGGTGCTGAACATCACTTCTTCTCAAATTTTTACAACCGACATGGCCACCCTCAATTCCCTGGACGTGGAATCGGACAACATCGCCAGCTTGGTGGGCCTTGAAACCGCCGTCAACCTGACGAGTCTGGTATTGGACGGTAATCAGATCACCGACCTGACCCCTCTCGCCGGTTTGACCCAAATCAATACCCTGGAACTAGACGACAACCAGATCACCGATCTCACGCCCCTGTCCAATCTGACGTCCATGAATGCCTTGTCCGTGGACGACAATCCAGTCAGCAACCTCCAACCTCTCCAAAACATGACTCAGCTTTCCAGCTTGGAAATGGACGGCGACCAGATTATCAGCCTGGGAACAGCCCTGTCGAATATGGGTTCGTTGAGCGTGCTGGATCTGGGGAACAATTCCGGCGTTTCCGACATTTCGTCGTTGGCCTCCAATAGTAACCTCCAAGGCCTTTACTTGGGTTTCGACTCGATCGTGAACCTCACGGCCTTGGAGAATCTGACTAATCTTACCTATCTGGAACTGGAACAAAACCAGATCACCGATATCACCGCCCTGGAGGACAATACGGGTCTGGGACAGGACACGACCATCTACTTAACGGGAGACCCTCTGACGGGGGGCGCCATCTCGAATGAAATCCCCGTGCTTACCGGGAGGGGAGTGAACATAATCACCACCGTCAATCCTCCCACGGCCACGCCCACCCCCACCCCAATGACCTACACCATCAGCGGCGCCGTGACCTATTCGGGTTCCTTGACGAGCGTGACGGCCGGCCATCCCATTGTGCTCGTGGGTTCCACTTCCCCCGACTTCTCCACTGGCACCTTTACGGCATCGTCAGTCAGCATCAACGGCGGCAATTTCAGTTTCCCGGTGTCCGCGACAGGTATCTATTACCTGGAGTCGTTCTTGGGAACTATCAACACACCGCCCTGCCAGCTTTCTTCCTTAACTCAGGGATCGGTTTTCCAGTACTACGGCATTTGTAACGTCCCTGCCACCATCGTGGTTCAGGGTGGATCCCCAGTTTCCGTAAATCTATCCTTTAGCGACACTTGCGGACAGGTAACAGGGGTCTCGGGAACCGTCACCTATTCGGGAAGCCTGGCGACGGTTTCCGCCACCCACAATATTATTATCAAAGCCTACTCGGACCCGGGCTATAGCGTTCAGCTTGGACCCATGGACCGCATCACCTGCAATGACACCACTTATAGTTTGATCATCGGACAACCCACTGCCGGTTATCTGCAGGCCTTCGTGGACCTAAACAATGACGGCAATCTGGACCCAGGAAACCCCTATATCAACCTCGGGGCTTTCACTTCGAGCGTGACCGGGACGATGCCGGTCAGTTTCAGCGATTCCAATCTCAAGGGAGCGCTCCCCACGGCCACTCCCACACCGACGGCGGGTTCGCCCACACCGACACCCACGCCGACCAGTACGCCCCAGCCTTCCCTCATCGACGATTTCGAAAGCGGGACCAACTCTTTGACGGTGAACCAAGGGCGCAACGGCTATTTTTATACCAACGCCAATGGATCCAGTACGATCATACCCCTGCCCTTCACGGTTACCAGCCCCGGTGACGCCAGCAACTACGCGGCCGCGGTTTCCGGCACGACCGACGCCACGACGGGAGACTCGGCTTACCTGGGAGCCAATTTCCTCAGCAACAGCGGGGCCTATTCCATACCCTCTACTTATACGGGCATCGTTTTCGATATTGAGGGAACGGTCCCTGGTTCGACGCTTTGGTTTGAGGTTTCTGACACGACCACCAACACTTCGTCGGTAAATTATGATGAGGATGGGGCTACGATACCGGTCTCTTCCAGTTGGACACCGGTGACGGTTTTCTTCACTCAGATGGACACTCAGGGTTTCGGCATCCCGATGGGAACCCATCCATTGAACACGGCGCAAGCTGTCGGTTTTACTTGGCTGGTTAATACCCCCAACTCAAATTACCAATTCGAAGTGGATAACGTGCAGTTCACTACCGCCACTGGACCCACCCCGACTCCGACCCCCACGCCCAATCCTCTCATAATCGCTAATATGGAAAATAACACGAACCAGCTACCCCCCAACGGCGGCCGCAGCGGCTATTGGACCAGCTATTCGGACAGTTCCTCCACAATTGTTCCCGCTGCGGGAAGCACCTTCGCCATGAGCTCCCCCGGTTACCAGTCCAATTATGCCGCGCAGATATCCGGGGTTCTGGGGACTTCCTCCAGCGCCTACGCGGGATTGTCCGCTAGTTTCGTATCTCTCGGAGGGTCCTATAATATTCCCTCCAGTATTACCGGGGTTGTCTTTGAGGCCAAAACTGCCTTCACGGGCGCCTGCCTGCCGCCCCCGGTCGAATTCTTCATCTCAGACGCCACCACCTCCTCGAGTTCGGATACCAACCACGTGAATGTCCCGATCGGCACCAATTGGCAGGCGGTGACAGTCTTCTTCAACCAGATGATGACTACCGGCAGGTCGGTCACCCAAACCCATGTTTTGGATACGACCACCGCCATGACGATGGGCTGGCAGTTCAATACCGGGAACCAAAATATCGGCTACGACTTGTGGGTGGATAACGTCCAATTCATCACGGCCACGCCTCCCACGGCGGCAGTTCCCCCGAGCTGGGCTGCGGCCTTGATCGATAATTTCGAACAGGGGGATAACCAGGTCATCCTCCAGGGCGGGCGCAATGGTTATTGGTACACGCAAGCGGACGCCAACAGCACGATTTGCCCTATAGCGGGGTATTACGTTTCCACCCCGGGTGGGGATTCAGTAAGTCCGCTATATGCCGCACAAATTTTCGGGACCGTGGCTGCCGGCGGTTACGCGCAATTGGGGACGAATTTTACGAGCCCCCTGGCGGCCTATAACGCGGGCTCTTATACGGGCTTTACCTTCTATGCTAAGGCGGGGACAGGAAGCACCACTACTTTAAGTTTCGGCGCGGACGATGAATATACCATTCCCGGCGCCGGAATCTGCGGATCGCTTTATTCCTGTTATCAAAACAAGGGAACCACCGAGGTATTGACCAATGGTTGGACCCAATATACCGTTCCCTTCACGTTGATGTTGAACGACGCCGATACAACCCAACCGGCCTTAGATCCAACCCAGTTGTATGATATCGGTTTCAACATGAACAGCCCCGGGGCCTTTGACCTGTGGGTGGACGACGTCAGCTTCTATTGAGGATCGGGCGGCGGATAAAAAGCGGAGGGAGGACAGAATGAATAAAGCAATTATCTTTTACGCGGCGATTTTAACAGCCATAGCCTTTTCGGGACCGGCCCGGGCCCAGGTAAGCGCTAAGCCGGACACTCAGGCTATGATTGAAAAGATGAAGCAAAAGCACTTGAATAAGAATAAACACCGCGCGAAAAAGATTTCCGGCACTGTCCGAAAACATTCCGCCTTGCCAACCCCGGGCCGGTAAAAGATTTATTGAAGAAGTTGAAGGCGCCATCTTTTCCGATAATACCAGAAGGTTGGCCATTCCGTTTTCAAGAAGTCATCTAAGAAAATAAGAAACGAAAACTCACCCGGCTTAAGGCTTTAGTGTTCCTGGAACCGCGCCTTGCGAGTTTCCGCTGGGGTCCAGCGTAGGGGTCGGCAGGACGACTAGGGTGGGTAGGGGAGTCGGGCTGGTCCCGGGGCCGGAAAGGGGCTGGAGGGTCGGTTCGGACCCAACCGAAGGCGATTTCCATTCGATTTCCGTTCCCTCCATTTTCAAATCCGCGCTTTTCGAAAACTTGTGAAGATAAGCGAAGAATTTCTCGGCGTTTTTTTTGTTCATGGGCCTGGACGCGAAATGCACCTGATAGTTGAGAACGTTGAGGGGAAGGATCCTGCCACCGAGCCAAGTTCCATTCTCCCCAAAAGTCAGGTATAAAATCCCGCTTTGGCTGATGGAGGTCAGCGTACCAAAGCAAAAATTTCCGATGGCGTAGGCGATGGGTTTTCCGTGATAAGTCTCCAGGGTCTGCCAAATATGGGGGTGGTGGCAGACCACGGCGTCCGCTCCCGCGTCGATGGCTAGGTGGGCCAAGGTAGGCTGGTAGTCGCGAAGACGGGTATGTTTTTCCTGGCCCCAGTGGCAGCAGACCACCACCAGGTCAGCGCCTTCCTTGTGAGCCCGAGCGATATCTTCCCGCATATCGGGGCCGGAGGCCGCAGCGCAGCCAGCCCTAGTGTCGGTGGCCCAATATTCGGTGGGCTCGGTTAGGGAATATGCCAAAACCGCGATCTTGTGGCCCTTCATCTCGAACCAAGCGGGTTCACGAGCTTCGCCCTCATTCATGCCCGCGCCGCAATGCTTGAGTCCTTGGGCATCCAAGGCGGCCAGCGTGGATTGCAGCGCCGGCACGCCGAAGTCCATGGTATGGTTGTTGGCCAGGGTGAGAAGCTTGAAGCCGGCATGGGCTAGGCCGATCGCACAGGAAGGATCCACCAGAAAATTATATTTTTTGTGGGGGAACTTGTCGCCGCCCGTGCCCAATGGACCTTCCAAGTTTCCCATGGCGAGATCGGCCTGCTTCAAGAGAGGGGCGGTAAAAGTAAAAAAAGAGTCCGGGCCTTCGGTTTTCAGTTTGTGGGCCGCCGAGTCACCCATCATAATGTCTCCGGTGAAAGCCAAAGTCAGGGGCTGGCTGGAGCTTTGAACCTTCTCAGGAATCTGGGTGGGGGTTGGGGATACGGCCTGTGCGGGAAGGTTTTGAGTTTGTTGGACCAACATCTTTCGGTTAGGGGCACAACCCATGGCCAAGAGAAGGGCCCCCATAATGGGGTATAAGATTCGTTTTCCAAGCATGGGAGTTATTCTACAAACAATTTTCAATGGAGAAACTAAAAAGGTTATTCATTATTACTTACACCTGGAGTTAAAGTGAACCAACCTAATCGTAAAGTCCTTGTGGTCCTCTCGCTTTTTATCGTGGGATTCATGACCCTCGCCCTGGTTATGGCTTTTTTCACGGATATACCCAAGCTTTTGGAGGCGATCCACCAGATCCACATAGAACAACTGCTTTTTGCCCTTTTTTGCACCGCCATTGCCTACTTATCTTTCACACTCTCTTTTAACGGCCTTTTCCTGATGACCCCTTACCGGATTCCTTTTCCACGCTTTTTTTCAATCATGTTTATTTCCTATACCATTAACTTCGTTGTTTCCTCCGGCGGTTGGGCCGGCATCGCCATCCGGGCTTTTCTTTTGAGGCTCGAAAAAGTGCCCTATTCGGTTACGGTTCCCATTTCTTTCGCCCAAAACATGGTCTTCAACATGGTCTTGGCTTGTGTTTCCTTCGGGGGCCTAATTTTCCTCAGGGAACACCCTGAATTTGTGGGAGGCTCCCGGGAAATTTTGGTCCTCCTCTTCATGTTGGGATTGATTGCCCTGGTAGCGGGCATGTTATTGTTATTCTTTCATGGGGGGCTTCGAAAATGGTTCTTGAGAATCGCAATCCTAATCGGAAACTGGGTAGGTCGAACTTTTTTTAGAAAAAAAACCAGTTTTCAGCGGTTATTGGAGATAAGGAACAACCTGGAAAAGACCATCCAATTTCTACACCGGGGATGGTTACAGCTTTTAGTCGTCCTTTTCTGGGTTTCGATGGACTGGTGTTTTACAGCCTTAACCCTTTTCTTTTGTTTTCGCGCGGTAGGGGTCCATTTGCCGCTTGGCCTTTTGATGGTGGGCTTTACCGTTATGTTCCTCACCTCCACTATCAACCCGGTACCGGCAGGCTTAGGAATCAGCGAGGTCGCCCTGGCAGGAACCTTTAAATTATTGGGGGTTGGTTTTGAACAAACCCTGGTGGCGGCACTCCTATTCCGTTTAGTTTTCTTCCTCTTGCCCATGGCGGTTTCAACGGCCCTTTACCTGCCGACCATGCGGGTCTTCCTTAATTCCGAGGAGGCCATTGAAGGGGAGATCAAGCATCCTAAGACCCGGTAAAGCTTAATCCTCTTCTCCTAAAATGCATCAAAAACCCTTATAAATAGACTTTTTTAATCATAACGGTCTCGCTTGTAATTTTTTATATTGACTTGATATATATCGGCTCATATAATCTGTTTCATTAAATAAAGATTATATAGAAATTCAAGATAAGGATTTCTAAGAGGTCGAAAAGGAGACCGTCATGGAAAAGTTGCCATTCTTCAGTGAAGAAAAATCTGTGGGGACGTACTTAAAAGAAATTGCCCGTATTCCCCTATTAACCCCGGAGGAAGAAAAAACACTCAGCCGTTCCGTCCAGAAGGGCGAAGAGGGCGCTTTGAACCGTTTGGTTGAATCCAACCTGAGGTTCGTCGTCTCCGTCGCCAAAGGTTTTCGTAACCGGGGACTATCCTTCCTCGACTTGATCAATGAAGGGAACCTGGGTCTGATGAAAGCGGCCCGGACTTTTGATCCCGAACGGGGAGTTCGATTCGTCTCTTATGCCGTCTGGTGGATCCGGCAATCCATCCTGGCTGCAATATTAGATAAAGCGGCAATGGTGAGGATTCCACAGAGCCAAACCAAAAAGATCCGCAGGATCAACAAACAAGTGCAAGCGCTCCAGCTCAAAGCCGGAGGCCCGGTAAGCGACGAGGAGGTCATGAAAAAGGCTGATATCAGCCGGGAAACCTTGAACGAGGTTCAGCAGTTTTCCTATGGTTATCTGAGTCTGGACACGACCCGCGTCGGGGACAATGATAAACCCATCGTGGATTTCTTGAGCAATCCCAAAGACACTGAAAAGTTCGAGAAGGATATGATGGACAAGGACTTGACGGAGAAGCTTCAACAGGCTCTCGGGACCCTGGCCCAAAGGGACGGGGAAATCCTCACCTGGCGTTACGGCCTGGACGGCCGTGGCAGTCAAACTTTGGATGAGATCGGCAAGCGCCTGAAAATTTCCAAGGAAAGGGTGCGTCAGATTGAGGAAAGGGCCATGAAAAAAATCCGTGGTTCGAAGGAAGCCGAGTTGTTGAAGGATTTCGTCGCTTAAAACGGAAGCCGTACCGGCCGTTCACCGCCTAAACCCGGCGGTCGGCGGCCGAAAAACGGGCAGAAGGAAAAAAATGGAAGTGCATCCGACCCACCCGGTTTATACCATAAGTGTCGTGGCCCAGCTTTTAAGCCTGCACGAACAGACCATCCGGCAATACGAGCGGTTGGGGCTTATCTCCCCCTGTCGCACTATCCGGAAAACCAGGCTCTATTCGCAAAACGACATCGAACGGCTCGAATGCATTAATTACCTCGTCAAAACCTGCGGAGTGAACTTATCGGGGGTGAAAATCGTCATAACCTTATCGCACCAGCATCCGGAAATCGACCAGATGCTGAAAGGCAGGAAAATGCATCTTCCAAACCATCATGGCCAGCATGATGTTTGAGTATTTATTTTTCAAAATTTAGGGGAACAAAAATGAAATACAATAAAAGCCGCAAAAGTTGGTTGTTGAATGCCTCGTTTTTAGCATTGGCTGTGCCGTTATTTTCAGGACTCTTCCCGGTTATCGCTACCGCCGCGGTATTGAAACTTCCCACCGAAGCTCCCACCCCCAATGCCGCCAATAGCGCGGCCGTTGCGCTTCAAAACGCCTTCATTGACGTCGCCGCCAAGGTCAGTCCTGCGGTGGTCAATATCAGTTCGGAATGGACCGAAGACGTTCGGGGGCTCAATGATTTTGGAGACATGAACGATTTTTTCAACTATTGGTTTTACGGCCCCCGGGGCGGCCAGCAAAACCGGCAGTTTAAACGAAAGCAACGCAGCCTGGGTTCGGGCTTCATCGTAACCCCCGACGGTTACATTGTTACCAACGCCCATGTGGTGGGTAAGGCGGAAAAAGTCACCGTCACCCTGGAGGACGGAACCACCTATCCCGCCAAAATTATCGGCAAAGATGAAAAAGTGGATATCGCCGTGATCAAGATCGCCGACGAAAAGAAAACCTTCCCCATCGTGCTTTTGGGCGATTCGGACGCCATCAAGGTGGGCCAATGGGCCATCGCCATCGGCAATCCCTTCGCCCTGGACCATACGGTCACCACCGGGGTTATCTCCGCCAAAGGACGCGAAGAGGAAGTCAGCCAAGACCAGGGCGTCCAAAGCTATATCCAAACCGACGCCTCCATCAATCCCGGCAATTCGGGCGGGCCACTTTGCGATATCGACGGACGGGTGATCGGCATCAACAGCGCCATTTACAGCCAATCGGGCGGATCGGTGGGGATTGGGTTCGCCATTCCCGCAAACATCGCTCGCAAAGCCGCCGAAGACCTGGTGAACGAGGGGAAAGTTGTTCGCGCGGGGCTCGGCGCCATCGTGCAGGGCCTTACTCCCAAGATGGCCGAAAGCTTCGGACTTAACAGCACCCAAGGGGCGCTGCTGGCCGGTATTAACCCCGGAAGCGCGGCGGAAAAAGCCGGTTTGAAGGCGGGGGATATCGTTCTGGAAATTGACGCGGAAAAAATCACGGGCGCAGGCGACCTAGTCGCCAGGCTTTACACCCATCAGCCAGGGGACATCGTGAACTTGACCATCTTGAGAAACGGAGCCCAAAGCACCCTCCCGGTAACCCTTCAAAAGTTGGAAGAGACGGCCGCGAAACCCAATTCATCTTCGGAAGAAGGCGAGGACAACAATGGCGGTCCCACATTGGGCCAAAGTAACAGTCTGGGGCTGGCTTTCCAGGATCAGACGGAGGACATTAAAAGCCAGCTTCCAGCGGGAGCCCCCAAAGGACCGATCGTCACCAACGTTATCCAACAAAGCCCTGCGGCCCAGGCCGGGTTGCAGCCGGGGGATATTATTTTAAAGGTGGGAAATACCGCCATTTACTCAGCCAACCAGCTTTCGGTTGTCTTGAAAAAAAGCGATATGAAAGATGGTGTCCGTATTTATCTTTGGCGCGAAGGTGAAACTTCATTCACTATCCTGCAATCGGGAGACGAGTAAAAATCGTTATCCGTTTTAAGTTTTTGGTTTCGAGTATTCAAAAAAGCCCTGGTTTTTTACCAGGGCTTTTTTATTTTCCCCAAGGTTTGAAGGGAGGCTCGTTAGGTCATCACTTAAGCCTTTCTTTTGTCTAAGTAAGTCGAGTTACTTCCTTGAAATTCACAAAGCGGTCTGGATAGAATCATTCCCATTCCTGGATTGAAGGTATGGAAGGTAAATGTATTTAAATTACCGGTTGACCGAACTCAACGAATTGGAAGCCTGTTATCCCTTTATTCGTGACAGGTTCCATTATGAAGAATCCCTCAAAAAAGATGTTCTGCTCCTGTGGAAGACGCTGATTGAAGAAGGGTGCTGCATCTCCCAGGTTATCGATGATCGGGATCAGCCTCCGGACAAACGGCAAGTCGGCTTCGGAATCAGCTTTTTTGCCACGGATCGTTTCATGGAAGAGGCCAAGAGCACTCTCCCCCCTTTCCTGCACTTGCGGGTTCTTGAAAAGTGGAAAAAAGGCATCCGGCCCTTTATCAAAAAGGACGAGGTTTCCCAGGCCCAGGCCGGCCGGGGTCTCAACGTGGTGGCCCTGCATTACGGCTGGGACTTTCAAAGATACAATCTGGAAAATTTCATCAAGATCCGTCAATTCTGCACCCAGGCTTTCCTGACCCTGGTGAGTGGCTACAGGGTCAAGGAATTCGCCGAAGAAGTCTATGAGCCCGAGGAAAGGGACATCATCACCAACCTGGGTTGTGACACTTACCGGGACTATAAGGAGTTCTTGGGTACTAAATATCTTCCCCCAGTCATACAACGAAGCCATCCTTATTTGATGGGTGTGACCGCGGAGGCGGCCCGAAAAAAGCCCGGCACCGCAGCTGCGGCCATCGCCCTTTTGGGATCGCCCCGGTTTAATTTCCAGTTGGCGGAACAAGAAATCCTAAGACGGGCCTTGCTGGGTGAAACGGACGAAGAAATCGCCCAGGCCCTGGGAATTTCCCTTATTACGGTTAAAAAACGGTGGCAGGGGATTTACGATAAAGTGGAGGCGGTGGACTCGGAACTCCTTGCCGAAGCCTCAAGTGAGAACCAGGAAAGCGGAAAGATGAAACAGAGGCGTCGTTATTTGCTGAAGAATCTGCGCGACCATCCCGAAGAGCTTTGGCCCGCATCTACCTCTGGCGCCGCAGGCTAAAGCCATTCCCCATAAAATCCGAAACTAACTTCCCGGAATTATGTCTCAAGCCGAGTGTCTTCCCTATATCTTTTTTTCTTTTTTAAAACCGAGTTGTGGTTTTTCTAGTTGAAAAAATTTTCCTCAGGTGTTTTCACGTTTGAAGGGATAACGTTATTGGGGCCCTAAAATTTTTTCATGAAAATATACCAAAGGTATAAGACCTAATTCCCCTTCCCGGCAACAATAAGCCGCATCAAGGGTTCTGTGGGGCCCAACCCAAGGAGGTTCTTATGCAAAAGTTTTCAGCCGATATCGTCTACAACAACCAGTATCCGGATTTCATTACCCTTCGGATCAAGGGCGACGTTAATATCAGTACCTTGAACCAAGTCGAAAAAAGTCTGGATTCTATTTTCACCTCTTGCCGCGGGAAAAGAATCCTTTTCGATTTGACGGAAACAAGTTACGTGAGTAGCAGCGGTTGGAGCTTGTTATTGATCGCCTATAAACGTATACAAGACATGGGGGGAAGGTTTCTGCTGACCGGGATGAATACGGAAATTTACTATGCTTTCGAGCTCCTGGAATTTCAAAACCTTATGGATCATTATCCAGACACCGCGACAGCCATTCGGGAAAGCCTGAAGGAAACGGTTTTGCCGCCTCCCCCGCCCTCTCCAAAAGGAAAATGGGGCAAAGAAATGCTTAAACTCGTTTTATAGGCTTCCTCTAAAAGTTACTTGGTTTTTCCCTTGTCCCTCTTACCCCTTGGGTTACCCAAAAATCAGACGGCCTAAAAAGATCAGCCAAATAAGACTGTTGCAGAGATGTCCCGTCCAGCAGACCCGGCATTCCAGCTTATCCCGCAGGAGAATCCAGGCGAGCCAAAGGGTCATCAGGAAAGCGAAGGTCGTGGCCGCGAAAAGAATTCCCCAAGACCAATGAAAATAAAGACCCGTACCCAGCAGAGGATAATAAAGAACTCCAAGGGCAGAGTTTGGTACGCCTAGGAGGGCGGCGTTGGGGGTTCGGAAAAGCACCTGACAGCCGCCCGCTTCCAATCGGCAGATGTTGGGCCCGGTGAGAAAAGCGGGAAGGGTGCGGTAGCGACCGAAAAGAGCGATGGCAGCTGAAATAAAACCAACAATTAAGCACATGCCTAAGACCACAGTAATCATGAGATTACCATAACTCAAAAATTCAAGATTTCAAACTTGTCTGAGGAATTTAGGACGATGAATTAAGGAAGAAAATCAGATTGATCGCTTTCTGTATCTAAGAATCTAAGAGGCTAAACGGTATAAAGCCCGAAACCGCCGGATGGGCGGATCTTCCAAATCCATGAAGTCCTCAAAAGAATCGCAATTCAAATTCTCTTCTAAAAAGCAAGAAAGGTCATTCTTGGTCAAGGGCCAGGGCGGGCCCTCGGGAAGCTGGTTGGGTTCTTTTCCACGGCTGATGACCAAAAGATTCCCCTGAGCGCTGACTAAGCGGCCCAGGCAGCTGATGGCTTCCTCCCGCAAGGGGGACTGAAGCGATTGGAGGGTATAGGCCTCGAAAACAAAATCAAAATAACGAGTCCAACCGGCTGGCGCCTGGAAAAGATCCATTGTCTCATAACGGACCTTGGAAAAGGGGAAGCGCCTTTTGCACCAGGCAATAGCGGTGGGTGAAATATCGAAAGCCGTCACGGCAAGACCCCGGCGCGTAAGTTCCTCGGCGTCATCCCCCAAACCGCAACCCACGATAAGGGCTTTTTTTCCAGGCGGCACCGGATTTTTTTCCAACCATTCCACCAGATGGGGATTGGCGGACAAGTTAGCCCAAGGAATAGCCAGTTCATCCCCGTTTGCCCCGGCGTAAACAGCTTCAAACCATCCCAAAGGGTCCTTGTTTTTGAAGTGTTCTTCGGCTTTGATTTGTACGAGAATGCGGGTGACTTCCATGTTCTCTCCTTGTTTATCAACTGGTAAGTATTGGAAGAGCAAGAGGAGTGCCATCTCAAATTCAATTTTTGAAGGGCCTTTTCCAAGGCCTTATTGAGGGCTCGAAAAAACGTGAAGACAATTTTGTAGCGCGCACAGAACAAGCACGACACGATTAAGTTAATTTTGGGTAAGGAAAATCAGCATTGAATATCTTGCATGTTTTAAGCGGGGATTTCGTAGCTGGATCGGAGACTTCCACCGCCGCTTTGATCCAGAGGCAAGTGGGGGCGGGACATCGCGCCTTTATCGCCGCCGGAAGCTTCAGCCAGCCCACCCTGGGCCAATTCATTCAGGTTCCAATTTATGACAGGGGTCTTCTCCATCGTTTTTTGAATATCAAGTTGATAGTTCAAATTATCCGCCGAGAAAAAATCGACATCGTCCACGCACATTCCCGGGCGGCCAGTTGGGTTTGCTATTGGGCCTGCCGTTTCACTCAAACGGCCTACCTGTCCACCCTGCATGGCCGCCAGCACCTTCATCTTTCCAACCGCCGCCATAACGTGTACGGCCCCCGGGTCATCACGGTTTGCGAAAATATCCGCGAGCAAATGCTGAACGAAACTTCGGTCTTCCAGCCAGACCAACTGGTGGTTATCCGTAATGGCCTCTCACTCTAAGCCGACGGTCCTGATCGTGGGCCGGCTTTCGGGGCCTAAGAACGAGGTCCTGCTTACATTCCTGAGAGCGTCAGCTCCGCTTGTCGCCCAAGAAATCAAAGGTGTCAGATTCCAGATTGTGGGCGGCCCAATCGGGGATGAACACCGGCAATTGGAAAAGCGTTTCCCCGTCGCCCATTTCGAGGGTCACCAACAAGACTTGAAGCCCTTTTACCAGAAGGCGGACGTGGTTGTGGGCGCGGGCCGGGTGGCATTGGAGGCTATGGCTTTGAAGCGTCCCGTTGTGGCCCTCGGGGAAAAAATGTACGTGGGCCCATTGTTTCCTGAAAATATCGAAACAGCCGAAAAAACCAATTTTGGGGATTGTTTTGAAAAGGAAGCTTTCGATTGGGACCAAACAGCCAAGGACCTCATCCAACTGCTGAAGAACGGGATGAAGCGCAACCAGGCAGCCAAGGCCGGTTTTCAACTAGTCCATTCCAAATACAACATGAAAAAAATATTTCCCGCGACGGAAGAATTGTACCAGCGGGTTTTACTGGATAAGAACATTGCCGCCGTGCATGAAATACCCGTTTTGATGTACCACCGGGTTGTAGAAGAGGCGCCTTCTGCCTCCAAATACAACATCTATGTCACCCGCCGAAATTTGGAAAAGCAATTTCGATTCCTCAAGACACGAGGTTTTGAGTCCATTACTTTCCAGGATTTGATGACCCGCCGAATTCCGCCGAAGCCGGTCATCCTCACATTCGATGACGGTTACGAGGATAGTTACGAACAGCTTTTCCCCTTGCTTCAACAAAATCAAGTGAAAGCGGTGGTCTACATACTGGGTAACCGGAAGCACCGGAATAACTTTTGGGATATTCCCCAAGGCGAACCGGAGGCGTCCCTATTGAGGGATAGTCAGATTCGGGAAATGTCCCAGAGCGGTCTGGTGGAGTTCGGCGCCCATTCGCTGAACCATCCCAGGCTCACTCTTTTGAAGCCGCAAGAGGTCCGGGAAGAAGTGGAGGGTTCCAAGAAATCCATTGAGAAACTATTGGGGAAACCTGTCCTTTCCTTTGCCTATCCTTATGGCTTCTTTAACGAGGAAATCAAAAAAATTACAAGGGAGGCAGGTTATACCTTCGGCATCGCCGTGAAAGGGCGATTCACCCGCTTTAGTGAGGACCTGATGGAAATCCGGCGGGTCCATATGTTTCCCAATACTTCCATAACCGATCTTTGGAAAAAAACCAGCGGGTTTTACCACCGCTACCGAAAATTCACCGGAAGATTCGATGCCGATTAAACTCTCGATGGTCATCATTACCTTGAACGAAGAGCGCAATATCAGGCGTTGCCTAAAAAGCCTTCGGTTCTCCTCCAAAGTTTTCGGCAAGCCCGAAGTGATTGTGGTAGACGCTCGAAGTAAGGATAAAACCGTTAGCTTGGCCCGGGGATTGGGGGCGAAAGTTCTCATCCGCTCTTGGAAGGGATATTCGGAACAGAAGAATTGGGCTTTCGGCAAAACGAAAGGCGATTGGATTTTGTCTCTTGATGCTGACGAAGAATTGACCCCCGAACTTTGCCGTGAGATTGAGGAAAAAATCGTAAATGCCCCAAAAGAGGTGGATGGTTATTTCATCAAGCGCCGGGCATATTTCCTGGGCCGATGGATCCGACATTGCGGTTGGTGGCCGGACGCCCAATTGAGGCTGATTCGACGGGGAAAAGGGAAGTTCACAAACCGTCCGGTGCATGAAGGCATGGAAGTAAAGGGTTCAACGCTTGATCTGAAGGAACCCATGAACCACTACACCTATGATTCTGTCTCCCAATATCTGGAGAAGATGAACCGGTATTCGGACCTTTTCCTTTTAAACGCTTCTGAAAAGAAAAAAAAATTTTGGTGGGCCTACTTGGTCTTTATGCCCGGTTGGACTTTCTTCAAGATGTACCTTCTGAGGCTGGGAATCCTGGATGGCTGGCGGGGACTGCAAGTCTGTGGACTTTCTTCTTATCATGAAGTCGTGAAATACGTTAAGCTAGGAAGGATTTGGAGGCCGGTGAATAATGGATGAATTCAAAGAAATACCGGTGGAAGAGGCCCGCAAGATGCTGGATTCGGGCAAGGCCTTTTTCGTGGACGTGAGGGACCCGGCTTCTTACGAGGCCGCCCATGTGCCCGGAGCTCTTCCTTTAAACGACGCGAACATCGAAGAGTTCGTCACCCAGACCGACAAAGCCAAACCCATCGTGGTTTATTGCTACCACGGGCACACCAGCCAGGGCGCGGCTGCCTACCTGCTAGATCAAGGCTTTCAGGAAGTCTACAGCGTCATCGGTGGGTTCGAACGGTGGCGGCAGACGGAGAAAATCGAAAGCTAATCCGGGAAATTGCGTTTAGAGGCGGGGAAAATGGGTGTGTGGGATAAGGAATACAGGCATTGGCTGATGAAGGCCGAGCCGGACGTTTATCCGGTAGAGCAATGGAAGAAGGACAAGGTCACCTTCTGGGACGGAGTGCGAAACTACACCGCCCGCAATTTCATGCGCGACAAAATGAGGAAGGGCGACGGAATGTTCTTCTACTACTCCGGGGGCAAGCCCAGCGGAATCGCGGGGGTGGGGGAAATCGTGAAGGAAGGCTATCCCGACCACACGGCTTTCGATCCCAAGGACATCCATTACGACCCCAAGAGCGACCCGAATAAGCCCTCTTGGTACATGGTAGACGTGAAATACGTGAAAACCTGCAAACAGGTTATCCCTTTGGACTTTCTGAAAAAAGTCCCGGGCCTCAAGAACATGGCTTTATTCAAGTATTCCCGCCTATCGGTCCAGCCCGTCACCGAGGCGGAATGGAAAATCATCAACCGCCTGATCGACGGCCAAAATTAGTCGGCCAGTCGCGGTTTCCCTTGTTAAAATAACGCCCATTATGTTTTCCATTTTTAAATGGTTCAGTTTTTTTCTTATGGGACTTTCTTGCTTCGCCCCCCTCTTGGCGGATCCACTTTCATTCCTCCAATTGCAACTGGATGTTCCTTTGACCGGAGGCACTTCCCGGTTTGACCACCAGGCTTTCGATACGGATACCGGTACGCTCTTCATCGCCCATATGGGAGCCGGACAAATCATCGTTTACAACACGAAAACAGGCAAAGTGGAAGCAACCCTGGCGGGTTATCCTGGCGTGACGGGATTGCTCTATGTTCCCGAATTGCATTATCTTTACGCCGGTGTTACCCGTTTGCACCAAGTGGCGGTGATCGATACCCGACGATTGCGGGAAGTGGCCCGGATTCCAGCCGGACATTATCCCGATGGAATGGCCTATGTGCCCGACACCCACGAGCTTTATGTTTCGGATGAGATTGGTGGGGAAGAAACGGTCATCGACGTGGTCAAGAACCGTCGGGTGGCTTCGATTCCGGCCGGGGGCCAGGTGGGCGATACCCGCTATGATCCCAACAGCCACCTGGTTTTAGTGAACGGCCAGACCAAGAATGAACTGATCGCCATCGACCCCCGAACCCGCAAGATCGTGAACCGCCATCCCCTTCACGCCGGAAAACATCCCCATGGGCTTTACGTGGATTCCAATTCCCATCTGGCTTTCATCGGTTGTGCCGGGGATGGCAAACTGGTGGTCATGGATTTGAATAATTTTCAGGAAACGGGGGTGTCGGACCTCGGCAAAGACCCGGATGGGCTAACATTTGATCCCCAATTGGGATACCTTTATGTTGCTTCCGAATCTGGAGTGGTTTCCCTATTCCGGGTTCGCGACCGAAAGGTCGAAAAGATCGGTGATTTTCCCGTGGGTCGAAACGCCCACTCGGTTGCGGTGGATCCCCAAACCCACTTCGCTTATTTCCCCCTCCTGAAGGTTAACAAAGGACCGGTTCTGAGGATCATGAAGCCCGCTCAATAAATGTAAGGGATAAGTTTTTTGACCTTTTTGGAATAGACCGCATAGCCATCCCCAAAATGAGATAGCAGGTAGCTTTCCTCTTGGCCCGTTTTCCGGATCATAGCGAAAGTTAAAAGGCACACACCCAAAAGGTTCCCAACATGGCCCACGGTCAGGGCGGCGCCCAGGAGGCCGGTTAAGATACCGGTATACATGGGATGCCGTGCCAGGGCATAAGGACCACTTTGTATAAGTTCGTGGTCCTTCTTCAAGGTTACGGTGCCGCTCCAATTTCCTCCCAAAGTGATACGCGCCCAAAGGCAGAATAGAATTCCCAGGGCGCAAACCCCAACCCCAAAGAAACCAAAAAAAATGGAGAAAGGGAGAATTGGAAAACCCAGGAAACCCCATGAATTAAATGGCGAGAAAGCCGCCCAAAAGGAGGTCGCGAGCATGGCGACATGAACAGCCCGTTCTGCATAAGATTGGCGTTTCACGACCTTCTTCACCCTCAGAGCAGCCCAAAACATATAAACACTGAATGTCGCGAAAATAACCACACAGATTTTCGTAAAGAGGTTCAACAGTCTCCTCCCGTCGGGGTTAAAAACCGCTCAAGTAAGGAAGCTTTCGAGCCACCTCGGCGGTCTTGGCCGCGTTGCCCAATAGAATTCCCGTCGAATCCCAGGTGCCGTTGACTAGGGCGTTACGCTTGCTCTCGTGAATCTCGAATTTCAAATGTTCCTTTCCTTCGCTCAAAAGAACCTTTTTTTCCAGATTCAAGATAAAGTTGGTTTCCGGCTTTGCCTTCACGAGAGACTGCAATTTTTGCATCTCCGCTTGGTTGACGGTGACGGTCGGGATGCCCAACATGGTGCAATTGCCCGCGAAAATCTCGGCGAAGGATTCACCGATGATGGCCCGGATGCCCCAGCGCATGAGGGCCTGTGGCGCGTGCTCGCGCGAAGACCCGCAGCCGAAGTTCTGGTTCACGAAGAGGATGTGGGCGCCCTGGAACTGGGTCAGGTCAAAAGGATGTCCCTTCGGTTTTCCCTTGGCATCGAAACGTTCATCGTAAAAAGGATACTTACCCATGTTGGTGAAAGTGATTTCCTTTAGGTAACGGGCTGGGATGATCCGGTCCGTGTCGATGTCATTCCCCTCAACAGGCACGGCCTTGCCTTCGATTTGGGTGATTTTGTTCATTTCAATACCTCCCTGACATCCGTCACTTTTCCTTCAATCGCCGCCGCCGCCACCATGGCGGGACTCATCAGCATGGTCCGTCCGTCCTTGCTTCCTTGGCGTCCGATGAAATTGCGGTTGGACGAGGACGCTGAAATTTCCCGGCCCTGCAATTTATCGGGGTTCATAGCCAGACACATGGAACAGCCGGCTTGTCGCCATTCGAAACCCGCTTCGGTGAAAATCTTGTCCAGTCCTTCCTTCTCGGCCTGAGCCTTCACTTGCTGGGAGCCTGGAACCACGAAGGCCCGAACGTTTTTGGAAACTTTGCGGCCTTGAGCCACTTTGGCCGCCTCTCGCAAGTCGGAAATGCGTCCGTTGGTACAACTGCCGATGAAAGCCACGTTGATGGGCGTGCCCTTGATGGGCGATCCAGGTTTCAGGTCCATGTGTTTGTAAGCGAGTTCCACCGTTTTCACTTCATCGGCGGAGAACTTGCTTACTTCGGGAAGCTTGTCGTTCACGCCGACCGACTGGTCGGGGGTAATGCCCCAGGTGACAATGGGCTCAATGTCGGCGGCATCAAAATCAACCATGTCATCGAATACCGCGTCCTTATCCGAAGCCACGGATTTCCAATAGGTGACCGCCTTGTTCCATTTGTCCCCGGCGGGAGAGTATTTTCGTCCCTTCAGGTAATCGAAGGTGGTCTGGTCAGGGTTGACGTAACCCACGCGGGCTCCGCCTTCAATGGCCATGTTGCAAACCGTCATGCGTTCTTCCATGGTCATGTTGTCGAACACGCTTCCGCCGTACTCATAGGCAAAGCCGATGCCGCCTTTCACCCCTAGTTTCTGGATGATATAAAGGGTCACGTCTTTTGCGGTCACTCCGGGTTTCAGCTTGCCGTTCACGTTTATGCGGCGTACTTTCAAGGCGTCGAGGCCCAAGCATTGGGTGGCCAACACGTCCCGCACTTGGGTGGTGCCGATACCGAAAGCCAGGGTCCCAAAGGCCCCGTGGGTCGAGGTGTGGGAATCCCCGCAAGCAATGGTCATGCCTGGCTGGGTCAACCCCATCTCCGGCCCAATGATATGCACGATGCCCTGGTTACCGGAATTGAAGTCGAAAAAGGGGACGCCGAAATTTTTCACATTCTTCTCGATTGCGCCCATCATCTGTTCGGCCTCGTTATCGACGAAGGGCCGGGCTTGGCTTTTGGTGGGGACGATATGGTCCACGGTGGCGAAGGTGCGGGCGGGGTAGGCCACCTTCAGGCCCTTTTCCGAGATCATGTCGAAGGCTTGGGGGCTGGTGACCTCGTGGATCAGGTGAAGGCCGATGAAAAGCTGGTACTGGCCTGTGGGGAGTTTTTCCACCACGTGGGCGTCCCAGACCTTGTTGTAGAGAGTTCCTTTTGCCATATCAACCTCGCTTTTTTTGGAGTGACAAGGTAAGGATAGAGCGTATTCTATTATTTGTAAAAGATATAGTTACTATGTTATAAATAGTTAATAACTATGGAAACACATCAGCTGCGATATTTCCTTGCCGTAGTCCAAGCGGGCCGGTTTACTGCGGCGGCCAGGGCCTGCAATGTAAGCCAGCCCTCTTTGAGCATCCAGATCGCCAAGCTGGAGGATGAATTGGGCGGTCCCCTTTTCGAGAGAACGAGAAAGGGGGGCAAACTGACGGCCCGGGGAGAAACATTCCTCCCCAGGGCCAAGGCCATCCTGGAACAGATGGAATCGGCACGGGAGGATGCCAAAGCCCTGTCGGGATTGACCATGGGCAAAGTCAGCTTGGGTTGCATGCCCACCACCGGCGCCCATTTGCTGCCACCCGTTTTGACCGCTTTTCGAAAGGCCTATCCCAAGATCCAGGTTCAATTAAAAGAGGAATCCTCACCGGACCTAGCCAAGGATCTGGAGCAGGGGGAAGTGGAACTGGCCATTATGGATGAAGCCGGCTTAAGCTCGACCCTTGCCCATCAAACAATCCTGACCGAGGAACTCTTGCTGGCCCTACCCACCAAACACCCCTTGGCGGGAAAAAATTCTTTAACTCTCAAACAAGTGGCGGAGGAACCCTTTATCCTCATGAAATCGGGCCATGGTTTCCGCCAGATCACACTGGATTTCTACCAGAAGGCGGGTATTGAACCCAAGGTAGTCTTTGAAAGTGGGGGTATCGAAACAGTCCAAGCATTGGTGGCGGCAGGATTAGGAATTAGCCTGGTGCCTCAAATGGTGGCCAAGTTTCCCGGGGTGGCCTATTCGGAAATATCCCATCCCAAGGCGGCCAGGACCTTGTCTCTGGCTTGGCGGAGAAAAGCCCTACTCTCAAACGCGGCGGAAGTCTTGAAGAAGACTATTCTTCAGGTTCTTAAATAATTATCCTTAAACTCGTCCAGAA
Organism: uncultured Pseudomonadota bacterium; assembly: GCA_963843375.1. Lineage (GTDB taxonomy): Bacteria > Oederibacteriota > Muellerivitia > Muellerivitales > Muellerivitaceae > CAWJKT01. Next base: position 45,512 of record CAWJKT010000011.1, read on the forward strand.
TCATGTTAGTGAATCCGTTGAAAAAAGTGCCTGTTGCCATGATTCAACTTGGAATCTTATTGGATTCGCCCGAAAATAGTGGAGTTACAAGAAGAGGACGAATTGAAGAAGAATCACAAAAACCCGGATTGGAAACTCGAGTTGCGCAGGGGAAAGCTCAAAACCCCCTACCGGCATTTCACGGCTATGGTAGAAGGAATTGCGGGAGAACTGGCCCAAGGCTACTCCTGCCGTCCCGGACGAGCCTTCATGGCCATGAAAACCTGGGCTTCTTCCCCTGATGACGCGATCGATATGGTGCGGGCCAAGGGCGGGCAAATCGGATTCGCGCCCACCGGCCATATCCATATTTTTGGCTCCGAACCGGAGCTGCCGCCCAGGGATTACCCCTACGTTTATGACATGGACTTTACGCCTTTCCTCAACCCCGGCAGCAAATAGCGGAAAAAGTTTTTTTCAGTTCAAGATGTTCTTGGGATTTAATTTCGGTCCCGTCTTGCATTCCCTCAAAGCAACTCTCTAGACTTTCCCGGTCTTTCATCAACAAAGAGCCGGAGGGTTTATGAAATTCGGAATCATTGGATCGGGTGTAGTCGCACAAACATTGGGAACCAAGCTGGTGGAACTGGGCCATGAGGTTTTCTTAGGTACCCGCGACCCCCAGAAGCTGGACGAGAAAAAAAACATGGCTGGAAGCCTGAACGAGTGGCTAGTCGCGGTCAAAAATAAAGCCAAGGTCGTTACCTTCAAAGAAGCCGCTGGCCAAGGTGAACTTTTGATTAACGCCACCCACGGGCAGGCTTCGGTCGAAGCCCTTCAGTTGGCGGAGGCCGGCAAAGTGGGCTCCAAGTTGCTCATCGATACGGCTAACGAACTGGACTTCAGCAAGGGTGCACCCCACGCACTGGCTAGCGAGGCCCGGTCGGTGGCGGGAAACATCCAGGCGGCCTTTCCCAATCTCAAGGTGGTGAAATGCTTTAACACCATCGGGGCACCTGTTATGGTCAACCCTAAGATGCTTCATGGCGGCGACCATACGATTTTCCTCTCCGGAAACGACTCTGGCGCCAAAACGCAGGTAACGGAACTTCTCAAGTCCTTCGGCTGGACCGATATCCTTGACCTGGGGGACATCTCGGCTGCCCGCGGGCAGGAGATGTACATGGGAATGTGGGTAAGGCTATACGGTTCTTTGAAGAACGGCATGATCAACATCAAGGTTCAGAGATAAGAATGCTAAAACAATCAAGGAGGAAGGAATGAGCACGGATCAACGTGTGGATATATTCATCAATGTTCATAAGGGATTGCGGCGGGGGCTTTTGGGCTTCGCCCTCAAGATAGGCCAGTTAGATTGGGCGGATGAGGCCGAAGTGAAATCCGTGGGCGAGGAGTTCAAGAACCTGCTTCATTTCTTGAGGGAGCATGCCGCAAACGAGGACGATATCCAGTTTCCCCTGCTTGAGGAACGAGTTCTGGGAGCTACCTCCAGGGAGCAAGAAGACCATCGAAAGCTGGAAAAGGAACTGGACCAACTGGAAATGGACTGGTCTCAAGCCCTTCAAAGCCCGGATCGAGAGATCCCGGGTTACCAGTTCTATATGGGTTTCAACCGGTTCCTTTCCGGATACCTGGCCCACATGGACCGTGAAGAAAATGAAATCACTGGAGCTTTTTACCGGCACTTTTCCGACGACGAGATCGCGACCGGCTTCAAAAAGATTATCTCCCGCACTTCGGCCCAGGACATGGGAATGATGTTTGGTTTCATGATCCCGGCTATGAACGGGGAGGAGAGGTTTGTCTTTCTTTCCAACTTGAGAATGACGGCGGCTCCCGAGGTTTTCGGAAAGGTCAAGGGCTTGGCCCAAAAGGTGCTGTCGCCGATAGATTGGGAAAAACTTTCGGCCCGGTTGGGATGACGGCTTGGGAAGAAACCATGGAACCCCCTACTTACCTTAGCGCGAAAAAGGCTCTGCGCTGCCACACCGATCCGAAGAAAGCCAAAGTTTACCGGGGGTTTTTCAAGAACGCCCAAAAGGATATCTTTCTAGGCGTCACCGCGCACCTGATGGACCGGCTTGCTAAAACCTTTTGGGAGATGCCCTTGGCCGATGCGCGCCGGTTGATGGCTTCCCGGGTGCACGACGAGCGGTCCTTGGCCAATTCGGTGTTGGTGTTGAAATACCGGAAAGGCGATGAAAAAACCAAAAACCAGATATTCGATTTCTATATAAAGAACCGAGGCTTTATCCGCAATTGGGACGGGGTTGACGACAGCGCGCCTTATATCGTGGGGCCCCACTTATTGGAAAAGGACCGGAAAATCCTCTTTCATTTGGCGGATTCAAAAAGCCTTTGGGACCGTCGCATCGCCATAGTCTCCACCTGGTGGTTCATCCGGCAAGGCGACACGTCGGATACCTTCAAACTGGCGAAAAAGCTCCTGAAGGATGAAGAAGACTTGATGCACAAGGCCGTGGGTTGGATGCTTAGGGAAGCAGGAAAACGGAACCTGGAGGATTTGAAAAAATTCCTGAACCGCCACCACCATGCTATGCCCCGAACCATGTTGCGTTATGCCATCGAGAAGTTTCCGGAACCCGAACGCAGGAAGTATTTAATCAAAAAAGGATAACTTGTTTTTTGTGGACCGAACCTGTGAGAACTGCTTCGTAAGTCGTCAGCTATCCCTTTGAGAATTGCAGGGGTTATTAAAAGCAGGATGATTGGGATTTCAACCGTTTTTCCCATTCGTTTCTTTTGGGATACTTCCTCTCCTTTTTGTGTCTACTTTCTATTTAAGGCCCCTCGTCCTACCGTCATTCAAGAAGTAAAAAAATTCAGTGGGGAGGAAGACATGAATATTTTGCTTTGGGTAGTCCAAGGTTTGTTGGCGGCGGCCTTTTTAATGGCCGGGCAAATGAAGGTTTTTTCCTATGAAAAGTACAAAGCCATGGGAGGCCCCAACACACCCTCCCGGGGATTGGTCCGATTTATTGGATTAAGCGAAATCGCGGGGGCATCGGGAGTCATCCTTCCCTTGGCAACGGGTGTATTAACATTCCTTACCCCGATAGCGGCCGTGGCCTTAGCGATCGTGATGGTTCTGGCCCTGGGCTTTCACGCCATGCACAAGGATCCCATCGGTAAACTCGCTCCCGCTTTGGTGTTATTGGCCCTGAGCGTTTTCGTGGCCTGGGGAAGAATGGAGTATTAATTTTTTAGTTTGGGATTATTCGGAGATAAAACTTAAGGATTTTTCTGGCGTATGGTTTCCAATGAGAAAAGGGATTCCAATACCTTCAGGTTGTCCGCCAACCGGGGGTAGTTGCCCCCGCCCTGGTCCTGCAACTCTAAGAGAAGCTGACGGATGATCTCAATATAACCTTCCAGCCAGCCCAAGCCGTGAAAAGGGGGCTGGCGCGATCCCAGGTTGTTGTCCTTCCTTGGCAATAAAGTGCGGCTGCCGCCCTTGCCCAACCAGATGCCGTCCGGGGCCATGAAATTCCAAGTGGCCGACTGTTGGGTGCCGATGAGGGTGATCTCAAAATCGTTGGTGGTGCCGTGGAAAGTTTTGGAAATGGAGGCCAAGGCCCGGCGGCCTCCGGAAAATTGCAGGTTCAAGTGAACGTGGGTATCCCGGTGGGAGGCTTCGGCGTTGGCGTAGGACAGCCAAGCCGTTCCCTTGAAACTGGGTTCGCTCATGAGGAAGGCCGCTGTATCCGCCCAATGGACGCCGATGTCAATGAGGGCGTCGGATCCGCCGCTAAGCGCCGGATCGTTTTTCCAAGGGTGGGGCTTGGGTGAGGGCTCCAAGGTTTTCTGGGCGGCGGAGGACTGCCAGTAGTGCCCCTCGATGGAAATTAACTCGCCGAACTCCCCGGTTTCCAGCATTTGTTTCAAGGTTTGAGGCCCCCACATCTGGTGATAGCCGTGGCAGACGGCCACGGGAGTTCGGATTAGTTTCAGGGATTCGATCTCCGTCAGATTCACGCAGGCGGGTTTTTCCACCACCATGGCCTTAAACCCCGCTTTCTCGCCTTCCAGAATGGATTGGGCATGCAGGCCGTGGGGATTAGCGATGAATAGGATGGGGTTGTTAGTCTTAGGGGAAATGTCCGGTTTTTGCTTGCGGCTATGGGGAAGAGTTTCTTGAATGCCCCAGTCTGGATACTGAAGAGAGAGAATGGCTAGGCTTTTCTGGAAGGCCTGGCCCGCCATGCCCCGGCCAAGAATGAAGGGGGTGATGGTCATTTAATCCTCATTAAAGTTACTTTTAAAAATGGCGGAGAGAGAGGGATTCGAACCCCCGTTACGATTGCTCGTAAATCTGATTTCGAGTCAGACGCATTCGACCACTCTGCCATCTCTCCGGATGTCGAAACCCTTTTGTTTAAAAGGGTTTTACTACTTCTGCTTTAGGCCTGGACTACCTGATCGGTGCTCCGTGTCATAACCGTGTCATTCAACCTTTCTACCCGGCTTAAAGCGGCTTTCCGGTCCTCACGGTCTACCCGGTCATAGCGCCTAAAGACGGCGTAGGTCTTATGACCCGAGATCGACATGGTCACTGTGTCGCTGACCCCAGCTTTGCGGAGGTTTGTTATAGCGCAATGCCTTAAGTCGTGGAACCTAAAATTCTCGATTCCCGCCTTCCGGCAAGCCGTCCCAAAGCCATTCCTGGGGTCTTTAACCCGCTTTCCTTGGAAGAAAAACACGTAAGGGCTTCCCAGGGTCCTGGGTATCCGTTGAAACAAGGCTATCAGCCTTTTGTTCAACGGTATTTCCCGCTTTTCCTGGGTCTTGGTGTCGGCGGCTTCCAGGGTGATGACCTCGTTTTTGAGGTCCACCTGATCCCACCTTAGCCCCAAGATTTCCCCCCGCCTCATCGCGGTCCAATAAGCCAGTTCCACGATTCTCTGCAAGTGGGGAGGACAGCAGGCCAGCAAAGCCTGGTACTCCTCGGGGGTCAAAGTCCTGTCCCTGGATTGTTCCTTAAAGTGTTGAAGCCCCAAAATCGGGTTGCGCTCCAACTGCCTGTTTAAAACCGCCCGGCTCACAATGGTTTTCAAACAGGCCACGTCCCGGTTAAGGGTTGCGTTCTTTAAGGTCTTGCCCGACTTAACCTGGCTTCCTTGTTGCCGCCTTTGAGTCAGGTAGGCGTCCACCAAGTCCACCGTTAAGCTTTCCAAGGGCCGGGTTCCAAAGTAGGCTCTCAGCCTTTTCACGATCTGAACGTCGTTCCTAAAAGATTTTTTCCGGGCCTTGGAATAGGCCAGGAAGGAATCCGCCGCGTCATTGAAACTGACACCCGGCTTATCCACCTCTAGGTATTTCTCGTTCACGACTTCCTGATAGTGTTCGGCCAAAACCTTCTTGGCTTGGGCTAAAGGGATTTGTCCTAAACGGACCCTTTTGCGCTTTCGCAACCCTCCTTCTTTGACGAAGTAATCTAAAAAATAACCCCCTTCATCCCTTCTTAGATGTTGGGGTAACCCATGGACATTAGGTTTACTCATGAAACCCTCCTAATGTCCCCCTCAGCAAGAGGCATTGTATCAGCACCCCCCATCCCTATGGAAAGGGGCTTTTGGAAAACCCTTAAAAAAACAGAATGCCAAACCCTAGGATGCCGCCCCATCTTCACGAACGGCAGTTGTCCGGTCAGTCTCCAATGGTGGACGGTTCTAACCGACACTCCAGCCATTTTGGCCACCTGCTCGTCCGACATAAGATAGTCTTGATTCTGCCCCCGACGGTCACGTCCGCTACGGTTCGTCATGGCCTACCTCCTGAAATATATGGTTTAAAAATAAATGAACCCGAAGGGGTCAAACCTTCGGGGAAAGGTGTGGAAAACCCCGCCTGTCCCGTCAGGGACACTAAGGGGGGTTTTCCACGGTGTTGCAGTTCGTCTTTCATCTTTACTTCTTCCACTCCCACGCCCGCGCCTACTGTTTGGCTGTTCAAGAGGCCAGCCCCCACTCCCGTATTACAGTCATCAGATACTGATACTGTGGGAGTGGGGGCTGGCGTCGCCGGACAACCAAACTCCTTGTAGGCGCGGGCGTTTCCGTGGATTTTCGCTTTAAGCTGTTTTAAGTCCTGCTTTAAGTTTTTCGGGTTCATGCCGTGGCCTCCTGGGGCCCTTCTTCCGGCTTGATCGCTCTTAGGATGGGGTCTTTTACGAAGGGAAGGTAGCCGCCCTCCAGGTTCACCCAGGGCACCCGTATGAAGGGAAGCCGGTCCACCTTCTCGAAAAAGGAAAAGCCCCAGAGGTTCTGGTTCCTGGGGTCATTCCTGAGGAAGGTCCCCAGCCCTTCCAGCATCCTCAGCGCATGGGGCTTGTCCCGGCTGACCACCAACCGGAAGGCCCCCGGGAAATCCCTGGTCAGGTTGAGAACCATACCGACCATCTTCTCCCGGTTGTAGGCCGTATGCTCGTACTCCAGAACAAAGGCCTGGGTCCTGCCTTCCAGGGTTCCTACGAAAAAACCGTCCGGGGTCCGGTAGTGGACCCGGCGAAGCCTGGTCCCTGCCAAGTCCCACCCCCGTCCGGCTTCCAGGTCCATCTTCCAATCCATCCTCAGGCCACAGCGCATTTCGTAGTCCGAAAGCCAGGTAAGCCCCTCCAGGCCCCCTTCCCGTTCAATTTGGATTCTCATAGCGAGAACTCGCTTGTCGTGCTCCCTCTCGAATAGGTTGATATGGGGGGAACGTACTTCCTGGGAAATGAGGATGTAAACGCCGGTCCAATAGTGTGACGGTCTAGAGAGGGCAAAAAGGCGGTCGAAAAGTGTGACACTCCCCGAAATTCCCTGGAAGATGTGGGTTTTCAAAGATGAAAACCACGCCTCCAGGAGGAAAAGGAGTGTACAAGGACATGGACCGATGGACCGAAATCCGCAAGAAAATCCTGGTGGAGGGGGTCTCCAAACGCCAGGTGATGGAAGAAGAAGGCATCCACTGGGAAACCCTCAAGAAAATACTCGCCCATAGCCAACCCCCGGGCTACCGAATGTACCGGGAGAGGTCACAGCCCAAGATTGGGCCCTTCCTGGGCCGCATCAAGCAAATCCTTCAGGACGACAAGCACGTCCACAAAAAACAACGACATACGGCCAAGCGCATTTTTGAGCGCCTGCGGGATGAGGATGGTTACACCGGCGGCTATAGCCAGGTGAAAAAAGCCGTCCAGGGGTTCAAGCAAAAGAATAGCGAGGTCTTCGTGCCTTTGATCCATCGGCCCGGGGAGGCCCAGGTGGACTTTGGACACGCCCTGGTCAAACTCAACGGTGTGTTGGTGAAACGGCCTTTCTTTGTGATGGCACTTCCGTATTCGGATGCTTTTTTCGTCCAGATGTTTGAGCGGGAAAGCACGGAGTTCGTGTGGGAAGGCCATATCCGGGCCTTCGAATATTTTGGCGGCGTGCCCTGGCGGATCAGCTACGACAATGCCAAGACCCTCGTGACGAAGATCGCCGGGGTACACCAACGGATTTTGACCAAAAGTTTCCAGCAATTGGAGAGCCATTACCTCTTCGATCACCACTTCTGCACGATACGCCGTGGCAATGAAAAGGGCGTCGTGGAAGGCGGGGTGAAATACGTCCGCCTGAACTTCATGGTCCCGGTTCCACAGGTGGGAAACCTGGATGAACTGAACGAGCAGTTGGAGGTGAAATGCCGGGAGGACTTGAAGCGCAAATTGCGGGGGAAGGGTCTACCCAAGGTGCAGCTTCTAGACGAGGATAAGGCCCATTTCAGGCCTTTGCCGGCCACTCCCTTTGACGCCTGTCTGAAACAGTCCACGACAGCCACGTCTTTGTCCCTCGTGCGTTTCGACACCAACGACTATTCCGTTCCTTCCGAATGGGCACACCATCCGGTGGTGGTGAAGGGGTACATCAAGCGAGTGGATATCTTCCACAAGGACAGGCTCATCGCGACTCACGATCGCCTTTGGGGAAAGGAAGGTGTGGTCTTCAATCCGGTGCATTATTTAGCGGTTTTGGAAGGGAAACCGGGAGCCCTCGATCATGCCCGGCCCCTGGAAGACTGGAACCTGCCGGAAAGTTTTCCCCTCCTGCGCCGCCGCATGGAAGCCATGGAAAGGCACCATGGTGAAGGGACACGGGAATTCATCAAGACTCTGCGCCTCTTGGAGAAATATTCCCTCTCGCGGCTCACCCGTGCGGTGAAGAAAGCTGTGGGAATGGAAATCTATACCCGGGACGCCGTCGCCCAGTTGCTCTACCCCAGGGAGGATTACAGGCTGACCACCTTCAGCCTTGCCGGTCGTGAGCACTTACGACGGGTTCAAGTGGCCCGGACGGATCTTTCGGCCTACCGGGAGCTGATGGTTGTGGGAGGTGAAGCGTGAGCGAATCCAAAAAGACGCTCTTGCTGGAACACCACCTCAAAAAACTCAAGCTGCCTACCATGCAGCGGGAGTACGACAAGATGGCCCAACTCTGCCGCACAGAACGCAGTGACTATCCACAATATCTGCTCAAATTGGCCGAGATGGAGCTTCTAGACCGGGAACGCCGGGCCAAGGAGAGGCGCATCCGCGACGCCAACTTTCCCGTGCTCAAAACTTTGGACACGTTCGACTTCAAGGCCCAGCCTTCGATCAACCAGGAATTGACGCGGGAACTCATGCGGGGCGAGTACATCGACAAAAAAGAAAACGTCCTGCTGATCGGCAATTCGGGAACAGGTAAAACCCATTTGGCCACGGCGCTGGCCTACCAGGCCTGCTGTCAGGGCCGGGCGGTGAAGTTCTTCTCCGTGACCGGCCTGGTCACCGAACTTCTGGAGCGCCGCGAGGAAAAACAATTGGCCAAGTTCCATCGGCAGTTGGCCAGGCTCCACCTAATCGTTTTGGATGAATTGGGTTACGTACCGTTCACCAAGCCGGGAGCGGAGTTGCTGTTTGAGGTGGTCAGCAAGGCCTATGAGCGAACCAGCCTGATGGTAACGACGAATCTTCCCTTTGAAAACTGGGTGGAAATCATGGGTTCCGAAAGGATGACGGGGGCCCTTATTGACCGTTTGACCCATCGGGTGCATATTCTGGAGGCCAACGGCCAAAGCTTCAGGCTGGTGGAAGCGAAGAAACGGCTGAGACGTAAAGACAAGAAGGATTGATAGGTTCAACCAACGACCATATACCCTAAAGGCGTATGGAAGGCGGGGGGTGTCACACTTTTGGACCGCCCACCGTCACACTTTTCGACCGGCGTTAGCAGCTGCATGTGTTCCTGGTTACTGATGAAGCCTTCCAAGTGATGTTTTTTGTTTTTTTTCATTTTTCTGGGGTTCTTTAGTGCCCCGCATAGCGGGTTGGACCGGTTGAGAAAAGACCGGCCATTTCAAGAAGAAGATTTTTGGTTGTTTTTGGATGAATTTTCAATCCTTCGGCCCAATAGCTCACCGATGCGGGGATCGGGTTTTTTCCCTGTTCCCACTTCTTCACCGTTTCAGGGCTAACCAGCATCAACTTCGCGAATTGTGGTTGGGAAACCTTCAAGATTTTCCGGGCTTCCTTGATGTCGGCTCCTGTGGTTTTGATGAGAAGTTCTTCCACCTTCACATTGGCTTTTTCCCCACGCGCGAATTTCAAACCTTCACGAAGGCTTGCTTCAAATTCTTTCAAATCCTTTTTTTTATTTGCCTTTCTCATGTTGCTCTCCCTTTTTCTCATAAGCCTTTTTGAAGGCTTCTGCCATTGACTTCAAAATCTTCTTTTCATCCGGAGTCAGGTCGGACTTGGTTCGATGGTTATAAACGGCTTGGAGGTAAATATCATGTTGAACCCGGAAAAGAAGATAGATAAACCTGAACCCACCGCTTTTTCCTAGATTTCTGCTGGGTGAACCCGCCCGGCCTTTAATCCAACCTCCGGTTCCTTTTATTTCGTCCAGTTTTCCTGACTCGAACTCTATTTTAATCCCATCGCGTATTTCATTGTGGAGACGGGGTTCAAGTTTTTCGAGGCTTTTTAGTTCCTTCTCGTATCCGGGAAGTCGAACCAAGCGATACTTGGTTTCGGCAATTTGTAGTTCTTCCATGATCGCCCCTAAACGCTATAGTATTTAATACCATACCCAGAGTTGCTTATTCAAGACCCTTTAGTAGAAAAGGCCATATGACCGCCCAAACCTTTGACGATCTTTGCTATATCCACCCATATTTGGAATGCTTCGCGATCAGCCATGACTTTCTTTAATTGCCGAAGAGGTATTTTTGTTTTCTTGGCGATAACCTTAAGGCCGCCCTCTTTTTCGACCACATTCCAGAAGGCTTCCTGCAAAAGGTCTGCCTTACCGGAATCCAAGCCGAGGGTTAAGTGTTGAGCTCCCAATTTCCGGCATCCCTTGTTTTTCATTTTTCTTGGGCTTTCTTTTGATGATTTGATCCTATTCGGATTCTAATGAGCAACAGAAGGATTTGACAAGTTCTTAGGAAGGAAATATCAATGACAGAAAGTCAGATGTATTTTTTTTCCATTTCGTGCGGGAGTTTCTATGATTGACTCGAATGACACCGTTATGACAGGGGCTTATCTTTTTCTGGCAATTCAACTCATTTTTGAATCAACAAAGTCAGATGCTCTATTGAACACCAATGAACACCTAAAGAATAAGAGGTCTATTCATCTTGCTGGATCTCAGATTCATTTCAATGCCTTTTGGTGTCATATACGTGTCATTCAACCTCGGTTTTTACCGGTTTTGACGGCCACGGACCGGTATTGGCCGGTGATTCAAAAAAAAGGCCTCGGCCCGTTTTGGTGTTAAAACCATTACAGGCAAAGGCCAATTTAGTGCTGATGGGGACAAGAAATTTTTACGACTTACGACTTCAAAAACCAAAAATCCATCTGGGAAGATTTCGAGTCAGACGCATTCGACCACTCTGCCATCTCTCCGGGTCAAAAATAGGTTGTTTGGTTGTTCACCGATTTACAGTATCGGTGGAGTTAAAAAAAGCGCGTCCCCCAAAGGGGATGCGCCTTTGACAGCGGCTTATTGTAACCGAAAAAGGGATGATTTTGTTACCGTCAAAAATCCAGGTGGCGTACAGTTCCGGCGTCTTCTTGAGGACTTCACGGGGATAAACGGCGGTATGGTCAACGTTCCATTCCTGGTTCAAAACCACGTCTAAAACATGGTTCCGGTGGTCAACGTACATGGTCAGGAAAGCCTCGTTCCGTTTCCCGCCGATGTATTGCTTGAAGTAGGCCACTACATCTTCCGGGCCTGAAACAACCGCCCTCTTTTGCTCTAAGAGGTTAAGCCAGTAGTTGAGATGGGTTGGACAAGAAAAACTCCTCTAAATGCATCCCACCGGTTCCGACCATCAATACTTTTGCCTTCGGATTTTTCTTGAGGAAAGCCTCCATCCCTTTCGCCTGTCCACTTTTGCCGGATTTCACTTCCAACCCCCAAGATTTGGCGGCGGTCTTCATCACGAAATCCACTTCCATGTCATGGTCACGCCAATAAAGCACTTCCCCGAAGGAACGGTCCAAATGATTCAAAAGATGGGCCCCGACGGCGTTTTCCACCAACCGGCCCCAGGACTCTCCATCCTTCTTGGCTTGGGCAAAGGATAAGGCCCGATGGGCCGAAACCAGGGCGTTATTCCAAAGGATGAGCTTAGGGCTACTGCCCCTCTTGCCGGGCTTACCGCTCCGATAGGATTCCAGGCCGCTGACGATAAAAGCGCTCTCCAGAAGTTTCAAGTAATGCGCCAAAGTGGTGGTGTTCCCGGCTTCCTGCAATTGCCCGAGCATTTTGTTGTAGGAGAATATTTGGGCCGGATAACCCGCCGCCAGCCCGAACAGGTGCCCCAACAAGGCGGGCTTTGCCACGGTTTGGAGTTGAAGCACATCCCGCGACAACACCGTTTCCACTAATGAATTGGTGACGTAGTGTTTCCAGTTATTTTCATCCTTGCGGAATTGAGCCGAACCAGGGTACCCGCCGAAAAAGATCCATTCCTCCAGGTTCCAGCCGAAAGCGGCCTTCATTTCTCCGTAACCCCAATGACCGCAACGGTACTGAAAGAAACGTCCCGCAAGACTTTCTGTCAGGCTTTTTTGGACCAGCAAGGCCGATGAACCCAATAGCAAAACAAGGAGGCCTTTGCGCTCATGGAGTTCCCTGTCCCAAAGAAGCTTGACGGTTTCGCTCCACCCACGGACTTTTTGGATTTCGTCCAGGACCAACAGGACTTTTTTGCGGGGTCCGCATTTGGTAAGGGCCAAGTCCCATTGGGCATGTATCCACTCGGGTCCCGGTGGAAGGGGTGCATCCGCCGCCGCGAAGACCGTTTCGCCTTTCCATTCGTCGGCTATCTGCCGTGCAGCGGTGGTCTTTCCCGTTTGCCGGGGGCCTACCAGCACATGGATCACCTTGGTGTATTTATCCAACCCCGCTAGGATTTCCTTTACGACGGGATGTTGGTAATTGGAGTTTTTCGCCACGGGTTCCTCGATTACTCAGTCATTGAGTAATAATACTCAATGACTGAGTAATTTTCAATCTTCTTTGTTTGAGAGGGGCTTAGTCGCCTTGGATCGCTTCTAGGTATGGTCCCAAGACCTTATCGACCCGGCAGATCTTCGAGAACCTAGTGAGTTCATCTGTTTTCTTCCACTTGCTTCTCCAATAGTTACGGAGAGCCTCCAGTACCGTATCGAGCCCAACGACAGTGCGAAACTTAAAACAATCCGCAAGGGTCTTTTCACGGGAATAAATCCTGACTTTTACCCCGTCGATTAGATGTTCCTCAATCCCTTCTGAGAAAGCCTTACCGGAAAAATGGAATACCCGAATAGGGGGATATTCCATTTTGGGAGTCCAAGCCCCCCTTTTGACCGCAAGGTATATCTCATGTGGTATCTGGGTGGTCATTTCGTGGAAGGAAAGGGCTGATATCAGGCAAAGGACCCCTTCCGGAACCTTTTGGATGACGGTCACAAGATCAGGGTTGGCCAGGGGCGGCATTGTGGAAAGGCGGTATACCCCCCGGCCTAACTGATCCAGGACTTTGGCGTCCCGCATGGAATAAAGCTTTACCGGATGGATGCCAAGCCTTATGGCATTCATCGTCGAAAGGATTCCCCCGTTTTTTCGGAAAATGCCGATTTCTTTTATGAATTGTTTTTCCAGCTTATTCATGACTGATAGTTTCCGATACATTTATATACTTCTGTATAGGTTACTATCATACTATGATAAGCATTTGTCAAGCAGTCAGGGGTAGCCCCTGCTCCCCTCTTAGGCCCCTCGCTACTCTCAAAATCTATCGACCTCACGGTCATGTCGGTTCAAGTCCGACCTCGCACCAATTTTTTTGCTTCAGAATCGTTTCTAAAAACTTCCAAAAACATTGTCCTCAGCGGATTTTAAGGCCCTTGTCCGGTTCCAAAGACCGTTCAGGAGCCTTTTTAGTTTGGGACGGTTAGGGAGGGTTCCGGAGGGTGACCTTTCCCCAAAAACTGATCCAAAAATATGTTAGCTTTGGAAATCAGATTTGGGAGGAAAAAATGGCAAAGAAACGGTTTTTGTCCGAACAGGTTGAAGAAGGAACGGGGTCCGCCCACGGGGCATTTCATCTTATCCAACTCCGCGTCCGCCAAAGTCTGGGCCTCATTATTCAGGGCCGTGAAGTCATATTTGGAGCAGGGTACTCCGACTTGGGAAAGCTCCACTTCCACTTGGCGACGGTCATCGCAAGGTGCCGACGTCCCTTTGTATTGTGGCGCGATCCCAGTGATTCGGCGGGCGACGGGCGTGGACTTGGGCGGCTCGGTGCCGATGGAACCTTTTTCCATTACCGGCGTGACCGTGGGAGTATCAGTGGGCGGGTTCGCTTGCTGTTTCTCCCCCTTGTCCTGGCAGGAAAGGCCGACTAACGTTCCCATTCCAAACGACATCAAGAGAGTAATGATTTGAAGAGGGTTATGTATTCTCAGACGTTGGGAAGCCAATCTCATAAACCACTCCTTTATAGACCGAACTTTAAATACGGCGGTATTGTTAAGGGGGATTCGTCTGCCTGGACAAGGCGGGAAATGTTATGATGATGTAACTCTTTTGACCGGATGACACCTCCAACCATGAAGAAAAACTCCATCGCCCACCTGCGCCGCGAATACCGAAACCGCGGGCTCCTCGAGAAAGACGCGCCTTCCAATCCTTATATACTTTTTGAAAAGTGGTTCAAGGAAGCCTTGAAAGTGAAGGCCTTGGACGCCAATGCCATGGCCCTGGCCACCGTTTCATCGGCGGGAAAACCTTCATTACGGACCGTACTTTTAAAGGGTTATGATTCCAAAGGTTTCGTTTTTTATACCAATTACGAAAGCCATAAGGGCAGGGATCTGGGCGCAAGGCCGGTGGCCAGCCTGCTTTTTTTCTGGCCACAATTAAGCCGCCAAATCCGCATCGACGGGCCGGTGAAAAAGGTGCCCGATTGGGAATCGGACGAGTATTTCCAAACTCGGCCCCGGGGAAGCCAGTTGGGAGCTTGGGCTTCGAATCAAAGCCGGGTGATCGGGAACAGAGAATTCTTGGAAAAACAAATGAAAGCGCTGGAAAAAAATTATGAAAACCAATTGGTTCCCCGGCCATGCCCATTGGGGAGGGTACCGGGTGACTCCCGAAAGTATTGAGTTTTGGAAGGGAAGACCCAACCGCTTGCATGACCGGTTGGTTTACCATAAGAAAAAGGCTGGAGGATGGAACCGAGAACGGCTTTCTCCTTGAAAGTTAATTAAACTGGGGTTGCCTTGTCTAAGACCCGGCTATTTGCCGGGCAGCATCGGAGGCCATTGGGTCATCAGCACACCAAGGCAGGTGCCTGGCAATGAAAGCAATTTAGGAAAATATGGAACAGGTTGAACAAACGCGGAAGAAAGTCATGCAGACCGCCAGTATCCTGGCGGTGCTGGTGCTTTTCTACGCCGCCTTGTGGGTCCTGCGCCGGGAAATAAGGGCCAGCCACTACGATGACGTCCTTCTCTATTTAAAGCAGATTCCCCTGCAGCCATTTTTTCATGGCTTTCGGGATGACGATTGCTCAGCTACATGGCCCTGGGCTTTTTACGACGTATTGGGGATGTGGCACATTAAAAAACCGCTTCCTTATTACAAGATCGCCTTCACCTCTTTCATCGCCTACAGCTTCAGCCATAACATCGGGGCGGCGCTCCTCACGGGGGGCGGCATCCGCTACCGGCTTTATTCCGCCTGGGGCCTGACGGCGGGCGAGTCCGCCAACGTGCTGGTCATCTGCGGCATGACCTTTTGGGTGGGCTACCTCACCATGGGAGGGATATTCTTCTTCCTCCAACCGCCCGAGCTTCCCGCTTCCGTGCACGTTCCCTTCCACTCGGTGGACTTCGGTGGGATTGTTTTGCGTCCTGGCGATGACGGCCTATTTGCTTGAGCGCGGTTTTCGTAAAAAAAACCATCAAGATCGTCCGGTGGCAATTTCCCACGCCCTCGGTGAGCCTGGCGTTGTCCCAAATGGCCGGCGGGATGCCTGGACTGGACCTGCTCGGGCGGCGGCGCTTTATCTTTTGCTTCCGCCCAACTCTCTTTCCTTTCCTTCCTTTCTTGCGATCTACCTCCTTGGCCCAGATGGTCGGTTTCGTCAGCCAGGTTCCGGGCGGGCTGGGGGTTTTGGAAACAGTCGTCGTCCTCCTGCTCTCGCCCATCCTTCCGGCTTCCGACGTGCTGGGCGCCATGCTGGCCTTCCGGATGGTTTATTACCTGATCCCCTTTGTCCTGGGACTCACGTCTTTTTCCCTTTATGAGATCAACCGGAACAAGGAAGGCTTCAAGCGGGCGTTTCAAATCTTGGACCGCTTCGCGCCCGATTTCGCTCCCCATGTCTTTTCCTTTTTGGTCTTTCCTGAGCGGCACCCTGCTTCTTTTTTCCAACGCCATGCCGGAAGTCAGCCGACGCATGACATGGCTCAACGAATTCATGCCTTTGGGGCTAATGGAAAGTTCGCATTTCCTGGTGGGGCTGGTCGCGGCAGGACTGATGGTGTTGGCCCGAGGGCTTCAACAGCGCTTGCAATCGGCTTACGTTCTCACCCTGATCTTTCTGGGGTTTGGCATCCTGGGCTGTCTCTTCAAGGGCTTCGACTATCAGGAAGTCATTACCCTGCTGGTGGTCTTGGGGTCGCTTTTGCCCTTTGGGCGCTATTTTTCCCGAAGGAATTCTATTTTCCAACAACGTTACCCGCCCCTCTGGGTGACAGCGGTTTTGTTCGTCCTGCTGGGTTCCATTTGGAGTGGGGTCTTCAACTATCGCTATGAGGATTATTCCCCCGACCTTTGGACCACCTTCGACATCGTGGAAGACGCGGCCCGGTTCCTGCGGTCGACCCTGGCAGCCACCGCCACCCTCCTGGTTTTTTCCATCGTGAGCCTTTTGTCGCCCAACCAGCAGGAAACTGAAATTCCTGGAGGGGCTGAATTGGGCCGGGCCTTGGCAGTCATCCGAAAATCACGGCGGGCTTCGGCGGCCCTGGCCCTGGCGGGGGATAAGGCCCTGCTTTTCAACAAAAAAGAGGACGCTTTCCTCATGTACGCCATTGAGGGCAAATGTTGGGTCGCCCTGGGCGACCCCGTGGGCGAGGAAAAGGATAGGGAAGATTTGGCCATCCGCTTCAAGGATATGTGCCACCGCAAAAACGCCTGGGCTCTTTTTTACCTGGTGGACCAGCAGCATTTCCAACTTTACCTGGATATGGGACTGACGGTGATGAAGGCAGGGGAGGAGGCAAGGGTAGCGCTCAAAGGTTTTCACCTGGAAAACCTCGCGTCGGCAGACTTGAAAAACACCTATCAGCGGTTTAAGGACCAGGAAGATTACACCTTCGAGATCCATTCCGAAAAATCCTGGGGCGAGCTTTTGCCCGAGTTGAAGAAGGTTTCCGAGGACTGGTTGAGCAAGAACAAAACCCGGGAAAAGGGTTTTTCCACCGGGTTTTTCCAGGAAAGATACCTGGAGTATTTCCTCCTGGCTGTCGTTCGCAAGGAAGGAAAAATATTGGCCTTCGCCAATTTGATGCAAGGGGGTTCCGGGGAGGAAATTGCGGTGGACCTGTTGCGTTCTTCCCATGAGGCCTCGGCGGCGCTGGAAGATTACCTTCTGCTGGAACTGATGTCCTGGGCCAGCGGGAAAGGGTTCAAATGGTTCAACTTGGGTACGGCGCCGCCCCTGGATATGGAGGCAAGCCCCCTGGCGCCCTTCCAGGATAAAGTGGCGGAGATCCTCTCACCTTATGCCCATTTTTCGAAACTGCCTGAGATCCGCCAGGAAAAGGAAAGGTTCGGCCCCGAGTGGAACACACGCTATCTGGCGGCCGCGGCCAACGTACCGCTGACCGTGGCTTTCACCAATATCCAGGCCCTGATCGCCAAGGGTAACCGGGTGAGCGTAAAGAAATGAGTCATGGTCCCTGCCGTATTTCCAGCCAAAATTTGATGTTTTTATTTCTCGTGGTGGCTGCCTTGATCGCGGGTTGCTCGCCGGGACGCTATGAGTTGGGGGAAAGGGGACGGGCCGCTAGTCCCGACGAGGCCATCCACAACGCCGAGGAATACCTCCACAGCCGTCCTAACTGGAAAATCGACTGTTCCCATTTCGTTCTGGCCTGCTACCACTCGCCCAGAATGAACGCCTTCCTCAACCGCCGCCGGTACCACCACAACCTGGTCTATGACATTAATTATTATCTGACCCAGCAAAAAACCCGCCGAGCCCGAGCCGCCGACATCCAGCC
Source organism: uncultured Pseudomonadota bacterium (assembly GCA_963843375.1). GTDB lineage: Bacteria > Oederibacteriota > Muellerivitia > Muellerivitales > Muellerivitaceae > CAWJKT01. The sequence continues at coordinate 63,333 of CAWJKT010000011.1, forward strand.
AGGGGACATCCTGATTTTCAACAAGACCTACGACATCAACCACGACGGCCATATCGACGACAGGGATGTTTTCACCCACGCCGGATTAGTGGAGAGTTTCCACGATATGGTTGTGACTTATATCGACGCCTCGCAAGACCGCGTTCCCCCCCGCATCCACCGGCGGACCTTCAGTTTTTTCGGGAAAGAACATAATGAAACCGTGGCCACGGACCCGGCCACGGGCCATAAGATCCACGCGCGAGACACTTTTTACGCGGCCTATGGGCCACCGCCGGAATAAAATTTTGGAACCACCAAGGGAAACAAGAAGGGACGAAAAAGAAAGACAAAAAGTTGTTGGAAAATCCGCCCAACTTTTTGTCTTTCTTGGTGCCTTTGATGGAACTTGGTTTTCAAGAGAGGTTTTACATGTTTCATGTCGTTCTAATCGAACCCGAGATACCCTGGAATACCGGCAACATCGGGCGGACCTGCCTGGGGGCGGGAGCCGAATTGCACTTGGTGGGCCGGTTGGGATTCCACCTGGACAATCAACAGGTCCAAAGAGCGGGGCTGGATTATTGGGATAAAGTCAAACTCCACCGGCATGACAGCTGGGAAAAATTTCTGGAAACCATTCCTTCCAAAGCGGACTTGTTTTTCTTTTCAACCAAGGGCAAGAAGGTTTATTGGGAGGCCGATTTTCCCAAGGGCGCCTACCTAATTTTTGGGAAGGAAACGGCGGGGCTGCCCAAAAAGTTCTACGAAGAATATAAGGAAAAGTTGTATCGTATCCCGCAAAAGGATGATTCCATTCGAAGCCTCAATCTTTCCACATCCGTCGGGATCGTTTTATATGAGGCCCTACGGAAGTCCACGAGGAGCTTGAAATGAAAAAAGCCACTTTTTTCCAAAGGGCTATTGCCGAACTAATTGATTTTGTCGTTTTCGGGGCCTTGGGTTTCTTTCTCTTGCATCCCGGATTCATGCTCTTATTGGTGGCTTATGAAACTTTCCTGGTTTCACAGTGGGATGGCTATACGGTTGGGAAGAAAATCATGGGATTGCGGGTGGTGACGGTAACCGGATCCCCGTTAGATGTCAAAAAGGCCTTTATCCGGGCTATCAGCAAAGTCCTCTCTTTCGCGGTTTTTTTCCTGGGTTTTATTTGGATGCTCGTGGATCCCCAATTCCAAACTTGGCACGATAAGCTGGCCGAGACCAATGTAGTGGAAGGCTAATTTTAGATGGACTGGCGGCCCAGGGAGTATTCCTGGCTTAAAGCCTAAAGCCCGCCTTCTTCATTTAAACCGGGGTCACCAAGGGAATTTAACCCGCCGATGGCGTAAAGGGCGTTGTTCACTGCAACCGTTTGGAAACCGGCCCGCTTGACCGGCATGGGGCATCGTGAGGTCCAAGTGTCAGAGGTCGGGTTGTAAGCGTAAACGGTGGGGAAACTAGTATCCACCGGATCGGTCACATCGCTGAAGGCGTATAAAATCCCGTTCACGACGAGTCCATTTCCCGCCCCGCCGAAAGGTACGTTGCTTTTATAAGTCCAACTGTTTGAACCGGAATTGTAAGCCGCCATCAAGCTTGTTGGGCCACTACTGGTGATTCCCCCAAAAACATAGAGGGTACCATTCAGCACCGCCACGCCTATGCCCGCAACGCCAGTCCCGAGCCCCGCAATGAGGTCGTTCCAAGTTCCGGTGGAGGGGTTGAAGGCCTCCACAACGCCTAAATAGCCGCCCTGATTGCCCGTAATGGCTGTGTTATAACCACCGATCACATAAATGATACCGTTGAGGACGGTCGCGCTGGCTTTGGTTCGTGGAGTGAAGCCGTCATTATTTCCATATCCCCATGAATTGGAAGAAGCTACATAGCCTTGGACATATCCCGAAACATTCGTACCATCGTCCCCGCCAAAAAAATAAATATTGTTGTTGGAAACGGCGCAGGCTGGATATTCAACCGATGACAACATGGAAGGAAGTTCCGTCCAAACATTCGTTCCGGGATTATAAGATTCCAAATAGCCGAGGGCCACGTCCGTGGACCCGCCGGTTTGAGGACCATCGCCGCCGCCCACATAAATGATCCCATTCGATTGCCCTATCCCAAAGCCCTGTCTTTTATCCGGCATGGAGGCTTGGGTGCTCCAAGAAATACAACTCTGAGTGGGAGTGGAGGTCGGAATTAAAGTTCCCGTGTGCGTCAAGGTAGGAGAGAAAGTTGGACTAGGCGTAAAAAGGGCCCCTGTGGGCGTTGGGGTGGTTGTGGCGATGAACCCGGGAGTGTTGGTGAAGGGTATGGGCAAGGGTGTCGTCAGAATCGGGGGGAGCGAGGAATAGGGGCCGGATGTTGTATGCGAACAAGAAGCCATAAAAACCATAAGGCCGAGGGAAAAAACCAAGAGAAAAACCGAAAGCCAAATTTTCATGATGATTTACCTTCGATATTCCCGAGTCCAATAGGGAAAAGGCCGTTGAAAAGGGACCGTTTTTTTGTTTGGGTAAAGATTTCTATAATTATCCGTCCGTGCCTCCTAAAGGTAAAGAAGGCTTGCCCAACCTTGGGGGACCCCCGTGTTTTTGCCCTATTGCCCATTGATTCAAAATGACTTTTCCGGCAAGCTGGCGTTTCGTGAAGTTCAAGCCTCTCTTCTTCTTTGTCCTTCTTTTTGTAATCCTCGGCATGGGGTGGTGGATGGATTCTAAAAATAACACCGGTTCTTTCGAATACACCAACCGGCTTATCCACGAGAAAAGCCCCTATCTCCTCCAGCACGCCCACAACCCGGTGGATTGGTACCCCTGGGGCGAGGAAGCTTTTGAGAAATCTAAGAAAGAAAACAAGCCTATTTTCCTTTCCATCGGCTATTCGACCTGCCATTGGTGCCACGTGATGGAGCACGAGAGCTTCGAGAACGAGACTATCGCGAAAATCATGAACGCTCATTTCGTCTGTATCAAGGTGGATCGGGAGGAACGGCCCGATGTGGACCAGATCTACATGAACGCGGTCATGGCCCTGACGGGCCAGGGCGGCTGGCCTTTGAACGTTTTTTTGACACCCGAGTTGAAACCTTTTTATGGTGGAACCTATTTCGCGCCCGACGCCCGCTATGGAAGGCCTGGGTTTCCGGTGGTGCTGGAGGATATCGCCCGGGTCTGGAAAACCCAGCCCGACCAGGTAGAAAAGGCCGGGAAACAATTGGCCGAGATGCTGAACAATCCGAACAAGGATACCTCGGGCGGTCCGATGACGGAGGCGGTTATAAAAGAAGCCCTGCAAAATCTTAAACAGGGGTTTGACCCTCACGAAGGCGGTTTCCGGGGAGCGCCCAAGTTTCCCCCTTCCATGGCCTTGCAATTCCTTTTGCGGGTTTACCAGAAAACCGCAGACAAGAATCTCTTGCCCATGGTGGAACTAACCTTGGACAAGATGGCCCAGGGCGGTATCTACGACCAGGTGGGCGGGGGCTTCTCCCGCTATTCCACCGACGACGAATGGCTGGTGCCGCATTTCGAGAAAATGCTCTACGATAACGCGCTGCTTTCCCGGGCCTATTTGGAAGCCTATCAGGTGACGGGCCAAGAGGAATACGCACGAATAGCCCGGGAAATTTTTGCCTATCTTTTCCGGGACATGACCGACAAGGAAGGCGGTTTTTACAGCGCCGAGGACGCCGACAGCGAGGGGGTAGAAGGGAAGTTCTATGTTTGGACCCCGGCGGATTTGAAAAAAATACTTGGGGATAAGGACGGCGGGGATTTTTGCAAACTTTACGGCGTAACCGAAAAGGGCAATTTCGAGGGACATAATATTCTCCATTTAAAAGGCAGTTTGCCCGAATCCTTGAAGGTTATCTGGAAGGATGAAAGGTGGTGGGAAGGGGTGAGGGAGAAGGTGCTGGCTGATCGTTCGAAGCGCATCCGACCCCACTTGGACGACAAGATTCTCACAGCCTGGAACAGCTTGATGATTTCCTCCCTGGCTTACGGTTACCAGGTACTGGGGGACCCGCGATATTTGGAAGCCGCCGAAAAGGCCTCCGACTTCATCAATCGTAACCTTTTTAGCAATGGACGACTGTTAGCTTCCTACCGCCAGGGCCCGTCCAACGTCCAAGGCTATATCGACGACTACGCTTTCTTCCAGGAAGCCCAGCTGAATCTTTACGAGAGCACTTTTAATCCCGCTTATTTAAGGAAAGCCATCGACCTGGAAAAGGATATGGTCCGGCTCTTCTGGGACGACAAAGCCGGGGGATACTTCTTTACGGGAAGCGACCAGAAGGACGCCCAGCGGTTATTGACCCGCACCAAAGAGGCTTATGACGGGGTTATCCCCTCGGGCAACTCGGTGGCGGCCTTGAACGACTACCGCCTGGCGGAATTCACCAGCCAAAAGGAATATCGGGAACGGGCGGACAGCATCCTGAAAGCCTTCTCGGGCCTTCTATCAAGGGGCGCGTCCAACTTCAGCAAGATGCTGCAGGCCTTCCAATTCGACTTTTACGGACCCGCGGAAATCTTCGTCGTGGGGCCGAAAGTCGAATCCGAAAAGACTCTCCGGCTCTTGTGGAAAGCCTACCTTCCCAACAAGGTTCTGGTCTTTGCCGAAGATAGTCTGGGGAACACTCTGGGCGCCCTCGTTCCCTGGACCCAGGGGCGCCCAAGCCAAAAGGACCAGCCGACGGTTTACGTCTGTCGAAATTTCCAATGCCAATTGCCCACGACTGATATTAAGACGGCCTTTAAACAACTTGACCAACCGTAACCTTCAAAAAATTCCTTTGAGCCAAAAGCCTTTGACACTACTATGTCCGTTCGCGTTTTTGGAAGGTAATATTTTTATTCAAGGAGAAGAAATGAAACTTTTTTTTATTTTGATAGGGTTGCTGTTACTTGGCCCAACCGTCTGGGCTGACGATACAGCTCCGGCCGCGGATGCCGCGACGCCGGTTTCAACTCCCAGTCCCGCCCCGACACCCACCAATATCTGGAAAAAACAAGTCCTCACCAACCTGACCCTGAACCAGGCTTCTTTTAATAATTGGGCCCAAGGGGGAACCAATATGATTTCCTGGCAGGCCGGTTTGAACGCACGAATTGAAAACGACAATCCGGGGACCAACTGGCTCAACAGCATCAAACTTCAATATGGTTTGACTTATTCGGAAAACCAGGGAACCCAAATTTCTTCGGACAATATCGATTTAGAAAGCCTTTTTACCTTGAAGGTATGGAAGGACTTGAATCCCTATCTTTCCTTTTCCGCCCAGAGCCAGTTCGGGCCCGGTTACAACTATTCGGCCACCCCGGCGGTTGAGATCTCCGATTTCCTGGATCCCGGATATTTTACCGAGAGCGCCGGGTTTAAATACGCCCCCGCCACCATTTTCTATACCCGGGCGGGCTTGGGTGTTAAGGAAACCGTGGCCAACCAGTTTGAAATCCCCTATACGGTGAATCCAAGCACAGGCCAAACTTCCCGCGAACTTACCCAACTGGGTTTGGATTGGGTTTCGGAATTGAACGTCAACCTGCTGGACAATTCCAATTTTGATACCAAGCTGGACACTTTTTGGCCCGGTGGATCCTTGGGCCTGACGGTGGCGGAATGGGACAACCTATTGAGCTTCAAATTAAACAAAATCTTCAGTTTAAATATGGAAGATGATTTCCGGTACGACAAAGAGGTTTATAACGGGATTCAAATCAAGGAAACCCTGGGATTGGCTGTCAATTACTCACTTTTATAAGTCAAAATATTCATTCGAAAGGAGTTTGCCATGGGAATGATAAAAGAGTTTAAAGAATTCGCGGTGAAGGGAAATATGGTTGACTTGGCGGTAGGTATTATCATCGGTGGAGCTTTCGGGAAAGTGGTTTCGTCCATCGTGGCGGATGTTCTCATGCCGCCGTTGGGGTTGCTAATCGGCGGATTCAATTTCACCGACATCAAAATTAAATTAAAAGAAGCTGTTCTGGACGCCACGGGAAAACCCACCCATGACCCGGTAACCCTGAATATCGGCAATTTCATCCAATCGCTTGTTGATTTCACTATCGTCGCCTTTGCGGTATTCCTCCTGGTAAAGGCCATCAATAGCATGCATCGCAAGGCCGAGGAGGCGCCCGTGGAGGCCCCCCCGACCAAACAAGAGGAACTGTTGGCGGAAATTAGGGACTTGCTGAAGAAGAAATAGAGGAGCCTTTGCGAACCGTAGATTTTTGTCTGGAGAGCGCACAAAAACGGGAAATCTGGGGGACTTTGACGATCCCTGAAAAAATCCTAGGGCCTCCGGTGATCATGGCCCATGGTTTTTTGGGCTTCAAGGATTGGGCTTTCTTTCCGTGGCTCGCCGGTTTCCTCGCGGAATCGGGGTTTCCGGCAGTCCGGTTTAATTTTTCGGGTTCGGGCATGGGGCCCCAAACCGACGGGCCCTTCGAAAACTTGGAAGCTTTCGAAAACGATTCAATTACCCAACAAGTGGAAGACCTCCACTCGGTCATCGCCTGCGTAGCCGCCGGCAAGCTGGAACCCGACTTGTCCGCGCAAAAGGACGTCCTTCTTTGGGGCCATTCGCGGGGCGGGGCCGTTTGTTTTTTGGCCGCCGCCCACCATCCCTACGGTCCGGGGCGTGGCCACCTGGGCCACCATCGCCCGGGTGAACCGCTATCTTTTCGACGTCAAACAAGCCTGGCGAAAACAGGGTTTTTCGCCCGTTGAAAGTTCCCGGACCGGCCAGATGTTGAAATACTCCACCCATTTCCTGGAGGACGCCGAGAAATGGGGGAAGGAAGGGTGACGTTCCGACCTTCCTTCATCACCTGCAAATCCCCGTACTCTTGGTCCATGGCTCGGAGGATACCAGCGTGCTTCCCGAAGAATCGGAAAGCCTGGCGGCGGTGCATCCCCAAGCCCAGTTGGCCATCCTGGCCGGGGCCAACCACAAGTTCAACGCCTCCCACCCTTTTACCCGTCCCCCCGCCGTCCTGGTGGAAGCCGCCCAAAAGACCCTTGAGTTTTACCAGGGCCTCAAAAGCTAAAGGCCGTTAGAATGGATCGTCTCATGAAGAAGATCGATTTCCCAATCCCTTCATTTTCAATTAAAAGATTTTCCTGGTTTCTCCCGGAAAAATCTTTCCGCCCTCGAGCGCTATTACCGTGACCAGTTGGACGCCCACCAGTCCCCGGAAAAAAGGGTGGGGTGGAATACGGCCCACAGCCAGCAGGTTCGTTTTGAAGCCATGGCGGGCATTGGGAAATTGGACGGCGCGAAAATTCTGGACGTGGGCTGCGGATTGGGGGCCTTTTGGGGTTATTTGAAAAAGAATAAAATAAGAGCCGATTATACGGGGGTCGATTTGTTTCCCGAACGTCATCGCGGAGGCCCAAAAACTTTATCCGGAAGCCCATTTTGAGGCCAGGGTTTTGACCGCCCGGCCTTTTAGGCCTGGGGCTTTTGATTACGCCTTTCTTTCCGGCGTTTTCAACGTGAAGGTCCGGGATAATTGGAAATATATGAAGGCCATCCTGGCGGCGGTCCTCCGGCAAACCCGAAAGGCCGTGGCTTTTAACGTCTTGAGCGCGGACGCGGGTATCCGGGAGGCCAACCGTTTCACGGCCGATCCCAAGCAATTGGTGGCTTTGGGGCGGAAACTGGGGGTGTCCCGTGTCCACCTCTTCGATCATTACCACCATTTGGATTTGACCCTTTATTTGTCAAGTAATTCCCGGTACTATGTCTTTTAATACCGAAAAGAGCGTCCTATGATTCAAATTCAACTACCAAAGGGATATTCAATGCCGGTGCTGGGCCTGGGTACCTGGGACCTGAGGGGGAATGACTGCGTTTCAGCCGTCAAGGAAGCGCTTCATATGGGTTACCGGCATATCGACACCGCCGAGATGTACGGAAACGAGGCGGAAATCGGGCGGGCATTGAAGGCCTCGGGCGTTCCCCGAAGGGAACTCTTCATCACCACGAAGGTTTGGACCAACCATCACCGCGCTGCGGATTTTAAAAAAGCGGCCGAAGCCTCCCTGAGCCGCCTGGGGCTTTCATCCGTAGACCTCCTCCTGATCCATTGGCCCAATCCCGCCGTGCCCCTGGAGGAAACACTGAAAGCCCTCTGCCAATTGGCCCAGGAAGGAAAGGCCCTTTCCATCGGCGTTAGCAATTTTTCCGCGGCTCTTCTGAAAGAGGCGGTTTCCCTGGCAACGGTTCCCATCGCCTGCGACCAGGTTCCCTATAGCATCATGGATAATCAGAAGGACTTCCTCGCCTATGCCAGGTCCCAAGGCGTTTCGGTTTGCGCCTATACGCCTCTGGGAAAGGGGGCATTTCTCAATCGCCCGGAACTATTGGAGGTTTCTCAAAAGTACGGAAAAACCCCGGCGCAGGTATCCCTTCGCTGGTTAGTCCAGCAAAAAGGGGTGGCGGCTATCCCGAAGGCGTCGGGAGTGAAACATCTGAAAGGAAAATATCGGGATTTTCGACTTCAACCTAGATCCCCTGGATCTCCAGCTTTTAACAAACTTCATAAATAGATTTTGAAAATTCCTTCCGTTCAAAAGTAAGATGGGGCCATGAACAAGCCAAAGAGATGGGTCGGTTTTCTTCTGATACCCCTAGCCCTGTTTGGTCTCGGGCTGCGCCACGACCTCGTCGCTGATGGTTCCGGTGAGGCCCGCGCCCCTGCATACCCTAAACGCTCCTCCGCCCGCCCGGCTTCGCATTCCCGTGGTGGTTTCCCTGCCCAAGCTTTCTACCGTGGAAAAACATTTGGCTGAATTCGTGAAAGCGGATTTGGCCAAAGCCGAAAAATCCCTGACGAAAAGCCTGGGCGCCACCGTTTGGTGGGACCCTTTGGCCTGGGAATTCAACGGCAACAGCCTGACCGCCCATTTGCATGTTCACTATAAAAATTCCAACGGCACCAAACCCGCCGATCAGGAAGCATCCCTCCTGCGGGAAATAGAGAAGGACGCTCAAGTGGACCTGGCCTCCGTTCTTCAATGGAACAAGGACTGGCACCTGGAAGCTCCCAACTTCGCCGAACCCGATTCAAAATCCGAATCCGAGACAGCCGCCACCCCGGAAGAAGAAACAGATAACTCCAAGGGAACCAAGCTTCTTCGCAAGGGAACGTCCAAGTTCCATGAGGCCCTGAAAAAAGCCACCGACCTCAGGGAAAAAGCCAAGGAAATGTGGGAAAAAATCCAGGAACCCATCCGAATGGCTGAGGATACCTGGCTCCAGGTGAAACCCGATCGAGTCAGCGTAGGATCCTACCGGTTGATCCCCGATCCCCTTTCACCGAGGCTGGAGACCGTTTTTGAGGTGATCGCCCAACCCAACGTTTACATTGGTGAAAAACCCCGCCCGGTCATCTCCAAACTGCCGCCCATCCAGGATTTTCAGCCCGGCCCGGAGGGCTTCCACATCGAAACCAATTTGAAGATTAAATTCACCGAGGTTAACAAACTCCTCATCGATCCCAAAACCGGAATCTTGAACAAGGTTCTTCCGGGGAGCGGGGACCATCATCTCGTGATTACCGGCATCCGAGTTTACGGCTCAGGCGGTAAATTAGTAGTGGAAGCGCAGGTGAACTACCAACCGGTTCTCAATCTTTCATCCCAACCGGCCAAACTCACGATTTATCTCTTGGGTACGCCCACTTACCACGAGAAGGAGCAGGTCATTGATTTTCCGGATTTGGATTTCGATATCAGAACCAGCGACTTTCTGGTCCAGATGGCCGATTTCGTCGCCGGTTCCGGTATTCGAGAGCAACTGCGCAAACAGGCGGTAATTCCGGTGGGAAAGAGCCTGGCCGATTTGAAGGCCAAACTGACCCCAATCCTGAACCGGCCCCTGGGCAGATTTGCCAAACTGCATACCACGATTACCTCGCTCAAAATGGAGGAGGCTTTCATCAGCGATTACGGGCTAGAGGGCCGCGTCGCCTTGGACGGTGATGCCTCCGTGGACGTGAACTGGTGAAAAAACGTCAGATCATTCGGGGACTTTGAAGTTTTCGGCCCCAAAGGGCCATTTTGGTTACCATTTAGATTGGAACTAATTCTTCGGTTGTCCCGTCCAATAGGCGTAGGTCAAATAAACCAGGAGGATGTCGATGAAAAAATCAGTGGTTGTTTTAAGCGCTTTGTTTTTGTTGGGCGCCACGAGTCTTGGCCTGGCCCAGGATGCCGGCGGAAAGAATCCCAAAATGAGTCCCAAAGCCCGTTTGAAGAGGCAGCACAAACGAATTAAGCAGGGGGTGAAGAATGGAACCATCACTCCGGCTGAACACAAGCAATTGGCCCAAGAAGGCAAAGACATTAACCAAGAACGCAAAGCGGATTTGGCTAAGGATGGCGGAAAGCTGACCAATTCGGACCGCCAGAACCTGGAATCACAGGAGAATCTCCGCTCTGAGCAGATTTCACAGGATAAAAACGCCAATGGCGGGGCGGGTGGTTCCTCCACCGGAAGCAGCACCAGTTCTTCGGCGGGTTCCAACAACCCCACAAATTAATAACACCTGAAGAAATTTTGTTGTAGTTTGAAGGGCGGAATTTTCAATTCCGCCCTTTTTATATTTGAGAAAATACAATCGAGACATGGGTCCGCTTGATGCGTGAATGGCTAACCCAAGCCCGGCATGATTTTCCCCGATAGAAATTTTGGCTAAGGGGCTTGTTTCAGCGTGTTATGCTTTCCGCGTATCAATCAGACTGGAACCTTGGAATGAAAACGAACCTCTTGTTTTTCTTCGTCTTTCTGGCAGGGGCCTGTTTCGGCCCGGGGCCCCTCTATGCCTCGGAAACCCGAGTGGATTCGGCGGGCGGTCTGACGACCGTGATCGACGATGAAACCAATAACGGGGACCTTTTCCTGGACGGGAACCCCGCAGGTCTGGTGCTTTTGGCCACCCATGACCGCTTCGACTTGGCGGGCCAATGGACCTACCTGAATACCCAGCCGGCTGTCCCGGGGGCCCAGCAGCAAAGCTTCAGCACCATATCCCGTTTGACCAATGATTCAGTCATTAAATACGAGGGGCTGATGGTTTTTCCCAATCCACATTGGGCCTTCCAGGTGGCTGGGGATTTCCTGAACCCCCAGGGTCAGGTGGACGCCAATTATCTGGCCGATACCTACAGTACCAATCAGTATCGGTCGCTCCTACGCGCCGCTTATAACAGCGGCCCGTTCGCCTTCGGCTTGGAATTCAGTAATACCGAATTGGACAATCAATACGATCCGGGTCTTTTCAGCCTCTACGTTGGCCAGTCTTCGGGTTCCAGCGCCGAAAACCACACCCGAGTCCGGGCCGGGATCATTTCAACTTTCCCGGAAAACGAGGACAAGGACAGCCCGCGTTGGGAAGTCGGCGGGGTTTTTGAGACCACGATTGGGGCCGACAACACCGACTCGAATTTGGACCGTTTTTTCCTGGGCTCCCCAGTCGTCAATATTCAGCAAACTTCTTCCTTGACCCAATATTATTATTTCGGCCCGGAGGTGTACTATGAGGATTCCAACCGGCTTCTGTTGAAGTTTTATTCCTTCGTCACGAACTACTACAACACTTTCAGCCAAAGCGTGAATCCAACCGGCGACGGTTTTTTGAACAGCGCTTCCACCTATATCAATTTGCAATACATCGCCATGAATAATTTTGGGACTTTCCGCCTCAGTCTTCCCTTGTCCGACAAGGAAAACCTCAAACTGGGGGGCAACTTCCAAGCCATCTTGACGAACTCCAATATTCTCGGATCAGGCGAGAACGTCCTAAGCAATCAAAACCGACAGCAGCTTAACGGAACTTTGGGCATCGGTTTTGAATCCCCGGATAACTACACCTGGGGACTTCAATTCATCACTCAAGGTTATGTTCACGACGACCAGACCATTTCAACCAATAATTTGACGGGCACTGACTATTCCTTTTATCAACTGGCTTTGGGAGGCGAAAAATGGCTTTCACCTCATTTCGCCCTCCGGGGCGGCTTGGTGGTGGAAGAGGATATCTACACTGCGAACGCGGGCCTGAATGTCCTCGATACTTCGGTGACGACGGGGTTGGGTTACCAGGACAAGGGACTTAAGCTGGACGGCAAATTCATCGTTGGCCCGGTGACCGGTTTAGACGGAACGAGTTATAAAGGCCTTTCATTGGACGGGGAAATTCAAGGAACGATTTTCTTATGAGAATGGAACCGATGAAAGATGAGAAAACCGGCTTAAGCAACACCCATGGAGGGATTATCAGGGGTTTTAAAATGAATCAAAAAATATTCCTTCTTACTATTATCCTTCTTTGGGGGGATGTTTCCGGATTGAAAGCCGCCAATCCCGCGGTGACCGACCCGGGAGGGATCCCGATGCCCACGAATCTAACGGCCGAAACCCAAGGGACGGGGATCCAAATATCATGGGATAAGCCCTCGGCGGAGGGGATTCGATTCAATATTTACATATTGGATGAGACCGGAAAAATCACGCGGAAGCTCACGTCCCAGCCCATTTCGGATAACTGGGTGCTCCTGGAAAAAGTGAAGCCGACCAAGAAGTATCGTTTGGTTTTAACGGCGGTCAACGTTGCGGGCATGGAAAGCCGGCCCACGGCTCCGCTGGTAGCCGAGTTGGATGATTTAAAAAAATCCGATAACGACAGCGATTCTGAATCCGTCACCGAAGGCGGATCCGGCCAAAAGGACGAGGAAGAGGAAAAAGACGAGAAGGAATCTTTCAAGCCCAATTGGACGGGTCAAGTAGCCTATACCTTTTCCAGCCAGGACACCTTGGGCCAGGCGGAAATCAATCAGGAAATCGCTTTGACGGGAACGTACAATTTCACTGAAAGCGGCGATTACTTTTCCGCCGTGGCTGGAGGGGGCCAAGAAACCCTGGAAGGATCGCCTACCAGTTATGGAACTTTTTCAGGGGAAGGGGGTCTGGGGTTGGGGGTTTTCAAACCCGCCCTCAACCTCACCTTCCAACAAGGGGCCCAGGCCTTGAATTCCTATGACGCAACCCTGAACCTGAACTTCCAAATCCTGTCGGCACTGGAAGTGGGACCAATGTTGGAAGGCAACCCGGAAAGCCATCAGGGCCCCCTTTCGGAAGTGACCCGGAGCACTTCGGACAAGATCGACGAGATCGACAGCGTCGATTGGACTGCGGGGTTGGTCGTGACGGCTACTCCATGGGATTTCCTTGAACTTTCCCTGACCGGGGAACAGGATTATTCCAGGACTTACATGTGGCAAAATATTCTGCACACCGTTCAGCATGATTTGAATGAAACTGAACGGATTCCCTCGGGCATCTTGGCTTGTAACGTGACTTTCTTGACTGATTTTATCCTTGGGCTGTCGATCCAGGAAGGGCTGCAATATTTCCCCGTAGGAATCAATTACAGTCCTATTCTCAAGCAGACAGTGGATTTTACAGTTCCCACCACCGTGAGTTTCTCGGCTTATACCCTCGGGCTTACCTATAATTTGTGACACCTGGTTGGAATCGTCTTTTTTCCATTAAATTTAAATAAAAAACTTTAAAATTTTGGGCAAGTGATCTCCTTTTACCTTTGTTTCGGGGGTAAAATGTTAACTCAACGAAAATCCTGCTTTTATTTATAAACTTTTTAATTTATCGCAAATGGAAGACGATCTAGTATTTATGAGATTCAAAGACTATAAAATTGATTTTCGAACTTTTATCCGGGGGGTAATTTTTCTTTCCGGCTGGTTTTTATTGAGTGCAGCGGGTCCCATATCCCATACATCCCCTCCTTTGGTCAAACCTTCCCAAAATTCACCATTGAGTCAAGCACAAGCTTTGCAGTCTTTTGAAAAATTGCCCCTTTCTTTCGAGGAAAATCGAGGTCAAACCGACTCCTCGGTAAAGTATATTTGCCATGGAGCAGGTTGTGGGTTGTTCCTTTTTCCAACGGGTATCCATCTGGTGCTATGGCATAAGCAACCACTGGCGATTCCTGATCCCCGTGATCGGAAAAGGTTGAAGGTTTCATTTTCAGCAGACATCATTCATATGAAGCTTTACGACGCAAACTCGGCCCCTGATATGGAACTTTCTGACACCCTTCCGGGAACCACCAATTATTTCATCGGGAACGATTCTTCCCAATGGCAAACCGATATCCCCCAATACTCCAAGCTCAAGGAAAAGGGCGTCTATCCGGGCATCGATCTCGTTTATTACGGCAACCAGAGCCAGTTGGAACACGACTTTTTGGTTTCGCCGGGGGCGGATCCCAAACGAATTCAATGGGAAATTTCCGGAGTCAAGCCGTTGAGTCTTAATGGATCGGGCGGCCTTGTCCTTTCCACTGCGAAAGGAAACGTTGTCTTGAATTCCCCGGCTTGCTATCAGGAAATCCAAGGCCAAAGGGTGGACATTCCGGCCAGCTACGTCTTATTGGGTCAAAACCGGGTGGGTTTTGAGGTCGGTGATTACCAAAAGGATCAACCCCTGGTCATCGATCCAGTCCTGGTTTATTCCACTTATCTTGGTGGAACTGGAAGCGACCAGGCTACCGGGGTTGCGGTGGACGGAGCGGGCGATGCTTTTGTAGTGGGTTATACCGCTTCTACCGATTTTCCAATCACCGCCGGCGCCTTCCAAACTGTCAATGCCGGAAATTTCGATTTCTTCGTGTCAAAACTGACTCCCGCCGGGAACGCTCTGATTTATTCCACCTACATTGGCGGAAACAGTGGAGATTATTCGAGCGGTATCGCCATTGATGCCTCCGGCGATGCCTATATCACGGGCCAAACCGCCTCCACTAATTACCCCACCACCGCCGGGGCTTATCAAACCGCTGTTGGAAACATCGTCGTCACCGAGATCAATCCAACCGGTGACGCTTTGGTTTATTCCACTTACCTGAGTACGGGGGGCGGCGGGGCCGGATGGGGCATCGCAGTAGACGGGTCGGGCTCGGCTTATGTTACGGGTTGGACCGAATCAACGACATTTCCAACGGTCAATGCATTTCAGCCCACCATTGCGAGCGGAATGGATGTCTTTGTCACTAAATTCGCCCCTGGCGGCAGTTCTCTGGTTTATTCCACTTATCTGGGGGGGAACTCGGACGAACAAGCCATGGGTATCGCCGTTGACGGGTCTGGCGCGGCCTATGTCACCGGGTTTACCGACTCGACCAACTTTCCCACGCAAAATCCTTTCCAGGCTGCCCCGGGAGGAACGGAGGATGTTTTCGTCACCAAACTCAATCCAGCGGGAAACACCCTGGCTTATTCCACCTATTTGGGAGGGAATAATGACGGGGGTTTATACCAAGCGGGCGAGGCCATTGCGGTTGATTCCGGCGGTGACGCTTACGTGACCGGACAAACGAATGCCGCGAACTTTCCAGTTTTGAACGCTTTCCAACCGACCTTCGGGGGTGGAATCAACGACGCCTTTATCACGAAATTCAACCCGGCTGGGAACAGTTTGGCTTTTTCCACTTATGTCGGCGGAAACGGCCAGGATATCGGTTTCGGCATCGCGCTGGATTCCTTGGACGACATTTACCTGACGGCCCAGACCCTTTCCACCAATATGCCCATGGTGAATCCGATCCAAGCTACTCTCCCCGGAACTTGGAGCATTTTCGTGGGCGAGTTTAACCCTACGGCCAGTGGCCTGATCTATTCGACCTATATCGGGGGATCAAAAGGGGACGAACCTTTTTCCATCGCGGTGGACAGCACCGGAGCCGCCTATGTCGTCGGAAGCAATACTTCCACGAACTACCCCACCGTCAACCCGCTTGAATCCACCTATGGAGGTTCCACATGGGATGGTTTTGTCTTGAAAATATCCAATACACCCCTCAGCACCCCCACCCCTACTTCCACAGTTTCCAGCACGCCCACGAATAGTCCAACGAACAGTCCCGCTTTCTCCCCCACTTCAACCATCACACCTACCCACTCCAATACACCAACCTTTACGCCAACTTTTACCCCTTCCAGTACCGGGACTCTTCCTCCTACCAATACTCCGACGGTTTCAGCTACCGTCACCCCAACAGGGACCAATACCGGCACCTCCACCTCCACTAGTGTCCCTACTTCTACTTATAGTCCCACCAACAGCCCAACTCCTACCAGTACCTTCACCATCACCAACACCCCCACGGTGACTAGCAGCCCCACGATCACCCCAACCCCCACAGCGACTCTGCCCGCCTTTGACGTCTTCTATGTTTCGGAAAACGCCTACATCCCGTCGGCAGATAATCCGGTTTCCATTTATGTGGCTTATAGCTCTTTTCCGGGCGAATACGATTTGTGGATTTACAATTCGGCGGGGGAACAAATCAAAACTCTCGACCACCAGGAGTTGAGCGGCCCACTTAACCAGTCTTATACTTGGGACGGCACGAACAAATACGGGGATAAATGCGCCAGCGGGGTTTATATCTTTTACCTGGTTGAACCCTTCTCCCAGAAGATGAAGCGGATTGCACTGATTCGGTGACATTAATAAACTTTTTGTCGTGGACAATCTTCCAAAAGCAACAATCCATTTCCTAAAATCTCCTCTCATCCACTTTAAAAGGGTTTATGGCGATCTCTCTTTTGCTTATTATTGTGAACATCGTTTTAAAAAATTCTTCAGCTTTAGAAGGTAACCATGCCTGAAAAGCGCCGGATAACGCCTTGCCCCGCTTGCGGCCAAAAAGACGGGTTCACGGACTATTGTCCCGCTTCATTTTTGAAGGGGGACGAACGCTGGATTAGGGAATGCGGCAACTGTCACTTGTCTGTGCTTTGGCCCTTGCCTAAAGATAAGGAACTCAGAGCTTTTTATAATCAAGGCTATTACAATCTCAACCGTTCCGTCGAGGAAGGGAAAGGTTATTACTACGCCCGGTTGTTGCAGCGCATCGCGGAAAAAGGCAGATTCCTGGATATCGGCTGCGCAACCGGCTTCTTTTTAAGCGGAATTCGTCAAAATTGCGCCTGGGAGGTTTATGGACAGGAAACGGGAAAAGCGGCGGCAGCCTACGCCCGTAAAAAACTGGGGCTACAAGTCAAGGATGTCCCCCTGGAGAAAACCCATTACTCGAGAGATTATTTTGATTTCATCCACCTCAACAACGTCCTGGAACATGTTCCCGACCCCGCAGTGGTCATGGCGGAGGTTGCCCGTATTCTAAAACCAGGGGGATGCCTCTATCTGGCTGTTCCCAATGGCGGGGTGGATCGGTTCGGATACCGGGATTACCACATCCGGTTGGGGGTCCGAGCGGCAAGCATGGATGGGCATCTTTATTTTTTCAGCCCTCTGTCGTTGTCCCTCTTGGCTCAAAAGGCGGGTCTTCAGATCAATAAATTCTATAGCAGCGGTCTCAAGCGCGCTTTACGCGTCCTGGGATACTGGCCCCGCAAGCGGGGTTGGGAACGGGCTTATCAGGGACGCGAGTCCGGCGAAAGCAGCGTGGAAAAGGCCGTGACGGAAGGCCGCTCCTACCCAAAGCTTTATTACCTTTGGAAACACAGTGAGGAACATTTATTTCGGTTTCCGGGTTATCTTCCATGCACCTACGATTTCAACCTTTATTTGATCAAGTGAAATCGCGGGGTTTGGGCTTCTCTAACGGTTTTGGAGATCCTTGAGCGAAAAAGCCGGGATATAAAAACCCTTTTCTTCCTTCTTCCACCATTGCCCGGTTTGAGCCTTTTCTGAAAAATTCGTGAAATCATATTGCTCCAACTTAGCTCGAATAAAAAGCGGCGGCCCATCCGGGAAGGGATTGGTTTTTAAAAGATTGATAACGTCAGGAGATCCCTGAAGGAGTCGGACCAGGAAATTCACAAACCAGGGATTGTCCCGAACGTCCCCCAGGGCCGCGAACCACATTTGCCAGTCCAAACGTGGCTGGTAGGGCGCTACATAAACGGGAGCCCGCTTCAAATCCCCGGCTTTCCATCGAAACTCATAAGGCGACCACTGAACTCCGTCGCGGCTTCCCTCCACCAAAATCTCAGGGCGGGTCGTCGTCATGACGGCGAAAAGCCCGTAGGAATTGACGGACCGGAAAGGTTCGGTCAAACGCAAGGGCAGCTCTAACAAATCTGGCAAGGGGAACCGCCCGCCAAGGGTGTAAAGCATTTGTATTAGGGACAGGTAAATCACCAATGTCGCCAGGGGAACTGTGACCCAGGGAGTCCAAGGCATCGAAGGCTTATTAGGGTTCGCCCTCAAGGTTGCCCAATAAGCTTTCCACCAACGGGGATAAGCTTCGTCGTCCAGGGTGAAAAAGCAGAGGCCCAAAGCGAGTAAATTAAAAAAGCAATAGTTTCCCGTCAGGGTGATCAACAATTGGAGTGATACCAAAAAGCCGAAGGCCCAGGGCCTCAAACGCCGGGGACCGAATATGAAAAAGGGAACGATCAACTCTACCCCGAACATGAAAAGGCAGGACCCTTTTTGAAACCATCCGGGAAGCTGGTTGAAATACCAGGCCAGGGTCGTGGGAAGGGGTTGGGTTTCATAATGAAATTGAAGGGCGGTCAAATGCCGCCAGGCGGGGTCCCCGCTGGTGAGTTTGACGACGCCTGAGGAAAACAGGAGACGGAACAGGAGCCATTGGAAAAGCAAGAGAATGATCCGCGGGGGCGGGTTTTTATCGGATGGGGCCACCCGGATCGCGAGCGGAACCAAAAAAATCCCGAGAAAACCCGATTCCAAAAGAAGGTTGTCCCATTGAAAACCCAGGAACTCCTGGCCTGCCGAAACTAAAGAAAGATAAAGAATCCAAAGCAGGGACAGGCAAAAGAGAGGCAGCCAATCCAAAAGAAGAAGAAGGGAAAGCACGACTCCCGCCCCGCAAAGTAAATGGAGGAAGCTGTTGCTGTCGTTGAACCAACAGAGGGTGGGAACCTCCCAATAGGCCTTGGACCCCAACTCTACTTGGGCCTCGCTGAGGAAAATCCGAAGAGGCAGGATTCCCCTCTCCCCAATCAAGCCATTCACCTGAACCCCAAAAGATCCGAAAGCCGCTAAATAGCAAAGGGCCAAAATCTTGAGGAAAACCCACCGGCTAGAAAAGTAGGCCGGGGGTATGACTGCTTCGTCGTTATTCTTTAGGTCGTGGGTCATCTTAATCGCTTATTCTTAATCTAAAGCCGAGGATGATTTCAGGCCGGATGTACAATAACGGCAGGTAAAAAAATAGTTCCAATCTCAATATTTTTCATCCATTTATCCAAGTTTTTCATAAAATGAACAGGTTTTCAAAATAAAATAAAAAGAAAAAAATGAACGACACGCTAGATGATTCCAAATACGCAAAAGGCACGGGGATTTTCTCTATATATGAAAAGGTCGAACTCCCGTCTGAACCCAAGAAACGCTGCTTAGCCCTGCTGGATTTGGGGAACGACAGCCTTTTAGCCAATGATTTCAATATCCTGGACTTCGTGCCTTATCCCGGACTTGGGAACGTGGGGACGGATGAGCCGCTTAAATATTCCTGGATCCTTTCTGAGTCCCACCGAGTTTTGATTTATGATCCCAAGACCAAACGTTTGATCGATGAGCTTTATACCTGTAGCCCCGAGAAAGACGGGCGCCTGATGTTCGAGAAAACCAATAAACTCGTCAAGAAGCCCACCAAGACAGTTACTCTGAATGAGATCGTAGGCAAGGAAATGGCTCTGAAGGAAGAGCCGGATAAGCTGTTTCATTCGGTCAAGAAAGCTTCTAGTAAACTGCGCTTTGCCCCGGACTCCAACTATTGCGTTTCGGCAGTCTTTTTCGACATTCCCGACCGGAAACTCGACGAGGACAGCTTGGAACTGATGCTTACCAAAGCCCTCAATAAGGATGATCAGAAACCGGTCATCGAGTCCGCTTGCCGCTATGATCCCCAGGGCTATACCTACATCCACCAGTCGCCCAAGCATTTTGCGGGTCTCCACAGCTATCCGGGTACCCTCAAATCGGCCCACTTGAGCCTGATTGGGACGGGGAGCGCCATCATCTCGGTGCTGGAGGATATGGAAGAGGTGGTCTACACCCGTAAGAAAACCGAGCCCACCATTAGCGTGAAGATCGTCGCTGAGGATTTTTAAGGTCTCAGGATCATGGATACCCAATCTGATGGGGATCATAAAGGTTTTTTCGGTTTTCCTTTAAAATTTCATTCCAAGGTTTCCCATTTCTTCCTAGAAGGATGAGCCAATGGCCCTTGGAATCGGAACTTACGCCCAATGCATTAATTGCTGTGATTGCGAGGGGAAGGTAAGGCTTCTACATGCACGTGCATTGCCATGGCGGCGCAAAGGAAACATCCACGTTGAATTCGACACCATTTGCCCTCACTGCGGGCGATGGGACACCTCCATCCGGGTGTTGGAAGACCTTCCCGAAAGCGAGAGGGTTTTTTGCCATAAGGAAAAACTGATAGGGTTTTAATTTAATCAAAATTTTTAGAGGGGTGAAACTTAACCGATGAATGCGGCTCGGATGGCCAGTTTTCGGTTTTTAGGATCCCGTTCAAAGGCGTTCTTCAGCATTTCCTGTTCAGCCTCCAACCAATCCCCGTTATCCGCTCCATGCGAAGCGCCGCGATATAGCCAATTAAAATAAGCGGATTCGGAGTCAGACTTTCTCTTCTTTTCCAGCAAAGTCTCAACATTCGATTTGGGTCGCTTGCTTTTGATATAAATCATTATATTGTTCGCTTTTCCTTTACGGGTTTAGTGCCAGTTTATTCATCGTACGACTTCTGGATAAAGAAAACAGGGGAGACAGGTTTGTTATTGGAAAGTCAGGAAGGTTTTGGAGGGAACAATCCGCCCTATGGAGGGCTTTCATCGCCTTTTCATGGGTTAGTCGGTTGAATCAAGGGGGATAGTTTCCCTTACAATGACCACTCAATAACGGCTCAAGGACGGAGAAACATTGATGGTTTCAAAAATACGGTTGAAGTTTGTCTTATTCCTTTTGGCCTTATCGTTGGGCACGTCTTTTTTATTTTCAACCGCCCGGGCGGGAACCTTTCCCCTGGTCCATTTGAAAGTGGCTTTCCCCAATTTAAAATTCAAGATGCCCGTCTGGTTGACTGCTCCACCCCACGATACCCGCCGCCTTTTCGTGTTGGAGCAAAAAGGGAAAGTCCTTGTTTTTAAAAACAAGTTCACTGTCCGTCAGGCTTCGGTATTCCTAGATTTAACCCGCAAGGTCCGGACGGTTCACGCCGAGGAGGGCTTGCTGTGCCTGGCTTTCCATCCCTCCTTCCTGAAGAACGGACTTTTTTATGTTTACTACACCGCCTCCAATCCCCATCGGGAAGTGCTGTCGGAATTCCATGTTTCACGCCGAAATCCCAACCAGGCTGACCCTTCGAGCGAAAGGGTACTCCTGGAAATCCCGAAACATTTCGGGAATCACAATGGCTCCACATTGGTTTTCGGGCCGGATGGTTATCTTTATTTCGGCTTGGGGGATGGTGGCGGGGCAGGGGACCCGAATAACAACGCTCAGAACCTGAAAAGCCTTTGGGGCAAGATTTTGAGGATCGACGTGAACCATCGGGACTCTGGAATGGCTTATGCCATTCCGAAAGACAATCCCTTCGCGGGCCAGGCGAACGCACGGGGGGAAATTTGGGCTTATGGAATGCGAAATCCCTGGCGCATGAGTTTTGACCGCCGGACCGGGGACCTTTGGGTCGGGGACGTGGGTCAGGATAAGTGGGAAGAGATCGACATTATACAGAAGGGCGCAAACTATGGCTGGCCCATCATGGAAGGCAACCATTTTTATAAGTCCACACCCCCGGCGACAGGCCCCCTTACCCCGCCGGTTTTGGATTATCCGCACCGGCCCAAGGATTCGGACAAACCCGTGTCTTTCACCGGGGCCTGCATTACGGGGGGCTATGTTTACAGGGGGTCGAAATTGAAAGGTTTTGAGGGTGCTTACTTTTACGCGGATTATATTTTGGGATGGGTGAGGGCCTTAAGGGTTGAAAATGGAGTCGTGACGGTGGATGAAAAAGTCATCGAACAGCCGGAGAATATTTCTTCTTTTGGGGAAGACGACAAAGGCGAGATTTATTTGCTAGGCTACTCCAACGGACGGGTGTATCGGCTGGAGGAATAAGTAACGATCCACAAACTCATCTTTTTAGATTATCCTGTACCCGTTTATGACACATTCCACTTTAAATCACCCAAATCTCCCAACGCCTTCCTTCCTTATCAACCCACACCCCAAGCATGTATTCCGGGAGGCGATCGCGCGACTTCCCATGAACGGCATACATACCATCTGCGAGGAAGCCAAATGTCCCAACCGGGGAGAATGCCTGCCATATCACGGGACCATTTCCATTATGGTGATGGGCTCTATTTGCACGCGGGGCTGCCCCTTTTGTGCCGTCACCACGGGTAAGCCCTTACCACTCAACCCCGATGAACCCCAAAAGGTGGTGGAGATTGCCCGCGCGCTGAAAGTGCGTTACCTGGTAATGACCTCACCCAATCGGGATGAATTGGAGGACGGAGGGGCTGGTCAATTTGTGAAAATCGTCAAGGCTTTACGTGACTTCAACCCGGCCTTGAAAATCGAAATTCTTGTGCCCGATTTTCAAGGCAAGGAAAAATCCTACGAGGTTCTTCTTCAAAACCCGCCGGACGTCCTCGCCCACGATCTGCAGACTATCCCCCGGCTTTATGGCCCCATCCGGCCTGGGGCTGAATATGAAAGATCCCTCGACCTATTCCGGTGGTTCAAGAGCCATACGGATCCTTCCAAGGTGATGTTGAAAGCTGGGCTGATGGTGGGCTTCGGGGAAAAAGAGTCCGAAGTGAAAGAAGTGCTTTTCGACGCGGCAAAAGCCGGTGTGAAATATTTCACCATCGGCCAATATTTGAAGCCTCCCGGCTCCACGTTGGAAGTAGGGGAATATGTGCCCTTGGAACGCTACGACCATTGGTCCCAAGAGGGGACCAGGCTGGGTCTTACCGTTCAGGCCTCGCCCCTGACCCGGTCCAGCTATCTTGCGGACCGGCTGGCGTCCATAAAAAAAAGATGAAGCCCTCCGGCATTCAAACTCCAAGGGAAAAAAATTCCACGATTGGTTTTAAACTTTTCCCTTTTAGCCAATTTTTTATACCTCTCATCGTGCCGGGGCTGGTCCTGATCCTTTGGCAAGTCTTGAGCGATCAGGGAGTTTTCAAGTCCTCTTACCTTCCTTCTCCCCTGGTCATTGGAAAAACACTCTTGGAGCTGATTATCTCGGGCGAATTATGGGGCAACTTGAAAGTCAGTTTCCTGCGGGTCCTGGAAGGGTTCGCCCTGGGGGCGGGGCTTGGAATTGTTCTGGGATTGGCGATGGGCCTTTCGTCTCGCATGGAGCGGACGCTTTCTCTTTTGACAGGACTGCTCAGGCCCGTTCCTACCATCGCCTGGATTCCCCTGCTCATCCTTTGGCTGGGAATCGGGGAAGGCTCCAAGGTGGTCGTTATTGCAGTGGGAAGCTTTTGGCCGGTGCTCTTGAACCTGATCCAGGGCGTGCGCGGTACTGACCCCCGTTACCTGGAAGTGGCCCGGGTGCTGGAAAAGGACCGGTGGACCCTTTTAACCCGGGTGATTCTTCCCTCGTCATTGCCCTCCCTCTTTACCGGTCTTCGCGTGGGGATGGGGATCGCCTGGGCTTCGGTGGTAGGCGCGGAATTGATCGCGGCCTCTTCCGGTATCGGCTACATGATCATGTACGCTCGGGAAGTATCCCAACCTGACGTGATGCTGGTGGGGGTGGCAGCCATCGGCTTGACCGGCCTCCTGATTGACTACCTCATTCTTTGGGCGGAGCGTCGCCTTTTAAAATGGAACGCAAGGTAACCCCCGTGAATCCAGGCGCTTCCCTTACAATCCGTAACATTTATAAAAATTACACCCTTGCCTCGGGTGAGCTTGCCGTTTTATCGGATATCCAGCTGACAGTGAAGCCGGGGGAATTCGTATCACTAGTGGGAGCCAGCGGCTGCGGAAAATCCACCCTGCTTCGGATAATCGGCGGATTGGAAAAGGCCGATGGTGGAGAAATCCTTTTGGATGGAAAACCGGTCGCGAAACCGGGTTTGGACCGGGGAATGGTTTTCCAAGAATCCCGGCTTTTTCCCTGGATGACGGCGGAAGAAAACGTGGCTTTCGGTTGTCCCCGGAATTTCACCCCCGCCGAAATTCGGGAAAGCGTGGAAAGCCACTTGCGGTTGGTAGGCTTGTCGGGTTTTGAGGGGGCCTACCCCCGCCAATTATCCGGCGGGATGCAGCAACGGGCGGCCATCGCGAGGGCCCTAGTAGGGCGACCCCGGGCGCTTCTCTTGGATGAGCCTTTCGGCGCACTGGACGCCCTTACCCGCATTCAAATGCAGGAGGAAATTCTAAGGATTTGGCGGGTCCAAAAAACCACCGTGGTTCTGGTGACCCATGATATGGAGGAGGCGGTGTACCTGGGGGATCGGGTGGCGGTGATGTCACCCCGGCCCGGCACCATCAAGAAAATCATTCTTGTACCCTTCGCCCGGCCAAGGGATCGTAGCGGTGTTCCCTTTGTTAAAATCCGCAGAAAAATCTACAATGAATTCTTCCAATCCCCTGAGAGGGAGTCGAAAAGAAAACCGAAATGAAAAAAATGAGATTGTTCCTCTTTACCCTTCTTTTGGTCTTTTCCCAACTTCAGGCCGAGGAAGAAAAAATCGTACGTATCGGTTACCAACCTTCTAGCAGCGTGCTTTTAGTGGGCAAGGCCAAGGGTTTTTACGAGAAGGAATTCCTAAAGGACGGAGTGAAGGTGGAATGGCAATCCTTCCTTTCGGGCCCGGTCATGATCGAAGCGGCGGCGGGGGACCGGGTAGATTTATTGGCCTTGGGTAACATGCCGCCCCTGGTGGCGAAAGCCGGGGGTATCGACTTGAAAGTGATCGCTAAGGCCGCCTTTAACCCAGCAACTAACGCCCTTTTGGTGCGGCCCGATTCGCCCATCCATTCGGTCGCGGATCTAAAGGGGAAAAAAGTGGCCGCTCAGATTGGATCGAGCGTGCATTTTTTCCTGGGACAACTATTGGCTCGAGCAGGGCTTTCCCTTAAGGACGTTCAACTGGTGAACCTGGCGGGGCCGGACCAGGGGCCGGCGCTGGAAAGCGGGGCAGTGGACGCCATCATCCTTTGGATGCCTTACCGCACTCAATTAGAACAGGCCGGCAAAGCACGGGTAATCGCCGACTCCTCCCATGTGGCAGGAAGCCTGAGCCTTTACGCGGTGAGAACAGACTTCGCCAAAAAGAATCCCTCAAGTGTGGAGGATTTTCTGAAGGCTACCCAAAAAACGAATGATTACATGAAACGGCATCCGAAGGAAACCCTGGGGCTTCTTTCCAAGGACAGCCAATTTCCAGCCGCAGCCCTGGCCGAGAGCTTGAATGGATTTGATTGGTCCTTAAAGCTGACATCAGATGACGAAAAGGCCATGGGCGACATTAAAGACTTTCTGCTGGCCAACCATGTGATACGAAAGGATTTCGACATCAAGGATTTGTTCGACGAAAGCTACGCGCAAAAAGCCGGAGTCCGTTAAAAGAATGGAAAGATTTCCCGGGGATCCGGACGCGTCCCATCATGTCGTTCTATACACCGTCCACCGCCAGCCCCTCTTGGAAGGGGAAATCCGAGGTTTCGCGCAAGTGGCCTTAAAAAACCTTTCCCATCGCTATCCGGGCCTGCGCGTTGTCGAACACGAAATATATCCCGACCGGGTGGAAATGACTCTCGACTTCCAGCACCTAGATGAGGACCTTCTTCGGGTCGTGCAATCCTTCAAGGCCGAAGTGAGGAATCTCGCCCGCAAAAAGCACCTAAACGCAGAAGATTTTTGGCAATGGACTTACGAGGAGAGGTAATCTCAAAGTCCCCCCTTGCTTTTTCTAAGCTCCCCGTCCCAGGTTAACTATTGAGAGCTGACATGGCTTTCGTCATGGACCTTGACCTTCTACCTAGGTAGAGGGTTTAGGTTGGAGCTCTCAAGGAGAGCTTTCATGAACATGACTATCGGTGCTTTGGCGAAGCGGGCTAAAGTTAACTTGCAGACCCTGCGATATTACGAGCGCCGCGAACTCTTATCCCCCGCCTCCCGGGACGCCTCGGGATATCGCGTTTACAACGAAGATTCCCTTCGGAACTTAAAATTTATCCAGCACGCCCAAGCTTTCGGCTTTTCCCTTAAGGAAATCAAACCTCTTTTGGGGCTGAAAGTGAATTCCAGGGGCGGCTGCCGACAAGCTCGGTTGGAAGCCGAAGCCAAGGTGTTACAAATCGGCCAAAAAATTGAGTCCTTGCAGCGGATCGCCAAGAACCTGGAGCGCTTGGTGATGGAATCCCGCCGCCAGAAGGGAAAGGGCCCTTGTCCCATTCTGACGCGTTTTTACGGCGGCGGAGGGACACATGAAAAATTTTGAAATTTTTTCCAGCGCAAGGCCTCAATGGCCCTGATCCCCACATCCCCCGACCGGTGCCCCCTTTGTTCCAAGCCGGGTTCTGGAATTTCCCGTCCGATACTGCTCCAGCACTTGGATCCCCTGGTGATGATGGATGTACTTAAATGGAAGGAAGCCTCCGTATGCCTGAATTCCTCCTGCCAATGTCTTTACTTTTCCGGTGGTGAATGGCTTTCCCACCTTCAATGCAACAAAAGGGTGGGATTCAAAAGCGGACATTCTCCTCGGACCCTTTGCTATTGTTTCGGCTATACCGCTGAAGACCTTTTAAAAAAAGGTAAAATAGGCTGGGAAAAGGCCTTGGAAGAAATTGAAACCTACCTGGGTGAGGGGAGGGGCGCCTGCCAGATTACCAATCCCACCGGTCAATCCTGTCTGGATCCGATCCGAAATTTCATGACCGAAGAAAAACATTGAGAAGCCCTTCCTTGTAGCTGTCTCTTCCCTTGAATGAAAACTTACTGAGAATTATTCCATTGTAATAAAA
Source organism: uncultured Pseudomonadota bacterium (assembly GCA_963843375.1). Classification (GTDB taxonomy): domain Bacteria; phylum Oederibacteriota; class Muellerivitia; order Muellerivitales; family Muellerivitaceae; genus CAWJKT01. The sequence goes on from CAWJKT010000011.1 coordinate 90,382, forward strand.
TATTCCAAAAAGACGGGTTCCAAGGGGTTGTGATAATAGCGGGCAAAAAAATGAAACCGGAATTGGTAACAGAGACGCAACCAGGATTTAAAAGGTTTGAGATCAAATCCGATATGGCTTTTTTATTGGGGTAGTATTTCCGAAGAATTGATCAGGGTGACGCCCGCATGGGCCATCGCCTTTAGGGCTTTCTCGCCGTCGCCGGGTTTCGCGTTGACGGCGGCCACGGCGTCCTCCACCACGTAAGTTTCCAAACCGTTCTTATCCGCGTCCAGGGCGGTGGCTTTTACGCAATAGTCGGTGGCTAAGCCAACCACGTAAAGATCCTCCACTTTTTCTTTTTTCAAGAATTGCCGCAAATTGGCGCTGGTGGACTCGAAGGCTGAGTAACCATCGTCCTTGTTGAGAGTTCCTTTGAGAAAAACTTTCTTAATTTTGGAGACGTCCAGCTTAGGGTGAAAGTCCGCGCCGGGAGTGTCTTGAATGCAGTGAGGCGGCCATTTTTTGAAATGAACCGAATCTTTTGGGTGCCAGTCTTTGGAAGCGATAACCAATGGGAAAACGCTCATCAGGCCGTTGATGACAGGGATGATCTTGTCCCCATCGGGCACGGCCATGGGTCCGCCAGGACAGAAATCATTTTGAACGTCAACGATGAGTAAAGCCTTCATGTGTCACCTCATTTGTCATTATGCCACCAGGACGTTCCAAATACCCTGCGCTTCAGGCGGTTAAACCGGCGGTTGGCCCAGATTTTCAGCGGGTTCGGTTCCACAATAGATGAATGATCAAGGCTGGTCATGCTGGTGAATCAACTTGGTGCGCAAATCCATCAACTTTTGGCTGGCGCCCACCTTGTAAGTATGTGGATTTTCAAACCGCTTGCGTTCTGGAGAAAGCTTGGCGAGGCGTTCCTTTGCGTAGGAAGCCCCTTCCTTGACCGTCTGGTTTATCAACGGTTTGCCCTCTTCCATGACCTTGAAAAGAATCCCTTCAGGAAAACAGTGGGCGACCCGGCTTTTTTGCTCTGGGAAAAGGGGATGATAGATGAATTCGGCGGATTTTTCCTCCTCCAAAAGGATGCCGTCGGCGTAAAAGAACCCCTCGGGGTCGGTATAACGGACTATTTTTTTTATTCCCGGAAGCGAAGTTTTCGCCAGGTTTTCTGAAATCTTGAGGCAGGGTTGCCCGTCAAATGCGGAAAGTTTATAAACCCCGTCCAGAGCCGGGGTGTCTTGACCGGTTAGAAGACTGGTGCCCACGCCGAAGACATTAATGGGCGCGCCCTGGTCCAGGAGGCTCTTAACGATTTTTTCGTCCAACTGGTTTGAGGCTACAATTTTCACGTAATGCAGTCCCGCCAAGTCCAGCATTTCTCGGGCCTTCTTGCTCAAGTAAGCCAGGTCGCCCGAATCCAGGCGGATGCCCCCCAGGCGATGTCCCTTTTCTTCCATTTCTTTGGCCACGATCATGGCGTTGGGAATGCCGCTTTTCAGGGTGTTATAAGTGTCCACCAAAAGGGTGCTGCGCTCGGGATAAATTTCAACGAATTTCCGGAAAGCCGTAAGCTCATCCGGAAAGCTTTGGATCCAGGAATGGGCTTGGGTCCCCGATGGGGAAAGGCCATATATGAAAGAAGAATAAACATTGGAGGTGGCATCCGCGCCGCCAATGGCCGCTGCGCGGGAAGCCTGGATTCCCGCCAGGCCCTGGGCGCGTCGGAGTCCGAAATCCACGATCTTGCGGCCCCGGGCGGCCTGGACCATTCGGGAAGCCTTGGTTGCGATCAGGGATTCGAAGTTAATGAAGTTCAACAACAGGGTTTCGATGAGTTGAGTTTCCAAGAAGGTGCCTTCCACCCGCATCAACGGCTCCAAGGGGAAGACAACTTCCCCTTCCCTCACCGAGTAAATTTTCCCCTTAAACCGAAAAGTTTTCAGGTAATCCAGGAAAGGTTTTTGGAATCCCTGTTCTCCCAGGTAATCTAGGTCTTCCTTTCCAAAGGTGAAGTTTTCTAGAGCATCCAAAAAGCTGTTCAGACCCGCAAAAATCACGTAGCCGCCTTGGAAGGGGCTTTCCCGGAAAAAATAATCGAAGCAAGCGGGAGTTTCGGCCTTGTCCGAAAGCACGTAGCCTTGGGCCATGGTGAGCTCGTAAAAGTCGGTATAAAGGCCGGTGTGATGGGGGATGAGGGAAGGCATGAAAGGTATTATAAACCAATTTTGAATTTTAGAATTTACCTATTGAGAAAAGAGCCGGGGAAGCCAAGTGGTCAGGAAAGGCCAAAAAGTAATTAAGAGAACCATGCCGTGTAGGATGAGATACATGGGAAGGACAGCCAGGTAGACCTCGGTCATGGGTTTCTTAAAGCGGTAAGAGGATAAAAAGAGGTTAAGACCCAGGGGCGGAGCGATGAATCCCAATTCCATGTTGGCCAAAAAAATGATTCCCATATGCACTCGATCCACTCCGAAGGCGTCGGACATGGGCATTAAAAGCGGTACGACCACCACGATGGCCGCGAAAATCTCCAGGAGGCTCCCGACTACGATCAACATGATGTTGACCATAATTAGAAATACCCATTGGGAATGGACCGAGTCGTGGACCCAAGCCGCCAACCGCGCGGGCACTTCGGCGTCCACCATATCGTTGGTGAAGCCCAGGGAAACTCCCAGGATCAAAAGCACCCCGCCCACCAGGATGCCGCATTCGGTCACAACCTTGGGAACATCGCGAAGTTTCATCTGTCCGTAAAAGAAAACCTCCACGAGGAAGGCGTAAAGGGCGGTCAAGGCGGCCGATTCCACCAGGGTCACCTTGATGACGAAAAGGAAGAAAAAAACCACTAAGGGAAGCGATAGCTCCCACTTCGCTTCCCAGGCCGAGGTCAAGGCCTCGGCGGTTTCTTCTTGCACTCCCAGTTTTTTACTCAAGGGCTCTAAAAATGTTTTCTGAACAATGGGAAAAAGAAAGCTCACCAAAACCAGGGTGCTGCCGATCGCGGAAAGATGGACGAAAGTGATCGGGCCCACGGTCGCGGTTTCGGGTTTGATCCCGCCGATGGCCGCCAAAATCATCCAAGCTAATTGCCAAAAAAGCTTCCAGGCGTAAAAAGCCACCAATGAAAAGAACAAGACGAGGGAACCGATGCAAAACCACAATTTAAAGGACCGCCAAAGTGAATATTGGGAAAGGTTCTCGTTGGAAGCCTTGAGCACCCCCCATAGGGCGGTCAGCAATAAAAGAATCATTCCCGGCATGAAACCGCCCAGGAAAAGATCTTTAATGGAAGTTCCCGAAACCACCCCGTAAAGAATGACAGGAAGGCTGGGCGGGAAAAGCATTCCGAGGGAACCGGCAGACGTCAAAAGCCCCAAGGCATCCCGTTCCTTATATTTTTCGGCCAAAAGGATCGGCATCAAAAGGCCGCCCAAGGCCAGGATTGTCACCCCCGAGCCGCCGGTGAAAGCTGTAAAAAAAGCGCAGACGCAAGCAGTCACGATGGCGGGGCCGCCCCGAAGTGATCCGAAGAAAGCTTGAAAAACCCGAAGCAGCCTCTGGGAAGCGCCGCCCTCGGCGAGGAAATAGCCGGTCAGGGTGAAAAGGGGAATCGTGGGGATAGTCGGGGAAACCACCATGCGGTAAGTTTCCGCTGGGATGGAATCAATCGGGGTGTCAGAGTTCCATAAAAAGATGAGGGCCGCGCCCCCCAATACTAAGAAGACAGGCATGCCAAAAACCACCGCCACCATCAGCAAACCAAAGCAGACATAAATAAAGGTTTCGGAGGGGTTGTGGATCATGGGGGCCAGGTAGGCCAACCACCCCGCCACCATAAGGGTCATGAGGCGCTCGTTCCATTTATCGGAGGAACGCCAAATCATCCGGACCAGGATCATGGAAAAACCGATGGGCAGGAAAAAAAGGACGGTCCATTTGGGAATTCCCAAGGCAATGATGGAATCCACGTCCTTTTCAATCATCGCGAAGGAGAAGCCTGCTTTCACCAGGTAAAGGGTGATGGCGGCCCCGATACCGGCAGTCAGAATGTGGGCGGCCGCCTTAAAGCGATCGGGAATCATGTTGGCGGTGGTGGCCAGCTGCAGGAGTTTGCCTTCGCGGGCGGCGATGGCCCCGCCGAACATCATGATGGCCAGGACCGAATGCTGGACCAGGTTAAGCGAACCCGAAACCAGGACAGCGGGGAACCAATCAAAAAGACCGTGGAGTTTCCGCGCCAGGATATCCAACAAGGGCAGGAACATCATGACGGCAAAAAATAAAGTTAAAAGAAGGTTCTCGGGAACGTGCCAGAAAGCGGGTTTGGCAGGTGCCAGGCCCGGATGGCCATCTAGGGCCATGGATTGGACCGCGGGAGAAGGATTTTCTTTAGGCGATTGAGATGAGGAAGGGGCAGAAGCAAGGGGCGGTTCGTTTTTCCCCGGACCCCGCCCACGGTATTTTTTAGGCGTCATTACTCGGCGGCCGCCTTGTGATCGGCTCGGTATTCGTCACGATATTTGATGGCCATATCCATCATGTCCGCAGGCACAACAGTTCCTGAAATTTGAGGATAAACGCTGGTGAAGAGTTTTTCCCATTGATCATATTGCGCGGGAGTGATGTCATGAACGGTAAGACCGTGCTTGACCATGGCGTCGATGGCTTTCTGCTCTCCGGAGCGGATCTCGTCCCGGAAACGGACTCCCGCATCGGCGGCGGCCTTCAAAATGGCGGGTTGGGCGTCCACCGGGATTTTGTTCCAGGCTTTCGTGGTGATGATGGTGGCTCCTACCAGAGGCGCCCAGCGCATATTGGTCATGTGGGGAGCTAGGGCGAACCATTGGAAGGACAGGGCTGAAATCGGAGAGGCATCAAACGAATTTATAAGCCCGGTTTGTAAGTTCGGCAGGATGTCCGTGGCAGCCAAGGGAATCGGGGAAAAACCAGCTGATTTCCAGATATTCATAGTATCGGCGTCATCTCCCCAGACGAAAAACTTGGCCTTCTTTAGATCGTCCGGCGTTAGGATGGGTTCTTTGCCAAAAAACATGACCCAACCGGCCTCGCCCCAATTTAAGACCTTAAACCCTTTTTTCAAAAGACGTTCTTCCAGCAGTGGCTGCATCTTTTCCCGCACGTAATCGCTCTCAGCGTAGCTCTTGTAGAGCATGGGAATGGAAAGGGCTTGAACGCCCTTGTCGATTTGGGCCAGGCCCACCACGGTCAGAACCCCCATTTGGATTTGACCGATTCGCATTTTGCTGACCATGTCCGGTTCGTCACCCAGGACGCCGCCGGGATAGATTTGCAATTTCACTCCCGATGTTTTCCATTGTTCGCCCATGTCCCGCATGATGGTGTCCCAGACGGACCCCTCGGGAGCCAGAGTTCCAAGTTTCAGGGTAACGGACGCATCTTGAGCGTAAGTTAGATTTCCGGTCAGCGACAGAAACATCGCTCCAAGAATTAATTTCCTTATAGATGAGAACAAGGTAGTCTCCTTTTTTGTTCTGTTCCGCTGGTTATTTTACGAATAACGCATCAACCCTCGTAAGAAGCCATCTGGCTCTTTTTTGCATGATCAAGTTTACCAGACGCCAGCTGGGTTTTTTATCGACATCGATGTCCAGGGCCTTGTGAAGCATTTCCACAAATTCGTCCCGGTTTTGCTCCTGTTCATCCACCGCTTCGGCGTAATTCACATAGGTCGAAGCGCTCAATCCATGGTTCAGTTTTAAGGAAGCGTCGAAATGCTCCTTGGCTTTCTTCAGGGATCCGCCCATGAGAACCGGCCGGCTTCCCTCGTAAGTGATCAGGAAATCGTGGAGGGAACCCTCGTCATAATCGGGTTCCAGCTCATAAGCGCGGTAAATGAGGGCCTCTGCCTGGGGCACGTCGGACACCAAGTCCGGGTCGTCTTTACCGATGGAAATGGCGGCCAGCCAGGAAACCCCCGTCCAGTAAATCAAATCGACATCCTGTTTGCGTAATTTAGCCACGGCGGCCTTGGGATTCTTAAAGATGAGGTCGGTGAAATTATGGTAATGGGTGTCCAGGCCTCTCAAGCCGTAATCCCGGGCCCGGACGTAAAGTTTTCTGGCCCTCACCTTTAAGGCCCTGGATTTTTCGTAATCCATTTCGGCTTCATATTCACTGTCGGCCTGAACGAAAGCATAGCCATATTCGGTGAAACCCTTGCAGAGCGCCGTCAGGAGTCCGACATGATGGGGGGTGGCGGCGAGGATGCTTTCCATGAGTTTCAGGCTGAAGGGAACGGATTCCCTTATCAAGTCCGGGTCATTATCGGCGGAGAAAGTGTCGCCGGTCGAGGCTAGGCTGTCGGCCATGGAATTGACGGCCACGTCCTTGATGAAACAACCGTTGAGTAGAGGAGAAAAGGCCAGCAACCACAAAAAAAGAAGGGAGCTGGATTTCAAATGACGAGAAGTTGGTGATAACCGCAAATTTTCCTCCGGCAAAAAAAGGACATACCCGCTAATACGAGGGCCTTGTTTTACCGCCGGGAAGGAAGGCTGTCAATGCCCGGGAAATTCCTAAAGTCCTGTAATTATAGTGTTTTTTAATTCGAATGGCGTCCTCGGAACTTGGATTTCGGCTTTCCTCAAGAATATTGACGTAACAAAGGCCTTTGACGATGGCCAGAAATTCAACCGGAAAAAATTCTTCCAGGAAAGGTTCCTTGTGCGCCCCAAGGGCGAATGGTTGTAGAAAAGGAAGGAAAAAAGAATTAAAAGATGCCGTTCCAAGGACAACGCCAGCGCATGGGAATGGCGAAATGGACCTTGGCTTTTTCCGGACGGGATTTATCGGGGAATCCTCAGGTGGCATAAAAAAGCCGGGCAGAGATTCTGCCCGGCTTTTTTGGTTTGGGAAAAAATGATCGAGAGGGATGAATTTCCTAGATCAGGGATTGGTCGACGGGGTGGAAGTATCTCCGTGTTTATCCCCGAAGATGGCCAGGGAACTCTCATCCAACAATTGATTCAATTGCTGGAACTGCTCGTCGGTCAGCCCCTTCTGTCCGCTTTGCTTGTTTTGTTGAAAATCGCTTCGCATTTGTATTCGGACCGCCTCGATCTTGTTCTCCAGGGTTTTTGCCTCATCCTGTGTGAGTTTTCCGCTTTTCAGTCCCGCCGCGATACGTTCCCTTTGGTTTTTCATGCGAGTATGGATTTCGGTAAAATGGGGGTTATCCCACTTCATGGAGGGTTGGGCACCGGGAGTGGCGTTTTGAGCAAAAGCCAAACCAGTTGAACCGATCAATAAAAGTAAAGCCACAAAAGTAATTATACGTTTCATAAATTCTTCTCCTTCAATTATTTTTCTCTTTAATAATATAATATTAGACGTCCCGGTTTTAAGAAAGTACCGATGACAACCTAATTTACCCGGAATTGGGGATGTTTTGAGAACTAAAAGCGATCCGGTCACAAAACCGGACCGCTTTAGGACATCTTTGGGGCTTTGAGGCCCTTGTTCGAGCCGGAATTACTTGGCTGGAGCTGTTGAAGTTGCAGAGCCCTTTTTCTTGTGGTGTTTCTTGTGGCTGTGTTTTATGGACTTTGTCGCCGGGGAAGCCGCAGTTCCTTGGGCCAAAACCAGACCGGAAGTCGCGGTGACGAAAAACAGCGCCAAAACCATTGCCAGAACTTTTTTCATTTTTCCTCCTTTGATTGTTGAACCGGTTTAATTAGCAATTTTTATTACAAATTTCATTGTGGTTTAGACGGCATATTCAGGTAAAAAGTTTCACGCTTTTCCCTTTGAAACAAGAGGCTTTAAGAGTTCCTCTTTCTGGGTCTAAGGATGTATTTTTTCAAGTTTCGTTGACATTCAACCGACCGGTTGGTAGGTTTATGCCCCCATGACGAAGCTCATCAATGAACAAAAACATTCGGACCAGCGCATGCGGCTTTTGTCGCACGCCCGGCGGTTGATTGCCAACCAAGGGTTCAAGGAAACAAGCATGGCTCAGATCGCCAAGGCCTGCAAGGTGACCAAAGCGACCCTCTACCATTACTTCAAAAGCAAAGAGGCGATTCTTTTGGCGATCTTGGGATGCCACGAGGATGAAATGGAATCGCTCAAGGGTGAACTAGCCAAAGCCCACAACCTCAAGGAGGTTTTTTACGCCATCGCCCATAACCACATGGAAAGAATGGGCCGTCCCGAAAACCTGGAATTTCTCAAGATCCTCGTGAACGAGTCCATGACCAATCCGGGAGTGAAAAAATTCTATCTGGGATTCATCAAGGAATCCCTTACTACGGTGGCCCGAGACATCCTGGCACCTTTTGTGAAGGAAAGATTAAACGAAGTGGAGATCCGGCGGACCTATTTCCAATTTCTAGGAGCGCTATCTCATTACACCTGGCAGGTGAAAATGGTCGGTGGGTTATCTGACATCATCGGGGACGACGAATCTTATATCCGGCTTTTATCGAAGGTTTACGCGAACCAGTTCATGAACGGATAAATTTCATCAAGAGACCGGTGAACAAGACTGAAGCATCGAAAGTGAAATAGTCCGTTTTGGATAGACTAAAGAGGCTTGGGGCGGATCTATCCAGTGAGCGAGGTTTAAGACCAGGCCATGAACGATTTTCGACAAGCAGAGGCTTTCCAGGCTTTTGTGGCGGAACACCGGGAACTGTGGGTGCGCTTGGCGCGCCGGGTTCTGGGAAACCGGGAGGAAGCGGAAGACGTGGTCCAGGAAACCCTGGCCATCCTTTGGGAACGCCGCGAGGAGTTGGAGATCGAGAATCCCGGTGCCTACACGGCCCGGGCGGTTTGGCTGAACGCGCTCAAGCGAGGGGCGAGACGTAAATACCATCTCCCTTTGGAGATGGCCGAGTCGGCGGACATGAAAAGGTTGGGGGAATATTTTCTCCCGGCGCCGGTGGATCTCCAGGACCTGGAAAAGGCCCTGGAGAATCTTCCGGAGGCCCAGAAGACGGTCCTTAGGATGAAGTATCACCTTGGATTGTCCTTCAAGGAAATTGGCGAGGCTTTAGAGATTTCCTTGAACACGGCGGGCAGCCGCTGCCGTTACGCCCTGGGGGCCTTGAGGGCCGCCCTGGGAGCCCATCGCCATCTGCCGAAGAGGCCGAAAGGCGGCCCCGGATCAAGAGGAGTGTCAGATGAGTGAGGAATTAAAAAATCCGCAGAAGATCCACGCGAACGTTTTGTTTGGAGAAGGAAACCATATCGCTGTGACGGGAATTGTCGGGGGAGTCGTGCTGGCCCTGGGTTTTTCCTGGATTGTATTGGCTTACGGCCAGGCTTTGGGCTCGACCCTATTGGTGATTTTCGTCCTTTCGGGGCTCATCGCCGGAGGGCTGGTGGCCTTGACTTCCGCCTTTTTCGGCCTAGTCATGCCCCGCCAAGTGGATGGGGGTGCGCCCGGCGCGATCAAGGACTGGATTCGCTTGGGGCTGGAACGGAAAAATTGGAGCGAAAAAGATTGGAAGGATTGGGCGGAGGGCAGCGATGAGCCTGATGCTGATTGGTCCGAACCCGACGTCCAAAATTGGACCCTGCAGGATTGGAAGGCTTGGGGCGAAAAGATGAAGGCGAAGTACAAGGGAAAGTCATTCTAGCTCCTGACTGGGATTGATGGGGGTCGTTACATTTGGTTACAAACCGAAACAAGGCTGAAAAGCAAAAAGTCTTGATCTGGTTTTATATTGAAGCGAGGCAAGGATGGGATGGCTTGCGGTTTTAAATCGAGCAAGGTGGAACGGGAACATGGGAAAGCGATTTGGGCTGGTAATGGCTTTATGGCTGGCGGCAGGAGCGGCTTTCGCCCAGCAAAAACTGTCGCTGGAGGACTACTTGGGGCAGGTACAGTCCCAGGGAGCGGATTACCAATCCTCCCAGGCAGCCGTGGAAGGCTATGAGAAACAGTCCCACCAGCAGGATCTGACTTATTCGCCCCAAATGGTGGCCGGTTATAACCATTTGGACGACAAAGAACAGCCCAATGGCCTCAGCTATCCCCACGCACTGACGGACACGGCGGGAGTCTCCTTTACGGACAAATTACCCTTCGGGCCATCCCTTTCGGTGGGTTACGCTTTTACCAACTTTAACGCCAGCGTTAATCCTGAATTGAACGACATTGTCTTTAACGGGGTATCACTGGGGAGTGTTTTCCCCACTTCCTATTACCAGGTAGCCCCGGTGATCTCGCTTTCGGTGCCTCTCTTGAAGGATTTTGGGGGCGCCCAGACTAGCGCGGGGGTCCACCAGGTCCAGTACCAATTTGAATCCTCGGCCAGTTCCGCGGCTTACCAAAGTGCCCAGGCGCTTTACAACGCCAAGGTGGCCTATTGGAACTTGGCACTTGCCCGGACCCAAATCAAAATCTATCAGGACACTCTTGACCGCAGCCAGCAGATTTGGGATTGGACCAAGCGGCGCGTGGCGCGCAACCTAGCCGACCCGCCCGACGCCTTGCAGGCCGAGGCCTCGGTACGGCTGGCCGAATTGGATTTGGAACAGGCGACCGAGAGCGAAAGATCGGCCCGGCTCCAATTCAACCGTTACCGTGGGACGCGAGAGGACAATGTTCCCGAGCAACTGGATAACCTCGACGACTCCCTATCGGGATTAAAAGTGGAACTCCCCGCCGCCTTGCCCGACCGCTTGGACCTGAAAGCCACCCAAAAAACGGCGGACAGCCAAAAAGCCGCTTACGATCAGGCTGCTCAAAATATTTATCCCGATATCACCCTCAACGCCTCCTGGCGGGGGAACGGATTGGACCCCACCTTTGAGCCCGCCGACCAGACGGCCTGGGCCTTCAATTATCCCACTTGGAACATCGGCGCCCAGTTCAACCTTCCGCTGGATGTCTTCACGGCTTCCCGAGTGGCCGAGGGCTACAAGCGGACTTACGAGAGCGCGGTCCTGAGTTTGAAGGACAAGCAGTTGGAAGTAGGCCAAGACTGGCAGGATTGGCGCAACCGAATGACCGACGTGGACAAACGCCTCGCCATGACCACCGAAATCGAGGAAATCCAGAAAAACAAGGCGGATCAGGAGAGAAAACGACTGGAGTTCGGCCGCACCACTGAGTTCCAGCTTTTGTCCTTTGAGAACGACTATAACGCCGCGCGCTTGAACCGCCTGGCGGTCATCGCGGAAAAACTGAACCTCCTGGCCCAGGCCCAATGGTGGCTCTCGACGGAAAAAGAAAGTTCTAAGTTTTGAGTTTAAATTTTGAGTAAGGGGAGCTTTTGAACCTTTGGTTTAAAAGCTTGATTATTTATAAACTCAAAACCCAAAACATTTAGTCTCAAACTGAATAGGGAACTAAAAGTGCTAAAGGAGCACAAATAATGAATCTGCCTAAACTCGCCATCGACCGGCCGGCCTTCATCACTTGCGTGGCCATCCTCATCATGATTTTGGGCATCATGGCCTATCGGTCCCTCGGTATCGATCTTTTCCCCGATGTTAGCTTCCCGGTGGTTTCAGTCACCACAAACTATAAGGGAGCGGCACCGGAGGAAATCGAGACACAGATATCCAAGCCCATGGAGGAGCAGTTTTCCTCCCTCCAGGGCGTCAAACAGATCAATTCCACCAACCAGGAGGGCTATTCGGTGGTGACCGTCCAGTTCACCCTGGAAACGGACAGCAAGGAAGCGGAGCAAAGGGTGAGGGACAGCTTGTCCCTGGTGCGTCCCAAACTGCCCAAGGACGTGGAGGAGCCCGTCATCCAACGGTTGGACCCCTCGGACCAGCCCATCATGATCCTGGCATTGAAGTCCTCCCTCACCTCTCCCCAGGCCTACGATCTGGCCGATCAGTTTATCAAACCCCAGTTAGCCCAATTGAACGGGGTCGGCGTAGTGGACATTTTTGGAAGTTCCAAACGGGAAATCCGGGTGGAGTTGGATCGAAACAAGCTCAACGCTTACCACATTAGCGCCAGTTCGGTGGCTGACAATATCGGATTGAACGGCCAGAACATTCCCGTGGGCAAATTCGAATTGAACGGCAAAAACATCCTTTTCCGTTCGGTGGGAGAATACAACGACTTGGATCGTCTGAGGCACACGGTGATTAATTTCGTGGGTTCGGACGTACCCATTACGGTTGATAAAGTAGGGACGGTAGTCGACACCGTCGAGGACGCCCAAAATTACAGTTCCTTCAAGGGCGAGCCTTCACTGTTCCTGCAGATCCACAAGCAAACCAAGGCCAATACGGTGGCGGTGGTGGACGAGGTCAAGGGGGCCATCGATTCCTTGAACGAACTGCTGAAAACCCGGCAGGGGGGCGCCCAACTTTCCCTAGTGCGTGAGGATGCTTGGGGCATCCGCTTGAATCTGGACGACGTCAAACAAACCATCTTCCTGGGCATCCTATTGACCGTCCTGGTGGTGCTGCTTTTTCTGGGAAGTTTCCGCTCTACATTAATCACGATCACCGCCCTGCCCACTTCGCTTTTGGGGGCCTTCATCCTGATGAATTGGATGGGCTTTACCCTGAATTTCATGACTATCCTGGCCCTTTCCCTCGCGGTAGGGCTTCTTATCGACGACGCCATCGTCGTGCGTGAAAATATTTGGCGGCACATGGAGGAGGGGGAGGAGCCGAAGAAAGCCGCCATCCACGGCACTATGGAAGTCGCCTTGGCGGTCGTGGCTACCACCGGTGTCATCATTGCCGTTTTTCTTCCCATCGCCTTTTTGAAGGGCACGGTGGGCCAGTTCTTCAAACAATTTGGGATGACAGTCTGCTTTGCCATGGTCATCTCGTTGTTCGAGGCCCTCACCATGGGTCCCATGCTTTCCGCCTATTGGGCGGGGAAGAGGGGAAAAGCCGAATCCAAGCTGGCCTTTTTCCAATGGTTCGATGACCTTCAAACGCGCATGGAGAAGGGCTACGAGAAGGTCATCGGATGGAGCATCCACCACCGTAGGTGGGTCGTCCTCACGGCTTTCTTTATCTTTTTCGGAAGCCTGTTCTTGGGCAAATTTATTCCCTTTACCTTTGTGCCCAATGCGGACAATCCGGAATTCCAAGTGACCTTGAAGGGCCCTCCCGACATGGCCCTGGACGCCACAAGGGATTTGACCAGCAAGATCGCGGCGATCGTCCGGGCCCATCCGGAGATCGACGTCACTTCCGAAGTCGTGGGGGATACTCAAGGAAACGAGAATGTCGCACTGATATACGCGAAGTTGATCAATTACCGTCTGCGCAAACTGACGGCCGCGGAACTGAAGGTCGCCATTCGGAAGGAATTGGAGCCCTACCGGCAGTTGATGCAACCCCAAGTGGGGGACCGGGATGCCTTGGGCAACCAGGCTCCCTTCAGCCTCGACATTGTGGGAACCGACTATAAAGTGCTGGAACCGGTGGTTGACCGTCTCAAAGAAAAGATCAAGGCCATCCCCGGGTTAGAGGACGTCGAGACCAATTACGACGGGGGGAAGGCGGAGTTCCAAGCCGTCCTGGATCCGGCCAAATGCCGCCAATTGGGCGTTCTTGGACATCCAGGCGGGTGACGAGCTTCGCACCCAGATCGAGGGTACGGTCCCCGCCAAGTTTAGGGAGAACGGGCTGGAGTACGACATCCGGGTGCGAATGCAGGAAGACCAGCGCAATCTCCAGACAGGACTTCAATGACGTTTACGTGCCCAATACCAATAACCGCATGGTCCGGCTCTTGGACATCGCCCAACCGGTCACCACCGAAGGACCGTCCAAGATCAACCGTCTCAACCGCCAGCGCTATATCGAAATTACCGGGCAATTGGGCGCGAAGGGGGCTCTGGGCACCATCATCAACCAGGCAAAGGCGATCCTGGCGAAGGAAACCTTGCCGCCGGGCGTCACTTATAGTTTCGTGGGACAGGGCAAGGACCTGCAGGACCTCTCGATCAGCATGCTGGTGGCCATGGTTTTGGCTCTGCTTTTCACCTATATGATCCTCACCAGCCTCTACGACTCGCCCATCATTCCCTTTTCCATCATGATTTCCATCCCCTTGGCCATCGTGGGGGCCTTCGTGGCTTTGCTGGTGACGGGCCAGAGCCTGAATATTTTCACCATGATCTCCCTTATCATGCTTATGGGGCTGGTGACGAAGAACGCCATCCTCTTGGTGGATTACGTGGTGCGCATGGAAGGCCAGGGGATGTCTCGGGACGAGGCCATCAAGAAGGCGGGAATCATCCGCCTGCGGCCCATTCTCATGACAACAATGGCCCTCATCATGGGGATGATGCCGGTGGCCCTGGCCCTGAGCGAGGTCGGCAAGTTCCGCCAGTCCATGGGCGTGGCGGTCATCGGCGGTCTCGTCAGTTCGCTCTTTTTGACACTAATCGTGGTCCCTTCGGTCTATGGATATATGGACGATTTAAGATTTTGGTTCCGGAACCTTTTCGGTCTGGGAGCCGATAAGCCTGTATCGAAAGGAAAGAATCCAAAGGCCGCAAAGGCAAAGTAGCGGAATTAAAACGGGACGAAATGACGGCGGGAAGCCAAGCCAGCGGGGAAGAGACGTCTAAAGTTCAAATATCGAAATAAGCCTTCTGGCTTTGAAAACTACCGGATTAGGAGGAAGTTCATGCTTCAAGCTATCAAGGCTTTCGCCCTCTTGGGGGGCGAATGGGTTCTTTACATTCTTTTGGGACTGTCCATCTGGAGCATTGCTGTCATTTGGGACCGGTTTTTCCTTTTCAAGAAGAAAGTCCAGGATACGGAACTGTTAGAGGAGAGGGTGCCGGACCTGCTTTCGAAAGGAAACATCAAGGAAGTCCAAAAACTCGTCGAGAATACGGCTTCACCCGCGGGCGCCATCCTGAAAGTGGGCTTGGCCAACCTTTCGGCGGGACCGGAAGCCCTGGGGCAAATCCTTGAAAGCCAAAGAATCCACGAAAAAATGGTGATGGAGAAAAACCTGTTGGTACTGGGTACCCTGGGCAGCAACGCGCCTTTTATCGGCCTGTTCGGGACCGTCTTAGGAATCATCAAGGCCTTCAACGATCTGGCTTTGGCGGGCACTTCCGGACCCACAGTGGTCATGCGGGGGGTTTCCGAGGCCCTGGTGGCCACCGCCGTGGGCCTCCTCATCGCCATTCCCTGTGTGGCCACTTATAACTATTTCCAAAATCTGGTTAAGCTTTCGCTGGCGAACTCCGACCGACTTTCGGGCCTATTGTTGGCCTATGTCCAAAGGAAAGACTAAGACATGGCTGCTTCCACCCATGATCCGGATGAGCCCATCACGCAAATCAACGTGGTCCCGCTGGTTGACATTATGCTGGTGCTTTTAATCATTTTCATGCTGACCGCCAGTTTCATCGCCACCCCTTCGGTTCCGGTGCATCTGCCAAAATCCTATAGCACCGATCCTTCCCTTCCCAGAAGCATCTCCATCGTTTTGAACACGAAGGACGAACTCTTTTACCAGGGCAAGAAAACCGAAAAAACTGATTTGTCCACTCAACTGAAGGAATCTGCCATCACGAACCCCGAATTGCGGGTGGTACTTTCCGCCGACGGTTCGGTGGACTACCAGAAGGTTATGGAGGTTTTGGATTTAGTTCGCCAAGCGGGGGTCAGCCAGGTCGCCCTGGGAGCGGAGAAACCGTGAAACACCGAGACTTCCTTTCCCTGCCTCCCTTACCCTGGGCCTTGTCCCTAGGAACCCACCTGGCCTTTATCCTGGCAGTGTTTTTGGTGGGGCACACGCACTTCCTTGACATGACTACGGTCACAATGGATTTCGCTCCCTCAAAGGTATCGTCCCTTTACCAACCGCCGAAGGAGGATATCTGGCAAAAGCCAATGCTCCGAAGGATGAGCCGCCTTCCCATTCCCAAGCCCAAAGTGGTGCCGACTCCCCCGCCCGCCGCTGCCCAAGTGTCCGAAGTGGGACAGGGAAGCGGTGCAATTCGGTCCGTTGCCCAAGTCAGTCAATTGCCCCGTTTCATCAACCAGGTCAAGCCCCTTTACCCGGATTCCGCCAAACATGCGGGCATTGAGGGCGTTGTGATATTGCAAGTGGACATCGACGCCACGGGTGCGGTGATGGATGTGGAAGTACTCCAAGGTCTGGGATCGGGTTGCGACGAGGCGGCAGTGGCGGCCATGAAGCAATCGACCTTCACACCCGCCTATGCGGGCTCGGAGCCGGTGCCGGTGAGGATCAAGATACCTTACCGGTTTGAGATTAACGGATAAAACCATAGTTAAATTGCTGTCATTGATGGGATGAAAGCTATTAACTCTAAAAAGGGATAGCGATGAAAATTTCGGTAATTAAATCATCCCTTTTGATCTTGTTCCTATTAGGTTCCTGGAATTTCGTTCAAGCCCAGACGCCCAGCCCCGAAACAACTCCTACCGGCGTCCTTTATCAACTCTCGGGACGAATTCTCGAAAAGGGAAACCGGGCTCCGGTTATCGGGGGCAGCCTTTACTTGGAGGCGTTGGGTAACACTCTTACGCCCGAATCCACTCCCGCGACCGGGGAAACTTCAACGACCCTTGCCTCCTATTCCGCCGACGCGGATTTGAAAGGGAACTACAAGCTTTCGGTTCCGCTGGGCACTTACCGTCTGACGGTCGCAGGGGAGGGGTTCAAGAAAGTCACCTTGGCTTCTTTCGAACTCACCCGGGAAATGAGTAAAAATTTTTATCTTGAAAGGGACGGATTCACTTTGCCGGAAGTGATTGTCACCACCGATAAAATCCCCAAAACCCAGGTCAGCCAGGAATCCCTCTCGAAACAGGAACTGACGAACGTGCCCGGAACTCAAGAAGATGTCCTCAAGGCTCTCCAAGCCTTGCCGGGGGTCATCACCGCCGGTTCTCTCGACGGCCAGCTTTTGGTGCGGGGCAGCGGGCCCGACGACAACCAGTATTACGTGGACAACGTACCCATCGCCTTTCCCTACCACTTCGGGATCGTCTCAACACTGGATTCAAACCTGATCAAGGACATCGATTTTTATTCCGGAGGCTTCGGACCCCAGTTTCCCAATTCCATGGGAGGCTTGGTGGATCTGACCCAGCGGGACCCCCGCTCCGACCGGTGGGGTTTCCGCGAGGACGTGAACCTTTTCCTTTCCGAGATGGAACTCGAAGGGCCCGTAACTTCCGATAGCTCCCTGGCCCTTGCTGGGCGCCGCAGTTACCTGGACCTTTTCCTAAAGGATTTTTCGGGCAGCCAGGGTGATATCGAAGTGCCCGTCTTCAGCGATTACCAGGTGAAGTACAGTATCAACCCCTCCCCCCAAGTACATTGGGATTTCGTCGCCTTCGGAAGCGCCGACACCGTCAGCGGATCCATCTCCGCCGCGGCCACCGAGGCCGTCAACGACCCCGATTTGGCGGGGGCCTTTGACTTCAGTGACGGCTACAACAGCCAGGGAGTGAATTACCGGGACACTTCCGACCCGCAAAACACCATCGCCAACACGGCCTACCACACCAACAGCTATTTCAACTTCAACCTGGGGCCCGGTCTTTATGAGGACAATAGCATCGAGGATTTCGGGGACAAGTTTTCCGTCAAGCACGAGTTTGATTCCGACACCAGCCTGGAAGGAGGCGTCCAATACGACCATTTCATCGATTCCTTGAACGCCTTTTTCGTGATTGAACCCAGTGAAAGTGAATACCAGAATTTCAACCTGACCACCGCCAGCAAATTTATTTCCCAGGACCAGACCAATTCCAATGACGCCTCCGCCTACCTGGACCAAAAATTCAAAGCGTTCAACAGGAAACTGGAATTTTCTCTGGGGGCCCGCTTGGATTACGTGGATTCGGACGCGATGGTTTACCTCACGCCGAAGCTTTCCACCGCCTACCATTTGACGGACGATGCCACTCTCAAGGCTTCTTTCGGCTATTACGACGAAGCGCCGGATAGGATCATCGGGGCACCCTACCTGGATCAAACCCTCGGAAACCCCCATTTGGCGCCGCAACAATCCATTGCCACCGTCCTAGGAGTGGAACAAAAACTGGATTCCTCGGGGCTGCTCTTCCGGGTGGAAGGATATAACAAGGAATTTTCCAGCCTGATCGTCTCCAACCCGGATAGCATTCCGGGGGAGGGCTACCTGAACAGCGGCACGGGCTACGCCCGGGGTGTTGAGTTTTTCCTGCGCCAGCCCCCGACATCGCGGTTTTTCGGTTGGATCGCCTATTCCCTCAGCACCTCCCAACGGCAGGATGCTCCCGGAGGCTACATTTATCCCTACGAGTATGATGAGCCCAATGTCCTGACCGCCGTGGGAAATTACAAGTTGAACCCGGGCTGGGACATGGGATTCAAGGTGCTTTACTCCACCGGCCATCCCTGGACCCCGGTTATATCCGCCCCCTCAACAGTCATCGCCGGGCCCACGACCATATACGACCCGCAATACGCCTCCACCGATTCCGCCCGGCTTCCGGATTACTTCCGGGTGGATTTTTCCACCTCTTTCAAGACCGTTTACGACACCTGGGAATGGAAGGTTTATCTGGATATCGTCAATCTTTTCCACGCCCAAAACGTCCTGGGATATCAATACAACAGCAATTACACCCAAACTACGGCGGTCCTGGACTTGCCCTTTTTGCCCTACCTAGGGGTGGAAGTGACCTATTAGGGTAAGGGGATAGAACTTCAGTTTGACGTCCTTCCAAAGAGCAAGGCCAATAGGCCCGAATGGCGAGGTCGGAATATCAGGTTGTGCGGTTTTTGGAGAATCCCGCAAGGGGCTGCGGGAATTCTGGCAAGCAACAGGCAGGTTAGGAAGCGAATAATTTTTTTGTATTTCTCTTTGGGGACCGGTCTTACTTGGGAGCCGGCGAGTTAAGGGCCTCAAAATCGTATTTAAAGCCAATCTTTAAAATGTCGTAAACGATGTTCTCCGCGCCGGTAGATGTTCCCACGCCGTTGGATTCGATAAAGAGATAACTGCCCGATTGCATTTTGATGTCGATTCCCAAGGCCAAGCGGAAGGCAAAATCGCTGCTCACCAAGCCCGTCGAACTCTCAACATTAAAGGGATAAGTCTCCTCCGTGACAGTAACGGGTTGGGCGTTATAAAAGGCTACTCCGAGTCCCACCACCCCGTAGGGCACAACTGGGTTGTCCTCGGGGATAAAGCGGAATTTGCCGCTGACCATGACCAGGGCATCCGACAGCGCCCCCCCCGTGACGCCATATCCCAACGGAACCGAAGTCTCATTCAGCGCGAAGGAATTGAAATCCGCGCTTACGATCAAGGAAAAAATCCTAGATATGCCGAAACCTATTCCCGCCCCCACGGTGAAACTGGGGTTGTAACTGGTCTGGAAATCAGCCGGGCTATAGGGATTGGTACCGCCGAAATCAAAGTAAAGGCTTTTTGTTTTTTCCGGATATAAAGGAGTACCGGTTGAAGGAGCGGGTTTCGGCGGGACGTAATCCGGAACGGTAGTGGCCCCGATTTGACTGTCCAAGCGGTCCCGGAATTTTACGAGCGGGTCGTTTTTGGGATTAATTTTGAGGCTGGTATCACAGGCCGCCAAGGCCTCGGCCATTCGGCCCTGCTTGTAGTAGATATACCCTAGAACCTCGTAAGCCTTCCAGAGTTGTGAGTCCTTTTGGATCGCGATGTTCAGGTATTGAATTGCCGCATTCAAGTCATCGTTGTGGTAGGCAGCCAAGCCTTCGCTCAGTTCCCCGGGTTCGGTATCGGCGAATAATGACACGTTTACGCACAGCAAGAGGCCAATCAAAAGTAAAATCCTCTTTTTCATGTTTTTCACCACCGAAATAATTTAATGACAATTTGGAAGCATTTTAACCTGGAAAAGGGGCTTGAAAAGTAAATTAGAAGGCAGGCCGGGAAAGGCCGACATTCGCTGTTATTTATTCATACAATAATAATGGATCCCGCCCCTGTTTAAAGGGTTGAAAAAAAGCTGGTGGAAAAGCAGCTTTCAACCTGAAACGAAAGCGCGGTTCCTAAAAATGTGACGGCGGGGAGGATGGTTTGCCCGGGATTCAAAAAGAATTTTTCGCTGGACGAATAAATTTTTCCAATAATCTTTGGTTGTATTTCCCTGTTCTTTTAATCTTTAATGCGGTTCTTTCCTATTGTCCCTTCGATCTTCCTGCGCAACTCGAGCTTTTTTTCTTCGGTATTGCCGTTCCGTTTTTTTTCGCCCTGCGTTCAAGACCGAACCAACCCCGGGATGAAAGTGAAATTTTCCATTCTGAAACTTTTTCAAAACCGAGCCGATGGATTTGGATGCTGTTTTTGGCCGGGGCTTTACTTTTCCGTTTTTACCGCCTTGGCGATTTGGCGGCTTGGCCGCTTTTGGACGAGGGCAAGAATGCCTTTTTCGGGATGGAATTAAGCCGACATTGGAGTGGGAGGTTGTTTTACGACATTTGCCAAATGCCGCCCTTTTCCTACTGGGTCTCGGGGCTGTTTTTCAAGGTTTTCACGCCTTCTCTTACTACCCTTTGGCTTTTACCCGCGTTCATTTCCCTGGCAGTTCTGCCCATAGGATATGGCGCCGCTCGGTTCTATTTTTCAAAAAGTTTTTCCCTGCTTTTTCTTGGTCTCCTAGGCCTGAGTCTCTATCCGGTATACGTGGGGCGGTTCAACCTCCAAGCCGTCGATCTTCTGTTTTGGGAAATGGCCGTCTTCCTGGCTTTGGGTCGGGTGATCCAATTAAAGACATCCGGAGCGGTTTTGCTTTTGGGTCTTTGCGTGGGCGCGGGATTTTACATTCACTTCGCCTGGGCCTTGGTGGCGCTAGGGATAGGGCTTTTAACCCTGGGAATCTTTTCAAAAGAGAAAATTACTCGAAAATTAAAAGTTTTCGGCTTTCTGGGTTTTTCCATCTTTGTAGTCCTGGCGCCTCTTCTTTGGGCTGCTGAAAGGGAAGGATTCGGAAGTTATATTCGGAGTCTATTTCTGGATAATCCGGGTGAAAATTGGGGGGGGCGGCTTTACGATTCCCTTTCCTATGTGACGGTTCTTTTTTGGGGGAGCTCAAACTGATTCGCACGCTTATAAACCTTTCTGGGGGGGATACCTGAACCCCTTGTCGGCGACCTGCTTTCAAATCGGTTTGGTAGAAATATTTCGGCTGAGAGGAAGGGCTTACTCCAAATCGATTTTAACCTTGTTGGCCGTGTTTCTACTTCCGGCTTTTCTCAGCCAAGGAACGGAATATTTCCGTATAGTCCCCGTCCTACCGGTGATTTTAGTGGTGGTGGCCGTGGGACTAAATGTTTTGGGAACCGGACTGCCACCCGGGAAAAAAAACCTGTTTCTCTGCTCTTTTCTGGCGATTTCCCCAGCTCTGGATTTTTACCACTTGGCGGTTACCTATCCCCGGGCCTGCCTTTCAGGGTTCGGCCATTGGAACGATTATACGAAATCGGTGGAACGCTGGAGAGCCTACCATATTTTGAAAACAGTCGCGGGTGAAAAGGGTCCCGGTGTTTATCTCTCAAATTTCGATCCCTATCCGTTCGATAGGTCCTTAGAGTTGGCCTCGGGAGACTTTAATTTGGAAGAAGGGTGGACTGCTTCCTTGAACCCGCCAAAATGGACCGCTTTCTTGGCTAACGTGAATGATAAGCCTTTCCTGTCCCAAAGGTTTCCCCTGGCAAAAATCATTTGGCTTGATCCCGACTTGGAAGAGGGGGACGAAGGTTTGATACTGGTGGTGATTCCCAGAGGGGGAATCGACCTGCGGACTTTTAACCAATGGGCATTGGCCGACAGGGCCTTAGTGTCCGTTTCGATGGAGATGTTGAACCGGCCTACTAATGGAAGGCGTGGAAAAATTCTCCAGGAATTTTCCAAAATTTATCACTTTTTCCAAGGCGATCCTTTTCTCGAATCCCTGTTTTGGAACCAAGTTTACTTAAACCACAGCGCGGATGGGGATTTGCCCTCGGCCCTTTTTGACCTTCGGCAGGCCATCCGGCTGGGCTATCCCTCTGCTTATTTTTATAACGAAGCGGGCGCCTTGCTCTTTTCGGAAAAAAATCAAGAGTGGGCTCGCGAGGCTTTCACCCGGGCCTGCAAATCGGAATTTAATAAGACCCCGGCTGTGGATAATTTGAGAGAAATGGACAAGCAGGAAAAAAATAATCGGCCTTGAATGACTGGATTATAAGGTTGAAGTAAAAAGAGTCAAACCCTCTTTTACTTCAACTATCGATTCCCTTAGGAGATTGGTCCGTGGGGGAGTATTCCAGGCGGCTAGGATTACCACTGGTGACGGGGGAACCGTCGGCACCAAAAACTTGAAAACCGCCGTCATCGGTGAGCACCAGGATCTGCAATTCGCCCCCCTTGAGGGAATACTTTACCCCCGCCACGTGGGAACTCAAGAAAACGGGTTTGGAGTCCTTCCCCCCCACCACGTTATAAAGAAAGGCGTCGCCGGTATCGCCCTGGATGCGAACCATGCGCAAGCCGTCGGGGCTTTTAAAGACGAGGGGATCCTGGCCTTGATCGTCATCCTTTTGGGCTGATTGGTTGGAACCGGAAGATTCCGCGTTATTGTTAGCTCCCTGGCTTGCGTCAGGAACCTGGTTTCCAGAACGATCGGCGTAGTAGTTGTTATTGTCCTCACTGGTGTTGTTGGAAGATCCAGCGGAGGAATAATCACCGTTGTCATAAGCATAAATCGCATCCGAGTCGGGGTTCTGCCACAGCCAGTTGCCGTTGTTCCAGTAGCACCAATTTGCGCCGGCCGGGTCATACCACCACCAGTTGCCCGCGTAAAATTGGGTCCAAAAAAAGCCGCTTCCCAGATTCCATCCGTACCAGTCGGAACCCCATCGGCCATGGTAATGACAAAAGCTCACGCCGTTCCACGAGTGCCAGGCGTACTGGCCCGGCCGATTTTCCATGGCATCGTAGGTGTTGACACGCCCCAAGAAACGAGCGTCGTGGACGATACCGGACATTTGGTTACGAACCGAGGCCGAACCCATACCGCGGGAGGAAACCATGGACGAAGAAAAGGGTTGGCCGTTGGGGCCGCGTGAAGGGAAGCCCGAGATGGGGTTCCGCAGGCTTCCGGGTAAATCGGGGCCGCGGGTTACGAACCGGTGGAAGCCGGCAACACCATCACTTTGAAATCGCGAGGATAAAGACCGGCTGGCATAGGAATTGGAATAACTCGAACCGTTTTGGCCGTAAGCCCGGCCAAAGGAATGATTGAAACTCTGGCCGGCATAACCGCCGCCATTGGAATGGGAGGAAAAGGAATGGGAAACCCGCCCGGCGGAGCCGAAAGACCGGAAGGAACCACCCCTGGAAACACGGGCCGAGGATGAAGCCCCGCCACCTCTGCCGGATGAACTTTTCGCAGCAAGAGCCGGTATGGAGGAAAGTAGAAGGGTAATCAGCGGAAAAACGAGGAATTTTTTCATATAGACCACCTCTTCGGAGGGGTTTAAGGCCATGTCGTCACAAGAATGATTTTTAATCCCTCGCCTATTATTATGACGCTTTTGGAGTTGAAATTGTTACTCCTGAAACAAAAGAGACAATTGGGGGTCGCCCTTTGGCCCCAAAAGGCTTAAAAACGCCAGGTTTGTTATGTTCTTGGAATCAGGAAATCCGAAGAGAATAAAGGTGCGGTTTATTGAATTTCCCGTATCAGGTCGTTGTTCGAGTCCCCGACGTAAACATTCCCGGAAGTATCGACCGCGATTCCGGCTGGACCATTGAACGACGCGGCAGTCCCTGTTCCGTTGGCCGATCCGGAAGAACCGGACCCGGCAAGGGTTGTCACGACTCCTCCGGGGGTTATTTTTCGAATCAAGTTATTGCCCCAGTCCCCTACATAGACATTCCCGTTGGAATCCACGGAGATTCCAACGGGGGTTTTGAAGGAAGCAGCGGACCCCGTTCCGTTGGATGATCCGGAAGAGCCGGACCCAGCCAGTGTCGTCACCACACCACTCGAAGTGATTTTTCGGATCAAACTGTTCCAATTATCCGCGACATAAACATTTCCCGAAGAGTCCACGGCGACTCCAAAGGGATTATTGAAGGAGGCCGCGGTCCCAGTCCCATTGGAGGAGCCGAAAGACCCGGACCCCGCCAGAGTCGTCACCACGCCACCCGGGGTGATTTCTCGGATCAAGTTGCTGTGGGAATCCCCGACATATACATTTCCATTGGAATCGACCGCGATGCCAACCGGCTGATTGAACGATGCGGCGGTCCCCGTTCCGTTGCCGTTCCCGGGAGACCCGGATCCCGCCAGGGTCGTGACCACGCCACCTGAAGTGATTTTACGAATCAAGTTGTTACCCGAATCCGCGACATAAACATTTCCAGAGGTATCTACCGCGACGCCTTGAGGCTTTCTAAAAGTTGCGCCGGTCCCCGTTCCGTTGGTTGAGCCCGAGTTTCCCGACGATCCCGCGAGGGTCATTACGGTTCCTCCCGAGGTGATTTCCCGAATCAGGTTGTTGTTGGTATCGGCGACGTAAACGTTATCGGAGGAGTCCACCGCGACTCCAAAGGGATAGCTAAAGGAGGTGTTTGTTCCGGATCCGTTCGTTGAACCCGCTACTCCTGTTGTTCCCGCAAGGGTTGTAACGACCCCTGGACTGGAAGAAGCCAGGAGTTGGGCGGGTAAAATCGCGCCAAATGAAAGAAGCAGCAGGCTTGAACCAAGCCGAAAAAAGCTCCACAGCAGGAGGGCCGCTTTAAAATTTAATCTACGCATAGTCACATCCCGTCAAATTTATTAAGAAGCATTATTATTGAAGATAGTTTACCGCTGCTCTTGCCGCTGGAACAAAATTAATAAATCAAAAAAGGTATATCCTTTAATAAAAGGTAAAAAAGACGAAAAAACAGGAAGAAAAAGGGTTTCACCCCCCTCTGTTTTTATTAACTCAGTATCCTGTTAAACTGCTTCTGTCATTTGATGTTCTAAGTGTCTTTGTGGTTATGTAGGCCTATTATTGAGAGTTCTCAGTCATCTGCCGGAGGTTTTGGTGGATACTAGCCGCCTGGATGAACGCCATGTGATGGTGAAGGAACAACTGGAAAAGCGGGGTATCCGTAATCCCTGGGTGCTCCAGGCAATGCTGGATATTCCCCGCCATCTCTTCGTCCCCCTTGACGATCAGGACAAAGCTTACGCGGACGGACCTCTGCCCATTGGTGGAGGCCAGACCATCAGCCAGCCCTACATCGTTGCTTCCATGATCGAACTTATCGAACCCAAGATTTCCGACAGGGTGTTGGAGATCGGCGTGGGAAGCGGATATTCATCGGTTATCCTTTCCCGCCTCGTAGCCGAGGTTTATGGGATGGACAGGGACGGCCTCCTGCTGGCCGGGGGGGAAAACCGGTTTAAGGAGATAGGAGTCTCCAATATCCATTTGAAAGAGGGGGACGGCACCTTGGGCTGGCCGGAAGAAGCCCCTTTTGACGCCATCCTGGTGACCGCCGCCGCGCCCCTAATTCCCAAGTCCCTGCTTCGACAATTGAAGATTGGTGGCGTCATGGTGATACCCGTTGGAAAAAGAACGGAGCAGGAGTTGGTTCGGGTAATCAAACGTTCGGAAGACCATTTCCAGGAAAAAGTCCTTTATGCCGTGAAGTTCGTTCCGCTGATCGGAAAAGAAGGATGGCCAGAAAACTCTAACGGATGAGACCAAAAGCCGTGGCGGGCACGACTTCCCAATTCGACTCACCCGGTTTTTTCCAGACTAAATGAAGGGCCATGGCGTCGCCGCCGTCTTTTTCGAAATCAAGCCGCAACGCATGGGCTTTGATGGTGAGTCTTATCGGTTTCTCCAACTGGACCGGTTTTCCATCCAGCCATAATTGGCCGCTGTCTGTAGTGAGGACTTGGAATTGGTAATCGCCCGCTTGGTGAACATTAAGGTTTCCCGACCAACGGATACGGAAGGGTGGAAAATTGGTAAAAGGGAAGTCGTATTTGGAAATGAAGTTCAAAACAGGGTCCGATTGAACCACTGCGGGTTTTGAATTCCAATCGGAAGAGTTGATGTAAGCCCCCTTTAAGCCGCGGGTCCAGGGTTTTATTTCGCCTAAATGATTCGGGGAGGCGGTCATCGTATAAAACAAAAAATGATTCTTGGGTTGTTCACGGTAGGATATTTCCACACCCGGACAAATGGTTTTTATAAAATCTACGACTCCCGATTTGCCGGCCTCCAAAAAAATACAAGCCGTTTTATCCTTGGGCAAGTCTCCCCTGGCCCAATCCTGCAGGTTGAATTTCGAGGTGTCTTCCCGCGCGGGATAAGATAAAAAAGCTACCGTATGATTTTGGAAATAAGAAGAACCGATGAAGAAATGATACTGCTTGGCGTGATATTGGTTCATAACCTGAATATCCCGTCCAATATAGGTCTGCTCCAAGCCGAAGGCATTTTGGCATTCTTCATTGTTGGCTTGTTCCACGAAATAGGTATAGGTGTTTTGGAAACTGAGGATGCTTAATAGCAGGAATAAGATAAACGCCACCAGCCCCGGGCGTTTAAGGGAATTTTGAGCCGCTTGGCGGAAAAAATTCAGGGTGCTTCCGGCGAAAAAAGCGACGAAGGGTGTCAGAGAGACCAAACGGTTGGAATGGGCGGGGTCGGTGGATAGAAGACCGGTCAGGCTCATCACGCCGAAGCCCACCAATGGATAGAAGAATCCAGGCTCCTTCCGGTGGCGCCAGGCCAGGGCCAGACCGAGGATGAAAAAGACTGCGGTGACATCGTCTAGCATTCGGTGGCCGGGAATATTATGGCGTGGGTTGGTATCGCCCGCCCGGTTGAACATGAGGGCGGTTCCCGTCCAGACATCCCACAGAGGTTTTAAGCTGCTTTCCTGGAGAACCTTCGTGCCGATGAATAAGCCCGCTTCCCGGTGGCCGATTTGGCCCCTTTGCGCCATGAGAACCAAGAGAGGTGAGATGAGCGCCAGTATCAAGATAAAATATAGAAGAAAGGGCTTCAGTGACTTTTTCTTTTGGCGAAAATACTCATCAATGGCGAAGATGGCCATGAGCAAAGGTACGATCTTGAAAGCCTGATAGGTATAGAAGCCGACTCCCACGAAAAGAGCGGAGAAAGTGAGAGCCCATTTCTTCTCATTCCGGTGGCCGTAAAACCAAAAGGCGAGGGCTCCAAAGAGGTAGAAAGGAACTTGGATGCTGGGATAACCGTTGCGGGGCTCTATCCAATTCCAACGCATTACCGCAAGAATGAAAAGAGAGAGGAGGGCGGTGCCTTGGCCCGCCCATTGGCGGATCATCCAATAAATCAGGGGAAAGGCGGCGAGGGAGAGAGTCGTGAAGAAAAGATGGAAGGTGAAATAAGAGGAACCAAGCAGGCCAAACCATCCGGCCATCTGATAGAAAAGGACGGTTTCAGGAACCTCGTAATCGAAGACTTCCCCGAAAGGCCGCCAACCCTCGTGAAGAATACGAAGGGCGCATTGTCCGATAAGCCCTTGGTCGGTGTGCATGCCGGCCGGAATGGAATCGATTCGGTAAATCCTGAATCCAAAAGCCAATATCAATATTGAAAGAAAGAGAACCCCTTCCGTCCGTCGGGAAAAGGATTTGGTTTCCAAAGGGGCAATGGAGGAGGAATGGTGGAACAACCAAAGGGCTAGAGCGTAAAAGGCCAGGCCTGGAAAAAGGGTCCATGACAGTTGCGATTGAGTGAGGAAGAACTGGCCCACTGCCGCCGAAAGAAGGGTGCCGGCCCAGAAGTGGGGAATCCAGCTTTTCGATGAAGTGAATGGGGTCAATGGGTCTCCAAGGGTTTTCCCGTCATCGCCTTTTATCATACTTCAAAGGTCCGCCGCCGCCCTTCTCATTTCAAAGATGAAGGCTAAATCCCAACCTGCTAGGATAGGCCGAATTTTACTGATCAAAGGAATCCCATTGAAAACCGCTTCCTGGTTTCTCACCCTGCTTCTGGCGGGGCTTTTGGTTTATGCCTTCGGCCAAGTCCCCTCCAAACAGGATGCTTCCTCCGCCCTTTCGTCGCATTTGACCTTAAGGTACCAACAGCGGTGCGGGGCCGAAACGGGAATTTCCTCACCCCCGGAGGCGGTGCTTGCCGATTACCGGAGTTTTGATCTTTTGGCGGTGGCGGTTCTTTTTTCTTCGGTGGCCCTGGTTATCCTGCTTTTTTTCTCACGTCCCCCTTCCCTTGGAGTCCTTTCTTCAACTTATCTTTGGCTGGGCCTAGGCGGCGCGATAATTTTGGGTCTTGGTTTTTTAAGCCTGAAAGTCGGAAGCAATTTTCTTGATTATGAGGCTCTGGCCGCTTGGGCCCCACCCGCCCAGGCCCGGGTAGAAGGGGCCGTGATCCTTTTGGTGGGTGCTTTGATTTCATTAAGCGGGCTTTTGGCCATAACCCTTCGATGGAGCCGATCGCCGGAAGGTTCCAATGGACGTTAACATTGGAAACCTAGTTCACTTTGGCTTTTCCCTGGCGTTTTGCCTTATTGGTTTTCATGGAGTTTTCTTTTACTCGAACCTTTGGCTCAAAATGACGGGATGGTGCCTGTTCCAATTGGGTTTAATGTTGTTTCTCGCGGCACTGGCGCCACCGGCAAGCCCCTTGCCTTATGTTCTTATTCTTTTGATGCTGGTTTGTACTTTCGCGGTGGGGATCCTTCTTTCCGTTTTTTGCTTAAAAATAGGTAAGCAGTATAAAACGCCCGGGGGCGGGGAAACCGCCAAGCGGGGTTCCAAGTGAATGAACATTTGCCCATTTTGATGTCCCTCTTTCCCCTTTTGGGATCCTGGCTGGCCTTGGGTTTTGGCATTTTTTCTTACCGACTTTCCCGCTGGACGATCTTTGGGACCCTTTTGCTGACTTTGCTTTTTGTCATCTTGTCTTTTCCAAAACTTTTTTCGGAGGGGTTTTGGGGTTATTCCCTCGGGGGCTGGGCGCCTCCCTGGGGGATTGAACTTTGGATCACGCCCTTCTCGGCTTTTTTGGCATGCTTTATCCTTTTGTGTGCCTTGATCGTTTTTTTCATCTTAGGTTCCTTCGGGTTGATGGGAGGACTTTTGAAATCCCGGGAAAGCCTGGGAGGGTCCTTGTTGTTGGTTTTGGTTTCGGCCCTTTTAACTCAGCTTTGGGTCAGGGATGGTTTTACCCTTTACCTTTTCCTGGAAATTTCCCTGGTGGCCGCCGCGGGTCTTTTGGTCTGTGTGACCCGACAGGGCTGGTTGGACGGATTTTATCTTTTGCTGGGGGGAAGTTTGGGGGCCTCTTTTCTCTTGGCGGGTTTTCTTCTTCTTTATTCGGCAACGGGAACACTCCATCTGGACGATCTTTTAGCCCAGCTTTTCATCACAAAAAATTTTTCCATTGCCCTGACCGCTGGTTTTTTTCTGGTCTGCGCATGGGCCTTTCACTTTTCATTTCCGACGCCTTTTTATTTCAGCCGCCTGCTGGACCAGACGCCTCCTTTCCTATTGGGTTTTTTCTCCTCGATCTTGGTGCGCACCTCGGTTTAT
Source organism: uncultured Pseudomonadota bacterium (assembly GCA_963843375.1). Lineage (GTDB taxonomy): Bacteria > Oederibacteriota > Muellerivitia > Muellerivitales > Muellerivitaceae > CAWJKT01. The sequence continues at coordinate 119,923 of CAWJKT010000011.1, forward strand.
CTTTTATTCCTTATTCTTTTCTTCGTGCTGAACGTTCCTGGTCTGGATCCCCCCGCTTGGCTCACGGGTTTGGAATATCCTCTGGCCCTCTTTTTTCTGGTCTATTTTGTGGTCGCTGCCCGGCAGAAGGATTTCCTCCATTCGGTGGCCTTTCTCAGCGTGGCGCAGTTGGCTTTTCCCTTGATGGGCTTCATCACCGGAAACAAAAGCGCCCTCACGGGGTCCTTGATGGAAATTCTCAGCCAAATTCTGGTCGTGATGGGACTATTCACGGCGGTGGGAATCCTGAGCCTGAAACCCACTGGGGCTCATCCCTTTGCCAAACTGGCCGGCCTGGGACGCTATGATTTCAGCCCGGCCCTCTGCCTAGTGGTTTTTGCCTTTTCCATCGTGGGGGTGCCGCCCACAGCGGGCTCATTTGGGAAGTTCTATCTGCTTCAAGGCCTTTTCGAAAAACGGGACTGGTTCCTGATCGTCCCCTTAGGCGTGGCCCTTCTTTTCAACCTCTGGACTTCGGCGCGGTTCCTTTGGCTTTTGTTCGAGCATCGCAAGGCGGCATCCTTTCACGCCCCGTTATCCTTCGGTTCCAAAGCCCCCTTATTTCTTTTGGCCCTGGCAGTTCTTTTGTTAGGAATATTTCACCAAGAAATTGTCCATTATTTTATTGAACCCGCCCTGCCCAAGGCCTATCAAAACATCCCCTTGCCCAACGTGCCCTTCTTGGGCCACGAAGTGGAATAAAAATCACTTTTCTCTTTTCAAATCCTGAAAATAAAGAGACACTGATCTTATTCCAAGTTTGGTGGTATTATGAATCGTCTTGTCGAAAAACGTCAGTACGACCGGATGCCTTTCCAGAAACCCATTGAGATTTATCCGGTATTTCCCTCCTACCTGGTAGATTCCGACGAAACCGTTCTTTCGGGTCTGTCCCAGGACATCAGCGGCGGAGGTCTTTGTTTGAAAACATCCAAACCCCTGCGAGTTGGATCCTACTTGAAATTGCGCTTCGATATGAGCCGAGACCAGATCGTGGAATCATTCGGGAAGATTGTCTGGGCCCGGGAGGCCTTTTGCGGGTTCCGGTTTTTTCCGACTTCGGAGATGATTGAGGGCAATCTCCAGAATTTCCTAGACGGTTCACAAGCGGAATAAATTCGCGTTTTTTACCCATCACCCTTATGAATCATGAATGAAGGGCTCAATAAAAAAAGCCGAACAGGCATCCTGTCCGGCTTTTTTGTTTTTCGCCCAAAAAGATTCGATCAGAGAGTCTTATGGGTGCCGTCGCAATAGGGCTTGTTCTTCGAATGCTTACATTGGCACAGGAAGGCTGTCTTGGATTCCTCGGCCTTGAAAATCAGCGGAACGAAGGGAGGATGGGCTTGGTGGGAGCCGTCACAAAAGGGTTGGCTCTTGGAATGCCCGCAGGCGCACCAGGCGTAGGTTTTACCTGATTCCAGTTCGACTTTGGCTGGGGCTTTTGCGGCGATATTGGGTTCGGACATGTTTTCAATCTCCTTGAAATCGTTGATTTGGAACTAATTCATGTTAGCCGGGAATTCGACAAAAATATATCCTCTCGATCACGCAAAAGTAACTTTAACCTATGAAAAAACACTCTCAAAACCTTTATGATGGGTGGGTCAATAGTCTGAAATTTCCTTCAAGAGGCGCCATGAAAGCCATCGCTGTTTTTCCAGCTCAAAAGCAAGTGCAATTGATAGACGCCACGGTTCCTCCCCTGCAAAATTCAACCGAGGTGAAACTTAAAATGCTCGATATCGGCGTTTGCGGGACCGACAAGGAAATCTGTTCCTTTGAATATGGCACGCCCCCTGTGGGGTCCGATTATTTGATCCTAGGCCACGAATCGCTGGGACGTGTGATGGAAGTGGGGTCCGACGTGAAGAGCCTGAAAGAGGGCGACTTGGTCGTCACCATCGTGCGGCGGCCCTGCGGAAACCCCAACTGTATCCCTTGCCGCGTCGGCCGCCAGGATTTTTGCACCACCGGCGGTTTCAAGGAAAGGGGCATCAGCGGCTTACATGGTTTTATGACCGAAATGGTGGTGGATGATGAAAAATACATGAATCCCGTTCCGGTGGAATTGCGGGATGTCGGGGTGCTCACCGAGCCACTAACCATCGCGGAAAAATCCCTCTTCCAGGTTTGGGACATCCAAGCCCGGTTGCCCTGGGCCTGCCGCCACGACCAGCATCCGCACCGCCAAGGCGAGAAAATACCACCCTCCGAAATAGGATATCCGCATAACGCCGTCGTTTTGGGGGCCGGGCCGGTCGGGCTTTTAGGCGCCATGCTTCTTTGTTCTTACGGGTTTAAGACTTTCGTTTATTCCAAGGAACCGGCGGAATCCCCGAAGGCCCAACTGACTCGGGAAATTGGCGCCACTTATATTTCTGGGTCCACCACCAACCTGGAACAGTTAGCGGTCCAGGTCGGTAACGTGGATTTGGTTTACGAAGCCACGGGCGCCTCCCGGCTGTCCTTCGAGATGATGAAATACCTGGGGACCAACGGTGTTTTCGTTTTTACCGGTGTGCCGGGCCGGAAAGCCCCCATTGAGGTAGACACGGATTTATTGATGCGCGACCTAGTTTTGAAAAACCAGGTGGTTTTCGGGTCGGTGAACGCGGGCAAGAACGCCTATGTCAAAGCCATTGAGGATTTGGCGGTTTTCAAGAAACGCTGGCCTCATGCTATCCAAGCGCTGATCACGGGTCGGTTCGCGCCGGATAAGCACAAGAACTTGCTATTGGGCGATCCGGGCGGTATCAAAAACATAATTACGTTCGAATAAAATCAACAGGAAATCAAATGTCCCTACCCCTTAATCGAGAAACCGAATGGTTGGAAACGGATGGCCTGGGAGGTTTCGCTTCCGGAACAACTATCGGCATCCGAACCCGGCGGTACCACGCCATGCTTTTATCCGCTGTTACGCCTCCCACCGGACGCATGGCTCTGGTCAAAAGTTTGGACGCTTGGGTCGAAATCGACGACAGCCTTTTTCACCTATCTTCCCACATGTATTTCCCAGGTGTTATCACGCCAAACGGGTCCGAATCCATCGAGTCATTTCAAACCGACCCTTGGCCAAAGTGGGTTTACCGGCTTCCCCGAGGTATGACGATGGAAAGGGAAATTTTCATGCCTCATGGGGTTCCGGCGGTAGTGATTTCCTGGAAGCTTCTAAACGCCAAGGAACCGGTGAGGCTTTCGGTGAGGCCTCTTCTTTCCTTCGTGGATTATCATTCACTCCAGCACGAGAACAAAGAATTCCAATTTGACGCGGACATTTTCGAGAAATCCGTTTATTGGAAACCCTATCCCCAAGCGCCTTTACTGACGGCTCTGCACAACGGCCATTACCACCACCAGCCCGACTGGTATCGTCAGTTCCTTTATGAGCAGGAGCAACAAAGGGGGCTGGACGCAGTAGAAGATTTAGCCACGCCGGGACTTTTTCAATGGAATTTCACCAAGACCCGGGCCTTGCTTATTTTTCAGGCAGGGGGAGAGAAGCCGAGTTCTTTACAGGAGTTGCAAAGGGTAGAAGAGGTTTTCGATCGTTATCGAACCCAGGAAGAGGATCGTCGTAAGTCTTTTGCCACCCCCCTGGCCCGCTCCGCCGACCAATATTTCGCAAAAAGGGGAGAGGGCGAAACGATTATTGCGGGTTATCCCTGGTTTACGGATTGGGGCCGAGATACCTTCGTTTCCATCCGGGGCTTGGGACTGGCCATGGGTCGGTTGGAGGAAACCCGGAAAATTCTTCTGGAATGGGCCAAAGCCATTTCTCAAGGCATGGTTCCAAACCGGTTCCCCGATTCGGGAGAGATTCCGGAGTACCACTCGGTGGACGCGTCCCTCTGGTACGTGATCGCCGTTTACGATTATTTGAAAGCTGCCAGGGAAGGGAATATTTCCAAAAAGGATTGGAGCGAGTTCCAGGCGCCCGTCGAGAAAATTCTGCACGGTTACTTCCACGGCACCCGTTGGGGGATTAAGGCGGACGATGACGGCCTGCTCTGGGCGGGTGAAGGGGATGATTCCCTGACTTGGATGGACGCTCGAGTCAACAACAAAGCGGTCACACCCCGGGTGGGTAAACCTGTGGAGGTGGAAGCCCTTTGGATCAACGCCCTTTGGATCGGGGGACATTTTTCCGTTCAATGGGAAGAGTTATTCAAGAAAGCCTTGGTCTCCTTCCAGAACCGGTTTTGGAAAGGTGCTGGTCGTTATTTGTACGATGTGGTGGACGTGAAACGGCAGGCGGGCACCGGGGACTCCTCTTTCCGGCCTAACCAAATTTTCGCGGTGGGAGGATTACCCTTGACCCTCCTGGACGATGAAAAATCAAAACTCGTTGTTCAAGCGGTCGAATCGAAACTACTGACACCCTTGGGTTTGCGGTCGCTGGCCATTGGCGAGCCGGGATTCCGCCGGCACTACCAGGGCGGTATCTTGGAAAGAGACAGCGCCTATCATCAGGGTACGGTTTGGCCCTGGCTGATGGGACCTTTTGTGGAAGCTTGGGTAAGGGTGCGAGGAAACACATCCCAAGCCAAAGAAGAAGCCCGCGAAAAATTTTTGAAGCCCCTGTTGGAACATTTAAATAAAGCCGGGCTGGGACACCTGCCGGAAATCGCCGATGGAGAAGACCCTTTTACTTCTAGAGGCTGTCCCTTCCAAGCCTGGTCCCTAGGCGAAGCCATCCGTCTGGACAAAGTAGTTCTTGAGGACAAATGAGTCTTTAAAACAAATCATTAGAATCACTCAGAACCAGGCGTTTTTGTTAACTCGATCCTCGATCATTCCAACCTAACTCAAAAGATGAAAGCAACATCGCCATGGAAAAGACCGAAAGAGTAACCGTTGGATACAAAAACCGGAAGTCACTTCCGGTTGCACAAAGAAAGTAGGCACACCCGTAAAAAAGAGCTGATAGAGCGCTATAAACTGAAATTTCGCTAAAAATGGTCCCCCGGAAGCGGTTAAACGACGCGAGGAAAATTACTCCTATCGATAAAAGAAAGTAGAACCACCCTTTGAAAAGAAAGGAGTTTCCGAAAAACCAAAAGTAATATTTTAATGAAACCCTTAATTTGGCGATGCCTTGTTCTTTTAAACCAAAGGGGTTGGGGTTGACCGCCAGTTGGAAGGGGTAATAAGTTTCGGTTTGTCCAATCCGAATCAGGCCGTTAAAAACCGCCCATCTGTGCTGGAAATAGGCGGTGGGAAAATGGAAGATGGCTTCCTTCCATTTAGCTTGAAGTTCATCTAACTGTGAAAGATCCGTTGTGGGTCGTACAAGATCGTTTCTAAAAAGGCCCGTCCATAAAAGATTGAGATTAGTGGGGTCGTAATTTTCGCGCAATAATTCCGGAGTCAGATCCGGATTCATTTTTTTCCAGTAGTCTGGAATCAGCCCCTCGTCCCCGGTCCGGACAAAAATCCCCACAATGTCGTGAATTTTAATCGCCTGTTCTACATGGGTCTTTTGGGCTTTCAGAAAACCGTAGACGAAAAGATGCACCGCGATGAGACTGGTGCCGATGATGAGAGAAGTTCTCATCAGAGAGGGAAGAAAAGATTTTCCACCTTCCTTTCTTGTTGCTACATACCATGCCAAAGGCAATAAGGCAGGCAGAGAATTGAAACGGATGGCCGTGCAATAAAAAAATAATAAAGCGGCCACTGAAAACAAAACATAATCGAAAGCCGCCAGATTCTTTTTCTGCCATGGTTTTTCAAGCCCGATGCGAAAGGCGAATAAGTATGCCCCCAACAAGCCAATCGAAAGCTCCGTGTCTTTCCAAAGAACAACGGATTGGGACCAAAGGGGTGGTAGGGCCGCCAGGCTTAATGCCACCAGCTTCCATTTCAAGTTTTTGAAAGTCATTAGGGAAAGAAGGCACCAAAAAAACCAATAAAGAATGTTGTTTAAAATGAAGAGGGAACCGGGGCAGTGAGTAACCGAAAGCAAGAAACGCCAAAGGGCCGCCATGATAGGCGGATGTAAATCGGAAAAATGTCCTGAAAGAGCCTGTGAGTATTGGTAAAGGGTGTCAGTCGACATCTCACCTGGGTAAAAAGCGAAAATCGTTAAGAGGAAGAAGAGGATTGATAAAATGATGAGGAACTGGTTTTCCCACGCAAAGACCCAAGAATTAAACCATGGCTTTATTGAGGCCTTTGTCCGGTTAAGGGGCAAGGTCATTTGTTGCTTCATCTAATTTTTTACTCCCCTCATTCCCCAAAAAATCATTCCTTCACCCGATCGAACGATGCTTTATTATACTTAAATGGAAATTCAATCCGGGGATTTCAGGCTTGGAGCGCAATCAAAATTGATCGTTATCGTTTCCAGGCGGTTTTAAGCCTATGTGGTTTAACGGCATCTCTTCGCTCAAGCCGCAGGTCCCCTGTGACGTGTCCCGGAGTTAGGAGTAAAAATGCTATCCGCCACTGATCCTGAATCCCAACGCCTCAACCTTTTCGTCAAAGGCAACCATCCCTGGAAAAAATGGGGGCCCTACCTTTCGGAACGGCAATGGGGCACGGTAAGAGAGGATTATTCCCCCAACGGCACTTGCTGGGACTATTTCCCACATGATCAGGCCCGAAGCCGGGCCTATCGCTGGGGAGAGGACGGTCTGCTGGGATTGTCAGATACCAAGGGATTGGTTTGTTTCGCCACCGCCCTTTGGAATGGAAAGGACCCCATCCTTAAAGAACGTCTATTCGGCCTGAATGGAGAAGAGGGTAACCATGGGGAGGATGTGAAAGAGTCCTATTTTTACCTCTCCGCTTCGCCTACCCATTCCTATATGAAAGCCCTCTATAAATATCCACAGGCGGAATTTCCTTACGCTTGGTTGGTAGAAGAAAACCGAAGAAGGGGCAAAAAGGACCCGGAATTCGAACTAGCCGACACGGGAGTTTTCAACGAAAACCGTTACTTCGATTTTTTCGTGGAATACGCCAAGGCTTCGCCCGACGACATCTTGATCCGTTTGACTGCAGTGAATCGGGGGCCTGAAACTGTCTCTTTACAGGTGCTTCCAACTCTGTGGTTTCGCAACACATGGGATTGGGGTCGAACCCAAGAAGACTATTGGCCTAAATCGGTCATTCAAAAAGGTAAGGACGGAATTTCTCTCCAGCACCCGGCCTTAGGGTCTTTGTTCCTCAAAGCCGAAGGTAAACCCGAAATTTTATTCACCGAGAACGAGACCAATTTCGAGAGGATATTCCAATCAAAAAACAAATCACCTTATGTAAAAGACGCTTTTCATGAGGCTTTGATAAAGGGAAAACAAGGGATTGTCCATTCCAGCCAAGGAACTAAAGCGGCTTTTAGTTACAAACTCAACCTGTCACCGAAGGGACAACAAGTTTTACGGCTTCGACTTAGTGACCAAGATATTCCCCAAGCTTTCGGGTCCGATTTCGACCGAGTCTTCGAGGATAGGATCAACGAAACCAAGGCCTATTACGACCTAAAGATACCCAAGGGACTTTCCGGGGAGGAAAGGGTTGTGGCGGAGCAGGCCTACGCGGGGCTTTTATGGTCCAAACAATATTACTATTACCAAGTGGATGAATGGCTGGAGGGCGATCCCACACAGCCGCCGGTGGACGAAAACCGAAAAAAAAATCGCAACCATGACTGGCGCCATTTCGGGGCGGAGGACGTCCTTTCTATGCCCGACAATTGGGAGTATCCCTGGTTCGCAGCCTGGGACCTGGCCTTTCATACTATTCCTTTCGCGCGGCTGGACCCCTTTTTCGCCAAGCATCAGCTCATCCTTCTATTGCGAGAATGGTATATGCATCCCAACGGCCAGATCCCGGCCTACGAATTCGCCTTTTCGGACGTCAACCCGCCCCTACACGCCTGGGCCGCTTGGCGGGTCTATAAGATCAGCGCTCCCAAGGGACAAAGGGACCGGATGTTCCTTTCCCGGGTCTTCCAAAAGCTCCTTCTCAACTTCACCTGGTGGGTCAACCGGAAGGACGCGGAGGGAAATAACCTTTTTTCAGGCGGATTCTTGGGATTGGACAATATTGGAGTCTTTGACCGGGGGCAGTTGAAACCGGGAACGCTTTTGGAACAGGCCGACGGCACGGCCTGGATGGCCTTTTATTGCGGCACCCTCCTTTCCATGGCCTTGGAACTTTCCCTGGAGAACCCCGCCACGGAGGATATGGCGACCAAGTTTTTCGAGCATTTCCTTTCCATCGTCAACGCCATGAACAACTTGGGCGGAAGCGGATTATGGGATGAGGCTGACGGCTTTTACTATGACCAGATACACTGCAACGGCTCTGTAATTCCCCTCAAAATCCGTTCGGCAGTGGGAATCATCCCGCTTTTCGCCGTGGAAATCCTCAGCGAAGAAACCCTGGAAAAACTGCCGGAATTTTACAAACGCATGAAGTGGTTTATGCAGCACAAACCCAAGGAAGCTGCCTCGATCTTGAGGCGGGACGAAGGTGAGGTTGGAAAGGGCTGTTACCTGCTGGCGGTTCTTTCGAAGGAAAGGCTGCTCAAGGTTCTTAAGTATGTCCTGGACGAGAATGAGTTTTTATCTCCCTTCGGCATCCGGGCTCTTTCTAAATTTCATCGGGACCACCCTTATGTTTTAGATTTGGACGGCGAGCAGAGCCGCATTGGCTACGAAGCGGGGGAATCTCAGTGCGGTATCTTTGGGGGTAATTCCAATTGGCGCGGCCCGGTTTGGATGCCGATCAATTTCCTCTTGGTGGAATCGTTGGAACGGTATCATCACTTTTATGGGAACGATCTCAAGGTGGAATGCCCAACGGGTTCAGGCCATTGGATGAATTTGGGGGAGGTAGCCCAATTCCTGGGAAGACGATTAAACCTTCTTTTCCTGCCGGACGAAAAGGGGAACCGTCCCAGCCATGGGGGCGAACCTCGATTCGCCAATGATTCGGATTGGAAGGAACTGATCCTCTTTTACGAGTTTTTCGATGGGGACAACGGCAAAGGCCTGGGTGCCAGCCACCAAACGGGCTGGACTTCCCTGATTGCCAAATTATTGGAGAGTTATCCTATGTAACAAGATTCGCTTAAATCAAAAATTACTTGTTCATGAATTATTTTTCGAAATTCTCAAAGGATCGGTATGAAACCTAAGGCCACGCCTTGGAATGATTGGTGGAAACCGGTTCTACTACTGGTACTCTTAACGATCTTGTTTGTGGCGGCACAATTGTTTCACTTTGGGTATCAATTAAAGGCCTTGGGGGTGTGGATTAAGTCATTGGGAGCGTGGGGCCCAATCATATTCATTCTTATATACACCGCGGCAGTTGTGGCCATTTTACCCGTTTCCTTGTTCGCGTTTATGTCGGGAATCTTGTTTGGAACGTTAGAAGGATCGGTGGTGGCCAATATTGGAGCCACCCTGGGGGCTTGTCTCGCTTTTCTAACCGGCCGTTATTTCGCCCGCGAAGCGGTGAACCACTTTCTAGGGAAATACGAAAAGTTTAGGGAATTAGATCAATGGACAGCTTCCAAAGGGGCCTTGATTGTCGCCGTAAATCGCTTGTTTCCGCTTTTGCCTTTTAACCTGGTTAATTACGCTTTTGGTTTGACCAAAATTGACTTTTGGCCCTATGCCTTTTGGTCCTGGATATGCATGATTCCCGCCATCATTGTGTATGTGGCCGGCGGCGATGCTGTGCGCCAGGGAATGTCCGAAGGAAGAATTCCTTGGAACTTGGTTATTGTGGTGGGGGTCATTGTCGTTTTTTTACTGCTTGTTGCCCTTTTTTTAAAACGAAAGAACCCGAAAATTTATTGATGGAAAAACTGTTATCGCATTTTTAAATGGTAAAGGCTTCCCCATGAACTTGTCGGCCCGTTATCGTTCGGCCCCCTTTTTTTTCACCCTATTGTTCCTGACCCATTGTTTGGCATCCCTTTCCGTTTTTTCCATCCCCACCCGACAATGGATTTGGATCGGAGGAACCCTAACGGCGTTTTTCTGGATGATACGAAAGGGAAATGAATATGTTGAAAGTCTTTTCGATTCAGAATTAAAAGAAAAAGGTTTTTATCCTCCCTGGGTTTGGGCCCTTTTAATCACGGCGGGTTTATTCCTTCGCTCCTTAAGATTTTGGGCCTTTCCCCATTGGCCTTTATTGGATGAGGCTTCGATTATTCAAGGAGCTTCTGGAGGTGAACCGGCATTGGGATTGGAAATTTTTCTATACCGAAGGACAAATTCCGCCGGTTTTGATTTGGGCCACTGGGTTTCTTATGAAAATTTCTAGTAATTCTTTTTTAGCGCTCCTATTCCCGGCCTTTCTCATTTCCTGTCTCACCCTAATCATGGGTTTTTGGGCCTCCCGCCGTTTTTTACCCGAAAACCTGGCCTTTCTTTCAACCGCATTCCTGGCTTTGGCTTATTGGCCAATCTATTTGCAGGGATTGTCCCTCCAAGCCATCTGTTTGCCCGCTTGGGAGATAGGGGTTTTTTTTCTTCTGGCTGAAACGCTTAAAAAAAGCCAGAAGAAATCGAGTTGTCCCCTTTTCTTCGTTTTTGGAGCTTGGGTCGGTCTAGGTTATTGGACCTATACTTCCTGGCCGGTGGTGGCGGTGACCGGGCTATCTATCCTATTGATCGTCACCCTGCGAAAAGAATGGGACAATCGAATCCTCCTTTTTTTGGTAGCGGGCCTATTCACGACAGGGTTTTATTTTGGAATCGCAGTCTTCCAAAGTGGTGGTTATGGGACACACTTGATTGGTTATTCGATCTTCCATGGTTGGCTTCGTGGAAACCAGGCTTTGTTTTCGGGGTTGGATTATGTGAACTGCCTTTTTTGGGGTTGCTCGTCCGGGGGAAGTTATGTCCCCGGTCAAGGTGGATTTTTAAATCCATTGATGGCTGCGCTATTCTGGATGGGAATTTGGGAAATTTTCGGGGAAACAAGGCCTCCCGCGATTGGTTCGTTGGATAGGCCCCATCTTTATTCTTTTCCTTCTTCCGGGATTACTTTCTCAGAACCTCCAAGGACTGAGAATCATCCAGGTTATTCCCCTGGCTTTGGGATTATCCGCGTTGGGAGCATGCCGTTTCCTCTTAAGCCTTCCCGTCCAAAAACGCCAGCTTTATTTAGGTTTCCTTCTTGTGGCTATTTTCGTTTGGGACGCGACCCGGTTGAAGACGACCATGGAGACTTTGGAGGACCAAACTTCCCAAATTCGCATGGTTTATGGGGTTTTGGAAAAAATCGCTCGAGACCAGGGACCGGGGATAATCCTGACACAATTCAAGGTCCAAAACCATCCACTACAAGGTCTCACCGTCCATCCCGAAGAAAATTTGGCGGGAGCTGTATTCCCTTTTAACTCGGCCGAAAATGAAAAACTGGATTTTCAACTTTCCCGATGGGCAATCCTTTTAATTCATCCTGACGAGGTCCCTTTCCTCCGTGGGGACCTTCCGGGGGCCCAATGGTGGAGACTTCCCGCGTCATCCGGCGGGGATGAAGAATTAACCGTTGGATTGATTCCCGTCGTCCAAAGGGAGAGAAGCCGCATGGAAAAATGGGTGGAAGCGGATCGATGGCTTCAAGAAGGAGATTGGAAATTTCTTGATGTCGCCAATGCCAAAAGCTACCAGGAAGCAATCCAATACTGGTTGCATCCGCCTTCATTCATGGCGGAGGACCGATTTCTCCAGGCCTGTTATTGGGAACGCCTGTCGGAATTTTATTATTACCGCGGTTTTGAAACCCATTATGACCTTCAGGTGGACGCCTTGAAAAGGGCATTAACGGAAGGTTATCCAGCGACCCATTTGTATTACGATTTAGGATGCCTCTTGATGCGCAAGAAAAATTATCCGGAGTCAAGAAGAGTTTTGGAAACCGCCTTGCGTTCGGATCCCTATAATCCCGATCTGGAAAATGCCCTGAGACTTCTGGGGGCAATGGATAAACAAAAATCATCCCATTCTTAAGAAACTAGAGGATTTTTGCTTTATAATGCCGCCCTATGAAAAAGTCATATCGATTATTTTTCGCAATCGCGCTGACCTTTGGCCTCGGATCAAAAGTTTTTCCGCAGGTCCAAGCCGAAGATGAAGACTTGCGTTTCCATACCGTGGAAGCCAAAGGTATGGTGACGGCTTACCATGACGAAAACGACGAGACTTCCCGTCTCTACCAAAGTCAGACTTTGGATGACGGGGACAAGGTTGTCACCGGACCCGACAGTGACGCGGTCTTAAGGCTCAAGGGAAAGGTCTATCTTTACCTGGCGCCCCGCACGAAAATCCGAATCACACGTCTTCGCGGAGGGGATAAGGGATTTCAATGCGAAATTAATCTGGTAACGGGGCGGATGTTTTGCCAATTGGACCAAACCCCCACATGGTCTTTCGGGGTTTCGGCGGGAAGTGTTTTGTGCCATGCTCATGGCACTTTGTTCGAATTTGTACGAAAAGAAGAGGCATTGAAGATCGTTTCCTATGAAGGGGCGGTCGTGGCCGATTTCCACGGTCAGACCAAAATGACGAAAACCAATGAAGTCATCCAGTTGGATCATGGCAAATTCCGTTACCGCAACCACCATCTCAGGATCGACGAGCAGGGCGACCTGCAAGCCTGGCAGGTCCTTTTATCAAAACTGGAAGAAAAAGCGCCCACGCCAGGCCTTAATCTTTTTTTGCGGGCTTAATCCTCCTTGACTCTCCCCTCAAATCATCCGAAAATTGCCCTCCTTAATTCGACCCAGGAGACTCGAGACAAATGATTTCGGCTAAAGATGTTACCCTTCGTTTCGGAAAAAAAACCCTCTTCGACCACGTCACGGTCAAATTCAACCCGGGCTATTGCTATGGCCTCATCGGCGCCAATGGGGCAGGCAAATCCACCTTCATGAAGATTCTGGCGGGCCAGATCAAACCGGACGACGGTGAGATCGCTGTGGATCGGGGCGTGAAAGTGGCCATGCTCAAACAGGACCAATATGCCTATGATGAGTTCAGCGTTTTGGACACGGTTCTCATGGGTCGGGAAGACCTTTGGAAGATCCAGCAGGAAAAAGATGCTCTTTACGCCAAACCCAATATGACCCATGACGAGGGAATTCGAGCCGCCGAACTGGAATCCCATTTCGGGGATATGGACGGCTACGCTCTGACGGCCGGGGCCGGGGAACTTACTGGAAGGCCTGGGAGTCGAAACCGAAAAGCATGATTGGAAAATGAAACAACTTACCGGCGGCTGGAAAGTCCGGGTCCTTTTGGCCCAGGTTCTTTACGCCAAGCCCGATGTGCTTTTGTTGGACGAGCCCACCAACAATCTGGATATCCGCACCATCGATTGGCTGGAAGACTACCTGAATTCTTATGACGGAACCATCATCGTCATATCCCATGACCGGCATTTCCTGAACCACATCTGCACCCATATCGCCGACGTGGATCGGGAAAAGGTCACGGTTTATTCGGGCAATTATGATTTCTTCGTAATGGCTTCCAAGCAGACTCTCGACAGCAAAATGACTGAAAATGCCCGCAAGGAAAAACAAATCGCCGAACTCAAAGCTTTCGTCGCCCGTTTTTCCGCCAATGCCTCCAAGAGCGCTCAGGCCACCAGCCGGGCTCGGCTTTTGGAGAAGATTGAACTGGAAACAATCATCCAATCCTCCCGGCAGTATCCCCGGCTTTTCTTCAAGGAAAAGCAGCCGGCCGGAAAAGACATACTGAACATCAAGAGCATCAGTAAGTCCTATGGCGACCTGAAGGTTCTCAAGAAGATCACCTTCATCGTGGGTAATGGCGACAAGATCGCCATCATCGGTTCCAACGGTATCGGGAAAACCACCTTGATCAAATGTTTGGTGGGAGCCTACAAAGCCGAGGGTTCGAATCTGGCCGAGTGGGGCCTGAAGATCGACGAGGGGCAGGTAATTTGGGGAAGCACGGTCAAGCTTTCTAGCATGCCGCAAGATGTCAAGGAAGAGTTGACCCGCGACATGACGGCGCTGGAATGGCTTCGTCAGTTTTCCCCGCTGGAAGAAGGCCAGGTCATCCGGGGAATGCTGGGGCGCATGCTCTTCACGGGCGAGGAGCAGGATAAGAATGTGAAGGTTCTTTCGGGTGGAGAATGCCAGCGCATGGTGTTATCCCGGTTGATGCTGGAAGGCGGAAACGTGCTCATTTTAGACGAGCCTACCAACCATATGGATTTGGAATCCATTGAATCCTTAAGTACCGCGCTGGCCGAATATACGGGTACCATAATCTTTTCTTCACACGACCAGGATTTGATCGGTAAAGTTGCCAACCGTATATTGGAATTGAAGCCTGACGGAACTTACGCGGACTTCAAGGGAACTTACGCGGACTATGTGGAATGGACGCTCTTGGAAGCCAAAAGGGCAAAGGAAGCCGCAAAAAGCGGATCTAAAAAATAGTTTTTGTCCTTATGCCCGGGCTTATAATGCATTGTCTTAAAGAATGGGAAGGTAAGGAGTTTCTATGGCGGATAACGATTGGCAGGCCAGAATAAAAACGGGACGTAATGACGAGTGTCCCTGCGGCTCAGGAAAAAAATACAAAAAGTGCCACCTACAGGCGGACGAAAAGGCTCAAAGCGCGGCCCTTTCCAAGGTGAACGCTGATGCGGCCGCCAAGGTTAAGGCCGAGGAGCATGACCACGATCATGAACACCCTCACGACCATCCTCATGACCATATCCACAAGCATGAAAAGGGAGGACCCGCCCGGCCGCATACTTCCACGAATACCGCCCGGCAGATAAGCGCTCCCCGGAAAACAGGCGTCGGTTAATTTTACGGGGCAGTACTCCGGGCTGCCGTTTTGAACATATGAATTTATTTCATCCAAGGAGTTACAGGTGGCTAAAAGGGAAAATATCAGCACCGGATCCAAGTGGGAACCCGTTTTGGGATATTCCCGAGCGGTGAAAGTTGGTTCCTATATCCATGTCTCCGGCACGACCGGCGGCGGGCCCGATGGAAAAATTGTTGGGGTGGGCGATCCCTATGTCCAGACAGTCCAAGCTTTGAAAAATCTCCAGGCTGGCCTGCAAAAGGCGGGAGCAGACTTTAAGAACGTCGTGCGAACCCGTTTATTCGTCACAAAGATCAACGAGTGGGAGAAGTTTGGCAAGGCTCACGGCGAAATTTTTGGCGAAATCCGTCCCGCGATGACCATCGTGGAAGTCTCCAAGTTGATTGACCCGGACATGCTGATCGAGATTGAGGCCGACGCTTACCTCGACTAAGAATTAAACGCCTTACAGGAGTTGTGGGAATGAATGCCCCTCTCACCCCCCCGTGGCGGTTCCGCCCCTACCAGACTTCCGATAAGGAAGCCTGTATTAAGGTTTTTGAAAGCAATACACCCAAATATTTTCTGCCCGTCGAGAAAGAAAAATTTTCAGCCTACCTCGAGGAGTTCCCTCGTGATTATCTTTTAGTGGAAGACGACGGCCGCCAAATCATCGCTGGAGGCGGTTACATCCTAGGACTGGATGGCGGGGCGGCCACCCTCTGTTGGGGCATGGTTCACAAGGATTGGCACGGTCTTGGCATCGGCCAATTTATGTTGTGGAACCGCCTTTCCAAGCTGGCCCAAATCCCCAAGATGAAGCTCATCCGGCTGGACGCCACCCAGCACAGCGTTGAATTTTTCATGAAGAAGGGTTTTAAAACTTACCGCATCACCCAAAATTATTATGGTCCCGGTCTGCACCGCTACGAAATGTACATGATTTTGGACGATGAAAAAATCCGAGAGATTTTGACGGCAAAATAAAGGCTCAAACCTTTGTTGTTTCGACGGTAAAAAAAGTTTTTTTAGTCCTTGTTGTTTTTGGCGAGTTTGACGGTCGATTTTTGAAGAAGGTTTTCTACCACCGGAAGCACTTGGATGTCCAACTTCTTCGCCTGCTTTCTCAAGGTCTCAAAAGTGGTTTCGGGCCAGCCTTCCTGGAAAAAATTCACCAACCACTTGGGAACAGCCCCTTTAGGATCACAATGTATTTCCGCCTCCACGTAAGTCTCATCGGACATGCTCATGGGAACCATTTTGAAAACGCAGATCATCGTCCCCCGGGTGTATTTTTTCAAAACCGGGGCTTGGTCGTCCTCGGTAGGCATGTAACTGACCGTAATGCGCTGATCCAAGGGGTCGGAAGTAAGGAAGACATGGGAAACAAAATCCCGGTCCGACATGACGGTGTCGAAAGGAAAAGGGATGCCCACATGGTCGTACTCGATAAATTCGGTTGGAGAGATATTACGCACCACTTTGGAAGCCACCAGGCTGTCGATCCATTCGGTGGCACGAGTTGTATCGATGATGATAGAGGCGACTTTTTCAATCGGTGCGTCCACAATACCTTCCCCTTTGAAGGCGATGACTTTGCTTCCTTCTACCTTTGACCAATAAATGGTCAGGCCTTCGGTATTACAAGATTTCTGCCAGTGATAATTGGGAATCTTGACGGAGTCCGCCAAGTCCGATTCGGTTTTTTTGGAAGTGTCAGCGTTTGACTGGGAACAGAAAACCAAGCCCGCGAAAGCCAAAACAACGCCACCCAGAAGATGTTTCATGGTTCTAACCTCATTGCTGATAGTTGAGAAATCATAACTCGATTTTTAAGACCCGACCAATTCTTTTTATTTTTTTAATGGGTTTGGGCTTTTAAGGTGGCCAGGATTTCGGCGGAGGGAGTCAAATCCAAGGGGGCTTGGGTGGCTTTCAAATAAGCCAGCCGCGCCTGAGCCAACCGCCCTTTTACCCTAAATAATTCTCCCAATTTAAAATAAAGATCAGCTGTGGGATAGCCCTTGGTGACGGCCATTTCGTAGGAAAGAAGCTGCTGGTCATAGTCCAAGTTTACGTACTCATAGGCGGCCCGTTTGTCCCAATAAACCGATTCCAAGAACGGGTCGCCTTTCACAGCGGGGAAAGCGGTTTCCAAAATTTGAATGACAGGATATAGGCTTCCCTCGTTTTGCAGGAATCTCCGCTGGTCCGCCGCCAGGAAAATCCCGTGAGCCCCGCACCAGGCATAAAGCGTTGCCGCGTTTTCAGGGGTGATCGGGAGAATTCCCAACATATCCCCGCCATCGGCAAGGGAAAGTCCACTCGAAACCCGAAACCATTCACCTTCCGAAAATCTTTTTTTCAGGAAGGGTTCGTATTGGGCGTTCACGAAAACCGCCAGCCATTTTACTGGTTGGTTTTCGCTGGCCAACTCATGAAGAAGAGTGGTGTTAACGGCGGTATTGAAGGGGTAGGTCATGACCGAGAGAGTTGGGTCATTAAAGGAATTGGTATCGAAATCGGTCAAAATAAATCCCGGGCCGTTGTTTTTTTGAAACTCGTCCAGAATTTGATAAGCCCGATACCGTTCCAGGGATTTAACGGGCCTGCCAAAATTCTCCGGATGTTGGTCTGGATTCCGGTAAGGGGCAATTAGAAGGTTGAAGTCCAGAATGCCGGAAATTAAAAAGAGGACTGCCAGGAACCGCCATTGTCTACCATAAGGCAGCGTTTCCAAGGTGGATTGGATTCCCATGGCGCAAATAAAAAAAACCAACGGAAGAACCTGGGCTACCCGGAAGGTTTCGACGTTGAGGGATAAGGCTCCCGGAAGAAGAAAAAGGAAAAAAGCAGCGACAATCCAATGGGTCAGCGGATTGTTCCGAAACCGAAACAATTCCACCATGCCTAGGAAGAAAAGAGAACCCAGGAAGGGGTTCAGGAATCCGCCCTTTACCGGTGTATAGGCTGGTTCGGGATCACTTACGCCCCAAAAAAGCACGGTAACATAATCCAAAGTATTTGGAATGAGTTTGGAAAAGTGGTACCAACCGCTTAAGGGGGACAATGAAATGATATGGGTTCCGTATCCTTCCCGGAAGACCGCCAAGGTAAAAGGGACCAGCGTAATTCCCATTGATCCTATAGCCAGGAGAAAATAGAAGAGATTTTTCCCCGAACGAATCCCCCAGGTCCAAAAGAGCGAAAGGAGGAGAAAAAAAGTCACAATGGGCCAGGGCGTAAAAATAAAAGAACCTAATCCCATCGCGATTCCCAGGCCCAGGGCCCAATTCCTTTTAGCCGATTTATCTTTTGCAAGGTTGAATCCGCCCCAGACTCCCAAGCAAAGGTAGACCCACCAAGGCAGCCAGATGCCCTGGTGGCAGAGCCGTCCTAAGAAAAGAGGCCAGTAGCTGAAACTCAGCAAGCCCGCGCTCACCAGCGAAAACGATTTGGAAAACCATTTTCGAAGGGCCCAATAACCGGTGAATAGGGTAAGGAGGGAAACTAACGCAGGTGTAAGCCAAAGGCTAAATATTGGTGAAAAACCCAGTTTAAAAAGAACGGCAACCAACCAAACCGTTAGGGGAGGGGTTTCGCCAAAGGTGTAAAAGAATTTCCATGACCAGTGGCGTGAAAGTTCCAGTGCGTTAGTTCCAATCCATCCCTCATCCAAATTGGGCCAGCAAAAGAGGTTTTCCAATCGGTAAAAACGCAGGAAAACGGCGAAATAGAGGCCCACCATCCCAATTAAAAGTGGTGGAAAAACTCCGAGTTCCTTTAAATAGGTTGGTTGTTCCTGGAGGCCGGGTTTGGCGGAATTCCGCAGGGCCAAATAAAGAGGTAGGGCTAAGCCGATGACCCCGGCCGCCAATTTAGCTTCGAACGAAAGGGCTATATAGGAAAGCAGAAAGAGAGTGAGGCAGAAAAGTCCCCAATATGCCCAAGGAATTTTTTGAGGGCTCAAATCAAGAGTTAAGGGCTTCAAAAAGGGAACCTCGTCCATTGAACCGCGAGACAGTTAAAGATAACTTACCCGGCTTTTGGGAGGATCGGGTGTCTGGGTTTTGGTTTTCTTCTTCCGCCGGTTGGGTTTGGCGTTGGATTTTTGTTGGAAATGCAGCAAGAGAAAGACTCCTCCCACCAGGAGGTACATGAGCCCGAACTTGGGTGAAATGGCGTTTCCAAAACCATTCTGGACCCCCGTGTCGGAGAGCCGATAGGCGTGAATGAGCCCAATGAACGAAAAAGCGGAAGCGGAAAAAACCCACCAGGCAGCCTTGGCAAATTTCCGCTCGATGAGAAAAACCATGATGGCGGCGAAGATCATTGAGATCAGCAGGGAACCCTGATTGAGCACAATGATCCCCCGGATGAACATGTTTTCCCCGGTAAGTTTGTCTGCCATGGCAACGCTCAGGGGAGTGCCCGCCACCCGCAAGGTGGTTTCGATTAAATAAAAACAATAGGCGGCGAAAGCCGGTATTAATCCGAAAGCCACGGCCAAGGAATGCTCCTTAGGGATTTCCATGAAGGCTTGAGCCGTAATGATAATGGCAATCCAAAGGAGTATCCCGAAAATGCATTCCCGCGGAACGATTCTGAGGAATAAACCGACTCCCCCAGTGAGACAGACTAGGGTAATGAGAGAACCGTTTAAGATGGAATAACCATGACGGGCACCCATGGCCTTCCAACCCGGATGTCCAATGTAGATGGTGGTAGGGAAAGGGCTTCCCAATAAACCGGCCAAGAGGGTGGCGAAGCCGTTCCATAATAAGGAAGGTTTGGTGGGGAAGCGGTCTCCTCCCGCTTCCGCACTTTCCAGGTTTTGTAGGGAGCCGATTACGTTGAAAAGGCCCATGGGGAAAATGACAGCCAAATATTTCCAGCCGGTGGAATTAAAAAGAAGGGCGAAAAGGTCGGCAGGAACCGGTTTGGGGAGATAAAGGGACCAACTGATGGGGTCGGTGGACATATTGGAGGAAGCTAATGCGGGATTAATGGCGTGGAAAATCCAATAAAGAAGTGTGCCGACCAAAACCGCCAGGAATCCTCCGGGAAGAGACAAAGGCCATTTCAGCCTGGCCGCATAAGACAGGAGTATCAAAAAAGTCGGAAGGATGCCAATCAGGGGATTGGCGAAGATCTGGAAAATGAAATCCATGGCGATGAAAGTTATAGCGATTCCAGCCAGAGCGCACAGCAAGGCCGCCCGGGGAGTGTGGTTTCTTAGCCAATCTCCCACGAAAGCGCCGCCGATTTCCATCAGGCCGTTGAGGAAACAGGCGAAAAGCCCGGCTTGCCAGGCAAGCTTGAAGTTGCCCGTATCCCTGAAAACGGGCGCCATGATAAGAACGATAAAAGCGATCAGGCTGGGGGTATTAATTCCAAACGGCAAGGCCGTTATGTCGTTACGGCCGGTTTTGAGGGCGAGTTGACGGGCCTGCCAGGCGTAAAAGAGGTTCCCCAAAAGAATTGAAAAGGCCGCCCCCGGAAGAACTTGTCCGGTAATGAAATCCGCCGGAAAGCCGCATAAAACCTTGCAAAGATATCCGATCAACATGAGTTGGAGCAGGTTGTCGATGAAAAGGCCGAAAAAACCGTCCAAATCTCCCCGAGTGAACCAGGGAAGGGCTTCGGGCTTCATGTGTTTGACGCGAACGAGGAACCGTAGGTAAGAGGGGGTTTTAAAGGAGGACAACTGCGCTTTCAAGAACGCCAGTGCTTTATCCATAGGAAAAGACTAAACGCCACCCTCCGGATGGTCAAGCTTTTTCGTGGAACTTTGGGCGAAGAGGTTAAAGGGGAAAATAAAGGGTTACTTTTGTTCCATGGCCGGGTTCGCTTTCAAGCCTGATGTCCCCGCCGTGGGCGAGCATGATTTCCCGGCAAAGGCTTAAACCCAATCCATAGCCGCCGGTGTCCTTGGTGCGGGACTTATCCACCCTGTAAAAGGGTTCAAAGACCTTTTCCTGATCCTCCGGGGAGATGCCCTGACCGTAATCCTGAACGGTGATCAGCACTTCCTTTTCACCGGATAAGAGGCTGACTTCCACTTGCTTTTTCCGCCCCGCCGAATATTTGAGGGCATTTTCCAATACGTTTTGCAAAACGGTTTTGACCCTGGCTTCGTCGACTTGGACAACAAGTGTAGTTGGCTTTACCCACCATGGTTACTGCCGGTTTGCGGGTTTTTAAATTTGTCCAGGGTCTCCCGGGCTAGGACGACTAGGTCCAACGGCGCCAGGGCTAATTTTCCATTGCCGTTTTTCAGACGCTCGGTTTCCAGGAGTTCGGTGATCATCGTTTCCATTTCTAAAACGTCCCGCAACATGGAATCCTTCATCTTGCCCTTAGGGGTCATTTCCAAGGCCACCTTGAGGCGGGTCAAGGGGCTTCGGAGCTCATGGCTGACATCCAGCAGAAGTTGATCCTTGGACTGCATCATTTCCCGAATCCGCTGGACCATCAAATTGAAGCTCTCCGCCAGGTAATGGATTTCGCCATGGCGCCCCTTTGCCTCGAATTGGAAGTCCAGGTTGCCCTCGGAAACCTCCTTGACGCCCTTCAAAAGCATGCGCAAGGGGCGGAACATCCGGCGCAACATAAAAAAGAAAGGCACCATGACCAACAGGGTCCAGCCAAGGTAGATGGGGTAGGCGTTGAAGGGAAAAGCTGCCGTTGGAAAAAAAGGAAATCAGGGTCCAAATCACGCTGACCCAGAAGAAGAGCATGAAAATTCGCATGAAAAACCAATGACGGGGTGGACGTGTCCCTTGCCATGCCCAGGGGCCGCGACTATGTTTCCGGTAGGGGTAGGGACACCATTTTGGATTTTTATTTTCCATGGTTCATTCCAACCTTGCCGATAAAAAGATAGCCCTCGCCCCACACGGTTTTGAAGAATTTGGGATGGGCCGCAGGGTCCTTGAGTTTTTTGCGCAAGCGGCTGACAGCGATATCAATGGAACGGTTGAAGGCCTCACATTCGATGCCTTTTAGGTATTCCATAATTCTATCCCGATTCATGACTATCCCTGGATTTCTCATGAAGAGGGCCAAGATTTCGAATTCGGTGGTGGTTAGACCCAAATCCTTGCCTTTAAGGGAAGTTGTCCGTTTGTCCAAATCCACCACCAAACCATCAGACTTCATCAGCCCTCCCGGGACGGGGGAGGGTGCTAGACGCCTCAGGACGCTTTGGATGCGGGCCACCAATTCACGGGGCTCGAAGGGTTTTGGCAAATAATCGTCGGCCCCGATCTCCAACCCTACTACCCGGTCGGTGACGTCTCCACGGGCTGTCAGCATGATGATGGGGACTTTCGAGGTTTTGCGGATTTCCTTGCAAACCAAAAAACCGTCTTTGCCCGGAAGCATGACATCCAATATGACCAGGTCGGGACTCCTTTTTTTCAGAAGGTCCAGGCCCTCGTTTGGATGGGTGGCCGCCATCACGGTCATTTCGAATTTCACCAGATAGCTTTTCAACAGCTCATTGAGTTTCTGATCATCGTCGATGATCAGAATTTGTTTTTTGGGAATCATTGTTTTACCTTCTCTGGATTGTAACACGCGTGTTCCATCCCGGGCTCGAACGTTACACTTTGTTACAAAACGAAACATCGTTGAAAAGCTTTTTATTTCCCCACGCCTTATAAATCATCCATGGAAAGCTTAGGCCTTCCAATTGAAACTCAAGGAGAAATACGATGGAACTTAACGAACAAGACAAGGAACGGATTATCGCGGAAGAAAAGCTTCGCATGGAAACTCGGAAAGAATTTTTCAAGGAAAATTTCGGTGGTATGCGCGGCATGGGACGCTGGGGAGGGGGCTGGAACGGTTATGGCTGCCATGGCCATCGTTGTGGCGGCGGGGTATTCAAAATTTTGATCCTGGGTCTGGTGATTTTCGGCCTCTGCCACCTTTGGCACCGGCCTTGCGGAGGTTGGGGGCCCGGTTATTACGGTAATCCCGCCTACCCAGCGGCCCCCCAAGCCCAGCCAGCGCCTCCGGCAAAAAACTAATCAAAACAAAAATGAGCCCGGACCTGGAAACGATTGCCGTTTCCGGGTCCGGGTTTCCCCCTGGTTAAATTTGAAAAGGGTATTGACACTCCTGCTGATAATCAGTATTACTGACTATCAGCAAATTGAATTTGAGAGGCTCCATGACCCCGATATTGAAATTGAAAAAATCCCTTCCCGAAGGCCATGAAATTCCGGAAGCCGTTCTGGATCGCATGGGATTCCTTTTGAGCCAATCCGCCCAAAAACTCAGGGAGGCCACCGAAGAAGCCCTTGAGTCCTATGGTCTTACTGGAAAACACCTGGGCATTATGGCTACTATCCGGGAAAAGGGATCATTACCCCAACAGGAAATTGGGAAGTGCATGCACGTGGACCGAACTACCATGG
Source organism: uncultured Pseudomonadota bacterium (assembly GCA_963843375.1). Classification (GTDB taxonomy): domain Bacteria; phylum Oederibacteriota; class Muellerivitia; order Muellerivitales; family Muellerivitaceae; genus CAWJKT01. The sequence continues at coordinate 143,216 of CAWJKT010000011.1, forward strand.
TCGCTATCATTGACGATCTCGAAAAACTAGGTTTCGTGGAACGCAAGCCCCATCCCACGGATCGGCGAGCCCACATCATCTACCTGACCGCCAAGGGAAGAGAAACGCTTCCCCGGGCCATGCAACTGGGGTTGGCTGCGGAGCGAAAGTTTTTGTCGTTCCTCCCCGCGAACGACCGGAAGGATTTGAGCCGGATTTTGAAACACTTGGTGTTGTCCCTTCATTTAGAAGCGATCAAGGAGAAATAATTTCATGAAACATATTCGATGGATCTCAGCGTTATTATTCGTTTCGTTCCTCGGCTTGGCCCGGGCACAGGAAGGGGCTTCTCCTATTGTTTCAGGCAGCTTGACCCTGGAAGACGCCCAAAAGGAGGCTTTGGATCATTCGCCTGTTTATCGAAAGGCCCAGGATGTTGAGCGGGAGGCTGGATGGAGTCAACTGGAAGCCGTCTCCGATGGATTCATACCGCATGTTTCCGCCAAGGGGCAGGATTTTTTAAGGGGTGATGCTATTAAATATGCGAGTGAGGAAGTGAATTTTGGGGGAACTCCCATCAACTTTCCCGAGAATTTTCCGGAAACCACATTATCCTTAGACGCCAGTTTCGATCTCTTTGACGGATTCCGGAATATTCATAAATTGGATGCGGCTAATAACAGCCACGAAGCCGCCCGAATCCAATCGGATTTTTCCCTTCTTCAACTGGAGGAAACGGTTCGCCTCAAGTTTTACGAATCCCAGGCTTCCCAGCTGCTTTCCGACATGGCGGACGAAAACGTGAAGACCTTGCAAGACCATCTGCGCATCGTCCAGGATCAGTTGGACAACGGTCAAGCCACCAAATACGACGTGCTTCAGGTGCAAGTGGAATTGTCCGAGGCCCAATCCGACAGATTACCGCGCATGACAATTTGACCTTGGCTCGGGAGAGCCTGGCCTTGGCGATGGGCCTGAAAAAAGATGACCGGCCCTTGTCGGGACAATTGCCGGCTTTGGATGAGAATGAACTTTTAAAAATCGTCTCGGATGCAAATTTCAAGGACAGCCCGGATTTGAAAATCAAAGAACTTCAGGCCTTGGCGGCTGGGGACCAGAGCGCGGCTTCCCATAGTTTCTGGTTTCCGAAGGTTGCCCTTATCGGCGAATACCAGTGGTACGACAGCCAAAGTGTTGTCTTGTCCCCTTTTTCCCTAACCAACACAGGGAATTATCAAAACAGCTATTTCATCGGCGCTTCCGCCACTTGGGACTTATTGGATGGTGGACTTTCAGTGGCCAAGGCCAACGAGGCGGATGAAAAGGCCAAACAAGCAAAAGATGATTACGAGTCGGCTCAGCTCCAAACGCCTTACGATTTCGACCTTTGGAAAAGGCGGCTGGTTTCCAGCCTAGCCCTCTACAAAGCCAAACTGACGAATGTGGATACGGCCAAGGAAAACGCGAGATTGGCTACGTTGGGATTCAAGGCGGGCACACGCACAACCAATGATGTTTTGACCGCGGAGTTTGACGAGTATCGTGCCTCAGCGGGGTTGGTTCAGTCCCAATTGGATGCGTTGGAGGCTCTCATTAATTTAGAATTCGTGACAGGAAAGAGGTTATCCCATGACTAAGACGACACCTCACACCCCGGGAGACCAGGGGAAGAAAAAACCGATACTGCCGGTCATCGGCATTGTGGCGGCGGTGGTTGCCGCCTACTTCATCGTGAAAAACTATCGCTACGAGGGTACCGACGACGCCTACATTCAGGCCCACACTCTCATGTTGGCGCCCCGTATTGGCGGAACGGTGGAAAAAGTCATGGTCAACGAAAATGACAAAGTGAAAGCCGGACAACTCTTGGCCCAATTAGACGACCAGGATTATTCCACCGCTTATAGCCAGTCGGTGGCCGATCAGGCTTCCGTACAGGCGGACCTGGAACAGGCCGCCCAAGATTACCAGCGTATCGCCAAACTCTATCAGGAAGAGGCGGTCCCCAAACAGCAATTAGACGCCGCCGTGGCCCGTTACCATAATCTGGCTTCGCGCCTCAAGGCGGACGAAGCCAAGGCCGACCAAGCCAAAATCAACCTAACCTACACCCTGATCACAGCCCCCGAGGACGGCACCATCGCCAAGAAATCGGTCGAACCGGGGATGGTGGTTCCCCCGGGCCAGGCTCTTTTCGGGTTTGTCTCCTCCCAGGAGACGGTGGGTGACTGCCAATTTCAAGGAAACCCAGATTGCCCGTATCAAGCCGGGGCAAAAAGTGAACGTGGACGTGGACGCAGTCTCGGGCAAGAGTTTCGAGGGAGTGGTAGACAGTATTGGTTCCGCCACAGGATCGACCTTCACGCTTCTGCCCCCGGACAATTCCACAGGCAACTTCACCAAGGTGGTTCAACGCGTGCCCGTGAAAATCAACCTGGAAAATCTCTCGGCCGAGGATATCGACCACTTGGCGGCGGGTTTGTCCGCAATCGTGAACGTAAAGATACATTAAAGGATTGCGCCTAAATCCAAGAGAGCATTTAAGTTATTTTTTCTAAAAGTCCCTTTTCTGCAGATAGATTGTTGATTTTAGGAGTCGCAAATGACTGAACAGCCGGAAAAAGGAATATCCCGGGCGGCGATGATGGTGGTCATTACCGCCGGCCTGGCGTCTCTTCTGGAAATCGTGGATACGTCCATCGTTAACGTGGCCATTCCCACCATGATGGGCAACTTGGGAGCTACCCTGGATGAGATCGGTTGGGTGGTGACGGGATACATCATTTCCAACGCCATCATCCTGCCCATTTCGGGTTGGCTTGGCAACCGGTTTGGCCGTCGGAAATATTACATCACTTGCATCCTGATGTTCATCGTCGCTTCGGTGGCCTGTGGCTTGGCCCCCAACCTTTGGACCCTGGTCCTTTTCCGCGTTGTCCAAGGCGCCGCAGGTGGGGCGCTTTTGCCCACCTCCCAGGCCCTGATCCAGGAAGTCTTTCCGGGCAAACGTTCCGGCCTTGGTAGCGCCCTTTATGGAATGGTGGTCATCATCGGCCCTACTATCGGTCCCCCTTTGGGGGGGTACCTGACCGACCATTTTGGCTGGCGCATGATCTTCAACATCAACCTGCCCTTAGGAATATTGGCCGCGTTCCTGGCGACCCTCTATGTGACGGACTATGCGGAGGATGGGGAACACGCTGCAGCCCGCCAAGCCATGAAAAGAGCCCCGGTTGACACCCTAGGCCTCACCTTTCTTATCGTGGGGGTCGGCTGTCTACAATACGTGTTGGAACGGGGTCAAACGGACGACTGGTTTTCTTCACACCTTATCCTGGCCTTTAGCCTGACGGCGGCCTTTTGCATTCCGGCCTTCATTTGGTGGGAACTGACAACTGAACATCCCATCATGGACCTTCGGCTTTATAAAAACCCCGCCCTCATTAACGGCACCATCATGATGGCCTGTGTGGGAGGGATGCTTTACGGCCTGATCTTTTTTATTCCTATCTTTGCCTCGACTATTCTGGGCATGGACGCGGGCCAGACAGGCAACCTTTTTACCCCCGGTGCTATCGCCTCGGGGGTGATGATGCCTATTATTGGAAGCCAATTGCGAAAAAGGGATCCGCGGCTTTTTATGGTCTTCGGTATTTGTGTTACCGATACGGCCCTGGTTCTGATCGCTCATTTCACCCCTCAGTCCACTTATTGGAACCTATTCTGGCCCCTTCTGATCCGGGGGTTGGGCATGGCGGCGCTCTTTATTCCCATTAATGCGCTCGTCCTGGGAGGTTTCACAGGCCCGGCCTTGGGTCAGGCGGCCGGCATCATGAACCTGTCGCGGCAATTGGGCGGAAGCCTGGGAATCGCCATCCTTTCCACCATGTTTAACAAGTCCACGGACGCCGCCTATGACCACCTTCGTCAGTACATCAGCCCCCTCAGCATGGGCTTCAGCCAATGGGCGCAGGGGGCCAAGGGTTTGGCCTTCCGGTTTTCCAATGAGGTGGGGATTTATAACCCCGATAACCTTTTAATTAAGGAAGCCTATTTCCGAGTGAAGAAACAAGCATTCGTCATGGCTTTTGACCAGATGGGATGGGTGATGGTCATCGGGTTCGCCATCGCGGGTATTCCTATTTTTTTCCTGAAAAAACCCGAACATATGGGGAACCCAGCGGATGCGCATTAATTTAATTAGGAAACTGAAAAATCCTGATTGCAGCCAATCAGCTGAGGAAAAAGTTTAAATCATTTCCAAAGTTCATTTTAGGAGAGAGAGGGGGCGGCTCCCTGAACCGCCCCTTTTTTATTTTGTCGGCCAAAAATTGAAGGAAGGCTATAACTCGTTTAAATCGTCTTATTCCATGGAAACGGATTCTTTGTTTCCTGCCACAGGTTTGTTGGGGAGCAAAAGTGCCGGAAACAATCCCAACGCACAGATGATCGCCCCAAAAAGAAAAGCGTCGTCAAAGGCTTGCACCGATCCCGCCAATCCCAACTGCCCCGCCAAGGCCTGAATCCCCACTATCCGTGAAACGGCGTGGTTTGTCCCTAATAGGCGTGCCTGGGTGGCGACATCCGTGACAACCTGGGCATTGGCTCCCACTAGGGAGCTGATCTCGCTGGAAATGATCATTTGATGGAAATGGGTACGGTGGTCCAGGAAGGTTCCCAGGACAGCGATGCCAATGGAACCCGCCACTTGCTGTAGCAGGTTCATAATCGCCGACCCCATGCCCGCGCTATGCTTGGGGATAACATTCAAGGCCGCCGCCATGACGGGAGCAATAAGCAGACCGATGCCTACCCCCCGAACCAGGGTGGGAAGAATAACGTCCCAAACCGTGGTGTTCACGTCCAGGGCCCGGTACATGTACATGAAGATGACGATCCCTACCAACCCTGCCAAGGTTGGCCAGCGGGGCCCGTACTTGTCGCTCAACTTTCCTGAAATGGGCATGAAGAGGCCGATGACCATGGCCCCCGGGAGCATGATAAGACCGCTCTGGATCTCGTCGAAGCCCATGAGGTTCTGCAGAAAAATGGGCAAAAGAAACATCCCGCCGAAAAGGGCCACCGACCGCATGCAGACCACCAGCATGCCGGCAGAAAAAATGGGATACCGAAAAAGCTTTAGGTCGATGATGCCGTGGGGAACAATACTGTCCACCGTAAGAAAACCCACCAGGCCGATCGCTCCAGTCACGAAACAAGTGGAAATATAAAAAGAAGTCCAGCCCTTTTCCTCCCCCTGGGAAAGTCCCAACAAGGATCCCACCAGGAAGGCCGAGAGAAAAAAGAAGCCGGCGAAATCAAAAGGCTTCTGGTGCTCTAGTTTGGGGACGTCCTTTCGAAGCAGGGCCACCGCCAGCAGGAAACCCAGGATGCCCACGGGGAGATTCACCAAAAAGATAGAACGCCAGCCAACGGTATGGGTGAGGAAGCCTCCAAGAGTGGGGCCAAAAGTGGGGCCTACGATCACTCCGATACCCCAATAGCCCAGGGCCTTACCCCGTTCTTCTGGCGGAAAGACGTCGGAAATCATAGCCATGCCGGTGGGTGTGATAGCCCCGCCACCCAGAGCCTGGAGAACCCTAAAGAAAACAAGTGAAGGAAGGTTCCAGGCCAAGCCGCATAAAAGGGAGCCCAGAGTGAAGATGACAAGGCTGATGAGGTAGATGTTACGGTAGCCAATACGGTCGCGAAACCAAGAAGTCAGGGGCATCAGGATCGAAAAGGAGAGCATGTAGCCGGTGATGACCCATTCGATGTCGTCCACGGTAGAGCCGAAGTCAGACATGATATCGGGAAGGGAAATATTCACGATGCTCTGATCCAGGGCCGCCATCAAAGTCCCGATCATGACGACCCAAAGCACCTCCCACTTGTAATGTAGGTCGGCGATGGAGGCGGGTACGTGGATGCCCGAGGAAGCGATCCTTATCTCTTTTGTGTTCGCCATATCAAGGCTCCCAAAACAAACGATGAACTATAAATTTGACTTCAATGCACTTTAATTTTGATCTCCACTGATTCACCAACCTTCAGGGCAACACCGGGGTGATCGTCCAGGCGTATCTTGATGGGGATGCGCTGGACTAGTTTGATAAAGTTGCCAGAGGGATTTTCCATAGGGATCATGGAAAACTGGGATTCGGAAGCAGAGGTGATTTCCGATACTTGACCGGTCAGTTTTCCACCCGCGTCCACTTGGATACGGACGGGTTGACCGATTTCCACTCTTCCGACCTTGGTTTCTTCGACATTGGCCGCCACCCAGGCGTGACCGATATCAGCCAAGGTCAGGGCGGTCTGGCCTCGCTCTAAAATATCGCCCACCTCAACCGTACGCTGCACCACGATCCCGTCGAAGGGACTTTTCAGGTAAGTGTCGTTCAATTCGATTTGGGCTGATTCCAAGTCGGCTTGGGCTTCCTGATCGGCGGCTTTCGCCAGATCGTAATTACGGGTGGCAATGGCTTTTTCGGCGGACAGGTTCTGGGCCCGCACCCAGTCCTCGCGGGCCACAATGGCCCTCGACTGGGCTCTGGCTAGGTTTTCCTGGGCTTGGGCATGGTCCAGTTCCACTAACACCTGCCCCGAAACGACCCGGTCCCCTGCGTCCACCACGACTCGTATAACCGATCCACCCACGCCCTGTGGCGCTAGACGCACCATTGTTGCCGCCACCCGGGCATCGTCGGTGGAGACGTAGGGGAATACAAAGATGAGCCACGCTACTAGGCCCAAGGCGCCTACAGCAAAGGTGATTTTACCCGTTAGCACGGCTCGGGGGTGTTTCCACCACGCCAGGGTCTCTGGTGGGGTGGTGGATTTGTGGGATGTTTTAGAGTTCATATTTATTCCTCCTTTGGTTTCTGCGAGTCCGGCGGGGCGGTGAATGAATCCAGGATTTTATCCAGCAGCCGTAGGAAAACCTTTTTTTCGGCGGGAGACAGGGGGTCCACCAGCTTTCGGGATACGGAGGCGTAAAGCCCCTCAACCCGTCCGGCCAAGTTCTGTCCCTTGGGGGTGAGGGAAAGCTGCCAACGCCTTTGGTCGGTGGCGTGTTCTTCGCGCCGAACCAAGGTTCTTTTTAAAAGAACCGCCACGGCGCGGTTGACCGCCGCGGGATCCGTCACCGTGGCGCGGGAAAGACCTGTCGGGGAACTTGTTCCGTGACTGGAAAGATAATGAAGGAGGATGGCCTGTTTCGGTCCGATTCCCAGGGGTTTCAGGCTTTGAGTGAAGGAAAGATTCAACCGTCGGCGCAATTTTCCGAATTTTTCCAATGCTTGAATCATGAGTGTTCCTTTCTTTGATACATCAATCATTGATATATCAACAAAGTAAGGCTGAATCAAGAGAGCTTTTTATGAGAATGATCGAGTTTTAAGAGAGGGACAGGCTGGTAAGGGCCTCAGGGCCCGCTGACGGTTAATAAATTGCAAGGCGAGTTTATAGAGATTTCAACTACATAAAGATTGCCTGAGTTTGCCTGGAAAGTATCGGCGTAGTTGCCGGGTGGGTCAGATTTAGGATTGGAATTGGCTATGGTACAAGCGGAGTTATTACAGGTGTTTCCTTCCGGATTTAAATTCACGGTATGGGACCCCGGAGCAGCCAAAGGAAAAGTGTAAACCGCTCCGTAGCTGATTGCCACTGTGTTGGCTCCATCAAGATTCACGTCGACCGGACAACCCGTGCTACCACCAACATTAGTAGAAGTAGGATAGCTGACCTCAATGGTAGCTTTGGAGGATTGGGGACTGAACAAATTGCAACCCATCGACAAGGACATCAAGACCAGGGATAAGGCTAATAAGAAAATGCTTTTTTTCACGGAAAATCCTCCACAAAAATGACGATCGACTAAAATCTTACCCCAAACTCCTTTGGTTCCCAACCTTCTTTTGACGATAGTCTAATGCCAAATGAGCCGCCAACCGAAAGGGTAAATCGGTGCAAATTACCCATTTACAACATTCCTGGCCCAAAACTTATCGAAATTCCACGCAGCGCATGGACAAATTGCCATATTCAAAGCCTTGATGGGGAAAAGTGATCATGGCTTTGGGGCCTTCTGCTCCCGCTGCTGCCGCGACCAGTAAGGGTGTGTAATGATCATCGGTTGGGTGGGCTGTCCGGGCGGACGGGGCTTCGTTCATATATCGGGTTAAGGTCTCAAAATCGGCATCTTCCAATTTTTCCTTAACCCATTCATCGAATTCTAGAGCCCAACCTTCCGGTTCTCCATAACGGTCCGCGTAATTAAGAATCCTCAAATTGTGGGTGATATTCCCGCTTCCCAAAATAAAAACTCCTTCCGATCTAAGCGGGGCCAAGGCTTTACCTAATGCGAGATGTTGGTCCATTGGAACTCTTGTTCCAATGGAAACCTGAAGAACAGGAATATCGGCATTCGGAAACATATGGACCAGGGGCACCCAGGCGCCGTGGTCCAGTCCACGGCTGGGGCTTTCGATGGGCCTCAAGCCTGCTTTAGAAAGGAGGGAAAAAACTTCCCTTCCCAATTCGGGGGCGGACGGGGCAGGGTATTTCACCTGGTACAACGACTCCGGGAAGCCATAGAAATCGTAAATGAGCCCGGTTTCCTGAGTTGGGCCGATATGAACCGGGCGCTCCAGCCAGTGGGCGGAAACCATTAAAATAGCCTTGGGTTTTGGAAGGGACCTTCCCCAATTTCTCCAAGACTCGACGGTTAGGCCTGTTTTTTCCAAGCCGAGAGTGGGAGCGCCATGGCCCACGAAACCCACAGGCATAAAGCTGGATTGTTTAAGTACCGGGTTCACCCCTACCTTCTTTCACATTCAAGATAAGTGTTTTTAGTCAAAAGTTAAGTGTGAAATGGAGATAGGGAATATAAATAAAGTTACCATAAGGTAAGGGTGGTCAAAAAAGGCTATTAGTTTCCGCCAATAGAGGGTGAGTTTTTGAAATTCCTGCGTCAAGCCCATAAGAAAGGGGTTGGGGGTTCGGTTCCTTTTGCGCTTTTGGTTCAACTGGGCAGGAAGAAATCCATTCCGTGGAAAATAGTTTGGATTGAGCGATTATGGTTGGGGAGCGTTTACAGGAACTTGATGATCCTCAGTTTTCGGCTCTTGCGGGAAGGATTGAAAACTCGCAGTAACAGTAGCAGAATCACAGCGCCGATGAGAGACATGGCCAAGGCGCTAAAAAATCCTCCAATTCGGATATCCAACTCATCGGCTAGGAAACCCCCGATAACGGCCCCCAGGATACCTACCACCACGTCACCAATGGCACTCATGCCGCGACCCCGGACCAAAAGGCTGGCCAGCCAACCTGTTAAAAGCCCAACTATCAGATACCAGGTAATTTCGTGTCCAAACATATTGTTCTCCCCGGACTTGCCCGAAACCGGCAAAGCCCACCTCTATTTAATTCCCTTTGGAAAGGAAAAATAAAGCGGGTGGGACGAAAAACCACTTTCGACGTTTTCCCAGGGGAGTCCCATTGGGAAATTGGCGGTGAAGCTTTTTTTGACGGGTTAAAAAACGATTTTAGACACCTCGAAAAGGGAAACTGAAGCAATCATTCAAGTGGTTACTTGCTTTGAAAAAGGAAGGGTCCTAGATTTTATTAAGTCTAATCATCAGTCCATAAGGAGGCGGCCATGAAAAATTTTATTGTTCTGGCTTTTTGTTGTTTTGCCTTAATGGGTTGCAGCCCGGTCATTGCGGAAGAGGCAGTCCAAACCGTAACCCAGGACACCCAAAAAACTCTGGACGATACTGGAAAATACATCAACGAAAGAAAAGAAGATTATGAAATTAGAATTCGGAAGGATTTGAACCGCTTGAAGGCAAAAATCAACCTTCAGGAACAAAAACTCTCCTCGGACGCGGCTCGTATGGGAAAGGACGTCGATAAAGACCTTCAGAAGCAGATCCACGGCTTGCACCGGCAGGAAAAAGCCTTGGACGCTCAATTACCAAAAGTTGAGAAAAGCGGTGAAAAAGATTTGGACCAACTTAAATCCGATATTGACAAGGGAATGAAAAATTTGAAAAAGGGCTATGACGACCTGTTGGAAAGCATGAAAGCCAAATAATCCCCGGGGCTCGAGGTTATTTATCCGGAGGGGTTTCCGATACTCCTCCGGGTTTCCATTCCTCGGCGCGTTTTTTGGCTTCGTCGGTTTCCTTACCGGTCATGCGCTTTTCGAGCCACTCGATATCGTTTCTTAGTTCGGATACCTGGCTGCTTTCAAGGGTATGGTACTTAAGGGCGAGAGAAAACCATTTGTGAGACTCGACGTAATCCTTGGGACCGCCTTCCCCCAGGGAAAGCATTTGGCCCAAGTTCACCTGGGAATCAGCGTCATTTTGCTCGGCTGCCTTTTTGAACCATTCCAAGGATTGAACGTAATCCTTGTGTACGCCGACGCCCCTTCCATACATTAATCCCAAATTACCTTCCGAAGAGGCAAGGCCTTGAGCTGCGGCTTTCTTGAACCATTTCAAAGCTTCGGAGTCGTCCTCCTTCACTCCCATGCCCTGGGTGTACATGAATCCCAGGTTGTTCTCCGTATCCGCGTCGCCTTTTTGGGCGCCCTTTCGCAGCCACTTTAGCGCCTCGGCTTGGTTTTTTTCACACCCTAAACCCTTCACATACATAAGTCCAAGGACACCCATGGCTTTGGCGTTGCCTCGCTCCGCCTCCCTCAGATTGTAGTGAAAAAAATCTTTGGCATTTAGAGACGAAGTGTTGAGGGAGTCCCCTCCTGAAAGTTCCTGGGCAGTTAAAATGGAAGGGGGCAAAAGAAGCGTAAATGAAAGAAGAAAGGGACAAAAGGACTTCATGGTTCACGCTCGAATCATTTTTCAGGTTTTTCATCAACAAGGGTATAAAAAAAAAGTGGAAACCGCAATGGATCGGCTTATGCTAGGTCCATGAAGAAATTGACGCTTTTGGGATACTTCATCGCTTGGTTAGGAGCGATGGGAACGGGTTCCGCCCAATATGCCCCTTTGACGAGAAATGCATTGCCGCCACGAGCGGGATATTCTGTTTATCCCAAGCCGGTAAAATCGGCTATTCCGAAATCCCGGATGTTGAGAAAAAAAGGCACGGCGACCGTTTCCGCTCCGAAGAAAGGCGGATTCATCCCTCTTTATCCTAACGCCAACTCGAAGCCGACACCCGTTCGGAATCTAACTATCCCCAACCCGCCACGGAGCGGACCCGCTTCGGTTGTGGCGCCAAGGACCATGTCTTATCCCTCCCTTTACCAGGACCCGCATTAACCCCGAGAGATCAATGGTTTCCTTTGCCCCAGATATTATCCAGGTATTCGTCGCGGCCTGAATTCATGTGGTACATTTCGTAATGCATTGGGTTTTTCTTGTAAAAGTCCTGGTGGTAATCTTCGGCGGCGTAGAAATTGGTGAACTGTTTAATAGGCACCACAATGGGTTTGTCGTAACGGCCAGACTTATCCAACTCATCCCGTGATTTTTCTGCCAGTTTCTTCTGGGACAAATCGTGATAAAAAATCGCCGCGCGGTAATGGGGTCCCCGGTCCACGAATTGCCCATTGGGATCGGTGGGATTGATCTGCTTCCAGAAAACGTTCACCAACTGGGCATAGGTGATTTTGGTAGGGTCAAAAGTAATTTGAACCCCTTCAGTGTATCCCTTATCCCCGTAGTCGTCATAGGTAGGATTTTCCCCTTGGCCATCGGCATAACCCGCCACTACTTTCAAAACACCCTCCAGTTTTTCAAAAGGAGGTGTCATGCACCAAAAACAACCGCCCGCGAAGGTGGCGATTTCTGTTTTTGCCTGGGCAATCGCCGTCAGGCTGATCAAGAGAAATAGAAAAAAGGCCGATTTTCTAAAAAATATTGTCATGATGCTCCTTTGGTGGGGTCTAAAAGGATATACGCTGGGTTGTAGATTTGGTTACATCAGACAAAAATAAAAAGGCTGGAATTTTGAAATTCCAGCCTTTTTAGTAAAAGAGTATTTAAACCGCTCAGAAGAAAGTAAGCCCGACTCCCGCCTCAACGCCGGTGTAATCCAGCGTGGCATAATGTTCACCGCCGTTGCCGATATTGCCAGTACTGTCGGCGCCAAGCACTCCATTTCCAAACATAACCAAACCGTAATTATCATAATTACCGTTGGCGTCGGTAAAGCTTCCGTTGATGTTGGTAATTTTACAATAACGGCCCCGGGCGAAAAGACGAAGTCCCAGACGGTTGCCGATCTCGAAATCTCGGCCGATTCCAAGTTGGAATCCCACGTTTCCCCCATACATATTACCGGCGATCTCGTCGGCACCGGTAGTTGGTTGGGAAATGGTGTAATCGTAGTTATCATCAACGTAAGCCACGGCAAAATAATATCCCACGCCGGCGGTGAGGAAGAACCGGCCGTCATGATCGGGAAGGAATAAATAGTAATCCAAAGTGAGTGGCAGGACATAAGGCTGAATGTTGACGGTTTCGAAGTCTCCACCGTTATTCAGTCTCAAGTTGGATTGGTAAGAATTAGTTTGAACGCCCCTTACGCCGATCGCGATTCCGTTATAGGGGTTCAGGAGGAATCCCAGTTCAACTCCCCCTTCAATGCCCCCATGATCCGCAGTGGCAATCCCGGTATCGGGCGGGTTATTACTAACAAAGGAATTGAAACTCGTCACGCTGCTGAAAATATCGGCCTGGTTGGACCAGTTATAAGCTAAATCAACATTAATCCAGTACCGTGCGTGGTTGATGGGAGCCAAGCCGTCTTTATAATCGACCATGGGCTGGGTCCGCCTCCAGGGATGTCGCCTTTGGACCATAACCGTGGTGGGCTGGCTTTCATCCCATTGATCCCCATTGGAGGGAGGAGGCGCCACATTGGGATGGTCTTGGGACAAATTATTGAAATTGGACTGGTCCTGGGCTTGAGGAGTCCCCGAACTCTGTAAACTATTCACCTGTGTTTGTACTGTGGAATTATTCGGATTAATTTGGAGGCTTTTTTGGTAGGCGGCTAGGGCGTCCGGGTTATCGTTCATTTTCATGTAAGCGTCGCCCATATCCTCATAGGACTGCCAATCATTGGGATTGGCTAGGACTGCCTGCTTGTAGTAATCCACGGCTTTGGCGTAGAGGCCTTTTTGGTAAACCGCATTTCCAAGGTCTTGGTAATCTTGGGCGGTTTGGGCAAGCAAAGCCACCGGCGACAGAAATAAAAGTAAAGCAATCAAACTGATAGCATTTTGATTTTTCATTTTTCACCTCGTGTATTTTTGACGAGTCAGAGGTCTAAAACGTTACGGAAAAAATTTAAAATCCCAGGCAAATCTTATTAAATCAACGAAATATAAAATATTCCAGAAATCCAGGGATTTTCAAGGCTTAAGAAACAGGATTGGGGGTGGGAGCAAAGGCCCTTTTTAGCGCGTCTTCCGAATTTGTGAATGAGCGGATCACTTTATTGTATTCCAATAATTCAAAGGCTTCATGAACCTCGGGTTTCATCCCTGACAAAACAAAGTTCCCGCCTTGATCGCGGAAACGCTGAAAGGTAGTGATAAGAAAGGCCCATCCCCCGCTGCTAATGTAGTTTGTTTCCGCCAAGTCGAAAATTAAGTTTTTTTTAGTTGAGGCAAGAACCGCTTGAATAGCTTGTTCGATTTGGACAAGCGTATTGGCATGGATAAATCCTGTCATTCGAAGCAGAACGACATCGGGGTTTAAGAGCGGATGGACAACGTCAATGGTGATGTTTTCCATAAATCCTCAGGAAAATGGAATGCTATTTCACCTCAAGAATTACATTAAAAGGCCAAGAGCGAAAGGGAAATGTCTTTTAATTTAGGGCGTCGGTTTAACCTGAATTTATCCCGGCATAAGAAAACGTTTTTCTACAACTTGGTGCCGTGTGAGGAGATCGAAGTGGGAACGGAAGGAGCCGGGAGCGTATTGTTTACCAGTGCTCTTTTTTTAAGTTGGCTTATCAGGTTTAACACTGTCCGATATTGATTAGGAAGATTTTCCTTTTTGTAGACCTCCGCCGCTTCGGAATAAGCTTGAAGGGCCCCGTCGAGGGCCTGTCCCCCGCCGGGGAATTTCGAGAGCAGAAGAAAATTATTTCCCAAATTAAATTGAGCCTCAGCGTAATCAAGCGGGGATTTATCGGCAGTCCATACTTTCAAGGATTCTTGACAACATCGGATGGCGGCCAGGGCATTTTGTTGCTTGTCATGGATGAGCGCCAAGTGGTTATAAACCAGAGCTAGGTCGTAGGCCAGCTTGGCGTAATCGTTGGGATATTTTTCAAGGCTGCACACATTGAGGGCATCGTTATAGCTCACGATGGCCAGGGAGAAATTTTCCTTGGGATTCTTGAGGGATGCGTAAAGTCCAAAAATATTCCCGAGGACTAATTTCATCGTGAGGTAATTATAAGGATAGGTGTCCGGTTTGAAGATTTTCATGGCCTCCTTTTCCGCGTCCAAGGCTTGGTCCAAGAACCCCGGCTTCTTTGTGTATTCAAACTTATGGCATAAGATTTTCGCAATGTCGTTTTGAACGGTGGCGTAATAATAAGGGTAGGTATCCTCCTTGAAAACTAGAAAGGAATTTCGAAAAGAGAGAAGGGATTCTGTAAGGAGCCCTTGGCTATTTTGGAGTTGATACCAATAGGAAAGGGTTTCGCCTTTATTCATTTGGGTAAGGGCGTAATCCTCGGGGTCACTGTCTATGGAAGCTACTTTCACGGCCGATTCATAGGCCGCCAAGGAACTTTGGATGTTTTCCAAAGTTGGGGAAGTTTCGGTCAGGCGCAGGAAGGCTTTGCCGATGCTGTTACAAAGTTTGACATATTCTTTTGGATGGTCTTCCGGGGTGAAATACTTGAGAGCCTCCTGATCAGCGTCCAGGGCCTTTTTTAAATTATCCAGCCGGTCTTTTTCCTCGGCCAGCTTCATGTAAACCGTACCGAGATTGAGCAGAATGGTAGCGGAAAGGCCTGCGTCCTTTTGATCCCGGGCCGCTTTTAGGGCCTGGTTGTACCAATCAATGCTCTCCTCGAGACGGGGTACCGTTTCCTTGATATCGGAAAGGATCGAGAGGGAATCACCCAAGGCGTTCAGCGCGCGGGAAAGTTTTTCGCGGTCGGCATGGATCAGGTCCTTTCCATAAATGGTTTTCAAAAGGTCCATTACGTCGTTGAGAGCGTCCACTGATTGTAGGGCGGCTTCCTTACCCCTGTTTTTTTGGGCTTGGCTTAAATAACAAAGGGCCAAACCGGTTTCGGCATCGGCATAATAAAGTGCGTCGTCTTTTTTCGAAAGTTTTGAAAGAGCGTCCTTGTAGTAACGGATGGCATCGGGCAGGGTCGATTCCTCCCGGGCAAGGCTCTCAGCTGTCTGTAAATCTAAACCGGCTTGGCGGATTTCGTCGGCCTTGGCCCGATTTTCTTCCATGACATAGGTGGACACCAGGGAGACGACTAAAACCAAAAGCCCGCCTAAAATGGTGGCCATCAATGATTTGGCGTCGATAAAATCCGACCAGGGTTTTTTGGCTTTGGTTGTAGATTTCTTTTTGAGAGTACGCACGATTTTCCCAGTTTTTGAAATGGATCCCTTTTTTGAAAGTCAGTGGAATAAGAATGGGGTTTGAGAAGGGGATTTTCAATGATTTTTTGGTCTGGTTCAGAACGGGGAAGATAAAGGGCGGGCGGCTTTCGGCTGGATTTACTTCTTTTTACCCTTTAGAGTACCGAACTGTCTTCAATATAAATAAACAGGAACCGCCATGATTTCTGCCTCACCTTTAATTGTCTCTAACCTCTCCAAGCGGTACAAATCCCGATATGGAGGGGATGAGGTGGAGGCCGTACGTGGCATTTCTTTTGAGGTGGCGTCGGGGGAGTGTTTCGGACTTCTGGGCCCCAACGGGGCCGGCAAATCCACAACCATCCAGTGCATTTCCGGTTTTTATCCCCTCACCGGGGGCGAGGTGCGGGTTGCGGGATATAATGTCCATTCGCAGCCCAAATTGGCCCGCAAGTCTTTAGGCGTCTGCAACCAGGATGAGACGTTGGATAGTGATTTCAATTCTTTCGATCAATTGGTATTGCACGCAAGCTATTTCCGGATTCCCCCCGCCGAGGGAAAAAAGCGCGCCCATGAACTTTTGGAAAGATTCGGACTAACGGACAAGGCCAAGGTGAACATCGAAGCCCTTTCGGGCGGAATGAAACGCCGCCTGCAGGTGGCCCGGGCCCTGGTTTCAAAACCCAAAGTTTTGGTGTTGGACGAGCCCACGACCGGACTGGATCCCGACGTAAGACGGATGCTTTGGGAGGCGTTAACCGAATCCCGTGCGCAGGGAACGGCCATCCTCCTTTGCACCCATTACATGGAAGAAGCCGAGCGGCTTTGCGACCGGATCGCCATCCTGTCCCAGGGTAAAATTTTAGACGTGGACTCACCCGAACAACTCATCGCCAAGCATATCGCCCGGGATGAGGTGGAGGAAGAAGTGAGGCCAGGGGTAGTCTGGATACGGCGGCCCAACCTGGAGGACGTCTATCTCAAACTGACCGGAAGCCGTTTGGGGGTGGAGGGACTATGATTCCCGATTCACTTTGGGGCGTCTGGCGCGTTTGGAGGCGTTACTATGCCGCATTCATGAAGAGCCTGGTTTATTATTTGCTCACGACCTTCCTGGAGCCCATCTTCTACCTGCTTTCCTTCGGAATAGGGGTTGGTGCCCTAGTGGGAAACATTACCACGCAGGGCGTTCACCTGTCTTACCGTAGTTTCATCTTCTCAGGCATCATCGCCCAAACCGTTCTCTTCCAGGGTTTCTATGAGGGATCCTTCGGCGCCTTCGTGCGCATGTACTACCAGAAAATCTTCCAAGCCATCGCTATCACCCCCGTTACTCTCTCGGAAGTGCTTTGGGGAGAATTGTTGTGGGACGCCACCAAAGCCACAGTGGCGGCGGAAGTGGTGGCTCTGATCGGGGTCACCACGGGGAGTTTTCATCCCTGGTGTCTTTTGACGCTTCTCCCGATTAGTTTCGCGGGAGCCTTTCTTTTTTCGGCAATGGGGTTGGCATCAGCAGGCTTTTCCAGGACCATCGATGAACTCTCTTATCCGCAATATTTGCTCATCTTTCCCATGTTCCTTTTTTGCGGGGTTTTTTACCCCATCGAAAATCTTCCTCCAGTATTGCAAACGGTCGCGTGGTTTTTCCCCCTGACTTCCGTGAACGCCATTGTCCGATTTTTGACTTTGGGCTTACCACCGGCTCCCCAGGCGGTTCCGCTGTTGTTGATTTGGCTTTTTCTCATGGTTTGGATATCCCGCCGCGCCATGTTTAAAAGATTGGTGAAATAAGGTTTCCAGGAGATAGACACCGACCTTTTTTGGTGCTTCCGCTAACCCGATAAAACTATGGTACTATTTGCCGCAGGATCTATCCTTTACCCCTAGTTAAACGATTTGGAATTTATGAAACGCAATTTCGGTATCAATGGCCTTTATTTTGATCGCGCTCTGTTTTATTTGGTTTTCAGGCTTTGGAGCAAGCCCCAGCAAGATATCCACTCCTTTCTCTCATAACAATTCATTCCATCCCGCACCCTATCGGCCGATCCATTTGGCTCAAAATTACGGCCAACTTCCAATGGCCTTTGAACCCAACCAAGGGCAGACCGATTCTCAAGTCCAGTACTTGGCGAGAGGCAGGGGGTACAATCTTTTTATTACCAATCAGGAAGCCGTCTTAGTCCTGAAAAAACCAACGGCAAATCCCCCCATTAGCCCTCCCCGAAAGAGGGCCAAAGGGTTTTCCCGGACATCCGTATTTTCGAAAGCTAAGGGAAATACTCCCCCTACCGTCATCCATATGGAACTGGATGGCGCTAAATCGGGAGGTGTTTTTGAAAGTCTGGAGAAACTTCCCGGGATCAGCAATTATTTCATTGGAAAGGACCGTTCCAAGTGGCATCGGAACATTCCGCAATATGGCAAGGTCCAAACTTCCGACATTTATCCCGGCGTGGACCTGGTTTATTTCGGCAACCAGGGAAAGTTGGAGTACGATTTTGTCGTTAAGCCGGGGGCCGACCCCAATGCCATCCACTTAAAATATGAAGGCGCCAAAGCCTCCCACGTCAATGCCCAGGGGGATTTGGAACTCGACACTGACCAGGGAACGCTTCTTTTCCGGGCTCCGTCCCTATACCAGGAATCCGAGGGACTAAAAAATTCCGTGGAAGGCCGTTATCGTTTGGATGAAGTTGGAAAGGTGGGTTTTGAGGTGAAGGACTACGACCGAACAAAACCCCTTGTTATTGACCCGGTGCTGGACTTTTCCACCTTTTGGGGCGGCAGCGGCCAGGATGAGAGTTTTGGCATCGCCTTGGATTCCTCCGGAAATGCTTACATTACAGGCAATACTCAATCCGCTGATTTTCCAACCGTAAATCCTTATCAAGGCGGTTTAGGTGTGGGATCGGGAGGGACGGCTTATCAGAACGCATTTGTAGCGGAAATCAATTCGGCCGGTACCGCCATGCTTTATTCCACTTACCTTGGCGGCAGTTATTATGACCAAGGCAATGCCATTGCCGTTGATTCCAACGGTGATGCCTATGTGTCGGGGTTTACCTATTCTCCCGATTTTCCAATTACTCCCGGAGCTATTCAATCCACCTTCGGAGCGTCAGGGACCTATACGCTCTATGATACGTACAACACCTTTGTGACCGAGCTCAATCCATCCGGTTCAGGACTCATTTATTCAACCTATTGGGGGGGATCGGTCGATGACATGGCCCTTGGCATTGCCTTGGATTCCAGTGGAGATGCCTACGTGACGGGGTTCACCTCATTCTCCGGATTTCCCCAAATATAATCCCATTCAGTCGAGTTTAGCCGGGACAGAAAATGCCTTTGTGTATGAGATCGGGCCTTCAGGTGGTTCGATTGTTTATTCCACCTATTTGGGTGGGAATGGAACGGATGAAGGTGAAGGAATAGCGGTAGATGGAAGTGGAAATGCTTATGTCACTGGAAACACAACGTCCACCAATTTTCCCACCCAAAGTCCTTACCAGGGGGGGTTGCTGGGCGTACAAAACGGTTTTGTAACCAAGGTGAACGCCGGGGGAACGACGTGGATATATTCCACCTATCTGGGTGGAAGTGGCTCCGGTGGAGATGGAGGCGATGCTATCGCCGTGGATAATTCAGGGGACGCTTATGTGGTGGGTTATACCAGTTCCAACGATTTTCCCACCCAGAGTCCCTTCCAGGGCACTTACGGAGGCGGGAACTATAACGCTTTCGTGACGGAATTAAATCCAAGCGCCTCGTCGCTTATCTATTCCACTTTCCTGGGTGGGAGTGGGGAAGATTACGCCGAGGGTGTGGCCTTGGACGGGTTAGGAGACGCCTATGTCACCGGATTGGCCTCCTCGCCAAACTTTCCTACACAAAATCCTATTCAAGCCAACCTTTCGGCTTCCGGAGTTAATGTTTTCATTTCAGAATTTGTTTACGGTGGTTCAGGACTTATTTTTTCAACTTATCTTGGTGGTTCAGGGGGAGGGGAGATTGGAAAGAGTCTTGCCACTGACGGTCAAGGAGATGTCTATGTGACCGGATATACTTTTTCTTCTGATTTTCCCACTCTCAATCCGGTTCAAGGCCTATTTGGGGGAGATAATGATGCTTTTATCCTCGAAATCACTCAGCCTCTTCCGCCTACGCCTACGTTTACCCCTACAACCACTCCAACATTCACCCCGACATCCACCTTTACGGCAACCCCCACCTTTACAGCGACTTTCACTTCCACTTTTACTCCTACGACTACTTTCACCTTCACCCCTACCGCAACCGCCACTCCGACCGCCACTTCTACTTGCACCAGCACCCCCACCGTGACGGCTTCATCCACTTCTACTAGCACATCAACCTTCACCCCTACCAACAGTCCAACGCCCACCATTACCACCACAGCCACACCAACCCTCACTTCTACACCCGTCATCATTTCGGTTACGGTCAGCTATCCCTATCCCAACCCGGTTAGCGGCACGGGGCCCCTTTCAATTCCAGTTCAGGCTCCCACGGGTTCGATGGCCCATTGGACGGTCTATACCACCGCTTTCCGAAAAGTTTATGACCACACCCAATCCATCCCTGGAAACAATGGCATCCTATCTTGGGATCTGCGGGATACCTGGGGAAGCCCGGTGGCAAACGGCGTTTATTACATCCGGGTCGCGGTGACGGGCCTGACTTCAGGAACACAAATCCTAAAAGTATTGGTGATTCGTTAAAAGTATAGCGAAAAGTCACAAGTGCTATTCTTTCTTTGCCCATTGGGATTCTGGCTTTGGTAAACTAACCGCGCTAATCAAACTATATATATTTGGACCTTATGAAATCTTTACAGCTTTTCATTCTCCTAACATTAAGCATGGTTAGTTGCTTCCTTTTTTCCTCCAATGCAGGGGCTTACACCTCTTCTGACTATTACAACGCGGGGCTCCAGCTTTATAACGCCAAGAATTATCAGCAGGCCATTCAGTATTTCGGCGCGGCGATAAGCCTGGATCCCAATAACGCGGCCGCCCTGCAAGGCCAAGCCAACAGCTATTACGTCCTTGGACAATTCCAGCAGGCTCTGAACGATTATCAAAAAGTACAGGCGCTTCAACCCAACCCCCAACTGGCTTCGATGATCCAGGCCTTGCAGGCCAAGGTGGGTGCCGGATCTCCCGCTGCCGCCCCTCCTGTCCCCGGTTCCACTGCGGCTCCCCCCGTTCCCGGCGCTCCAGCGGGCGATTCCTTCTCCCAGGGCGTAGCCCTTTTCCAACAACAGCAATATGCCCAGGCGGTTCCCCTCTTTCAAAAGGCCGTGCAGGAAAACCCAAAGGATTCCAAGGCTTACTATTATTTAGGCGTGGCCCAAGTACAGTCCGCAGACCTGAAGGATGCAGCGGTAGCCTTGGGGATTTCCAACAAGCTCAATCCCAATCCCTCGGTGGCCGCTTATGTGGATCAGGTCAAGGCCCGTCTATCACCCGAGGACCAGCAATGGGTGGACAACCAAATCGCGTCGGGGAACGCGGGCGGTAGCCAGTCGGCGTCGGCCTCCCAACCCAAGACTTTCGGTATCCGTCTTGAACCCGGTTTTATTTTTCTGAGCATGTCGGACTTCACCACGAATGCTCAATCCCAACAAAATGAAGCCCTGTTGCTTCAACAATCGGGTGATACTTCATTATCCTATAACGGAGTGGTTCCCACGGCCGCGCCCCGCATCGGAGCCGAACCCGTTCTCCGGCTCGGCCCCAATTTTGAAATCGGGCTTCCCTGGGCCATTATTCCGGCGGGGACCGCAAGTGATACTCTCCAGGATAACGATGGCGACACCATTTCCGATTCCTACAACATCAACGCCTTTGCGATAGGTTTGAACCTGAGATACCTTTTTGGATCAGGAAGTTTCCAGCCTTATATTGCGGCGGGACCGATGATTGTTCCGATCAATATCGGCTATTCTGCTGGGGCTACATTGGGGGGGTTATCCTATTACACGTCTTCGGGAAACTTTACCGGGGTAGACGTTGGAGGGCAGGCTTCTTTGGGGCTGGATTGGCACTTGGGCGATACGTTCGTTATTACGCCCTATGCGGGTTACCAAATCGCCAGCGGAAATTCATTCCAATCTACGGTCAACACCACCGGGGGGACAAGCACAGGTCAAACGGCTCAATTAGAGGTGGTTCCAACTACATCTGGAAATGTCATTACTCCCGTTTCTAACGGTAAATTAATTTTACCCCTTCTCAATGGGACTACCTTTTTACCGGCAGGTTCGCAAGCTCCTTCTGGGTCCAGGCCGTTGGAATTGGACATGAGCGGTCCCTTCGGCGGCATTCAAATTTCGGCCTTCTTTTAAACCACCCGCAGTCTCGCCTTTTTAAAGTTCAATGTCCTGTTGAGTTCCACTCCAAGAAATTCGCAATCGGATGAAGTCACTGACACCATCGCAACAATAAGCTTAAATCAAGGGGAGGTTGAAAGCAAAAAAGCCGACAGTGACGCTTTTTTGAACAACGGAAATCACCTTGTTTTTCAATCATATCCGCAAGGAGTGGTGAAAAATTAGACAGGAGTTTTGATTTAACGGGCAACTTAAAATTGCACAAATAGATTCCTGCTTAACATTAAACCGAAAACAATCCGGGCCAAAAATGAAAGCCCTTTTATTGGGCACAGTTCATGCTCTTCAAATAGCCTGTAAGTCGCAGCGAGAATCAGTTTCAACGATGGGTTTCTGAAAAGACCCGTCTTCCATCCAAAACTTTCCTTTGTTTAAAGGCCTTCTGCCAAAGCCCGTTTTTCAGTCGCATTACTTCCACATTTTGTTGAGGGGGCACTTATGCGGTTTATTGTTAGAATTCCGGAATTAGATTGTTCAATCTATGAAGGTGAAGGCGGGAAAACTAACCTGGAACTTTTTCGTTTGATCCAAGAGCTGGAGAAGTCAGGGAAATTGGTGGAAGGAGGATTATTGGCCGACGAAAGGGGCGGATTCCTTCTGATGGAATCAGGTTCTTTTTCCGAGCAGGAAACCCTGCTGGATTCCATTTTTGATCCCTCGCGCTATAAAGTGGAAAGTCATCCCATACTTCCTTTCAATGAATTATCCACTTTAATGAACAAAATGGAAAAGCTGGAAAAACCCGCCGTGAAGACGGTGATACACCGCAAGCACAAATCCCGAAAAGCCCCTCAACCCGTGGGGGCTTAAGGGAACCTCAGGGTTTCTTTTACCCCAGGCTAAACGATCCGGGAATTATTCTTCTTCGGGTTTTATTTCCAACCAGGCAAGTGCCTCGTTTTTTTCTGTGAAAACTTTGACGTTGAGCCCACGGTTGACGGCGACCGTTTCCCCGAATCTCTTGGGGTCAACCAGTGGATGGTTTCCGACAAAAGCGAAGCGGCAACTGGGGATTTTTCCGGCTAATTTTTCATTGAGATACTTCTTCGCGGCAACCAGGGACAAGTTATAACGGTCCATCGTGGACATTTCACCTTCCGCTTTGCAATAGTCGATTAAAAAGTTGGAAGGTTTATGTTTTTTACAAGCGTCGATGACTTGATCCGTGAATTGGTCGATTAATGAAGATTCGAAAACACCCTCACAGGTCAACAAAAGGTACCCGGGTTTGATCTCAATTTTATAGTCGATGCTCATCTTGCCGCTTTGGGAGGTGCTATTTTAGTGCCATCATTAGGACAATCTTTGTCCTCATAGCCCGAAGAAGTCAAGCTGTTCTATTCCTTGGGAAAATGGCTGTTTTCTATTGCTTGAATCAACCTTAATCTTCAATTGTGGGGAAGAAACAAACGGCCAGGGAATAAAACCAGGGGGTCGATAAAATTGGCGATTTGTGTTCTTGATTTGAATGGAGAAGAGGAAGAATCGTAGACGCCTAAGAGGGCCTAACACCAGCTTATGACTGTACGGCGGCAATAACTTCTTTAAAGTCTTGGAACAATGCCGGTTGAACGATGGGGGTTTCTTCCGACGCCACATAGGGTTCCGCAGTCGTAAAGTCTTTTAACCGATATTCGACCGAGCCTTCAATATTGGAATACTCAGTTACTTGATCATCCGGTTTTGGGAATTCGGTGAACTGGTAAGGGGATGCTTCCTCGGGTTTGGCGAATGCGTTCATGTGTGTATTTTAACCCTCAAAATTAAAATTGGGAACCTTTTATTCTTTACATAGAAGGGTCTAAAATAGTTCGGTCAATAAGATTTGGGTCATATTTGAACGTCCAATCGGCATTTAAAGTAAGATTGTCAAAGCTGGTTTGCAGGGCCAATTCGCTTTTAAGGGGCATCCCATGAGCGTCTCCGATACCGCAAAACACCTCACCGAGAAGGAAAAAGATTCCCTGGACGTGGCCGAGGGGGCCCGGGAAACGGAATGGACCCAGCCTAGTTTCGTGGCCGAGTTATTCATGGGCCGGTTCCGGACGGACCTTATTTCCCCCTATCCCCTCCAATCCCCCGATGACAAGACCATCGGCGACGAATTTATGGTCCGTTTGGAGAATTTTCTTAAAGATAATTTGGATCCGGATGAAGTGGACCGCACCGGTGACCTTCCTAAAAAAGTAATCGAAGGACTTGCCAAGTTAGGCTGTTGGGGCATGAAAATCCCCAAAGATTACGGAGGTTTGGGACTTTCGCAGATCAACTACAATCGGGCGGTGGCTCTGGTGGCTTCTTATTGCGGTTCGACGGCCGTATGGCTTTCCGCCCACCAATCCATCGGCGTTCCCCAGCCCTTGAAGCTTTTCGGCAGTGACGCCCAAAAGAAAAAATACTTCCCAATGTTTGCCAAAGGAGCCATTTCCGCCTTCGCCCTGACCGAGCCCGGCGTCGGGTCCGACCCCGCCCAAATGACGACGGTGGCCGAACCTTCCCCCGACGGAAAAACATGGACCATCAACGGCAATAAACTTTGGTGCACCAATGGTCTGGTAGCTGATGTCATGGCGGTCATGGCTCGAACCCCCTCTAAGATAGTGAACGGGAAAGAAAAAAAGCAGATCACGGCTTTTATCGTCGAAAAAGGGACGCCGGGAATCGAATACGTGAGCCGTTGCGACTTTATGGGTATCCGAGCTATTCAGAATGGCGTGATTAAATTCAACAACGTGAAAGTCCCAACCGAGAATATCCTTTGGGGCGAGGGTCTGGGGTTGAAACTGGCCTTGATCACTTTGAATACCGGAAGGCTCACCCTCCCCGCCGCCTCCGCCGGCATGAGCAAGCAAGCTTTGCAGATTGCCCGCAACTGGGGCAAGGAACGTGTGCAATGGGGTCAGCCCATCGGCAAGCATGAACCCGGCGCGGTGAAAATCGCCTATATGGCGGCTTCCACCTTCGCGCAAGAGGCAATGACCTACTATACCTCGGCGCTGGTCGACCGGGGCGGGGCGGATATCCGTCTGGAAGCGGCGATGGCCAAGCTTTTCTGCAGCGAGGCTTCTTGGAAAATCGTGGACGACCTGATGCAACTCCGTGGCGGGCGGGGATACGAAACCGCCCAATCCTTGAGAACTCGGGGGGAAAAGGGTTACGCGGTGGAACGAATGATGCGCGATTCCCGCATCAATCGCATCATTGAGGGTACCAGCGAAATCCAACATCTCTTTATCGCCAGGGAGGCCTTGGACAAACACATGAGTCTTGCGGGGGATCTCTTGAATCCCAAAGCTCCGATGGGCCGGAAGATGAACGCCCTCCTGAAATGCGCCGCCTTTTATCCTTTCTGGTACCTCCGGCTTTGGCTTCCCACGGGCCTTTGGCCTCGCTTTGCCGGACATGGATCGCTGGGAAAACATATGCGGTTCGTGGAATGCCGGTCTCGCAAACTAGCCCGCACCCTTTTCCATCAGATGATCAAGTTCGGCCCTAAGCTGGAAAGGCGCCAGATGATCCTGGGTCGGCTGGTGGAGGTCGGGACTGAGCTTTTCGCCATGGCCGCTTCTTGCGCCAAGGTTATGGAACTGGAAAAACAAAATCCGAGCGAAAACGGCCCCCGCGAGTTAGCCGATCTCTTCTGCCGCCAGGCACGCTTGCGCATCGGGCAATATTTCCGGGGCGTCTGCTGCAACACTGACGTGAAGGATTCCAAGGCTGCGGTGAAGGCCATGGAAGGCGGCTATGAGTGGATGGAAAAAGGAATCATCGTGGATGATGGGGAAGGTTTCAAAGCCAAGAAGTAAAAAAAATCCAAGTCTTGAGGTTTTATGCGGATTAGGCCGGGAACCCAAGCCGACATTGAGGAAGTCTCCCATGCCTATGCCGAGGCCTGGCGGACGACCTACCAGGGCATTACCCCCGATGCTTTTGTCAAAGGCATGACGGCTGGGGCGGCAGCTCAAATCTTCAGGGACAGCCTCCAACCCAACGAGTTTTCCTATTTCTTTTACGTGGCCCAGGCCCCCGGTGGCCGCCTGGTGGGATTCGCGGACGGAGGTAAGGAACGGAGTAACCCCCAAAGCGGGCTGGGTGAACTTTACGCCATTTATCTTCTGAAGGAATTCCAGCAGCAGGGCGCGGGTCGGAAACTTTTTGAGGCCTCGGTTGAAAGCCTGCTTAGGTCAGGCATGACATTCCATGGTCGTATGGGTCCTGGAGCCCAGTCCTTACCGAAAATTTTACGAATCACTGAATGGGAAGTTGGAAACCGGGCGGAAAAATTTGGTGGTTGCCGGAACCCGATTGACTTTGGTGTCTTACAGGTGGGACGATCTCAGTTCTATTTGAAAGGAAAAAACCTTGTCCGAATTTTCCGCTACCCCCGAAGGAACAAAAGAGTACGCCACCCGCTTTCCTGATTTTGTCAAAACCGGGCATTACCGGGATTTCATGGGGTTGGTCGTTTCCTCCCTGGGACTGGGCACCTACCTGGGAAACCAGAATGAAACGGACGACCAATTGTATATAGAAGCGATCAAGGTTGCCCTCGCTTCGGGAATCAACCTGATTGATTCGGCTATCAATTACCGCTGTATGCGAAGCGAGCGCAACATCGGGAAGGCTCTGAGGGATTTAATCAAAGAAGGGAAAATCAAAAGGGAAGAGATCGTGCTCTGTACCAAGGGCGGTTTCATTCCCTTTGACGGGGAACCACCCGTCAGCATGCCCCACTATTTTCAGGATACTTACGTCAAAACCAAAATCTGCAAGCCGGAAGACTTGGTGGCGGGTTGCCATTGCATGACCCCGGCTTATCTGCGCAACCAAGTCGGAAAGTCCCTCCAAAACCTCGGTGTGGATTGCATTGACCTTTATTACCTCCATAATCCCGAAACGCAGTTGGACGAAACCTCCAAAGAGGATTTCTATTACCGCTTGGGATTGGCTTTTGAGGAGTTGGAAAAATTGGCACATGAAGGAAAGATCAAGGCTTACGGCACCGCCACTTGGAACGGCTATCGGGTTTCCTCCGACAGCCCGGAGTATCTTTCGCTTCAGGATGTTTTGAAAACGGCGGAAAAGGCGGGAAAGGGTTCCCACCATTTCAAAGCCCTCCAACTTCCTTATAACCTGGGAATGGCCGAGGCCATCGGGGTGGACAACCAGGTTTTGGGGTCGCAAACGGTTTCGCTGCTTCAAGCCGCCCATGCCAACGACGTCGCGGTTTTCACCAGCGCATCGATCCTCCAAGCCCGTTTGTCCCGCAACCTTCCTCCAGTGGTCGCCAAGACTTTTACGGGTTTGGAGACCGACGCCCAGAGAGCTATCCAGTTTGTTCGCTCCTCGCCAGGGGTAACATCAGCTTTGGTAGGCATGAAAAAGAAAAACCATGTGGAAGAGAACCTGAAAGTGGCCCGAGTCCCGCCCGTATCACCCGATAAATTAAAGCTTTTGTTTTCCGAGGGAGCTTGAGTCTAACTAAATACGTTTGAACCGCCTGGTTCAACCTGTTTGATTTTTAGGCGGTCTTGCTATTTCCGGGGTCCATGAAAGCGAAGAGGACAATCCCCGTCAGGAAACCGCCCACATGGGCCCAAAAGGCCACGCCCCCCATCATGGGATTGGAATTAATGGCCATAAAGTATTGCTCGAGAAACCAGATACCCACCACGAGAAAGGCCCGGGCAGGGATCGCAAAGATCGGAAAGACGATGAAGAAAAATTGCAGCCTCATTTTTTGCCAGGGGAACATCACCATATAGAGGGCACAAATGCCGGAGATGGCCCCGGAAGCGCCGACAAGCGGCAAAGACGAATGGGGGTTCACCGTGTATTGCAGGAAGCATGCGCCAAACCCTGAGAGCAGGTATGCGATGAGGTAGTTCATCCTGCCCAGCCGCTCCTCCACGTTATCCCCGAAGACGTAAAGAAAGTACATGTTGCCTAGGAGATGGGCGATACCCGCGTGTAGGAACATGGATGAAATCACGTTTTGGATATGTGGATGGGCGGGGGTGAAGCCGTAATGCCAGACAATGCGATCGAAGGACTGGCGGAAAAAGGTCTTGAAAAAAATGTAAAAATTAAGGGTGATCAAGGCCACGTTCGCCAAGGGAAACTTGCGAGGAGGGTTACCCTCTTGTACCGGAAGGAACCAGAACATGGTTTTTCCTCATTTCGTAAGATAGGGGGGTCGCCAGGAGGCACATTATGCCCCCTAACAAAAATCAAAAAAAGGTTGTTGCGCGATCCAGTTCAGCATGAACGGCGATAGACGGAATTCAAAAAAATTTGAAATGGGCTTTATTTTGCCTTACTTACGCTGATTTTCCATTAAAAGAAGAAATCTAGAAACCTCTTTTCCGGCTTTGGAAAAGGCTGTGGATCCACACGGGGTTATTTTTATTCGATATTTTTAACCGATCCAAGTTAAACTTGGATGCGGAAGGAATTATTTTTGAAAAAGAGACCCCTGCCAAAAAAAGGCAGAAAAAACCCCAGGCCGTCCCCCAAGGCTATTTCCCGGGACTCCGTTCCAACCGACGTCCCGCTTAAAAAGACAGGGCTGGACGCAGGCTATGGGCGCATTTTTGAAATAAATTCCATTTATGCTTGCGGATTGTTCGCGCTATTCACCGCCCTTTTCCTTTGGCCCTTTTTAACCCACCGCGACTGGATACCCGGCAATGGGGATATGGAATTCATTTGGCCTTACCGGTATGTCTGGATTGAAAGTCTCAAAAGGGGTTATCCGATGTTATGGAACCCCTATAGCAGCCTGGGCCAGCCTTTTTTGGCCAATTGCAATCCCCAGGTTTTCGCCCCTTTTAATTTTTTGTTTTTCTTTTTGCCCACGAGTTACGGTTTCACTTGGAGCTATTTCTTCCATTTTCTAATTGCGGCCTTTGGTACCTACCTTTTTATCCGTGGCCTTGGAACCGGCTGGACGGCGGCCTGCCTGGGAGGGTTGGCATTCGCCTTTTCTGGATTTTTCATGGGCCATTTTTTGTTCGGTGGGCATAACTCGGTGAATGGGGCGGCTTGGCTTCCATTAGTCCTCTATGGACTCAAGCGATTTTTGGACTTGCGCCAGTTTTCCGCCCTCCTGCTTTCCTCCGCGGCTTTCGGCTGCTTGAGTCTGGACGCGATGCCCCAATATGTATTTTATACCCTGATGATAACGGGTTTTTTTCTGGTTTGGACCTGGATTTCGGGAGGGATTAACTGGAAGGGGCTTTTGAAGACGGAAGTCCTATTCATCGCGATGAGTTTTTCACTGGGACTCTGCCAATTGGCGCCGACTTTCCAAATGGCTCAATTAAGCAACCGCTGGTCCTGGAATATGAAAGAAATCATGCGCGATTGTTTTGTTCCCGAGAACTTTCGTTTCCTGATCAGTCCTTTTTCAATGGGAATCCCGGAACATGATTATCATGGAACGGGCGGATACGCGGAGGTCATCATTTATATCGGGGTCATCCCGATAATCCTGGCCTTCTTCGGGTTTTGGGGATTGTTGAAAAGGCCCATGGTTCGGTGGTTTGGCCTAGTGGCCGTTTTAAGCATGCTCTTGGCCATGGCCGACAGCACCCCCTTCACCCATTATGTTTATATGTTCTTTTCAAAAATCCTTCCCGGATTATCTCACAACCGGGAAGTGAGCCGCATCATGGTATTGACGGCTTTTGCCTTGGCTTGTTTGGCCGGTTTGGCTTTGGACGCTTGGACCCGGTACTGGCGGCAGAAGCCGGGCCTGCCCGGTCTTTCCCGGGCCTTCCTGGTGTTTTGGGTCCCGGCCTTCCTGCTCTTGGGTACGGCCGTCGACCTTTACCGGTTCGATGCGCCACATGCCGCCGGTTACGGCGGCTCCTCCGCTTTTTTTACCGATTTATTTCCGGCGGATCTCCTTCAAAAGATAAAGGAGGACCCCACCTATCCGAGGGTCCAGCCTGGAAGCACCTACTGCGAATATCAGCTCCTTCAAAACATCAGTTCGGTTTACACCGGCTGCACCTCCTTTTTCATTCAGACTACCCAAGATTACATTGACGAGGAATATGGCCACCCGGATTCGCCGTTGGTGGATTTGATCAACCTCAAATACTCTTATCGACCGGATGGTTCCCAACCCACTCCCCGTTGGCAAAGGGTTCCAGGAATCGTCCCTGGCTCGGTTTGGGAGAATACCCAGGTTTATCCCCGCGCTTTCATGGTGGGCGGTTACAGCGTTGATCCGGATTATAGCCAAGCCATTTCCGAAATCCGGGATGGGAAGGTGGATCCCCGCCAGGAAGTGGTTTTGACCCAGGATCCATCTGAAAAACCCGAGGGGCCGAAGGGTTGGGTGGGGGAAGCCAAAATTACCCGTTACGATTATAACGACCTGGAAATCGAATGCACGAACAACCGGCCTTGTTTTCTTTTTCTTTCCGATGCCTATTATCCTGGCTGGAAGTCGTGGGTGGACGGGAAGGAGGGACCCATTTATCTGGCGGATGGAACGTTCCGGGCGGTCCCCCTTTTAAACGCCGGCAGTCATCGGGTTAAAATGTCCTACTATCCCCCGATCATCATTTACAGCTTCTTTTATTCGTTGTTCGCCTGGATAGCTCTGGCGGTCGGCTGGGCCTTTCATAGCCGGTTAGATCAATGGTTCTCGACCCGATTTGGAGAAATTTTTTCTTTGCCCAGCCGTTGAAAAGATAAAAAGGGACAAGGTCACCCGTTTCAACTCACCCGTGAAAGCCATTCGGGTTTGATAATGATCTCCGCGGGCTGGACAAGGTTGGGGTCTCGGTTTGGGATCTTCCACACGCCAGGGATAGGAGTGGAGCACTTGAGGCATATTCCTTCCGTCCCCAGCAGGTTTCGCAGGACTTGAAAGCCGTAACGCTCGATTAAAAGTTCCCCGCAGGAAGGGCAGTAGGTGTTTTCGGTGGTGCCGACCTCTCCGGGGCGGTTGCCCGAGTAAACATAATGCGAGCCCGGCGGCCTTGCCGATCTGGTAGCTCACGTTCAATTTATCCGGGTCGGTCCAATCCAGGTCTTCCATCTTATAGTCCGGATGGAACGCCGTGACATGCCAGGGGATATCCCTGGAGATGGAAGCCAGGAATTCCGCCATGGCCTGTAGTTCCTTTTCGCTGTCGTTCAACCCTGGAACCACCAGAGTCACTACTTCCAGCCAGAAACCCATGGCTTTCAACCGCTCAATGGATTCCAAAACCGGTTTCAAGGTTCCCCCGATATTGCGGCGGTAGGTTTTGTCGTTGAAGCATTTTAAATCCACCTTATAGAGATCCACCCAGGGGCGTAAGAACTCCAACACTTCTTTCGTGGCGTTGCCGTTGGAAACATAGGAGGTTAAAAGCCCTAGGGTCCGGGCCTGCTTGAAAACCTCCACGGCCCACTCGCTGGTAATCAAAGGCTCGTTGTAAGTGGAGGTGATGGTTTGGCAATGGTGTTTCAGGGCGGCTGCCGCCAGTTCCTGGGCGGTCAGGTCTTGAGGCCGGGCTCCATTTTGTTCGGAAGCCGGGTCTCGTAAAGCTTGGCTGGTAATCCAGTTCTGGCAGTAATCGCAATGATAATCGCAACCCAACATGCCGAAGGAAAAGGCCCGGGTGCCGGGAAGGGCGTGGAAAAAAGGCTTCTTCTCGATGGGATCCACCTGCAGGGCGCCCACGTAATTACGGGGAACCTTCAGACGTCCATTCTCATTATAACGGACTTTGCAGATGCCCTTTTTCCCTTCCGGAATGCGGCATCGATGGGAGCAGGCATAACATTGCACCCGGTTTTCGGAAAGCTTTTCATAAAGCAATCCTTCCGTGGTGCGATCCGCCAGCAATTGTTCCAGAGTCGGCGTTTTCGGCATGATTTACCCTTCTATATAGTAGGCCTCGAGTAGAGGGAAAAAAAGATGCGCCTTGTTCAAAAAGGCGTAAAATGGCCCTCCCATTGGAGAAAAAAATGGCGCCTAGCCCAAAGACAAAATCAGAAAAAGAAAAAAAGAACCTCAGCCTCAAACCTTCCCGGGCCGCCCGCAAGGCCCTGGAAGGACTGGATTCCCTGATATTACTGGTGGATGTATTCATGGATGAAGCGGGCCTGGAATTCAGGAGGCTCCTGAAATGGCTGGCCAAAGAGGATCGGGAAAAACTAAAGGGTCCCCGTCGTTACGGCAAATTGTGGAAAGCCCTGGTGGAAAGGCAAGAGTTCATCCGTCATTCCCGGGTGGGGAATATCCTGCAGGACCATTTCTTGGAAAGGCTTTTGGAAAATGACAATTCCTTCCACCGCAAAGCCGAACTGACCCGTCTCTCGCAAATAGGCCCTTCCTTAAGCGACGCCTATTTGTTGGAACTGGAGGTGATCCAGAAGATTTTAAAAACCGATTGGGAGGCCGAGTTCCTGAACTTGTCCGGATTGCTGGGCAAGAAGGCCACTCCCTCATTAGAAAGCACCCGCGGATTAGCCGAAAACCAATCGTCGTCTCCCTCTCTGGAAGCCCAGGAAGCCATAAAGCGAAAAATTCTTTTCAGTTCCAAGGGAAACCCCCTCCTGGATGAAGTTGCGGGGCATTTTTTCCAAAACGGCTGGGGTCTATTCGGGCGTTATCGGGCCTTCCGCTGGGAGGATCGGGGCGAGAGAAAGAAGGGGCTGGTGGGCATTGAGGCCGTGGATCCTATCCGCTTGGAAGACCTCGTGGGGTATGACGAACAACGCGGGCCCCTTCTGGAGAATATCGAAGCCTTCGTAGCGGGCAAGCCCGCCAATAATGTCCTCCTCTACGGCGAAAGGGGAACGGGAAAGTCCTCCACCGTCAAAGCTCTCCTAAACCAATATCATCAGAAGGGTTTACGGCTGGTGGAGGTGGCACCCCAGGAACTTAAGGAATTGCACGACATCTTTCCCCACTTGAGGGGCCGCCGGGAAAAGTTCATCCTTTTCGTAGACGATCTTTCCTTCGAGGATAACGAGACTTCCTATAAAGGGTTGAAAGCCCTGTTGGAAGGAACCTTGGAAGCTACCCCCGGAAACGTCATCGTGATTGCAACATCCAACCGCCGACACCTGATCCGGGAGTTTTTCGACGACCGTTTGGGCGGGGTCCAGAAAGGGGGCGAAATCCACGGAGCGGATACCGTGGAGGAAAAACTTTCTCTAGCCGACCGTTTCGGCTTGGTCATCTCCTTTTACACCCCCGACCAGGAAACCTACTTTAAAATGGTTGATAGCTGGGCAAAAATGGAAGGCATCAAAATGAAATCCCAGGAACTCCATGCCCGGGCGATCCAATGGGAAAAGTCCAACAACGTCCGCTCCGGCCGCACCGCGAGACAATTTATTAATGACCTTAAAGGAAAAATCTGATGGCCGTTGATCTTTCGGTTTTTAAGAATGCCGCCCCTTACCGGGGTTTCCGGGAGGAAGATTGGAATATCCTTGCCGACCGGCTCAAGGAAGTCCACTCGAGCGGGGGCGATGTGGTTTTCCGGGAAAAGGAACCGGGTGACGGTTTTTATTTCATCCGGGCGGGCAAGGTAAAAATCAGCAAGCAGGTCGTCCCGGAAGGGAAAAAGATGTCGCAGGAAATGCTCCTGGCGGTTTTGACCGCTGGAAACCTCTTCGGAGAAATGGCCTTGGTGGACGGGACGCCTCGTTCGGCGGATGCCATCGTGGAAGAAAACGCCATCCTTTATTACATGTCCCAGGAAGAATACGAGAAACTGGAAAGGGAACATCCCCGTACCGCTCTGCGCATTCAGGATATCCTGGTTTCGACCCTCTGTTCCCGCATCCGGGAGGCCAACCGGAGCTTCGAGCTTATCCGTTTCTGGTGCACATGAGAATCCGGATCCGGTTTTTAATCGGCTTTTTTTGGGTTTTGGTTTTTTTTCAACCCCTGGCGGCCCAGACCAAAGAGTCCGCCGTCAAAACCCTCATTCCCGACCTTATCCTCTGCGGTAAAAAGCATAACAACCTGTTCCACATCCGCCGTGGCAAAATGAATTGGGATTGTCCATTTGATGGCCCCCTCAAAGACGTCCAGCCCCAACCGGAGGCCGGCACTTACCTGGTGACGGGGGCTTCGCAGCAAGTCGCGCTGATCCAAAAGATTTGGAAAGGGTGCAAAACCCTTTGGGATTGGACCGGCTTGGAGGGCGTTATGGTGGAAAGCGCCGTCGTGGCCGATTGGGACGAAAAGGATAAACCCGCCCTGATCCTGGCGGCTGATTCCCTTAATCAGCGGCTTTTTTTGGCGGACGCCAAGTCAAATGATCCCAAAATACGCTGGGAATACAAACTACCAGCCCCGCCCCGGCGGGTGCACCTTTGCACCGACAGCGGGAATTTCCTGGTGACTCTTCATGATTCGACCGTGGAGGAAATTTTTTTCCAGGAGGATAAGGTTGTCATGACCCTGGGTAAGACCGAGGGGTTGCTGGATGCACGGGACGCCGTGCGGGACCCCTGGGCGAATACTTACGTGGCGGACGCGGGGCAAGGGGACATACTTTCTTTCGGGCCGAAGAGGCAGCTCAATTGGAAAACGCACCTTCCCTTCGCGCCCGGGTCCTTTGAGGAAATGTCCTTGGCCCTCTTCCGTAAAAGCGGGAAGCGTCTTTTACTGGCGGCTGTGCATTTTTTGGGTGAGGGTTCGGCGGCTCTGAATGTCGTTTATGTCTTGAATACGGAAACCGGAAAGGTTTTGGCCTGGAACGACCAGGATGAAAAAGGCGGTTACCCGGCCTTTTTCAAGGCCATTCCGGACAAGGCCGAGTATTTCAAGAAACAGTAGGAGAAGGGGAAATCCATGAAAGAAAAAATGACCAAAAGTTTTATGGCGGTCGTATTCCTGTCATTGACGGGGGCGCTTTGCGCCGGACCCGCTTTCCTCACGGACGAGGAAATCTTGCGCTTGCGAAACCTTGACAGGACTTCCCTTGAAGCCGCGCCTTGGGTTCAATCCATTGAGAACCAAGCCCAAGAAGCACTGGGGCTCGCCCCCAACCCGATCGACCAAATTCAAACCGCCGGTCAGTTGAAGGGAAGCGATGAAAAGGAAAAGACCCAGGAAGCCTTGAAGGATATGCCCCGGATGCGGGCTCTGGGCCTTGCCTATACCTTAACCGGACGGGAGGATTTCCGCCTCAAAGCCGGAGCCTATGTCCTCTCCTGGACCAAGACCTGCCAACCCCCGGAAAACGCCATCGACGCCACCAACCTGGAAGCCCTATTGGAAACCTATGACCTAATTCGGGCGAAAATGGAACCGGGCTACCGTAAAGAGGTTGATGATTGGGTCCGGTCCGTCGCCCAAACTCTCATCACCTCCGACAATCCTCGGAAAGGCACCTATTGGAACAACCATAAAACCCACCGTCTCAAGATCATCGCCCTGGCAGCGTTCGTTTTGAATGACTCGGACCTGGAAAAACAAACCTTGGAAACCATTCAAAGCTTGATGGAGAAAAATTTGAATCCTGATGGAACCACCCTGGACTTCCTGGAACGGGACGCCCTTCATTACCAGGTTTACGATTTGGAACCCTTTATCCGAACGGCCATCCTCTACCAAAGGGCGATGAACATGGATCTATATGACTGGAAGACGAGCCGGGGAGCTTCGGTCAGCCAATGCGTGGCTTTCGTCATACCCTTTGCCAAGGGAGAGAAAACCCATGCCGAATATGTTCATACCACCGTGAAGTTTGACCTTCAGCGGGCCCAGAACAATGAAAAGGGGCACGAAATAGGAGCGAGTTTTCCGCCCCAGGGCGCTTTGAAATGCTTGGAACTGGCCCAGTTTTTCCAGCCGGATTTGAAATCTTTGGTGGGAACCTTGGCCAACAAGCCGGATGCGGCCTATCCGACCTTGCAGATTCTTTTGAACGAAGCCACCCGGCCTTCCCCTAACCCTTTATCTAAACCATGAATCCCTGGCCTGAAGATTTACCTAAACGATTGAAAGACTGCCGAAAGATTTGCGTTCTGACGGGCGCGGGCATTTCGACAGAATCGGGCATATCCACTTTTCGGGGCGTGGGCGGCCAATGGGAGAAAATTGATCCCATGAAGTTAGCTTCTGCGGAAGCTTTTTCCAAGGACCCCAAATACGTGTGGGAATGGTATGAGGTCCGGCGGCGCCAAGCGGCGGAGGCCGAACCCAACCGGGGGCACGAGGTTTTGGCCTGGATGGAAGAATTTTTTCCTGAGGTGACGCTCATTACCCAAAACGTGGACCGGCTTCACCACAAGGCGGGGAGCCGGAGGCCCATTGAGCTTCATGGAAGTTTGTGGATGGTCCGATGCACGAGGGGATGCGGTGAATGGGAAGACCGGCATGAACTGGTGAATCTTCCTCCTAAGTGCCCTCAATGCGGAGCCCTGTTACGCCCCGGAGTGGTTTGGTTCGGGGAGGGATTCCCGTGGAGCCTTGGGCCCAGGCCGAGGAAGCCTCTAGGGAATGCGACGCTTTTTTCGTCATTGGGACCTCGGCCCTGGTTTATCCCGCTGCCGCCCTGCCCGAAGAGCCGCTTCACCGAAAAAAGTTGGTGATCGAGATCAATCCCGAAGAAACACCTCTTTCCAGCCTCGTAACCCTTTCCGTTCGATCGGGAGCGGGCGAAGCGCTGGAATCCTTGCGCGAGAAACTTCTGGGAGAAGCTTCCTCTTGAACAGAGTTTATAAATTATTGATTCTAGCGGGATTCCTTTACCCGGTTTTTCAACCCTTGAGGGCTTCGGAAACGGAAAATGAAGTCTTCTCGGGGAAGATTAGCGCCGAGGCGGGTGGTTTCCAGTCCCCCGGAAGCGATCTGGCAACCTACCAATACTCGAATCTATCCTTGGAAAGCGCTCAGGACCTTTTGCCTGAACTTTCCCTGGGCCTGGAGGGAGAAGCGAATTGGCAGTCGGCGGGATTGCCTATGGCCCCTACTTGGCCTATTTACCCGGCCAACAATGTCTTGAAACTGGAAACGAACAACTTCTCCTCCTTCGGTGGTGAAGACATTTATTCCCTCCGCATTAACCGGGCTTTCCTTCACCTAGCCACCGGGCGGTTAGATGTGACGGCGGGTCTCTTTAAACCCGATTGGGGCTACTCCTACTTTTACCGGCCTACGGATTACTTCAATCCCCTTTCGCCCCTGCAATGGCGGCCAGCGGAATCCCTGGGGAGTGAGGGGATGGATGCTTCCTGTTTTATGTTCGACGACCTGAGCCTGGAGGGAGCGGTGCGGTTTCTTCAAGGTGGGACGGCCAATGGAGTTTTAAGGCTCGTGGACAAAGGCATTGGAATAACCGTAACCCCCAGCCTGGCCTGGATGACGGGCCGTGACGGTTTCGGTTTGGAAATGGTTGGAACATTTCCGACCTTCCAGGTCAGGTTGGAAGGCGAGCATTGGATTTATTCCGATGACCATGCGGCCACTAATTGGAATTTAGGGGTTTCCACCTCCCACGATGGCGTGAAGTATACGGCCGAGTTTTTAAGAGATGAGACGGGGGAAATCCTCGGGAACTATTCGAAACAAGTCATCCCCACGAGTTATGTTTTTATGACGGCGGAAGGCAAGTTTTTGGATCAATGGAAGGCCGCGCCGGCCTTCGTGGCCCCCTTGGAAGGAGGCCCGTTCATTTTCTGGCCGAAAGTGAATTGGGATTTTGAGTCTTCCTGGGAACTGGGTTTCCAGGCCCAATGGCTTATTGGAGCTTGGGAAGGCCCACTAGACCTGTACCCCGGCCGAACCGGGGTTTCCCTGGCTTATACGCTTTGAAAAAAAACCAGGTCTCGAATTTTTCCAAACCCACCGCTAGGGGAATCCAAAACCGGTCGCCAAACTTTTTCTACTCCAGTTCTTCCGGAACGGCTTTATGGGCAGCGGTAGTTTTTCTCAAGGGCAGTTCTTTCATGTAAAAGGAAAGCACCAGTGTCAAAACCAGGATCAAAGGGATGAGTCCAAAAATATCTGCCAGGGCTGAGGCAATCCCGGCGCTTTGGCTTCGGGCGGTCAGGATGCTGCCGAAAACCGCCATTCCAAGGGAAGACCCGATGGCCCTCATGAAATTGACCATGGAGGTGGCCGATCCTAAAAGACCCATGTGGACGGCGTTCTGCGTGGCCAGATTGTAGACCGGCATGCAAAGGGCCAGCCCCGCACCGATGAAGACGATGGCCGCGATCAACGCCGGATGGGTGGTCGAGGGGCCCAGCCGGGCCAAAAGAATCCCTCCAATGAGCGCAATAGCGGGTCCCAGGATGGCGAATCTACGGTACCGCCCGGTGCGGGTGATCAAATGGCCCGTGACCGCCACCATGGCCATAAAGGTTATTGTGAAAGGCAAAAGGATGGCGCCACTGGTTTTGGCATTGGCGCCCAAGACCTGCTGAACGAAAAGGGGAAGGAAAAAGGTGACGCCGAACATCGATGCCGAAACCATGGCTGCCGACAGCAGTGAAATCGAAACGATGGAATTCTTAAACAATTCCAGGGGCAAAATGGGGTGGGTGGCTTTGTTCTCAATCCATAGGAAGACGAGCCCGAAAAACAGGCCCACGGCTCCCAGGCCTAGCACCTTGGGGGAAAACCAGGGATGGTCTTTATCAATTCCGTTGAGCGCCATCAATAGCGGCACCACCGACGCCACTAGGGCCGCTACCCCGGCGTAATCCAGGCGAAAATCTCCCGGCTTGGTGTGCCGAATGTGGGGGGCAAAACGGGCCAACAAAGCGCAGCCTAAAATGCCGATCGGCAGGTTGACGTAAAAAACATAGCGCCATCCCGGCCCATCGGTTAAAAAGCCTCCCAACAGGGGGCCCATCACGCTCGACACCGCGGAAATGGGAACCAGTATCCCGATCACCCGGCCTCGCTGGGCGGGCGGAAAAAGGTCCGCGATGGTCGTAGATGCCGCGCAGGTCATGGTGCCGGCCCCCAGACCCTGCAGGGCCCGGCAGGCGATCAGTTCCGGCATGGTTTGGGCCAGGCCGCAAAGTACGCTGGCCATGGTGAACCATAGGATTCCGCCGAGCAGGAAATATTTCCGGCCGTGGATATCGCTGAGTTTTCCCATGATGGGCATGACCGCCGTTGAGGCGATCATATAGGCCGTTACCACCCCGGAGTAGCTTTCAAACCCTCCCAGGTCCCGCACGATTCGGGGCATGGCGGTGGCCACAATGGTCTGGTCCAACGAGGCCATGAACAGTGCCAGCCCCACGCCCGACATGGTGATCCACACATCCCGCCGGGACGGTTCAGCGTGTACCAGCCTCTCGAATTTTTCTTGGCTCATTCTTAACCCACCTCGACTTTGAATTGTAGGCGAAACGGTGGGCAATTTCATGAAAGGATTACGATTTTCGGAAGAGAGTAATCTGGAAAAGGTTTGTGGGGAAATTTGAAAACAGACTAATCTCTTAAATGTTTCCTTCTCCACTCTGCGGTGCGGGAAGCCTGGTCCCTTGATTCAGAAGTGATACCGGGAGAAGAAATTCGGCAAGTATTGAATCGCCTATTTCCATCCACTAATAGTCTTCATTTGCTTGGCTATACCCTGATGTGAACTTATATTACTCAAAACTCAAGGGAGTCCACCCATGTCCTTTCGAAATCATCTTTCGGTTTTCCGGCTCGGTTTCACGGCGTTTTTAATCGCACTAGTTCCCATGAACCTTCCCGCCCAGACGGCCACCCTAACTCCAATTGCGGATGCCTCTGATTTGGAGAATATCAGCTCGCCGGAGGTGGTTCGTCGCATGGGGCTCGGATGGAACCTGGGCAACACGATGGATTGCGCCGGGGACTGGATCAAGGGGCCGGAGGTCCGTAGTTTCGAGACCGCCTGGGGCAATCCGGAGACCACTCGAGGGATGATTGACGCGATCCAGCAAGCCGGGTTCAAATCCGTCCGGATTCCTGTCGCCTGGTCGAACCTGATGGGGGACAATTACACCCTCGATCCCGAATTATTGGCGCGGGTCAAAGAGATCGTCGATTGGGTACTAGCCGACGGTATGATCGCGGTGGTCAACATTCACTGGGACGGCGGCTGGTGGTCCAAATTCCCAACGCATTATGACGAATCCATGAAGCGCTATACCCGGATGTGGTCGCAGATCGCGGGCTATTTCAAGAATGAGCCCGGCTCGCTGATCTTCGAGTCCCTGAATGAGGAGGGCTGTTTCAACGACGTCTGGAACCACTATGGGCCCGCCAATCCGGTCCAGAAACAAAAAGCCTTTGGGATTCTGAACAACATTAACCAGGCCTTCGTCGACCTGGTGCGGAAATCCGGGGGCCTGAACGCCAAACGCCACCTCCTGATTGCCGGATATGCGACGGATATTGATCTCACCTGCGACTCGGATTTTCTCATGCCGAAGGATCCGCAGAACCATTTAATCCTTTCCGTCCACTATTACACCCCCTACACCTTCGCCGGGCTGGAACATGACGAGTCCTGGGGCAAGGCCCGGCCGACCTGGGGTACGAAAGAGGACTATGCCGAACTGGCCACGAAAATGGGGATGCTGAAGCCCCGTTTTCTCGACCAGGGCATTCCGATTATCGTGGGCGAATACGGCGCGACCCTGAAGGCCAAGGAACCCGAGAGCGTTCGCCGTTACATTTTGTCGGTTGCGGAGAAGATCTACCAAATGGGGATGTGTCCGATGTTGTGGGACCCGGGTTCGCATTTTGACCGGAAGACCCTGCAATTCAACGATCCCGAACTTTTGGCGGGGTTTCAGAAGATCGGCAGGGGCAAAAGTATCCCGGAGGCGGAATTGGATATAGCCCCAGCAGGCCCCGCCCCCTGTTTCTATTCCATTCCGGAGGATGTCCTTCAAGAAGCGAAAAAAAACGCCTCTTCCCGGGACGGGGGCGATTATGAAACAGCTTTTTTCTCCTGGGCCAGGGGAGACCTGGATGGGTTCCGGCGGCTTTGCACCATTGATACCCCGCAAAAAGAGGATTTCTTGATCGTTTTGAAAATCGAGCGAACGGGGTGGGTTTCCGGGGTTTACACCAGTCTGAACGACCCCATCGCGGCTTGTCTGGCGAGAAAATTGGCGACGGATAAATGTCCCCCGCCGCCTTTCGCTCCTTACGACGAACTCATTGACATGAGAATGAACCGGTAAGATTTGAAAAGAACGGACAAAATCATTGGCTGGTAATAATTAAAGTTATTTTGACTTTTTTCAAATTTTTTCCCTCCGGTTAAAGGCTCCAATTCTACCCAAGCGATAATTCGAATGTATAATGCTGACACTTTGGATATTTGAAAGGTTTGTTATGAAAAACCCCGTTCAGCGTCCCGAAAAATTTCCCGAAAACCTGATTCTGATCGGCATGTTCGGAAGCGGGAAGAGTACCATTGGAAAAATTTTGGCGGCCAAGCTTCGCTACCATTTCGTGGACGTGGACCATTTGATCGAAGCTAAGTTTAAAAAGCCCCTTCAAAAGATTTTAGATGAATTGGGAATGAAAAAATTCATGAAGATGGAGGATGAAACCCTTCAAGCGCTTCGGAACTGGCATTGCGTAATCTCGCCCGGGGGGAGCGCGGTTTATTACCCCAAGGGTATGAAACACTTGAAAAGTTTGGGACCTCGGATTTACCTCGAAGTTTCGCTGCCCACATTGTTGAAGCGTATCCCAGATTGGTCCAATCGGGGTGTGGTTTGCCGGGGTGGCAACAGTTTGCCGGCTCTTTATCAAGAAAGAACTCCGCTTTTCCATAAATACACCGACCTTACAATCAAAACCCAAGGGAAATCTCCCGACAAAGTCGCCCAGGAGATACTCGTGGGGCTGGGCCGACCTGGGAAATCGGTTGGGCTGAAGCGAAAGATAAAAAAAGCTTCCAAGCCCGGCTGATTTATAATGAACTCCACCATTTATTAGGGAGTAGTTCATGAAAACCGCGGTCATTGGTTCGGGGAATATGGGAACGGCCTTAGCCTGCCTTCTCGCCGACAACGGACACACTGTGACCTGTTGGGACCATATGCCCGAGGTCGTGGAAGATATCCGTAAAAACCATCAAAACTCGCGATATCTTCCTGACATCCTCCTTCCTTCCGGCGTGACAGCGGACCATCTTTTAAACCATGTGGTTCGGGAAGCCCAGATGATCTTGATTGCCACCCCCTCGCTTTTTTTTCGGCAGGTGGTGAAGGAATTTTCCCCTTTTTCCATGCCCCAAGCGGTCGTGCTAGGAACCTCCAAGGGGCTCGAGATCTCTTCCCAAAAAAGAATGAGCCAAGTTTATGCCGAGGCCGCGATGCATACCCCCGATCATTACGTGGCTGTTTCGGGGCCATCCATTGCCAATGAGTTTGCCCGAAAAAGAGCCACGGCCGTGGTCATCGCCGGAACCAACCACTTCTGTCTGCAGAAAGCCGCGGGGGCCCTGGCCAATCCTTATTTCCGGGTGGAAACCTCCGGTGACTTGCCGGGAGTAGAGTTGGGAGGGGTTCTCAAGAATATTTACGCCCTGGGTTTTGGCCTTTTGGATGGCTTGAATCATGGAAGCCCGAATCTCAAGTCGGCTTTTCTCATCATGGCCCTCAAAGAAATGAAGGAAATCGCCGTGACGATGGGCGCCCAGGAAAAGACATTGGACGGCCTAGCGGGTCTGGGGGACCTGGTAACGACGGGTTTTTCTTCGGATTCCCATAACCGTAAGCTGGGAGAATATCTGGCCTCCGGGATAGAATATGAAAAAGCCATCGAAAAATTGGGTGGTGTGGTTCCGGAAGGCGTGCGGACTTTGGAAATGCTTTTGGAAAAGACCGGATCGGCAGTGGAAACCCCGTTGGCGCATTTGATCCAAACTTGTTTAAACCAGCCGGCAGCCCGAAGCAAGTTCGTGGATGAG
This sequence comes from uncultured Pseudomonadota bacterium, assembly GCA_963843375.1. GTDB lineage: Bacteria > Oederibacteriota > Muellerivitia > Muellerivitales > Muellerivitaceae > CAWJKT01. The sequence goes on from CAWJKT010000011.1 coordinate 186,120, forward strand.
GTTTGGAAGATCGTATCTTGAAGGCAATCTTTTTAACGTTGAATTTTGAAAATTAGAATTTTTTAACCGAAGACTAAAAGTTTTCATTCGGTCAAAACTAAGAATAAAAATATATAATTTCGAAGGGTTGAAGCCTTGACGCTTGAGTTTGTTTCCCATTATCCCGAATGGCACCATGTACTCTTTAAAGTAAAAGACGCGGATCAATCCATCCGTTTCTATAATGAGTACTTGGGAATGGACGCTGTTTTGGACCAGAAAGATGGAGATGGAAAAAGATGGGTCTGGATGAGGTTTAGCGAAAATCCATACGCCCCACTATTTGTCTTCGTGGAAGATACCCAGCTTAAAACCACGGTGGGCGCGGCCAATAGTTTGCAACATTTTTCATTCCGCTTAACCGACATGAAGCCCGTGGAAGAGATCAGCACGAAGGCCAAGGCCGGCAACTGCCTGAAGGAACCGGCCAATTATGGCGGGCACTTGAAAGGTTACTTTTGCCTGGTTTCGGACCCCGACGGGAATCTTTTGGAGTTTTCTTACAAGATTTCCCCCGCGTCGGGGAACCCTAGTTAGAATTAAGAGAGGAGTTTTTTTGAGGTTCTCTTTCCCCAACACCTTCCGAAAAAACGCTTGGGTGTTTTCCCCTTCCGAACTGATGACCTCATTGCTTATCCTCGTGTTTTTGTTTTTGGCAATGGGAGCCTGCTTCGTCGAAAGGCTCGGGTCTGAAGCTGCTTTTCAACAGGCCCTCTTTTCCACCATCCTTTGGGGTGGATGGATGTATTTCGTGGCCATCCGAAGGCCTCCGCCTTTTGATCTTTGGGGACTAATCCGGGGGTTGGCCCCCTGGTTTGGTTTAGTTCTCTGTTACAGTCTCATGAAACCCCTGGTGCCGGTACTCCATCCGCAACTTTTTGACGCCGATCTTCATGGAGTGGACTTAAGACTCATGGGGCGGGGCCCTTCCCTTTGGCAGCAGGTCCTCCTGGGGCGGCCCCACCTGACTGATTTTTTTTCCGTTTGCTATTTGGGTTTGTTCGCCTGGCTTCTAGGACTTTTGGTTTTTCACAGTTATTTGCGGCGGGCCCTTTATCAACGGTTCATGCTCGGACTCATCCTGGTTTATATCGGCGGTTTTATGGGGTACCTGATTTACCCCGCTGTCGGCCCCCGTTTCGCCTATCCCCAGGAATGGACATGGCTCCAAGGGGGGGCGATCTTCAAGGGAGCTGAATTTTTAATTGTCAGCCTCGGAGCCCGGTTTGATGTTTTTCCCAGTCTTCATGGGGCCATATCGGCTTACCTTCTTTTCTGGCAAATGGCCCATGACCGCAGGTCGCTCATTTGGGGGGTGCCTCTCACGGTGGGCATTTGGCTTTCCACCCTTTTTCTAGGATTCCATTATCTTCCGGACTTGGTTAGCGGGGGACTGTTGGCCGCCGTCAGTGCGTGGATGGCTCCCCAAGTGGAGATTTTGGTAGGAGCATTCCGTCGAACCTTACATCCGCCAAGGGTCTGGCTGTTAAACCTAACCGAGGGCCATGGCGACAGTTACGGCAAATTGGCGGGTCGTTTAAGCGACCTTTTACCCTTGGGAGGGCAGACTTCCCCGGGATTTATCACCGGGGGTGTTCCCCGTAACCGGGGTGAAGAAGGGGTCCGGCAAGCCTTGAAGGACTTGGGTGAGGGGCCCTTTTGGCTGAGACCTTCGGACGCCTCGGGTTCCAAAAAAAACACCCTTCAGGCCTTAAAACCTCTTTCCACCGAACAGATTATCCGCGCGGTTTTTAATCCCGTGGTCAAACGCCATTTCATCGTTCAAAAAGCCCTGAAAGTCTCGGCGGTTGGTCTTTGCCGATCCTTTCCCCCAAAGGGATTTAAACTGACGGATGTTGAAATTCGTGTGACCTCTTTGCCTGCCGGAGACGTCTTAATTTTGAGGCTGACCCCGCAACGAAACCTGTTTAAGGGTTTCATCGACACGCCTTGGAATTACTTCCCGTCCTCATTTCCCTTAAGAGGATTCGAGCTTTTTGACATGGTCAAGCTGACCCGTAAACTAGCGGCCCGTTGGCAGCAGTTTACGGAGGTGGAATGGATTTTGTCCGAAGGAAAGGTTTATGTGTTGGATGGCCGCCCGGTGCGTAGAGAAAACCCGGGAGGGGATTCCCCTGGTTAAAGACAAAAGAGGGGCCTTTGGAATGAATTTCAAGCAGGATTGGAAGATGAAAGAAAAAAAGAAACTTATCAATCCCAGGTGGAAATCCATTCTTGTTTTTGGCTTGTTTCTGCTCGCGGTCTTGTGGCAGGCGGGCTGCGTGGACATCAGCGACACAAAGGTACAGGTGGAGCCGCCGGGTAAAGTGGATCAATATAACCGCAGCATCGTCGACCAATGTACGCCCCATGTTATGCCGCATCACTTGATCCAGGCCTCCATCAGCGCCGCTGTTCCCAATCTTCAACCGGGTTCCGGAACTGTCCTCACCGATCAAACCAATTTCGACATCCTTTGGACTGACCTCACGGTTCAGCTGGACCAAAACCAGGTCATGACCCAGAATTTAAAACCCGTCATTGATTGGACCCAGCAAGCCGTCTATGTCTACTATGTTTTAGTGGATTCTTCCTGCGAGAAGGTCAAACCCTATGGGGATGGAATGATCACCGATTGTTACAACGTGACCGCGCAAATTTACAAATGGACGGAAGGAGAGGATTGTGGAAGTACCATTACCAGCTACCCGGTTTTGGTCTATATTTTCCCCAATGTCGACCTGCCGGTAGGCGTCCAATGGTTTGGCCCCACGGCGACATTCACCCCGACTTCCACCCCCACCTCGACCCCTTCTTCCACTCAGACGCCAACTCCTACAAGCGAAAACGACGAGTGAGAAGGCCGCCGGCTCTCGGCCGCCCCCGGGGCCAAATGCTTTTCAAGGCTTGGGCCAGGGGCTTCCTATTCTTGTTTTTGATTTTGGGATTTGGATCCAGCCGGGCGGCTAATGAAGTGGTAACGGTTCCCCTGGTGCTGGGCGATTACTACGCATGGGCCTATACCGAGGCATTCGAGGATCATGCCGAAATTTACGGGTGGTCCACTGCTGGAGTGGACGCTTTGGGATGGTCCCTTTTTTTCGCCGCCAAGGATTACGATGCCGGGCTCTTCTTGGTGAACCTGGCCGGGTGCGCGAAGACTCTGTACCCGGTCGTGACACTTTTGGGAGCCTCGGATAATTCAGTGCGCGAAAGGGCTTGGATCGCGGTGGGAACCCACACGGCCACGCTCTTGACACTGGAATTGCTCGGGCGCCCCGCTGTAAATATTCAAACGACCATGGGTCCCCGGAAGGATGGTTTAGGGGTTGCTTATGTCCTTGGGTTTTGAAAAAGTGGTAAGAATGAAATTAACGTTCGATTAAGGTTGCGCCGTCTTTTGAATTTTCTCGTCCCCCATGAAAGTATGAATTCCACATTCAATCTTGCCCGTACCCGCCCAACGCCCCGAACGGGGGTCTTCTCCCAACTTGACAGGACGGGTGCAGTTTTCCGGAGAACAGCCGATGGAAAAATAGCCCTTTTCCCAAAGCGGATGATAAGGCAGATCATATTTTTTGGCATAGTCTCCCAACATTTTGGCCGTCCAATTTAAAAGAGGGCTTACCTTGACCAATTGGTCTCGATGGTTCTCGACGAATTTCGAGGATCTTCGGGTATCGGCTTGGTTACGGCGGATGCCGGTGATCCAGGCCTTATAATCCTTCAGTCCCTCCTCAAAGGGGGCAATCTTGTTCATGGCGCAACAGGCGTCCGGGTCCCGTTCATAAAGCTTTCCATATTGCTCCAGGAATCGATCATGAGGATTTTGAGGTTTTAATTCCCGTAGGTTTAACTTGAGCCTGTTGACCAGAAGGTCCCGGTGTTCCAAGGTTTCCTTGAAATGGAATCCGGTATTGGTGAAGAGAACTGGAATATCCGGCTTGATTTGGGTCGCCAAATGGAGCAATACGGCGCTCTCGGCGCCGAAAGAGGTGGACATCGCCAAGTCAGACCCAAACTCACCCGCCGACCAACGGATAATTTCCTCGGCAGTTTTTCCCTCGAATTCTTGATTCAGTTTTTCAAAGTCGTAAGTTTTCATGTTCCGTCCATTAGGTTCCATCTTACTCGTATAAACATCATACGATTAGGGTCCTCTTTGGCAAAGGGGGGGATTAAGAAAGGTCTTCAAGGAAAATAGCCTCCTATAACCCCCGTTCTTATGAGAAACCGGCTTGGAATTTTCATTGACGGTCGGTTTTGTCCGTGGCAATCTCGGTCGTCAACGACAACCCCCAACCCAAGGAGAGGCCGAATGAAATTTCAAAAGCTTATCCCATTATTTGCGGTGTTTTTTTCCGCTTCGGCGGCAATGGCGGCTGTTTCCTTAAAAGGGAGCGGGTCCAGCCTGGCTGCGCCCATATATTCCCAATGGATTGAAGATTTCACCCGGGATCACCCGGACGTGAAGATAAAGTATGAAGCGAAGGATTCAGGTGAAGGAGTAAAGAAGGCCTTGGGCCATGGTTCGGATTTTGCCTCAACCGACACGCCGTTAACGGACCTCGAGGGACAAAAAACGATGAAGCGCACCATCCTTCATTTACCTGCGGCCTTAGAGGCGGTGGCCATCACCTATAACCTCCCGGGGGTGCCGACAGGATTAAAGCTGACTCCGGGGGTCCTTTCCGACATTTTCATTGGCACGATCAAAAAATGGAACAACATCGCCATCAGGGAACTCAACCCGGGGATCGCCCTGCCGGACATGGATATTCGAGTGCTTCACCGCGAAGAGGAAAGCTCACTTCACGACCTTTTCCCCGAATATCTGGCGGGCTTGGATCCCCAATGGATGGCTAAACGGGAAAAAGACAAGAATCTGCACTGGCCCGCGGGTGAAAAGGTAAAGGGGAATGAAAAGGTTTTGGAAAAAATGCGACTCTGGCCCGGAGTGATCGCGGCTATTGATCTATCCTTCGCAAGTCAAAAGAGCCTTCCGATGGTGGCTTTAAAAAACACGGCGGGTCGTTTCGTGGCCCCGTCGGTGGATTCCCTTGAGGCGACAGTGTCCGATTTCCCCAATCTGCCGGAGGATTTTCAAGTCAACCTCACCCATTCCCGGGCGAAGGGAGCTTATCCTCTCTGCGCCTTTTCCTATCTCCTGGTTTACCAGGATTACCTGGGGGTTTACCACGACCATAAGAAAGGCCAGGCCTTGATGGATTTTCTCAATTGGATTTTCACCGATGGCCAGAAAAAGGAAAGAGACCTTTCCTACGGGCCCCTGCCGGAGGCTTTTCTTTCCCAGGTGCAGGACAAGCTCCAGACGATAAAATATTAATCGAATTAATGGCGGGGACTTTCTCGATACCGGGTTAAGGTTTCCAACTAGGCTCAAGCGAAGCTTTCATTCGATTCACCAAAGACTCCATTTCTAAATGCATTTCACTTCGGACGAGTTTAACCCTCTGACCGTGACCCGGCAGAACCCATTCAAAATTAAACCTCAATAATCTTTCCATGGATTCGGTTTGTTTGCGCCAGGAATACCAGGCTACGTTTTGAGAGGCGTCCAACTGTTTGCGTTTGCGCCGCCACCACAAATGGTCTCCCGTAAAAAGAAATTTATCCCGATAGAGCAGAACACAATGACCCGCTGTGTGACCGGGGGTGGGGATGAGTTTGAAACCAGGCACCGGCTCGGTGAGGCCAATTCCTTGGATAAGGATTTCCGCGTCCGGTTGAGCGCCCTTGTCTTCCTCATGAATGAACCGCTGGCTCCCAAATTTTTCAGCATATTTGGCCCATCGGCCACGTCATCCTGGTGGGTTAGGAATATATATCGGATGCCTCCCATGTCCTTAAAGCTGACGAACCAAATGGGGCAGGAACTTGGGGGAGTCGATGAGCCAGTTGCCTTCCGAGTGCTGGATGAAGTAACTATTGCCGCCAAAGGATTTGGGGGAATTAAAGCCACAATAAAAGACTTCCTCTTCAACGGGCAAGGGAAAATCACTCATGACCTCAGAGGAATGGTTGGAATGAAAGTTCCGATGGAGCCAGTTGGGCAGGCGAGGAGGGCTTGGGTCGCGGCCCGGGTTTCTTCGGGCGTTTGGGGTTGGGATTGGACGAAGGAAGTATTTCCGGCATCCTCAAAAATATTGGGAGCCAATTGACGGCAGGTATCGCAATCGATACAGGTGGAATCGACAAAGAACTCGCCATCCACATTTTCGGAAATTCGTTTTTTGACGTCGGCCATGGACTTCCTCGGTCAAACTAAATTTTTCGACGAATATTAAAAGCCGATCATTTTCACCATAAAATCCGGCCTCTTTTAAGTTTGGGCTGGACTTGAAAGAAAAACAAGCCTCTGCTCAAATAAACAGCTAGAATAAATCCTCTTTCTAAAGCATAAAACAAAGCATCTAATTTTTCGGGAGAGGTTTCCCATGGCGACACCCATCCTTTTGGAAAATCCCCTGCGTCAAGGCTTGTCCTCCGATCGTGTTCCGGCTCCCTGTAGCCTTGTCATTTACGGCGCCTCAGGAGACCTGACCCATCGTAAGCTGGTGCCGGCTCTTTTTGATCTTTACGAGAAACATCTTTTGCCCACTTCTTTCAGCCTGGTTGGCATTTCCCGCTCCAAGATGAGCGATGAGGAATTTAAGCAAAAACTAAAGGATTCCCTGAAGCAAGCCGAACCACAGTTGTCCGATTCCCTTTGGGACAGCTTTTCCCAGAACTTCCATTACATTTCAGGCGGATATGATGACTTTAAGGCCTATCAAAGCCTTTCCGCCTTATTGGATGAGAAAGACAGGGATAATGGAACGTCCGGTAACCGCATTTTTTATCTTTCCACTCCGCCCAACGTTTTTGAGAACATCATTTCCAATCTGGGGGCGGCGGGTCTTGCTCGGGAGGATAAGGGATATTCGCGTATCGTCATTGAGAAACCCTTCGGCCACGACCTGGACTCGGCGAAGGAATTGAACCTTCGACGTGAAGGAAGTCTTCCGGGAACACCAGATTTACCGAATCGACCATTACCTAGGCAAGGAAACAGTTCAAAATCTTTTGGTCATGCGATTCGCCAATTCCATTTTCGAGCCCATTTGGGATCGCCGACATGTTGACCATGTGCAAATCACCGCCTCAGAGGATTTGGGAGTCGGGAGCCGGGCCGGTTATTACGAAAGCTCCGGAATTTTGAGGGATATGTTCCAAAATCACCTCTTCCAGGTCATGTGTCTGATTGCCATGGAGCCCCCAGTCAGTTATGAAGCCAATGCCATTCGGGACGAAAAATTGAAAATCCTAAAATCCATCCGTCCTTTCGATCAGCACACGCTGACCCAATGGACGGTGCGGGGGCAATATGGTCCCGGATACCTGGCGGGAGAAAGGGTCCCGGGTTACCGGCAGGAAGAGGGTGTTGACCCCAAGTCCATTACTCCTACCTATGCCGCCATCAAGATCTTCCTTGATACTTGGCGCTGGCACGGGGTGCCTTTCCTCCTTCGATCGGGCAAACGCCTGCCGAAACGAACCACCGAAGTCGCTATCCAGTTCAAAGAGCCGCCGAACCTGTTATTTAAAAACAATGTGACCGACCTTTCCCCTAACGTATTAGTCGTTCGCATCCAGCCCGATGAAGGCATCACCCTGAAATTCGAGACCAAGGTGCCCGGCATGACCATGGAGGCCCGAACGGTCAATATGGATTTCCGCTATGGGACGACTTTCGCTGAAGGCACTTCGGAAGCCTACGAAAGGTTGCTATTGGATTGCATGTTGGGGGACGCCACACTTTTTATCCGCGGCGACGAGACGGAAGCGGCTTGGGGCGCCCTGATGCCGGTTATCAAACACTGGGAAACCACCGAACCCGAGGAAGATTTTCCCAATTACGAGGCGGGAAGCTGGGGTCCGGCGGCGGCGGATCAAATGCTGGAAAAACCCTGGCGCAAGTGGCGGAGGTTGTAACGTAGTTAACAGACCCTGGTCAAGATCGAATCGAGAGGTTTTAAAAATCTCAATCTTTTTTGTCCACTGTCGGCCTTCAAGCCGGTTTTCATGAGGGGTCTCGAATGACAATATCAGCCCAAACCATTGAAAAAGACGTGGCGGACCTTTGGAAAGACTCGTCCGAGGAAAAAGACAATGAATTAGGGCTCCAACGAGTTTATACCACTAACCTGGTGGCTTACGCTTCCGACCATCCCGAAGGATATCGGGTGGAGCAGATTCTCAATGACCTGGCGGAAAAGCACCCGGGACGTTATATCCTGGTAAGACCTGCTGCCGACACCACCGAACCCCCCCTGCGTTATTACGTTTCAGGCCATTGCCTATTCGGAGCAGGCCGTGAAAAGCGGGTCTGCTGCGATCTGATCAAGTTGGTGGCCCAGTCCGAGATCATCGAGAACTTATATGGCTTCACCTTCTCCCTGCTCATGCCCGATTTGCCGGTGGAATTCTGGTGGCCCGGTGATTTGCCCTATGAAAACCTCTATTTTGAAAAAATGGCTCAGGAATCCAACCGGGTATGGTTGGATTCCTCCAAGTTCAAGAAGCCCATACAGTCTTTCGCCCGACTTGCGGCCTTTTGGAACAGTCGGTATCCCCATACCCTTTTGGGGGACCTTAATTGGATTCGCATCCAAAGATGGCGGGCCCTGATCGCGGAAATGTTCGACGGGGAATGGTCCAGTTACCTCAAGGAAATCAGCCGGGTTACCATTGAGTACGGAGAGGGCACCCAGCCCACCCGGAGCTTTTTCCTGGCCTGTTGGTTGCCAGCCCGGTTGGGGTGGAAATACATAGGCCCCCGGCTTTCCGAGTTTACTCCCCAACTGGCTTTTGAAACGCCCCATGGAAAGGCGGAGGTGTTGCTGAAGGCCGTTCCTGTCCCGGATATCAAGCGGGACCGGATTTTCGCCGTGGGCATCCAGACCGGAGAAGAAACCCCCGGTCTTTTTACCGTTGTCAGGGACGAAGATCCCCATTGCGTGATTGCCCGTTCGGAGGTCAACCACAAAGTCGCATTTTCCCGCACTCTTTCCTTTGAGCACCTCCATTCCAATGAACTATTAAACCTGGGATTAAAGCATTTGGAAGAAGACTTGGTTTGGAAAAAGACCCTGCAATTCGCGGGGACGGTTTTGATGAAACCAAAATTAACACTCGAGGAAAAAGCATAGGGGGTGGAGGAAGTCATGGTCGTAAAGAAAAAGGCAGTTCATTCTGGATCCAAAGCAGCAAAAACCCCTCCGCGAAAGTTTCCACGAAAAAAGTTGTGCACTTAGTTTCAAAACCAGCAAAACTCCAAACAATTAAAGTTCGAGCCCGAAATCCGCGTTTATTCCACTCCCGAGACTCTGGTCCAGGAGACGGCCCACCAGGTGATGCAACTCGCCCGGGAGGCGGTCAACGAGCGTGGGCGTTTCGTAGCGGCTCTTTCCGGCGGCACGACCCCCAAGGGATTGTTCCAACAGTTGACTGAGGAACCCTACCAATCCCTGATTCCCTGGGACAAGACTTTTCTCTTCTTCGTAGATGAGCGTCATGTGCCGTTAACCGATGAGACAAGCAATTACCGCATGGCCCAGGAATACCTTCTTTCCAAAGCACCCATACCCCCCGGCCAATATTTTTCCCATGACCGATGGTAGCCAATCGGTGGAAAGGGCGGCGTCTTCCTACGAAATCAAGATGGGAAAGTTTTTTGGGACGAGTCTGCCACGCTTTGACCTGAGCCTCATGGGCATGGGTGATGATGGGCACACGGCCAGCCTCTTTCCCGGCATGCCCCAGGTGAACGAGCTGGAAAGATGGGTGGTGGGCTATTTCGTGGATAAAGTCCGCAAAGAAAGGGTTTCCCTCACATTTCCTGTCCTTAACGCTTCGCGGTTCCTGTTGGTGCTATTGGAAGGGGAGAAAAAAGCCAAGATAGCCAAGGAAGTCCTGAAGGGCCCTTCGGATCCGCCCCGTTATCCGGTTCAATATTTGCGGCCTAAGGACGGGCGGTTGGTATTCGCATTGGACGAAGCGGCAGCCTCGTTACTTAAATCAAAATAGTGGCTCTGCGGGTTGGATTCTAAGCCTAGTCTCCCTTTGCTTCTAAAAGGCGGTTTAGCATCCTCATAAATAATATGATTCGTCTTGGTTTCATAGGTTGGTTACCATCGAACACTGCCGAATTCAAATAGTACCCAGAATCCCTGAAAAATACCTATAAAAAGTAAAAGAGCCTGGACCCAGGGAGAAATATTCCTGCGCCAGAGAATTCCAATACAAATCAAAACGATCAACCATTCCAAAGGCGCTACGATTTCGGCGTGGTATCTGGGATCTACATAGGAGATGGGGCTGTAAAACTGCCAGTTGCTGAAGGGTAAAAAATGCCGGTGAGGGGAATCGGAATGAACAGGAAGGTCTTCCAAGTCATGCAGCCCCATGGCCGTGAAGAAATAAAGCCCCCCTTTGCTTTGCAAGAAAAGACAGACGAGCATTCCTGCCATAGCCAAGGGAATGGAATGGCCCCAATCCACCCAAAGTTGGCGGAAATGATATTCGCTTATAAAAGCTGATTTTCCGGGAGCTTGAAAGCGGCCACCCGTAAAAATCGTTAAGAGGGCGAATAAAATCATCGGAATATCAGGAACAATCGAACCCAATACGATGGGCCAGTTCCGTTCCGGGTTTTTTTTACGGCCCAAAAGAGCTGTATTCAAAATAGCGTGGGTAGTAGTAATCATGACCTATCCCTCAAAAAATTTTCAGAAATCACACCCTTAATAGAAGAGGGGTGTGGGGGATAGTTACTTAAGTGAAGAGATGCTTTCTTTCGCAGCCTTCACCACGTTTTCGGTTGTAAAACCCAGGTTTTTCAAGGCTACATTGCCGGGGGCACTTGCGCCAAAGCGTTCCAGGGTGACGAACCGGCCATGAGAACCCGCCCAGCGGTGCCAGCCGAAGGAAGTTGCCGCTTCCACGATCACCCGAGCCTTCACCGAAGGCGGAAGAATCTCGTCCTGGTAAGAAGCGGGTTGAGCGGCGAAAAGTTCCAATGAGGGAGCACTAACCACACGGGCGGAGACACCTTCTTTTTCCAGAGCTTCCTGAGCCTTTACGCAAAGTTGCAACTCGGAACCGGTGCCAATGAGAATCACCTGGGGCTTAGCGCTCTTAGCCTCCGAGAGGGTATAGGCACCCTTCAGGGTCCCGGAAGCCGGGGCGAACTTGGTTCGATCGAAAGTCGGCATGGTCTGGCGGGAGAAGACCAGGGCAGTTGGGGCATTTTTACGCTGCAGGGCCATCAGCCAGGAATAGGTCACCTCGTTGGAATCTCCGGGGCGGATCACGCAGGCGTTCGGGGTTGCCCGCATAGCCGCCAGGGTCTCCACCGGCTGATGGGTAGGGCCGTCCTCGCCCTGGCCGATGGAATCGTGCGTGTAAACAAAGATGGATTGCACGCCCATCAGGTGGGCTAGGCGGTAGGCGGGTTTCATATAGTCGTTGAACATCAGGAAGGTGGCACCGAATGGAATGACGCCGCCATGAAGGGCCATGCCGTTTAGGGAAGCAGCCATGCCGTGCTCGCGGATACCGAAGTGGAAGACCCGGTTGGCATAATGGCCCGCCTCGTAATCGCCGCCGCCTTCGATCAAGGTATCGTTGGAACCGGCCAAGTCCGCCGAACCACCGTAGAAGAAAGGTACTTCCTTCGCGATGACGTTGATGGTCTTGCCCGAAGCCTGGCGGGTGGCCAGGCCCTTTTCGTCCGCCGGAAATACCGGCAGTTTATTTTCCAAGTCCGCGGGAAGTTCTTTAGACAAGGACTGCTGGAACTGCTTGTACTTGTCGGGGTTGGACTTGGCATAGGCGTCGCGTTTAGCATTCCAGTCCGCCTCAACTTTTTTGCCTTTTTCCACCGACTCCAAACAGCGCTTCTTGGCTTCCTCAGGAATATAGAAGGTTGGCTCCTGGGGCCATTTGAAGAATTCCTTGGTCTTCACGATCATGTCGGCCGGGATGGCGCTTCCATGCACCTTGGCGCTGTCCTGCAGAGGGCTACCGTAGCCGATGTGGGAGCGTACGGCGATGATTGTTGGTTTTTGGGTCTCAGCCCTGGCTTCGGCCATGGCCTTGTCCAGGGCTTCCAGGTCATTGGCGTCGGTGACCCGAATGGTATGCCACCCGTAAGCCTCGTAGCGTTTCAAGACGTCCTCGGTGAAGGCCAGGTTGGTGTCGCCCTCAATGGAAATATGGTTGTCATCGTAAATAACTTTGAGGTTGGCCAACTTCAAGTGACCGGCCAGGGAAGAGGCTTCGTGGGAGACGCCTTCTTGCAGGTCGCCGTCGGAGGCGATGACCCAGGTTTTATGGTTCACCAGTTCGTCCCCGAAGCGGGCGGCCATGATCCTTTCGCCCATGGCGAAACCCACGGCGGTGGCAATGCCCTGGCCTAGGGGGCCGGTGGTGGTTTCGACGCCCTCCGTGTGGCCGTATTCGGGATGGCCGGGAGTTTTGCTGCCCCATTGACGGAAGTTCTTCAGTTCTTCCAGGGAAAGGTTGTAGCCGTGCAGGTGCAGGAGGGAGTAAATGAGCATGGAACCGTGGCCTGCGGAAAGCACGAAACGGTCCCGGTCCGTCCAGTGAGGGTTGGAAGGCGAATGTTTCAGGTGGCGGCTCCAGAGGACGTGGGCGACGGCCGCCATGCCCATGGGCATGCCGGGATGCCCCGAATTGGCCTTGGCGGTAGCGTCTACGGCCAGCATCCGGATGGTGTTGACGGCTAGGGTATCGGCTTGGTCAAAGGGTTTGGACATGAAAGGCTCCTTTGTTCAGAAGATGGAAAGGCTCGCCAAAAGGACGAATAAGGTCCCTATCTTATGGGCAATGGAGAATGAAAAAAAGTCCATTCCGGGGTGTTATTTTACGCTGGCGGAAGATATTTCCGGTATCTGCCAGGCTTTGGCGGAAGGTAAAGGCGATGTTGAAGAAATGGGAGCCGGGAAAGACCAACGAGCGGAAAACGGTGCCAATCTAATTGTTCGTATCGCACCCGACCGGCGATGGAAAAATTTCCATCAGGTATTGGAACTGGAATTGGAGCGAGTCCGAACCCTTAAACAGTCATTGGAGACTCTCCGAAGTTTTCCAGGCCTTTCATGGAACAAGGCAGGAAAAATGTCGTTCGAGAAACGCCTAGCGGAAAACATTAAACCCACGGGTCACAAAAGACCTTGACGGCTGGGGGCTTAAAATGATTAGAGGGGTTTGCGGGTTTGGAAGCCGCCCTGTAGGGTATGCCAATGACTTATTTCGGCTTCACCTTCCTTCCAACAAAGATAAACAATCTCTCGACCCCTGCGGTAGTAAAAATCCACCAATCCAGTATCCAAGTCCTTCAAATGGGCGCCCGATTGAAATAGTTGTTCCAATTTTTCCTCAAATTGGCGGGTTTGGCGGTGAAAAGCCTCCATTTGCTTCGTAACGGCGGCTTTACCCCTGGGGGAAAGTTCTCCATCGGAAACGGTATTCGTCATTTCCTCGATCTCAATTTGGGCCTGGGTGCGTAAAATCACCGATCGCATTTCCCGAAGCAATTTTAATGTCAGGCGGACTTGGGGAAGCAGGGCGTTGGCCTCTTCCAGGGTCAGCATTTTAATTTGGGTGTCATCGTTGGGCATTGGATTCCTTGTTCGTCTTGGTTTATTGTAACAGTCGGGGGAAAAAGTCCCAACCCCGACTTTTGACAGCCTTTAAAATCGCTTTGAATGGGTATTTGATGAGCTATGACAAAATCGAACGGCGGCTCTTGGAATATGCCGTTCTGGCGCCTTCTATTTATAACAGCCAGCCCTGGAAGTTCGCTCTTGCCCCCTCGGAGGGCTCGATTGAGATTTATCCGGATGAAGCGAGGGCTAGGCCCTTGGAATTAGACCCCGCCCAGAGGGATTTGTACCTGGCATTGGGCTCCTGCATTGAGAACTTGGCCCTAGCTGGGCCCGCCTTGGGATACTCGGTCCATGAAACGCTTTTTCCCCGAGGCTTATCAGAGAGAAAACTTTTTCCCGCCGCTCGTTTGGAATTGCGCCCCCTTTCGGAGGTGATGCCCGAGCCCCTCTTTTCCACTTTGTTGATCCGCCATTCCCACCCGGGAGCCTATAAGCCGGCATCAGTGGGAGATATACATTTGGAAAGGCTGCGGGTTATTCCGGCCTTTTCTGAACAGGAAAAAATTCATTTCATGACAGAGGAATCCAAACGAAATGAATTATCCCTGCTTTTGCACGATCTCTCCCACGAGGGTGCCCAAAAAACGGCAATGGTCCAAGAAGGAGCTCGATGGATCACCCCAAAATCCAATGGACAGGAAGGAATGCCGATGGCCCATATCGGATTACCAATGTCAGTGAAAGTCCGTTTCGCTTTTTTGAGGTACTTGGCCCTTGGAAAGGAAATCAAGGAAGTCGCCCGCCAGGCGCTTTTGCGCCAGGGGCACGGAATCGACGCCCCTGCTTTTTTACTGATGACCACCCGGAATCCGGGTTCCCTGGGATATTTAAAGGCGGGACGATGGGCGCAGAGGATTCTGCTCACTTTAAATGAAATGGAATTGGGTTTCCAAATCCTCCATCTTCCGATTTCACTCTCTTTCTGCCACGCTGATTTGCGGCAAAGGTTTGGGGCGGCGGAAGGGGAAGAGCCGGTTTTACTCGTTCGTTTTGGCCAGCCGGAAAGTAAGCGGTGGCCCCCGACCCATCGGAGGCCGATCGAAGAAGTTCTTCAAAAATAAGCGTCATCCTTCTTGACATTAATTACCAGATGCAATAAATTACCATCTATGAAAACTCTTCGGCTTAACTCGACTCACGAAAAAATGCAGACCTTCGAGAAACTCTGCCGGGAACAAGGATTGCCCCTGACGGTTCAGCGCCGGGTTATCCTGGAATCTCTGGTGGGAAGGCTGGACCATCCGACCGCCGACCAGGTTTTTGAAACCGCCGCCCACCGCCTGCCCGGCCTCTCCCGGACCACCGTTTATCGTGTTTTGGAAACACTCGTGGAATTGGGAATCATTCATAAGGCCAACCATCTGGGGTCGGCGGCGCGTTATGACCCCAATACCGACCGCCATCACCATTTGACCTGCTTTTCCTGCAACAAGGTTGTTGATATGGAAGAAGAGGCGGTGCGGGAATTAGCTATTCCTAAAGGAGCGATGAAAGGGTTTGAAATCACCGATTATTCGGTTCACTTCAAGGGTTATTGCGGGGACTGCTCGAAAAGCATGAAAAGATCCCTTAATCCAGGCCGGAAGATGGTGAAACCGAGGTAACCTGCGGTTCCAGGTTTAAATTTCACCCGAGGGCTTGAACCGGAGCCCTGGGGTTTGGATACTACCGCTCTCTTGATTGGGCGGTGGATTTTTTAAATGAAAAAGGAGGCGTGTGATGCCAGTACAAGTGGGACAAAAAGCCCCTGACTTTCAGGGACAAGCGGTGATGCCGAATGGCGAGTTCAAGGAAGTGAAATTATCGGACTATAAGGGAAAGTGGGTAGTCTTGTTTTTTTACCCCCTGGACTTCACTTTCGTCTGCCCGACGGAAATCAAAGCCTTCAATGAGAAGTATGAGGAGTTCAAAAAGATGGGAGCTGAAGTCATCACGGCCTCCACTGACAGTGTCTATAGCCATAAGGCTTGGCAGGAAGCCGGATTGGGCAAGTTGAAGTTCCCGCATTTGGCGGACACGGCCCACCACATTTCCCGCGCCTATGGCGTCTTGATCGAGGATAAGGGAATCGCCCTGCGCGGCACCTTCGTCATTGATCCCGAGGGAAATTTAAAACACGCCACCGTGAACGATACGGCGGTCGGCCGGAATGTGGAAGAAACCATCCGTACCTTAGCGGCTTTTGAAACCGGTAAGTTGACAGGTTGCGGCTGGACACCGGGACAAAAGACGATTAATTAAGTTCTAGGATATGTTTTAAAGGGGAACCCCTGCCGGGTTCCCCTTTTTTATTTATAAAGCAGGACGATTAAGGGTAACGTCGCCCGAAGGCGGTGGCGGCTCCGGTTTTTCTTCGGCATGAGTGACGATGATAGTTTTGCCTTTTAACATCGGAAAAAAGAAGCGGTTGGAAAGACGGGGAGTATAAAGATAGTTCGACATACCTTTGCCCTGGAGGGTTTTATTTCCGTCGCTCCATTGAATCTGGTCCTCAAATATCAGCGAAACCGGGCCGTCCCCCAGGATTTGATGATGGTTGATACCCAAAGTTTGGGCGTCGGTGAACCCCAGGCTTTTTTGATAAGGAAGCCAGAAAAAATTCCGGCGGTTTTTTGAGAGTTCGAAGGCCGCCTGCCAGGTTTGAATCCCGGAGGGGCCCGCGGTCAGGAAAAATCCTTCCGTATTCTCTTCCCCTTCGGTTGGAATTTGTACCGAATAAACCAGGGTTTCATCGCCCAAAAAAGCCCGGCCCCAATGCCAGGCCTTCACGAAGCGGTCCAAGGGAACAGATCCAAAATGGTGGTCGTGATACCCTTTTCCTACAAATGGCTGTTCTTTTTCCGATTCTCCCTGAGCATCCACCCATTGCAGAGTCCCCTCCACGTGACAAATAGGCGCAGCCAAGACCCAGCTATGAGTGGAATGAATTTCATTCGCAGGAAGAGAGGGAAATTGGGTCAAAAGCGGGGTGAAAAAGAGCCGGGCACGCAGGAGTTTTTTGCCCCCTTTTACCGGGGCCTGTACAGTTACGGTATAGGATGGGGGATCACCCCTTTCGTCCCAGTTAAAACGGTTAGGCCCCAGTAAAACGGCGCCTTGTTTATCCGAAGCTTTCAGAAATGTACCGGAGAACTCCTGGAGACTCTCGCCTACCAAGTTGCCTTTATGGAAAATACGAAAAGTGACCCCGCAATAGTCCAAAGGATTCGGCTGGCTCACCCCAGATGGATTCGGCGCTTTTTCAGGGGGGGCCGAGTAAGCGACCGTCAGGGGTGATTTTGTTTTTTCCCAATAGGTTTTCAGGCTATCTTGGTAATAGGCGGAAAAAAGGTTGCCCGCGAAAAATTGGATAGAGAAAGAGTAGCCCGTTTTTTCGTCCGTGGCGTCGAAGTGCCACCATTCGTAGGCTCCTGGCGCCTTTTGGGGGCGGTGGAAATCCTGGTTCACTCCCGTTAAGAGGTTCATGTGATCGTTCTCGTAATCTTTCTCGCAAGCTATTGGTTTTTATTTGCGACTTACATGCTTTATTGTGCGTGGGACAACACCCGGCTATTCGTAAAGCCGCCGCTTTCCGATCCCGCCCGAAAAAAGTGGCCTACAGTTTCCATCCTCATTCCAGCCCGCAATGAGGAAAGCCGAATAGAGCCTTGCATCTTGGGAATGATTAAGCAGGACTATCCTTCCTGCGAAATCCTAGTGCTCGATGACCGTTCCTCGGACCGGACGTTCAATGTAGTGCAGGCTTATGCCAAGCGCAATCCTCGTTTGAAGGTTTTAAGAGGCAAGGAATTGCCAAGCGGATGGTTGGGGAAGCCCTGGGCCTGCTATCAGCTTTCCCGAAAGGCCAAGGGTAAGTGGCTTTTTTTCACTGACGCGGATACCTGGCATTTGCCCGATATGTTGAAGCGTACCGTCCAAATGGCCGAAGAAAGGGAGGCCGACGTATTAACCCTTTTCACACGGCAAGTCACGAAAACTTGGATGGAAATACTGGTGATTCCCGTGATGGTATACAGCCTTTTGGCCTTTCTGCCCGCGGGATGGTCTCTAAGGAAAAATAGCCGATTCAACCGTTTCGCCGGCGTTAGCGGCCAATTCGTTTTTATCCAGCGAAAGGTTTATAAAGCCTTGGGTGGACACGAGATGGTCAAGAATGAGATCGTTGAGGACCTGAATTTCGGTAAGCAGGTCGTTCGAAAAGGCTATCGTTTGGTTTATGGTGACGGGTCGGATTTTTCCTTTTGCCGCATGTACACCAATGCGGGGGAAGTTTGGGAGGGATTTTCCAAAAATTTCTTCCCGGCTGTCGCTTTTTCGCCGGTTTATTTCATGAACGCATTTGTGGTTTTGATTTTGGACGGTGTACTGCCCTTCATCCTGGTCGCATTAGGGCCTTCCCTTCCATTGTTTTGGCCTGGGTTGGTAATGGCTTTGGTGTCTTTAGGTGTACGATGGCTCCAGGCCGTCAGGTATAACTACCATAAAGGCTCGGTTTTCTTTCATCCGTTGGGATGCTTGTTATTCGCTTTAATCGGATTGAATTCCATACGATGGTTTTGGTTTGGAGTTGGGCATTGGAAGGGAAGAGCCTTAAAACAAAAGATTTAACCGAGAATATGCCAATCCGAAGCTAAATCTTTGGGGGCGGGGTTTGCTTTTTTTTGGCGATTTCTTGTTGAACCAGTGAAATCCATTCTTTTACGTCCTTCTTGGGTTGGGGCGGAGTGGGAATCAAGGGTCGAGGCGGGGTAGTCGGACCGGCGCCGGCCGTTCTCAACTTCTCCTTAGTTTTATCCACGTAGGTTTTTTGAAGATCTTCCAAAACTTCACGTAAAACTTTCTTTTCTTCGATGTTCAGGTTGCCTGACGTTTTTTTAATGAGTGAACCGATCATGTTGATCGTTATTCGGGCGCGGGGAAGGTTGAGATCCTTGTCCTTGTAATAGGGGTGCACCAATTCGCCTAAATCAATCTTGGCCGAAGAAGCCAGCGTGACGATCAGGTCGATAAAGTAATAATCGGTGGTTCCCCACTCGCGATTGTCTTTATATATTTGAGAATCTGCCATGGTTTTACCTAATCCCGTTCCCCGCTAATCATCCG
This sequence comes from uncultured Pseudomonadota bacterium, assembly GCA_963843375.1. GTDB lineage: Bacteria > Oederibacteriota > Muellerivitia > Muellerivitales > Muellerivitaceae > CAWJKT01. Next base: position 205,016 of record CAWJKT010000011.1, read on the forward strand.
CACCACGCGAATCCAAGCGTCCCATTCTGGCCCCAAGGATTCTTGAGAACGATGATAGTCTTGTTTATTCAGGAATTCATTTAAATCTTGCAATAGGCAATCCAAGGCTTTTTTGCCTATTTCATGAAGTCTTTTCCTTTGAGAGGAATTCATTTTTTGGACGAGCGTCTTTTCTAAATGGGGGAGACAAAGAATGCCGTTCTCTCCAAATGCGATTCTTAGCTTTTCCGAACTTGACCAGCAAAGGGCGAATTCTTGGACGCAGGATCGATCCCGGTTTCTTTCTGACTCGCAAATGGGGCAGGGTTTGGACTTGTTTGATTTCCAGAAACGGGACGGGGTGGAAATTTCCTTCAAACCTTTTTCCAATAAACTTCCATAGATGACGGCCATCCCCAGGGCTTGACGCTGGTGAACTCCCCACCAAGCGTGGCGGCGACAGAAACCCTTCGACTCGAAAAGGCGCCCCCGGGTGGAAGGATCGGTTACACATTCATCCAATAATGATTTCAGGTGTTCGTAAGCATAAGAGTGAACTAGAAAGCAAAGCGGACAACGATCAGGTTGGAGGATTTCGAGGTAGCGGTCCGGATCGGCGAAGGAGGGCATGAAATGGTTAGGAGCCCGGGAAAATCAGAAGATTTTTTTCGACCAAAAAGAGGGTTTGAGATCAGGCTCATCCTGAATATGTTCTTTCAGCGCCGTGAAACCACTAACAGGTGAAAGGCCTCCCGAGGGAGGCATGGGCTGAGTTGGAGTATTAATTCTTTCCTGATTTTTGGACCAGAAATACCAACCAATTGCTCCTATTGCAAGAAGGACCAACAGCCACAAGAACCAATGGAAATGGCCTCTCGTTTGAACCGGAGTAGTTGTATCCATCGAAACTTGTGGAGTTGTTTGGGCGGCCATAGGTGAGGAAGAAGGGGTACCTACAATGACGGGGGTTTGGATACCGGGAACGGATTTAGCAATCTTTGCGGCGTGATGCACTCTGGAGCTTTTAGGTTTTTCGCCAGAGACGGTAGCCAAAGGTGTTTCTTCAGGATTTAAAACTGTCTCCGGAGCTTTTTCGCTTTTGACGTTATTTTTGCTGCCACAGGCAGGAAGGAAAGCCACGGCCATTGCCAAGAGAATTAAAAAAACCGCGTTTCGTTTGTAGGTGTTCAAAGGTGTCTCCGGGATTTAGGTTGCTTCCTCACCACTTATTTTACCTGAGCTTAGACGGTCTTGAAAGGAAAAGAGAGGAACAGCCGTAAAATGAGTCAAGTTTAATGCACAGAACTATAACTAGTGGTAGAGGTTAGTCTTGCGATCACCACAAAATACATGGCGGAGAGGGAGGGATTCGAACCCTCGAAAGGATGTTACTCCTTTAACGGTTTAGCAAACCGTCGCCTTCAGCCGCTCGGCCACCTCTCCACGTATTCAGCGTGATTTGAAAGTTAAAAATTTTGAGTTGAGGCTATGCTTGATTTTCGTTCAATAAAACGAAAATGCCCGGATCTTAAAATTTTTATTTGTTTTAGTAATTGGCGGAGGGTGCAGGACTCGAACCTGCAAGGGGTTTCCCCCGGTGGATTTCAAGTCCACTGCCTTACCAATTAGGACTAACCCTCCATCTCCATTAAAACCTACGAAAACCGCGCCTCCAAACTACACACCGGCCATTTTGTTTTCCGGAAATCGCTTCTTTGTCATAACCGTGTCATTGAACTGTCTGACACGCCTCAAGGCCTCTTTGCGGTCCTCCCGGTCGATCCTATCGTACCGGCGGAACACCGCGTGGGTCTTGTGGCCCGAAATGGACATAATGGTCGAGTCGCTTACTCCTGCCTTCCTGAAGTTCGTAACCGCGCAGTGCCGCAGATCATGGAAATGAAAGTCCGAGATATTAGCACGCTGGCACGCCCTGAGGAAAGCCGTTTTTGGATCTTTCAACCCGTGGCCCCGGAAGTTGAAGACGTAAGGACTGCCCAAAACCTTGGGCGTCCTCCTGAGAAGGTCGATTAAACCCTCGTCCAGGGGGATTTCCCGCGCTTCCTGGGTCTTCGTGTCCTCGGACTTCAAGGTGATGACGCCTTCCTTCAAGTCCACCTGGTCCCACTTGAGCCCCGTAATCTCGCCCCGCCTCATGCCGGTGAAATAAGCCAACTGCACGACGGGCCGGTAATGGGGAGAGCAGTTCTCCAAAAGCCTAAGGTATTCCTCCGGGGTCAGCGTCCGGTTCCGGCAATTTTCCCGGAACATCCTGACGCCATCCACAGGATTCCGGTCGATCTTCCTGTCCAGCACCGCCCTGCGGGCGATGGTTTTCAGGCAGGCAATCTCCCGGTTCAGGGAAGCGTTTTTCAAACTCTTTCCCTGTTCCTCGGCTTTCTTCCTCCGCTCCTTCAAAAAATCCTCGACCATGCTGGGGGTCAGGCTTGCCAGGGGCCGCCCTCCGAAATAGACCTTCAAGGCCTTCACGGAGAAAAAATCCCTTCGGTAGCTCTTCTTCCGGGACTCCGAAAAGGCCAGGAACGCGTCCGCCGCCTCGTCGAAAGTCACCTGTGGTTTCTCGCTGGGCAGGAACTCTCCCGCCACGATTTCCTTGGTATGCTCGGCCAAAATCCTCTTGGCCTGGGCCGCCGGAATCTCGCCCAACCTCACCCTTTTGCGCTTCCTCAATCCTCCTTCCATAATGAAGTAATCCAGGAAATACCCCTTCGCATCCTTGCGGAGATGTTGGGGCAACCCGTGAACATTAGGCTTGCTCATAACTGCCTCCTAATGTTGCTCTCAGCACTGGACATTGTATCAGCCGACAATGCCCCTTGGGAAAGGGGGTTTCTGAAAAGCCTCTCAAACTCCGAGTACCAAACCCTCGGATATTTGCCCATTCGTACGAAGGGCAAGACGCCGGTCTGTCGCCAATAACGGACGGTATTGACCGATACCTGGGCTTTCTCGGCCACCTCCTGGTCGGTCATTAAATGGTTCCGCCTTTCGCCGTTCTTCCTGCGCTCCGTCATGGTTTACCTCCGCTTATAAGGTTTAAAAAATAACAGGCCCCAAAGGGGCCACCTTCGGGGAAAGGTGTGGAAAACCCCGCGTCCAAAACCTGTTTCATTACCAACAGGTGATTCGGGGGGTTTTCCACGGTGTTGGTTTTGCCGTTGCCTTTGACTTTGCCTTTCACCTTAATCCTTAAATCCTTTAATCCTTCTTCCTTCGCGCCCGCGCCCACGGGGGTTCGATGGGTCAAGAGGCCAGACCCCACTACCGGTTTCCTGGTCATCATTACTGATCCAGGGGGAGTGGGGTCTGGCGTCGCAGGCCAAGCGAACCCCCGTCTTTTGCGGGCGTTTCCATGTTTTTCCGCCATAAGCTGTTTATGGTTCCGGTTACGGTTCATGACGCCACCTCGCTTGGCTTTTCCCCGGCGGGGGCCGTCCTCAGGATGGGATCCTTCACGAAGGGAAGGTATTCCCATTCCAGGTTCACCCAAGGCACCCGCCTAAAAGGCAGGCTTGCCGCCTTCTCGAAAAAGGTAAAAGCCCAAAGGGTCCGGTTCCGGGGGTCGTGTTTCAGGAAGGTCGAAAGCCCCTGCACCAGCCTTACGGCCTGGGCCTTGTTCTGGCTGACGATCAACCGGCAGGCCCCCGGGAAGTCCCGGTCCAGGTTCAGGACCAAGGCCGTCATTTGGTCCCGGTTGTAGGGGGAGTGTTCGTATTCCAGGACGAAGGCGTAACGTTGGCCTTCCAGAGCGGCCTGAAAGTACCCGTCCGGGGTCCGGCGGTTCAGCCTTTGAAGCTTGGTCCCGGCCAAGTCCCATCCCCGCCCTTCCTCCAAGGCCTTCTTCCACGACATCTTGAGGCCACACCGCATCTCGTAGTCGGAAAGCCAAACCAAGTCCTCCAAGGCCTTGTCCTCCTCCCAATGGATTCGCATTTGAAGCACCCGCTTGTCGTGCTCCCTCTCAAAGGGGTTGATATGGGGGGAGCGGATTTCCTTGGAGGTTAGGATTCGGGCAAGATCCGATAGGCTCTTCAAGGCGGGCCGGGACAGGTAATAGAAGGTGTCGTCGTTCGGGAGGTTTTGGGTTTTGAGGAGCCATCCCCGGCTGACCAAGCCCCGCAGGTGGACACAGGCGGTCGTATAGCATTGGGCAGGGTGGAACTTCCGGTGAAAGAGCCGGGTGGTGATGAACTTGTTGGAATGGGTGTAAGCCAGGATGTCCAGGTCCCTCGGTTCGAGGGCGGTCTCAGGCCGCATTTTCATCCCCCATGGGGCTTCCAGGGTTCTTGGGGCCCGGTTCCGGGCCGCCGCCGCTTTCTCCTACCAGCTCGGGGATTGAGCTTTCATTGGTTCCATTGCGCCGGGGCCGGTGGGCTACCCCGTTTTGGGTCGTAAAGTAGTCCCAAGGCGGGTCCGCCGGCCGCAGGGAGGTTTGGAAGACCTTGACGCCCGATTCGCCCACTACCTTGACGATGGCCTGGCCCACCTTGAGTTCCTTGATGCGGTTGGGGTGGAAACGGAACTTCTCCACCGGAGGCTTGGAATAGCCGATCACATCCCCATTCGTCCCAAAGCTCTCCACCCGGTAATCCGGGTCCCGTTCGGTCCCGAATTGCCGGGCGAAGCCCTCCGCCGTGTCCGGGTCGTTCACCCGCAGGATGATCTTGTTGCTGGCCGTGTTCATCACCTGTTCCAGGAATTCCTGGGAGACGCCCCTCAGGTCGCCCATGGACTGGTGGGCCAAGAAGAGGTTCACCTGGGCTTCCCGGCACTTGTTGATGAAGTCGATGAACTTGGGATAAGCCAGGTTGTAGAACTCGTCCAGGAAGACCCTAAAGGGCTTCTCCGGGACGGCCCGGTAGCGGTCGGCCAACTGCTCGGCCAGGTCCATCATGGCGAGGATGCAAAGGGGCTTGGCGTCCTCCGGGTAACGGGCGTAGTCCGGGGAGAAGAGGAAGATTTGCCCGTACCGGACGACCTCCGACATCTTGATATCGGGCTCCCGGACATTGAGCAGGTGGGACCACTCGCTGTTGCAGAACCTTTGGAGTTTGTTGATGAGCCCCGAAAGCTCCATGCGGCGGTCCTTGGGGGATTTGGAAAGCCACTGGTCGCGGAAATACCGGGCGTAATGGGTGTTGGGGTATTTCGCGCAAAACCAGGCGATGGTCCTAAAGGTTTCCACTTCCTGGGTGGCCGTCAATAGGTCTTGGAAGGTGATGGTCTTGATCGCCAGTTTCAAAAGGCCGATCAGGTTGTGGAGGAAAACCTCGGCCAAATCCCGGTAGTAAGGTTCGGCGTTGTGCGAATCGTAATAGAGCGCGGCGAAAGCCCGGTTGGCAATGGCGTCCGGGTTGTCCCCGTAAAGGGAGTTGTAGGTGTGGGACTTGAGGATGTCCACCAAGTTGAAATGGCGGACGAACCGGCCTGGGGCCTTAAAGGCGTAATAGGCCACATCCCGGAGCATGTTGGATTTGACGTCCAGGATGAAGCAACCCAAATCCTGCCGGATGGTTTGTTCGATGAAAGGCTTGATGACGAAATGGGTTTTCCCGGTGCCGGTCCCGCCGACGATCTGGACATTTTCGTGCAATGAGGCAGTAGGAATACCGACTTCTCCATAAGGGTCCAACACCAACGGGAATTTCCCATAGCTGGTTTTGGTTTTCTTGGTCGGCTTCCAATAGAGGCCCCACATAGCCCCTCCGGTCAACAGAACCACTAGGAGAAGCCAGGGAAGGTTATAGGCGGGGAAAAATGGATTTAAAAAGGAAACCGCCGCCGAATTGCAAACCGCCAGCTTGGTAGGGAGGAAGAGGTTGTTATTGTTCCGGTAAAGAAAGAGAACGGCGTAGGGGACAAGGAACAGCCACATCCACCAACCCCAAAAGTGATGGTTGGTGAAATCCGCGTCCGGAGTTGAACTCCCGATAAAATCCAGTGTCCAAAAAGGCATGGTGATATTGGCGAGGACAAGGATGTGAGGCATGAAGCTGGGATAAAAAATACACTTGTTCTGGTTATCTTGCGCTGATTCCGACACACCGCACCTGGCTTTCCGGAGACCGCCTCCGAGAATAAGCCTTGCGGTTTTGCGCCGGGCTTATTGCTTGGGCGGTTCTCTTTTTGGATCGGATACCCGTCTCTTCCCCGGAGGGAAAAAATAGGCTCTGAGGGCGGCTCTTAAAACGTCCGCCCTTTTAGTCTTTGGCTTTTTTACCTGTTCTGCTTTCGTCTTTTCGTTTATGGCTTCCAATAATTCAGAGGTAACGTGAAGCATGAGTCTTATCCCGCCTTCTCCTTCGAGTATTGGACGCCCACGGCCTTGTTTCTTTTTCATGGTCATATCTATATTCCTCTTCGAAAAAATCGTCAATTTTAATCAACAGATTAAAGTGTGACGTTTATTCTAAAAGACATTATTTGGAATTTGGAAATTAATTGGGTTTAAAAGGCGGGGTTAATTAAAAGGCATACTTTAAAAAAATAATTTTTTTAAATAAATAAAAATTAAGGTTTATAACTTTTTTGGATAACATCCTTTAGTTGTTGAATGGTCAACCAAGGTTTTTTTCTGTGTATCATTCGATGACAGTTAGCGCAAACGATAGAAAGGTCGTCGATTTTTGGTTTTTGTTCCGATTTCAATTCAGATAAGGGAATGACATGGTGGCACTCTGCGAAGTATTTTCCTAAGTCTCCATATTTGTCTTCAAATACAAATGTACATACTTCGCATTCCAGTTTTCCACGTTTTTTAATTACGAAGCTTTTTTTCTTTTCTACGTTTTCAGGTTTCCGTTCACGATATGAATGTATCCTTGTTAAAATCCTGCCTTCTGGTGCAGTATCCAGTTCTTCTAAGTCTGAAGGTGTTTCAACCTCCGGATTATCGGGTTTAGCAATGGAGTTTTTTATTGCAACGGCGGTTTTGTTAAGTTCTTCTGGTTTGTCCGAAAATTCCTTCCAGACATCTTTTTCAAGTTTACTTCCAGCAGTTAGACCCTTGCCTTCGTAAGTTGGGTCATACTTTAAAAAATTACACAACTTCATATAAACACCATTTGGGTTACGGTATTTTTCATCGCGAGTGTTAAATTCTTGAAATGGCATCCGATTTAATATTTGACTCAACTCGGTAATCTTGGGATTATTTTTAGAAAAACTTTTCCACTTTTTTTCGGTAAAATAAAAATCAAGGGCCAGAATTAATTCGTCTCGCGACCAATTAGGATTACTCACAAAGTTCTTCTTTCAATCAGAAGATTCCGATTTTCTTTTTAACCGCTCCGGGGTTTTTTACAATTTGACATTCCCAAAGGGTAAGCACCCTCCAGCCTTTTTTACGGAGCAACCGTTTTGTTCTCATATCCCTTTTAACATTATTTTCAAGTTTTGGTTTCCAGTAGCTAAGTTTTGTTTTTGGCATTCTTCCGTCTTTACAACCCTTATGTTGATGCCAAAAACAACCATGAACGAAAATAATCATCTTCTGTGAATCAATGACAAAATCGGGTTTGCCAGGAAGTGCCTTAAGGTTCATTACAAATTTAACCCCTGCGTTTTTTAAAATTTTTTTAACGCTTCTTTCTGGAAACATACCCTTGGATTTTATGCGTCTCATATTTTCACTTCTGCTAATCAACATAAACCTCCGATTTTAAACCACAATTAACAGCTTCCCAAAGGTATCTGCTGGCAAGTGTTCTATGAGGCTTCCATTTCAATCCGATTTTCATGACTTGATCTGGCGTGGGCTTCTTTTTTAAAGAGTAGGCAATTTGAATACCGCGTTGTAAGCCAATATCAAAACAGGGTAAAACATCCGGTCTTTGCATGTGGAAAATTAAATACATCTCGGCCGTCCATCTTCCGATTCCATTTATTCTTTGTAATTCTTCTAAAACAATATTATCAGGCTTGGAATTCAGTTCTTTAAGATTCAATTTTCTTTCTTTTACTGCTTTACATAGATCACGTAAAAAACCAATTTTTTGTTTTGATATCCCAATTTTTCTTAGGACTCTAAATGGGGTCCTCAATACTTTGTTTGCTGTTGGATTTTTTCGGGAATATAAAGCGGCAAAACGTGAAAAGATAGTCCTTGCAGCAGCGCTACTTAATTGTTGCCCAATAATAGCTCTCAATAAAGCTTGCAATGCCGGACGAGGTACTGAACTGATTAATGAAAGTTTATTATTTTGAATTGCCTTAACACGCTTAATTAATTTCCCAAGTTTGGGGTCTCTTTTTGATAAATGTTTTTCACCGATTCTTTTCAAAATTATTTCCTGTCTAAGAATGTTCGGAATGGCCATCAATTATCAAAACACCTGTTACAAAACAGGGCAACATATACACCCTAACAATACCATGTTAAACTTTCGCAATCACAGATTCCGTTCTAAAGGCATTTTTTAATGACATTTAACGAATACAAAAAAATGCTTCCGAAAAACTTAAGCATCGTTAAAGAGAAAATTCTTAAACGTCTTTGGGAAGAGGGAGATAAATTTCCTAAAGGATGGGTTAAAAGTTCCGAATTGCTTTCGATTACAAAGCAAAAGTACTTTGACAGAAGAACTCGCGAATTGCGGGATGAAATGGGTTGCGATATCGAAACAAAGATTATTGAGGCCGAACACAGCTATCGATTAAATTCCCCAAAAATAAACATATCTAATCCACGACATTATTTACCAAATAATCAAAAAGAAATCCTATTTGAAAAAAATAATTTCACCTGTTCAGTTTGTGGAAAAAAATACAAAAAAGAAGAAAAAGGACTCCAATCTGATCATAAGATTCCATTAATGCGTGGCGGAACCAACGAAGAAAGCAACTGGCAACCACTCTGTGTGGAATGCAACGTAATTAAAAGAAGGGCTTGCGCTGGTTGTAAATTGGATTGTAAAACTTGTTCCTGGGCTTTTCCTGAAAAAATCTCTGCAAGGACACTTATACAGTTGCCCCCTAAACTTAATCAGTATTTATATGAACATTGTAAAAACGAAAACCAAACTTTAAGTGAATTTGTAGCTGAGGCTATTGAACAATATAAAACTAAGAACGAAGATTAAAAATCCGAACAAATTCAATTCTCAAATTTGTTTTTAATAAGATGCTGCTCTTTCCATCATTTCCAATAATGGTTCTTTCAAACCCATATAAGCTGGAACAATCTTTCTATTACCACATAAGGCCCTATTAATTTCTTTTCCAACAGCCTTTGCAACTGGTGGAGGAAAGGCGTTACCAACTTGTCTATACGCAGCAGTTTTACCTCCAACAAATTTCCAGCTATCAGGAAACCCCTGTAAACGGGCAACCATTTGAACTGTCAATTTAGGACGTGCATTTTTGGGAAAATCTGAGGGAGGTGGGAAATTAGCAATTCCTAATCCATCAACACCAAGGTGTGACCATTGTTCTTTGGCTCTAGTAGGGCCAAGATCAGGTCCTCCATGTTTTTTTGATCCACCAACTATTGTTGGAGCAATTCCATTTGCAACTTTTACCCATTTTTTAGCTCCGGCCCATCCATTCGAGGTCATCAAGTCTAGTAATTCATAGCCAACGGTTTTTTCACACTTTTTAGGCTTAGGCCATGTGAATTTATCGGCATCTTCTCTAAGTAACGCAACTAAAATGAATCGGGGTCTTAATTGTGGGACATTGTAATCTGATGCATTAAGCATTCTCCAATCGGCTCGGTAACCCAGGTCATTTAGAGAATTTAAAATATTTTTTCGATAACTGACGAATTTTTGGCTGGCCAAACCTTTTACATTTTCCAACATGACCGCTCGGGGCCTAATCTCGGAAACTAAACGTAAAGCATCGGGAAATAAATCGCGTTCATCCTTAGCTCCAAGTTGTTTACCTGCGATTGAGAAGGGTGGGCAAGGGACTCCGCCGGCAAGGAGATCAATTCCTTTGTAAGGCTTCCCATTAAAATCATGCAAGTCACCTTCAATTACATTCCATTCAGGTCTGTTTACCCGCAGAGTTTTACAAGCATGGGGATCAATTTCTACAACAGCGACATGGTTAAAACCCGATTGTTCCAACCCAAGTGCTTGGCCACCGCCTCCGGCACATATTTCTAAAGAAGTTAACGAATGCTTCAAGTTAGTCCCTCTGAAAGGTATACACTTGTATTTATCCTACCAAAAATTTTATTTTTTTAAAACTTTTAAGTTATATAAAAGTTTTAAGCGCTAATTGCGCAAGATAAACACTCCTTTGATTAATCGACGTTTCATCCCAAGTTAAATATTTTCCACCTATTTCCTTGGTTAATTCAATTTTCGAATCGTTGTAAATAACCACCTTTTCCTCAAAACTACTATTGGCCGCCTTTTGATTTTTTCTTGGGCCAAGCAAAGTGAGATTTCCTAAACGCCAAAGGAAAGGCTCCAAAACCGAACGATTTGACCAAGTTCCGCTTTTTGGATTTTGAGGAAAAATGTGCTCTAAATTTACATTGCCTTTTGCTGTTGTTTCAATTTTCTTCCCTTTTTCAATTCCGGATAAATATCGCAAGATCCATTTTGATGCGTTGGAATCAAAATCATTTTCTTGAACACTAGAAAGAACTTGTTGATTGGTTGGCATCTTCTCTCTTAGCTTAGTACAAACAAATTGAGCTTTTTGTCCATCATTTATTGATTTTGCTTCCAAATAAAAAGCATTCTCTAAATATTTTGTATCAATATTTCCGGCAAGCTTAAATCTTACCGAAAAAACAGCGACAGCTTTAACAATCTTTGAAAAATCAGAAATACCATATTTGTTAAGCGCACTCATAAGAAGCGGCATCGAATTAAAGTATTTAAAAGCGTTTAAAATCCCAGCCAAATAAATTTTTGTATTTTCATCAAATTCCGCATCATGATCAAAATCCAATATTCTTGTGTATGCTTCGGCGCCCAATTCCAAATGTCGGGAATACTTAACACTATCTAATCCTTTTGTTTGAAGGCTTTTTTTGATTTTTCTATATAAACTCGATGCCTTTTCATCACCGTGCTGTGACACCCAAAAATGCCTTAAAAATCTTTGTACATCGATTGGACCAAGCGTGCGAAGCATATTATCCCATGTTCCTCGGACCCGATTGTGCTCACCTTTATTTGAACATTTTTGCATCAATAGATTTAGTAAAAGGTCCGGGGCAGATAATCGCATTCCGCGATCATTCAATGATTCAAAAATCGCAAAAGAATCAGCGAAGTCACTTATTTTTATTCCAATTACTATTACACCATTCGCCAAACAATCCCGAATATCTTCTAATCGTTTTTCCCAACGACCACCCGTTTTCTTCGGCAATTCTTGTTTAATTCTTTCTAATATCTTTTCATAAGCATCTTTTAAAAGCTTATGAGAACGGATTTTTGAAGTGCCAATAGTTGCTTCAAAATCTTGAATGTTATTTAAAAAAAAGATTTTATCGACTTCACCAAGAACTAATGAATATTGAGAATTTCTTTCGTTTTTTAAAATAAAATCTCTATGAATATCTCTCGCTAATTGATTTTCTTTGCTAAATTCCTTTGCCAAATTACGAAGAGCACAAAACATTATGGTAGCGGTTGTAATACGTTGCTGACCATCCAAAAGGGAAATTTCATTGCTCTTTTCCTGAAGGACTAAGGGTCCAAGGAAATATTTGGATGCTATAGATTTCTGTTTGTAAACTTTTTCAAATTCAAAAAAATCATTAAGAAATGCTTCGATTCTATCTTTATCCCAGCTAAAACCTCTTTGATAAACCGGTAAGAAGATAGAGCGAGTTTCATTTCTGCCTAAAAGTCTTCCAAATGAATAGTTTGCTGCCTCAAAGGTGCTTGGCATTTTTGGTCCTAGTTTTAATTTGCACAATCAATTTAGAAGGTAAATTCTAATCTAGCATTATTCTAATTTTTTTTATAAGAAAAAGGTTTTCTATTGGATACAAATTTCAAAAACCCAAAAGCCCATAAGGGCTTTTGGGTTTTAATTTTGGTCTTAAATTAAGAGTCCGGCTTGGCGGAAGGAAAAATGCCCTTCGTGGGTAACTATCAAGTGGTCATGGACCGTGATGCCCAAAGCCCTGGCGGCGGTCAAAATCTGGCGGGTTAAAGCCTTGTCTCCTTCGGAAGGTTCCAAGCTTCCGGCAGGGTGGTTATGGCTGAAAATAATCCCCGTTGCGTCCAATTCCAGGGCCTTCTTGAGGACTTCACGGGGATAAACGGCGGTATGGTCTACAGTCCCTTCCTGGTTTAAAACCACATCTAAAACGTGGTTCCGATGGTCAACGTACATGGTCATAAATGCCTCGTTCCGCTTCCCTCCGATGTACTGTTTGAAATACGCCACTACATCCTCCGGGCCTGAAACAACCGGCCCTCTTTTGTAGTCCGCCCTGGCCTCTGCCCAAGAAATCGGTGGAACGGTCGGCGGTGGCACCGCCTTAACGTCGAACTTCATCTCCTCTTCCTGCACTTTGCTTGTTTTCATCTCCGTGGCTCCTTCTGATGGAGCGCGCTCCGGGCCGCCCCTTCACCAACCGGATGAGGGGCGGCCCGGAGAATTTGGCCGATAGATAGTGGAGATCACTCTCTATCGGCGCTTAATTGTTTTCGAGTTTTCCGAGGGAGTGCGATAGCGAAGCGACAGCATCCCAGGCCTGGTGACCCGGACACGCTTTAGGTGTCCGAGGGCAGGCGACCGGTCGCCAAGGCTGGTCGGAATCAGGAGAAAACAGCCAATCGTAGCCATTTCTCGCTCTTGTCCTGCAAAATATTTGTCTTATTGTTTGTAGCGTTACCTTTTGTGCCTTGGTCTCGCCTAATGAAGTGAGGGGAAACACGCCGGTCCAAAGAGGTTCATAGTGACGGGTGACGAAGAATCAAAATTATTGGCCGGGCTGAGGGAAAGCGACCCCAAGGCACAAAAACAATTTTGGTCAATTTATTACAACCAAATATTTGGACACGTTCAAACGTCCCTCGCCAAAGGGCATTCCAAGGAAGACTCCGAGGAAATAGTAAGCGAGGTATTTCGACGTATTTTTCGGGACATTAAATCGTTTCAGGGAACCAGCACCCTGAAAACGTGGATATTTACGATTGTTAGACACGTCGCAGCAGAACATTACCGGCCCCAACGGAATGAATACACGGCCCACGCACCAGAAAAGTTCACTGAGTTTTCCGAAGAGACGGTTCCCAACAAGCTCGATGAAGGGAAGCCTATCGAGGCAGCCCTGGACGAATTGGAGAGGAAAGAGCAGTTTTCCAGTGTTCTTTCACTTTTGGACGAACTAGAAACGCAACAAATCCAAACAGTTTCTTATCGCATCCTCCAGGGAATGTCCGTCAAAGAGACCTCGGATGTCATGGGCATTTCTGAGGGCGCGGTCAAAATGTCTTTTTATAGGGCGGTGCTCAAACTCAAGGATCTTGCAGCTTCGCGAAGAGACCTTGACGATTTCACCTCAACACAAGGAGGGAAATAATGAACAAGAAATATAACGATGCTGAAAAAGCGGAAATTGTTTCCCAGTTCATCGACCAAATGAACTTGTCTGGCTCTGCTTCAATTGAGATTTTTCTAGAAGAGTACCCTGAGCTTTCAAATGAGCTCGAACCTCTTTTAGGACTTTCATTGGATTTGAAAAAAGACTTTCAAAAAACGTATTTGGCAAATGAAGAGGTTGAGAAGAAATTTTTAAAATTTTATGAAAAGCCGACCGCGAACCGGAATCAGGTTGTTGCGGTTGCCTTAGATCAGCGTCCCGATTTTATGTTGCTCTTACTTAAGATGATGGATGGCGTAAAAGGTGTTACTAGGTTAACGAAATTGTTGTTTTTGATGGGGAAAGAAGCCCGTTTCGATCAATACGTTAACAATTACTACGCCCATGCCGCCGATAATTTTGGACCGTTTGATGATGTTATTTTCCAAGATATCGAAGCCCTCAAGAAAGTCGGTTTCATAACAGAAGAGAATCTTGTTTTAAAAAGCGACGATGAGGATTCGAAATACGAAGGCCAACTTTATCCAAATAAAGTGCAAAAGAATTATGAACTGACTGATAGCGGCAAAAAATTCACGGAAGAACTATTCAAAAAGGTTGAGCAGACAAGGCCAGAAGTCATCAACGATCTAAAAAAGATAATTAGTAAATATGGGAAGCTGTCTTTAAAGAGTCTTTTGACCCGTGTTTATACAGATTATCCGGAATACACAGTCAAATCGAAAATAAAAGACCAAATATTGGGGAATAAGAAAGATGAAAAAAAGAATTAAGGAAAGACAACTTTTGAAACCGGTGTGTCGGTTGTTTCCGAAACTTGTTCCTGTCACTGAGTTCCCGTTCAAAGGGAAGCTTATTGATGTCTTGTTTATTAAAAGGAAAACAGGAAAAGGAAATTTAATAGCTATCGAATTGAAAATAAAAAAGTGGAAAAAGGCAATGCGGCAGGCTGCGGTATATCAGTTGTTCGCGCATAAGGTTTACATAGCGCTCCCCAACGATCGATTAAACGACAGGGTGTTGGAAACTGTTACGAACCAAGGGATAGGAGTTATATCGATCGACTTAGAAAAGAAATTACTGAAAGCCAAAATTGTGAGAAGACCAAAGCCCACAAACTTCTTAAACAAAAAGTACACAGAAGAAGTCTTGGATTTAATTAAGAAATCCAAATATGTGGGGGTCGGATGAAATTTCCAGCCAAACAGCCCATCGTTTATATTCGGCCTCGTCAGACCGATAAACAATTATTGGAAGATCCAAGGATTATTGGGCATTACCAGGGAATCCACATGCCGGCAACAGCTCCAGATGGAGTCAGAGAAATGATCCGTAATCTTGGCAAGCCAACCTTTATTGATCCTGATACGTATTTTTACTCCTTGCCGCTTAAACGTTTATTTGCGGAAGAGAAAAAAACATTCAAACCAAGTATCGGAAGGTTGTTTGGGGAATATCAAAGCATCGGGGACGTTAGTGTTACCTCATCCCGTACGATTCCCGGAAATCCGTCCGAGATTCAGTTCTTTGTAAGGCGAGTCTTGGAATTTCAAAATAGCCGTTTGAACGGCCAAACAACTTTGGTGAATGCAAATTATTCCAAATATGCCGATTGGCAAAAAAGCTATGGAGAAGTTGTTAATTACGAGACCTCGACATCTGAACCAGAATTCCTAATACCGCCTTATTTTTACTTTGATAAACATGACAATGAAAAATACAAGTTGTCATTGGCATGCGCAAAAGCTGCCCTTCGTTCGAGACCAACGGGAAGTTCCATTTACCCGGTTATCTTTTTCTCAAAAGTCTTGCTTAAGAAGGGAGATGTAATACAAAAAATTGTTGATGACTATCTTGGATTATCCGCGGACGGATTCATCCTTTGGATTAATGATTTCAAAGAAGAAAAAGAGCCGTTAGAAACTCTACTTGGGCTTTCTGCTTTAGTTAAGAATATTTCAGGGTCCAGAAAGCCGGTCCTGAAGTTGTTTGGCGGATATTTTTCACTTTTGCTTTCTCTAAATGGATTGACTGGTTTTTCATGTGGGTTGGGCTATGGGCAATCGAAAAATGCTTTCGCTTATGGTGCGAAGATGCGCGGGAAGTTTGAACCGAAGTATTACATCCAAGCTTTACATCGGGGTGTGGAGTTACCTGATGCCGAAAGATTAATACGATCTATTCCAGAATTGAGATGCTCCTGTGTTGTTTGCCAAAAGACTTTCGGTAGGAATTTTGACAATTTTTCAAAGATGAGCGAAGCCGGTATGTGCGAATGCCATTTTCTAAATGCGCGGCGACAGGAAATTAAAGAAATCATGGAAAAAGGCAAAGACTATATCTCCAGCTCAATCAAATTGACAGCGAACTCATTCCAAATGAATTCATTAGTTGATGTTCGTGCTTTGAAAAATTGGGCCATGGTTTTGGATGAAATGGATCAAGCGGCAGGATCAAAAGTAATTAATATAAAAAGGTCCGGGGGGTGATATCAGTGGCAAATTTTTTAGCTTTCAGGCCAAAAACTAAAACTAAAAGACCTGTCGAGTTCAAAACATCGAACGGTCAAAAAGTCCAATTCAATGCGAAGAGAAAACCGTTGAGAAGGACTAGGGTGAAGTTTTAAGAGGCAGGTTATTAATAAAAACCCGCTCTCCAAAAGTTGAAAGGAGTAAGCCATGGGAAGGTTTCATTACAATCCGAAAGGATATCCCGTCTGGAATGACAGTGGAAAATTGGTTCATAGAACTGTGGCCAAACCCAAAGGGAATCAAGTCACCCATCATATCGATGGGAATCCCAAGAACTTCAGAAGAGACAATCTGGTCAATATGAGCCCAAGTGAACATGCGAAACTTCATGCGAGAGAAAGAAGGCGGCCTATGTGAAGGCCTAGAAAGGGTTTGGGGCAAGGCCCCAGGAGAAGGGGGTGTGCCGAGGATCGGCAAAGCCAGCCGAGGCCAGGGGGAAGGCTTTCCCCCCAAAGAAATTATTTTTTAGGATAAAGATTTCTAATTATTTTTGGGATATTTACTTGAGCTAGATATGTTTCGCAAAACTCAGCCGCTCTCGGATTCTCTTTTAAAACGTCTCTGGTGAATAAAATCAGTGATTCTTCCTTCAAATTACGAACCAAATCCGCGAAAACTTCACCTACATGCCAACGATTATGGGATAAAGCAAGTATGGGCAGGCGTTTTAATATTAGAAAATGGATTTCATTATCTGTGGTCCAGTTGAATATTTTTTTGTAAAGGTTGGCGATTACATCACAGTAATCAAACCCGACCTCATCGATGTAAGAATCGTAAGATTTTAAAACCTGTTTAAATATCGTTGGTTGTTTTTCAATCATACATTTAAAAATTGGTTCTGGAATTTTTGGAAATATTTGAATCATTGCATCGGAGTTATCTGTAACGTCCAAAATTGACTTAGCAAAATCTTCGATTTCTTTGTTAGATATACGCTCTTTGTCTTTGAGTTCTCTCGCAGTTTTCAAAATACTCTCTGCGGATTTTTCAAACTCGAAACCGTCTCCGAGTAGTAAATTTAAATCTTTTAAAAACACTTGAACACTTTGGTATCTCTGCTTCGGGTCACTGTGAGTTGCTTTATTAATTAAATAGAAAAATTTTCTTGGGATTAAATCAAAATCCAAAGTGGGGTATGGACTTTTACCAGAAAGTATTTGATACAGAAGTTTTCCTAAGGAATAAATATCAGCAGGTTCTCTGGCGCTTTTGGCGTCTTCCCATTGTTCAGGGGCGACGTATCCTATTGTTCCAATAGGAAAATTAGAAAGTGTTACGGAGGGAGAATCTCGATCAATAAATTTCCCTAAACCGAAATCCGAAATAGTCGGGAAAAGACCTTTGCCTTCCTGATTTGGAAAAAGCAATACGTTTAATGGTTTCAAATCCCTGTGAATAACGCCTTTGGAATGGGCAAATGAAACGCCCTCAGCTATTTGTAAAAAAAGAGGAATTTGTTTTTCTCCGTGGTTCTTTTTTAAATATTCCTCTAAGTTAAAGTATGCTTTTGGCATTACAAACCAGGGAAGTGAAGCTTCAAGGTCCATATCTAAAATGGGAACAATATTTTTGTGCTTTAATTGGGATTGAATTCTTACCTCTCTTTTAAATCGCCTAACATCTTCCTCTTCGTGATCCTCTTTTAAAAACTTCATTGCGTAAATAGTTCCGTCTTTTCCAACAGCTTCATATACTTCACCAAAGCCACCATTGCCAATTAAGCTCTTCAAGGAATATAGATTTCTTTTTGGGCTTGAGGGTTTTTGGGATTCTTTTTCTTTGTCCGAGTAGTTCTTCTGAACAACAAATTCGACTGAAACAACTTCTGGTTCATGATCTTGAAGAGGATATATGCCACGCACCATTTCAAGAATTAGTTTTTGGTCCTCAACGCTAATTTTTTTTGTTTTAACGTAATCTTTTGGAGGAAGGTAAATGATGAAATCTGAGATTAAGGAAAATAACCGGCTTCCATATTGGTTTGATACCCGTAATTCGCTTGAGGCATCTTCAAAGATTTCCGATAAATCTTCACGGCCTTCCGCGTTCAAAAGATCAATAAGAGTTTTTATATCTTCATCCATAATTTTCTCTTTTTTATGAAAGGAGTTTTACAGGTCTAATACTTTCCTTAAACGGGTGGATTGTTCTTGTCGCTTCTTAGCGGTCATTCGGCGGATATTTTCAAGCTTCCACCGCAAACCCGGCAATCGCTCGATGTCAGGCAAGCCTAAGAGGTTCCAATCTGGTTCTCCATCCTTGAGAGACAGCAAAAACTTCTTTTCCGAAACGGTCAAGCTTTTATGGATAAGGCGAAGTAATTCATCCCTGGTTTCCACCAAATGTTTTAGGTCAATGGGTTCAAGGGTCATCCCTTTGAATTCTTTTTCAAAGGTGGGCTTCATGTCCTTCAATTTAGGCTTAAGCAGTTCATTCATGGGTCTGTCGTGGCTTGCTAGGTAAATAACAAACGCCCGACGGATTTCATCAGTCAATCCCTCGTTCTCCAATAGAAGTTTAATATCAAAAAAATCTCTTGGGTGTTGGCGGTCCAGGGCCGCGCAAATTTTTCCGCCGTAAAGATCGGCCAAAGATAAGAGCCGCGCGGATACCGAAAGCTCAAACATTTCCTCGGCCTTATGGCAAAGGGTGGCTTGGACAGGGGGATAAATGGTCCCTCTTAGAACTAAGTTAGGCTCAACCTTAATCGTGGCTTCTTGGTGCCGGACGGTTAGTTTTACCGTGTGGTCGGTGCCTTTTAGTCGTTGTTCTTCGACTTGTGCACCCAAGACCCGTCTGACCTGGGTGGCGACTTCCTTGAGCGACTTTGAAATATCAGCCAGGGCTTCTTCCCTGGTATTCAGCGGAAGATAGGTAAGGTCGATATCAACCGAAAGCCTCGGCATATCCCGGACGAAAAGATTGATGGCCGTGCCGCCCTTTAAGGCAAAGTGGCCTGACTTTTCAACGTAGGGTAATACCTGTAAAAGAAGCTTCGCTTGCTTGAAGTAACCCGTGTCTTTCATGTGGCACTCACAAGGGATTTGGCGGGAACGGTGATTTTGTATTTGGGGTCGAACGTGCCGCCCGGCACCACAACCCTTTTGCCTTTCCCTAAGTCCACTTTTGAAAGGTTAAGACGTTGGAACCAAGAGTGGTTGCTTGCTCGGCCATATAAAGGAAACACCGCTTCACTTTGACGGATTGGCAGGCTTTTAAGAGGGTCGTCACCAAGTCCGGCCTTAAAGTGGAAAGGCCTTCCATCAAATGGGCCGCGCCTTCAAAAGTTGTTTGTTGGGGCATTAACAGCAGGGTTTCGAGCATGGCCCTTTCGGGGGAGGAGAGGGTTATACCGGCTTGCTCGTCCTCGGTAAAACCGAATTCCTTTTTGTAGGGGAGAAAATCCGTTGTTTGGTATTGGATCTTATTGGCCCAATTAAATTTGAGAAACCAGGAGGGTGGTTTTACCCCTTGGGGGCCAAAGAGATAGACGGGACGGTATGGAATTCATGGGAGCGGTATGGCCGTAACCATGCCACCGCAAGGCGGTTTCACCCCCGGCATGGATAGGGAGGTTAAGCTGTTGTTGGAGGGTGTAGAGGCCACCCGGCCAAAGGGGCTTAACCCCTCCTTCGGTTTTGTAAAAGGCTCCGCCACCGGCTGACTTTAGCCAACCGCCTTTTACATATTCCCGGGCTAAAAACCGACTAACGCCTTTTTGGGTTAGCCACTTTTGAGTGACCATGCCACCATGGCGGGGCCATTCGGTGAGAATTTGGTTTATTTTGCTTTTGTTTTGTGTAGTCATACTGCACATATTAGCATAATATTAAACTTTTGACGGACTTTGGTTTATTTAAGCCTTAAAATGTGAGGTTAATATACACAAAATAGAATATTTCTAAACCATTTTCCTATTTTGTGTCATTTTCTTGATTAGGAAAATAGCTGTTTTTAGGAAAGTTATCAAACCTTTAAAAAATGGTGACCACGGAACAACTAGGCTTTGTAAGAAAAACTACTATGTTTTTCTTACATGAAAACCAGTCGAAAAAAGAAGAAAGGCATTTCACAAACAGTCCACGGGCTACTTCTAACTCATTGAATGACACCGTTATGACAAGGGAAGAATTTTAATTGTGGTTTAAGGGTCAGACTCCGACCACAAGAGCACATCGACACCCCCGAAAATAAGGCTTTAAAAGTTCAGTGGACTTTTTGTCCAGTGGGCTTGTGTACAAGTCAAAATTGCCAAAGCCTTTAGAGTGTCATAACCGTGTCATTCATGACCATCATTTCGAGGTCTTGACCGTCAGGTGGGGAACTTGACCGTCAGGTACAAAAAAAGCCCTTGCCGTAAGGTCATTACTGGCAAAGGCTTTTAAAACGCGCTGAGAGCAACGAAATTTTTTGGAAAATGTCGGGAGTGCCCGGACCAAATTTCAAGTCCACTGCCTTACCAATTAGGACTAACCCTCCAACCGGCCCAATTGTACCTTTTTTCCGCCAGCCAAGTCAGGGGGCCATATTGTACCCAAATTTCCAGGAGGAACAACCAATTTGACATTAAAGCTCTGTTTAACAATGGAAAAGGGTTTGGGCCAAAGTTCCCTAAAGAGGGGACAGGCAGGGGTACCAAAATTAACCCGCTATTCTATTTTTTTACCATCAGGGGAAAAATCATCGCTCTTGGACATATCGAAGCTGTAAATCCCAATAAATAAACCGGATCGCCTCACCACTCGAATTCGGTCCAATTGATCTAACCGGGGGTAAACGGCTCTGACCGTCTGAATAACCTTTTGGTCCTCCGCCTGGCAATAATCCGTATCCTCAAATTTCTTTTTTTCCAGGAAACCGCTAACAATGAGTGTTTTCACCGTGTTGCCAGAATTTTTCCCAATGTTGAGCTTAATCTGGACGGAAGTTAAGTCGGTTGAGCGGGCGACAGCTTGCTGAGTTTTGAGAAGATCTACAAAGGACATCCCCATGTTTTTCAAGAAAGTATGAGAAGTAATAAAAATCACCCCCAATGCGATCAAGGAACTCAGTATCCAAAGAAGGTAAGCGTTACGAACTCCTTCCGGGTTCCGTTCTTCTACGTTCATCAGTTCTTTCGTATAAGATCCTTTTCGAACCACAATTGAACCTGCGATTAAATCATGGAGCCCCCTCTTCAAGGGATGGAACGGAATCATGAAAATGCAACCGAATAAAAGAATAATAATGAAAGCCAAAAAAATGTAATCAACAATCTCTGAATCAGGAAATAACAAGCCGAGGACCGTTCCAAAGGAACTGTTGTACGCAATCAAAGCGATGAGGGTGTAACGCAAAAACGATTTGGGAAGACTCAAGTAACCTCCATCGAGCCTAAGAACTTGTATTTTAAGAATTTTTTTTGCCAAGCTTTGACCCTCTCCCAAAGAACTCTGAAGAAGACCTGTATAAAAAAAGGAAACAACCAACCCAACCCATAAACCATTTTGCCCCATAGCGTAAAAAATGCCCGAAAAGGGTAGACATAAGACCGCCCCGAAAATAGCCAGGAAAAATGCGTCTATTATGTCCGAGAGCAATCTTTTCCAAAAGCCGACAACCACAGGCGTATCCAGCCTTTTCATTTTTTTCCTTAATTTTGGTTTAGAAGTTCATCCTGCAAAAGCGCCAACTTGCTTTTGGTTTATGTGATTGTAACCTTCGATCCAATTATCAGCTAACAATGCCCAACTTTCAGCCACTTCTTTCACGGGGTTTTATAGAAGTTTGGGGCAAAGCCCAAGGAGAAGGAAATGTGTCGAAGATGACGGAAGGTAGCCGGGGCTGGGGGAAGGTTGATAAAGGAAAGTTTGTTAGGAACCCCAATTGGGGGACCAATATTTAAGCCGGCTTAATTGGTAGCTATAAAATATTTTTCCGTCATAAAAGGGAAGCTCAAGCCAGGATCATCCGGGGGCGGCCCATCCGCCCCCGGATAGGACCTTTCTTACGGTCGATGGTCGTGGTAGTGATGATGGTAGGGGTGCCTGCGACAATAACGGCCCCAGGCCGCCCGGCTGTAATAATGCCCACCGTACCAGCAGTAGATGCCGGGACGGCCGGAAATCACCCGGAATCCCGGGAAGGCCACTGTGGCGGCCACCGGTGGGCCGTCAACGGCCACGACGACCTCCACGGCGGAGGCTGTACCGATAGTGCCAAATAAAACCAACAATCCCAAAACCAAAGTAAGCTTTTTCATTGTTTCCTCCTCGAAGGCTTATTTTGTCCTTCACTAGTTGAGACGAAAGAAGGGGCCCGAAGGGTTTCATGGGAAAATAAGGGTTTTTTATAAAATATTTCGGACCTATGCACTTGGCGAACCTTGTTCTAATGACGTATCTAGGCATTAGGCCGTTTCTTAATTACACAATAAGGCGATATCGTGTAATTAAGAATTTACTTAATAGAAGTTGATGCTTTAGATTTTTATGACATCCTTTAATAAGCGGGTTCGTTATTAAAGGATCAGGTTTTAACCTTTAATAATATCCCTCGAAATAGAGGTGGGAAGCGGTTAGTAAATGATCAAGGCCGATCCAAGTTTGAAATCCAAAACGAGGTGGTGGAAATGAAAACCATTATTCACAAGGTTAAATTTAAGGCTTCACCACAAGAAGTATTCAATTTATTCCTGGATTCAAAAAAACATTCCGAGGCAACGGGCGCTAAAGCCACCGCTAACCGCAAGATTGGCGGATCTTTTACGGCCTGGGACGGATATATCCGGGGGAAAAACCTGGCAATCATTCCCGGCCGTATGATCACCCAAGCCTGGAGGACCAGCGAGTTCAAAAATAGCGACCACGATTCGGTTTTGGTGCTGACTTTTGAGAAGGCACCCGGTGGAACCCTCATGACTATGACGCACACCGCCGTTCCAGATCATCGGGCACCTCATTTCAACAAAGGCTGGCGCGACCACTATTGGAAGCCCATTCATAAATATCTGAAATTGAAGAAAAAATAAATTCCCTCTTCCCTGACACTTACGGATCCTCAAGATTCATTAAAAACAGGTGCGAGTTTTTCCTTTCAATCCCAGAACTTTTTTACCAAGGAGATTTAAATGCCTCACATCCACGACAAAATTGATTTCACTGTTTCGATTTTTATCGTCAAGAACCAAAAAGTCCTCTTCGTTTTCCATAAACAATTGAACCGTTGGCTTCCCATTGGAGGACATATTGAACTGGATGAGAATCCCGAAGAGGCGGCAATCCGGGAATCCCGGGAGGAAAGCGGCTTGGAGGTGGAACTGGTTGGCGACCGCCCTTCCATAGAAAAGGAAGAGGGATTTATTCCTCTCTTAAATACCCAATACCTGGACATCCATCTAATCAAAAAACCGCACTGGCATATCGGAATGGTTTATTTCGCCCGGGTGAAATCCGGTGAGGTGAAATTAAACGTTGAGGAACACAAAGATATCCAGTGGTTGGGGGAGAAGGATTTGGAAGATCCAAAGTGGGACTTATCAAAGCCGCTCAAATTCTATGCTCAACAAGCGATCAAAAAGGTTTCCGCCTGAATTTTAATGGATCTTGTGAACCTTGATCTGGCTGACCAGCATTTTCAGTTGTTTGGCCGCGTCGAAGATGCGATCATCCCGGTAAAACTCCCCGTAATATATATTCTTGATCCCCGCGTTGGCCACGATCTTGAAGCAGTTCCAACAAGGCGACGCGGTGATGTAAATGTCGGCGCCATCCACCCTAACCCCATTTTTGGCAGCTTGGATGATGGCATTGGCCTCGGCATGAATGGTTGCGACGCAATGACCATCCTCCATCATATGCCCCAAATCGTCACAATGGGGTAGACCCCGCACGCTTCCGTTATAGCCGGTGGAGAGAATGGTCTTGTCACGAACAATGACGGCTCCCACGTGTTTTCGGTCACAGGTGGAACGAGTCGCCACTTCCGCGGCGATATTCATGAAATACTGGTGCCAATCCACACGAGTGCGTTTGGAAGTTTTGTTTGTGGTTTTTTTCAAGCGAGAAACGGGAGTTTTGCGGTTTTTTAGGCGATGGAAGTGATCTCTCTTAAATTTGATATTCATTCGTGAAGCCATGAAGCTCCTTCTTACCTGGGGTCTACCGCGTAAATTTGAATTTTTCGGTTTGGATGCCAGTGTTCCTTAGAATCGGCCAACCGGGGGAGCCCTTCGGCGTCTCCGGTGTTTATCCAGGTGTGAGTTTCCAACTGGCGGCAAATATTGGTAAATATATAAGCGGACAAGCCTTTGACCGTCAAGTCCGTAACTTCAAGGTAGATCCCATAAGTTTCCAAGCCCAAGGAAGCCCCAAGGGAGTATGCGGCCAAGCGGTTTTCCAGCATGACCACCCAGGCATCCATGCCCCAATTATCGCCTTGCATGAGGGCGCGATAGTGTGCCTTTTGGGCAGAAAGCAACATAGTTTCTCCTATTTCCCCTTTGAGGCCGGGTAAGCGTTGCTTTTTCCAAATTTCAAACAAGTTTCGGCAAGATTCAAGATCGCTTATTCGGTAAGGTCTTAGGACTACCGAGTGTTCCTTTAATAAATAATTTATCTCAGCCCTTTTGGCTCGGTACGAATCACCATGAAGGCCAGCTAATAGACTTCGGTCATAAAGATATTCCGCGCAGACAGGTCGAGTAGAAAATCCCCATTCCTCAGCTTGCTTTTTTTGTTCTTCGGTCAAACCTTCAATACGAGAAATACCCGGGCCCGGGCCATTCAACTTTTTCATGTAGGCAAATGCAGTTTTTAGATTATCCACCGTGAAGGGTTTTGGCGGAATTGGAAAGTAAACATACTTATCATAGAAAGCGAGGATGGAATTAAAGCCGCTTTTGGTAGCCAAGGCATAAGCGAACTCATCCTGCCACATAAGAAACGAAGGAAGGGAAGAAGACAAGGCGGGAGCGGGGGAAAAAACGGCCAAAGCCTGTTCCAGGCTAGCGTTCAGCGGTTCCAGCGAATCAAAAAAACTGGCATGAGACTTGAGAAATTAAGGGCAAGGGTTTATCCGTAAAATAAAAATCCCAGGCGGTTTAGGCCGCCTGGGAATCAACTTGAGTTATTGGCCGGTTAAAACCCGCGCGATCTCACGACGTAAACCATAACTCAACCGGTGGGCCCTGGAAGGCGGCCGGTAATTGGCCAGAAACTGTGGCAGGCTGTTTAAGTCCACGACACCGCGCTCATGGCTGATAACAGCGGAAGCATCGCCCTGAGGATGGGCGAAAACCACGACGCCCTGGATCCAAATTTGGGAACATTCCTGGGCCCAACGGGGAGCCAGGTTAGATTCCAAATGACTGCGCAAATGGTAAATCTGCGTCGCCACTTGTTTGAGAGGGTTGTAAAAGCCCCGTTTATAACGGGAACGGGTTTTATGGGCCCGCTTATGAAGGGTCCATTCCCGGTCTAAAGCCTCTCCGGCGATCCTGCCCCGCAGATACTTGGTCTCAATAACAAACATGGTGTTGTGGGTGATCAGCAAGTGGTCCAGTTCCCTCGGCTTTTCACCGGATTCGAACTGGACGGAATGAAGCACCCGCGCATCCATCGGTAAGTTATCCAGGACCTTGGCGACCATGGCTTCGCCCTGAGATCCTTCGCCCACAATGCGTCCGCGATGCCTATAGACCGTAAAGGCCCAGTAACCAACCCCTAAAAAGATCGGCAGCCAGGACAAAACGCAAAGCCCAATGTTCAAAATGAATGGCCACGCCCACGGCCACGGCCACCAAAACAATCGTTATCCATTTCCAACGAGTCACCCACCGCATCGCCCGAGGCGGTTGCAGCTTTTGTAAAGTGGCGACCATAAATCTAAGCCTTTCCCAGCGACAGCTCTCGCACCTCCACAACCTCTTCCTGAAATTCGCTAATAAATCGAGGATATTTTCGAATGAGGGACGACAGGGTTGTGCTTTCCAAGTATCGCTGAATCGAATCTAAATAGTTCTTCAACTTCGCGGCCACTTGAGGCCGCTTCAGGGCCGGACACTTCGTGTCCGCCCCCACCAGCACTTTCCGGTGATCTTCACTATGCATGATCACCGCGGGGTACATCGAACAATCCAGGGGACGGGCCTCATAAACCTGGCACGTATGATCCTCAGGATTGAAAAACGAACAGGCAAACCCATGCCCGCATTTCACGAGTTCGGCCTTGGAGGCTTGGCCCTGGGCCGCCTCCCTGAATGAACCTCTTGATTTGATGAATTCGGCCTGGCTTCTTTCCTCCGGGAAAAAGAAAGGGGAAAGGGTTGCCTGCTTTTCGGGGAAGCGGCAGCATACCGGGCATTCAAGGCAAATTTCACTGGGAATAAGTTGGGGCAACTGGGGATGCATGAAGTCCTTGGGTTAGAGGTTGTAAATACCCACGCCGACGGTGACTAGGCCCCCAATAATCAATAAAGGGGCGAGGGTCATGGATCCGGTGGCCAAAAACATATAACCCGCGACCAGAATGCCGACTCCAGCGCCCAAGGTGATTTTGCCTTCTTTGCTCATTTTGGGTTCAACGGTTTGCGGTTTAATGATTTTTTCGACCACGAAGTTTCCTCCGATTGTGGATTGATCGTTAATTATTGTACCAGAGGCCTTAGAAAAAGTTATAGGAAGGAATCGCCAATTAAGCTGGTTTGGAGGGTCTTAGAATATCCAAACCGCCCATATAAGGGCGCAAAACTTCCGGGATAACTATGGACCCGTCGGCTTGTTGGTAATTTTCCAGGATGGCCAACCAAGTACGGCCCACCGCTAGGCCCGATCCATTCAGGGTATGGACCAGTTCAGGCTTACCACCCCCCTCTTTCTTGACCTTAATGCCGCCCCGGCGGGCCTGAAAATCGGTACAGTTCGAACAGCTGGATATTTCCCGGAAAGTGCCTTGACTGGGTAGCCAAACTTCCAAATCATAAGTTTTTACTGAGGAAAAACTCTTGTCGCCGGTGGCTAAGACGACTACCCGGTAAGGAAGACCCAATTTTTTGAGGATTTCTTCGGCATCGGAAGTCAAAGCTTCCAAGGCTTCCATACTTTTGTCCGGCTCCACATATTGAAACAACTCAACCTTGTTGAACTGGTGTAGGCGAATGAGACCTTTGGTGTCCTTGCCGTAGCTTCCGGCTTCCCGGCGGTAGCAGGGAGTGAATGCCATGTACTTCTTTGGAAGGGAACCAATGGGAAAGGTCTCCCCCCGGTGGAGATTGGCCAGGGATACTTCCGAAGTTGGGATCAGATAAAAGCCGTCCTTCTCAATGGCAAAGGCTTGCTCAATGAACTTAGGAAATTGGCCGGACATCTCCATGGACTGGTAATTGACCAAGTGGGGAACCACCATTTCCTGATAGCCCTTGGCTGTGTGATGATCCAGCATGAAATTAACCAGCGCCCGTTCGAGTTTGGCGCCCATACCCCAAAGGCTGAAGAACCGCGCCCCGGATACTTTGGCGGCTTTCTCGAAATCCAGAATTCCTAATGCCACACCCAATTCGTCATGGGACTTGGGCTTGAAGTCAACCTTGTAGGGTTCGCCTACCCGTCGGATTTCTTGATTAGCTTCTTCGCCGCCGATAGGCACACTCTCGTGGGGAAGATTACAAACCTGGAGTTCGATCTCGTGGAAGTCTTTTTCCACTGCCGCAATTTCCCCGTCCATTTGCTTGATCTCGTCCGAGAGCTCCTTGAGCTTTGATTGAAATGGGGTAATGTCCTTTCCCTCTTTCCTCAACATGGCCATTTCCTCGGAAGCTTGATTCAATCGAGCTTTTCGTTTGTCAACGGAAATGGTTAGGTCGCGGCGTCGGCGCTCCAAATCCAAGTAAAGGGAAAGATCCACCTTGGATTTGCAATTTTCCAAGGATTTGCGGACTTCAGGTTCGTGTTCACGGACGTATTTCGGATCAAGCATGGAATACCTCAATAAAATTTAACTACAGGAGGGAGCACAAACTAAACTTTTTTATAACTCGATATCTCGGTGGGCGATTTTAGAGCTTCTTAAGGACGGAGTCTACTTTGTCGATGGGGTTTTGGTTTTTGTCCTTGCGTTCGTCCAACTTAATGACGGTGTAAACCCGCTTGGCGCCTTTGGAAAAAGGGATTTTGTGCATGGCGACGGCCAGTTTTAAAAGCTGTTCGGTCTTTCCCGTTATAGTGGTACCCATGCCGTTGAGTTCGAAATGGACGCCCTTTTGTTTTTGAAGGTATTTAAAGATTTCGGCCACATAAGGGCTGACCGAGACCTTGCCCGTTCCCAGGGGTATTACACTGATTTCCATCATAGCCATGATCGATCTCCTTCGTTTCATGAGAAACTTTGCAATATTTCAAAAGTATATCCAAAGAGAAAGGGATTTAATAGAAGGCTCAATAATCCTTTAAAAGGTTGTCCCTGGACTTAAAGAAGGAATATACTTTTACTCTCATTTCCTCTAAGAGCATCGGGCAAGTCCGATCAAGGTGATGAGGATTATGCGGTTTTCATTTACCGAGGGTCCCAGGGCCTAAAGAAGTAAAAACCGCGCAAGGCATCATATCCCCGTTGGGAGGTCACAATGCGAACCCTGAACCCGAAATGGATTTTTTCGGCGTTGATTTTATTGGCCATGCCTCTTTGGGCCGAGGAAAGGAATGGGGGTTTGCTAACCGACGACAATTTAAAAGTCACCCAAGAACAGAAAGAAATCAAAAAAGAGCAGGATGACTCGATGAAGTTGCTCATTGAGGGAAACAAACGGCACGTAAAGCACATGGTGCACGGCAATGTTCCGCGGATCATGATCGTCAGTTGCGCCGATGCCCATGTTCCCCCGGAGGCGGTGTTTAATACAAAACCCGGGGAACTTTACACGAACCGGGCTTGGGGTAATATCGTGGACCAAGCCCTCTTGGGAAGCTTGGAGTACGGTGCCGAACAGCTCAATTGCCGGTTGCTAGTGGTGATGGGGCACTCGGATTGCACCGCCTTAAGAGAGGCTATCGCAGAATATGAGCATCCCCGTCTCGAATGGCGTTCCCTCAATCAAAAGGCCCTTTACAAGCGATTGGAACCCGGAGTGGCTGAAATGGTTGAAGCTCAAACCCAAACCGAGGCCCAAACGGGGAAAAGATTGGAAGGACAGGATCTGCTGGATGCTGTCGTGAAGAACAATGTTTTGAATACGATGCATGATATCCGGGAGCAAAGCACGATCCTGTGGCACTTGGAACAATCGGATATGCTCAAGATCGTCGGCTGCATTTATCACAAGGATACCGGTGTCGTGGAGTGGATCAAGGAATAACGGAAAGTTTAAATTTTTTGGGTTGAATTTTAAATCGACCAAGGGCGGCCTTAGGGCCGCCCTTGGTATTTGAGGAGACTTTCGTTGATCATCGGCGTTCCAAAAGAAATTAAGGATAACGAGTATCGGGCAGGGATTGTTCCGGGCGGGGTGGAAGAACTAACGGCAGCCGGGCACTTGGTCCTCATTGAAAAAGGCGCCGGGCAGGGAAGCGGAATTTCCGACGGGGAATTCAAAGACGCAGGAGCTGAAATCTTGGTCGGCAAAGAGGAACTTTTCCGCCGGGCTCAGATGATCCTTAAAGTCAAGGAACCCCAGATCACCGAATATCCCCTGATTCGCCCCGGCCAAATTCTCTTCTGCTATTTTCATTTTGCCGCTTCCCAAACATTGACAAAGGCTATCCTCAAAACCAAATCCGTAGCCATCGCTTATGAGACGATCCGATTGGCTTCGGGGGAACATCCTTTGTTGACTCCCATGAGCGAGGTCGCGGGCAAAATGGCCATCCAGGAAGGGGCGAAGTACTTAGAACGTTCCATGGGTGGCAAGGGTATTTTATTAGGCGGGGTAGCGGGTGTGAGGCCAGCCAAGGTGGTAGTCCTTGGGGGAGGCGTGGTAGGCACCAACGCTGCCAAGACCGCGGCGGGACTTGGAGCCAGAGTAACGGTGGTGGATATTAATCCCGGCCGCTTAAGGTATTTGGAGGATATCCTTCCTAAAAACGTGATCACCCTTGTTTCCAACCGCCGAGTAATACGTGAGGAAGTGAAAGATGCGGACCTTCTGGTTGGGGCGATTTACATTGAAGGGGCGAAAGCGCCCCGGTTGGTAACGGAAGAGATGGTGAAAGGAATGAAACCGGGTTCGGTTATCGTGGATGTGGCCATTGACCAGGGAGGTTGCGTGGAAACGGCAAAACCGACCACTCACAGCCAGCCGGTTTATACGAAACATGGAGTGGTTCATTATTGCGTTACCAATATCCCTGGCGCAGTGGGGATGACCTCCACTTACGCGCTCACCAATTCCACGCTTCCCTTTGTCCTGGAAATCGCAGGAAGGGGTTATCAACAGGCTGTCAAAAATAATCCCGCCATTCAGCATGGCCTCAACCTGGATCATGGAAAAATAGTTCATCCGGCTGTGAAGCCGCCTTCAAAAAAGCTTTTAAGACGAGGTTAAATTCTAAGTTTTAACTAGAATCTCAAGGACATCCACTCAAAACTGCCTATCGTTTTTGCCAGCGTCAGCGTTACGATCATTCTTTTTTATTTGGCCACCTTGGTTATGGCTTACCTTCACCTATTGCCTGTGGGCCTTCATATGCTTTGGGGATGTTTTACCGCGCTTCTTATTATTTTCCTTCAGTGCCTTGTCTTTGGTTTTTTCATTAATAGCGGAAAATCTATCAAAAAGGTCGTGAAGGATAACGGTCTTAGTCCAGAATGGATCCAAAAGACAAAGGATTACAAAAACCGTTGTTACCCCATGCTAATGCTGGCTCTATTAGTTTCCGTGACGGCGGCAATAGTGGGTGGGGGAGTGTCAGTGGGGGCGGTTCCGGTTTGGATCCATCAAGTTTTAGTTTGGGCCGCTTTGGGAATTAATATATATTCTCTTTCTATATCCTACCGGGTGGTTGTCGAGAATGTTAAAGCCATCCACAGGATTAATGAAGAAGTCCGCCTTTTAAAGATAGACGGGTTGCCCATAGAGCCGGTTTTTGAACCGGAGGTGAAGTCGGGACCATTGCCTCCCCCTAATACGGCGGATGCGTCATCAAAATTTTATTTCTTAGCCATTACGATTTGGGTTCCGTATCTCTATATGAAATTTTCTTTAGGCAGCAGGACCTTTCCTTTTTGGCCCTTTTTGGCCTTAAGCGGTCTTTGCCTTTTGATGGCTTGGTGGGGTTCGCGTAAAAGGTTCCAGGCCTGATTTAGAACAAGAAAATGCTTCTTATGTGGGGTAAATCGGCTAAAATGACGCCCTTGTCAAACCCGTCCTTTCTTCGTATCAAATCAGGCGGATGTTTCGTCCAAAGAAAGCCACGGCCTAATCGCAAACGAGGTCTGAAAGATTAATGAAGCTTGTCCGAAACGCATCAATCCTCCCAGCCGTGATTCTATTGCTGGCCCTTTTTTTCAACTCGAATGTCCGTGCGGACAGCCCCAGCGATTACCTTCATACCCGAACTTATTTTGGGGTCGTGCTCAACTCCGTGAGTGTTGATAATTCGGGTGAATTCAGCGGGTTAAATTATTCTCGCGTTGATAACCCGGCATATGAAGTCGATCTGATGCCGGCGATCTCGCAGAGTTTTGGTTATGGCGTGCTTATAGGCCATCGGGAGGAGGCATGGGCGGGAGAACTTAGTTTTTGGCAGTCTAATCATAACGCCACTTTCGGGCCCGGGTCGTTTGTTTCCCCTTCCGGTCAATCCACAACCTTCACTCAGCAATACCAAAGCACCGCCGTTTATTATTCGGTAAACATCGACTTTAAAAGATATTTTTTTACCGAACAACAACTTCAACCGTTCCTTAACTTGGGGGTTAGCTTTCCCTGGATCGTGGTCAATAACGCGGCCATTGATGGCTATGGGAATATCGGTAATTTAACTCTGGCGGGCCTTGGCTTTAACCTTGGAGTGGGTGCGGAATTTTATTTGACTCCCAACGTGTCCTTTGTGGGCGATGTCTGCCAAAGATGGGCTAGCTTTGATGAGTTCAGGGGACTTCAAAGCGAATATAACCAAATAAACCAGTTTGGAAACGGGAACCCGACGAGTGATGAAGGAAGCGGATTGATTTTTGCCATAGGCACAACTTTAGGTTTCGAGTGATTATTTAGCCCCTGGGGGCATTTTTTTGGGGAAGGGTTGAATGAAAAAGTATTTGGTTTTATTACTTCTTTTTGTGGCGGGATTTGGCGCCTTTTGCCTCAGCCTTTCCTGTTCGCCAAAAAACCCATCCTCCCCCAATAACTTTCAAACACCCGTGGTTGGAATTTCGGGTATTAACCCCTCTCTTACCTTTACCCCGACATTCACCTTCACTCCGACTTTCACTTTTACGTCAACTTTCACCTTTACGCCTACCACAACGCCTTACATCACCTCCACAGTTGTTCCCTGGACAGGATTGAATGCTCCAACCGGCATAGCGGTGGACAGCCTTGGTTTTGTTTACGTCGCCGATACCGGAAACAATCGGGTTGGGAAATATAATTCCAACGGTGCCTTGGTGGCCAATTGGGGAAGCGGGGGAGTCAAGGGAAAGGTTGCTGTTACTGATCCCGTGGGTGTGGCGGTGGATAATAATTTCAATCTTTATGTGGCTGGAAATTCCACTAATGCCGTCAGTAAATACACCAGCATCGGCGGTTATGTCACCCAATATACTTCTGCAAATAGTGTCGATTTTTCGAATCTCCAGGGCGTTGCGGTTGATCAAAGCGGTAATCTTTATATTAGTGATACAGGAAATCAAAGGTTGGTGGAATTGAGTTCTGGCGGAAGTCTTGTTACAACCTTTTCGACGGTTACCAGTAGTTCCGCACCTGTTTCCATTTTCGGCATTGCCTTGGACTCCACTGGGGATATTTTTGGGGCCGCCGGCAATAATACGGTGATCGAATATACCGGGGGAACTCCGGTTCTAACCATTCCAGGTTTCTTGAATCCCACAGGCGTTGCGGTTGATTCTGTCGGCGACGTTTGGGTTGCGGACACGGGCAATAAACAAATCGAAGAATTCGGCGCTGGAAATCTTCTCCAAGTGCCACTTGTGATTTTTAATGGCGGTGGTTTATTGCAAAGCCCCAAGGGAGTTGCCGTTTATTCCGTAAATAACGCCGTCAATAATATTTATGTGACGGATTCAGTGACCAACCAGGTTTATGGGTTCACGCCCTAAAGGGCTGTATTAAAGCTGATGAGGAATAAATTCCTTTTCAGCGGAGGAAAATCAGGATGAAGAGCTTTTTAACCTTAATGATTTTGATGGGAATAGCCATTCCTTGGGCTTGTTCCAAAAACAACAATCCGATCAGCCCGGTTCTAACGGCAACGCCTGTTCCGACTGCAACGAATTGGGCGAACTACACTGCCACGAATACCCCGACCTTCACCCCGACATTAACCGCAACTGCAACTAATATCACCGCCACCTTTACGCCATCCGCAACTATTACCAACACTACAAATCCCAGCTTCACCTTTACCGTCACTTATACTTTTTCAGCCACCCCAAGCAACACCCCCACGCCTACCGGAACCCCCACGGTTTATAATGGCGCCAACAGCACAGATACCCCCGCTTATATCACAACGGGGCCTTCGGTTATCCAATATCCCAACGGCTTAGCCTCGGGTAGCAATGGAAATATCTATGTAGTTCAGGGGGATGGGACTTCAAACGGTAATGTCCAAATTTTGAACTCATCTTTGACTTCATTAGGTTCCATCAACAGTTATGGAGTTACCGATTTCGGAAATCCTAGTGGGGTCGCAACCAATGCCGCAGGGACCACCATATATGTTGTTGATTCCGTCAATAACGCTGTTTACGAATTAACTTCCGGTGGAGCCACCGTTACTTCTTGGTCCAGTTATAATTCCACTTCATTTGCAAACCCGGAAGGGATCGCGATAGATAGCCTTGGAAACATTTATGTGGCCGATACTTACAATAATGAGGTTGAAGAATTCACTTCATCAGGTACTCCCGAGACGGAATGGACTGGGGGTACAATGGCTTTTAGTAATCCCAGCGCCGTGGCCCTCGATGGAGCTAATAATCTTTATGTTGCGGATTCAGCCAATCAATTGGTTCAAATATTGAACGGCGGCACTTGGACTAGTTGGTCAACAAATATCCCTGCTTTAAACTCACCGCCTGATGTTTATAGCGATGTATATGGCATAGCGGTGGCTGGGAGTGGAAGCAGCGCAAACATTTATGTAGCGGATTCCGGCTATGCCCTCGTGGAGGAATACTCCTACGGCGGTTCGCTTGAAACGGCATGGAACGGGCAGAACAGCGATTTCATTAGTCCCGATGGAGTTATCATTCTGCCGGGTGGCAATATCCTCGTTACGGATTTCCAAGGTCCGGATCCTCCCGAAACGGGTTCATTGCAAGAATTTGGTCCCTGATCTTTCATACCATTTCCTTATCATTTCTATTTCACAAAAGACCCAAATCGGGTCAAAATCCGAATTTTTCCTTGTCCATTTCGCATAAGATTTAACCGTTTTTAAAGTTTTCTTTCTTATTCCGAAAACCTTAGGTAAAATAAGCCTAATACCAGGGCAAATCACTAATTTGACCTGCTTCCGTCAAACTTCAGATCGGGGGATGGCGCAACGAATGAAATTCCATAAAACCGCCTTTTTCGCAATGCTCTTTACATCCATTTTTTTAAGCGGGTTTATCTTTAAAGCTTTTGCCGGGGGCGATGAAGATTACGTGGGTGATTTTTTTGGCGCCAAACCTAGCGATTTCATTAAATCCCGAAGCTATATAGGATTTGTAGGAACCTCCTCCACCATTGACCAATGGGGTGATTTCAATGGTACCAATGGTTTTACTTCAATCAATACCAGTGGGAGCTCGACCACCGATTCCGAAGTTGATTTTATACCTGCCATCACCCGTAATTATGGCTGGGGCGCCTTGGTGGGGCACCGGGAGGGGCCTTGGGCGGCGGAGGTAAGCTTTTGGAGGAACGACACCAACGGGTCCTATTATAGCGGGGGAGTCACCACGACCAATCCCGCCAGCCTGCAAGCCATCAACATTGATTTTAAGCGTTACTTTTTAACCCAGTTGCCCACTCAACCCTTTGTCAGCCTTGGAGTCAGTTTCCCCTGGCTCTGGGTCCGTAATTTTTCATACCTAGTAAATGAAAATACTTCTCCACCCACGCTTGTAAGTGTTAACGATGAAACCATTTCGGGTATTGGCTTGAACTTGGGTGCCGGGTTAGAAATTTACTTGGACAATAATTTTTCAATAATAGGCGGGGCTTACCAAAGATGGGGATCCTTTGACCAAATCAGCGGGGCCGCCAAAGTACCTTTCGATTCACTCACTTTTGATGGTAACACCTCCAATGTTGGGGCCTTGGAAGGGGATGGTCTCAACCTTTACGTCGGCGCAACATTGGGATATGAGTAATAGCCCTTTAGATTCTTTTGAAGAAAATCTTGGGTGAATCTATTTGATCTTTGGTAATCCGGGATTTTTATCCTTCCTAGTTCAGAATTCCGGCGTTTTATTTCATTTAAAACCTAATAACCAGAAACAACTTCTCCGAAATGTGGATAAAAGTCGTTATTTAATAAGCCTATAAAGAGGATTTTGAGTAGTTTGTGAAAAAAGCGTCTAAGTGGGGTAAAATTAGTCGTGGCTAGCAGTTAAAAATCATTGAGGCGAAAAATGAAAAAACTTCTAGTTCTTTTGATTCTCTTGTTGGGGCTCATAGTCCCATTGGCTTGTAGCGATAATAATTCCAACAAAGGAACCGGGCCAACCTTGCCAGGTGGAAGCGGAAGTGGAGGCGGGAGCGCAAGCGCCACACCCACATCGATTATCGTATCAACTCCTGGAACGACGACTCCAATTCCGACAATGGCAATTAATACTCCAACTTTTTTACATAATTACGTAACTACTGCTGCTCCCAATGCGATGGTTAATGTTGGAGGCAATATTACCGTTGTCGAAGGTGAAACTAAAGACGGCGGTGATGCAACGGCGTTTGGATCTTATACCGTTGGTGGGGGTGGAAGCCTTACCGGAGGTTATAATGGTAATGCGGTGGTTATTGGTATACCGACTCCTGGTTTACCCCCGCCCGGCTGGGCGGGTGTTACCCTTGCGATAACAATGCCTTTAGGAGTTGCTTATTCTTCTTATACCGGCACCTACGATATTCTGGATACTGTTCCGGGAAGCAGTGCGGCAACTTTTTATGAGGAAAACCCAAATGGTTGGCCTGGAGTTTATACAAACTATACAAGTAGTTATGAAAGTATCGTTCTCAATTCTCCAAAAGGTTTAGCCGCAGATCAACTTGGTAACCACTATGTTTCGGATACAACCAATGGATATATTGATGTTTTTGGCCCTCCTTGCGGTTGTGGTCCTCCTGTTGGTCCGCCGGTTTACCATCGGTGGAATGGATCCTCCTCAAAGTTTCCGTTCGTGCAACCCTATGCCCTTTTTTGCGACTCGAATAATAATTTGTGGGTAACAGACACTGGATATAAACCTTCAGTGGTTGAGGAGTTTCAACCCATTGGGCCGCTGGGAGATGGTGGCGCAACATTCATTGGGTCTTTCAGTGGATATCCCAATTGCGTTGCTGTTGCTGTAGCGGTGGACCAAAGCGCCAGTTGTAACGGTGTTGCGGGCCCATGTGTTTACGTTGCGGATTCGGGAAACAAGCAGGTTGAGGAATATACATCCACGGGTGTACTGCTGCGATATTGGACGATTCCCACTAGTATGCACGAATTCCAAAACTTTAGTCCCGCTTCAATAGCTCTGATTGGAAATCCTGTTTCGAATATCATTGTGGGTGATGTGGGTAATGATGAACTTCAAGTCTTTGGGCCTTAACAGATTTGATAGAAATATTTTTTTCTTAAAGCCCGGGGTTGAAAAACTCTGGGCTTTTTTAATTGTGTGAGCATGAAAAAAAGATTTTTCTCTCATGAGGTGGCTATGGAAACGAATGACATTCCACTGGATGGACGGGAAAAGCAAGCTAAGGCCCTGTCGCTTTGGATGAAGGGCTATCAGGCTCAAGTTGACGGGCAGGTTACCCAAGCCATCCAACTTTACAAAGAATCTTTAGGGTTTTTCCCGACCGCCGAAGCCCATACATTCCTAGGTTGGGCTTATTCCCATCAGGGCGACTTCAACGAAGCCATCGAACAATGCCTGAGAGCCATTGATACGGACCCTTCTTTCGGTAACCCCTATAACGACATTGGGGCTTATTTCATTGAACAAGGAAAATGGGAAGAAGCCATCCCCTGGCTGGAGAAAGCCGTGGAATCCCAGCGCTACGAACCCCGCCATTATCCCCATTTCAATCTGGGTCGGGTTTACCTTCAGATGAGAAAAACAGATGAAGCGCTGGAGGAATTTAATAAAGCACTTGAGATACTTCCTGATTACACTCCCGCTCGCCGGATGATTTCTCAAATCAATAGTCGTTACAATTGAAGAGAACCGCGCCGAAATTCAAAAGTCATGGTTCGAGGTGTTTTTTCTGAAAATCCCCCGATGGGCTGGGATTTTTCATGATCTCGTTAATGCCTTATTCTGAGGCCGCAAAACAAAGTGGTTATTGAAGAATACTTAATTTTACAAGTGGACATTGACGCCACTGGTGCGGTAAAAAGGTGGACTTAGTCGGGAGCTTGGGTTACGGTTGTGACAAATCAGCTATCGCGGTTTAGGGCAATTCGGCTTTAGGCCCGCCATAGTCGATGATGAACCCTTATCGGCAGTAAACAAAGTTGTACCCATTTAATTTTGGCGAGGACAATCCCGAAGGGATGAACGGTCCTCCCGCGGAATGAAACGAAAGGGACTTTCATGAAGACTTCCTTGAAATGTTTTTCGGCCTTTCTTCTGCTATTCACCCTTTGGGCGTCCATAGCCCGAGCGGGCCAACAAGTTTACCTCTCGACTTCCCCCAACGACCGGTACCGTGTTTATGTAGAGCAGGTGATTGACCGCCGGGTCGGCGACCGTATTTTTTTCCGTTATCCCATGATGTTGGTCAACGTCAGGCGCCCCGACCATCATTTTAAAATTATGGACGCCGGAACTCCCTTGATCCAGGAAACCGACCGCGGAACTTTTAAGGTGAAATGGAATGGGTCGGATCCCGCCCAGCCCACCTCGATTCATTTCGACTGGGCAGATGACAGCCTGAAGTTTTTCATCCGTTTGGAGGCCATTGAGGGTATTTGGAAAACCTATTTCGTGGACATCAACAGCGGGAAAACCACCGAGATCACCGCCGACCTGGAAAAAGCCCTGGTGGATGAAATCAAGGATGAGGACTGCCAGCAACCCAAGGTGGAATTGATCCAATGGACCAAACCCTACCTGGCCTTCATTAAATTGACCAGCATTTGCGGCGCGGAAAAGGACCAGCTCAACTCCAAGCTTTTCTACGAAAAAGCTTCCGTTCTTTTCGACACGGATAAGGGGCAGGTGGTTTCCAACTGCGTGAATTGCAAGGATTCCAAAACCCTCAAAGTATTCGATCAGTATTACATTGGCACAATCCCCACCCCAACGCCTACTCCGGAAGAAACCCCAGTCGCCCAATAATACTCCAGGGTCAAAAAGACCCTTTCGCCCGGAGTGAATTGTTTTTTCAAACCAACCGGCCTATCCTTCCTTTTGTGAAATTCTTCTACAGGCCCAAACCCTCCATGAAGAACTTATTTTTTCTCGTTAAGGATTTTTTTACCATGGGGTTGATTCCTTCCGTGGCCTTCGGCTTTACATTGTCGGGAAAGATCCTGGAAAAAGGGACCAAAGTCCCAATTCCCGGAGCTAGCCTGTATCTGGAATCGGTTGAGAATAGTCCACAAACAACCACCCCGATTCCAACTCCCCTGAACTTTTTTTTGCCAACACCCACGGGATCGGTGACATCTTTGGTTTCTCCTGTTAGCAGGGGTGCGGCTTCTCCTCCTTTTTTTTCCGCTGACGCGGATTTAAAAGGGAACTACGGCATATCCGTTCCCCCGGGAGCTTACCGGTTGGTGGTGGCGGGAGAGGGTTATGTGAAAATTTCTCTTCCTTCCTTCGGGGTTCATGGGGATATTCGAAAGAATTTTTACCTCCAGCGGGAGGGCTTCACCCTGCCGGAAGTGGTGGTATCCGCCTCCAAGGAATCGAATAGTGAAGTGAGCCATGAGGTTTTATCCAAGGAAGAGCTAACATCGGTGGCCGGAAGCGTGGGGGACGTGATGCGGGCTGTCCAAGCTCTTCCGGGTGTCATCAACGCGGGCGTAGAGTACGGAGGGCTTTTGGTACGGGGCACCGGCCCTGACGACAGCCTATACCTGGTAGACCGCATTCCGATCCCCTTTCCTTTTCATTTCGGTGGCGCCATTTCCACCTTGGACTCCTCCCTGATCAAAGATCTGGATTTTATGGCAGGCGGATTCGGCCCCCAATATGGCAATGTCATGGGAGGTGTGGTGGACACGGATGAAAGAGACCCCCGGTCGGACCGTTGGGGTATCCGGGCGGATGTCAATCTGCTCATGTCGGAGGCCGAAATCGAGGGACCGGTTACTTCCGATAGTTCGCTGGTCATTGCTGGGAGGCGAAGCTATCTGGATCTCCTCATTGGTAGTCTCAGCAACAACAGTTTCACAGCTGTTCCGGTTTTCGGCGATTACCAGGTGAAATACAGTTATAACCCATCCCCCACCGTTCATTGGGACTTCGATGCCTTCGGAAGCACGGATAAAGTCGGCGTCAACGTCAACGGGGACAACGCCGAGCAAGATCCAGTTTTAGGCGGGAACTTTAACTTCCAAGACGGCTACGCCGGCCAGGGGATCAACTTCCGGGACGTCACCGGCTCCCAAGACCGCTTTTGGAACACCCTTTACCATTTCAATTCCTTCCTGAATGAAAGCTTTGGGAGTGGCCTTTACTTGGATACCACCCTAGAGGATTTCGGGGACTGGTTCACCTGGAAGCATGATTTTGACCCGGAGTCCCAACTCGAAGCTGGATTTCAATCCGACATCCTCATCAACGGGACCAACGCCTATTTCGTGATCTTTCCAACCGAGTACGACCCGAACTTCACCGCGACAGCCGCCAACAAGGTCAGCGCCAATGATTCCAACACTTCCGGCGACTTGGGGGCTTACTTCAACGAGAAGTTCAAATGGTTCGATCGCAAGTTGGAGCTATCCATCGGAGCCCGGATGGATTATCTCACGACCGATTCCAAGACCGCCTTGGCCCCCCGGGTTTCAGCGGCTTACTTTTTATCCGGCCAGACGACGCTTACGGCCTCTTATGGCTATTACGACGAGGCCCCCAGTCGTATCGAGGGTAACACTTATCTGGATCCAAGCCTGGGGAACCCCCATTTGGGTCCCGAACAATCCATCTCGACGGTCCTGGGCATTGAACAGAAATTGGAGAAGGGCTTGGACTTTCGCGTGGAAGGTTATGAAAAAGACTTTTCCCAATTGATCGTCTATGATCCATCCTTGAACTACAGCAATGCGGGGACGGGCACCGCGCGGGGAATGGAGATATTCATAAGAAAGGAGCCGACCGACCGGTTTTTTGGCTGGATATCCTATTCGCTCAGTCAATCGCTTCGGCAAGATGGGGCCGGACTTCCCACTTATGTTTACGACTTCGATGAGCCCGATGTCCTGACAGTGG
Source organism: uncultured Pseudomonadota bacterium (assembly GCA_963843375.1). GTDB lineage: Bacteria > Oederibacteriota > Muellerivitia > Muellerivitales > Muellerivitaceae > CAWJKT01. The sequence continues at coordinate 245,864 of CAWJKT010000011.1, forward strand.
TGGCCAATTACAAATTGAACCCAGGCTGGGACGCTGGGTTTAAATGGCTTTATTCCTCGGGTTTGCCCTACACTCCCGTGATCTTGGGCAATGCCGCCGTCACCACCATCGGAGCGGATACCTATTACATTCCCTCGACCGGTTCGGTTAATTCGGCCAGGCTGCCGGACTATGGGCGCCTGGATATTTCCACCTCCTTCAAGACGGTTTACGACACTTGGGAATGGCGCGTGTATTTTGACATCATCAACGTTCTCAACAGTAAAGACGTTTTGGGGTACCAGTACAACAGTGACTATACACAGGAAAGCGAGGTTCTGGACCTACCTTTCCTGCCTTATATCGGTTTCGAGGCGAAGTACTAAAGGCATACCTAATAGGGATTTTGGTCCATTCAGGAAATCCAATTTCTTCCGTTAGGTTATCCAAAGGTGAAGGATGCGGACGGAATTTCCCCCATCCAACTTTTGGTCTTAAAAATCCTTTCGATAGGGCATTAGGGCGCGATACCCGGCGGCCAACCCCGGGTTCCGCGCCTTTCTTTTTTGGGTGAGGGCTTTTAAAATAGCCCCGTGACATCCCCCTCATATTCCAAGCCGTTTTTTCTGTTTCTTTTTTTTGCAGCACTCTTTTCATTCCAAGTCATTCCGCCATTAATCAACGATTCGTTGACCAACGACGAACCCACGGATATCGCCAATGGCTATTATTATTGGACGCAGGGGGACGTGGTGACGCCCCATAACCACCCGCCCCTGGGGTGCGCCTTTCAGGCATTTCCGCTTCTTTTGATGGGCTTGAAGACCCTGCCTTACTCGGGCGATGTCATCGACCGGGGACATTTTTTCATCTTCCAATGGAACCTGAACCGATTGGAAACCCTCACCCTGGCCGCCCGTTCGGTCAGCTGGCTGCTGGGTTTAGCCGTTGGACTGGCGCTTTGGCGTGTCACTCGGGAAAAAATGGTTTTATGCGCGGCGGTTCTCTTCTTTTGGGCCTTGGATCCCGCCTTTTGCGCACTCTCGGGGCTGGCCAAAACGGACATTGCCCCCACCCTTTTCTTTTTCCTGGCAGTAATGGCCTTTGAACAGGCCCAAAGAAAGCCTTCCCCGTTTCATTCCATCGCCGCAGGAGCCCTCGTCGGGCTCGCGGTTAATGCAAAATTTTACTGCCTGGTTTTGTTACCGGTATTCCTCATCCTGGAAATTTTGTTTTATTACCGGAAAGAGAACCTGCTGTTTTTAAAAGAGCGAAGAATGGAAATCAGGGACCGGTGGATAAATGGGACGGGCTGTTTTTTCACGGTCACTTTCCTGGTCTTCCTTCCTGCCAGCCTGCTCTTACCCGACCATCACCAGCCTTTTTATTATGTCATACAAAAGTTCAAGGAAGACTTGGCTTTCGCTCGAAATCCCTTTCCGGTATTCTTCCTGGGGAACAGCGGGTTAGACAGCCATTGGTATTATCTGCCGGTGGCTTTTATATTGAAGGAGCCCTTGTCCTTTCTTTTCTTTTTGGCGGCCGCTTCTGGGTTGGCATTCAGGGGCAGGATTCAATTTCCATCCTGGATATGGGTCCCGCCCTTGGTGTTTTTTCTGGCCCTTTTGCCCTCCTTGAACCTGGGAGTGCGTTATCTACTTCCGGCATTTCCTTTTTTATTCCTGATTGCCGGGGAAGGAGCGGTTTGGTCATGGAGTAACGTCTCAGGAAAAGGCTGCGGAAAACTTTGGCGTGTGGTGACAATTTTTTTGGCTTTTTGGCAAATCGGAAGCGTGGCTTGGAATGATCCCCACTTGATCAGCTATTTCAATGAATTGGTTCCAACCGATAAAAAAATCCATTACCTGGCGGATTCCAATTTGGATTGGGGGCAGGATCAAAAAAGGCTTGCTGAAACCGCCCGACAGAGGAGTTGGCCAAAAGTCCATCTGGCCTATTTTGGGGGCATCGATCCCCAGGTTTACGGATTGGACTGGCAGCCTTGGATGGCAAGTGATTTGGAAGGGCCTCAACCCGGAACGGTTTACGCCATTAACGCCAGTTTTCTGCAATTGGCACCCATGGCTTATCCTTCCGCCCGCCCCATCGCCACCGGTTGGATCGCGGAGAGGGCCCCGACGGGGAAAGTGGGGGACAGCTGGTATTATTTCGAAATTCCCGGAAAGTCCCTCAAAAAAGCGAATGACCGGATGCTGGCCTCGGTTCCTTTCTTGCAGTATCGGGGCTATACATCCTATCCTCCGGATTTCGTCTCAACCCATTAGAAGTCCCATTTATTTTTGTTTGATGAGGTTATTCCAGGCAAAATGTCCATTCTTGTCCAGAAATGGAATTTTGAAAAGTTCCCACAAAGCCAAATATTTTGAGTCGCGAAATAATTCCAGGCCTAATTTCATTTTTTCTTGCCCGTCCTGGGGATGGGGACGGTAAGTCAAAAAGAGCCTGTCCCAAAAAGAAAAAATGAACCCAAAATCGCTGTTGGTTTCCACAGGAAGGGTTGAATGGTGGATACGGTGCATTTCGGGGGTCACGAAAACCAGCCGGATCGATTTTTCCAAAAGCGCCGGGAGCCGAGTATTGGAATGGTTAAAGAGGTTGGAAGCGTTCAAAATTAGCTCATACATTAGAATTCCCGCGGCCGGTGCGCCCAATAACAAAACAACCAATGTTTTAATAAAGTGCATAATCAATATTTCCAGGGTGTGAAAGCGGGTTCCGGTGGTGACATCCACCTCCAAGTCGGCGTGGTGCATCCGGTGTATTTTCCAAAGCAAGGGAACGTAATGAAGAAGGCGATGCTGGTAATAAATCATCCAGTCCACCACGATCACCGTAAAGCAAACGGAAAAGCCAGGAGGCACTTCCACCCATTGAAAAAGGCCGAAACGGCTTCGAATGGCGGCTTGGGTTACCCCGAGGACAGCTCCGGAGAAAAAGACCCGGATAAAAAAATGGTTAAAACATCCCAAGCCCAGGTTATTGGGCCACCGCAGGACGGTGGGAATGGATTCCTTCCGGCGCGGCCCCCATTGTTCCCATAAAGCCAGCAGAATAAAGACGGCAAAAAAACAATAAAGCCGGACATTTTGTTCATAATTGACCAGGTTCATCAAATTTAAATGGAACATTACCTCACCCCTGCAGACTCGAGTTTCCCGAGTATATCGTAATTCCTTGGTTTAGGAACCTGATCCTTTCGAGTGGAAAAAAAACCAGGAAAACATCAGAATGGAAACATATTCCCGGATTCGAAAACTTAAAAAAATTAAAAAGATGAGGGCCCATTGTTTCAAAAAGAATACTGGGAAAGAAAAGCGCTGGATCATCGACGGCCCCCCGACCATCCGGTTGTACGGCAATATGTGGTCCCCAAGATTGAATTTATTAGCCAGACCGTTCCCTTGACCCCTTCCACGCGACTTTTGGACGTGGGTTGCGGCAACGGTTTTTTTTCTTATTATTTCAATCAAACCTGTGAAGTCGTGGGAGTGGATTTTTCCCAAAAGATGCTGGCTATGAACCCGATTACGCGGAAATTGGTAATGGACGCGTCTCATTTGACCTTCCAGGATTTTGCCTTCCAGGTGGTCTTCTGCCACGCCCTATTGCACCATGTGGAGAATATCGACGCCGTGCTCAGGGAAATGCGCCGGGTTTCGAGTAAGTATGTGGTGGTTCTTGAACCGAACCGGAACAATCCCTTGATGTACCTTTTTTCCTCCCTGGTGAAGGAAGAACGCAAGGCCCTGGAGTTTTCCATGGATTATTTAAAAAAGAAAATGTCCTCCCACGGCCTGAAGGTTGTGGCTTCCGGCTCCCATGGAATGACGGTGCCGAACAAGACACCTGCTTTTTTATTGCCCCTCGTCAGGCTTCTCGATTTCAACCAACCCCTTGGAATGACGAACATCCTCGTCGCAGAAAGATAAAAACCTTTTTTATCGAAAGGCTCGGGAACTAAGTCCGGGGGTGTTTGGTTTCGATGCGATGGAGGAGTTCCCTCAAGGTGATATCCCCCATGGACTCGATCCGTTCGTTGGCGTGGTCCAAGGGAAGGGTTCTTGTCACGGGGTTAGGCACAGCCACGCAATAAACCCCCGCAGCCCGGGCGGCTGTGACCCCGTTGGGGGAATCCTCAAAGGCGAGGGCCCGGCCGGGGTCGACCCCCATAAAGGTCAGGGTGAGTTCATATAATTCTGGATGGGGTTTGACGTTTTGGACGTCGTCGGCAGTTCGGATGGAATGAAAGCACTCCGCCAGGTTCAATCGGGAAAGGTGCTCCATCACCCATTTCTGGTCGGAACTGGAAGCCAGGGCGAGGGCAATCCTTTGGCGCTGGGCTTCCTTGAGATATTCGATGACGCCTTCGCGGGGTTTCAAATCTTTGATCAGTTCCCGCTCCCGCTCCTTGTATACCCGCTTCAGTTGCTGACGGTCCAGTTTGAGCCCCACCTGGGTTTCCAGATGTTCGTAAACGTCGAAAGCATGGTGGGAGGTGCCGATACAGCGCGCCCAAATTTCCAAAGGAAGTTCCGCCCCAAAGGAATGGTAAATTTCTGTCCAGTTTTGGAAGGCGGAACTCTCCGTATCGAGGATGAGTCCGTCAAAATCGAAAATAAGAAGGTCCATTCGAACCTCAGGTTTAAGTTCTAGATTTTTAATTTGAAGTTAAAGAAGTTTTCCATTGTTTCTTTAAAACACGGGAAAACGGTCCATAACTTAACACTCAAAATTCAAAACTCAAAACTTTTCTTTAGGTTTGGTTTACACTATTAACGAATAAGCGAGGTCTTGGGGTGGATCAAAAGAAAGTCAACTCGGTCGTTTTGGACGTGGAAAATGTCACCATTTCCTTTGGAGGATTGGTGGCGGTCGATGATTTTTCCCTGGTTCTGCGAGAAGGCGAATTGGCGGGGCTCATTGGACCCAACGGGGCGGGAAAAACCACCGTCTTCAACATCCTTTCGGGTATTTATCGGCCCCAGAGGGGGGACGTGCGGGTTTTGGGAAAATCAATCCTCGGCTTAAGGCCCAACCGGATCACCCATTTGGGACTGGTGCGTACCTTCCAAAATATCCGCCTCTTCAAGGACTTGACGGTCGAAACCAATATCAAGGTGGCTTTCCATCATTCCCATCCCTATGGTGTTGGCGCGGCTCTGGCTCAAACCCAAAGGTTCGGGGATGTGGAAAAGGCTTTTTCCGAAGAGGCCGACCGCCTGATGCAGGTATTGGAATTAACCCATCGCAAAGGAACCTTGGCCGGCGCATTGCCTTATGGAGACCAAAAAAAACTGGAAATCGCCCGGGCCCTGGCGACCGGAGCCCAAATCCTTCTTTTGGATGAGCCCGCTGCGGGCATGAATCCCCAGGAGTCCCAGTGGCTCATGCAGGTAATCCAGCGGCTGCGCAAGGACTTTAATCTTTCCATTCTTTTGATCGAGCACGATATGAAGGTGGTCATGGGCATTTGCGAGAAGATTTATGTGATGGACCACGGTATCAAGATCGCCGAAGGAACGCCCAAAGAAGTGCAAGAGGACCCCAAAGTGATCGAAGCCTATTTGGGAATAAAAAAGAAAAAATGACCCAGCCCCTTTTGGAAGTTAAAAATCTATCGGTTTTTTACGATGCTATCCAGGCATTGAAGGGAATCAATTTAAGTGTCCCTAAGGGCTCGATCGTTTGTTTGATCGGCGCGAATGGGGCGGGGAAGTCCACAGTTCTTCGGGCCATCTCAGGAATTAAACGGCCCACCCAAGGGGAGATTCTTTTGAACGGCCTAAACATCACCGCTTTTGCTCCCCACGAACTGGTGAAAAAGGGAATTGTCCAATGCCCCGAAGGTCGGGGGGTATTTCCCAACCTGACAGTTGAAGAGAACCTGGATTTGGGTGCCTATCCTTTCCATGACCGGCTTGAAATCCGTAAAGATCTGGAAAGGGTCTATGCCCTTTTTTCGCGGCTGAAAGAACGCCATGACCAAATGGCAGGCACCTTGTCGGGCGGGGAACAACAAATGCTGGCCATCGGCCGAGCGCTTATGGCCCGGCCCCTGTTATTGCTATTGGACGAGCCTTCCCTGGGTCTGGCTCCGCAGGTAACTGATCTTATTTTTGAAACCATTGAGAAAATCAACCGGGCGGGGACAACGATTCTTTTGGTGGAACAAAACGCCCAATTGGCCCTGGAGGCTTCACGCACCGCCTATGTTCTTGAAACCGGGGAAATTCTTTTGGAGGGGGAAGCGGGGCAGATCCTTCAAAATCCAAAAGTCAAACAGGCTTATTTAGGCGAGTCCCTTTCCAAATAAACCCTTCAACGAACTTAACCTTAATACGACAACCTGACGGATGACCCACTTCGAATATTTTGTTGATATAATTCAAACATTAAAAGGACGGGTATGAATACTAAATTATGGTTGGGCTTTTTTTTATATTTATTCCTGGTTGTTAACGGAATCGCTTCCGCGCAAAACGATCATTTTCCTCAGTTCATGGAAAAGGGAAATCGAGCCTATAACGACCAAAAATACGACTTGGCCATCGACTATTACCAATCCGCCATCGATGATAAGGAAGATTGCTGGCAAGCTTATGTGGGACTGGGTAACTGCGCTTTTTACCTGAAAAAATACAAGGACGCCTTAAACTATTACGAGAAGGCTTATAAGCTGAACCCGGATAACGGCGAATTGTCGAAATTCGTTTATTACTTGCGGAACAAATTGGCAGTCGCCCCCACGCCTACCCCAATCCCTCGATGGGCACCCGCGCCCCTTCCCGGTTTAGCTCCGCTTCCACCTTTGGGCCCCGTAACGCCGCTAACAAGGCCCTAAAATCCCCCTAATTCTCTTTAACGGTCATTATTTGTTGATATAATTACCCGGCTTAGCTTCAGGCCTGTGATTCGCCATTATGAGTGCGGCTTTCAACTTTTTTAACCGAATTTGGATTCACTAGGTTCCCGCGGCATTTCCAAAATCAAAAGTTGAGCCGTTCCATAACAATATTTAAATGGAAAAGGTGACTCAAAATGAGAAAAACTAGATTGGCAGTGGCTTTGTTGATCGTTTTGATGGGATTGGCCTCAACGAACTGGGCCCAGCAGGACCCCGCGGCTCAAAATTTGATCGCCGCCAACGCGGCCTATGGGGCTAGAAATTACGACTTGGCCATCACCGATTACCAGGCTGCTTTGCAAAGCAATCCTAATTCCTGGCAAGCTTACATGGGAATAGGCAATTGTTATTACGTGAAGGGCGATAGCAACAACGCTTTGATGAATTACCAAAAGTCCTTGGCCCTTAATCCCAACAATCCCCACCTAGCCAGTTTGGCTCAAAGCATGCAGGCGACCGTCGCCGCTCCTAGCGCGGCTTCCACCCCAGCCATGACTTCTCCTGCCGCAACCACCGCTTCACCCGCCATCACCACTGCGGCTCCCGCTGCTACTCCCCTTGCCACTGTGGTTTCTACTCCCGTTGCCGCTGTTGCTTTCAAACCGGCTGCCGCCTCCGTCAGTTCGGATAACGGAAAAGTGGTCCTCCAGGTCCAAGGCGGGTTGACGATCCCGACCAGCAGTGGTTTGTCGGATAATACCTCGGCCGGACCGGCCATTGAAGGTTTGATCGGCTACGCTTTTTCCAAGAATTTCACCTTGGGCTTGGAATGCGGGGTTGATGAATGGACCACACCGTCCACGAACAAAGCTTGGGGCGGGGTCGGGGGCCTCAATCACGTTCCCGTGGAAATGGTCGGCCAATTAAACATGGACACGGGTGGTTCGGTAACTCCCTTCGTGCTTCTGGGTGCCGGTGTTGCCTTTGACTATTCCTACAACAATCCCTTCTCCAACGACGAAAGTTGGGTGAATTTTGAACTGGATCCAGGGCTCGGCGTGGCCTTCAATCTCGCTAAGGACTTCAACCTCTTCGTTCAAGGCAAATTGGCTCTGGACTTCGCCTCCACCTCCGGGTTGACCGGCGAACTGATTCACGGCCCCAACAGTGCCGCATCGGACAGCCCGATTATTTCGATCCCCGTCCAATTGGGAGTGAATGTGTCCCTTTAATCTTTATTCTTTCTTTGTTTTCAACCCCGCTTTCCTTTGGGAGGGCGGGGTTTTGTTTTCTACGGTTTTTTCGTCTAAAAATAAAAGGCCTAATAATGTCCATTTCATAACCCTTGACAGCCTTTATTTAACATTGACGTCCCTATTTTGTTGATATAATTACGCCGCTTGTCTTACGGTTCATCGTTTGCCGACATGAATCCGCCATTCAATTCACTTTTGATGATTCCATTTGGATACCCCGGTTGCCACCGGTTCTTTCGAATCCAAAGGTTTAGCTGTTCCATTACTAAAATATGAAAAGGTGAGCGATATGAAAAAATTGAAATTCGCCGTGGCTGTGTTAATAGCTGTCATCGGGTTGGCCGCATCCGCCCGAAGCCAGGACCTGTCGGCGCAATATATGCAAGCGGGTAATACGGTTTATTCGCAAAAGAATTACGATCTGGCCATCCGTTATTACCAGGGTGTCGTCCAAATCAATCCCAATTATTGGCAGGCCTACCAGGGAATGGGAAATTCCTATTACGGTAAGGGCGATACCGCCAATGCTTTGACGAATTACCAAAAAGCGCTGGCCATCAATCCCAACAATCCCCAACTGGCGAGTTTTGTGCAAAGCCTGCAGGCCAGCGCCCCCGCTCCCGGCCCGGCTTCCAACCCCTCTTCTTCCCCGGCACCGGCTTCAAGACCCATGAACAGCGCTTCGGCCGCAGCCAAGACTTTTGAAATCGATCCTATGGCAGGGATTGCGATCTCCACCTCGGGCGGGTATAGCGTTGGATTTGGCGGCGGGGTAGCGGGTTATTTTCCCGCAGGCGGTGGTTTATTTCTCGGAGGATCACTGGGCTTTTATACTTTCAGCGCCTCCTCCTCCTCGGTGGATGAAGTTCCTCCCTATGGCAGCATCACCTCAGGGACCAGCAGCAATTGGACCAATATCGAAATTCTGGCCTCTGGAAAATACCGTTTGGAAGGCGGTAATGGCCTAACGCCCTACCTTTTGGGTGGAGCGGGTCTTTCATTGTTTGGTGTATCCAGCACAAGTTCAACCACGTACAACTTCAATCCCCCTTACAACACCCCTGAATATGAAGATGAATTTCCAAATACAACTACTTCCGTTCCGGGCAGTTCCAGCATTTATCCCACGATTCAAGTGGGCGGTGGCGCGGAGATTTCATTGGGCCCCGACATGAATGCATTTGGGGAAGCCAAATATACTTTGATCATCGGCCAGGGCGGTACCGCTGGGTACATTCCCGTCGAAGTCGGTTTAAATATCAAAATTTAACCCGGTTGATTTCCGTTTTAACCCCCGTTCCAACTTCTTGGAACGGGATTTTTTTTATGGCTTCCTGTCACTTGTGTTGCCCCTCTACCCCGCTTAAGATACTCCCCGCTTTGATCAAGGGAGTAGCTATTGAATCCGTTTAAAGAAAACCGAATCCTCCGATTCTTGGGCTCCGTCCAGTTGGCCCTGCCCATGATTCTCATCCTGGCGGTCCTACTGGCTACGGGCACCATCGTGGAATCCCGATTTTCCACGCCTATCGCTAAAAGGTTCGTCTACGGCACTTGGTGGTTCGGGGGGTTCCTGGTACTGCTGGCCGTCAACCTCTTCTGTTCGGCCTTTTCCCGCTTTCCCTGGAAGAAATATCAAACCGGTTTCGTGATCACCCACTTGGGCATCATCTGCGTCCTGGCCGGCTCCCTGGTGACCCAGCAATTAGGAGTGGACGGCCAAATTGCCCTGAAGGAAGGGGAGCAAGGCCATGTTTTCCAGCAGGACAAGCCAAACCTCTATTATCAGTTCGGCGACGGGGCCATCGAAAAGCTGCCAGCTTCCTTTCCCATCCGGGCACCCAATCCCGACCATCCCCTTCTCGTCACCATGCCGGAAGGCGGGCTATTGATGGTGGACCAGTTTTACCTCAACGCCGAAAAGAGGGTCCGGGGCCGCGAGGCGGAACAAGGGGAGAAAGGCTATCCCTCCGTCCATTTGATCCTGAACAGCTCCTTCGTGAAAGAGAACCAATGGCTTTTCCTGGGGCATCCCGATTACGGCCATTTGGACCTGGGTCCCGCTTCGGTGTTTTACGAAAAGGAAGAAGATTGGAAAAAAAACCTGCGGCACGGAGCCAAAGACGTAAGCAACAACGCCCTGGCGGTCTTGACGACCCCGGACGGGAGCCTGAAATACCAAACCCGGTATCATGGGGATTTTCAGCCGGAACAGGACCTGAAAACGGGCCAGGATTACTCGACGGGCTGGATGGACATGCAGTTTCAGGTTGAAGATCGCCTCTCCAACGCGGTTCCCGAGGAGGTTTACGAACCTCAGCCCTTTCCCTACCAAAAGGACCCCGAACCCGCCCTTCATTTCGAGGTCCTGCGCCAGCCGGACAAGAAAGAGGGCTGGCTGGGATATCAAAGCTCACCGGTTTCTTTTATGCTGGCCGACGGGCAGAACTTATCCATCGCTTACGGCCCCCAGCGGCTGGAGTTGCCTTTCCAGCTCCAACTGGTTAAGTTCAACGTAGGTTTTGATCCCGGAACCGAGAAGCCCGCTTCCTACGCCAGCAACGTCTATTACATAGATCCAGAAAAGGGGACCCAGGTTCCGGTTACCATCAGCATGAACAACCCGCTCCATTATCTGGGTTATACCGTGTACCAGGCCAGTTACGAGGCGGAAGCGGACGGCACCTATACTTCAGTCTTTTCCGTAGGGAAGGATCCTGGCATTTATTTAAAATACGGCGGGGCGATCGTGCTGGTCTCGGGGATCATCTTTATGTTTTGGTTTAAAAATCCGGCTTGGAAGAAGGAAGCGAATGAGGTTTAAAAAAGTAAAAAGGGGACATGAAGGCATTCAGAAAGTCTTTTTTAAAATGATAAATACAAAACTTTTCATCCGCCTTCTTTTGCTTTTCTTCGTGTCTTTGTCCCTTCGCGGTTCAACCGCCTTTGCCGACGCGCTGAATTTCAAGACCTTATCCCTCATTCCCATCCAAGAGGGGGGCCGCATCAAGCCCTTCGACACCTTCGCCCGCGAAAGCGTGCGGCTCGTGACGGGTCATGAACACTTTGAGGGCCAAAATTCCATTACGACGGTACTGGATTGGGCCACCCATCCCCAGAACTGGGAGAACAAGGATTTTATTCTTGTCGACAACCTGGATTTTCGCGCCCTCATCGGCCTGCCCAACAGTCAGGGGAAAGTCTCGCCCCACTTTTTGGTGAACCATGAGGGTTTCATTTCTTACGCCAAGACCAGCTACGCCAAACAACAAAAAAAGATGGCGCTGGATCCCAAGGAAAAGGAAGCCTTGGCGGTTTTCGGTCGTCTCCAGCGGTTCGAGGACATCCGTTCGGGCGACGCCCTGTCCATGATTCCCGTCATGGACGACAAGACCCAAAAGTGGGGCACCTTCGGCGATTTGAATCGGGCTTACGCCACCAACCAGTCCCATATACCCGCCGCGGCCATGGCGGTGTTGGAAGCTTTCGCGGGAGTCTTGAGCGCCTATGACAAACAGGAGGCGGACAAATTCCTCAATGAAACACAAAGTCTCTCCCAAATCCTTTCGCAAATCGGGGGCCGGGATTACGCGGACATCGGCAAAATGCGCCTGGAAGTACTCTTTAACGCTCTAAAGCCATTCCGTTGGGCTTGGATCATCCATCTTTTGGCGGCAATACTCATCAGCCTTTCCCTGGCTTTCAAAAACCCCAAAATCTCCAATTGGTTTTTCAGGCCGGGTTTCCTCTGTTTTGAAGCGGGCATTGGCATCAGTATTTACGGTTTTGTCCTTCGGTGCGCCATTGCAGGCCGCCCGCCGGTTTCCAACATGTATGAGTCTCTCATCTGGGTGACCTTCGGCATGACGGTTTTCGCCCTTATCTTCGAATGGATATTCAAAACCCGGTTCTTCGCTCTGGCGGGGTCGATTTTGGCGGTAGTGGGCTTCATCTTGGCGGACAATGTTCCGACCATTCTGGACCCCTCCATCCAGCCGATCGAGCCGGTCCTTCGCAGCAACTTCTGGCTGACCATCCACGTGTTGACCATCACCCTCAGTTATGCGGCTTTCCTGCTTTCACTGGGCATCGGTCATGTGTGTCTTTGGAGCCTTTGGAAGCATCCGGGGGATAAATCCCGTTTGCAGGGGCAGACCCGGCTTCTATATAGAGTCGTCCAGGTGGGGGTGGTGCTTTTGGCCGCCGGGACCATATTGGGCGGGGTTTGGGCTAATTATTCCTGGGGCCGGTTTTGGGGATGGGATCCCAAGGAGACCTGGGCCCTGATTGCCCTTTTGGGTTATGTGGCCATTCTTCACGGACGTTTGGCCGGGTGGCTGAAGGAGGTGGGGTTCACCATCGGGGTGATCTGCGCTTTTCTGGGCGTCCTAATGGCTTGGTACGGGGTCAACTTTATCCTGGGTGTGGGCCTTCACAGCTATGGCTTTTCCAAGGGGGGCCTGCCCTTCGTGATAACCTTCGTTGTGGTCGAGATAGTACTGGTGACGACGGTGGGGTTGAAGGCCCGGCATGCCCAATTGGCGCTTCGGCCCAAAGTGGATTCCAGGCCTTTGACGCAATCCTGACCTAATTTAGCTTTTCGCCAATCCACCCTGTCCCCGAAGAGGGTGGGTGTTCAATTCGTGGTATAACCCGGTTGAGGTTAAATATTTTTTAAAAACCGTATAAGGCCCCAAATTTATTTTTGAGATAACCCAAGAAAAACTCGCTGGTTAATTCCTGCCCCGTCACTTTCTTACACAAGTCCCCGGCTCTATAGCGCTGGCCCTCGATGTGGATCTTTTCATTTAACCACTTCTTTAGGGGTTTGAAGTCTCCCTTCTCGAATTTTCCTTCCAAGGGTCCGGCCGCCTTTTCGGCGGTGGCGAAGAACTGGGCCGAATAGAGGTTGCCCAGGGTATAGGTGGGGAAATAGCCGAAACTTCCATGGCTCCAATGCACGTCCTGCAGACAACCTTGGGAGTCACTGGGCGGGGTGACGCCTAGGTATTGTTTCACGGCTTCGTTCCAGACCTTGGGCACGTCCGCTGCCTTGAGGCTTCCCGAAATCAGGGCAGTCTCGATGTCATAGCGAAGGGCGACATGCAGGTTATATGTAACTTCGTCCGATTCGGTGCGGATGAAGGAAGGGGCCGAGTGGTTGATGGCGAAATAAAAAGCCTCCAGCGTCAGGTCGTCGAAGGTGCCGGGGAAAGATTTTTTCAACTCAGGGAAGAAGAATTTCCAAAAAGCCAGGCTTCGGCCCACCAGGTTTTCCCACAGGCGGGATTGGGATTCGTGGATGCCAAGGGACACCGCCGAGGCGCGGGGGGTTCCGTAATGGTTCTCCGCGGGGAGATTCTGGTCGTAGATGCCGTGGCCGGACTCATGGAGGGTGCTGAAGAAGGCGTTCTCAAAATTGGTTTCCTCGAAACGGGTGGTGATGCGGGTGTCCCAAGGCCCCAGGCCGGTGGTAAAGGGATGGGCGGAAACGTCGATGCGGCCCTTGGCAAAATCAAAACCGATGGACTCGGATAATTTACGGCAGAAGGCCACCTGTTGGGGAACGGGGCAGGGGCGTTTCAAAATGGAAAGGTCTGGTTGTTTTTTGGAAGAGGTAATCTTGGCCACCATTTCCGAGAGGCTTTTTTTTAGGGGTGGGAAGAGCTGGTTGAGTTTGGCAGTGGTCAGGCCCGGTTCGTAATCTTCCAAAAGGGCGTCATAGGGATGTTCCTGGTAGCCGTAACACTTGGCTTGTTCCTGCACCAGACCGATTATTTTTTCAAGCCAGGGTTGGAACCTTGAAAATTTGCTTTCCTTGCGGGCTTCCACCCATTCCACCTGGGCGTTGGAGGTGACCCGGGCCATTTCCTCCACCAGTTTCTGGGGTAGTTTGGTGGAACGGTCGTAGGAATGGCGCCATTCCCTTAAATTTACCGAACTATCGGAAAGGGTATCGGAAGTTAGGGTCTTGGAGGATTCGGCCTTGGAGATGAGTTCCCCCACGGCGGGGTCGGTGAACTTTTGGTGGAGCATGCCGGCCAAGAGGGAAAGCTGTTCGGCCCGGTAGGGGGCGTTAGCGGGCGGCATATAGACTTCCTGATCCCAGCCCAGTACCCCGGCGGTATTGCCCAGCACGGCGATTTCCTTCATGCGTTTTAAAAGATCCTCATAAGATTGTTCGGGAGTCATGGCTTATCCTTTCATGGTCTTTTGTTGGTATGCAAAAAGTTTGTTGTCATTCGCAGGAGCAAAGCCGATAGGCTTGATTTGCAACGGTTCAAACCGTCCGGATTGGAACTGGACCTCGCAATAACATGCTTTTATATATCTTCGCTCAACCCAAAAACAACGGGAACGTCCTGCTGAATTAAGTTGTTGTAAAAGAGGATGTTATAGCGGGCTTCCAGGAATAGATGCTCTCCCGGGTGGATATCGAATTGAAAACCCAACCCCGCGTTGCCGGCCAGGGAGGAAGTGCTGTATCCACTCGGGTTTCCGACCTGGACGTCGTAACCGGGGCCTAATAAAAAGTAAGTGTCCACGCCCGGACCTGGAACATTGAAACGCAAGTTGAAAAAAGCCCGGTAGTCATAGGTGGAATTGCCTCCACCGGTGAAAAACCAGGGGTTGAGATCCAATTGAAGGGCCAGAAGCGAATTCAACCGGACTCCGCCGAAGATGAGGCCGCCTCCACCCAAGGAGTAGCTGGAGTCCCAATTTTGGATGAGGGCGTCTACACCTAACCCGATTCCTAAATACCAAGGTGATACCGATGAGTTTGAGACATCGCTGTTTTCGATGGCCATGTCCTGTTGGGCCAGGACTGGGGACGCCATAATCAAACCGAGGATGAGAAGTAGGACTTTCTTTTTCATATCCATCCTTTTTTATCCATGAGACGATTAAAATCGGATTATACCTTTAGATTATTAAGACTTGAAGATCCCACCGATGAATTGGATATCCTCCGCGGACAGGGGTTTGCCCTCGCCGGCCAGGTTGACCTGAACTTGGTTAAGATTCCGGAAGCCTGGGATCACGCAGCAAACCAAGGGATTGGCCAAAAGGTATTGCAGGGCCACCCGGGCCAAATCTTTGACCTCTTTTCCGAAACGGGATTTTAATTTTTCGATTTTAGGCTGGACCGCCAAAAGGGACTCAGTAGTAAAACGCTGGTCGCCCTTGCGGTGATCGCCCTCGTCGAACTTGGGTGGATTCTTGGGATCGAACTTGCCCAAAAGGATGCCCTGGTTCAGGGGGGAGAAGGCGACGAAACTCATTTTCTTTTCGACGAGGAGCTTGTGGACGGGCGTTCCCTCGCGGACGAATTGGTCGTCCATGATGTGGGCCCAGCTTTGCAGCACGTCGGGCTTGACCCTGGGAACCAGTTTTACGAAGTCCTCGTTGGAATAGGCCGACTGGCCAATAAGGCGGATCTTGCCTTCTTTTTTTAATTGAAACATGACCGCCACGGCGTCATCGAGATAGCGGGCGTTAGGCCCGAAATCCCCATGGTGGAAATAATATATGTCGAGGACATCCCGCTTGAGGTTGATCAAGGACTGCTCGCATTGGTGCCGGATATGGGCTGGTTCATAAGCGCTGGCCGCGGTGCCGGGGAACCAGCCGACCTTGGTGGCGATGATGAGTTTCTTGGTACGCTCCCCCAGGATTTCGGAAAGCATGCGCTCCGCCCGGCCGTTGCCGTAAACATCCGCGTTGTCGAAATGATTCACGCCCTGGTCCAGGGCGTAGTCGATAGCCTTTTTAACCTCCACTGCGTTCACGTCGGCCCAGCCATTGGGGCTTCCATTCACCCAATTCAATCCACCGAGGGTCCAGCAGCCCAGGCTGATTTCCGAGACTTCAATGCTGGATTGGCCGATTTTACGGTATTTCATAAGGGCTCCCCTTGATTGGAATTTCCCAAGACTACACAAAGCAATCGCCTTTTCATAGCGGATAAACCGAGATTTTCGCCTGTGGGTTGGGTAAAAGTTTCCCGTCTGGGTAATTTCATGATGCCTTCAATGACGCTTGAGTGAATTATCGACCCGATTCCGTACAACTTTTTGGCACGACCGTTGCCTTACTGAATGCCATAGATGATCAAACCAAGGAGAACGAATATGAAACACAACGATTTTAAAATCTTAATCGCGGAGGATGATCCGGGAGTCCGCCGTTTATATGAAAAGGCTTTCAAGAGGAAGGCTATGAGGTTGTTTTGGTGGAGGCAGGCGGCCAAGTCACGGCCGAATTAGCCGAAAACTCCTATGACCTTTTGATTACCGATTTGAAATTGCCGGGAATGAGCGCACTGGAGGCCCTTCCCGAAATCCGCAAGAAACATCCCCGGCTGCCTATCATCGTGGTGTCGGGTTACTACGTGAACTTGATCGAGGAATTCGACAAAAAGGGTTTCAACGTCAATCTGTTCCTCAACAAACCTTTGAGCCTAAGCGACCTGAAAAAGGCGGTTCGCCGGGTGCTGGGATTGTCCGCAGCGGAAGAAACCAGGGGTCAGGCGGCATCTTAAAATGAAGGTTAGAATAAAATTCCTGTTACCACTAAGCGCACCAAGAAATGAATGGAAAAAATATTTAAAAAATTTGTTCCTCAAGCTTTCTTCCTCTTTTTCTTGGAATCCTTAGTGTTTTCAAGTATCGAAATATATTTATTTTTTAAAGCTAGCCTTGGCCAAGCGGTCATTAATCGCTCGGCCCAGGCCCTGATCCGGGACCGGGAGAGCTAAAATGACATCCAAATTCTTCTCATCCAGCCTCCTCATGGCGGCGAAAAGATTCGCCGCCGCTTCCTTCAAATCACCTTGATTGGACAAAACCTCGATCGCGGTGTAAGGGGTTGGGTCCTGGGGTTTTCCCAGAGCCAGCAGACCGATCCTCTTTCCGACCGGTAGGGAATTCATCGGGACACCCAAAACCATGGGTGTGCGAAGTGCATAGTGACTTTCCAATTGCCCCGGGGCCTGGGGAATACCCGCCACCTTTGGTTTGACCAAGACCGGGCCTATCAGCGCTTGGATTTCCTCCAATGGCGCGCCGCCTAGTCGCAGGAGCAGGGGCTCCTTTTCGATAAAAGAAATGACCGTGGACTCCACGCCGATTTGGCAGGGGCCACCGTCTAGGATCATTCCAATCTTGTTTCCCAAGGACCGGCGGACATGTTCGGCGGTGGTGGGGCTGACCTGTCCGAAGGGGTTGGCGCTGGGAGCCGCGATGGGCCGTCCGGACTCCCGAATTAATTCCAAGGCCATGGGGTGGTTGGGAACCCGAATGGCGACGGTGGGAAGGGAGGAGGTTACGATATCGGGCACCAAAGAGGCTTTGGAGAGTACAACGGTCAGCGGCCCCGGCCAAAACTTTTCAATGAGCTTTAAGGCTTTTTCCGGGAATTTGGTGACCAGGATTTCAGCCTGCCGCATATCCGCCACATGCACGATTAGGGGATCGAATTGGGGGCGGTTTTTCACCTCGAAGATTTCGGCCACCGCATAAGGGTTCAGGGCGTCGGCTCCAAGGCCATAGACGGTTTCGGTGGGGAAGGCCACGAGCCCTCCTTCCTGAATCAATTGAGCGGCTTTTTGAATCTCGGTCATAAAGGCCTTATAAAATTTGATTAAATTGTATGATAAGAGGCTTCATCAAATAATGATAAATATTGGTGATTCCGGGGAACAAAAAGAAAAGCCCAAGTTAACCGGTGTTTTTCAATCCCGCGGCGATGCCGTTGATCGTCATGAGGATGGCGTCTTCCAGTTCCCGCTTTTCCGCCGGATCGGGCCGGCTGCGGAAACGTTTGATGAGTTCGATCTGGATGAAACTCAAGGGATCGATGTAGGGATTGCGCCGGTTAATGGATTCGTGAAGTGGACGGTCCTTCTCCAAGAGTTCCTTTATTCGCGCGATCTGGCAGATCACCGCGAAAGTCCGGTCGTATTCGCCTTTGATGCGGTCGAATATTTCCTTGGCCAGGGCCTTGTCCGGCACCAAATCGGCGTATCGACGGGCAATGTCCATGTCAGCCTTGGCCAGGATCATTTGGGCGTTGTCCAGGACGGTCTTGAAAAAAGGCCATTGGTTATACATTTCCTGAAGTATGGCCAAAACTTTCGGATCCGTTTTCAGATATTCCTCCACCGCTCCGCCCAGACCATACCAACCCGGCAAGGTATGTCGGCTCTGCATCCAGGCGAAAACCCAGGGGATGGCCCGAAGGTTCTCAATCGAATCATCCTGTGCCCGCCGCGCGGGGCGGCTTCCCAGGCTGTGCCGGCTGATGTCGTCGATGGGAGTGGCGGAATAGAAATACTCCTTGAAGCGTGGATGTTCGTAAACCAGGGAACGGTATATTTCCAACGAACGTTTGGCGAGCCGGTCCATAATTTGTCGCCATTCAGCCTTGGGTATGACTTCCCGGGAGGGGAAGGAACCCCGCAGGACCGCGTTGACGATTTGTTCGAGGTGCCAGCGGGCGGTGGGGGGATCGGCGTAATGGTCGCTGATGACCTCGCCCTGTTCGGTGATTTTCAAGCGGCCTTTCAGTGTACCCGGCGGCTGGGCCAAAATGGCCTGCCCGGTGGGGCCGCCGCCACGGCCAATGCTGCCGCCACGGCCATGGAATAGCCTCAGGGCGATCTGGTGGGAATCGGCCAGCCGGTTCAAGTCGGCTTGAGCCCGGTAAAGGGCCCAATTCGCCGAAAGGTACCCACTTTCCTTATTGGAATCGCTGTAACCCAGCATGATTTCCTGGACGTCCCCCCGCAATTTCAGGTGGGCTCGATAGGATTCATTTTTTAAGAGGTGGCCCAGGATTCCGCTGGAACGTTTCAGGTCATCACGAGTTTCAAAGAGAGGGACAATATTCAAGTGACTGAACTGGCCTTTGTGGTACAACCCGGCTTCCCTCAGGAAAAGAAGCACGGCCAGGACGTCTGAAACCCCGTGAGTCATGGAAATGATGTAGGTATCGATGGCTGCGGGATTCAGGTGGTTCTGAATGGCTGCGGTGGCTTGGAAAGTTTTGAGCATCTCCGAGGTTTCGGGGCTGTAATCGAAGGAAGCGGGAACCAAGGGCCTTTCTCCGGCCAATTCTTTTTCCAGGACCAGGGTCCGATCCTCTTCCTTTAAGGAGGCGTAATCCTCGCAGACTCCGGCTTTTTTGAGGATTTCCGAAAGGGCGGACGTGTGGCGCGCTGAATGCTGGCGGATTTCCAGGCTGGCCAGGCGGAAGCCGAAAACCTGGACGTTTCGAATCACCTGGCTTAAATAACCATCGGCTAGAATCGTCCCTTTGTTGTTTCGAAGGCTTGCTTCGATTAATCGCAGGTCAGCCTCCAATTCGTACGCCGAAGGGTACCAGGTGTCGGCTGGAGGCGGTGGCGGCGGGGTTTTCCAGTCCGAGGGGAAGGCCTGGGTATGGGCGAGGGTCCGAGTCAGCTTTTCGTAAATGTAATTGCACTTTTCCCGGTAACGTTCAAAAGGAATATGGTGTGAGAGATCTTCCGCCAATTCAGGGAAAAGAAGCGTGTCCTTGACGATGGAGGCGATCAGTTCGGGGCTAATGGGGGTTTGCCTTTCGGAAGAACTCAAGCGGCGGCGGAGTTCCCCGATACCGGTGAGGTGCATCTTCAGGGCTGCCTCGCGAAGGAGCTTAATCGTTTCCACGGTAATCTCAGGGGTAACGAAAGGGATTGCCGTCGCGGTCCCCGCCGATCCAGGAACCGAACCGCAGGAATGGCGGCACGGTCCAGATCGTCTTCGGGTAAGCTTTTTTGAGCGAACGTTCCAATTCATGGTAGACCTGGGGAATGACGGTGGCCAGGGTATCCTCGAAGTAGTAAAGGTTGCCCTTCACCTCGTCCGGTACTGTCAATTTCACTTGTCGAACCTCGTCCGATTGCCAGACCGAAACCACCTCCTCCAGGATGTATTTCATGATGTCGTATTTCTCGTCGGGGGAAAGGTTTTCCACCACCATCCGAGTTGTGGCTTTGGCGATGCGGTGCAGTTTGGTTAGGGTGGTGCGCCGCTTGGATTCGGTGGGGTGGGCCGTAAATACCAGATGGATTTGTCCCTGGTCAAAAAGGGCCTGCAAGCTCTTGGGCAATACTCCCTGTTCCTCAAGAATGGAAACGGCCGAGGAAACGGATCCGGGTCTGGGCTTGAGGATTCCGTCCTCCTGATAGGGATGTTTCAAGGATCGCACCAAGTCTACCTTTTCGGCCAGGTTAATCAGGCCGAAATAGTGGGTAAATGCCTTGGTGAGGAGATTCAGTTTCGCGAGAGGCAGTTTGGAAACGGTCTGGGCCAGTTCCTCGCCCACCTTGGGGTCGGAAGTCGTCCGGAGGGTCTTGGCCAGGTGCCGGATGCGCTCCACATGCATGAGGGCCTGAGTGCCTTCCTGGTAGGAAATGACGCTGCCAAGGGTAGTAGCCAAGGTATCGACCAGGGAGGACAAGGAATAACTATCGACCTTGTGGTCGGTAAGGGGAGGTGAGGAGGATTTAATTTCTTCCTGGAACATCGTGGATTCCTAGATTTAAACAACAGAGACAACGAAAAACCAATTAAAGACTCAAAATCAAAATGGTATTTAACCGCGTCTCCGTGCCTCCCTGTTGAAGTGGTTTATACCAGTTTTTCCTTGAGGATTTTTTCCGCCTGGTCGGCGCGGAATTGCTTGAGCTTTTCGCGAAGTTTAGGGTCCTTATTGGCCAGAATGGCGACGGCCAATAAAGCCGCGTTCACCGCGCCTGCCTTGCCGATCGCCAAAGTTCCCACAGGAATGCCACCAGGCATTTGGGCGGTCGAAAGAAGGGAATCCAACCCGTTCAACTTGCTTTCCATGGGGACGCCCAGTACGGGCAAAAGGGTGTGGGCCGCGCAAACTCCGGCCAAGTGGGCCGCGCCGCCGGCGGCGGCGATGACGACTTCCACGCCTCTGGCCTCAGCGCCGGAAACATACTCGGAAGTTTCCCTGGGGGTCCGGTGGGCCGAAAGCACCCGAGATTCATGGGGCACGTCAAACTGATTCAGGGTGTCGGAAGCGTTCTTCATTACTTCCCAGTCGGATTTACTGCCCATCAAAATATTGACGAGATTCTTTTCAGGCATGCCATACCCCTTCGTTGGATTAGTGTGGGAAAGAATACCAAAAGATGGAAGTCAATAGTAAGAAGGTTTTTGAAAAAGGAGCGCAGGAAGTTTTACCTCCATTCATCCGGCTGTTCCTGTAAAATACGGCTTATGACCCCTGAAATGTTCAAGCTCATTTACCAGGCCATAACCCAAGGCCTCATCATCGGGTTTTGCACCGCGGCCCTTATCGGACCGGTAAATTTCCTGGCTATCCGCCGGGGGATCATGGGGGGGTTCCAGCAAACCTTCATGGTCGGGGCGGGCGCGGCCTTGGTAGACGCCGTCTTTGCCTGGGTGGTTTATGCGGGATTATTGAAGGTGGGGTTTACGGGCGTCTGGAAGATCATCCTCTGGGGGCTTTGCGCCATTTTCCTGCTTTACCTGGCCTATTCCACCTTGACCGAAATCCGTGATGACCCGGAGGCCATGGTCCATCCCAAGGTCCGTCGGCAAATTCAATGGATCGACCATTCCTTTGTCATGGGCCTGATCCTGGCGGCCACCAATCCCTTCACGCTGATGTATTGGATCGGCATGGTTGGAACGGTCCAGCTCTCCATGCCCATTCCCCCCAACCTGGATATCGCCGGGGGGGCGGCCACGTCTTTTTTCTCCGCAATCCTGGTGAGCGAACTGATCTGGTTTTCCTGCTTGGGGATGGGGGTCCATTACAGTCGTAATCTTTTCAATCGGAAGGCCTTGAAATGGATTACCTGGTTCTTCGGGTTTTTGCTTCTTTTCTATTACGTGTTCATGGCGGTGAAGGTGGTCATGAACCTCATCCACACCGGTGGAGAGCCTTTCGTCCCCCGCTGACTCGATTAAATTTATTCATTCAAAAATTACGGGCTTAATCCTGCTCTCGTTCCGCCTCTAGTTCCTCCACCTCGCCCCCGTGCATTCTTACCCTCAGGGCGATGGGGCGGCAGCAATTTTCGCAGTCGGTGGTCCATTGTTGAAGTCCGGAAACAGGGTCCAGGGGCGAGAAATTGGGATAACCGCAGTAAGGACAGCTGAACTCAATCGTGGGCCCGCTCATGGGCGGCTAGTCGCTGCCTGACAAGAGGAAGTCGTTGTTGGGCGGGGCAATGCGGGGTTCTCCGTTAAAAAATTTGTTAAAGTTCACGACGTCCACTTCATCCACTGGATCGGGTTCGGCTTTGGCCATTTTCCCGTTTTGCCAGGTGTTTTCGGAATGCTCCACTTTAAATTTTTGCTCCTCGTCCTTGTCGATGACTGTCAGCTTGCCGGTAAAATATTTCACCATGAGGGATTCCTTGGTGGGATCGTAACTGAGGATAGATTGGGTATTGTTAATCGCGGTGACCACCGAACCGGTATTGATCTCAAAAAAACTTTGGCGGGAACCACAACCATTGGTTCTCAACAGTAAATTTCCCTTTTGAAGGACCAAACGAATCTGGCGATCGGGGCCTTCCAAATAGTATTCATCAATATTAATAACCGTGCCGCCATCCAACCCGATTCTATCCCCCCGGTGGGTTTTTAGAATCACCCAACTTTTGTCGTAAGAGGAAATGGTATCCCCCTTTTGGAGGGTGGTCCCCGTTTGAATGGCGTAGGGTTTGGAGCCGTCCGCGGGCTGGACCATGACGGTCCCCTCGATCTTATCGATCGTTATTTCATTGAAAGTCTCGGCGGATAGGCCTACTGGAAGAAAGAGGGCCGAAGCGGCAAGGACTAATAAGGTTTGAAGGCGCATAGCGACTCCTTGTGGAAGTAAAAGCGGTAGGGGTTTATCCTATCTTTTTTTAAGGTGTGGGGCAACGTGAAAGGGTAGGCTAGGAAGGCCTAGTTTCCTTAGATTGCCTTGCCGCCCAAAATTAAAACCATTGGAGTCTTATGGAAAGCCTTCCTGTTGCGCTTATTACGGGGTGTTCCACCGGAATTGGTTTTGAAACGGCGCTTCTTTTGGCTCGCAAGGGCCACCGGGTTTATGCAACGATGCGGGATTTGAAAAAAGCCCGTTCTTTGAAGGAAGCTTCCGTTGGGTTGCCGGTTGAAATCTTGACGTTGGACGTGGATAAGGCGTCGTCCGTAAAAAAGGCCGTAGCGGCCATCGTGAAAAAAGCGGGTCGAATCGACGTGTTGGTTAATAACGCGGGGTGGGGAGCATTTGGAGCAATGGAAGAATATTCCGATGAGGAAATCCACGCCCAATATGAAACCAATGTCTTCGGCCTTTTGCGGGTCACCCGGGCGGTTTTGCCCGTGATGCGGGCACAAGGCTCAGGCCGTATCCTCCATATCGGGTCCCTCGCTGGGAAAATGACCTTTGCCGGGATCGGCCTCTATTGTTCCAGCAAATACGCCGTGGAAGCCATAACCGAAAGCCTCAGGCTGGAAGTCCATCCTTTCCATATCGAGGTGGCGGTGGTGGAGCCGGGCAACATTAGAACCCCTTTCAAGGTCAACCGGCGCCAAGCTAAAATTTTTCTCGAAAAAAAATCCGCTTATCAGAACGTGCTGGAAAGAATCCTTTATTTTGGGAACCACCCTCCCGATTCGGCACCGGGCCCGGATCGGGTGGCGAAAACGGTCCTCAAAGCCCTTCAGGCATCCCGAATGGCCATCCGCTATCCGGTCGGAAGGGATGCGATCATGTTTCCTTTGATTCGTTGGTTCCTTCCGGATTTTCTTTATGACCAAGTGCTGCAAATGCGCTATTTCCAGTTTCAAAAAGAGGGCCTGCCATGAACCCTTCGGTTGTTCTCATAACGGGGGCCAACTCGGGTTTTGGATTGGCCACGGCCCAGGCCCTGGCCGAAGGGGGCTATCGAGTTTACGCCACCTACCGTAATCCACGAAAGGCGGGCCATTTGTGGCAACTCTCCAAAAACATGACCCTTTTCCCGCTGTTAATGGATGTCAACCGGGAAACCTCGGTGGATCGCGCGGTAAGACAAATCCTCAAACGCGAGGGCAAAATCGACATCCTTCTTAATAACGCTGGATTTGTGATGGCGGGATGCTGGGAAGATTTGTCCGACTCCGATATTGAGGCCCAATTCCAGACCAACGTGTTTGGGCTCTTACGGGTCACGCGGGCGGTCTTGCCTTCCATGCGAAAGCAGGGTTCGGGAAAGATCATCAATGTCGGGAGCGTCGCGGGTTTCATGGGAACGCCCTTCCTGGGAGCCTATTCCGCCACCAAGTTCGCGGTGAATTCGATTACCGAGGCATTAAGGATGGAAGGCCGGCCCTGGGGTGTGGACGTGACCGAGATTAATCCGGGGGAAGTCCAAACGAACGTGGTCCAAAACGCCCGGATAGGGCAAAAAGTTAAATCTTCTTCTTCGCCTTACACCGCTTTTACCCTTCAAGTTGAAGCCTGGCAAAAGGGACGGTTCGAAAAAGCGGCGCCGGTGGGGATTTTCGTGAAGACGGTTTTTAAAGCCTTGGGGGATAAACCGACGAAACGGCGGTACTTGGTGAAATGGGACGACCGCTTTCTTTATTTTCTGCGATGGTTGTTGCCGGATACCTTGTTGGAGTGGGGATTTTCCAAAATGTTGTATTAAGAGGTTTTTGGATATAAAAAATAATTTCAAAACCAGGAGGTTCGCTCTTTTAGCGGGAGTCTGAATATGGGTTTTTCCGGAAACCAAGGGGCGGGTTTTGGCAGATTGAAAGTTGGCCCCTTCATACTCCCCATAAAAAAAGGCGGTTCGCTTTTGACGAACCGCCTTGAATCAACGGACTTTTTTGTTTAATAAACCTGCATATTGTCGATGATATAATCTCCGCTGGCGGACTGCGTTCCACCATAAACATTAATCTCGATCCCGAGACCCGTTACGTCTGACATGTCGGTCGTCCAACTGGATGCGGAGGGCTGGAGGGAAACCTCTGTCCATTGGCCCAGGGCGATACTTTCATAGCTGTATCCCCCTGGTATGGCGCCGCCTACACCGCCCGTACTATAAACATCGCCGTTGGCTTTTATGTAATTTGCCGCTCCGTAGCCGCTAGAACCCGCGGCATCAGGCATCACATAAACCTGGATACGGACACCCGTCGCGCCAAGAGTAGTGAAATTGATTGGAAACCCGTTAGAGCCGCTTATATTCACGTAAGTGGATTCAATTTGCATGTCATTTCCGCCCGTTCCCCCGGTAATCATCGTCATATCCAGGGCGCTTACCCCGCCCGAGGCATTGGTGATCCCCAGACTTGAATACGAGGTAGGTGTAATGGTGTCTCCCGAATTGTAGTCAACGTAAAATCCATCTGACGAACCATCCTCGAAAGTCCAAGAGTAATTTGGAACAGTCGTTGGAGTAGCGGTGGGTGCGGATGACGGGAGAATAGTAATGTCATCGATATAGAAATTACCCGTGGCACCCGCCGGAATGTTGGTTAATTGAACTCCAATTTGATCGACCGCAGAGGGAGTGGATCCGGATCCCGATCCGATGACGAGGGTAACCGGGAACCAAGCGCCCACATTCGTGGCACCGGTGCCGGAGCCGACATTGTCCCAGGCAGAGCTTTCCCATACGGTGCTTGGGCCGCTTTGATCGAAAAGTTGTAATCCGGTGGTGTAGGTGTCGGCCGGTGCCGCTAAAGTCGAATCAATATAGACGTTAGCAACCATGGTATAACCGGTCATGTTCTGGGGAGTTGAAAATGTCAACTGGAGCTGGACGCTTTGATTTGAACCCGAGGTATTGTTGATCGTGGCGACTAAAGAATCGCTTCCCGAAGGAAAGGTCTGTGTATTGGAGGATCCCCAACTGGTGACATAAGCAGTTGCGACAGCGGGCGACCAGCATTGGACGCCGCTATTAAAAGTATAAGTCGCTTGGAAAGAAGCTGCGTTGCAGGGGGTAGCGGAGGGCGTGCTGGTCGCCGTGGTAGTCGCGGTGCTGGTAATGGTTGCAGTAGGGGTGGTGGTGGCAGAATTCGTCGGAGAGCTGCTACTGGTGAATGTCGCGGTATTCGTCACCGTGAAAGTAGAGCTGCTGGTTGCGGAATTCGTGGGTGAAGACGTCGAAGTAGATGTTGGGGTTTTAGTAGCCGTGACCGTTGGCGTTCTAGTTACGGTATTGGTAGCCGTAGTGGTTGGCGTATTGGTTATGACTGGAGTGGGCGAAATGGCTGGTGATAAGGGGCTGGAGGGATTCTTGGTGGGACAGCCTAAAGATCCCAAAATGACAAATCCCAATAAAACAGATAGGGCTAAGAAATTCTTCATAAATTACCAGCTCCTTATATTAATTAATTTTTTTGTTTCCGATTTTTAAAGAAGTGAGAAAGATGAAAATCCGAAACAAAATCGATTTCTAACAAGAGGGCCGTACTTTACCTGACAAATGGACTCGGGTAAAGACTTTAATTTGTCGATAGGGAAAAGCTTATAAAAAGACTTTTTAAACTTCTAAAAGAAAACAATTAATTCCATTTAAAAGTTTAAACCGTTTAACCCCTGATGGCCTAACATTTGGAACCGCTTTTCTACAAGTTTTTCTTTTTGATGAAAATTTCTGAAAAGAAAAGCGCTTTGTTGAAAAATGTAATTTCAGTAACTTGGTTTAACGGCAAACGAACAGGGTGGCGGACAGGGGCGGCAGGGAATAATCGAAATGGTCCTTGTCCACTTTGTCCTTTTTGACCAGCTTGATGTCGGGCGAGTTTGCGTTGAAGGAATAGGCTTCATAATAAGCAAAGGTTTCCTTGCCCTGGAACTTGAATTTGCCATGGATTGGATCCTTTTGGTCCTTGTTCAAGACCACCAACCAAAGGACGCCGGGATTCTTGCTGTCAGTGGCCGCATAACAGGAGGTTTTGAGGACATTCTCCGTGGCGGCTGAAACCGCCGTATCCCCGATAGTTCCGTTTTTGCCATCATAATTTCGGTAAAGCTTGAAAGCGGCCCGGTTGTACGGTTTTAAATCCCCCCAATAATTGGACATGAAAATGCCGTATTTGCCGAATATCCCCAAGACGTCCGCTTGGGCGATTCCTCCGGAAATATGGTTCCCCGCGCCAAAATCATATTCACTGAAGGCCAGTTTGGTTCCCGGACACCACTTGTCGATTTTTTGTCGCACCCAGGGAATCAACTGGATGGGCTGGCCCTTGGTCGACCATTGGGTAATCCAGCTTTTTTCAACATAGGTCGGATCCCAAAGGCTTCGGGGGGCCTGTAAGCGGGCCTCGATAGAGTCGGGGGTAATATCGTTGTCGGTAATGCGTTTTCCGCCGCCTTGGGCCTCGGGATACCAATGCAGGTCCAACACTTGAACGAGCCGATGATGATAGGCGGTTTCCAATCGGTGGATGAAATCCAGGTAAAAGTCCAAGTAAGTGGGAAAAGTTTGGGTGATGGAGGTGTCCTTGCTTTCTGGGGCGTCCTGGAGGGTCATGAACTCCTGCCAACCATAACAAACGCCTCCGAAAATGATGGCGGTAGGATCCACTCGAAGGATATTTTCAGCAGCAGCCTCGGTTTTGTTGCGCATTTCCCAATAACTGGTTTTTTCAGGATGGATGCGGGGATGGGTGGATGGCCATATTCCCGGTTCATTGTCTAAATCATAGAATTTTACGCCGCCCTCGTCGGCTTTCTTGAAGTTAGAGACCATAAAATTGATGAACTCATCCTCATATACGATGGGGTCATCGGGGTCGGGCGTCAGTGTATAAGGTTTCTTCTTGTGGAACTCAATTTTTTTCCAACGGCGATTGGGGGCTGTTTCCTTGTCCGAAACTTCCCCATTCTTGTCCGCAGCCACGAAACCCGCCATCGGAACGGTCATAAGCGTATCAACCCCATATTTTTGGTTCGTTTCCACAAAGTGTTTGGCGAACGCGCCCGCCTGGTCGCAATCGGTATATTTGTGGCTATCGCAAAGCCAGTTGTCGCTCGTGTGGTGCCAGTCGTTTCCCGCGTTGGAAGCGTTATTGGTCCAGTTGTAACCGGTCATGCGATTTCCGCCCAACCGACGGACGGTCGGGTTGATATCTCCCGGGTCCACATCATTCACACCATAAATATAGGGACTGATAGGGCCGATGACCTCGTCAGGCATAACTAAGAAATTAATATCGGCGGCAAAAGCTGTAACGGCTGAAACGAAAAATCCGGCGGCCAAGAGTGCAAAAGAAACGCGGCGGTTTAATTTTTCTATTTTAGGTCGTGATCCCATTTCTTTCCTTTTGAGGTATTCCAGCGGTTCAGCAGTGAAAATCAGTAAAAGCTCCCGGCCCTGCGTTCTCCCAAGAGATGATAGTTTTTATCCCGGATGGCCTGGGCGATAGCGTCATGATACATCAAATAAAAGGACTCCCGCTTGATGGGTTGAATGAAAACATACACCACCTGGAAAAGCAGGGCGATGGCCAGGAAAAAACATAGGAATCTCCTGCCCCAGCGGTTCATCCACCATCTATCCCAAACATAAAGGGAATAAAGCATGACCACCGGCAGCATTTCACAATAGGTGTTCACGTCGGGTTTTTTGATGGTGAATAACAGCGAACCATAAACCATCAGGAAGATCAGGACGGCAAACCACCGGACAGGTTTCCAATCGGGGCGGGGATTTCGGGAATCAAACAAAAATCCCAGCAATATGAGGACCTGGAGGATGCCGAAGTACCATAGGAAAAGCCCAGGGATTAAGAGCCAATTTTCCGACAGGTAATGAATGCGTTCCACCGTATGGGCCCCAATGAAACGAGGCAATTCGAAGCTGGCCAAGGACAGGAATTGGGCCAAGATCACGAAGAAGCTCAGGAAGTTGTGAAGATTGAGGCCGAAGGAAAGCCCGGAAACATCGCGAAAAAAATGGTAATCGGGGCGTAAAAGAGTGGGTATGACGAGGGCTTCCAGAGGCAGCGCCCCCAGTAGAAAATAAAACGGTGCGGTGATTTTATGGGATTTTTTCCATTGGAGGAAAAAGGAAGCCGCCAGGAAGGGCGTCACAACAACCCAAGTCCTATGGAACTGCGTCCACCAAGCGAGGGAAAATCCCATCAATGCGTTGGCCCAGGCAAGGGGCAGCCATCCGAGGCTTAAGGGTGGAAGGGATTCCATCAGGGCAACGAAGAAGAAACAAGCCGCTGCGGTGGAATAGGAAAGGTTGATCATTGAGGTGGAATAATGCACACACCAGGGAGCGGTCAGGACCCAAGGAAAGATAAACCAGGGGGAAAGTTTGGGGAGGCGTCGACAGCAGTAATAAGCGAAAAAAGAATATCCCGCCAGCGTGAGAAGGTTCAACAACAAGAAAGGCGCCAGGGGCGAAGGCCAAGCATAAAGCGGTCCGCCGATAAGCAACCCTTCCAAGGCCCCCGGATCCTGGGTTAAAAGGGCGATATTGTCCGGAGGAGCGATCACGTCGTTGCCATAATAGGGCCAAGCGCCGGTGCAATAGAATTTTAAGCCGATCAGATAGGTCTGGACCTCATCGATCATGATCTGGACTGGCCGGGCCCAAAGGCCAAAGGCCAATCGCAGGGCGAAAAATAAGGGAAGAAGAAAGGCGAATTTTCGTCGGTCGGACATAAACACCTTGGAAGTAATTCTTTTAATTTAAAGTTTTCTCTTCGTTTTTTAGTAGAGACTTCCGGGACGGCGTTCCCCGAGGAGGTGCTCATTCTTTTCCGCAATGGCCTGCACCACTTGCGCCCGGTTGGTGTAGAGCGACCGGCTTTGCATCATAGCGGCCAAGTAGCCGACATGGAACCAAAGATTGGTCGCGAGGCAAACCACCCCGAAAATCCTCCATCCCCGCAATCGCGCCAGCCTTTCCCAGACATAAAAAGAATAAACCGCCACCAGGGGAAAAAGGATGTAATAAATGTGGGCAAGGGGAGGTTTGGAAGTAAACCAGGAACTTCCCCAAGCCAGGCAAAAAGCGAAAAGTGTCAGTAAGGAAATACCCGTTGCCTGCGGGCGCGAAAGGTCTTTGCGAAACCCGAAAAATAAAAGTACCGGAACCTGAACCAGGCCCACGGCCCATAGAAAAAATCCAGGTGGAAGAAGGAGCGGGCGACTCGTCAGGAAACCGAGCCGCAAAGAGGTATTCTCCCCCAGGAACCGGGGCATTTCGTAAGTCACGAGGGAAAGAAGCCGAGCCAGGATGGTAAAGAAGGCCATGAAATTTTCCATATTAAAAGCAACCGCAGTACCCAATCCGCCGGCTTCCTGAAATAGGCCGTATTTAAACCAAGTGGGAATGAGAAAAGCCAAAGGAAAGGCTGAACCGGCGAGGAATCCAGTGATTTCGGAAATTCCTTGAAGTCGGCCTTGCCACCATCGCCAAAGAAAGCAAAATAAAACCAGGGGCGGCAGCAGAAGCCAGGAATAATGGAATTGCATGGCCCAAAAAAGGCCGAAACCCATCAGCGCAAAGGCGATGCCCGGTGGAATCCAATCCGAGGAGAGTCCTGGGATAGCTTCCAGCAACCCCACGGTGAATAGCAGGCTTCCGAACAGAAGATAGGAGGGATTGATGGGGTTGGTTGATTCGTGAAGGTTCCAAGGCAAGAGAGCCAGCCAGGAGAAAATGAAATAAAAGGAGATTTCAGGCAGACGCTTTGCCAGGTAAAAGGAAAAAAAAGCCAGAGCTGAAAGGGAAAGAAGATTCAGAAAGAGGAAAGGGGCCTCGGGAATCGGACAAAGACGTAGGGGAAGACCAATAAGCAGTGCCTCTAGGGCGCCCGGGATCTGGGTGTAAAAACCGGTTTCGGTCACGATTAAGTCGGGCCCAAAATAGGGCCAGCCGCCATGGCAATACCATTTCAAGCCGATCAGATAGGTCTGCAATTCATCCGGAGAGAAAAAGGGTTGAGAAAGCCCGAAAGCCGTCCGAAAAATGAAAAGCGCCAGGAACAAAAACGCGAATTTCCAGCGGTTGGACATTTTTCTCCTCGGAAGAAGTTCTGATTTTTGAGTTATTATCATTTTCTTCTTTGAAGAAAATGTTCATTTCTTAAAAATCCAAAACCAAAAACTCGAAACTGGTTTTTATTAGTAGAGGCTCTCCGGACGGCGTTCGCCCATCAGGTGGTAATTTTTCTGATCAATGGCCTGCTTGATGACCTTCCACCATGGATAAATGGAGTCCCGAGGTTCAACAGCGATGGCGAAACCGACCTGAAAAACAACTCCCAGAATCACAAATGCTTTGGCGGCTAGCCGCCAAGTCTTTTTTTGCGGAAACACATCCAACAGTAACAAGAGTAAGTCATGAGAAGCGGGAAAAACAAAAAATAGATATGGGAGAGAGGCATTTTCACCGTGAACCAGAAACTTCCGTAAACCATGGCAAAAACGATGGAAAACAGCAGGTTTAATTCCTTCCATTGGGGCCCGGTTTTTTCGGGTTGGTAATGACTGATCCACAACCCCAAGGCCAAGGTAATGGCCATGATCCCAAAAGTTAAGAAAAGAGTTTTGGCCGCGTCGCCCGGATCGCTAAACACCAACATTATTCCCAGGCCGAGAAAAACGGCCCAAAAAAGCCATCGAAAACGCAGGCGCAGCTCACGGAACCAAAATGCGGCTAAAAGAAAAGGTTGAATCAGACCGGTGACCCATAGCAGGGCACCGGGAACGAGAAGAAAGGGATGCTCCTCGGTCAGGAAATGGATCCGGGTTTTAGTATTTTCGCCGATAAAACGGGGAACCTCAAAGGAAACAAGGGATAAATATCGGGCCAAGATGGTCCAAAATTCCTTTACGTTGGCCCAATTGAAAGGAACGGCGAATCCACCGGCCACGTTTCCCCGCGCCAAACCGAATTTCAAGTATGTGGGAACGATGAGAGCCAGCATGGGAAGTGATCCTAGGGAAAAAAAGACCGGGGCACTCCATTCCTTTTCTTTAAACATTTGGAAAGCTAGTGAAAAAAGGGCCAGGGGTACGAGGTAGACGTAAGAAAAGTGGAATTGCATGATCCAAAAGAGGGAGAAGCCCATGGTTGCGTTCGCCCACCCGCGCGAAACCAAGTTCAAAGTGAAAAAAGGCAAGGATTCCATGAAGGCAATGAAGAAAAGAATAGAGGGCAAAAAAGTGAAGGCGGGATTGATCATGACCGTGGATTCGTGAATGCTCCAAGGGGCGATGGCGATCCAAACGAAAAGCCATGTATAAGGAAGCCCGGGAAGTCTTTTGACGATATACCAGCTCAAAAGGGCAACCCCTGCCAAAGACATGAGATTTAACAAAATAAAAGGCGCTTCTGGGAAGTGTATTAAATAGAAAGGAAGACCAATCAGGAGTCCTTCCATGGCACCTGGAATCTGACTTTTAAAGGAGTTTTCCATTCCATTGACGTCGGGGCCAAACCAGGGCCAAGTGGAGGTGCTATAGCATTTCAAGCCGATCAAGTAGGTTTGAAATTGGTCGGTTTCCCGAAATTGGGCCCGAAATAAGCCAAACATTAACCGGATGGCAAAGAAGGCGAGTAAAAGGATGATCAATTTTTTGCGGTTGAGCAACCGAAACCTCGGGGCTGAATTAGAAAGGCGATATTAACAGAAGCCCTTTCGCCTGAGAAGCCTTCTTCGAGCGTGGGGTTGGATCATTGGATATAATAGGACTAGATGTCCTGAAAGACCTTCAACTGGTTTGTCCTCTTAGTCCCCATGGATGGTTCAGAAAGGCAGCAATGGTTTTTCTTTTCACGGAAATCGATCACGAGTCATTGTTCAAGGAAAGGGGAACTACCGAAGCGAACCATATCCTGGCATGCCAGCATTTCTTGATTGAAGAAATTCTATTTTCCCACAGCGTCCAGTGGATGCGGCGGACGTCTTCTGGTGTATTGGGTATCTTCGAGGGGGGTGAGCCCGCCAAAGCCGCCATTGCCCTGCAAAAAAATTTTAAGAGCCATTTGTGGGACCGGTTTGGAAAAGCAGGTCTTCGCGTTTCCCTCCATGTGGGAGAGGCTGAGGCCGTGGGCCAAAAGTATGTGGGTCCGGACTTCACTCATGCCCTAAAACTTTTGGAAGCCATTCGGGGCAGCCAGATTCTTCTGACGGTTCCCGCCGTCCATTTTGTGCCTCTTCCCCCGGGTGCGCGACTCCAGGATATGGGCCCCCACTTCCTGAAAGACTTGAGCGAGCCCCAAAATATTTACTCACTGGTCCATCCGGATTTTAACCTGGAAACGACCGACTCTCCCGTGTCGCTGCAAAATTATCCCCAAAACTTTCTTCCACAAGGCTCTCCCTTTTTTGGGCGCGAAGAGGAAATGGAGGAGATTGAGAAACTCCTGCTTCATTCCCCCACCCAACTCATTACCCTTTTGGGTCCGGGTGGATTCGGCAAAACCCGACTGGCCCTCCAAGCAGCGGCGGACTTGATTGAAAAATTCGAGGATGGGGTTTATGTGATCTCCTTGGCGTCTCTGCTTTCCGACCAGTTGATGGTAGGCAGTATCGCCAGCGCGGTTAAGTTTTTATTTTATGGAGCGGAAGATCCCAAGACCCAGCTTTTGAATCACCTCAAAGGGAAGCAAATGCTCTTGGTGATGGACAATTTTGAGCATGTTATTCAAGGTTCCGAATGGGTGGAACAAATGCTCAAGGTCGCGCCCCGGCTGAAGATCCTCCTCACTTCCCGTGAAAGCCTGGGGATCGATGGAGAAAAAGTGCTGGAGGTCAAGGGGCTGCGTTATCCTGTCGACGGCCAGATTGAGGGACTGGAAGCATGTTCAGCCGTCCAGCTTTTTTTAAAAAGTGCCCACCGGGTCCAGCCAAACTTTTCGCTCAAACCGGAAGACCGTGAACAGCTTCTTCAAATTTGCCGCCTCCTGGAAGGCATGCCGCTAGGGCTTGAGCTTTCCGCTACCTGGGTGCCCACGCTTTCCTTGCCCCAAATCGCCGAAAAGATCGAGAGCAACCGGGATTTTCTTGCGACTTCCATGCCGCATTTGCCGCCCCGACATCGATCCCTTAGGGCCGTGTTTGAATATTCTTGGATACTGCTTTCCGAGCCCCAAAAAAAGGTTCTGCGGGGAATCTCGGTTTTTAAGGGAAGCTTTATGGAGCAGGCTGCCCGCAAAGTGGCGGGAGCCTCGGAAAATCTACTGCTTTTCCTGACGAAAAAATCGCTGTTGAGAATCCGAAGCAACGGGCGCTTTGAGATACATGAATTGCTAAAGTATTACGCCAAGGAAAAACTATTTGACGATCACGCCGAAAGGGAAAAAATTTTAAACGCCCATTGTTTTTATTTCGCTCAACTGATGGAAAAAAGAGAAGGAAACTTATACGGTTCCAGTCAAAAAAAAGTCGTCGAGGATTTGACCGAGGAGATCGGGAATATCCGGGAGGGTTGGAAAAGGGCTTTAACACAATTAAAGGAGCCGGAAATTAATAGTTACCTGGGAGCTCTTTTTTTCCTGTTCGAGACCAAAGGCTGGTTTCGGGAGGCCCAAGAAAACTTTAAAACGGCCGCAGAAGGCCTTTCTCGTAAGTATGCCGATGTTTCCTCCATGCCCAAGAGCGCAAAAGCCCTCTTGGCCCGATTGAAAGCTTATTGGGGTTTCTTTGAAAACCTTTTGGGTCAACCCAAGATCGCCCAAAAACTCCTTGAGGAAAGCCTCCGACTTTATCAATTGGCTCAAACCCTGAAAAAGGCGGGATTTACCTACAGCGCGCTGGGGATCGTCAATGAAACCCAAGGGCACTACGAGAAAGCCAAGACTTGTTACACAAAAGGTTATCAAGCCTATCATCGGGTGGGGGACCACTACGGCATTGTTTGGTCCCTTAATAACTTAGGGCATATTGAAAACCGGATGGGGCGCCATTCCCGCGCCACCGATTTAGTCCAAAAAAGCCTGGCTTATTCTCTTGCTGACAAGGATTTGAGGTCCCAAGCTTATTCCCACAATCTCCTTGGCGATATTCTTCATGATGTGGGACATTTCAAGGAAGCCCGCGTCCATTATCAAAAGGGCCTTTCAGCCTACGTGGAAATAGGCGACCGGAAAGGGATCGCCTGGTCTTTCCACTGCCTGGGGCATGAGGCAGTCATTTTTGGGGATTACGCTGGTGCCCGGGAGATGTTCCAGGAGGGAATGGTCATTTCCCGCGACCTGGGGGATTCACGGGCGATAGCCTGGTCTAAAGGTTTATTGGGCCAGGTTTGTTGGGCCACGGGAGATTACCCAGAAGCCCTCCAACTTTATTCGGAAGCCTTGGCCGAGTACCGGAACCTGGGGGATATTCGCGGCGAGGCTCTTATCATGGACTTGACTGGGAATGTCCGGCTGGCCCAAAAGAACGATCTCGAAGCTGAAAGATCCTATCAACTGGCTTACAATCTCTGGTCACAGGAAGGGGCCAACGTACTGGGCAGGGCTTGGCATCTGCACCACATGGGAACAGTTTACGTGTTCAGGCAAAATTGGAAGAAGGCGAAGGCCCAATTCCTTGAGAGCCTCCGTTGTTTTGACTTAAGTCGGGAGCACCTAGGCCAGACGGTATCGCTTATCCGGCTGGGCGAGGTGGCTTTTCGCCAAAAGGCCTACGGTGAGGCCCGTCGGCGTTACCAAAAGGCCATGCGGCTTGCCCTGCATTCGCAGCTCTTTCCAATGATGGTGGACGGCCTCATCGGGATCGCCCAACTCTTAAAGGAAGAGGGAGATGAACGGCAGGCGATCAGCTTTCTGCTTGTATCATTGAACCATCCGACCTGTCGGCAAGAAACCAAAGATAGGATCGTGGCCTTCTCGATGGAGCTTCAATCGCATTTTTCCGCGGAGGAAGTGGAGGGAGCCGTTCAATGGGCGAAGGCCTCAAGCATCCAGGACGTGGTGGCGGCTTGGTTATCTTCCCATAAAACTTCCCGACCCCTTCGAAGGAAAGTTTCCCGAAAGCGGAAGGCCGTGAAGAAATCCAGGACACAAAAACTAAAAAGAAAATAGGTTTTTATTGAGATTGAAAAGGGCATAAAAAAAGCCACCGGAATTTCCGGTGGCTTTTAAAAATCTTACAAACTTAATGCTGTTCGCAAATCCGAAGCTGATCCAACGCAGCATTGATGGCTCCGATTGCGTCTGCTTTATGCCCATGGAAGTCATTACGGGCCTGCCAAAGGGTATGCTTGGCATTCTGCAACTGTTGAGCGGCTCTCCAAATCTTTGGATCGTGATGCCCCATTCCGCCGTTGAAGTCAAAATGGGCCTGATCGTCGGCACCGATATTAACGGTCAAGTCGATACCGGCCTTTACTACCATCGGCATCGCCATCAAGCCGAGCATTCCCGCTCCCAAAGCCACTTTGCGCAAATAACCTTTCATCTCCATGAAAATCCTCCTCGAGTTTTATTACTATCAGCACCCGTTTACATTAAACCGGCTGCCTATTATAGACGTATTCTAACCGTGAATTGTTCCGGCAAAATTTTACGCTACTTAAAGGTTTTTAAGGCCTACCACTTCAATTCCTGGCCGTTATTGTAAATAAAAAGAGAAGTCTGCTTCATCGTGAGGTCTTTCAGGGTCTTGGCAATAGCCGCAGCGGATTCTTCGGGCTTCAAGGGGGCGCTGGGACCGCCCATGTCGGTTTGGACCCAGCCTGGATCTAGACAAACGCAAACCACATTATCTTTTTGAAGATCGAAAGCCATGGTGCGGGTGAGCATATTCAACCCGGCTTTAGAAACCCCATAGGCGTAAAAGCCACCCTCGGCTTTTCCCGAAAGAGAACCCAGGCCGGAGGTCATGTTAACCAAACGTGGATTTTTCGCTTTCTTTAATAAAGGGAAAAAAGCTTGTGCAACCCGCAGGGGACCTAGAGTATTGACCTCGAAAGATTCCCTCATTTTTGTGATTTCCACCTGTTGGAGAGTTGCGTTGTAGGGTTGCAGCGAGATGCCGGCGTTGTTAAAGAGTACATCCAAATGATCTGTTTTCTTCGCCACTTCCCTTGCGGCGTTATCCACGGAAATATCCGAATCCGCCTCCAGCGTGACCAGTTCCAAGGAATCTTTATGTTTTTTTTGAAGGGTTTTTAGTTCCTCTGCCTTTTGGGGCTGGCGACAGGCGGCGAAAACTTTTTCTCCTTGGCCTAGCAGGACCCGGGTGACTGCCAAGCCGATTCCACGGTTAGCACCGGTAATAAGGAACGTTTCAGACATTATTTTACCTCGCGGATTTGTTTTAGCGGGCGAAGTCTATGCTTTTTCTTTATAAAATTCCAGGGAAGATAAATCGAAGCGTTGTTGATGAGGAAGATTTAACGAAAATCTCTATAGATGGGAGCGCTTTTTTAGAAAAAAGTAATCTGAAAATTTTTTTCACAAAGTTAGAGTTTCGTTTAAGGCTCAACTTAAGTTTGGCGATATTTGTCTTGCCCCAACAATTAGTTTTTGACTTCCTGAAATAACAGCGATTTAATTAAATGTTGATCCGTTTAAAATATTAGTAACGAGGCAGTTTGTTGCGCCATATTCTAAAAACGATTTCCATCATTATTTATAATTCAACATTGTTGAACCGGGTTGTGCCTATTTTTCTTTTTGCTTTTTGTCTACGCATTCCAGCTAACGCGGCATCTCCGGGGCTAATTGTTTCTGAAAATAAAGTTACAACCACGGGTGGATGTTCCGTGACCTTAAGAGGGGTCGATGTGGACGGGTTGGAATTTTCACCGACCGGGTACGGTCCCCCCAGCGGAACTGGTGGGAGCTCGTTAGAAGTTGCGCAGGAAGCAATCACGGTGTGGCATGCCAGCATTATCCGTCTTCCCTTGAATCAAGATTTTTGGTTCGGATGTGGAAATTCGAAAGACACAACTCCCCCCAGTGCGGCCACCTATCAAAGTACCGTAAATAGTATCGTGAGTTATTGCTCTTCCGAAAACGCTTATGTCATCTTGGACCTTCACTGGTCGGGAACTTCCTCTACCGCTTCCGCTCCCTGCGGAACCGGATGGGGAGCGGCAACTGCTCAGCAGTACATGGCCGACGAAAACGCGGTGACCTTCTGGAGTTCAGTGGCGGCGGCCTATGCCAACAATCCAGCGGTAATATTTGACCTTTATAACGAACCCTATAGCAGCGGCGGAGGGGATACAGCGGCCGCATGGAGCGTCTGGCAACAGGGAGGAACGGGATCGGGAGCTTCTTTTTCCACACCCGGCATGCAGGGACTTTTAAACGCCGTCCGCGCGACGGGGGCCAACAACATTTGCCTATCGGGTGGTCTTTCCTGGTGTTCTGATTTGACAGAAGTTGATAGCTATCCCCTTACCAACGTAGGGAACGGAATTGTTTATTCCGCCCATCTCTATGGAAGTAATGATGGAGATTCGGCCGCCAGTTGGAACGCGGAGGTTCCAAGTTCGGTTTTATCCGCCAACCCCGTATTCGTGGGGGAAATGGGGCCGTACACCAGTTGCAACGAAGATAACAGCACTTACGACTCCAACATTTTTTCTTGGATAATGGGAACTTCAGGCGTTATGGGGGGCACTGCCTGGTCCATGACCACCAATTCCTGTCCGAACCTTCTTTCCGACTGGACTTGGGGTACGGAGGCTTGGGGTGCCGCTGTTTCAACATGGTTGGCAACGCCCGTACCCACCTGTCCCGCCCCTGGATCGCCTGTCCCAACTAACACGCCCACTTCTACTTTCACCGGTACTCCTACTCATACGTTGACTCCAACAGATACTAGAACGCCATCGAATACCCCAACCAATAGCTCCACGGAAACTTTAACCAATACTCCCACTAGAACGGTAACTCAGACCCCGACCAATACTCCAACTGGTACGGCGACCATTACGACAACTTACACCGCTACCGGGAGTTCGACTTCCACGGCAACGAGAACCCCGACGCCGACGCCGACCAATACCCCGGCCAATACCGTGACCAATACTCCATCTTCAACCTCCACTTTTACATTCACTGGCACGGCAACCAACACTGGAACGTCCACAGCCACCAACTCACCGACCAATACCTTCACCCGGACGGCCACCAATACCGCTACGACTACCGCCACATTCTCCGCCACGAACACTACCACGAATTCGCCAACTAATACGACTACATCCACTGTCACCAACACAGCTTCTCCCACTATCACCAATACACCGACCTTGAGTCCGACTGGAACCTTGAGCCCGTCACTGACACCAACGCCGTCTTCCACCGCGACCAAAACCGAAACAAATACAGCCACCTCAACAGGTACAAATACCGGAACCAACACTGTTACGGCTACGCCGACATCCTCCACCACTAATACTCCGACTCAGACGGTTACATTAAGCCCCACCTTCACCGCCACCGCGACCACCTCTGCGACTTCAACTTGGACGGCAACCGAAACTCCTACCAATAGCTTGACCAAAACGACCACTAATACGCCGACCATGACAGCTACCAACACCTTAACGAATACGGCAACCAAGACCGCTACCTTAACCGCAACGGCAAGCCCGACTTTCACGGCGACGGAAACACCCACGAACACTCTGGTGAATACGGGAACCCCTACGCTGACCTCCTCGCCAACGCCGGTGACGGTGGAAAATTCACAGGGAACGAGCCCCCCGGGCAACTCTGTGCAAGTGCCTGGAGCTTCAGGAGTGACGGTAGAACAAATAGTAATGATGAACCCGGGGAACAATTCGGTAAATTTGACAAGCCTGACTTTGACCGAAACGGGGGCAACGGCTTCGGGAATCACCTCAGTTACTCTTCTGAAAAACGGCGTGCCGGTGTCAACGGCCAATTTTACGGGAAACACCGCCGTTTTTAACTTTAGTGATACGATTCCTGCCAGTAATGGGGCAGTGACCTACCTAGTGGAAGCGAGTTTCTCGAATACGGCGTTGGGAAGCTACCAATTTAGCATCACCAATGAAGTGGGAAACAATGGGCAGCCAGTTCTTTTCAACCCAACGACAGTCAACGGAGCAATGATCATGGTGGGGCTGGTTACAGCGACACCCTCCTTCACACCGAGTTCGACTGCGACCTTTGCACCAACATTAACCTATTCGCCAACCGCGATCTTAACCCCTCTCCCAGGCTCTACTCCCGTCTTATATCCCAACCCTTCCTCTGGTGGGCCTGTTAATATTTCCGTTCCTCAAACCCAACCCTCGGATGTTCGGGTAGAGGTCTTTACCATCGCCTTTCGTAAGGTGCAGGATCAGTCTTTCCAACCGTTACCCGTGGGAGAGATCATCACGCTGGATTTAAAAGATAAGTGGGGAACGCCATTGGCCAGCGGACTTTACTATGTGGTGATTACGGTCCATGGGGAAAGATCGGTCAGTAAATTATTGATCTTGAGATGACTCTAAGTTTTTAAAACGGTGAAGAGTCTTTTCTTGAATAATCAATCTAATAATTCGGGATTTTATCCACATAATTTATTGAGTTGGTTTTTATGACAGACGAGATTTACCGGTAAACTAAAAAAGATCAAGTTATAAGGCTTACCGAATGTACAAGAAGCCAATATTGAGGTAGTCTTACTATTCGACTCCTAGTTGTGCCCGGCTAAGGGGAAAAGTGAAAACGTTTTTAAATAAAACAAAAAACCTAATTGTCCTGACATTGGCCTTTTTACCTATGTCGATTTCTCTTTCCTTTGGACAAAACGTCAATTCCGGTTCCCCCAAATACCCTTTTCCTCATGATGGCCAAATTCCTTACACCGTTACGGCAGGCATGCCCAACATCGACTCTCAAGCGGCCATGGATTCTTCCGTTTCGAATATGTACGTTTCCTGGTATGCCAATGCGGTTACGGCCGCCAGTTCCGTCTGTTCCGGGTGTCTTCGTGTTTACCGGAATACCAACAACGATGACACCGTGTCTGAAGGCATCGGCTACGGACTGTTGTTTGCCGTGGAAATGGCGGACCAAACCCTCTTCAACGGGTTATTCAATTACGAACAGAGCTTTCTTGATGGCAATCATTTAATGAATTGGCAAATCACTTCGGGCGGTTCCGTGGAAAGTTCGGGCGCTGCTACCGATGCGGATGAAGATATTGCCATGGCCCTTCTGATGGCCAATACCCAATGGGGTTCGGCAGGCGCGATTAATTATTTGACTAAGTTCCAAGATCAGGTTGCTTATATTTATAACACTGAAATCGACAATGGTT
Organism: uncultured Pseudomonadota bacterium; assembly: GCA_963843375.1. Classification (GTDB taxonomy): domain Bacteria; phylum Oederibacteriota; class Muellerivitia; order Muellerivitales; family Muellerivitaceae; genus CAWJKT01. The sequence goes on from CAWJKT010000011.1 coordinate 287,248, forward strand.
CTAATTACGCGGTCTGGCCTGGAGACCAATATCAGTCTCCCTATTATTCCAGTTATATGGAACCCGCTTGGTACCGTTGCTGGGAAAGTCACGATACCTCTCATAATTGGAGCCAAGTCATCAACTGGGTTTACGGTACTTATTTCGACCAGATCTATTCAAGTTATGCCACAGGGTTTATGCCCGAAACCGCGTCCGGGAGCCCCGTAACTCCGGATACCATGACTATGGGTTACGACGCTTCTCGTTACCCCATTCGTACTGGAATTGACTACCTCTGGAACGGAACTGCCGCCGATGGGGCATTAACTTATGTAGGGGCCATGGCAAAAAGCGTCACACAAGGGGAAGCCACTGTCGGAAGCTGGCAGAACGAAATCGAATCTTATTGGAACATTTCTACCGGTGCGGCCACCGGCTCCAATACGGATGGGGTCCAGGTGGGTGGCGCGTTAGTGGCTATGATGGTGGCGGGAAACCAATCAGCCGCGAACACAGTTTGGCCCATGATCCTGCCGGGTTCGGGCCATGGTTTTATGGATAATGGTTTCCAATATTTCCAGGACAGCCTTTGCCTTTGGGGGGCAATGGTGGGTTCGGGTAATTTCATCAACATGCCTTGTGGAGTTAATCCTTGCGGGTCGGTCGCTTGTACACCGACTCCGACTCCCGTTCCTCTGAGTTGTTTCATGTTGTCTTCGCCTATGGAAACCGGCCAAAATTACAATGCTACTGACGGTTATTGGTTTACTTTCAGTTTCGCTTCCGTCAGTAACACTCCCGTAGCCACGCCAGAGTTAGCGACTGTCTCAGGTGCCGCCTCTATCATTGACGGAGTTGATGGGGGAGCTGACGGCGATATCTATGCCGCTCGGGCTATTGGTGCTTTCGATATCAACGGTGGAACTACTCAAGTAGTTTATCCGCCCACGGGAACCACCAGCGCCTCTGAAACCGTGTATGCCGGTTTTGCCCTCGGAACGGAACTCTCACCCGCGGGGGTGACCAGTGGTTACAATAATTTGGAAGATTTGGATGAAATTACTTTCTGGTGCAAGTCTTCCATTGGGGGGATGGTGGTTAATCCAAATGGAACGGCTCCCGCGACGGATATTTGGATGCGGATGAATTTTGTTAACCCGTATATCACAACCGCCACTGGTGCAGGTTTAGTTGACTATTATGGATTTAATTTCGCAGTCACGGCGGCAAACACCTGGCAGCAATTCACCGTTCCCTTAAGCAGTATTACTAACCAAAACTGGGGAACTGGATCCCAACCGCCGGTCAGCGGAGGAGTCAGTTACGTTATGCCGACGGCACCCGGCGCGACGGTTGCGGCGCCTGCGGCGAACGCCTTAAGCCAAATTTCCTCTATCGAATGGCAAACCGAAAGTAATACTGGCGCCACTTATCCCGTTTCTTTTACCTTTTGGATAGATCAAGTGTGCTTGACTTTTGAAAACGATAGTCCGACTCCCACCGTGGTTATTGTGAATACCGCCACTCCGCTTCCCACCGCCACGCCCGTGAGCCAACCCACGGGAACCCCGACTGGAACGCCTACCATAACCGGGACTCCCACAAAGACGGTTACAAGTAGTCCAACAAATTCATCCACCTTCACTCTCACATCTACTGAAACCAATAGCCCTACGGCCACTCTGACAAACACTTTGACTAAGACCGCTACTGCGACGCCGACCTCTACCTTGACCTCCACGCCGACATTAACCGTTACCAACAGCCTGACGGCGACTTCCACGAGCACTTCAGCCAGCACTTCGACCAATACGGTAACCACTACCGCGACGGGGACCACGACTAATACCGCTACCCGTACCGCCACCGCTTCACCCTCCTATACCCCGACAGCTACCCCCACTAATACCCTGACGAATACTTCGACCAATACGGCCACTTCCACCACTACCCGTACCACCACTGCCACAGCTACCAACACCGCCACTTCCACCATCACGCTGACGGCGACCAATACGGCTACCGGTACCGCCACCTCAACGACGACCAATACCGCCACTCCCACTATCAGCGATACGCCGACCTTGAGCCCCACGGGAACCATCTTGACCTCGACGCCTACCTCGACTCCCACCAAGACGGCCACGAGTACGGCAACCTTCACGTCCACGAATACCGGCACCAACACCGCCACGGATACGACGACCATGACGGCGACCAATACCCCGACCAACACGACGACCCAAACCCCGACCAAGACCGCCACGAATACGGCCACCGGTACCACGACGAATACGGCGACTCAAACGACCACCTTGACGCCCACCAGCACCTTGGCGAACACCGCGACCAATACGGCTACTTCAACACCTTCAAGTACGGCGACGCTCACCACGACTTTCACGGCCACCACTACACCAACGAATACGGCTTCTTCAACTACGACGTTGACACCTTCAAGCACTTTCGCCAATACCGCCACGAATACGGCTTCATCCACGCCCACCAGTACCTTTGCCGAGACCGCCACCAACACCGCCTCCCTGACGCCCACGGCAAGTCTTCCCAACACACCCATAAACACCCCAACCAGTACCCCAACCAACACGGCAACCGAAACCAGGACTTCCACACCCACCAACACCTTGACGAATACGGTTACCAATACCACCACTTCCACATTCACCAATACCTTTGCCACTACGGCCACTCAAACCCCTACAGCCACACCTACCAATACCTTGGCGAATACCGCGACCAATACGACAACCGCTACGGCTGTTTACACCGCTACCTTCACCATCACCGTAACCGGAACACCCACTCAAGTGACGGTCCAGGCTTCGCAGGGAACGAGTCCTCCTTCGAATTCCACCCAAGTGGCGGGAGCTTCCAGCGTGACGATACAGCAGATCCAACTGACCAATCCGGGTACCAATGTGGTGACTTTAAGCAGTTTGACCCTGAGCGAATCAGGGGTTCCGCCCACGGGGATCACTTCCATATCGCTTGTGGACGACGGAACGGTGATCTCCACCGCCAGTTTCAGTGGAACGACGGCGACCTTTAGCTTAACGTCGAGCAATACCATTCCCGCCAGCAGCGGGGCGGTGACTTATGAAGTGGTGGTGAACTTCTCCAGCAGCGCGGCGGCAGGGAACTACGCCTTCAGTATCACCAGCGGTGCGGGGAGCAACGGCGAGCCGGTTCTATTCGCCAATATGCCGGTTGGCGGGGCGACAATCACGATCGGTTCGGGGAGTACCACGGCGTCCGCGACACCCACTTCCACGCTTCAACCGGGTTCAACGCCCGTTGTATACCCGAATCCGGCGACAGGCACAGAACCGGTCACGGTGGCGGCGACAACGAGTCAGGCGTCAGATTCGATGACGGTGCAGGTCTTCACGGTGGCCTTCCGGGAAGTGCAGAACAACGAGTACTCCACTTCGTCGCCGGGCGTGACGGCTTCCGTAAGCAGCGGAAGTACCACCGCCAAGACATGGCGTATACCTTTGATCCTCAGTGACAAGTGGGGCACGCCCCTGGCCAGCGGCCTTTATTACGTGGTGATCTCCAACCATATCGGCTACCACGCGGTGACCAAACTCCTCCTTTTGCGCTGATTCCAAACGTCTGTTAACCCAATTATTTCAATATAAATCTGTTATAAACTTGTTCAATTTTCAAAGTACATGAAGATTGTTCTCCAACCTTTAGATGCTCTCTTTTCTAATTTATAATCCCTCGAAGTTTTGTGAAACCGGTTTCACTCCTTTGAATTGGGCTTTAAGATTAGCCGGCGGTTGGCTTTTGAGGTCGGAAATAAAGAATTTCTTGTCATTTCATTTTCTAGGGTCCGAAATGGAATATTTCGGGTTGAAATGGCACTAAGTCATTAGGAGATCCTTTGGACGAGCGGGAACTGGTTGAACGGATCCTAAAGGGTGACGAAAAGGCCAAAACGGAGTTTTATCGGGCTTACCAGCAAAAGCTCTATGGCTTTTGCGTGTACTTCATGGGGTCCAACGACCCGGAAATTGAGGACATCCTTCAGGAAGCTTTTCTGGCTGCTTTCCAAAAATTAGGCCAGTTTGAGTTTCGTTCCAGCCTGGATACCTGGTTGACCCAAATCTGTATTCACCAATGTTACCGGCATTTCCGAAAGCGCGGCCGAATGGTGACCCAGGCTGAAGAGGATTTGGAGGAAAGGCTAAAGCCCCTTGCTTTGGAGACCGCCCAACAGGCGGACCGAGATTTGGAAAGGAAGACGAGGATGGAAACCGTCGACCGGGCCCTGGGAAGCATGGGGGAACCTTGTAAAAAGATGCTCCAACTAAGAATGAAGGAAAGCGCAAGTTACATTGAGATTGCCCGGGCGTTGAAAGTTCCCATAGGAACGGTTATGTCTCGCTTGGCCCGTTGCACGGCAGGGCTGAAAGAAAGGGTAGAGAAGATGTTGGAAGAGGGGAAGCAATGACAAACTTGGTGAATGAATTTTTCAACCGGAATTTGACCGAGGCCGAAGCTCAGAGTCTAGAAGAGCTTTTGGGTAATTCCCCCGAGGAAGCCATTCGGTTCGGGGAAAAAATGAAGCAAGAATATCTAGCCATGGGTCTGCCGATTCCCACGATTCCGAAAGATTTCGGACTCTCTCATCAGGTTCTTTCACTGACCAAGTTGGCTTTGTTAGCAACCACCTTGTCACCAGTTATTCTCGTTTGGTCCCTGTGGCCTAAAACAACGTCCTGGAGATATCGCAAACTACAACTTCGCCGCGCCAATGGAGAAAGTTGTGGTTCCCGCCGCCCTTTCCAGGCCAAAAACAATATTGCCGCCTCCGCCCCTATTAGATTCCCCAACGTCTGACGGGATCCTCGGTCTGAGGGAACCCGTTTGAGTGTCGTCGTTGAATTGGATAAACCTGCGCCGGTGGCAGTTTGCATCCTCGACCCCAAAGAGCAAACTGTGCGAACCCTTTACCAAGGAAATCTTTCTCCGGGGAAATGGTCAATCCATTGGGATGGGCTTCTATCCAACGGATCTCAGGCTCCTACAGGGGATTATCGTATCTGGGTTAAGTCCGGAACGACCGAGATGTCCAAAAACGTGAGTATTGAAACGGGAAAATAGGTTATCATTTCCACGCTGTAGGTTATGAATAGGAAGAGCCTTCCGGGAATGTTATGATTTTGCCGGGGGCATCCATGCGGCCGTCCGGCTTATCAAAATTCATAATTCCTTTTGTCTTCTTAAACCGATACAAGACCTATCCTCGAAGAGGATTTTGGGCTTTATTTTGGTTTTTTTTCTTGGGCTTCGCCGAGTTTTTAGGGGTTTTCTTGCCGATGTCTTTTTCTGCCACGACTTCTTTCGCGCAAACGGTGACGGGAACAGCGAGCCTGGCGGCACCTTTAGAAAATCTCGAGGGCTCAGCCCGGGATTTGGCCCTGGGGTCAGCCTTTGTGGGCGTGGCCGACGATACCTCCGCCCTTTTCTTCAACCCTGCGGGACTTTCGGGTTTAATAAACCCGGACATTGCCATTCATCATAACAGTTATCTGGCGGGAACTTTTCAAGAAACACTTACAGCGGGTTTCCCAGCCGGGAATCTGGGAGGATTGGCTTTTGCTTTGGATTATGTGGGTTGGGGGAGCCTTGATCTCCGGGACGCCTTTGGTGTGTCCGAGGGAAGCTTCAACGATAGCGACGTGGGTTTTACTGCGGGCTGGGGTATGGAATGGTTCCCCGGTTTTTCGGTTGGCTTTGCCTTGAGAGGACTCCAACAGAAAGTTGTGAACGATCTTTACACCAGCTTGGCGGGGGACGCAGGACTCCTTTGGTTGGCGCAAAAAAATTTCCGCCTGGGCATCTCTTATCTTAATTTTGGCACCCCGGTGGCAGGCAGCCCGCTTGCGGGTGAATTAAATGGCGGTGGATCAATTCTTTTCAACCTAACTCCTCATTCCACCCTTATGTCGGCTTTGGAGGGATCTTGGACCCCAGGAGGAGTTGGTTCTGCCCAAGCAGGATTGGAAGGGGTTCTGGATCGTCAATGGGCATTGAGGTTGGGATACCAGCTGCCATTTTATGACAACCAAATCGATGGTCTAACCGGGTTTACCGCTGGCGCCGGTCTTAAAATTTCAGCTTTTGCTATAGATTATGCCTATCTTCCCTTTGGCAGTTTGGGGACATCCAACCGCATTAGTTTAGCTTACCAATTTGACCTGCCTAAGGAAGTGGTAAAGGTAACCGTACCCGTTCAAGTGCCCGTGACGGTAGTTCAACCGGCTCCCGAACTCCCGGGCAAAGATGTTGAAGTTCATTTCAAAATCTCTACCGATCCCCTTGCCAAAGGACAGGAATTGGAAAAAGAAGGTAAACTGAAAGAAGCTATTGGGATTTACGTAGAAGGTCTCAAGGCAAATCCAGCCGATGATCTTCTTTGGCAGGCACTCGCCAATGACTATTACGTCCTGAATGAAAAAGCCTATGCCATTGAGTGTTTTGAAAAAGTTCTCCAATTGAAGCCGGATAATCAGGCTCTAAAGGATTGGCTGGAGAAGTACAAAGGATCAACGGTTTCGAATTGAAGGCGGCACAAAGAGGTTTTTAATGTTTTGGACGAAAACAATTCTGTCTTTTTCGTTTTTGGTTTTTTTGTGTTTGAGCTTTAGGACAGATCAAGCGCAGGGCCAAACTGCCACGCCCTCACCTACGGCCACTTCCGTGGTCTTGTCCTCTGCATTCCTGAACCAATCTTCCCCTTCCACGGTGGTGACGGGAGGACAAGTGGTCATCTATAACCTGGCCTATGGAAACACGGGGATTCCCGTGACCACATTGGACACCTTTGAGACCGATACAGTTGGAGGAATGCCAGCCAGTTGGGTTACCTATGGTGGCGCATCAGGAACGACCATTACCGAAACGGTTATCAGTGGAGCCGAATTCAATGGTCCAACCGCCCCGGGAAATCAATCTGTGTCGGTAGTTTATCCTTATGGTTGTACGAGTTTTTGCGGCCGTTTGGATTACACGGGTGCCGGACCAGTGACCGATGGTTCGATCCAGGCGGATTTTTATTTTCCCAATTCGGGAAACGCGGCGGCCTTAATGTGGCGAAACGATGCCGTGGATGATCAATATCAGGTGACGGTTTCCCAGGGAACCAGCAACAATATAAATTTGGTGGTCCAGAAATCGGGCAGTTTTCAAATCCTCACCACCGCCAGCGCTAACATCAACACCAGCTCATGGATCACTGTCAAATTAGCAGTGTCGGGCGTGAACCCTGCTCTATTGACGGCTTATGTAAATGGAGTTCCAGTTGCAACGGCAAGCACCACAGTCCAATTAGCGCCCGGATTTTCCGGAATCCAGGTACAAGGATTGTCGACAGTGATTTTTGACAACGTCCAGGTCGTCCAATCGCCGGATTTTGATAACGTGAATCTGCTGGATACTTTGCCAGCCGGATTGAGCTATGTTACGGCCACTGGAAGCCCGTCGGTCACAGAGCAAATCGTCAATTGGAACTTGGGAAGTTTAGTGGCGGGTTCAGCCGGGACCGTCCAAGTCGCCGCGACGGCCAATAACTGCGATAAGACTTTCACTAACTCAGCCCAATTGGATTTGGGTGCCCCCCCGGGATCGGTTACTTCCAATCCGGTGACCACTTTGGGGGTCTGCAGCCCAACCCCCACTCCCCCGGCACCCGGCAATCAACCTTATGTATACTCCAACCCGTCCAGCGGCCCTACGGTTAGTTTCGTCTATAACATGGGGGAAAGTGGAAAGGCCGATATCCGAGTGTGGAACGCTTCGGGAGTTCTGGCGGCCAGCCTGGAGGACACGAAACCTGCCGGAGTCCAACAAAGTGTCCTCAATATACAAACCTTTGCGCCCGGGCATTATTTTTACCAGATAGACTTAAAGTACGATTCGGGTCAGGAGGATCGTTTTAAACCCTCCGTATTGGCAATCCAGAAATAAGCTATTTAATTCTAGTTTTTAAGCTGAAAACTCCATAAATGAATACTTTCTTCGATTTTTTCTTAGGGATTGAGTGATAAATCAAAAAAAAATCGGAAAAGAGGGAATAAAACCATCTAGTTTTGGATCAAAGATACGGGAGACTCTATCCCGTCCAGCTTTGACGAGCGGGAATTCCAAAAAATAACGGATGGCGGCGGAAATTGAAATTTTCTGTTTGTGCCCTTAAAAACGGTTTAAACCATTTATCCTCGAAATTAACAGGATACGCCCGATTTCTTGGATTCCTATTCCTTCTCTTATTACCCTCGCATTCCCAAGCTAATGTTCCCGGTGGCGGCACTGGCACCGGGGCTAATGTCACGGTTACGACCAACGGCACGAACGTTACCCTGGCCAACGGCATTGTCTCTTTTGTCATCGACACGACCAATGGGAATATCACTAGTTTCATTTACAACGGCGTAGACCTTTTGACCGGAGGCGATGGCGGAGCCGGGGGATATTTTTACTACGACAACTCCGGCGGACCTGTTCTGACGAATCCGGTTTATACGCTGACCGTGAACCCCGCGAACAACGGAGGCGACCAGGCGGAAGTATGGCTACAGTCGACGGAAAGCCCCATGGACATGGCCGTCTATTACGACATGTTGCGTGGACAACAGGGTATCTATGATACGGTGATCTTCACTCATGAGGCCAGCTACCCCGACTATCCGGGAGCTGAACTGCGTTCCGATATGTACGTGGGCTCCATTTTTGACTGGCTGGTCGTGGATCCCTATCGTTTTCGCCAGATGGCGTCGCCGACTGACACAACGGTGGCCGTGCCAGGCGCGCCCCGGAAGTAATGCAGTGGACCAGCGGAATCTATAACGGATTCACGAATTGCAAGTATTCCTACAGCGCTCCTTTGGGAGAACTCAACACCTGGGGCTGGGCTTCCTCAACTACCAATTACGGGATCTGGCAGACGGTCCCCAGCCACGAATATAACGACGGTGGACCTCTTCACCGGGAGCTCACCGAGCATATCGGTAACACGCTGCTGAACATGTTCGGGGGCGATCACTACGGTTTCGGTTCCACTCAGGATCAGCCCGCCGGCACTTTCTCAACCAAGACCTTCGGTCCGGCTTTTATTTACCCCAATCAGTACACAGGTTCCTCCAGCGATCCGGTTTCCTTGAAGGCCCAGGTTCTTTGGGCCGACGCACAGGCGCAAGCTGCCGCCGAACAAGGCGCCTGGCCCTACACTTGGTTCAATCCCCAGCCGGTGGCCGGAGCGGCTTCTAGCGTTGTTTATACCCAGGCATCCGGCCGCGGTACAGTGAGCGGCAACCTAGCCATAAGCGACCCCTATAACCCGGGTATCTCGCCTGTGAGCATCTGGGTTGGATTGGCCCCGCTTGACGGTGGGGTGGATTTCCAGCAGCAATACCTGACCTACCAGTTCTGGGTTCAGACGGGATCGGGTGGCAGTTTCACCATCCCCAACGTGCTGCCGGGCACCTATAACCTCTGGGCCTTCGGCTCCGGTGTTGTTGGAACCTACGAAGACGCGAATATCACAGTGACCGCAGGCCAGTCTCTGAACCTGGGGACTCTCACTTGGTCGCCTCTGCGTCTGGGACCCACGGTGTGGGATATTGGAATTCCGGATAGGGATTCGAATGAATTCAACGGCGGGAACCATGACGTGACTCCCTATAGCGGTGTTCTTCCGCCCTTTGCGGGTGGAGCGCCTTACGACGTTCCGGCGACTTGGGGGGCCTTCATGGCCTATCCGGCCTTGTACCCCAACGGGGTCAGTTTTGTTGTGGGGACAAGCAACTATGCCACGGACTGGAACTATTGCCAACCGACCACAGCCGTCGTCAATGCAGGCGTTACAACCTACAACGGGTCGAGCTCCAGCATTTATTTCAACATGGCTACTGCGCCAACGGCGGCGCAAACGGCCCGACTTTATATCGCCTTCGCCTCTGCCTTTAGTTCGGCCTGTATTCTCACGATCAACGGGACAATCCAAACCGGCACGGTCATGGGCTCCACAGACGGTACCTACACTGCAATCACCAACCCGGCTACGGGCTTCTATCCGCCCAACTATGGCTTTGCCTGCATAGTTCGCCTGGGTTCCCAGGGCGCCTGGGGGGACGCCTACCTGGACTTTCCCGGAAACGACCTGAAGGCGGGTATGAACGAGATCAACATCGGCATGCGTCCCACCGGCACGGCCGCCAACGGCGATGGCTTTGAATATGATTATGTACGGTTGGAATTAACGGGCTTCCAGACGCCCACCCCCACACCTTCAGGTTCCACTCCCACGAATAGTCCCACATCCACCATCACGGTCACGAGAACTAATACGCCTACGAACAGTCCTACGTCCACGTCCACAATGACTGCGACCAATACCGCCTCTTCAACCGCCACGGCGAGCCGAACTAATACCGGCACTAATACTGCCACCAATACGGCGACTTACACCCCTACCCCCACGGCCTCGAATACAACCACCAAATCAGCAACTTCAACACCCACCAGTACTTTAACGAATACTATGACCAACACAGTCACCGCATCCGCCACCAGTACCTTGACGAATACTTCCACCAAAAGCCCTACCCCAACCATCTCTAATACCGCCACCCCCACGTCTTCTTCGACGCCTATTAACACAACTACTAACACTGCCACTATGACTGCTTCGGAAACAACCACCGAGACCGCCACTAGTACCTTGACGAATACCACCACCAAAAGCCCTACCGCCACCGCCTCCAACACGGCCACCCCCACGTCTTCTTCAACGCCGACTAACACACTGGCGAATACGGCGACTCAAACAGCAACGGCCACGCCTACCAATAGCTTTGTTAATAGTGCCACTAACACTGCTACTTCTACTTTTTCCTCTTCCACTACGAACACACCCACAGAAACCGCTACTAGTACATTCACGAACACAACTACCAACAGCGCCACCGCAACCGTCTCAAACACTGCCACCCCAACCACTTCTTCCACGCCTACCAATACCTTAGCCTTTACTGCTACCAATACAGCTACTGCCACTCCAACGAGTACTTTGACCGATACCGCCACAAACAGCGCTACCGCCACTGCCTCGAATACGGTGACTAAAACGACAACTTCGACCACGACTAATACATTAGCCAATACCGCCACTCAAACCGCTACGGCAACAGCGACCCATTCCGTAACGAATACCCCCACCTTTACGACAACCCCTACGGCGACTTATACGCTGACCTCCACCTTTACGTTAACCACGACCCCCACGGAGGTGACGGTCCAAAGCTCCCAGGGCTCCAATCCTCCCATTAACTCCACCCAGGTCCCGGGTGCGGCGGGAGTCACGGTCCAGCAAATCCAGTTAACCAATCCGGGAGGGAATACGGTCACTTTGACCAGTTTAACTCTGACGGAGACGGGGGCGTCCCCTTCAGGGATCACTTCGGTGTCACTGGTGGACGATGGAACGGTTGTGTCTTCCGCCCCATTCACTGGTTCAACGGTGATCTTTAGTATTAACAATACGATTCCCCCGAGTAATGGGGCGGTGACTTACGAAGTGGTGGTGAACTACTCGAGTAGTGCGCCAACTGGAAGCTATCAGTTCAGCGTAACAGCAGGGACCGGAACGAACGGCGAACCGGTGCTTTTCAGTGGTTTACCGGTGAGTGGAGCGACGATCACAATTGGTCTTGCCACTCTGACGCCTACCTCCACCGTGATGGCAACCTCCTCGGCTACTTCGACAGCGACCCTATCGGTTACCCCGACTCCGCAGGCCACTGTGATTGTGTATCCAAATCCAGCGACGGGTCCAGGACCGGTGACGCTTCAAATTTCTTTGGGAGCGCCCGCATCGAAAGTGACGATTGAGGTCTTTACTTTGGCCTTCAGGAAGGTGAATGAGATTAACTTGTCGAATATCCCAGCGGGCACCTTGGATGTGACCTTGCCTTTAACCGATAGGGGCGGGATCCCCCTGGCTAACGGGCTCTATTACGTCGTGATCCAGACACCCCAAGGCAGGTTTATCACAAAGCTCCTAATTATTAGATGATCCTAGTTTCAAGTGGGTTAACGGATGAAAAAATACTTTTTTTCGATTTTATCGGTTTTGAGCATTCTGGCACAGGTTTCCTGCACTCGACCTATTAACGTATTGCCAACTCATCCTTATTTAAGGCCAACCGAAACCCCCACGCCTTCTGAAACACCTACAGCTTCTTCCACTGAAAGTCCATCCATCACAACAACCCTAAGTACCACGACGACCTCTTCTTCGACCAACACCCCGACTTTTTCTTCCACGATGACACCGACATCAACTGCCACCAACACTAAAACTTCCACATCATTGCCTTCCCCCACGGATAGTTTTACAGAAACCCTTTCCCCTACGCTTTCTGTTACGCCTTCTGCGACCACTTCCTCCACACAAACTCCCACCCACACATCTTCGCTGACCTCCACGAATACACTGGTCGCCAGCCCTACGCCCACCCCAACGCTGGTGAATACGACGACAATGACACCGACCTCTTCCACGACGGAAACCCCTCAAAGCACTGCGACTTCATCCTTTACAGAAACGCCAATAACATCGGTTTCTTCGACATCGACTCTCTCTGCCACATCTACTCCAACGATGATTCCTACGAATACTCCTCTTCCTTCTGAAACGTTCTCACCATCATCTACTGCAACGCTTTCACCCACCGGAACCTACACAATGTCTTCCACTCCCACTTTTTCGCCAACTGGAACTTCCACTAACACTCCAAAAGACACTTCTACCTTTACCACCACAATTACGTCTACCTCTAGTCAAACACCTTCCTCAACCACTTCATTAACAGAAACCTCTACAAGGACTGCGACTTCCACAATCACTTCCACCAATACCACACAATACACGATGACCTTTACCTCAACGATTACATCCACTTCCAGTCGAACGTCTACCTCAACTGTAACACTGACCGCGAGTAAAACTCCTACTTTCACCCCTTCCAATACTCCGCAAAATACTCAAACCCCTTCTTTCACGAGTTCGGGAACCCCAACCCAATCGCCTACGGGGACATCGACAGGCACAGCCACTTGGACAACTTCGCGGACGCCGTCGGAGACGATGACGAATTCGGCTACGGCCACCCCCACCTCGTCGTCTACTCCCACAGCAAGCCAAACAACCACCAATAGCCCGACTTCGACGACTTCCAGTACGCTAACCGCCACTCCTACGGCAACCGCCACCTGCACAGCCGTCCCCGTTCCGACTCCCACGCTAGGGGTTTCTCCGGATGGTCTTCTGAACGGCTGGGACATCTCTCTGTGGCCCACCATGCTAAGTCAGGGTGTTGTTTATAAAAATCCGGCTGCTGAAAACTTGCTTTCCATTGCCACGGACCACGGCTATAGCATCATGCGAGTCAGACTTTGGGTGAATCCTAACGGCACCCAGGTTTATGTCAACAACCTAGCTTACGACACGGCCCTGGGAGCGCAGATCAAAGCCGCCGGGTTGAAGTTCTACCTTGATCTTCACTACTCCGATACTTGGGCCGATCCGGGAGACCAAAATATGCCCGCCGCCTGGACGGGTATTACGACGCAGGCGGCGCTGGCTCAGCAGGTGCATGATTACACCGAAAACGTCATCACGACCCTCGCTGCGGGTGGTGCCATGCCCGATTATGTGGCGGTGGGCAATGAGATCACCAATGGCCTTTTGTTTCCCGCCACCACAGGCGGGCCGGGTGGGGAAATATCCGTTAATGGCTGGGCCAATTATGCCACCCTGATGAAAGCGGGTATCCAGGGAGTGGATGATGGAGCGGCTTCGGCTTCCGAACCGACTCCCAAGATCATCATCCATATTGACCGGGGCGGTGATTGGGCCACAACCCAGTGGTACTTTACCAATGTTAATTCACAGGGCATCAGCTTCGATATCATCGGTGAGAGCTATTATCCCCAATACCACGGGCCCCTTTCCAACGCCCAAACCTGTCTCCCCAACGCGGCCAATATGTTTGGAAAGCCGGTTTACGTCGCGGAGACGGGATATCCCAATTCGGCGGGGGTCACGGGGACGGGCATCACCTATCCTGAAACCCCGGCGGGTCAGGCCCAGTTCCTGTCGGACTTGGTAACGACGGTTCAGGGAATTCCAAACGGCCTGGGCATGGGGATCAATTATTGGGAGCCGGAATGGCTTGAGTCGGTTGGCGGTTATCCGGCTTGGGGAGAACCTCTTTTCGACAGCGGGGGAGTTACCCTTGCCGGTGTGGCAGCCTTGGGCGGGAAATAACCGTCGCTGATATTCCAAAAATCCCACTCCGTTTATTTTCATGTCTTTCTCTTCCTCATCGCAATCCGGAACCTCGATTTGGTTTCACCTAACAACAGACTGTAAACTCAACGAAACAACCCTGAAATAGTTTCGTTCTTTCTGCATTGAAATCATCTGAATTGTGGAATAAAACTCACCTCATCTTGCTCTAAGTTATGGGTGCTCCCGCATAGTTCCGTTTTGAAGAACGGAATCCATTCGAGGCGAAAAATTGAAAAAAAATCAAAACGTTTTCGGATCGATCCGGATTTACCGAGCACTTGGTTTCTCATTATTTTTTTACGCCGCCGCCGCTTCGAGCCAAACGATCACGATCACTTCCGCACCCTATAACGCCACAACAGGAATCGCCGATAACGCTGCTGCCATCCAGGCCGCCATCAATGCGCTGGGAACCGGTGGGACGGTTGTTGTGCCAAGCGGAACTTTCCTGAGCGGACCGCTTACCCTCAAAAGCAATATGACCTTTCAGCTTTCCGCCGGCGCGACCCTGCAGATGACAGCCATGGGCACATTTCCAACGAACACTGATTTTCTTTATGCTTCCAAGCTCACGAATATCACCATTAACGGTAGCGGGGTTATGGACGGGCAAGGCGCCGCTTGGTGGACTGCTTTTAACGCAAGCAGTTCAGTTGAAAGGCCACCCGCTATGATCGAAGTTACCGACTGTACGGGAGTAACTGTGACGGGGATTACTGTTCAAAATTCTCCGGAATTCCACATCCAATTTCTGGGTACGTCCTCTAATGTGCTGGCTTCGGCCTTGAGTATCACAGCGGCTTGGCCCTCGCCCAACACGGATGGAATCGATTTGCGAGGCACCAATATTAATATTGAAAACTGTTTTATCAGTGATGGTGACGATCTTGTCCAAATCGGAGGTTCGCAGTTGTCCTCCGGAGTGACGGTTCAAGGCTGTACTTTCGGAACTGGCCATGGGCTTTCCATCGGCAGTATTACTTCGGGCGGGGTAAGTAATGTAATGGTTACTAACTGCACCTTCAACGGAACCCAATACGGTATCCGTCTGAAATCGGACCGAACCAACGGCGGAGTGGTATCTAACATCACCTATTCCAACATCACGATGAGCAATATCATGGTGAATCCCATCTTGTTCTACAGTTATTATCCCACCATTCCTTCTAGCCCGGCTACGGATACAGGTTCAACCGTTACCAGCACGACTCCTTTTTGGAACGATGTCAATTTTGAAAACATTACGGCCAGTGAAGCCACTACCTCCACCGCTAATACGGGAATCATCTGGGGTGTGCCGGAAGCCCCTGTTTCTAATGTGTTGTTTGACGCCTGTACGCTGACCGGCTCGAAAATTTTCGAAGTTTACAATACACAAGGAGTGACATTTGATTGTAACTGCCTGATTAACGGGTTGGCTCCTTCAAACACCGCGGCGGTCACTACCTATAACGAAACTTTGGCGGGACCGGATGATGTCCAGTTTCCTGCCTGCAGTTCGAACCCGACGCCGACTTTTACCAGAACGTCCACCCCCGTTCCGGCGACAAACACTCCCACCCACACCTTTACGTCTACTCCCACGGATACCCCTACCGAAACTCGTACCAATACTTTGATGCCACCTACGGCCACTAGAACCAACACCCCCATCAATTCGACCAGTTTCACCCCTAGTGCCAGCGCCACTTCAACGCCTACTCCTACGTTTACGGGTACCGCCACTCGCACGAGTACAACCACGCCGACGGCTTCGGCCACATTCTCTTCAACGGATTCCACAACACCTACTAAAACTGCCACCTATACCCCTTCCAGCACGGCTACCTTCTCAGCAACACCGACGGGAACCTCTTCCCCGACCTCTACGGCCTCTTCAACAGTTACATCCACGGAGACTCCTACCCGTACCATTACACCCATGAATACCCCGACGTCTTCTTTAACCCCTTCCACCACAATGACCCCTTCAAACACCGAAACTCTGTCGTCCACTGTTACCCCTTCCATAACGGCGACGCCGACTTTAACTTTTACGTCTACCGCCTCCAAAACACCATCCCCGACGATCACTTCAACGGTTACCGCAGTTTCTACCGCCACCTTCATTTTCACGGCCTCTTCCACGGCCAGCAGTTCTGCCACGGACAGCCCATCGCTCACGGCGACCCGCACGGATACGCCGACAAGTACATCCACATCCATCTTCACACCAACTTTTACGGCTACTCCGACGGTTACGAATTCGATAACCGCTACTGTTACTTCCAACTTTTCCTCCACGGAAACGCTGACATCAACCGTAACTTCGACTCCTTTCGTGACAATGTCAGTGACCTCTAGCCCAACTTATACTTCCACCGGTACGGCCACTTCCAGCCCGACTCCTTCTGGAACACCAACTATGACTCCCACGGTAACCCTAGTGCCGCCGAATACGTCCACCGAAACGGAAACCCCAACACTTACCGTGAACCCAACTTCAACGGCAACCTCCAGTCATACCACCACAGCCAGTCCGACAGCTTCGATGACATCCTCCCCTACGAATACGGGAACTGCGTCAGCCTCCTCAACTCATACAGCCACCCTGACATCGACTTTCACAAACACCCCCACGCCTTCCTTCACGCAAACATCCACTTCGACGGCTTCGACGACACCGACCTTTACTTTTAGCGCGACCGTTACTATCACAGTCGTGGAAACAAGTACGCCAGCCACCACGATCACCTCCACGCATTCACCTACACCGCCGGCCACGGTGATTGTCTATCCCAATCCGGCGACAGGGGCCTGCGAGGTGACTCTCCAGGTTTTCCTGGGTTCGCCCGCTTCGAAGGTTACCATTGAAGTTTTTACCGTGGCTTTCCGAAAAGTGAATGAAATGGTTTTGTTCAATGTCCAAGCGGGAATCAGTGATATCGCCCTGCCCCTGATGGACAAACAGGGAACACCTCTCGCCAATGGACTTTACTATGTCCTTATTCAAACGCCCCAGGTGCGGGAAATAGTTAAACTACTAGTTACTCATTAATGCCAAACTGAAATTTGGATTAAAGCTTGAGCTTTTATCTTCGAAGGCGTGCTGGGTTGGAAGCAAATAAAGAAGATGCGTTGCCAAACCTTTTGCAAAAAGATTTCCATCGATAGAAAGCTTTGGAAAATTTGAAAAGTTGACCGTGAAACAGAAATTGCCATCGCTATCTTTTGAAAGGATTATCCGGTAAACTTGAACCGTTATCAGCGCTTTATTCATATTTAAATGGCTTTTAACAGGCTCAAATGAAACCGGTTACATTGAATTTGGGTTTTATTGCTTTTCGACTCATAACGTTTTAGATAAGCGAATTATTTGAAAATAATTCGTTTTAAGTGTCCTTGGTCTTGAAGAGGATTGGAAAAAATGCGGATCTTAAAAGTAATATTTTCAGCCCTCATTATTTTGTTTATTTTGGCAAACCTTTCTTACTTATATGCTCAGGCGACCATTGCCGTGAACGCTGGTACAACCATTGTCACCATTCCAAACACCATTTATGGCAACAACGCACAGTATTACAACGCAGCCAACAATGGGACGAATGCCACTTACAATACCGCCATGCAAGTTTCCGGTTGCCATAACATCCGTTGGCCGGGTGGGTCCGAGGCCGATATCGTGAATTGGAATAATCTTGTTTGCGAGGATACCGGCGCCGCCACGACTCCCCAGTTCATAACTTTCCTTCAAACTATCGGTGGAACCATGCAGCCCATCGTGAATTTCAGCGGTTATTGGTGCAGCGGCGGGGCAGGGTCTGGCACCAGCACTCAATACACCTCAGCTGAAGCTGTCAGCTTAGCTGAAGCGTGGGTCACCTGGAACATGAGCAATACCGGTTCGGCCAAAGCGACCTATTGGGAAGTCGGCAACGAGACTTACGGTACTTGGGAACAGGGAGGGGGTATCAGTGGCACGGACTACGGAGTGACTTTTGCCACTTATTACACCGGTATGAAAGCGATCGATCCCACCATCCAGATCGGGGCGGTAGCGTCGCCCGGTGCAACGGATTATAACGACTGGACATCGGAAATGCTCACCGCCGCCAAGGCCGGGGGTGTCGTTCCCGACTTCCTGATCATCCACAATTATCCTGTTACCGCCGGTGCTCCGGCGGGCCAAGCCACGGATTCTTACATCCTCAGTTATCCCGCCACTGTCGCAACCCAAACCGCCAGCTTGAACTCTATAGTTTCCTCTGCTTTAGGTAGTTCCTACGTTGGCCAAGTGAAATACTTCATGACCGAATACAACTCCACTCTTGGACCCGACGCCCAAACCGATGAATATGTGAATGCCATGTTCGTGTCCGAATGGATACTGAATTGTGCCGAAAATGGCTGGATTGGGGCGAATCTTTGGGCCTCTTTAAACGGAGGTTCTCCTGATTATGGTTTTCTCAACGCTACCACCTATGCTCCTTACCCGGATTATTACGTTTTCCCGATGCTGACCGAAAAATTTGGAAACAGTATGGTTACCTGCTCGAGTAGTGTTACCACTGTAAATGCCCACGCAGCAATAAACACGGCGGGAGATCTCACTCTTTATTTGGTCAATAATAGCCCGACGGCAACAATGGCCACTACGATTACCGTGGCAGGGTTTACACCCTCTTCATCGGGCCAAGCCTGGGTTATGCTGCCTTCGGGTACCAGTTCCTCGGGGGCGCCGCAAGAAGTTCCTAGTATCTCAATCAACGGCACGGTGAATCCCGCCCCCTCCAATATCGCATCCATTGCCGGAGTTGCACAAACTACCGGGTCTACTTTTACGGTAAGTCTTCAACCCAGTGAAATGGACATGATCGTTATTCCGGGTACCAGTTCAACGGGATCGACCAGTACACCCACCGAAACCCCGACCGTCACCCCCACCAACACGCCGACGAAAACAGCGACGGCTACAGCGACGAACAGTCCGACAGCCACTCGCACGAACACCGCCACGAATACGGCCACCTCCAGCGCCACGAAGACGGCTACACCCACAATGACTAACACTGTGACCAATACAACCACCGTTACGGCCAGTTCGACTCCGACTTCCAGCCCTACCGCCACTCGCACGAACACCGCCACGAATACGGCCACCTCCAGCGCCACGAAGACGGCTACACCCACAATGACTAACACTGTGACCAATACAACCACCGTTACGGCCAGTTCGACTCCGACTTCCAGCCCTACCGCCACACGAACGAATACCGTGACGAACACGACTACTTCCAGTCCAACAAGGACCCCCACGACGACCGCGACCAATACGGTGGTCAACACTTTGACGTCAACGCCGTCCAGTACAGCTACAGGCACGGCGACTACCACAAGGACAAATACCGTGACGAATACGACTACTTTCAGCCCAACGGACACCACTACGGCTACCGCGACCAACACGACGGCGAATACGGCGACTCAAACTCCCACGGCGACGCCTACGAATACCCTGGCTAATACCGCAACCGATACTCCGACTACGACTGCTTCAAACACCGTCACTAAAACGACGACCTCCACCCCTACGAACACCTTGGCGAATACGGCGACTCAAACCGCTACGGCGACGCCCACCAATACTTTGGCTAATACCACAACCGACACTCCAACTACGACCGCTTCAAATACCGTGACTAAAACAACGACGTCCACCCCCACGAACACCTTGGCGAATACGGCGACTCAAACCGTCACATCAACGCCCAGCAATACCGTGGTTAATACCCCTTCGAACACCACCACCCAAACGACGACCTTTACCCCCACGAACACCTTGGCGGATACAGCGACTCAAACTCCCACGGCGACGCCTACGAATACCTTAGCTGATAGCGCAACCAATACACCAACCGCAACCGCTTCGAATACCGTCACTAAAACGACGACCTCCACCCCCACGAACACTTTGGCGAATACGGCGACTCAAACCGTCACATCAACGCCCAGCAATACCGTGGTTAATACCTCAACCTCCACTCCAACCGCTACCGCTTCGAACACCGCCACCAAAACAACGACTTCAACCACTACGTTAACTCCCACTGAAACATTGACGAATACCCTGACTCATACGACAACCTCCACGGCTACCACTACCGTTACTTTCACGATCACGCCGACCGCCACTCCAACGGCGGTGACAGTACAGGCTTCACAAGGATCGAACCCTCCCTCGAATTCCACTCAAGTGGCGGGAGCTTCCGGCGTGACCATACAGCAGATTCAGTTAACCAATCCGGGCAATAATCCAGTTACCTTGAGCAGTTTGACTCTTACGGAAGCAGGGACTTCGCCCACGGGAATCACTTCCGTATCGCTTGTGGACGATGGGACGATTATTTCCACCACCAGTTTCATCGGATCAACCGCCACCATTAATTTCAGCAATATCATTCCTCCCAGTAACGGGGCGGTCACTTACCAGGTAGTGGTGAATTTCTCGAATAGCGCGGCGACAGGGAACTACACATTCAGCGTGACAGGCGGGGCAGGGACCAATGGCCAGGCAGTCCTTTTTGCCAATATGCCCGTACCCGGATCGGTCGTTACTATCGTGATGGCGACACCTTCGAATACTCCCGCGGCAGCCACATCCACCATCACTTCAACCGCCACCCCTACGGCTACCTCCACGGGTCACCTGGGCGTCGTGGTTTATCCCAACCCGGTAACGGGGTCGACGGTAAGTGTGCTTCCGCCGGCATATTCAGGAGTTTCGGATGTTCAGGTGGAGATTTTCACCATAGCCTTCCGGGAAGTTCAGGAGGAGTTCTTCCGGAACGTGCCGTCGGGTAAGGCGGTAACGCTGGAGTTAACCGATAAATCGGGAACTCCTTTGGCGGATGGGATCTATTACATCGTCGTCATCGTCGATGGACACCGCTCCATCGGAAAAATGCTCATCATCCGTTGAGGTTTTTATACTGCATTATTTGATTTAGATGGCTAGGACGTTTTTAAGTTCATGGTTCGACCGAAGCGTGTTAATTTGATTTTATGCCGCTTCGAACTTCGGAAATTAAAGCCCACTTTGAAGGCCTTTTAGAATACGAGGCCTTTCTTTCCATCTTAAAATATTATGTTGACCTGAACTGTTTCGTCGTGCCCCCTACGGATTCGAAGGATATATGGGCGGCGGTATACCATCATCAACGATTAGAATCTCTTTTCGATTTCGAAAAAAAATATAACTTTGTCCGTAACTGGGACCTTTTGACGGATAACGTTTTTGAAAACAAAAACAAGGGTAAACCCCTTCTTGTAGAGAATCTGGGATTTTATGATATTTTCACGCCGATTCGTAAAAAGGGAAAGCGGCTGGGAACCCTATTGTCTGGGGCATTCGCCGATAAAGAATTGACCTATCCTCACTTGCGGGAAAGTTGGAACCGGTTGACCGGTCAAACCGCTTCTCCCGAAAATACGGAGTTTCGTGAATTCGTCAGGGTGATGCTGGAAATTCCAGTTCTCGAGGGAGGGGTTCTATTAGCCTATCAGGAAGCCCTTGAAATCTTCGCCAACATTTTAACCCACGAAGAAAACAGGCAAGCCCAAAAGCGGATTCGGGAATTAATCGTAAATGTTTTTTCCAAGAACATTCCCCACAGTTTTTGGATGAGCTGGGTATTGGGGCTTCCCACGCGCCAGACCACACCGACTTGGAACATAAAGGTTCAGAACCTTGACTGGGTACGGTCTGAAATCGGTATTACTCGAGTTCCAACCACCGTCATTACGGCCATTCCAGTGAAACCCACGGAACGCAAAACCGATTCTATTGAAGAGATGATCCGTATTTACCGGTTCCAACGCCGAAGTTTTTCTTTCGCCCGAAACCTTCCCCAAACGGTTGGGGGAAAGCTTGAAAACTACGGGGCGGTTTTCGTCGATTTCCCCGGACCCCGAAAAGAGCCGGCCTCAGCGCCGTCAACAAGTCCTGGAAGCGGCGGAACGCATTCATCAATTCTCCGAAGATATATTGGGCGGTCCAGCCTTGGTTGGAATCGGAGAAACGGTCGCGCCCGGGGAACTCTTAAAGGAATCTCACCGCCAGGCGGTACTGGCCCTCCACCTCGGGCGTCTATCCGGAAAGAAACTGGTTTTTTTTAGCCTTTCCCGGGATGAAAAAACAGAAGGTCTGTTGAAATTGAGGAAGCTCTTACTGGGGTTGAGGCGGCAAATTGAGACGGCTTCATTTTCGGGAGTGGAATCAGTCCTTGATGAGTATCTCCACGAAGTACTAACCCTTTCCTTTCAAAATCCCGAGGAAATACGCTGGCATTTGCAATATGGGATTATTCATTTGGTGGAAGCCATGAAAAATCTAACCGACCTAGGCGAAAAAGAAACGCGTGTTTTTTATGAAAGTCTTGCGCTTTCGCTGGATGGAACTGGAACCACTCAAGAAATGGTTTTGGCTTTCAAGGAAGCGATGGAAAAATTTTTGAAGTTGACGCATGGCAAAGGCTCGCTGGCGGAAAACTATTCTATCGAGAAGATAAAGGATTATGTCGACAGGCATTTTGAGGAGCACTTGCGGATATCAAGGCTTGCTGGGATGGCGAAGATTTCTATTTCTACCCTCAGCCGCCGTTTTAAAAAAAGTACGGGAATGGGATTGGAAATCTATCTCCAAAATCTGCGACTGGAGAAAGCGCGCCGGTTGTTAAAAACCGGAGGTCTTCCCGTGTCCCAAATCGCGAAAGCTTGCGGGTTTGGGTCGAGTTCCTATTTCATCCGTTTGTTCCGTAGAAAAACAGGAATTTCACCCCAAAAATTCCGTCAAAACCCTAAAAAGGTTTGAACGAAAAACTTTTTCGCTTAAACCGGTTACATTGGGTATGTGAAATAAAAGTCAATTTTTTTGACCTTATGGTACTATTGATTTCGGTCTCTTTCCTTGTGAAGACCTACTTTTAGCGGTATGTTTTTGTCACAAAGATAAACGACCCTTCGGCTTTCGAAAAAAGCGCTTTTTATACGCGGAGTAAAGTTTTTCCTTAACCTGATTTAAATCGTTATAGGTGAGTTTTTGGAGGG
Source organism: uncultured Pseudomonadota bacterium (assembly GCA_963843375.1). Taxonomy (GTDB): domain Bacteria; phylum Oederibacteriota; class Muellerivitia; order Muellerivitales; family Muellerivitaceae; genus CAWJKT01. Next base: position 310,697 of record CAWJKT010000011.1, read on the forward strand.
ATGGGCGGGCATAATTGTCGTTTGGCCCGATTGAGGAATAAATTGATGTGCTTTTTAAGAAAAATTAAAATTTGGTTTTTCATTGCGAGCTTATTCGGTCTTGCTTTTTCAGCTTCAGCCCAAACCGCAACCATCAATGCCAACACCACAAACCAATTCATCCGTGGTTTTGGGGCTTCCAGCGCTTGGCATACCGGCGCCTACACCGCCGCTCAAGCTACGATTTTTTGGGACGATACCACCATGAATGGAAACAACCCCGCAGGAATCGGGTTGTCCATGCTGCGTTGCCGAATCCCGCCCGATAATCCCACCACTGGCAATTCGACCAGTGGAAGTGACATCACCGATACAGGGGAAATAGCCGTTATGAACCAGGCCAAAGGCATGGGCCTTAGCCAGATTTGGGCCACTGAATGGTCTGTCCCCGCTGTTTGGAAAAGTAATGACAGTTTGGATAACGGCGGAACCATTGAAGCGGCTGATTATCCCAATTACGCCAAGTACCTTCTTGATTATGTTAATTATTGTCAGAGTCAAGGCGTCACATTAATGTGCGTTTCGGCACAAAACGAACCTGATCAGAATGTCACCTATGAATCCGGAATCTGGACAGGGCAGGTTTTTCACGATTTCATTTCGGAAGATGAAGGAGCGGAATTTAAGGGCAATGCCACTAAAATCATGATGCCGGAGCCTTCCAAAAACGATCTTTTGACTGGGGGTTGCACCGGGGATGGAGACGCAACTTGTTCCTTAAGTGATGCCGCTGCCGCCACCTATATTTCTTTTATTGGCACTCACCTTTATGGTTCAGGACCTTTGGCCTTCGCTGACACCCAAGAAAATGCCCCAACAGGCGTAACAAGAGAATATTGGGAAACCGAGATGATGGACTACAACGGAGGGGCGGCTTCCGATGATTCGATGACGGATGGTCTCGCTACGGCGACTTTAATCCAAAACTCCATGAGTGTCAGCATGAATGCTTATCATTACTGGTGGCTGGAATGTGAAAACAGCAATACGAACCAAGGACTAATCGATTACGATGGAACGACCGTTCCCCAAAGAACTTGGTGCATGGGCAATTTCAGTCGGTTTATCCGTCCGGGCTATTACCGGATGGGCGGCACCATTACTTCTTTAGCGAACGTTTCAATTACAGCTTATAAGGATAATGTCGGGACGCCTGTGACCTTCGTTATCGTGGCAATCAACTCGGGAAATTCTGCCGCCAACCAAACCTTTACATTAAGTGGGATTACTACCACCTCAGTAACGCCCTGGCTGACCGATTCCAGTAACAACCTTACTCAACAAACCGCGGTAGCTGTTTCGGGAGGAAGTTTCACCTATTCCATGCCGGTTTCCAGTGTCGTGAGTTTTGTAGGGGTTAACAGCGCTACCGGCTCAACCAACACCTTCACCCCGACCCCCACCAACACGCCGACGAAAACAGCGACGGCTACAGCGACGAACAGTCCGACAGCCACTCGCACGAACACCGCCACGAATACGGCCACCTCCAGCGCCACGAAGACGGCTACACCCACAATGACTAACACTGTGACCAATACAACCACCGTTACGGCCAGTTCGACTCCGACTTCCAGCCCTACCGCCACACGAACGAATACCGTGACGAACACGACTACTTCCAGTCCAACAAGGACCCCCACGACGACCGCGACCAATACGGTGGTCAACACTTTGACGTCAACGCCGTCCAGTACGGCTACAAGCACGGCGACTACCACAAGGACAAATACCGTGACGAACACGACTACTTTCAGTCCAACGAGCACCCCCACTCCCACCGCAACCAATACAGTGGTAAATACTTTGACGTCAACGCCGTCCAGTACAGCTACAGGCACGGCGACTACCACAAGGACAAATACCGTGACGAATACGACTACTTTCAGCCCAACGGACACCACTACGGCTACCGCGACCAACACGACGGCGAATACGGCGACTCAAACTCCCACGGCGACGCCTACGAATACCCTGGCTAATACCGCAACCGATACTCCGACTACGACTGCTTCAAACACCGTCACTAAAACGACGACCTCCACCCCTACGAACACCTTGGCGAATACGGCGACTCAAACCGCTACGGCGACGCCCACCAATACTTTGGCTAATACCACAACCGACACTCCAACTACGACCGCTTCAAATACCGTGACTAAAACAACGACGTCCACCCCCACGAACACCTTGGCGAATACGGCGACTCAAACCGTCACATCAACGCCCAGCAATACCGTGGTTAATACCCCTTCGAACACCACCACCCAAACGACGACCTTTACCCCCACGAACACCTTGGCGGATACAGCGACTCAAACTCCCACGGCGACGCCTACGAATACCTTAGCTGATAGCGCAACCAATACACCAACCGCAACCGCTTCGAATACCGTCACTAAAACGACGACCTCCACCCCCACGAACACTTTGGCGAATACGGCGACTCAAACCGTCACATCAACGCCCAGCAATACCGTGGTTAATACCTCAACCTCCACTCCAACCGCTACCGCTTCGAACACCGCCACCAAAACAACGACTTCAACCACTACGTTAACTCCCACTGAAACATTGACGAATACCCTGACTCATACGACAACCTCCACGGCTACCACTACCGTTACTTTCACGATCACGCCGACCGCCACTCCAACGGCGGTGACAGTACAGGCTTCACAAGGATCGAACCCTCCCTCGAATTCCACTCAAGTGGCGGGAGCTTCCGGCGTGACCATACAGCAGATTCAGTTAACCAATCCGGGCAATAATCCAGTTACCTTGAGCAGTTTGACTCTTACGGAAGCAGGGACTTCGCCCACGGGAATCACTTCCGTATCGCTTGTGGACGATGGGACGATTATTTCCACCACCAGTTTCATCGGATCAACCGCCACCATTAATTTCAGCAATATCATTCCTCCCAGTAACGGGGCGGTCACTTACCAGGTAGTGGTGAATTTCTCGAATAGCGCGGCGACAGGGAACTACACATTCAGCGTGACAGGCGGGGCAGGGACCAATGGCCAGGCAGTCCTTTTTGCCAATATGCCCGTACCCGGATCGGTCGTTACTATCGTGATGGCGACACCTTCGAATACTCCCGCGGCAGCCACATCCACCATCACTTCAACCGCCACCCCTACGGCTACCTCCACGGGTCACCTGGGCGTCGTGGTTTATCCCAACCCGGTAACGGGGTCGACGGTAAGTGTGCTTCCGCCGGCATATTCAGGAGTTTCGGATGTTCAGGTGGAGATTTTCACCATAGCCTTCCGGGAAGTTCAGGAGGAGTTCTTCCGGAACGTGCCGTCGGGTAAGGCGGTAACGCTGGAGTTAACCGATAAATCGGGAACTCCTTTGGCGGATGGGATCTATTACATCGTCGTCATCGTCGATGGACACCGCTCCATCGGAAAAATGCTCATCATCCGTTGAGGGAAATTCCTTTAAGCCCGATATTCGAAAAAACAGTCAATTGAGTTTAAGAAAAATCCCTCATTTTGTGGTCTTTTCATTTCCCGGGTCATTTCCGAAGGTTTTACACAATGGATATTTTTGATATTTGTTTCCATTTCTCTTAAAAACTTTCATTCAACTCTAACCGCTAGAAAGTTTGAATTGTCGTCTACAATTCGAAAACCTTAAATTAATTTTGTCATCTATGAAATCAATATAGTTTTTTCATTAGCAAAAAACTAACGTGAAACTGTTTGAAAAAGAGTCTAATTAGGACACCGCCCATGCCTTCTATCTCCTTGACACTCCAAAAACTCCTCGTCTAAAATACGGCTTGTTTTTCAAGCTTTGCCGCCTTTCCACCGCATCAACCGGGTGGAATTTTTTTTGTAAGAGTTCCAATCCTCCTTAAGAAGAATTACCGGAGTTTTTGAATGACTTCTAGCTGGTTCCATCGATATCGTTTTCTTCTCTCTTCCTCAACTTATTTATTTTTCGGATTCTCCGTAAAACCTGTCTTCGCCGATGAAGCCTCTTTCGGGGCCTGCGTCCGCCAGTTCGACGATTATCTCCGTCGGGTTGGGTTTGGTTATCCTCCTTTTTGCCTATGTGGCTTTTCTGACGGTTGGATTCCTACTTAAAACTTTCAAGCAATACCGTCAGGCCAAAAAAGAAGACAAGGCCCATGGCCATGCCGAGTCAAAACCCGAAGGCCAAATGGCTTTTTCCCTTGCCGTTATTATTGGAACCTTCTTTGCCGCCACGGCCATAGCCATTTTGTTCTTCGCTTATTTGTTCGCGAATGTAGGCATGGATATGTCCTCGTCGAAAACGATTGGGGCAATGGTCATCACTTCGGCACTTTTCGCCTTTATCCTTGTTTTTCTTTACCTTATATATTTAACCGTCGCGGGGTTATTCCGGCATAAGACCGATCTTTCCCATGGGCAGGTTCTCGAGGCTCCCGGAGGAGTGCCCCTCAACCCGGAATTTACCCGTCGTTCTTTTCTATCCTTATTAGGTTGGGCTTGGGTGGCCTTTACGGCGGCCAGCTTGGGGGCCCTGAGCACCATGTTACGATTCGCTTTTCCCAATGTTACTTTCGAGCCGCCCCTTAAATTTAAAGCGGGTTTCCCCGTTACTTACAATCCGGGCGTGGATGAACGCTTCAAAGACGCCCACCGAGTTTGGATCGTGCGCAATGACCTGGGTTTTTATGCCCTTTCCACCATTTGCACCCATTTGGGCTGCACCCCCAACTGGCTTCAGGCGGAACAAAAATTCAAATGTCCCTGCCACGGGAGCGGTTATTACATTACGGGGATCAACTTCGAGGGGCCCGCGCCGCGTCCTTTGGAACGGTTCCAAATCACTTTGGCGGATGACGGGCAAATTGAAATAGATGAAAGTGTCAAATTCCAACAGGAATTAGGCCAATGGGGCCTGCCGGGTTCCTTTTTGGATTATAAAGCCTAGTTTTTGCCGTTGAATAAAAGGGGGACAGACGAATGCTGGATGATTTGAAAAAAACAATCAAGCAATCGATGGAAAACCGGCCCTCGCCGGAAGCCGTTAAGAAGGCCATCGCCGAAGGGCAGATTTGGAAATCGATATTCCGCCACGGCTATCCCGATACGCCCCGCAATCGGATTATGGCCGTCCTTTCCAACGTCTTCCTGCACTTGCATCCCGTCAAGGCACGCCATTCGGGGGTCAAAATGAGCTATACCTGGTGCATGGGCGGCTTATCTTTCTTCCTGTTCCTGAACCTGACAGTGACCGGTGTATTGCTCATGTTTTATTACCGCCCAACGGCCGAATACGCCTATTACGATATCGTCGCCTTGCGGGAGCATGTCCCGTTGGGCATCATGCGCGAGCTTCACCGGTGGGCGGCCCACGCCATGGTGATCGCAGTCTGGCTGCATATGTTCCGGGTCTTTATGACCGGTTCCTATAAGCCTCCCCGCGAGTTCAATTGGGTCATCGGAGTGGTTCTCCTTCTTCTGACCCTGCTTCTTTCTTTCACGGGTTATCTTTTGCCTTGGGACCAGTTGGCCATGTGGGCTATTACGGTTGGTACCAACATGGCCCGCGCCACCCCCTTCATGGGTTATGAAGGACCCGGAGCTTCCCTTATTCAAATTGGGGGGGTCAAACTGGTCCATGGCGGTTCGGATATCCACTTCGCTCTTTTGGGCGGCCACTTCGTCGGGGAACCGACCCTGCTAAGGTTTTACGTGCTTCATTGTGTGTTTATCCCCATTGTCGCTGCGACCCTGATGGCGATCCATTTTTGGCGGGTTCGCAAAGACGGTGGAATTTCCGGCCCTCTTTGAGGACCAAGCTGTAAGTTCTTGTTTTTGAGTTTCAATTTTAAGCTCAAAATAAGAACTAAAAACTTAAAATTTCATTTCGAGGAACCATGCAATTTATCGTTCATTTCATCAACGCCCTTTTCAGCCCGGTTACTTATTTTTTTGGTTCCGTCATCGGCTTCGGGGCCATGATTTATTTCCGGGAGAAATGGACTGAACCCAAGTTTGCCTTGAAGACTGCTGGTGGGGGTGATCGCGGCACTGTTGCTGGCCATGTTCAACGATCATTTCCGCGATATTTCCACCAAGCCGGACAACGTCCCCATCTTCATCATGGTGTTCTCGGTTGGTTTCTTCACTTGGCTTTCCTTCCGGCAGGCAGTCGTCAACGACCGGCGAATCGCTCAGGGCCAACCCCCCAAGGAAAAGGAAACTTCAGATAAAAAAGTTTATGTCTGGCCCGACTTGGTATTTATCGAGTTCATCGCCACGATCGTCGCGGGCGTGGCCCTGTTGGTATGGTCCTTGTGCCTGCACGCTCCCCTGGAGGAGGCGGCCACCCCGGCTTGGACGCCCAACCCCTCCAAAGCACCCTGGTACTTTTTGGGCTTGCAGGAAATGCTGGTTTACTACGATCCCTGGTTGGCGGGTGTGGTATTTCCGACCCTTATTATCGTGGGGCTCATGGCCATTCCCTATATCGACAAAAACCCCAAGGGCGCGGGTTATTACACCTTCAACGAGCGGAAGTTCGCGATTATCCCCTTCCTGTTCGGATTCCTTATTTTATGGGTGACTTTGATTTTCTTGGGCACCTTCCTACGGGGCCCGGGCTGGAACTTTTTCGGCCCCTTCGAGGATTGGGATCCCCACAAGGTCTTGGTGTTGAACAACGTGAACCTGTCCGAGTATTTCTGGGTCAAGTGGCTGGGTTTCACGGGGATAGGTCTTCCCAAAATAATCCTGATTCGGGAAATGCCCGGCTTTTTGATCCTCGGCTTTTATTTTATCGTTCTGCCGCCGCTCTTGACCAAAAAGATCCCCTATCTGCAAATGTTGTTGGAGAAACTGGGTATTGTGCGTTACGGCGTCCTGATCAACCTCATCATTTTGATGGCGGCACTTCCCATCAAGATGCTCTTGCGTTGGGCTTTCAACCTGAAGTACATCGTCGGGATACCTGAATTTTTCTTCAATATTTAATGTAAGGAATACACCTTGGCGGATTTTAAAGACGAGAGAGCTTACGACAGCAAAACCCTGACCCAATGGTTCCTGGGGTCCAGCTTGGTCCTGCTGGTCTGCGTCATCCTAATGGCTTATTTCGATTACCACCGTCCCTGGAAAGACTACCAGCGCCGGTTCATGCGCTTCCAAAGGCACTATGACATCCAGGAAAGAAATCAGGTGGCTTCGGAAGTCGACGTGGCCCAGTACAAGCAGTTGAAGAGCGATCTCAAGGAAGCCGACGAGGAACTGAAATCCCACAAGGGCCAGATTGACAAACTTACTTCCCTAGAGGCCACGCTGGACGCGAAGATCTACAGCAAAAAGTCACAATACCAGATGTTGAAAGCCAACATCGACGCCGATAAATACGCTTATTCGGAAGGGCTTAAGAACGGCAACAACGAAGATAACTTCAAAAAACACCTGGATGATGAAATCGACCGGGCTGCCATACTCACCCAAGAGCAATTCGACCTGCAACAAGAACGGGACCAAGCCGCCAAGAGCATTACGGATATGACTGCCCAAAGGGACGCGGTCCAGGCCAAGATCACGAAAATGAGGGCGAGTTATGATGCCCTGGAGAAAAAAATCCGCAACCTTTCCTTCAATTTCTTCTTTTACTTCCGCAACGCCATGCTGTTGGATTTCATGTCTCCGACCATCCAGATCCAGCAAGTGGTCCTGAAGAACCTGCCGGAAGACCTTTATTTCGCCAAGACCATGCGGGTGGACCGCTGTATGACCTGCCACTTGGGGATCGACAAGAAGGATTTTGACGAGGACCATTACCCCGGAATCCCCAAAGTTTTCAAGTCCCACCCCACTTGGATCTTTACGTAGGCTCCACCAGCCCCCATCCGATGGACAAAGTCGGCTGCACGATCTGCCACGGCGGCATGGGACCTTCCCTTACATTCAATACTTGCGCCCACGTGCCCAATGACGAGGAAGAAGCCAAGCTATGGAAGAAAAAATACGGCTGGAAAGAGCCGGAAGCCGTCCAAAGCACGATGCTGCCCCTGAAATTCACCGAAGGCTCCTGCTTGAAGTGCCATGGCACCCAGGAACAGGTCAACTTCGCCCCCAAACTCAACCGGGGAAGGGAATTGATGGTAGTCCGGGGTTGCGTGGGCTGCCACAAGGTTAAGAATCTGGAAGGCCTAACCAAGGCCGGACCCATGCTTTATAAAGTCAAGGGCAAGCTCAAGAAGGATTTCGTCCTCAAATGGGTCTGGGATCCAAAGGCTTACAATCCCGCAGCCAAGATGCCCAGCTTCTTCCACCAAACCAACAATTCCGATCCCGACATCATGGCCAAGAACAAGGCCGAGTTGAACGCGGTGGTGGATTATATCTACGAAAAGTCCGAAGACTATACCCCCAACATGGTTCCGGGCCACGGAAGTGTTGCGGAGGGCAAGAAACTTTTCAAAGAAGTCGGCTGCCTGGCCTGTCACGGCATCGACGACGTCACCAGCCACCACGCGGACTTCGCGCCGGACCTTTCTTCCGTGGGCAGCAAGCTTTCCGCGGCATTCGTTTATTCCTGGATTAAGAACCCGCAGCATTTCAACCCTGATACCCGCATGCCTTCCCTGCGCCTGTCTGATCAGGAGGCATCGAACATCACGGCCTACCTCATGTCCAAACGCAACAAGGATTTCGAAGACGCAGCTCCGCCGAGTTTTGATCCCGCCGTCCGGGACTGGCTGATCGTGGATTACTTGACGCCCCAAGTCGGCCTTGAGGCTGCCAACGCCCAATTGACGACGATGGACGAACATGCCAAGCAATTGTTCCTGGGCGAGAAGACCCTTAACAAGTACGCCTGTTTCGCCTGCCACATGATCAAGGGTTTCGAGACCACCCCCGGCATAGGGACTGAATTGACAACATGGGGCACCAAGCGTGTCAGCCAACTGGATTTCGGGTTTACCGACCCAGCGGAAATTCCCCACACCCACGAGGGTTTCCTGGCCGCCAAACTGAAGAATCCCCGCGTTTTTGACAAGGACAAGGTCCCGGTCCAGGCCTTTCAAGACCTGCTGAAGATGCCCAATTTCTACCTGAATGACGACGACCGGGAAGCCATCATGACGGCTGTCCTGGGTCTTACCCAAACCTATATTCCTGACGACATGATGGCCGGCATCGAGGGCAACGGTCCCATTCTCGAAAAGGGAAGGCGCGTCATCGCGGATTTCAACTGCCGCGGCTGTCACTTGATCGAGGACCAGGGCGGAAAAATCCGCGAAATGTACAAGAAGGAAGGGATCGACCTGTCCCTGGCCCCGCCTAACCTGCGTAAGGAAGGCGCCAAAATCCAGATCGACTGGTTCCATAATTTCTTCTGGGCGTTCACCCCATTCGGCCCTGGCTGCATATCCGCATGCCCAGCTTCCCCTGGACGGACGAGAAGGTCAGCGACGTCATCACCTATTTCAACTTGAAGGAAGACCAGGTATTTCCCTTCCCCAGCGTTGCAGACGCATAAATTAAAAGGGGAGGACCTGACACAGGCCCACAACCTCTTCGCCAAGCTCCAGTGCCAGAAGTGCCACGTATCTGGGCACCAAGATGCCCGCTGGACCTTAATTCGGCCGCGCCTGACCTGTTACAAGTTCACGCGCGCTTGAAGCCGGACTGGGTGGTGGAATGGCTGAAAAATCCCGACGCGCTTCAGCCGGGAACCCATATGCCTGGCTTCTGGCCCGAGCGACCAACCCGCCCCCGACGCCAAGGCTTTTGGCGGGGACGGTTTGAAGCAGCGGAAGCCCTGAGGGATTATCTCTTTATGCTGGGAAAAGGAGAGACCAACTAATCCAGGCGGCCTTGATTTCGTGGGTCGTGACCCGAATAAGGTAAGTGACTAGGTAGTTAAGGATGAGGTAAACAAAGGAAACCTGCGAGGGCGACCTATTAAAAACCACTTTTTAAATTAAAACGAAGGAGTCGAGCGATGGATTTGAGAAAAGTACTTGGCCTTCTTGGTGCTAGCGGGTTTGTTGATCACCACGGGCTGCGGAAACAGCGACGATCAGGATGATTTCGGTAAGGCAGCGGCAGGCGGAGGGGCTGGCACGGCTTCCTCGGCTTCCGCCGGGGCCATGGGAACGGCCAGCATCGCTGGCAAGGTGACCTTGACCGGCAAGGCTCCTATCGCCGCCATCATCGCCTACGACGCGGACCCGGTCTGCAAGGCCCAGCACGCCACCTCGGGCAAGGATGAGACGGTCATAGCCGATGCGAACGGTGATCTGGCTAACGTGTTCGTCTACGTCAAGGACGGCGCCGGAAGTTATTCGGCACCAACTACGCCGGTTACCCTGCTCCAGAAGGGCTGTATGTACAATCCCCACGTGTTCGGCATCCAGGTCAATCAGCCCCTGGACATCGTGAACGGCGACCCCACCCTCCACAACGTGCATTGCATGGCTGTCATCAATGACGCCTTTCAACGTGGGCCAGCCTTCCCAGAACATGATGTCCGAAAAGAAATTCTACCAAGCCCGAGGTTTTGGTGAAGTTCAAGTGTGATGTTCACGGCTGGATGCATTGCGTGGCGGGCGTAGTCACCAATCCTTTCTATAGTATTTCGGGCACCGACGGGACCTTTAAGATTGCCCAACTGCCCGCCGGGACCTACACCGTTGTTGCCGTCCATGAGAAATATGGTGAATCCCAGCCGCAGCAAATTACGGTCAAAGACGGGGAAGCCGCCAGCGCGAACTTCACTTTCGCCGCCCAATAAGACCTGAAGTTTAAAAGATTATTCATCCGGGCCCCGGGACCATTCCCGGGGCCTTTATTTTTTGAGGTAGACATGAACCCCAACGAAATGAAACCTACTTACCATCAGGGCCTTCATCGTTTCGCTCTGGCAACGGCTGGCTGCACTTTTGTCCTGCTTTTGGCCGGGGCCCTAGTGACCAGCACGGGTTCCAGTCTGGCGGTGCCGGATTGGCCCCTTTCCTTTGGTACCTTGTTCCCCCACATGACCGGCGGGGTCCTCTTTGAGCATGGTCACCGGCTGGTGGCGGGCACAGTGTCCTGCATGATGCTGGGCCTGGCCGTTACGGTTCAAAAGATCGAGACGCGTTCCTGGGTCAAGCGCTTGGCCTGGGGCGCCATGGGCGCCATTCTCCTGCAGGCGATCCTGGGTGGAGTGACGGTGCTTCTTCACCTGCCGACCCAAATATCGGTGGCCCATGCGGGGTTGGCCCAGATTTTCTTTTGCCTCATCGTCACCTTAGCCTTGGTCACCTCGAAGGGGTGGATCGAGGAACAGCCCCACCGCCTTTTCGACAGGCCTTCCCCGATCCGGAACTGGGCCGCCTGGACGACCGCGTTGGTTTACTTGCAAATCGTTGTGGGGGCGGTAACGCGTCATAGCGGGTCGGGCTTAGCCATCCCGGATTGGCCCCTGTCTTTCGGCCAACTCCTTCCCCCGGACTGGCCTGTCAGGGTTGCCCTCCAATTCAGTCACACTCGGGTCGGTGCCTTCCTCGTTCTGCTATTCGTAAGTCATACGGCTTTCCGTGCTTGTTTCCATTTTCCAGAGGAAAAGGGATTGTTTCTTCCGGCGGCGGCGGCGGGATTCCTAGTCTGGCTCCAATGTTTCCTGGGGGTGGCGGTTATCGTTACGCAAAAGTCAATCGTGCCCACCTCGGTACATGTTATTGTGGGCGCGGCAACCCTGGCTTCCATGCTGGTTTTAACCCTCAACAGTTATCATTTATTTAAAAAGGAAATCTCCGCTTGAAGAATCTCCGGGATTACATCTCCCTCACCAAGCCCCGTCTGAATTCCCTTGCACTTTTGACCAGTTTGGCGGGCTTTTATATGGGAAGCGGCAGGCCGTTCCATTTGGGACTAATGGCGCTTTCGCTCATGGGTACCACTGCTGTGGCCGCCGGGTGCGGCACCTTGAACCAGTGGTTCGAGGTAGAACAGGACCGCAAAATGACGCGCACTCGAAAGCGGCCCATTCCTGCCGGCCGGGTAAAAAGTTCCCACGCCTTTTGGTACGGGATGGGGCTCTCCACCGCAGGGGTTCTCATCCTTCTTTTCACTGTTAACGAGCTGACGGCTTTCCTAGGGCTGGCAGCCCTTTTCAGCTATCTTGTTCTCTATACACCATTGAAAAGAATCACCTCGCTTTGCACGGTAGTGGGCGCCATACCGGGGGCTATTCCACCCATGATGGGCTGGACCTCGGCCCAAAACCACGTGGGTCCGGAAGGCTGGGTGCTTTTTTCCATCCTCTTCCTTTGGCAGATGCCCCATGCCCTCACCCTTGGGTGGATGTACCGCGAAGATTACGCGCGGGGCGGTTTTCCCATGCTTTCGGTCATCGACCCAAAAGGTGGCTCCACAGGGCTTATGGCAGTGCTTTATTCCGCCGCTCTCCTGCCCACGTCCCTTTTGCCCGCCACCCTTCATATGACCGGGACGGTTTATTTTTGGGTGGCCCTTGTGTTAAGTTCTGTCTTCCTTTTTTACAGCGGGTTGCTGGCTTGGCACAAAAGTCTTTACTATGCCCGGGGGCTTTTTTGGCTGTCGATCACTTATCTGCCCCTTCTTTTCATCGTGATGGTGCTGGATAGAACTTAAGTCTTGGATTTTTTATTAAAAGAGAAAGCTGCCCTTGGAAAATGTCCTGGAAGTAAACAACCTCACCTACCAGTACGGTTCGAAAACCGCGCTGGAGAACTTGAGTTTTTCCGTGGGAAAGGGCGAAATCTTCGGCTTCCTTGGACCCAACGGCGGGGGGAAGACCACGACCTTCAAGGTTCTTTCCACGCTCTTCGCCTGCCGGCCCGGCCAGGTGAAAATGTTTGGGCTGGATTTGGCCCAGGACCTTATGGCCATTCGCCGCAAGATGGGGATTGTCTTTCAGTTGCCGGCCCTGGATAAAATGCTCAAGGTGAGGGAAAATCTGGCGCACCAGGGGCACCTTTACGGCCTTTCGGGCAAAGAATTAGAAAGGCGCATCGACCGGGACCTGGAACGGCTCGGCCTCATGGACCGCGCCAAGGACAGGGTCAAAACCCTTTCCGGGGGCTTGCAACGGCGGGTGGAACTGGCCAAGGCGCTGATCAACGACCCCGAACTGATGATTCTGGACGAGCCCTCCACCGGGTTGGATCCGGCGGCCCGGAAAGATTTTTGGGGCCACCTGGAAACCCTTCGCCAAAGGCAGAATATGACGGTTTTGGTGACCACCCATTACCTGGAAGAAGCGGACCGCTGCGACAGGCTCTTGATCCTCGATCAGGGCAAGAAAGTGGCCTTGGGAAAACCTGAGGAACTCAAGGCTGAAATCGGCGGGGAAGTACTTCGCATACGGGCGAAAAATCCCGAGGTCCTTATGGCCACTCTTGCTGAAAAACTCAAAGTCACCGGTCTTATGGTGGGAGGTTTGGTTCAGGTAGAACATCCTAAGGCCTACTTGCTGGTGGCACCCTTATTGGAAGCATTGCCCGAACAGGTTTTGTCCCTCACCCTGGGCCTTCCCACTCTGGAAGACGTATTTATACATAAAACCGGGCGGCGTTTCTCGGAGGAAAAAGAATGAATTTCTGGCTGGCGGTTTATACCTTGTGGCAGCGAGAGATCGTTCGCTTTTACCGGCAGCCCAGCCGGGTGGTGGGGGCGGTAGGAACCGCCTTGCTTTTCTGGGCGGTCCTGGGGACGGGAATCCCCATGGCCAATTACCGGGCCTATTTTCTGCCGGGTACGCTGGTGATGAGCATCCTTTTCACTTGTATCTTCTCCAACGCCTCCGTCATCGAGGACCGCCATGCGGGCTTCCTGCAGTCGGTCATGGTGGCGCCAGTCAGCCGGGGGGCCATCGTGATGGGAAAAATTTTGGGCGGAGCGACCCTTTCCACCCTGCAGGGCTTGATTCTTCTTCCGGTGGCGCTGACCGTGGGGGCCACCTTCCAGTTCCTGCCCCTCTCGGGGCTGGTCCTCTCACTTTTTTGGCTGTCCTTCGTCCTCAACGCTTTCGGGTTCTGGCTGGCTTGGAAAATCGAGTCCACGCCCGGGTTCCACACCATCATGAACATGGTACTCCTGCCCATGTGGATGGCGTCGGGCGCGGTTTTTGTCGGGGGCCAGGGCTGGATGAAGGCCTTCATGAAGGTCAATCCCTTCACCTATGGTGTTGCCGGCGTGAGGCGTGGTCTTTTCCCGGGACAGGACCTGGGAAATATTCCTAGCCTTTCCCTTTCCATATTAGTGTTGGTGGGCATGGGGTTCTTTTTTTATCTCCTTTCGTCCTGGGTGGTCGAAAAGACCAATGAGGGAAAATCCAAATGAAAAAATTCGACTGGCGAATAGGGCTTTTGATCCTTCTCACCGGGGGCGGCCTTGTGGTTTTGGGTTACCGGGTCTTTGTTTCCAGGCCCTCCAACCTATTCTCCAAGCCGCTCTATGCTGCTCCGGTTTTTACCTTCGAGGATCGAAGCGGCCGGATGTTTTCCAGCGCCGAACTGAAGGGCAAGGTTTGGGCGGTGGATTTTATTTTCGCCCATTGCGCTGGTTCCTGCCCCATGATCAGTTCCCAGATGAGCCGCCTCCAACAGGAATGGCGGGGAAACCAGGATTTCAGGATGGTCACTTTTACGGTGGATCCGGAGCGGGACACGGCGGAGGCGCTCAAAGCCTATGCTGAGGATTACAAGGCCGAGGATAACCAATGGTTTTTTCTAACAGGCAAGAAGGCGGACATTTACAATGCCATCGGTAACGGATTCCATTTGACCGCCTATCCCAATCCGGACAAAATTCCCGGGTATGAATTCATCCACACAACCCGAATTCTTCTGGTGGACGCTGACAACATGGTGCGGGGTATGTACGATGGCGAGGACGATGAGAATATGAAAAAACTTCATCAGGACGTACGATACCTGATGAGCTCTTGGAGCCACACATGAACCTGAATACACTGCCAATGATCAACGCCTGCCTGAACGGCTTGAGCACCATCCTTTTGCTGACGGGTTATGTCTTCATCCGCCGGGGAAATCAAAAGGCCCATCAGGTCTGCATGGGAACGGCTTTTTTGATCTCCATCGTTTTTCTCATTTCCTACCTGGTGCACCATGCCTTGGCGGGGATCGTTTATTACCAAGGCCATGGGGCCTCAAGGATCTTCTATTTGATTATTCTTTTTACCCACACCCCATTGGCCATAGTGGTTCCCGTCCTTGCCATCATCACCATTCTTCGCGCCCGGAAGGGGAATTTCGCGGGCCACAAGAAAATCGCCCGCATTACCCTTCCTATCTGGCTCTACGTTTCGGTTACGGGCGTTCTCGTCTATTTCATGCTCTACCAGGGTTTCCTGGAATAAATTCTGCTTCCCACCTAAAGTCCCGAAGGGTCAGCTCTTTTCCAGCATTCGCCCGCGTCTCTTAAGGCACAAAAGCTCAAGTTTAGCGCTGTCGCTCAATTTGATAGCGCGAAAAAAAGCTTGCGTCCCGCTTATTTTGTATCTATTAAGTCTTTGAGCCCTCATACTCACCTCACACAAAAACCCTTTACCCAAATGGTTCGTTTGGCCAAGCGTTTTAAATTTCGGGAAAGGCCAAACCATGAAACTTCGCATCTTAGGAGTGTTTTCACTTTTAATCGGAGTCGCCTTTTTAACCCTCGGCTGCCCTTCCAAGAGCAGTACCCCTTCCAGCCCCGCAGCGCCCGCAGCCACCAACACCTTTACAGTTACCAACACGCCCTGTACCGACAGTTCGGGCCACACTTGCACTTTTACTTTCACTTCAACCGCCAGCAACACGGCCACGGTTACGCCCACCAGTACGCCCAGCAACACCGCCACCTCCACGGATACCTACACGGTTACCAACACGCCGACCAATAGCGCAACTTCGACCAATTCCGCGACTCCCACTAACAGCCCCACCAGTACGGCCACCTTCACGATCACGAACACGCCGACCATCACCGCTACATTCACGATTACGGAAACACCGACGAACAGCGGGACTCCCACCCAGACCGGCACGCCGACCAATACCTTCACCACTCCCACCAGCACTCCCACCAACACCCAACAAAACACGTCGACCAAGACCGCGACTATGACTGTTACTTCTACCCCGCAACCTTACATTATTACCGGAACAGTTCAATACACCGGAGGCAACAGCCCGACGGGAAAAAACCTCTTGGTATACGCGAGCACTAACATCAGCAACGGCAATGGCGTCAATTGGTCTGTCCCAGCGCAAACCGGCGCCGTTACCTATACCCTCAATCTACCTGTAACAGGTTCTTACACTCTCCTGGCTTTCTGGACGGCGGATACTTCACTCAATAATTCATCGCCCTCGGAGGGTGATCCCTATTGTTACTATACCACTGGGGGCACTCCTGTTTGCTTGGGCGGGTCTCCCACGACCATCACCATCAGCGGGGCCGTGACGGTCACCGCGAATATGAGCTTTGGAAATGGCTGTGAGTTGGAGGGTGTTTCGGGCCCCATCACCTACACTGGCGCGGGAGCTGTCAACGGTAATACGAATTTGAGTGTTCAAGGGTACGCGGACTCGAATTACCTAACCCCGGTGGCTTACGGGACTGGGGTTTCGGTAAATGGCGGCACCTACTCTTTGATTGATACGAACAACGCCTCCTCGGTCTATATCCAGGCTTGGTTGAACAGCAACAGCAACGGCAACGGTAACGGTCCAGTGACGGGGGATCCGGTGACGAACTTGGGCTCCTTTTCGCCTTTCAACTCGAATACCTCCAATCATGCGATCACCCTCTCCGACGCGAATCTTTTTGGCACCACAAACAGCCTGTCGGGCACTGTCAATTGGACGGGGAGCGGCTCAGTCAACTCGACCAACCCGATCATTGTCTCGGCGTCTGTGGATAACGGGGGCAATACCGAAAATTACTCCAGTTGTATCGTGACCACAAACGGAGGCACTTACTTTATGGGAGTGACCGCAGGCAGTTATTACGTCACCGAGCAATATGTGACCGATCCTACGACTTATTCGGTGAGTGGCGGGGGTGGAAATATTGTAGTGGGAAGTTATGCGAAAAATTCCGACGGGACATGTATAGGCAGCGGCTCCGGGCCCAACGGGTTTGGTGCAGCCATTAACGTGAGTGGAGCCGCCGTGTCCAACCTAAGTTTCAGCGGTTCTTGCGGCGAGTTTTATGGTTACCTTGGCACCATTAATTATTCGGGCTCTCAGGGCACGCCGAGTTGCAACGGTAACAGTTACGGCACCCAAATTTATGTCGAACCCGTTGCCGGTACTTCCGAAGGTTCAGGGACCTATTGTTGCACCCAAAATGTTTGCAGCAACGGCCAGACTTTCACCTTGGAAACGGGATCTTCCAGCCAAAGCTATTACTTGAGAGCTTGGTTTGACTCACAAGGCACAGGTCCATCCGGACCTGCCTCTGGTGAGCCTTGGACCGTGGTGGGGCCATATGCTAATAGTACGGACCCGTCTTCTATAAATATTACCTTTGGTGATACCAGTACTTGGTAAGAAGGGCTTGGCTCCAAAGTTGGGTCCGATTAACTTTTTCCCGTGTCTTTAAAGTTTTAAGACCAAAAGCCCGAGCCGAAAACGGCTCGGGCTTTTTTATTTGAATCGGTTGATTTCCCCTTTAGAAAGCAGCCTGTCCCAGGTTTATTCAATATGGTCGCCCATTTCTGTTTTTAACAGCCCTTGAAAGTTCTCTCTTTTTAACCTGGGGGCTGTTGATTTTTGGCGACTTGTCCCTTTAATCTCGGCGAGTCACGAATGGAAATTTATCGAAATCGAGGAGGAAAAATATGAAAGCGAGCTTTAGAACCTTTCGAGGAATCCTGCTGGGGGCAGTGATTGCTGGCATGACAGCCTGCGCCGTTTCGGCCTTCGAGTTGAAGAGCTCCGACATCAAAGAGGGAGCCACTATGTCCGACGAACAGGTGTTCAACAGCTTTGGGTGCCAGGGGGGCAACCTGTCACCGGAATTGAAATGGACCAAGGGGCCGGATGGGACCCAAAGTTACGCCCTGACCGTCTATGACCCGGATGCCCCCACGGGAAGCGGCTGGTGGCACTGGGTGGTATTCAATATCCCCTCCAAAATCCACAGCCTGCCCAAGGGCTTCCCGGCCGACAGCACCGCCATCGCGGGGCTTATCCAATCCCGAACCGACTTTGGCAAGCCTGGCTACGGCGGGCCTTGCCCCCCTCCCGGGTCTCCCCATCACTATATTTTCACGGTCTACGCTCTCAAGGTGAAGTCCCTGGACTTAGACGCCAACGCCTCAGGCGCCATGGTGGGCTATTACCTCAACGCCAATAAACTGGCGGAATCCAAAATTACGGCACTTTACAGTCGTTAAATCTGATTTAGCTTTAAGGAAAGAAACCGAGCGGAAACCATGATCAACGGCGCGCATGTTATTGTTTATTCCGAAAAACCCGGAGAAGATCGGGCTTTTTTCCGGGACGTGTTGAGATTTCCCCATGTGGATGCCGGCCATGGTTGGTTGATCTTCGGATTGCCGTCCTCCGAAGCTGCTTTTCATCCTGGTAAGAATGGGGTACATGAGTTCTATCTCATGTGCGATGACGTGAAGGTTTTTATCGGAGAAATGAAAGCGAAGGGAACTGTTTGTTCCGATATACATGAGGAAAGATGGGGTTCGATAACAACCATCATCCTGCCCGGCGGTGGTAAAATCGGAGTCTACCAACCCAAACATGAACGGCTGCCCTCCCATAATCTCCAAGCACCCGCCCGAAAGAAAAAGCGGAAAAAGGCCAAACGGAGTCATTGAATCGTTGGCCATGACGGGAACCCGCAATGGAGGAGTGAAGGATGATTTTATGAATCCGAAATCGACCAAGAAAAAGATAAAATCCGGTCCGGCCAAAGCTAAAAAGCCCTCCACTGGACCAAATCCGAACCTCCAAAGCCTGGATCGATTGGTTGGCGCTTGGAATTTATCGGGCGAGGCGCAGGGCCGGATCAGGTACGAGTGGATGGAAGGCGGTTTTTTCCTTGTTCAGTATGTTGATCATCTTTTATACCGTGGAAGAACAATCAAGGGATTTGAGGTCATTGGTCGCCAACACCGAATGGGAGAGGAACCCAGCAAGGAAATCAGGTCGCGCTTTTATAAATTCGATGACGGCCTTACCCTGGATTACGTCTACGAAATGGTTAACAATGAACTCACAATCTGGTTTGGACCCAAGGGCTCCAATAACCGATTCAAGGGCGTTTTTAGTCCTGATGGCAACCGTCTTTCCGGTGGATGGAAGTGGCCGGGGGGCGGTTACGAAGTCACCTGGACTAGAATAAAGTAAAGGTCCAATCGGCCCGTTTCCCGAACGGGAATGAATCCTTCGGTTTTGTTTCGACTGAATAACAAAACCAGCGAGTAGTTGTCTCCCGCGGGGACCTGTCGTTTGCAGGGGAAAAGGGATGAGAGAGCTAAGCCGCCATGAAATCCCAAAAAAAGCTCCTTTCCAACCTGCTCCTTTTCATGGGATTTTTATTTTGTTATCCCTCGTTCCTCCAAGCCCAAACCGGTTCCCCATCCGCGGCGTTGGACCGAGGAGTAAAAGCCTTCAAGGCCGGGAATTACGCCCAGGCCCTGAAGTGGTATCAAACGGCCGCTGCCCAGGGAAGTGCGCAGGGAGAATTCAATATCGGCGTCCTCTATACCTATGGAAGTAGCGTGACCCAAGATTATCCGGAGGCCCTGAAGTGGTTTCAAAAGGCCGCCACCCAAGGGGATCCGGGCGCTGAAACCAGTATCGGTGTCTTCTGCGCCAATGGAAACGGAGTGCCTCAAGATTATTCGAAAGCCATGAAGTGGTATCAAAAAGCCGCTGCCCAGGGGAACGCCCACGCCGAATTCAATATCGGCGTCCTCTATGAAAATGGTCGTGGCGTTCCCCAAGATTATTCAAAAGCCCTGGGGTGGTATCAAAAGGCTGCCGCTCATGGAAGCGCGCAGGCTGAATTCAATTTGGGTGTCCTCTACGCCAACGGAAACGGAGCGCCCCAGGATTATCAGCAAGCCGTGGCGCTCTTTCAAAAATCGGCCTCCCAGGGGAACGCCCAGGCCGAGCTTGATATTGGGGTTCTGTATGATCATGGGCTTGGAGTGCCGCGAAACGAACAGGAAGCCTTGAAGTGGTACCGGCAAGCCTTGAAAGATGGATATGCTCCCGCCAAGGAGGCCATCGATGATCTCAAAAAACGAATGATGTAAAGACACGCTTGAAATTCCAGATACGACAAGCCAGACAACAAGCTGGCTCTTACTCCCGAAGACAGATGCGTGACCTTGAATGGGCAAACCCGTAAACCTTTTCGTTTGGTTGTAAGGGTGGTAAATTAATTTCCTACTCGATGTTTGGACCAAGAATGCGGGGATGAGTTTTCAGAGAATTTAAGAGGGACGGGCCATGAAAAAAATAACCTGGAGGCATTTCAGGGCGATTCTTATTTTAACCGGGCTTTTGGTTTGGAACACCCCCGCCCTTCGCGCCCAAAACGATAATGGCCCCATCACTTGGAGGCCGCCCGCCGAGGGCTTGGCCGAAGCCCTGCGAATCCGCAAGCCCATCCTGTACGACTTGACGGCCGCTTGGTGCGGTTACTGCCATTTAATGGAACAGCAGGTATTTGAGGACCCGAAATGTGCCACCCGCATCAACCATCTTTTTGTTCCGGTGAGGGTCATGGACCGAAGTCAGGAAACCGGGTCGAATTGGAAGGAGGTTCAGGATTTGGAAAACAAGTACCAACTCAAGGGCTTTCCCACCCTGGTGGTTCAGTACCCGGGAGAAAGAAGTTTCAAGAAGTTCGCGGGCTATGGGGGAAAGGCCAGAATTATGAAATTCCTGAATCAGGCCGTCCATTAGGAAAATTAAGATGAAAGCCTGGTCCGGTGATTTCCTTGGGAACCCGTATTTAACTTCAGACTAAAGCCTTCATGGACCAATTGAATTTCTTTTTCGCTTCCGTCATGCACTGGTCGAACACCGCCCGGGTGCGCAGGAAGCCGTAACGTTCATCTTCAGTTTTAGCAGCGTAGGGCTCCCTTTCCACCACGGCGGCGATAAGAAACCGGGCCTTTGCCGAGGCCAGTTTGGCCAGCCAGTCGACATATTCATTTTCCACGGCCAGATTTCTGCCGAAGCGGCCCGCGAATTCTATCAAGTGCTCGTCATTCAGGATGGCCTGGCAGAGCAGGGCCCATAGCAGGTTGCGGGCCCGGCGCATATAGGAGTATTTCTTTTCGCCCTTTTCCATGATTTCCCGGATCAGCCGGGTCAGTCGGTAATGGACCTTGTAGCAAAGGATGATCTTCTTGGAGTCGGCTTGGAGCCGCTCCGCGCTGAAAACCTTTCCATAGTCCTTCGCCTCTTCGAAAACCTCCCGGAGGCGGGACATTTTGTCCAGTTCGCCGTCGGAGGCCTGGAAGGTCTGGGCCAGCTTCAGCATCTCGACCGCCTTTCCTTCCTTGATTTCCATTTCCTCTAAGTCTTCGGGGGAGAGATTGGAGAAGGCTTTTTCCTGTCGCTCGTAATAAAGGCCAAGATCCTCCCGCAGTTTGTCTTGAAGTTCCAGTTGGATCATGTCGTTGGCGTGCAGGTTCCAGGGCTTGACAGGGTTTTGCCGGTTGTTGTTAATGGCTACCTCCAGCACGAATTCGTTGCGGGCATCCGTGATGATCTTGCACATGACCCAGAGTTCCCTTAAGGATCCCTCGCGCTCTTTCAGCGCCGGGTTACCGGCGTAATTGGTCAGGAAGCGGTCGAGGGTGGTGATTGTTTGGGCGCCGTTCAAAAGGCGTGGCTCTGTGAGGAGGAAACGACCCTTTTCCCGGTCGATCTTCTCAGCGAAAAGCGTGACGCCGTTGTGGTGGAAGGCGAAAACCGCCGGATCAGATTCCCCCTGGATCACCAAGCGTTCCAGGGCTTCGTAAAGGGATCGGTTGGTGGCGGCATCCTCCGAAAGGCTGGCCCGGATGTTTCGCTCGAAAAATCGGTAGTTCATTTCCTTGAACATGGCGTGAAGGTCCATCAGGGGGACGAAGCCCATCCCCATGATCTCGCCAGAGGGGCCGCTGCGTTCCAGGGTTTCGGCCACATGGACGGGATAACGGTGGGTAACCCGCTGGTGGGCGATGGCCCCCACCTTTTGGGATTGGGCCGAGAGGAACTGGAAGACCATGGTGACGGGGCGGCCGAAGAATTGGTCGATCAGAAATTTCCGGCTTTCCAAGTCTTCCCGCAGTTTCTCGTAGACCATGCTGTGCTCGGCCTCCTGGGGATCGCCGTTGAAGACCAAGTGGATAAATACCCGATCGATGGCACCTTGGTAGTGAAGCATCTGGCTTTTCAACTGCAGGAGAAATTGATCCTCCTGGATGCCGGGAGGGGCCTGCCCGAAAACCCTGTCCATGCCGACATCTACCAGGCGTTGGAAGGGGACGCGAAACAAGATTTGAGCCTTGGACCAGCGGAACTGGAATAGATAGAGGTTCTTCAACTGGGGGTCAACGTGGAAGGCGTCCAGGCCAAATTCACTTTTGCCCCAGGCGATCTGTTGGAGGGCTTGTTCCTTGGGAACCTTGTATTCTCGCTCCAAATAGAGAAGCGCGAAAACATTATCGGGAACGATGCCGGGAGTTTCCTGCAAGGAAAGAAGGGTATTATCCAATTCGGGTTGGTTGATGGTAACCATCTCATCTCCTACTTATCCACATTATAACAGTGGAAGCTTAAAACTATCTAAAGAGAGAAAAAAGCCAATGCGCCCAGACCCTCTCCCTTGAGGTTTGCGATTTCCTAAAGGGGTGTTTTAAAACTGGTCCTTTGAAATATTGCACAAAGTATTATTTCAATTCTAGGATGTTGGGTATGAAACTGTCCAAATTGGCTTTATCCAACAGCCCTTTCAAATGGCCGGTCCTGATGATAACTGTTGCAGCTTTTACTTATATGACTTATTGGTTTATTTGTTATTCAATCAACTTGTTTTCACACTTTTTTTAAAAACTCCGAAGGTTAAAAGCTCGTGGTTCGGGCAACTCCGGGCAAAGCCAATTGAGGGGAGGCTGAAAATGGGAGAAGGCCAATACAGATGCCCCACTTGTGCCAAACTCTTAACGCGGATACAGGGTTCGCAGGGGCTTTCTTGGACCTGCGAAAACTGTTCCCATTCGATGATCAGCCTTTCGGTCCTCAAAAAAACAACTGACTCTTCTTTTGTTAATCACCTCTACCAGGAAGCGAAAACGGCCCCCCCGGGGGAAGGGGGCGCCTGTCCTATTTGCACGAAAACAATGGTGGCTTTATCGTGGGAAGACAATTCGCTTTCATTCCAAGTATGCGTGTTCTGCGAAATGATTTGGATGGGAATGGCGGAAAAAGCGGCCTTGCCTCCGGTCTAGGCCCCTGCCGTCACGAGGGGCCTTTCCGAGCTTCCGCCGAAAGCCGCCGAAATGATCGCGCGACTTGATGCCCGAACCTCAAAAGAAAGGGAGCAGTCCGTTCCTTCCGAATGGGACTGGCTATTTTGGCTGTTTGGACTGCCGACTAAACCCGGCGGGGAAGACTGGGCCCGGTTTCCGCAGATGACGGTCATGCTGATTGTGGCGACGGTCGTGTTGAGTATTATCTTTCCACTTTCGATTGACGGCCTCATCCTGACTGCTGGAGGAAATCCCTTTACCACTTGGGTCACTCGTTATGGCTGGTACAACATCCTTTATTTAATCAGCTTCCCATTGAGCAATTTGGTGATCAATTTATATTTTTCGATTTTCTTCGGGGCCAGCGTGGAAAACAAGGTGGGACCTTATCACTTGTTGACGCTCTTCCTGTTTCCCACGCTGGTGGGCTTGGTGTTCTCCCTTTCGACGGGTTTTCACATGCCGTCGCTCATCCAGGCCAGCGGGGGTGTGGCGGCCATTATGGTGTTTTTCGCTTTCGCCTTTCCCAAAAGAAAAATTTTTGGCGTTTCGGCAGTTGCCGGGCGGTTTACCTGGTGGCCTTTTGGTTGTTTTTTGAAATCGTTTTTACGGCGCTACCGATGATAGGCCGATTTGGAATCGGTTACGCGGGTCATTTAATCGGCGCCTTTTGCGGCTGGGCCTATTGGTTTTTCATGGCAAAAAATGGGGCCTGGGCTGGAACCAGGTTGATCCTTTGCTGGATGAATAAAAAGGGGACTGGCCCAAGCGTTATATTTTCGGTTTTTTTCAAGCAGGTTATTTTTATGACCAAAAAACCGATCCGTTATAACCCTGCGGAAGTCCGGCTAAAGAAGCTTAAGCGGCTTTTCAACCCGCCCGGTTGAGATTCTTCGGGACGGCTAGTAGGGTGAAGTTTTTCACTTTGCCCCAAACCTTCTTGAAGTTCACTAGCGGCATGGCGACCTCGCCCCGAACCGGGTCCAGCAGAACAATGGCATTCGTGCCTTCGTCATAACCCACCGCCAAAACATAATGGTTCTTGCCCGCTCCGTCGCCTTCGATCATGACGATCAAAGGCCGCCTCAGATCCAAATGGCGGTAAAGCCCCGAAACTTTACGGTCCAATGTGCCCGAAAAGACCGCCACGAAATAGCCCTGTTCCTCCAAGACCTTCTTCAAAGTCGATCCGGGAATGCCCTCTTCTTGTTTCGCTTCCTTCTTTAACTGTGTTTCCTGCTGGGCTGTCAGGAGGACATTGTAATAGCGAGTCAGCATTTCCAAAGCCACTTCGCCACAAAGGTTGGGAGTGGTTTGGCGAACAACGGGAAGATCCAACAGAACGGCTTGGTCGGAAAGCGTCTTCATGCCGGAGTTGGTAGCGCAGCCCAGTGAAATTAAAACGAGAGCTAAGGACAAAGCGGCCCAGGTAAATTTTTTGCGAAGAAAAATCGTAAAGTTCAAAGTTTTCCACTTTCGTCCCTCGAGATCAATTTGAGAGGAGTCTTAAGTGTAACGGGGCGGAGGTTAAATAAAAAGAGCGCGAAATATTTTTTGAAAAACGAATCGATCAAAATGATAGCGGTGAAAATAAAAACGTCGGTCGTATATGTATTTCCATCCAAAGCTCGTACAGTCAATGAAAGGCAGCAAGCCAAAGCGCGGGAGATGCGGGTTAAAAACGCGCGGAGTAAAAGATTTTAGTTCAAGAGAAGGAGGACGCGATGAAAAACATGATTGTTTTTATGGCGGCTTTTTGTTTTGGGTTGATGGGTTTTTCGGAAAAAGTAATGGCGGGTCCCGTGCCGGTATCGGCGCAGGAAATTTCCCAATTGAACGCCTTGGCCGGTCACGACGCTCTTTTGCCCCTGAAGGCAGGAGGCTCTTTTCCCAACGCGCCGATCGCCTTAGAGGCGACAGAAGAATCTTCCCTGAGAAACCTGGAAGCGGGATCTCCCCACTTGAGTTCGTTAAAAGCCGGGGATGGAGCGGGACAGGTGCTGGTCTGGGTCATCGTGATCTGCGTTTGCGTGGTTTTATTACGGTTCGTGGGCATTCTTTAAAAGGCTCGTCGCGTGAGAAAGGGACAATCCCATGCGAAAATTTTCCAATGAGAACCCCTTGCTCATTTTTATCCGGGCCAAAACAAGATTCTTGGAGGATGAGGCGGGTTGAAGGGCCGGACCCATATAACTGGTTGCCCGTGGAATGAAATCAGTCGCCCTCGGATATCGAGGCATTATAAGCATTTCCCTGGGCATCGAACAGGTCGTAAGACCCGTCGTTTAAAGTCAGGATGATCTCCAGGGGCCTGCCGTTGTTAGCGTCGGAATACTCGATATTTTGGACGCCCGAAGCCAGGTAAATGGGGCCAAAGGCAGGCGGTTTCGTCAAATCGTACAAAAAGGCGTCGCCGTTGTCCTTCGTGATTTTGACCCTTCTCTTGCCGTCCAAGCTGTTAAATACCATGTCACTGGGCATTTCGGAAGCGGCGACGATAATTTCATCGTCTGCGGAATTAACGGGAATGAAACCGTCGCCATCGTAACAATAAAGATCGCCCACGTGATAGGGATCCTGCCACCACCAATAGTTATCGTTATAGAAACACCAGCGGTTAAAACGGGTGTCATACCACCACCAACGGCCGTCGTAATTGCGGGCCCAGAAATACTGGCCGCCCATGTACCAGCCGTACCATTGGTATCCCGAGTTGTCGATATAGTGGGTATAGTCGAAGCCGGTGACCCCGTGCCAATAAACATAGTCTTTTTGGGTTTCGAGGGAACTTTCCCGTGCGATGAGATCCAGAAATTCCGGGCGGGTCACAGCCTCCATCTGATTTCGAACGACACTGCTGTTGAAATCAAGGGGAGAAACCAAGGACGCCTTGATCGTTTCGCCTTTGGGGCCGGTCCTGGGATAAGAAATGGTGGAATGGGCACGGTCCGTGGAAACGATCTCCGAACGATTGGTAATGATGCTGGGTTCGGTTCTCACGCCGATTTTGGACAACTGTTTTCGGATGTAACGCTGATGGGCGGCGGGAGGATGGACCAGAAAAGCATCCTGCCCTCCGGTGCCAAGAACATCCTCCAAAGGTTGAACTGCCAGGACTTTTTGATCTGGCATCTTTCCGTACTTGGGGTGGGGAACCAGTAACCAGTTCAAGAACAGTTTACTGTAAGACGGCTTTTTCCCGATCCGAAAGGGGCCGGGCTGGTCTGGATAATTCATGTAAATCACCAGGGGCTTGCGGGCGGACTCTTTTCCCTCTTTTTCACCCGGGTTTTGGGCGGCACAGAGGGACCATCCGAGAAAAAAAAACGGAATCCACGGTAAAGTTTTTATTTTTTTCATGTCATGCTCAAGGGGCCGGAACCGAAATAGGCGATCAAAAGAGCCGCCCCCAAAAGGGCCAGATTCTTTTCAAAATTCGCCATTTCAGTCATTTTCGTGTGGGGGTCTTTTTGGGTCCAAAAATTGTGGATGGTGAAGGTCACCGGAACCAAAAAGAGGACGATCAACCAGGCACCGAACCGGGAGTGAAATCCAAAGACGATCAAGACTCCTCCAATGAGTTCCATCAGGCCCGACGCCATGACCAGCCATTCGGGCACCGGAAGGCCTTTCGATTTAACGTAAGAGGCGAGTAACTTCTTTTGAAAAGTGATGTGTCCGAACCCGCTCGTGATGAAAAGAAAACCGAAAAAAACCCGTCCCAACAATACGACGAAATCCATATTACCCCCTTGTTTTGTCTCTCGTAACCCGGTGAATACTTAACTCTTCATTTTTCTTTTGGCCGCCGCGTAGGCGATCGCGATGATCTGGTCGCGCCCGCGTTTTTGACCCATGGGCTTAGAATCGTTGGCGTGGTACAACTCGGCAATGTTGGCTTGAACCGCCTTTTTCCCGCCCTTTTTCAGCGGCAATTTAAAACCTCGGGGATGAACTTCCCTTCAAAATTCATTTCCGCGAAATGCCAGTTAAGGACCTTCCAGAAAGCATCAACGTATTTGGCTCGGGCGTTGCGGTAATCGATGTAGTAGGCGTGCTCCCAGACGTCGCAGGTGAAAAGAGGTTTGTGGGCGCCGGTCAAAGGAGTGGAGGCGTTCGTGGTAATCTCGATTACCAGTTTTTTGTTGGCTGGGTTCAGCGAAAGCCAGGCCCAGCCGGAGCCGAATTCACCAAGAGCGGCCTCGTTGAATTTTTTCTCGAATTCGACGCGGGATCCGAAGCTTTTGTTGATGGCCTGGGCCAAGGGTCCCGAGGGAGACTGGTTTTTCTCGGGAGAAACGCTGTTCCAGTAAAAAGTATGGTTCCAATGCTGAGCCGCGTTGTTGAAAAGGGGTCCGGTGGCCTTTTTCACCAGGGCCTCCAGTTCCAAACCCTCGTTTTTGGTGCCCGCCACTAGCTTATTCAGGTTGTCCACGTAACCCTGGTGGTGCTTCCCGTAGTGATACTCAAAAGTCTCGGCGCTGATGTGCGGCGCCAAGGCATCCTTGGCGTAAGGCAATGGGGGCAACTCGAACTTTGACATGAAGTCTCCTTTGAATGACGTTGTTAAATTTTTACTGCAGATTTTCCTTCACCGCTTTTTCCGCTTCGAACCAATCGTTCAACTGATAATCCGAATTGGAATCACGCCCGCGGTTCAACCCGATGAAATAAGCGGCTTCTTCGATCTGTTGTTGCGTCTCATCCTCATCTTCGGCGGCCAGTTTGGGTGCCTTCTCTTCGATGGGGATTTGTTCTGCCGGATTGGTTTTATGCCTGCTCATGTCCACATCCTTAACCTTGATTTTGGTCCAAGCGGGCTTGGATCACCCTTTAACAGAAGGCAAGAAACAAGCCGCATATCTCTACCTGAAAAAACATTAAATCCTTTTAAAATTTTCGGCATATCTATCAAAACGATAGTTCTTAATTCCCGTTTTGATTTTCCTAAATCGATTTTTGGGCGGTTCCGGCGCGGTTCAAAAAATGAAAATAAAAATCCTCTGGGGTTGGATTTCAAAAGGATTCGGAGGGTAAGATGCAGAATCGAACAAATTCGGCCAAGGAATCATCCTGAGAAATAAGAAAAGGGAAAAAGGCCTTTTCGCCCTTATTCCCCCCGGCACACCACCCAATGAATGAAGCTCTCGATTCCGTTTTTCATTCCGAGTCGGTCCAGGCGGCGGCAATTTCCAATCTGTTCATCCTGGTTCTGATAGTCTGCGCGGTTATCCTTTTAATCGTCACCGCGATGGTGGGTTCCAGCCTGATCCGCTTCCGGCATAAGCCGGGATATCCAAACCCCCAGCCCCGACATGGAAATTGGAAACTGGAAACCACTTGGACGGTTCTGCCGTTTCTTCTGCTCCTCTGGCTTCTCACCCTCACCGCCAAGGGTATGAAAGAGTCCGATCCTTTTTCAGACCAGAAACCCGATCTTTTCATCGTCAGCCACCAATGGTGGTGGGAGGCGCGGTATCCCCGAAGAGGAGTGGTGACGGCTAATGAGATCCATATCCCAGTCGGGGTCCGGTGGCTGGTCGATCTGGAATCAGCAGATGTCATCCACGATTTTTGGGTGCCCCGGTTGGCGCCTAAAATGGACGTTGTGCCGGGCCATCCGAACCGCCTCTGGCTGGAAGCGGACATGCCGGGTAGTTACCTAGGTACCTGTTCGGAATTTTGCGGGGCCCAGCACGCCCAAATGCACTTTCTGGTCATCGCCCAGAGCGCTCCCGAATTTGAGGCTTGGCAGGAGATGCAGGTAAAGCCGGCCTCCCCCAAGCTGGCCGAACCGGCCCAGGAAGGTTCGCGAATCTTCCAGCAAATGACCTGCGTCAACTGCCACACCATCAACGGCACCCAAGCGAAGGGCCAAACAGCTCCCGACCTTACCCACTTCGGGAGCCGACAAACCTTAGGCGCGGTACTTCTCCCGAACACACCCGAAAACCTTTCGCGGTGGCTTAAGAATCCACAGGAAGTAAAACCCGCCGTACTGATGCCCGACTTGAAGCTTACTGACGTCCAAGTCAGCGGCTTGACGGCCTATTTGGAGGCGCTCCAATGACCGAAACCCCTTCCAGCCCGCCCTTGGTGGAAATTTTCCACGCCTCCAAAACGGGGAACGGTTTTTTCAGCTGGGTCGCCACGGTGGACCATAAACGCATCGGCATCCTTTACCTGCTGACCGCCTTCTTTTTTTTCGGCGTGGGCGGGTTGGAAGCGCTAGTGATGCGCCTGCAATTGGCCAGGCCCAACAACCGGCTGCTTTCCCCGGACGCCTATGACCAGCTTTTCACCATGCATGGAACCACCATGATCTTTTTGGTGGTGATGCCCACCCTTATCGGCCTGGCCAACTATTTTGTGCCCCTGATGATCGGGGCCCGCGAAATGGCGTTTCCCCGGTTGAATGCTATGGGATACTGGTTTCTTCCTTTCGGCGGCCTGCTTTTGCACTTCAGCCTTTTGGCGGGGGGAGCCCCCTCGGTGGGATGGTTCAGCTATGCGCCCTTAAGCGAGACACCCTTCGCCTCCAGTCCCGGGGTGGACTACTGGATTTTGGCCCTCTTCGCGCTCGGGATCGGCTCTATCTCCGCCTCCATCAACCTGATCGCTACCATACTGGCCTTTCGGGCTCCCGGAATGTCCATCCGGCGCCTGCCCTTGTTCGTGTGGATGGTATTCGTCAATTCCTTCCTACTTATATTGGCCATTCCGGCCTTGAATGCCGCCATTATCATGTTGTTCATCGATCGCCAACTGGACGCCCATTATTTCCTTCCATCACACGGCGGCTCGGCCCTGCTCTGGCAGCATTTTTTCTGGACCTTCGGCCATCCCGAGGTCTACATCATGGTCCTGCCCGCTTTCGGGATCATCTCGGAGGTTATTCCGGTCTTTCGCCCGTAAACCCATCTTCGGCTACGAGTTCGTGGCCGCCTCCACCGTGGCCATCGCCCTGCTGAGCTTCGGGGTCTGGGCCCACCATATGTTCGCGGTGGGGCTGGGGCAGCCCATGGACATCTTCTTCGCGGCCTCCAGCATGATGATCGCAGTTCCCACGGGGGTAAAGGTATTCAACTGGAGCGCGACCCTTTGGGGCGGGTCGATCCACCTGACCACCTCCATGCTCTTCGCGGTGGCTTTCCTTTTGCAGTTCACCCTCGGGGGATTAAGCGGCATCACCTTCGCGGTGGTGCCGATCGATTGGCAGGTCACCGACACCTATTACGTGGTCGCCCATTTCCATTACGTCCTTTTCGGCGGCTCGCTCTTTCGGCGTGTTTGCGGGCATTTATTATTGGTTTCCCAAGATGACCGGGCGGCTGCTGTCCGAAAGGGTAGGGCAGCTTCATTTCTGGCTGACGGTCATCGGTTTCAATATG
Source organism: uncultured Pseudomonadota bacterium (assembly GCA_963843375.1). Lineage (GTDB taxonomy): Bacteria > Oederibacteriota > Muellerivitia > Muellerivitales > Muellerivitaceae > CAWJKT01. The sequence continues at coordinate 341,623 of CAWJKT010000011.1, forward strand.
GCTTTTTTCGTCCAGCATTTCCTGGGGCTTATGGGCATGACAAGGCGGGTCTACACTTATCCGAATCTACCAGGTTGGGGGCTTTTAAACCTCATCTCCACGGTAGGGGCCTTCATCCTGGGCTTATCGGTTTTGGTTTTGGTCTGGAATATAGCGCTCAGCCTGCGACAGGGCGCCCCGGCGGGGGATAATCCCTGGAATGCCTGGACCCTGGAATGGGCCGCCTCCTCGCCGCCGCTGGAACAAAATTTCGACCAACTGCCTCCCATTCATGGCCGTCGGCCCCTTTGGGACCTGGTCCATCCCGAAAACCCGGATGAACCCGATGCGTTTCCGGTGAAAAGACCGGAAAGGGACAGAAAAGGGAAAAAAATAAAGCCGGGCATGATGTGCTTTATCGCTTCCGAGGCGTTTTTTTTCGTCATGCTTTTGATCGCTTATATCTTTTACAATTTTTCCCAACATCCAAACTTGGGCGCCCAATGGTTGAATCCCTTGAAAACCGGGCATCTTTACCTTTTGTCTTTTGGCCAGCAGTTTAACTTACTGGCGGGCTGAAAAAAGATTTATGTCCCGGTGACCAAGAGGCTTTATCGCCTGGCTGGCCGCCACCCTGGCGCTTGGTTGCGTCTTCCTGACGGGCCAGGGCCTGGAGTATTTCGAACTTTTCCAGAAAGGTTTGAGGGCTGGAACCGATCTCTTCAGTGCTTCTTTTTTCATGGTGACGGGTTTACATGGCCTCCATGTTCTGATCGGACTGATCGGTCTTTTGATCATCTTGGCGTTTGCCCTGGCGGGTGATTTTAAAAAGGGCAAAACCGAAATGGTCAAGACGATGGGCCTCTATTGGCATTTCGTGGACGCGGTTTGGATCGCCGTCTTTACGACCATTTATCTGGTAGGGGTCACGAACATGACGACCCGAGAATTCCTTTTATCCGCCTGGGATTGGAATCCTTTACTGACAGCGGCCATTGTGCCACGGCCCTTCTTCTTTATGGATTGATCTGCCGATGGAAGTTCTCCCGAAAATCAATTTTTTTCCTCGCTGGGTCTGGTTCTTGCTTTTTTTAGCCCTGGCTTCCCCTATCAACCTTTCCCAAGGGTTATCTTTTCAGCGCCCACATGCTCCAGCATTTTTTACTGGTGTTGATCGTGCCGCCTCTTTTGTTACTGGGCCTGCCCGTGGCGGGGACCATATCCAGATTCCGGGTGGGCTTTTGCCTTTGGGCAGCCATCCACTGGTTGCCTGGTTTTCGGGGGTGGGCGCCATGTGGTTTTGGCACGTACCGGCTTTCTGTGATGCGGCGGCTTCGAATGGATCTGTTCATGCCCTCCAGACTTTTTCACTTTTATTCATGGGCGCGATTTTTTGGCGGCCACTCGTGGGGCCCCGGGTGGAAGAATGGATTCCCCCTCTCCTTGGGATTGTTTATCTTTTTACGGCCTGTATCGCCTGTTCGCTTTTGGGGATATGGATCAGCTTCGCTCCCGTGAGTGTTTGCCCGGTTTTTATGAACCCTGTGGACAAGTTGGGCCTTCTGCCGATGATCCGCGGTTGGGGAGTGACCCCCGCTGCCGACCAGCAAATCGGCGGTCTCTTGATGTGGGTTCCCGCCTGCCTGGTTTACTTGGGCGCCATTCTGGTTCTTTTGCGCCGTTTCTACCGCCCCCGGAAAAATGAAAAGGAGAAAAATTATGGCTGAAACAAACGATTTCGAGAGGCCCCCCTTGCGGCCCGGATGGACCTTTATTCCTTGCGAAAAATGTCCCGGGCCAACCATTTGGCCCGCGGCACTGGCTTTGGGAACTGTTCTTCTGCTTTGGGGCTTGGTGACTTCATTCATTATGACGGCCGTGGGTTCGACTCTTTTGGTCGTCTCCATTGCCGGTTGGTTGGGGGAAATGCGCCATGAATGAGAAAAATCTTCACCAAGTTGTCCGGGAACCGGAGAAGACTTCCCGGCGGACCTTTTTGGAAAGACTAATTTTAATCCTCGGGGGTTTAATCTCGTTGATGGTGGGCGTGCCTTTGGTGGGGTTTATTTTTAAGCCTCTTTTCAAGGCCTTGCCCCCGGTTTGGCGCCCTGTCGGCCAAGTGGATACATTCAACATCGGGGAAACCGTGGCCGTAACATTCCTTCAAGCCTCACCCCTGCCCTGGGCGGGGGTCACGGCTAAGACCGCCGCCTGGTTGAGGCGGGAAAGTGCCGAGGGCTTCACCGCTTTTTCTATCAGTTGCACTCATTTGGGTTGTCCTGTCCGCTGGCGGCCCGATGCAGGGTTGTTCATGTGCCCCTGTCACGGCGGGGTCTACTACAAGGACGGAACGGTGGCCGCCGGACCGCCGCCCCATCCATTGCCGCGTTATCCGGCGCGAGTCAGGGATGACCAGGTTGAGATTTTAGTTAGTCTTTAAAGAGAGAACTTTGTTCAAAAAAATATTTGATAAAACTTATCAATGGCTGGAGGACCGCACCGGTCTTTTCAGCATGATCGGCCGGATGGCCCGCCATCCCGTGCCCTCCGGTGCCCGCTGGTGGTACGTTTTCGGCAGCGCGACCTTGTGCGCCTTCCTGATCCAGGTGGCCAGCGGGATCGCCCTGGCCTTGTACTATATCCCTTCCGCGGATGAAGCCTACGTTACCCTTCAAACCATTACCCACGATACGGCCTTCGGAGGATTCGTCCGCGCTCTTCATTACTACGGTGCTTCCGCGATGGTGCTGATGGTGGGAGCCCACATGGCCCAGGTGTTTCTGCAAGGTTCTTATAAATTTCCAAGGGAAATGAACTGGTTGACCGGCATCCTGCTTTTGGGGTTCACTTTGGTGATGGGCTTCACGGGACAAATTCTTCGTTGGGACCAGAACGCGGTCTGGACGGCGGTAGTTGCCGCCAAACAAGCCGCCCGCGCGCCCCTGGTCGGCAGTTGGCTGTCCATGCTGATACTCGGTGGCCCGACCGTGGGCGGCTCGACCTTGAGCCGGATTTTTGTGGTCCATGTCTTCCTCATTCCGGCCCTGGTTTTTGCCTTCGTCGGGCTTCATTTGATGCTGGTCCTGCGCCACGGCATTTCCGAGCCCCCCCAACCGGGCCGAAAGGTGGACCCGAAAACCTATCGTCATGAATATGAGGACTCACTCAAGAAAGACGGGGTCCCCTTTTGGCCCGATGCGGCCTGGCGGGACATGGTTTTTGCGGCGGCCATGGTGGTTGGCATCATCCTCTTGGCCCTGGTCTTTGGACCTCCTGAATTGGGACACCCTCCGGATCCCAGCCTTATCGACGCCAACCCCCGGCCCGACTGGTATTTGATGTGGTATTTCGCGGTGCTGGCCCTTTTGCCTCACGGCATCGAAAGTTTTTTCATGGTTTTCGCGCCCCTCTTGGCGGGGGTTCTTTTGATTTTACTTCCCTTTATTTCCAACCACGGGGAACGTAGTCCCAGCCGCCGTCCCTGGGCAGCGGGGGCGGTCCTGATGGTGGTCGTGATGATCGGAGCTTTCTGGTGGGCCGGCGTGAAATCCAACTGGTCGCCCAATTTCAACGTGGAACCCTTACAGGTCAAAGTGGTGGGCGCAACCAGCGGGCCTATTTTCGAGGGAGCACGTCTTTTTGAGTTGAAGGGTTGTCTCAATTGCCACTTAATCCAGGGATATGGAGGCCGCAGGGGCCCGGACTTATCAGAAATCGGGGAGAAGCTTTCGGCGGGCCAGATGATTTTGCGCATTTCCAATGGAGCGTCCAATATGCCCGCTTACGCTTCGAGCCTCACCCCGGCAGAAATGGACGATCTGGTTGCTTTTTTGCAATCGCGAAAATCAAATTGGAAGGCATCCAAATCATGAATGCCTTCATCTCCTTAAATACGTCTACCGATTGAACCGTCCACGGAGCACTTTCCCCCACCTTTGGTGGCGATAAGGAGAAACAAGAAGCTTAAAACTTATTTGACGGCAAGTTTAGAAGGAAACGGATTCTTGAAAGAGTTTTCTAGGCTGGCGGTTTCCGGGCGGGGGCTTTGAAGCGGGCTAATCCGAGTTAAGTAAAAACAGGCCGGGAGATTGTCCTGACCTGATCTTACTTAATCAATCCTTCAACGGTTGGGCCCAAGCCCTTAGGGTTGGGTGATAGAATTGGACGATAAGGCGACTTGGCCTGACTCCGCCAAAGCACGGCCGGTCAGCTCAGCACTGGCGCCCAATGCGATGGAGCTGGCGTCCATGATTGTTCCTACGAATGAGACCGACGCTCCTAGATTGCTGACACCTGCCACCTGCCAATAAACGTTGGCGGCTTGTGCTCCCCCGGTCAGGATGACCTGGACCTTGGCGGTGGAGGCAGTAAGGCCCCCCGCGACCTGGAAGATAAAGAAGGCGCAAGGGTTTCCCTCGGCATCAAGGGTGACATTAGAACCGATATTCAAGACTCCGCTGTCCGCATAAACGCCTGGGAAAAGTGTTTGGCCTCCAATATCCGAACCGGCGGTGATGGTGTTAGTGCTGGTCAGATCCGCGGCTTGGGTATAGGCGTTGCTTAAATCCGTTTTCGCTGTGACGGCGGCTGGATCATCCACATCCGTAGCCCCCGTACAGGCCACCACGGGCGCTCCTGTAACGGAAGACCCCGGGGACAACCCTAGGCCTCCACAAAGAGTGGTGGTTCCGGTATTGGTGATGGTGGAGCCGGCCAGGACCACATAATTCGCGGCTGTTCCAAGAGTAATCGGCGAGACACAGGTGCTCGTTGGGGTAGCCGTGGATGTCGCTGACAAGGACGCTCCAGTGGATGTGGGCGTTGCGGTAGCTGTGGATGAGGCTGACAAGGACGCTTCAGTTGACGTGGGAGTCGAGGTAGTCATAGTTGTCGAACAGGTTTCGGTCGCCGTGGGTGTTGAGGTCGAGGTGGGTATCGCGGTAATCGTAGATATCACGCACGTTCCGGTTGAGGTGGGTGTTGCCGTCGCTGTGAATGCGGCCAATGCTACGGTCGACGTGGGTGTTAAAGTCGCCAAGGGCATCGTACAGGTTTCGGTTGCCGTGGGGGTTGCGGTGGCCGTGTACATCACACAGGTTCCGGTTGCCGTGGAGGTTGCCGTTGCCGTGTACATCACACAGACTCCCGTTGCCGTGGGCGTTGAGGTAGCGGTGGGTGTCACGGACGTTCCGGTTGAGGTGGGCGTTGCAGTTATACTGGATGCCGGTGGGCCCACTGGACTTGAGGGACCCATGTTTTTAGCGCCGCATCCGACCATCAAAGCGGCTGCAAGCAATGTGATCAAAACCAAAAAGCCTTTAACTTTTTTCAATTTTTTTCTCCAAAAATATTTTTTTGAATTCCAAGGTTATTCACGAATCCAGGACAGGAGCTAGAGCAAGTAATGTGCCCCGAAAATGCAAGGCTTAGGACAAATAGGGGATCCCTCTGGATAAACGGAAACACACGTTTAAGCCGATTCTGGTTTTCCATCGCGTCCTAGGATTGGAGCTGCCCAATCGGAATGATTTGGGTTCATGCAAGCCAAACGGCAAGATGCGCGAAAGTCCAACCCTGGATGAAGAGTAACGTTTTTAATGGGATCGTTTGGGAAAGAATCAAAATGAGTTGTGAATTCTAACTTTGATTTCGTTTAAGGCGAAAGGTGGTCTAGGCAAACCGGATTAAAGGCCGTTTGTATCCAAATGGAACAACGAGTACCAGTCTGGACTCCTCAGCGAAACTTTAAAAGAATGGAAAATCCATTCTCGTTCTTTTTTAAGGTTCTTCAGAAATCGGGGAGAAGCTTTCGGCGGGCCGGATGATTTTGCGCGGTTCCAATGGAGCGTCCAATATGTCCGCTTACGCTTCAAGCCTCACCCCGGCAGAAATGGGCGATCTGGTGGCATTTTTACAATCGCGAAAATCAAATTGGAAGGCACCCAAGTCATGAATGCCTTCATCTCGTTAAATCCGTCTCTCGATAGAACCGTCCACGGAGCACTTTCCCCCACCTTTAGTGGCGATAAAGAGAAACAAAAAACAGTAAAGCACCGCCATTTCGCCGTGATTGATGATCGGGAAAAAGTTGTTATCGGAGGCGAACTTCCAATGAAATTGGAAATAGGCCACCGCCATTTCACCGCTGGCCAGAAACGCGGCCATGGGGGTGAAAAACCCCGCCATAATCAACAGTCCGCAAAACAACTCAATGAGGCCGCCGAACCAAAGCTCGGAGCCTATCCGGGGCATCATGCTGGGGTCGGTCAACAACCCGAATATCTTCTGGGCTCCATGGAAGGAAAAAAGGAATCCGGCCACGATTCTCATTAAACTGTAGGCTATCTCCGAATACTTAGAAAATGGATGTATGATTTTTATCATTTGCACTACCTCCTTGAATTTTGGTGATTTTTAATTTTTACATAAGATCGTCATGAATCGCCTAAGGTGTGCAAATTGTTTTCAATTTGCATAACCTCCACGGGTGCCTTAAGAGCACAAGCTAGGTGTAATTCTCAAATTCTCCGTCGCTGACACGGGCTACGCGAATATTGTTGACGACTTCGTGCACGCCACCGATTCCCTGAACCAGGGTCATGATTTCCCGCTTGCCTTCGAATTCGTTGGTGGTGCCGGACAGGTGAACCACGCCGCCTTTTGCCTGGACATGGATATGCTCCCCCATTTGGCGGATTCGGTTGTTGATCACGGATTCCAGTTCTACATCGCTTGAGTTCGAATGGGTTTCGTGGGCCATTTTTAACCTCCCGGAATTTTCCAGCTTGCTAGATTGGGACAACTGATGAAGTTACAAGGTGGAGTTCAAACAAAAGGGCGAAAGCTTTTCGGCCCCGCCCTCCATGAAAACTTCAAAGAACCATTTCCTTAATTGCCCGGTTCCTTGTGGTTGATTTTAATGAATGCCGACCCCAACTCCCAGACTCACGCCACCATGGTTGTGATAATGGCGGTGGTGACGATGGTGATGATGGTACGGATGCGCCGGAACAACGATGACCGCCCCACCGCGGATATCATCGGCCATTGCGACCCCGGTAACGGTTACAAACAACACGGTCAACAAAACCTTGAATAAACTTTTCATAATTTCTCCTTGCTTCTTAAACTTCTGGGTTGAGTAAGAGCAAGAAACGAGCCGTCCTTTTGTGGGTTATTCAACGGTCTTGGGGAACCTTGGAAGGATGAATCCCGGTGAAAGGCATCAAAATGAGAGCAGGAGATAACCATTTTGATTGGTTTTGGCGTTTGGAATGGGTTTAGGGTTGATCCTGAATGATGAAATAACTTGTGGACTCCGATTAAAGCGCCAAGAAGCTCAAGCCCAACTCCAAGGGGATGAAAATCGAAGGGTTGCCCAGGGGAATGCCTAATCCTTTGGGGGAAGTAAAATCCAGGTCGACCCTTGACTGAAGAAAAATCGCCATGTCACTTGAAAAACGGTAAAGGATTCCCATGCCTGGTGCCAAATAAAAGTCGGCCTCGGCTTCGCTGATTTTCGGCGCGAGACTTCCGGGGGGGCTGTTTTGGATGTAGGTGTTCAAGGCGATTCCCGCCCCTCCAAAAACATAGGGGCGAAAAAGACCGTCTCCAAAGGTCAAGCGCAAAATGCCCACCAGGGGAATATAGGCCAAGATGGCGCTGGTAGCGCCCGTGGAGGGAGGGATGTTGTATTGGTAGTAACCTGTTCCGATAAAAAAACAAATGGTCCTGTCGAGGCGGTAGCCGATGTTGATGTCCCCCCCGAATCCTAAGTTGGGTTCAAGGTTGCCAGTGAAGGAGGGAATGGAAAAACTGCCGTCGATTTGTTCCACCCATCTTTTATCCTGAGGCAGGCTGGATTGACTTTGGTCCGGACCCGAGACGCTCTGGCTTGGGTTCGAGTCCAAATCGTTCTGGCCCCTAACGGTGGAAAAGTTCAGAGTCCAAAGGAAAATCACAATGATTAAAAGTTTCATTACCTACTCCCGAAAGTATTCAATGTACCGGAAAAGTAAGCGGCTTCGCCTAAGAGGCCGACGGAACGGGTTCTTTGGCCGGCAACATCACTTCTTGAAAGTAATTGCAGACGGGGCATCGAAAAACCTTCATTTCAAGGGGTTGGTGAACCTGGTAGGCTGCGGTGCATAAGGGACAGGTTGTTTTGAACCCCATTGGGCGGGAAGTGGAATAATCGAAAAGGGCAATGCCGGTTAAATCGTCAAAAAAAGAGCCGATCTGGAGGGGTGTCAAAAGCGCCAGCGCGGCGTCCGGCAAGGGGGTTGCCGCAGCATTGGAATCCGCCAATTTTTCAGCAATTTTTACGACATAATCGGTCCAAGCGTTGGTGATGTAAAAGGTGACGTAGTTCTTGACGGCGGGCAGGTGAATGGAAATCCGTCTTAAATCCTCGCAATGCTCAAAAACCCAAACGTCCTTGCCCCCGGCAAAATTTGATTCCCCGAAAAACCAGTCGGGGGTCTTGGACAAGGTTGGAACATCGCTGTTTAAAATTAGAAAGACCGCATGGGAGGACGCTATCTCTTTTGGAAAGTCCTTCATCAGCGGTTTCCCGTCAATGATGTCCTCGTAATTTCTCCAAAGAGTCCCGATCTTAACCGTAGAGAAAATTTTTTCGAAAAACGGTTTGAACCTCTGGTCCGCGAAGCTGTCCACAATGAGGATCTGGCGCATGGTCAATTTTTCTTTTTTGGGGCAGGCATTTTAGGTGGAAGAAGTTTCGGCGAGGTTGAAAGCGTCTTGAGGCTGTTCTGCAATTCTTTTTCCGCCAAGAGCCAATCCTCCAACTCATTTCCCGGCTGGGCGTAACGCCCCCGATTCAACCAACTGTAATAAGCGGCTTCTTCAACTTTTTTTGTCGTCTCTTCCGCGGTTGGGAGGGGAGCGGTCTGGATCATGGTCAAATGGGTCATATCGGGTTCCTTTGTCATATCTCTTTACATGATAAAAGCAAGAAACGAGCCGTATTTCCGGAGTTTTAAACTGCTTTTATTGGCCTTCTTTGACGAATGCTTCCATCGAAAGGAATCAAAATGAGTAATTGGAACCATCATTTTGATCTGGATCATCACGATTTTTGTGTGAAGTGGGGAGGCCTCAAAAAAACCCTCAGCCGGTGTTTTCTTTCCGGGGCAGGGGTTTCGGGGATTTGGAATCATTGAACCTTTGGGGCACGTTCCTTGCTCTAACACCTCTTCTGGATTTCATGATCGGCTTTGAGATTCAAATAAATATTTTGGGAAATAAAAAAGTGAAAAATCTTTTCGTCAATTTAATTGTGATAGTTTCTCTTCCAATCGCTTTTATGGCCGGATGCGGCAACAAGAGCACATCCCCGTCCAGCCCCGGGGCTCCCACTGAAACCCCGACCATAACTTCCACTCCAACTATCACCGGAACGCCCACGTTAACCGGTACTCCAACCATCACCCGAACGCCCACGGAGACCACAACCATAACTCCGACGCCGACGATAACCTCAACTCCCACTGTAACTCAAACGCCGACATCGACCGGAACACCGACAGAAACCGGAATCGCGACAAGGACCGCTACTCCGGCGGGCTACAGCTTACCTCAACCGTTTCCACCCGCCATGGTTAACCTTGGGTCAGCGGCCAATTACGTGATCTTGTCTTATACTGGGATCACCAACAGCGGACCCAGTACGACTTGCGGCGGTTATGGGGTATACCCGGATGGAGAGACTTCCATTACCGGGTCGCCTGCAATCGTGGAAATATGTGGTGGGGCCATTAATGTAGGTGATAGCGCGGCGGACACAGCTAAGTTGGACTTAGGCACCGCCTATACCCATGCCATGGGGCTTCCCATGGGGGCCACTTTACCTCCCGGCGCCGATATCGGGGGCCAAACCCTTTATCCGGGCGTCTATTCCGAAAGCGGCGATCTCAATATTTCCTCGGCTGATCTTACTCTCGATGCTCAAGGAAACTCGAGCGCTGTCTTTGTTTTCCAGGTTAAGAGCGGTGGCGATCTTATCGTCGGACCCGGACGGAATGTCATACTGACCGGAGACGCCCAAGCCGCCAACGTTTTTTGGGCCGTGTCCGGTTACTGCTCTCTTAATACGACCGTCTCCTTCGTGGGCAATATCATGGCCTATACCTCAGTCACCCTTAATACGGGCGCCGTACTAAAAGGCCGCGCTTTAGCCTCCAACGGCGATGTTACTTTATTATCCAATACCATCACCCATCCCTAAGGATTCACCTTAGGGGTTAAATGGAAAAAAAGGCCAGGACAAATTCCTGGCCTTTTTTTTAAAATTCGGAAAGTCAAAGACGTGAAAAAAAACCGAGAAAGACTTGGATTCTTTCCATTGGCTTCACTCATGCATACCTCTCTGACCATTCGGCCCCTATCAAAGGGGATCAAATTGAGGGCTGGATATAATCATAATGATCTGCAACTCGTGACTGAGTCCCGCTAAAAAATTCCTCAACCCCAAAACATCGTTCTTTTTCGAGGCCAGGGAAGAGGTTTGATTTTTCCCTTGAATTTCCGAGAGGTATGGAACTTGCCTTAGTTCCTTTCCTGAATTTCATGATTGGATGTGGGATTCAAATAAATATTTTTGGGAAGTAATAAAGTGAAAAAGCTTATCGTAAATTTAGTTGTAATAGCCTCACTTCCAATTGCTTTTGTAGCCGGTTGCGGAAGCAATAACAACAATCCGTCCAGTCCAGGGGGTTCGGCAGCGACTTCAACGAACACCACGACACCCACGAGAACCTTAACGACCGCGACGCCAACGAGTACCGGGACGAACACGGCGACGAAAACCGTTACGTCTACGGCCACGGCTACCGCGACCGTGACACCCTCGGGGACCATCACGCCCGTGGCGACCGCAACAACGACGAACAGTCCGACCAACACGGCTACCGTTACGGTGACCGCAACCCCGACCAACAGTCCGATGAGCACGGCCACTTATACGGTGACCGCTACCCCGTCAGGAACGGTTACGACGATTGTAACTGCGACGCCCCAAGCCGTCCAAACACCGGTTAATCTTGGATCTACGGTCAGTTACGCTGTCTTGGCTTTCTCCGAGGCCACCAATACCGGCGCCACCACACTCTGTGGGGACCTGGGTTTGTGGTCAGGAACAGCTTTTGGCGCGGGCTACGTGTTTTGTAACGGCGGAATCGAGAACATCACCAATGGGGCCGCAGAAACCGCCCAAGGCGACTTGACCACGGCCATAGGGGATGCCTCGGGAAGGACAACCCCGGCTTTGATTTCCGGTGATTTGGGTGGCCAAACGCTTTATGCAGGCCTTTATAACTCATCCGGTACGATTGGGATAACGGGTACTCTCACCTTGGATGCCCAGTCAAATCCGAATGCGGTCTTCATCTTCCAAATCGCGAGCACCCTTTCCAGCGCGGTCAGCAGTCAGGTCATCCTCGCCAATGGAGCGGAAGCCGCCAACATCTTCTGGCAGGTTAGCACTAATTGCAGCTTGGGTGATTATTCCACCTTTATGGGAACCATCATGACTGGCACAGCGACCACGATTGGTACAGGCGTCGTGTTGGATGGCCGGGCTTTAGCAAAGTCCGCCGTTACGATGCAGGGTGATGACATCGCCGTTCCCACTCCGTAAGAACTTAGTCCAATAATTGATTTAGTGGCGTATAAAGGCCGGGAAAAACTCCCGGCCTTTTTTTATTTTTTGACAAATTTAAGTGAGATCAAAATGAGAGTTGAAAATAATCATTTTGATTGCCTATCTGTAATGGTGAGCTGCTGAAGATCCCTTCCGCGCCAAATATTTGTTTTTTTTGAAACTATTGGAGGCATGGACAGTCTTCCTTGAGGTATGGAAATTGCTTTGAAATAGAGATTCTATGACCACTCAAACCCTCCTCAAGACCGAATCTGTTGAACCGGATTCGGTGGATATCCATCAATTACTTAAAGCCTTGATGGCCCTGAAAAAGGGCGATTTTTCTGTGCGTCTTCCGATCGACTGGACCGGAACGGCCGGCAAGATCGCGGACACTTTCAATGATGTGGTTGAGATGAACCAGCACATGGCGATGGAACTTCAGCGCTTGTGTCAAGCCGTGGCGAAGGAAGGCAAGATCAACCAGCGGACTCCTCTGGGGGAATTCGGCGGCGCCTGGTCCCAAATGACGGAATCCGTGAACACCCTTATCGATGAACTGGTTCGTCCCACCAGTGAAATGTCCCGGGTCATCGGCGCCGTGGCCAAGGGGGACCTTTCCCAAGAAGCGGCTTTGGAAGTGGGCGGACGCCCCCTGGAAGGGGAATTCCTTCAAACGGGCCGTACCATCAACACCATGGTGGATCGGTTGCGGTCCTTCGCTTCCGAAGTCACCCGGGTTGCGCGCGAAGTAGGAACCGAAGGGAAACTCGGCGGCCAAGCCATTGTTCCAGGGGTCGCGGGCACGTGGAAGGACTTGGCCGATAATGTCAATCTGATGGCCAGCAACCTGACGAGTCAGGTTCGTAATATCGCGGACGTCACTCTCTCAGTGGCCCAAGGCGATCTTTCCAAAAAAATCACCGCCGACGTGCGTGGCGAAGTCCTTGTCCTAAAAGAAACCGTCAACACGATGGTGGACCAACTTCGTTCCTTCGCCTCGGAAGTGAGCCGGGTAGCTCGAGAAGTCGGAACCGAAGGGAAACTGGGCGGCCAGGCCATTGTTCCGGGAGCGGCCGGAACCTGGAAAGACCTGACCGACAACGTGAATTTCATGGCAAGCAACCTGACGAGCCAGGTACGCAATATCGCCGATATCACGACCGCTGTGGCGAACGGCGATTTTTCCAAGAAGATCACTGCCGACGTGCGGGGCGAGTTCCTTCAACTGAAAGAGAAAGTCAACACGATGGTGGACCAGTTGAGTCTTTTTACCTCGGAGGTGACGCGAGTCGCGCGGGAAGTGGGAACGGAAGGGAAACTGGATAGCCAGGCCATCGCGCCAGGCGCGGCGGGAACCTGGAAGGAATTAACCGACAACGTCAACTTCATGTCCTCGAATCTGACGAGTCAAGTGCGCAATATCGCCGATATCACGACCGCTGTGGCGAACGGCGATTTTTCCAAGAAGATCACTGCCGACGTGCGGGGCGAGTTCCTTCAACTGAAAGAGAAAGTCAACACGATGGTGGACCAGTTGAGTCTTTTTACCTCGGAGGTGACGCGGGTCGCGCGGGAAGTGGGAACGGAAGGGAAACTGGATAGCCAGGCCATCGCGCCAGGTGCGGCTGGAACCTGGAAGGAATTAACCGACAACGTCAACTTCATGTCCTCGAATCTGACGAGTCAAGTGCGCAATATCGCCAATATCACGACCGCTGTGGCGAACGGCGATTTTTCCAAGAAGATCACTGCCGACGTGCGGGGCGAGTTCCTTCAACTGAAAGAGAAAGTCAACACGATGGTGGACCAGTTGAGTCTTTTTACCTCGGAGGTGACGCGAGTCGCGCGGGAAGTGGGAACGGAAGGGAAACTGGGTGGGCAGGCCATCGCGCCAGGCGCGGCTGGAACCTGGAAAGATCTGACCGACAACGTCAACCACATGGCAGCCAACCTAACCGACCAGGTGCGCAGCATCGCTAAGGTGGTCAGCTCCGTAGCCAAGGGGGACCTGAAACAAAAGCTCACGGTCGTGTCCAAGGGTGAAGTCGCCACTTTGGCCGACACCATCAATATCATGGTGGACCAGCTCAATGCCTTCGCCGCGCAGGTCACCAGCGTGGCCCGAGAAGTCGGCGTGGAAGGCCGTTTAGGGGGGCAGGCCAACGTGCCGGGAGCGGCTGGAACCTGGAAGGACCTGACGGACAACGTCAACCAACTAGCCGCCAACCTGACGACCCAGGTACGCGCCATTTCCGAAGTCGTCAGTTCGGTCGCCAGCGGGGACCTGACACGGTCCATCCGCATGGACGCCAGGGGCGAGGTGGAGACTTTAAAAGATACCATCAACCAGATGATCGCCAACCTGCGCGGCACTACCCTGAAAAATTCGGAGCAAGTCTGGTTAAAAACGAATTTGGCCCGTTTCACCCTCATGTTGCAAGGACAGAGAGATTTGTCGACCGTTGCCAAGGCTATCCTTTCAGAACTCAACCAAGTAGTTTCGGCTCAGCACAGCGCCTTTTATATTGCTGACTCCAAAGAATCGGGCGGGACTCGCTTAAAACTTCTTTCCGGGTTCGCCTACCGTCCCAGGCCAGAACTTCCGCAGGAATTCGGTTTCGGAGAGGGCCTAGTGGGCCAATGCGCCCAGGAAAAGACCAGGCTTTTATTGAATAATGTTCCTGGCGACTATATCCGTATCAGTTCGGGTTTAGGGGAAGCGAGCCCCCTGAACCTGGTGGTGTTGCCCGTTCTTTTCGAAGGCAAAATCAAGGGTGTCCTGGAATTGGCTTCTTTTGAGGTGTTCACCCCATCCCATTTGGCTTTTCTGGAACAACTGATGGAAAGTATCGGCATCGTCATCAATACCCTGGAAGCGAATTTGCGCACTGAAACCCTTCTGAAGAACCTGCAAAGCCAGCAGGAGGAATTACAAAAGTCGAACCAAAATTTGGAAGAAAAAGCCGACCAGTTGGCCCTGACCTCCAAGTACAAGACCGAGTTTCTTTCCAATATGTCTCATGAGTTGCGCACACCCCTCAACAGCATGCTCATCCTTTCCCAGCAATTGGCAGAGGATCCGAAAAACCTTACTCCCAAACAGGTGGAATACGCCCGCACCATCCACGCTTCGGGCGGCGACTTGCTGCTGTTGATCAACGATATCCTGGACCTTGCCAAGGTGGAATCCGGGACCTTGACGCTGGACGTTATCGACCTGCCTTTTACCGAGATGCGTGACCATATGGATCGACTTTTCCGCCACGTGGCCGAGGGTCGCGGGCTTCATTTCGGCATCGAATTCGACCCCAAACTGGGCCTTGAAATCCATACTGATTCCAAGAGGCTGGAACAGATCTTGAGAAATCTTCTTTCCAACGCTTTTAAGTTTACGGAAAAAGGGCAGGTCTATCTCAAGGTGGCGCCGGCCAGCGGCGGTTGGAGTTTCGACCATCCCGTTTTAAGCAAAGCCCAGGAAGTCATTGCTTTTTCTGTCATTGACACAGGGATCGGGATTCCGGAGGACAAGCAAAAGATCATCTTCGAGGCTTTCCAACAGGCCGAAAGCGGGACCAGCCGCAAATATGGGGGGACAGGACTGGGGCTGTCGATCAGCCGCGAACTAGCAATGGTTTTGGGGGGCCAATTGGCTTTGGCCAATAGTCATCCTGGGCGCGGGAGCGCTTTCGTTCTTTATATGCCAAGGAATTATGTCCCGGTCAAGCCCGCTACGGTCATTCCCGCCATCGAACCAGAACGATTGCTGGCTCCAAAGCCGCCACACGATCCGGTGCTAACGGAAAGCGATGTGGCTTTAGGTTCCACGAATGAGGTTGCGGACGACCGAAAAAACATCCAGTCGGGTGACAAAATCCTCCTGATCGTGGAAAAGGACGCGAAATTCGCCCAAATCCTATTGGAGGCGGCCCGCGATAAAGGTTTCAAAGGGCTTGTCGCATCACGAGGCGATACCGCCTTGCGTTTGGCCAAAGAGTTCCCGGCAAGCGCGGTGACCTTAGATATTCGGCTCCCCGATATTGATGGTTGGAGCATTCTTGCCCATTTTAAGAAAGACTTGGCCACGCGCCATATCCCCGTTGAGATTATTTCCGGTGATGGGGACCGGATAAGGGGCCTAAAGCAGGGAGCATTGGGATACCTGAAGAAGCCCGTTAATAAAGAGGACCTGGACAAGGCTTTTAAGAATATCCATAAATGCCTTGAGTCACCTACCCGAGAAGTGCTGCTGGTTTGCGGAAAGCAGGACCAACGCAAAAAGCTCAAGGAAATACTGGAATCCGGTGAGATCAAAGTGCATGCCGTTTCCAGCAGCCGTGAAGCCCTTCCGCTTTTGAAGGAAGGAAACCTGGACTGTGTGGCCCTGGAAGTACCGGATCCAGAGGCTTTCCGGGTGCTCCAAGCCATAAATATCAACCCTCAATACGGCTATTTACCCCTGATCGTTTATATCAGCGGTGATCTCAATAAAAACGAAGAGGAAGAACTGAGGCGGATCGCCAAGGTTTGCGTCGTTAAGGAAACCAAGTCCATGGAAGGATTAATGGATGAGGTGATCCTTTTTATCCATCAGGCAGTCTCCAAGCTTCCCGAAGCCAAACGCAACAGTATTGAACAGATGCACCGGAGCAACGACATTCTGACCGGCCGAAAGGTGCTAGTCGTGGATGACGACATCCGCAATATTTTTGCCATGACCAGCCTTCT
This sequence comes from uncultured Pseudomonadota bacterium, assembly GCA_963843375.1. Classification (GTDB taxonomy): domain Bacteria; phylum Oederibacteriota; class Muellerivitia; order Muellerivitales; family Muellerivitaceae; genus CAWJKT01. The sequence continues at coordinate 357,989 of CAWJKT010000011.1, forward strand.
GGAGCACGAGAAGATGCAAGTCTTATCTGCGGAGAGCGGCAGCGGGGCCATTGAGCTTTTAGAAAAGACTCCAGACATGGACATCGTTCTTATGGACATTATGATGCCGGAAATGGACGGTTACGACACCATGCAGGCCATCCGCAAAAAGGAATCCTTCAAATCCCTGCCCATCGTCGCCTTGACCGCTAAGGCCATGAAGGGAGACCGGGAAAAATGCATCGAGTCTGGGGCCTCGGATTACATCACTAAGCCAGTGGACACAGCCCAGCTACTCGCCCTGATGAGAATATGGTTGAAACGATAGGAGGAAAACCGTGGTTGAGAATAAAATGCCAGTCAATATTCTTTTAGTAGATGACCAGCCGGCCAATCTATTGGCGCTCGAGGCTGTATTGGAAAGCCTGGGTCAAAACCTAGTAAGGGCCAATTCCGGGGAAGAGGCTTTAAGGCAGCTGATTCAAAGGGATTTCGCCGTAATTCTTTTGGACGTGCTTATGCCGGGGATAAATGGGTTTGAAACAGCGGCCCTTATCCGCCAGCGCGATCGTAACAGCAATATGCCCATCATTTTCCTGACGGCGGGTGGAAAAACCGAGACAGAGATGTTCCGTGGCTATGCCGTGGGAGCCATCGACTACCTATTGAAGCCCATCCGTCCGGCGGTACTTCGGTCCAAGGTATCGGTTTTGATCGACCTTTACCGCCGGACCACGGAAGTGCATCACCTAAAGCAGGAACTCAGCCAAAGAATCCGGGAAATCGAGGGCTTGAACTCGATGTTAAAAACCGAAAATGAATGCCGCAAAAGGATTGAGGCGGAATTGGGCCTGTCCAAAGAGGGGTCGAAAAACTTTGATGCCAACTCGGAGGCGAGAGCTCCCAAACCCACGATGGCGGTCGAAGAACAGGGACGTTAGCCGAGCGAACCAATGGAAAACTGGAGTAAAAAATGACAAAGGGCAAGGAAGTTAACGTAAATAGGCCACGCGTCAACATTCTTCTAGTGGATGACGAACCGGCAAACCTGCTGGCCCTTGAGGCGGTATTGGAATGTCTGGGCCAAAACTTAGTGCGGGCTAATTCTGGGGAAGAGGCTTTAAGGCAGCTAATTGAAAAGGATTTCGCCGTCATTCTTTTGGACGCGTTGATGCCAATGATGAACGGGTTTGAAACGGCCGCCCTGATACGCCAGCGCGACCTCAGCAGCCATATGCCGATCATTTTCCTGACGGCGGGTGGAAAAACCGAGACGGAAATGTTCCAAGCCTATGCAGTGGGAGCGATTGACTATCTGTTGAAACCTTTCGTTCCCGCAGTGCTGCGTTCCAAGGTTTCGGTTTTGATCGAACTTTACCGCCGAACCGAGGAAGCGCGCCGGCTGAACGATGAATTAGGCCGCAAGGTCAAGGAACTTGTAATTGTGAACTTGAAATTGGAGATCGAAAATCGAAAACACGATCGGATGATGGAGAAACTTCACCGATCTGAAGAAGGATTGAAGAAACTCAACTGATCAAACCGTAGAAAAAGCGATAATGAAATTAGTTTTTTATTGCCTTCCAGCGGTCGTAATGCCGTTCTTCGTAAGATGTGGTATTACCCCGCATTCCTTGGAAGTGACCAAAGGGTTATGCGGGATATCGCGAGTTAATAATTTTTTAATAACTTCTATCGATAACCAGGAACCAATGGGTTTAGTCACCTTTGTTGGGAACATCGGGACGACTTCCGGATGAATTTTTTTTGGCTGTAACTTCATCTCTCGCTAGGTAGCCCGCCTTTCAGGGGTTGAAATCAGATGAAATGCTGGCAAAAGAAGGATTCCCGGTGGAGCGGACATGAATCGAAAATATTTTTTTGGAACATCTTCATCCCCTGGAGTTCTTGTCCTAGCGATTAAAAATTATTTCAAGATCGAAGGATCTCAACAGGCGGCCGTGTTCGCTTATTACGCTTTTTTTTCTCTCTTTCCATTAGTTATCCTGGCCGTGATGATATCCTCGTTTTTTGCGGACCAGGACCGCGCGGCCCGAGAGGTCATTGGATATTTCAAAAATTACGCGCCCCTGGACGCCCAATTAAACCAGGATGTTTTCGACGTCATCACCGGAGTGGTCAAGGAGCGGGGAAAAGCGACGATCATCGTCCCTTTAATCTTTTTTTGGGGGGCCTTCCGTTTTTTCAACGTGCTGATTCGCGCGGTCAATCGGGCCTGGGGTACCCGGGCGGGAAAATGGTGGCGCCTGCCCCTGAAGAACATCCTTTTGCTCGCGATCACAGGTCTGACCATCCTGCTGGGTCTGGGGACACCGGTGGTTGCCAGGCTGGCTAGGCACTGGTTTTTTTCCACGTACGAATTTGTTTCGTGGATGTATGAAGCGGCTGTCGTTATCGGCCCCTTGCTTGCTCTTTTTCTAGGATTAAGCCTTCTTTACAAGCTCGCACCCTGCCGGCCCACACGCTTTGCTGAAGTGTGGATAGCCGCGCTGGCGGCTGCGGCGGCATTGTGCGTACTGGAAAGTTTGTTTGTCATTTACCTTCGAATCTTCTCCAAGTTCAACCTGGTTTACGGGGCGTTTGGCGGCATGATGTCCCTACTCATGTGGATTTATCTTTCGGGATGCATCATTGTCCTGGGAGCCTGCTTGTCCGCCGCCCAAGCCAAGGTAAAAGCGCATTGGTGGAGTCGCAACTTTTGAATTGGGGAAAATCCATTCCAGTTTAATCGGCGGGAAGATCAAAATGAGGCCCCAATCCCCGTTTTGATCTTCATCAGACCGCTTCATTTAAAACAATTTTTCAAGGCACCCGGAGCTTTTCCGCGGCTTTCCGACCGAATTAAATTCATTCGAATCATTTTGATCGACTTTTTGAACCGACAATCCACTTAAAAATTTTCCAACGATGAGAAAGAGCTTTTTCCTGGATCGCGCATAGGATCCACATGCGCTTTCCCTGGATTTTTGAGCGGTATGGAACTTGCTTTAACTCCTATCCTAGATCTCATGATTAATCGTGGAATTCGTAAATTTTTAAGGAAGTGAAAAATGAAAAAACTTGTCGTCAGTTTAATCTTTATGGCCGCGTTTCCAATCGCTTTTATGGCGGGATGCAGTTCTCAAGTCCCGACTTCATCGAACTCGGCGACTTCAATCCCCACCTCAACACCGGCCGCCTATTCGACACCCCAATCGACGAATCCAGCTATGGTAAATCTTGGATCGGCGGTGACTTATGGGATCCTAGCTTCCACTCAGATCACTAACTCCGGAGCTTCTACTGTCTGTGGAAATATCGGTTTGGATTCAGGAACATTGATAAATGGAGGGATTAATTTGACCTGTGGTGGGGTTTCACAGGTGAATAATTCTACCGTACTCGCCGCCCAAGGGGCCTTAGGTGTCGCCTATACCGCCGCCATGGGAGCGCCAACCGGCGCCACCATTCCAGCGGGCACCGATATTGGAGGGCAAACCCTTTATCCCGGGGTTTATACCGTCGGTGGGAATCTTAATATATCTTCGGCTGACCTTACCCTTAGCTCCCTGGGAACCACAAACGGTGTCTTTATTTTCCAGATTACAGGCAGCAACAATCTCGTAGTCGGGCCCGGCCGCAAAGTCATCCTTTCAGGGGGGGCGCAGGCGGCCAATGTTTTTTGGGTGGTGGGAGGGTACTGCTCTCTTAATACGATGGTCTCTTTCGTGGGCAATATTATGGCCGGTACATCAGTCACGCTTAATACGGGTGCGGTCCTGTTAGGCGAAGCTTTGGCGGAGACAGGTGATGTTACTTTGTTGGGTAATACGATCACTGTTCCGGGGCTATGAGTTTTCGGAATTGATTGGGCGGCATAGGCCGAGAGGGTTTCTCAGCCTCTGCTGCATTTATTTGCAGGAATTTGAAAGGAAAAAGAAATGAAAAATGGCGCATCAGCAGCGATGATTTTAAGTTTGGGCGTAACGGCCTTGTTGTTTTCCAGTTGTGGGCAGAAAAAGGTTGAAAACACGGAGGTCCCACAGGGACCTGAGAGCAACGAGACGGTTCAGGCAGCGGCGCCTACACCAATTCCCACGCCCGCTAACGTGGAGAAGTATGTAGTCCAAAAAGGGGACACTCTTTGGGCAATAGCCGATCAATCAGGGAATTACTCCGATTATTACGAATGGCCGCTACTTTTTAAGACCAACCGGGATGAAATCCAAGATCCCGACCAGATTACTCCCGGACAGGTTCTCATAATTCAGAGGGGGCAAACGACCGAACAAAACGAGCATACCCGGCAGTTGGCCAGTGACACACCGGCCTTCGTGTCCCATGAAGCGCCGCGGACGACTCTTCCGATTAATTACTTTTAACCGATAGAAAGCACCTGAATACCGGCGCCTATTAAGGGGCCGGGTTTGTAGCGGATGAAGCGGGTGACGATAAGGTCTCATCATTATCACAAGCCAGCTCAGTCCGTTTTGGATTTTAGGAACCTCGCGGTTCGGCGGGCAGCCGGTTAGGGTTTAAGAGAATTCATGTCCGTTAGGAATTGCCAATGAATTTTTCTAATTCCAAACACTGATCCCGTCTCCAGGAACCAACAATGTCGATAATAAAAAAAACAACTTTGAACAAAATGAAGCATATTTGGAAAGAATGGAAGGAATGTTTCAGGTTCGGGCCAAAAATCTTGAAGCTGTCCTCTCAAGGAAGTTTGTTTCCAAGCAAAACCAAGTTACTTCGGCCTCCAAGATGCCACCGCCCGCAGCGTTCAAAAAAGAAGAAGATGAAGGTGTTCGAGGTGGACGGTTGGAGGACGGGTCGCGCTATCCGCCATAAGCCATGATTTCACCACCGAAGCCTGAACCGGAAAGGCCCGACGACAATTTTTTTACCCGCACCTTTCGATTTGAATTAGCGCCTTCTACCATTATTACTCTTGTTTTGGTCCTTGCCGGTTTGTGGCTGTTGTTCAAGCTTTTACCGGTCCTTCTCGTTTTAATCGCGGCTTTTTTTATGGTGGGAACCCTGAATCCGGCCGTTCACTGGCTGGAAAGCAAGAAGATCGGCCGGAGACTCTCAATCGCTATCGTTTTTATTTCCCTTCTGGTCGTCACCTTGGCGGTTGCCTTCCTGACGGTTCCGGCGCTTCTGGCGGAGGGGTCTTCGATCCTGGAACAGGAACCGGTTTTACGAGCCCAATTGGCGGACCGACTTTCCGGATTTCCCTTAAGCGCAGCTCTGGCGAAATGGCTTCGCAATTTTAAATACGGCGGGCCGGTCAGTACAGAAGGGGCCACAGCTTTCGCCTACTCAATGGATGCCCTAAAGTTTATAGCCTATACTATGAGCGCCATTTTTTTGGCCCTCTATATCATGCTCGATCGGGACCGGTTGAGGGGTGGTCTTTTCGCCATCGTTCCGAGATCGCACCACATCCGTCTTTCCCGAGTGATGATGAACCTGGAAACCATCGTGGGTGCCTATATCCGGGGACAAGTGATTACGAGCGTCGCCGTCGGCATATTTATTTTGATCCTTTTGACAGCTTGCGGCGTTGAAAACGCCTTGGCTCTTGCGTTATTCGGCGCCATTTCGGACATCCTGCCTTATATCGGCATCTTTCTTCCCATGGTTACGGGAGTTCTTTCGGCGGTTCCGCACGGTCCGGTGATCACTATGGTGGTTTTTGCGTTGATGCTCTTTTACATGGAATTCGAGAGCAGGGTGATTGTGCCCAGGGTTTACGGCCGGGCTTTGCGCCTGCCTTCGACAGTGGTCCTCTTTTCGCTTTTGGCCGGAGGGACTTTGATGGGGATCACGGGAGCCTTGCTTGCGCTTCCTTTCGCGGCGGCGGCAATGATGCTAATCGAGGAACTGAGGGTGCAATTGCCCGGGGTACAGGTGCAAGTGGCGGATGAAGTCCAGCGGGAGAAGGATGACCAAGGGGAAGAAGAATATGAACGCCGTACCGAGGGAGTGTCGGCGGAAAAATCCGCCGCCATCGCGGTTGAAATTTCGGGGGATCGAGAGAAGGAAGAAAGCAATCACTGAAAAAGGTTGAGGCGTGAAATCGGTGGAATGGCGTGCAGAAATCTTCCGTTCGGCATTTGGGAAATCGGAAAGTTCATTGTTTCCTGGTTCAAACGGATCACTCCGGTTGTCCGGTCAATGAATTGCGCTACTACAGTCAATGTCATTAAAAGATTCAAGGGGTATTAAGTAAATGAAAAGCAGTTTGCCTGTCCACACGGGTCGAAAACAGATGGTGCCGGTTTTATTATTAGCCCTTATCCTGCTTGGGACCGGGGGATGTGGAACGGTCACCCTTCATCCCATGCCGGTATTGCCTGCCCCGGTAACCGGTTTTCCACCTACGAAACCCGCTTTGGTACGCCTGCCGATTGATATCATTTTTCCCGGCGGTGGCGGTCCCCTGCGAACGGTTAGCAACTTTTTGAAAGGCCAGGTGAGCCAAATGATACCGGACCTTCTGAAGATGCCGGACCTTTTGAAAATGCCCGGGTTCCGTTTGATGTCCCGCATAAGGGCTCTTTGGACAAAGATGGATGTGCCGATTCGGTTGGATAAAGGCCTCTGGCTTTTAATTCGGCCCGAGACTTTGAGCGTGGGAAAGATGAGAACCGACCTTAAACGGTCTTCGACCGCCCATGTGGTTTTGGAAATGGTGGCTAATCCCGAGATCGTCTTTGGAGCTGAACCCATGACCACCCCTGTGGCCATGCCCCCACTTCAACACTTTCAGCCAGGCCCGGGGATTTTTCAAGCGGTGAGTAATGTCCGTATTACATATAAGGAAGCAAATCAATACTTGAGGGACCCCCGGATGAAGCTCATTGGCATGGTAATTCCCGGCACAGGTGAACGAAAGCTGACCCTTGAGGGAGTTCGGTTGTACGGTTCCGGTGGCAAGGTAATTGTCGAAGTTAAACTACACTACAATCCACCGATTATCAATTTCACCGGTAAGCCGGCTAATCTGACGGTTTATCTCACGGGCACCCCCCGTTTTCTTCCAAAAGAAAGGATCATTGACCTGCCGGATCTGGACTATGACATTAAGTCCAGCGACTTAATGGTCCAAGTCGCCGATTGGCTTTTCAAATCTGATTTTAGAGACGAAATGCGCCGGGCTGCGAAGGTTCCCGTCGGGTTTAAAATGGATCTCCTTAAAGAAAAAATAAGCAAGGGCTTGAACCGTCGCCTGAGCCCCTTGACTTGCCTCAGCACGCAAGTGAATTCTTTTAAGGTGTTGGATGGATTTGTGGACAATGATGGGATTCAAGTGCGCCTTTCCATTGAGGGAACGGCGACCATGGAAGTGATCTGGAAATAAGTAATGATGATAAAGTTATTTTTCTTATTTTTTTCGGCAAACCTGTTAATTCAACAATTAAAATCGAGATATTGAATCAATGGAAATTGTGAACATGAGACCCGCTCCAGAGAAAGAGGTTGCTTTTCAAGGGTTCGTCAAAAATGGAACCAGCCTAGACGAAGTCAAAAAAACCAGTGTCTTGAAAAGGCCTTTTGAAAATGAAAGAGTTACTTTTTTTTCTTAACCACTGGTTTTTTCCCGTTTAAAGTCAACCAAAGACTAGTCGCCAAAACACCCGCGGCGGCGGCCATGACAACCGCTTTCTTGGGATTTTTTTCGATGTAATGTTGGGCCTTTTTTTCATATTTTTCGTAATTTTGTTTGGCTTTCTGCAGTTTCTTTTTAGACCGACTCACTTCGTCTAGAAACCTTTTGTAATTTTTGTCGCCCGTTATTTGGTGTTCGAGCAACGAAAGTTTGTTTTTACCCTCAGTTAGATACTTAAGGATTTGATTTTTCAGCCTTCCCCTACCGGTTTCATTCTCGTCAAATGAACCCATGGTTTTCGTCTTTTCGTCGTTTGTCATTTTCAAATCTCCCTAATCTTTTATTTTGTTGATGGAACCATCAACTTCAAAACCAATAACCCCAAAAGCCCCCCAAAGATAAAAACAACTCCGCGGGGGACACCGCCGTAATCAATCGCCACAAAAAACACTCCGAGGATTAAGAAAGCCAGACTCATAAAAATCGAAAGGCCCATAACGACCGTTTTTACCACCCATCCTTCGAACGGCCTCTTGTGTTTTTGCAAGGATTTTTCGACCTGATCTTCGATGGATACGACGCCTTTTAAAGCCCCGACACCTACCGCCCATAAGCGGCTAAAGATGGAAGTTTCTTCCGCTTTTTTGCCTGACATTTTGATTTTCTTTCGAACCGCTACCGATTTTAAAACGAACAAAAGATCGCTTTCATTAAGTAAGAAAGCAAGAAACGAGCCGCGCACTGGATCGGACATTGTCGGGCCTATTTGGAACTTCTGATGATTTGTCTCTTCTAAAAAGAATCAAAATGATGTTCGGGAACAATCGTTTTGATCTGTTAAAAGCGGGGGAATCCGCTCAAAAGTCCTTTTTCCAAAAAAACCAATATCTTTTCGAACTTTCGTGCGGCATTGAACTTGCTCTATTTATATTGTGAAAATATTGAGGAGGAAGATCATGAAAGGTTCAACTTTTTTAGCTGTTTCTGTTTTGTTGATGTGGATGACCGGGTTGGTTTCGGCCCAAACCATGATCCCGACAACATCAATGCCGATATCCGACTTGCCGACAACCGGAGGCGCGGGCGGTGGGCCCTCATCGAAGGCCGAAATAAATGCCCGGATCACGAACCAACAAACCCGGATCGACGCTGACTCAAAAGTGGGAAAACTGACAAACGAGCAGGCAAAACCCCTTACTTGTTCTTTGAAAAAGATCAAGAAGCAAAAGAAAGCCGATTACGCTGAAAATGGGAAAAAAGAACTGACCAGCGACCAAAAAACGGATTTAAACAACAAGTTGAATTCAAACGAGGCCAATCTCACTAATACCAATGGGGTTAAGAATACGAACTGATCCGTTCCTTTTACTTGATTCGCTGATGGGCAATCTGTAAAGCGTAACCCAGCCATGGAAAAGAAAGATAAGATTTTTTTCACTGCCCGCTTTCCAAAAAGGAATAGGGCCGTGTTTCAAATGGGTCCGTGCATTTCTTTATTCTCCTATGATGACTTTAACGAAATGGCTTTTCCGGTCATCCCTCAGCGCGAGGGCCGCGTCCGAAGTTTGAACAACTTCGCCATCCAATTCAATCCGTTGAACACCTTTTGAACGGTGATCCGGATTTTCAAATTGGATCTCATATGAAGTGGATTCGTGCCGATAGAAAACCTTGTAACCGGGCCATTCCTTTGGGATACAGGGGTTGAAATAAAGATGATTTCCCCTTCGATGGATACCCAATATAAATTCAATGCCGGCGCGGTACATCCAGCCGGAAGAACCGGTATACCAAGTCCAGCCGCCTCTCCCCAGATGAGGCTCTTTTCCATACACATCGGCGGCGATGACATAAGGCTCCACCTTGTAAATGTTGACGGCTGTGCGGGTTAGGGCGTGGTTAATGGGGTTCAACATCGAAAACAATTCGTTGGCCCGGTTTCCCATTCCCAGTTTGGCGTAAGCGCAAAGGCACCAAACAGCCGCGTGTGTATATTGGCCCCCGTTTTCCCGTACCCCCGGAACATAACCTTTTATATAGCCCGGGTCTTTTGGGGTTTGATCGAATGGCGGGGTAAATAAGAGGACTAATTGGTCTTCTTTACGGATGAGTTTTTCTTCCACGGATTTCATGGCTTGAATGGCCCTACCGGAATCGGCGGCTTTGGATAAAACGGCCCAAGTTTGAGCGATCGAATCGATTTTGCATTCTGTGTTTTCGCTTGAACCCAAAGGGAAACCATCATCGAAAAAAGCCCGCTTGTACCATTTCCCATCCCAGCCGTTTGTTTCCAAGGCGGTTTTCAATTTGAGCGCGTGTTCGATCCAAATCTCCCTTCTCTTGTCGTCCCCGTTCTTGCCAGCCAAGGGCGCCATTTCAGTCAATATTTCATGGAGGAACCAGGCCAGCCAAATGCTTTCCCCCTTACCCTCGTGGCCGACGCGGTTCATTCCGTCGTTCCAATCGCCGCTGCCCATGAGAGGCAAGCCGTGGACTCCGGTTAGCAGACTGATATCGACAGCCCGGGCGCAATGCTCGTAAAGACTCAGAGGCGGTTTAGGGGAAACGGAGGGCTCGAAATAAGAATCGTCCTGGCCGGAATTTAATTTGGGGCCCTCCAAAAAAGGGACGAGTTCCTCAAGCAGGGTTGGGTCTTCCGTAACCCTTAAATAATGGAGGACAACATAAGGAAGCCAAAGCCGATCGTCCGAGATATTGGTCCTTACCCCGCGTCCCAAGGGAGGATGCCACCAATGCTGGACATCCCCCTCCTCAAATTGCCGGGCGGCGGTTTTTAGGATATGGGCGCGGGCCAACGGGAGGATCCGAGGCCATTATGGCCATGACATCCTGCAATTGATCCCGGAATCCAAAAGCACCTCCGGCTTGATAGAAGGCGGCCCTGGCCCAAAAGCGGCAGGCCAAGGTCTGATAAAGAAGCCAGCGATTAAGAAGGATATCCATGGAACGGTCCGGCGTCTTGACCTGGATTCTTCCCAAGAGCCGATCCCAATTTTGAGTCACGGTTTGAAGTTGGGCTCTTGAGATCCGCCAACCGGATTTTCCGAACCAACTGGCGGGCATGGTCCTTGTTTTCCCCTTGGCCCAGGAAAAAGGTGATCTCCTTTTTCTCGCCTGGCGCAAGCTCGATCTGGGTTTGCAAAACGCCGCAGGGATCCAAACCCGCTCCGGTGGAACCGCTTAAGCGCTCCCGGTGCAATAGGCCTTTCGGGTCTCTCCAAAGTTCCGTTCCTTCCGATAAACTCCGACCGGTCGGCAGTCCATGACACTTGCGTTCCATTGAGATCGAAAAAGGAAACCCGGTTTCCAAACTCAATATTGAGGGGATTGAAGGCAAAGAGCACCCCGGATTCGATATCCCTTTCCGTCACGATCGAAGGGGCCGTTTTGACCCTCGAGAAACCCAGAACCCATTCCACATAGCCTGTCACCGACAGGCGCCGAGGCCTGGAGGAAAGGTTTTTAAACACGAGTCGGGAGACCTTCACCGGGTCATCGGGATCGACGAATTGAGTGAGTTCGCTGTGGATTTCGTTGGAACCATTTTCGAAAACGCTGTAACCGGCTCCATGTCGGGCCACATAAGCGGAGCCTTCCAGTCGGATAGGGGAGGCGGTGGGGGACCAGATTTGACCGGAATCCAGGTCGCTTATGAAGAAGGCTTCGCCGGAAGGGTCCAGAACCGGGTCGTTGGACCAGGGGGTAACCTGATTTTCCCGGCTGTTGAGCGCCCAGGTATATCCCGCGCCGGACTCGGACACTTGAAAACCGAACAGGGGATTGGCGATCACATTGATCCAAGGCGCCGGCGTCCGCTGTCCTTTTTCCAAAATGACCACATATTCACGCCCTTCATCCGCGAATCCGCCGATGCCGTTAAAAAACTCCAACCGGGGCACGTTGAGGGGGGCTTCGGTGCGGGTTTGAACCCTGAACATTTCTAATTCATCCGACTTTTTGGCGGGAATGGATTTGAAAGTTTCGAATTTTCGCACCCGCATGACTTGTTCGGCCAGGGTTCCCTGCCGGTTACTCAAAATAGCCCGAGCCACGGCCAGTAACAATGTTTTTTCCCGGACATCTAGCAAATCGTTGCGCAGGACGAAGATTCTTCCTGCGGGTAGGTCGGGGTTTCCCGAGGAGGTGGCTTCACTCCCTCGAGCCAGCCCTTCTAGCGAAGTCTGGAGGTCCTGTACGTAGGACGTGGCCTTCTCGTTTAGGATCACGATGTCCACCGAGAGACGCTTCATCCGCCAATACTCGTGGGCGCGGAGCAATTGGCGAACCAGGCCCTGGTCATCAAGGTCGTCGATACGCACCAAAAGGATCGGAAGGTCACCGGAGATTCCACGGGACCAAAGGCCTGTTACGTTCATTCGGTTTTTCTTCAAGATCTCGCTGGTAGGCCTCATCAGTGGATCGGAGAAGATGATCCGGTTGGCGAGTTTTTGGAAAAGCTGGGCCTCATCGAGGTCGATTCCCAAGTGGTGAAGCCGAGCTTTCGACTGGGTCCAAACGAGGTTGGAGGTACGTTCGAAAGCGGAAGAGTTATGGTATTTTTCCGCCAGTGCGAGTATTGCGACGCCCGACCCCGCCACCAGGGTGGTGAAGCAGACTTTGGCGGTTGCGCCCGGCTGGATCCTCACCTTCACCCGAAGACTCAGGATAGGATCCAGAACCGCGCCTGCCGTGTTGGAAAGGGACCGGCCGTCCATGACGGAGATGGGTCTGCGGAGCGTCCGGCCCCGGCCGATGAATTTCGAGCGGTCGCTTTCATACTCCACTTCGCCAAAGGTCTCCCCGTTGGAGGAGAGAACCTGGGCCATAAAGATCCGCTCCTCGCCCGCGGATCGGGCCCGGCGGGTCGCCGCCAGCGCCGACAATTCGGGAAGAAATTCGGTATGAACAAAAAGGTTCGAGAATGCGGGATGGGCAAGGTCGGCGTCGGGTGAAGCCAGCACCACTTCCGAATAGGACGTGATCTCGATTTCCCGGACTTCGGTACCCGGATTGGTGAGGGAGAGCCGCCGAAGCTCGGCATCGTCCTCTGTGGAAACGAGGACTTCCATGTCGGTGGCAAGGGAGTGGTCCACCCGCGAGATCCGTGCCCGGTCCTCCGAAAAGACGACCTGAGATTGAAGCGGATCGACCAGGGTTGGCTGATAAGCCGCCGACCAAACCTCTCCGTTATGAAGATCTCTCAAAAAAAAGTAGCTCCCATAATGGTCCCGGGTCACATCCTCCCGCCACCGGGTGACCGCGCGATTTTTCCAAAGGCTGTACCCGGAGCCGACGGCGGTGATCATGACTGCGTAGCGGCCATTAGACAGCAAATGGGAACTGGGGATAGGATGGTGGGGTGAGCGGATTTTGCGGAGAATGGAAGGAACGAGTTCCTGAACCTTTTGGATATCCACTTCTTTCACTTGGTCCCGGGCTGCTCCCAGGTTGCGGGGAGTTCTTTCCTGAAGAAGGAGTTCGCCGGCTTGGACGAGGGCGTCCATGTGAAAGCGCCGCCGTAAGATACCCTGGTGGACCACATTCGAAAGGCTCAGAAGCGACATGCCTTGATGATGGGCCATATAGGAACGTACCAGGGCGAAGTTCTCCTTCTCTCTGAGCCGGGAGGGGGTATAGTCCAGGGATTCGTAAAAACCGAATGTTCCCAGGGCCCCCATTTGTTCCAATCTTTTAAAGTTTTGGAGCGCCTCCCGCGCCTCCACCATGGCCGCCAAAGCAGTCGCGTAGGGAGCCACCACCAAGTCCTTGGAGAGCCCACGCTTCAACCCAAGCCCTGGAATTCCAAAGGTGGAGTATTGATATGTGAGATCCAGGTCGCGGACATTGTATCCGGATTCTGAGACGCCCCAAGGCACGCCTGTGAAATTCCCGTAATGAATTTGCCGACGGACTACCCGATGACAGGTCTGGTCCAGAAGGCTACCCTCAGGTGTTGTCATGATCAAGGATGGCATCAAATATTCGAACATGGAACCGGACCAAGAAACCAGCATGGCATCGCCCTTGTCAGCTACCAATCCCCTGCCCAGCCGGAACCAATGGGAAACGGGCACATCCCCCTTAATAATTGCCACATAGCTGGCCAGCCGGGCTTCTGAGGCCAGCAGGTCGTAACAACCCTCGTCCAACTGATCCTCTGCCACCCGGTATCCGATGGAAAAAAGCTTCTTTCCAGGATTCAACAAAAAGCCGAATTCCATTCTGTTAAATAAATCGCTGGCAAGTCCGGCGATTTCCTCCAACCGGTTCAACATTCCGCGCCCGTTTCGGGCCGAAAGGTCCAGGGCTTCGGCAACCCGATCGAAATAAACCTCGTCCACAGGGGACCGGGACTTGGATTGGCGGATGGATTCGAAAGAAGCCAGCGCCTTTTCACAATGACTAGGCGTTTCGGCCAGTGTTAGTCCATCCGTGAGGAGACTTTGGATGGAGGAGCGAAATTCCTCCATCTTCACGGAAAGGCCTGGTTGGGTTTCGTTACCGGGGTGGGCGCCATCCGAAAGGAAATAGACCCAGGGGAACCATTTGCGAAAGTCCCTTATATGGCTTTTAACGCTGTCGGCGACCTGGTCGGCCCAAGCCGTCGTTTCACTTTTTTCCTGGGCGCGTTGTTCGGCGGCGAAGGAATGAGCTGTGTCCTTTAGTGTTTCGGCGCGGAGGTCTAGTTGATCCCAATAGGCGGCCCATTTCGAAAGGGAGTCAAAATGGGCCGCTCCGTCCAGTTGTTCCTCGAAAAGGCCAATTTCTTTTTGAAGCTGGCTTAAGGGGGTGACCGAGGTCCGGCCATGATGGGGAAGCTCCTGGACCGACCGTTTCAACAGAATCACCGAGTCCTTGATCCCCATCAGGTCGGAGGTTGAAAAAAGCGGCCGATGGGCCAAGTCCCGGCAAGCCTGAGATAAAGTGAGGAGATGGCCGGCTAAGTTGCCGCTATCCACCGTGGAAATATATTTGGGTTCCAACGCCTGGAGGGTCTGGGTGTTATACCAATTGAAAAAATGTCCCCGGAAACGCGGAAGTTTTTCCAGGCTTTTCAGGGCCAATTCCAGGCGGTCAGCCATTTCCCCCAATCCACACCAACCGAAATCATGGGCCGTCACCACGGACAAGAGGAATAGTCCGAAATTCGTAGGGGAACCGCGATGGGCAATGACCGGCTCCGGGTCTTCCTGAAAATTATCGGGAGGCAGGAAGTTGTCTTCAGAGGAGGCAAAATGACTGAAAAACCACCAAGTTCGCCGGCCGTAGAGCCTGAGTTCCCCTGTTTCCTCTGAACTTAATGGGAGGCTTTCTCCTCTGGACTCGGGCAGGCTGATCCAACGGGCGAACCAGGGAGCAGATAACCATAAGAGGGCAAAGGGGGCGCAGAGGGGCAAGACCCGGGGATTCAACAATGCTGTTAAGCCGGCCGCCAACATCCCGATAGAAATAGACCCCTTCATTCTTCGACCAAAACTGGAAATTGAAAGGGATGAGTTGAAATTAGCCTTCGCGGCCGTGACCCATTCCAGAAAATTCCGGTGGCTGACGAACAATCGGTAAAGTGTTCGAGTGATTGCGTCTAAGTGCATCCAGGCCCGATTGGCGACAAGAAGCAGATTGACGATGAATTGTCCTCCACCCAGGAGAAAATTCCTTCGGATTTCCACTAGTTGGTCCCTCCAATGCAGGGAAGTTCTCCAAAAAGCCAAGTCCCCCAAAAAAGGCATCAGGGAGGGAAGGGCAATCGCCGAAAGAGCCAAGCCGACCCAGACCGTCCGATCAACCTGGGGAAGGCAAAAGGCGGAAATTAATAGGCCGATGGTGCCGAGGGGGGAAAGACTCCGTCGCAGGTTGTCGGCCATTTTCCACCGAGCGAGGGTGGAGAGGGATGTCCCCGCTCGCCCGAAGATCCAGGGCAGAAGCTGCCAGTCCCCCCGAATCCAACGGTGGCTCCGGGAGGTTGAGATTTCCGCATGGGAGGGGAACTCCTCGAAAAATTCCAAGTCACTGGCGTATCCACATCGGGCGAAAGAACCCTCGAAAAGATCGTGGCTCAATAAACGGTTTTCCGGGATCCGGCCTTCCAGAGATTTTTCATAGGCATCCACGTCATAGATTCCCTTTCCGGTAAAGCTGCCTTCGCCGAACAAGTCTTGATACACGTCGGAGACGGCCGAAGCGTAGGGGTCAATTCCGCATTCACCCGAAAAGAGCCTCTGGAAAATGGATTTCTCATTGCGTCCCGGTAAAAAGGCAGTTACTCGAGGTTGTAAAATCCCATAGCCCTCCACCACCTTCTTTAGCTGGGGATCCAAACGGGCCCGGTGGAGGGGGTGGGCCAAAATCCCCACCAATTGATTAACGACCCCCGGCGGAAGTTTCGTGTCGGCGTCCAGGGTAATGACATAACGAACCCCATTAGGGGCCTCAACAACAGAGCCGTCCGGGTTGAAGTAGCTGGTGTCGACCGCTTTCCTCAGAAGACGGTTGAATTCATGGAGTTTCCCGCGTTTGCGTTCCCAACCCATCCATTTTCCCTCCAATGGATTCCAGAGCCTTTTGCGGTGAAAGAAGAAAAAACGCGGATTTCCATCTGGCGCCGGCCCGTGTTTTTGGTTGAGTGCGGCCACTCCTTGAACGGCCGAGGATATTTTTTTGAGGTCTTCTGGAGAAATTTCCAAATCCGAGTCGGGCCAATCGGTGAGAAGGGCGAAAAGGACATCTCCCTCGGAATTAGAAAGATAGTGAACCTCCAATTTTTCCAACTGTTCGGGGATATCCAACTCATCCTCCAGCAGGGTTGGAACAACCACAAAGGTACGAAAATTTGAAGGGAGGCCTTCTGGAAATTCCAGTCGGGACAAATGCCTAGGAGGAACCATCCGTGTGACAAAACGATTGACCCAATCCACGGCTAGATCGGAAGCGGGGAAAAAACCAAAAGCCAGCAAAAGAAGGAGTATGAAAATAGGCAGGGCGGGATTCAAGAGGACGGCGATCCCGAGAAGGACAAACGTTATCAATAGAAGGTTTCCCATATAAGTGACGGTTGGATGGTCCGTGCAAAGCCGCAGGAAGCGGTCTTTAACCGGAACCCGGAAGCCGACCTCTTTTTCAAAAGACCTGCGGCCTTCCGAAAAAAGATAATAGCCGGGGTCCCGAAACCTTTCGGAAAATCCGCTTTGACCGGACCCTCCTTCGGCTTTTTGGACCGCCCAGCGGGCGATTTCCAACTCGCTTTTTTTAGAGCCTTTGGCAATTTCCTCTATTGCGGCACGGTAACTGTTGCGGGTCATGAAATCCATCTTTTGGAAATTGGGGTGTTCCGCCAGGATTTCCTGGACAAGGCTGACCCGCTCGAAGAATTCCTGCCAATCGAAGGTCGGTCATGGAACGGAAACTGGTGATCATATTCCGGACGGTGCTGTTGTTGGCGGCCTGCCGGCTGTGGACGGAAGCCACCAGTTCCTCAGCGGTCGTTTTCTTGGCGGCCAACCTTTCGTTCAACCACCGAACCAAAGGTGTTCCCGTGGGGTCCTGGTAACGCAAGCGCTGGATAAGCTGAACCAGGAATGCCGGATGGGCGGATTGTCGCTCCAATTTCGACGCAGAGGGACGCCCGGCTGCGGCGGATTCCTCGATAAGCCCTAAAAGCTCGTCCACGAAGGTATCCGCGTCCTGCCGGGCTTCCTGGGAGGTAACCAGGTAAACGGCTATTCGGCGGAGGTTATCGACCATCACTACACGCAATGTAATGGCCAGGGCCCAGAGCTCTCCGATGGTGAGCGGCTGGACCTGCTGGTAGGAGCGGACAAAATGAATCAGGGATTCGGGATCGAAACGGCTATCCGTGTGGGCCACGTAAGCCCAAGCCAATCCGTAAACGCGCGGGATACCACTTCAAGAAACCCTCGGAAAGCTTGGGGAGTTCGTTGTAAAAATCGTGGGGCAGAAATTTTTTAATATCCCGAAGCTGTTCTTTCACCACGTAAAAGGAATCGATCAACCATTCGCCCGCGGGATGGATCGGCTTCTTTTTTTCGGCCTCCTGAGTCAGATACCGGAAGGATTCCTGGAGTATTTTTTGGTTTTCACGCAAACGGGGAGTCAGCGGGACTCCGGATTTTGGATCATCAGTTACCGTTTGGGCCACTGCCAGTGATCGGGCATGCTGGTCGAAGCGCTCAACACTGAAGAGTTCGGAGCGAATGGGATCTTCCATGGGCCTGGAGACGAGGAAAGAGAAGGAAAGCAGGGAATTAAACTGGTGTTTGAGATTTAAAAAGGTTTGATTCATTTCGGCGATGTTCCATTCTTTGAGATTTAAACCCTGAAGATACCGATGGTTGAAATCGCCGATCCGATTTGTCCCGAATTTATAGTACTTGAAAGGGTTGAAAAACCGAGGAACCTTCTTTTGCGAAAGAAACCGGGGAAGAGCCCGGATTTTCCATCAAACTGCCCTATCGAAATAAAAGCAAGAAACAAGCCCGGGCCGGTATTTTTAATTTGGCTTGGGGGGTACTTTTTAAGATTTTAAATAGTTGGTGGAAATCAAAATGAGAGCTGGCGGATCATTTTGATCGATGGCACGCAGGGGTTCGGCGGGAAACCCCTCAACGACAAAAAACAATCGTTTCCCCTCGAGTTTCATCGGGGTATGGAACTTGCTTTAATTTAGAAGATGTAAATCGGAAAAACAAAGAAAATTCGGGAGCGTGAAAAATGATTTATTCTTTTCAATTACATAATTTGGTTTGGTTTTTGTTGGTAGGCGGTTTGGCTGGTTGGCTGGCAAGTAGTTTGGTCATGGGCGGAGGCATGGGAATTATCGCTGATATCGCCGTAGGGGTTGCTGGGGCACTTGTCGGCGGGATTTTGGCCGATTCCTTCAACTGGAACATCTATGGTTTTTGGGGTGTGTTAGGTGTTTCGATTTTGGGCGCCATGATCTTGATCGTGCTGTTCCGTGGACTTTCCGGCAGGTGGCGCAGGGCTTAATGAGTTTTGAAGTTCGGTGAAGAAAATTCATGGAATCCTGGAACAACATGGTTTTGGATGGCCTCAGGTTGTAAAAAACGAGCGAAATTAATCGTCCGTTAGAAAAAGTTTTAGAACTGAAGCCGCTTTCCGACGGGAAGCGGTTTTTTTATTCGGGCCGGTTATTCATCGGGTATCGTCCCGGGGGAGGAGCGCGTGATGAAATGGCGGATTTTGATTTTGTCGACCATTGTTGGGTTTCAGGGCCCGGTATGGATCCCCGGGGCCCTCGCTTCGACAACGAAAACCAAGACCAGCAAGCCCATTCGGGATTTTATGTCCGGAAGCCAGCTTTGGATCGAGGGCAATTCCTCGGTGCGTCGATACTACCTCACCGCCGAAAAAATTTCGGCCAAAAGTGATTTGAACGGGATTTCGGAGACGAAAGCCTTGATGGACTTGATCCTCAACCGCAAGGGCCACCATCTGGTGGTGACCATGCCGGTGAAAAACCTGAAGTCCGGCGATCCCAACATGGACCAGAACGCCTATGACAAGTTGAAGTCCAAGGAGTTTTCCGACATTGTTTTTACTCTGGGTGATTACGTGGTAAAGGCTTATCCTCACAGTCTTACCACCTATGCTCTGCTGGTATTCGGCAAGCTAAGGGTTGCGGGTGTCGAAAAGGACGTTGTTTTGGAGCCGACGATGGTCATCGGCAGGAACGGTATTCGGATTTACGGCACCCAAGACGTCTATCAGAAAGATTACGGTATCTCGCCCTATAGCGTGGCCTTGGTCATGACCACAGATGACAAGGTCGTGGTTCATTACATGATCGCGCTGGGGCCGAAATGATAAAAAAAGAAATCAAGTCATTGGCGCGAACCCGACAACCCAATAACAATATGAATTTCAACTATATTTCGACGGGGGTACTAATCCTATTTGTTCTTCTCGCTTCCTTGAAATGCTCGGGCCAAAAGAACGCGGGCCACGCCATCCCGGTTCCGAATCATATCGAAACACATTGAGCTCCCTAAAACCGCTTATTTCGGGAAAAAAAACCAGGCCATGGGAGGGCGAGAAGCTTTATTTTAAAGGAAACGATTTTTTTAAAGACGTTTTAAACGCCATCCGTCTCTCCAAAAACAGCGTAGATTTTGAAGTTTATATTTATGAAAAGGGTATTTTGGGTAACCGAGTTGCTTCTGCATTAATTCAGGCCGCCCGTCGGGGGGTAAAAGTGCGTCTTTTGGTGGATGGAATTGGATCGCCCGATTGCGTCTCCGATTATGGTGAAATGTTTAGAAAAAGTAGGGTGCGATTCAGGGTTTACCGCCACCTTCCCCATTTTTTCAACTTGTTTTCCCGACCATTCGCTTTTTTGTATACCGGAAAAGCCCTTCACCGTCTTCGGATTCTATGGTTCCGAATGAATCGCCGGGACCATCGTAAACTGTTCATGGTGGACCGGGAACGGATCTGGTTGGGAGGCTTCAATGTTTCGGACGAGCACCTGGAGTCTGTAGCCGGTAAAAAAGCCTGGCGGGACACGGGAATGCGCCTGTCAGGTGTTCGGGACAAGGCATTCCGGCTGGCATTTAATACGGCCTGGCACGATAAGGTTCACCGGCGTCTTTGGAGGTTTTACCGTGGCAAGTTAATCGCCTGGTTGTCCCGAAAGTCCGATTCTCATTCTATTCAAATCAACGCCACTCGCAGGCTCCGAAAGCGGTTCCACAAGGAACTGCTAGGTCGTTTGAGATCGGTTCGACGGCGGATTTGGGTCACAACGCCTTATTTCATTCCCGCCCTCCCCGTGTTTCGAGCTTTGCTAAGAGCGTCCCTTCAGGGTTGCGATGTGCGTTTGGTTCTTCCCGAGAAATCGGATATTCCGTTCGTTCGTTGGGCTTCCATGACTTTTTTTGCGCCGCTTCTGAAGGCGGGATGCCGAATATTCGAATACCACAAGAGCATCTTGCACGCGAAAACCCTTTTAGTGGATGACTGGTCCCTGTTAGGGTCAAGCAACTTCAATCATCGTAGTTTTTTGTTCGACTTGGAGGTGGACGTTGTCCCGCAGAAGCCGGCGTCCCTGAAAGCATTGGAGCGGCAGTATGCTTTCGATTACAGGCAAAGCCGGGAAATAATTTTTCCGGATTTGAATCTCAGGCCCTATTGGGACCGGTTTTTAACTTGGCTTTTTTTTCGCCTGCGGCATTGGCTTTAACCGGAAAAATAAGCGGACCCTCAGCGCGAAGCCTATCAAAATGATTTTTAAAAACCGATTTCAGATCATATTGATAGAGCTCGGAGTATTTACTTTTAATAATTTTTAACTCGGCTTGTATTGGCCTATTAACGAACTCATACTGAACTTGATCGAAGATTTTTTAAATTTTCACTAAAAATTTTTTCAACATTATCAAGTAATGGGTGGCATCCAAATCTTCGGAGGAAACGAACCTGGAAAAAAACAGGATTCAGCGACAAAGTAATACTCACGTCCTAATCTAGTTTCGGTAGGGCGGGTGCCTTGAAACACCCGCTCTATTTTTTTGAAAAAAATCATTTAATAAAAGAAAAGGCCGCCGGGGAAAGTCGATGGGGATTAACCGAAATAGTTTTGGATTCTATATCATTTGTTTGGTTGTTTTGACCGGAACACCCGCCCTCAGTTTAGCCGATGATGGGAACATCATTGTTTTGGATTGCACAAAATCGGGCGGGGTCCCTGATTTAACGAGCCAATTACCGACGGTGTATGTGGCACGCAATCATTTCGATCCCTCTCGATTTTCTGAGAACGGTGAAATATCCAAGGCCGATTTTTCCAATCTCGCCCGAACAGGATTAAAAATTCCTAAAGTCGCCATCCGTTTTAAGATCAGGAAAAATGACGAGGTGGATGTTTATATCGTCACTTCGGTCCGGATGGACACCTTTGAGCAGGCGACCGCCACCGCGATCGCTCCGCTACAATGGGTTACCGATCCCATTAACTTTGTCACCTCAAACTTTTCCCAGGCCACCAGCCCCGTGACGACAACGAGCCAACCGATTACATTATCCATCGTGAAAACGGCGCGATTCCTCCTTAATGAACAACAAAGACCAACCTCTTTGGAATCGGGCCGTGACGCGAAGGCTTCTTCTGTTTTTGGGGTTACTTTCAAGGCGGCGACGCTCCCGCTGGGTCCGGAGGAAAAACTTCCACCCAAAAATATTTATTATTATTATCGGCAAAGATATAAATTGAAGTTTGATAACGCCATCGTAAGCCTGTCGTTTCAGGACCAAAACGGGAACCTGGAGGATGTGGCGACTATCATTACAGGCCCATCTGATAATTGGTTTCTCACGGCGGGGGGGCCCATCTTAGCCTACAATCCCGACACGAATGGTTTTGGCGGAAATGCCACGGGACTTTACCTGGGTTTGAATTGGACCCCCAATGATATTTTTGACCCCAACGCGAGGCTCCTCATTGTGAATTTACTGGATGTGAATACAACCAACCCCACTTCGGCCATCGGATTAGTGGGTCTCGGGATGGGTTTTCCGAAAACGAGCCATTTTATCCCTTTGTCGACATTATCGGTCACTGAAGTCTTGGCCTACAACCTGACCCTGTCTAAATTTCAATTTATGACCATGATCAACTACGACGTAACCGATATTTTGCAGTTATTAAAATTATGATCAGATCCGGTAACCCGTCGATTTTGTAATAAAGGTGAGAACCAGTCTAGCCACGAAGGCTTTTCACGGTATATTTTTTCGCCATTGGATGGGTTGTTTGAATGAGTTGGTTTCGGCCTTTTGCCTTGGCGTCATAAAGGGCCCGGTCCGACAAGGCAATTAGTTGCCGGTAATTGAAGCCTGAGCTCTCGTAATTGGTCGCGGCTCCCAGGCTAACCGTTAGTGGGAAACGCCTCTGGCGGCAGATGAAAACTTGTCCTTGCGTCTTCTTGCGGATGCGTTCCGCCACTTTCCGCACCTCTTCTTTGTTGCAATCGGGAAGAATCACCAGAAACTCCTCGCCTCCATAGCGGACCGCCAAGTCCCGCGCACGGATGCATTTTTTCAGTAGGGCGGCGAAACACTCCAAGACATGATTTCCATAAGGATGCCCGCAAGCGTCGTTGATTCTTTTGAAATGATCCAAATCCATCATCAGGCAGGAGATCGGCTGATGGTTGGTGCAGTGTTTACGGAATTCAATCTTGAATTTTTCGTGCAGGAACCGGTGGTTTCCCAAGCCGGTGAGAGGGTCGGTGGAGAGTTCCCGGGTTAAGCGCCGGTTTTTACTCGTCATGGAATCGGTGCGGCGGCCCAGAAAAAAACCGAAAGTAGAAAAAAACAGGCTGGCAGCGGAAAGGATAAAAATGAAGAAAAGCAAATGTCTCTGCAACGCTTTGGCGATGAAGTCGGGGAGCTCCAGTGCGTGATGAGGGGAAAACCAAAGAAGGAGCAGCCCACTCAAGGGAGCCCACAAGCCCAGTAGTAAGCCGATAATGGTGTAGAGAAAAATCTTTTTCATCGATGAACTTATAATAGTAAGACTAATGTTGGGTAATAGAAACGGTGGAACAAAATCTCTCATCGGGGACCACTCACTTTGTGAATGGGGTGTGATAAAACAACGACAGCTCAAAATGATAGGCCTTCAAATCATTTTGCCACTCGTACCGATTTCCTGTTTTTTTCAAAATACACTCGAAAAATATTTTTCATACGGGCGAGCCTTTTTGGCGCCCGAATCCTCCATAAGGTGGGCATGATACTTGCTCTAACTTTCTTCCTGCGTATCAATTCTCTTCGGATAAGGAAAACTAAAATGGCAAAAAGAACTAGGGGCGCGAGGATGGTGGCCGCGAAAAAAAGAGCCGCGAAACGACATGGAGGCAAGGGGATGGTTAAGAACAGGACCATCGGCAAGCACATCATGAAGACCTAGTGGTAAAGAGTGTAATCCCTAATCACAGGTGTTCCGAGTCGTCATCAATCGCTACGGGAGAAATTATGAAATCGATGGTTTTTAGTGTCCTCAAATTCACGGGAGCCTGTTTGCTTCTCTTTGCTTTTTCCTTCATGGTTGGAACGAAAGTTCTTTCCGCCGAACCCACCCTTATTCACCTGAATTTCCAAAATGATCAGGGTCAGCCGGTCGAAGTGACCCGCGCGACCTTGGTTTTAGTGGCCGGAAGTTATGTCGATAAATTGCCATTGGAAATTACCAACCACGGGTTGGATCTTCCATTGGACCCTTCCTGGTTGAAAGCCAACTGGCCCGGGGGCATTAGCCGCTTTAAAAATATGGACCGAGCCTATGTATTTCTGAAAGCCCCGGGTTACGCCTCAATTTGCTCGGACCCGATTCACTGGATCGGAACCGAAGCGGACGGTCTGGGAAAAGACGTTATCATTTCCTTTCCATACGGCAAAACAATAGCGATCTCGCGAGGGCAGACGGTTTCTTTCACGGTGACTCTTCGAAGGGCTACCGACCGGTTTTTGAAGCTTTCGGATGGGAAGGGCAGGCCTCTTGTGGGGGTCCAGGTTAAATCCTACATTTATTGGTCCAAAACGGATGATGGTGACTTGAACGGATCAGATTTTTTAAGCGAAGGAACCAGTGATGAAACGGGACGAGTCCCAGTGATGGATGGTGATTTCATTTATGCCTTTCAAGTGACTCCAAAGACTGTTGACGGCAATAAGGCCGCCACCGTGCTCATTGTGAGGCGTTTTGAAGGTAAGGAATATCCTGCCACCGTGCAAAATGATTAATCACGGATTAGGCGACGGAATAAGCTTAATATCGGTGTTTTTGGAGATTTGAATGAAGGTGGTACCCAAGTTTTGACGCAACAGGGTTTTCAACCAAGGAAAGAGAAAAAGTAGATAGGCGGTTGATTCGATTGTTGAGTTAACCGAGTTCAATTAAGTTGTTTTTTAAAACAGTTCGTTAAAGAAAAGAGGAAGCTATGTTTTCGGATTTGAAAAAAGTTTTGACAGTTGGCTTGATGATGGCAGGAGTTCTTTTGTTTCCGGTATGCGTGCGAGCTGACTCGGATTATCACCCTTCCAATTATGGGGGTAATTTTGGTTTGGGGTTAGAGGTAGGTGATCCAGGCGACTGGGGCATTACCGGCAAGATCTGGATGGATCGAGTCAACGCTTTCCAACCGGCGGTGAAATTCGACTCCGCGGGTGATGTTCTCTTGCAACTAGATTATTTATGGCACAATTTCGACATCATCCAGATGCGGGACACCGAGGGGGAGATGCCGCTTTATATCGGAGTTGGTGGCGACCTGTTGCTTCAAGATACAGTGCAAATCGCGGCCCGCGTTCCGTTGGGAATCTCCTACATTTTCGATAAGCGGAACGTGCCGATAGACATTTATTTGCAAGCCGTGCCGACCCTTTGGTTTTTCAGCGACGGTCTTACGTCGTTCGATGTTTATGGTGAATTGGGAGCGCATTACTACTTTTGAGCAGTGAATAAGAAAGGATGTTCAAAATGTTGTTTACGATCGCGGCAGTCTTGGTTGTTCTTTGGCTTTTAGGTTTCGTGAGTTCCTACACCTTCGGCGGCTATATCCATGTACTTTTGGTGATCGCCCTCATTGTTTTAATTTTTGGCTTTTTTCAAGGCCGGAGGGCCTGATTTTCATCCAGAGAAAGACGGTGCAAAATGTTTTTCACAATTGCGGCACTTTTGTTGATTCTTTGGCTTTTGGGACTGATTAGTTCCTACACACTGGGCGGTTACATCCATATTCTCCTGTTGATCGCCCTCGTTTTTTTAATTGTCGGTTTCTTCGTTCCCCGGCGAGGTTGATTTTCCCGCAAGGAATCCGTCGAGTTCAACTGGGACTTGAAAAAGAAATATTGGTTCATTTTGAATAAGACTAACGAGATGAACCTTATTTCGTAAGAGATTTATTCGGCGAGTTTTTCTTGCGCCTTTAAAAATCAAACGCCTCATTACATGGGATGAAACCGAAGTGAAAGTCCGGGGTTTATTTCCGGAATAAATAAGAAAGCAGGCGACGATGTCACTCTCAAAAGAAACGGTACTGGAATCGTTGAAACAAGACCACGTGATGGTTTTGAACGTTCTTCCGGAAGTGGAGTTCGAAAAGCTTCATATCGAAGGTTCCCGCAACCTCCCATTGACACATGACCCTGGCGCTTTTGCCGAGGCTGTGGAAAAACTATACGGGAAAAAAAGATTTTTCATCATTTACGGATCCAACATTACCAGCCACGCCGCCATCATTGCTTCTAGTGCCCTGCAGAAAAGGGGTTTCAAAGCCGAAGTCTACCTCAGTGGTATGAAGGGATGGAACGAAGCCGGCTTTCCCACGGCAGGGACCGATGCCCCGAAAAAGGCGGCTTTACTATGAGCGGGCTCGTGATCGCGCGCGATTCGGAAAAAAACAAGACCGTCGAACCATGGGGGACTATCGCCTGGATGGCCAACCAGCCCCTCTCCGGAAGCTCTGTGACCGTTGGTCGCTTGATTCTTTACCCAGGCTTCACCAATACCTTGCACAGTCATTCGAACGCCGATGAAGTTATCTTCCTGCTCCGGGGAAGCGTCCGGGTTAAACTGGGCGGCACGGAATTGGCCATGGAGGCGGGGGACGCCCTGACGATCCCACTGAAGGTCGTCCATCAGATCAAGAATACCGGGGATGAGGAAGCTGTAATGACCCTTTCCTATTCTTCCGGCGTCCGGAAGTACACGTCGGAATAAAGGGTTTGGCCAACGCAAAACATTTTAGATGCTTTCCACCTCAAAGATTTCTCTCCGCATCTTTCTCCTTCTTTTGCCTATTAAATAATGGTCAATCGCTTGCTTTATGACCCAAGGGTCGATCCATGTTGGCCCTCATCAATTGGTTGCGGGTTTTCCCCTTAACTTCTTGAAGGGACAGGCATACTTTTTCCCTCAGGGAAAAAAGCCAGGTCTCAGGGTTTCTTTTAGAGGGTTAAAGACTGTCTAAAGTATCCGCCAAGTCGGACTCGGTCTGATAACCCACGTTTTCATCCATCTTGACCCCATTCAGAATGAAAACCGTATCCGGAACACCATAGGTGTTGGCGGCGATAGGCGTACAAAATTCACCTTCGAGGGTCGAATAAGAGGTGCAGTCCACCCTGACGACGATCACCTGACCCGCGTAATCCTTCGCGAATTGCTCGACTACCGGAGTATATAAAGTACAGGTTGCGCACCAGGACGCCCAGAATTCCAGCATCACCGGCGCCTGGGCATTGGCGAGAATAGAGCTGATATTGGTGGTGGTCCCTGTCATGATCGTTCCCGGAGGGATGGGGGTCGGCGTGAAGGTATTCGTGGGGGTGTGTGTTACGGTGGGTGTGTCGGTTGAGGTTCGAGTGTCGGTCGGGGTATGGGTGGGAGTATCGGTTTTGGATTCGGTCCCATCGGGTGTGGAAGTTGAAACAACCTGGGTCGTATTTGTCGAGGTGGCGGTAAAGGTTGCGGTGGAAATATCCGTTACCGTATAGGTGTAGGAGGGGGTATTGACGGGAAGGCTCGTGGAAGTATTTGTAGCGGTAAGGGCAGGGGTACTGGTATTGAGGGGAATCGCGGGTGTATTTGTTACCGTAAACGTGAAGGATGCGGTGTTAGCGGGAAGGCTGGTCGAAGTGTTCGTCGGTAATGGGCTGTTGACGGGGATAGAGGTGGCCGTCGACGGGGGCGGGTTATTGGGAGTAGGTGTCGGTGTTCCCAGGGGAGTTGATATGGGAGTTGGGGTTGCCGGTTGAGGGGAGATCGTGGTGGGTGTAATGGTCAAAACACTCCCAGAAGTCGGGGAGGATTCCGGGTTTGAGGTGGCGACGGGCGCGGCGGGAGAAAGATCGTACCCCTTGGTACAAGCAAGGGGTACAACCATCAAACCTGACAGGGCCGCGAATATTCCAAATCGATATATAGTTTTCATAGAGTCATACCTTCGTTCTAAATAAGTTTAAACATATATGACTGTTGCAATGCATTTTGAATGCCAATTCCCAAACCCAAAATGATTGAATTTTTCAGGTTAAAATAGAGTTCCAAATTCGACCTTCATTATCCGGATAAGTCATAAAATCATCGAATGGGTACATAAAACTTACAGAGAGGGGAATCCTCCCCCGGCGACAGGCCCCCCAATAGGGCTTTTTAAAGACATTCCGCGCTTTTGATATACTATCTTCAGAGTTCTCACAAGGAAGAGCCATGAACGTGAAAAAGTTTTTCACCGCCGCGGGAACGCTATTGCTGGTCCCGGCCCTTGTGATTTTGAACATTGATTGTTCCAAAAAATATTCCCTTCCGGCCAGTCCCTCCTCCGGCCCCACACCCACACCGACCTCTTCTATTGGAACGAACCCCAACGGGCCCCTGATCGAGGTTTATTTTCTCAATGTCAGCATCACCGGCGTTTCCACCAACAGTTACGTCTCGGCCTTTATCGAGGACAACCTCGGAAATCCCGTCACCACGGCCGCCGTCACCCTGACTACCGTCAGCGGCTCTATTCCCGTGACCTGCGTAGGGGTCGGGTCCCCCAATCCCCCTGCGAACATGGGAATCTCGAATATTACGGGCGGGCAATATTACAACAGCACGGCTTATACGCCCGGCCAGTTATGTACCGTTTCAGTGCTGACGGGGGGAATCACCTATACGTCGAGTTTCACGGCCTCCAATGCGTCCGGTAATCTCAGCACGGGCTCCGGAGGAGTAACCGCCACCTATACCGTTGGTGGAAATGAAAACCTGGTTGAGGTGGAGGGAAAAGACACCTTTCAAGTCGGGCCTGTCCCCCCTATTACGTCCCCCTATCTCATCCCGACCTCCAGTTTCCCCAATGATCCGGCGGGCGCTGGGAATGACTTGGTGGTTCTTCTGTTGATGCAGCTGATTGAACCGGCCTTTTCGGGCGCTAACGCTTCTTCCGTGATAGGCTCGGGTATTGAAACAGGGTTTTATTACTGACGGGGCAGAGGGCCGCCAGGAAGAAAGGGGAAAAAGAAAACTTCCCCGGGTACCTATCTCAATCTGCCCGAGTATAAGCCAAACTTTTTGACGATTCTTGACGGCCCCTGGAATATTGCTATCCTAACTCCAATTCACTGAACAAGACCCTTCTTTAAATATATGCAACAACCTAATAAATAAATTGGAAGAGGTGTTTCATGCAACAACGGTTCTGGCTGGCAACGGCATTAGCGGTTTTGGTTTTGAGCCTGTCTTGCGGGCCCAAGTTGAACCCCAACGAAATCCGAATTGGAGAATTCGGTTCCCTCACCGGGGCCCAGGCGACCTTCGGGATTTCCACACAGAATGGCATCCAATTGGCAGTGGACGAAGTGAACGCGGCGGGGGGTGTGAACGGCAAAACCCTCAAGGTGATTGCTCTGGACGACCAGGGAAAGCCGGAGGAAGCGGCGGTCGTGGTGACCAAGCTGATCACTCAAGAAAAGGCCCAAGTAATTATGGGTGAGGTGGCCAGTTCCCTTTCCCTGGCGGCGGCACCCATTTGCCAGGAGCATAAGACCCCCATGATCTCCCCCTCCTCCACCAACCCCAAGGTGACCCAAGTGGGAGATTATATTTTCCGCGTTTGTTTCATAGATCCTTTCCAAGGCCAGGTCATGGCGGATTTTGCCATGGGCACCCTGCATGCCAAGACCGCGGCCATCCTGCGGGACCAAAAGAGCGACTATAGCATGGGCCTAGCGGATTACTTCATCAAGCGCTTCAAGGAAAAAGGGGGGACGATCCTGGTCGACCAGAGTTACGTAGCGGGGGACGTGGACTTCAAATCCCAATTGACTAATATCAGAGAGCAAAAGCCTGACGTGATTTTCGTGCCTGGTTATTATGGCGAAGTGGGGTTGATCGCCAAACAAGCGAGAGAATTGGGCATCAAGGTCGCCCTTCTGGGAGGCGACGGGTGGGAATCTTCCAAGCTCTATGAAATAGGAGGGGCCGCTTTGGATGGCTGCTACTTTTCAACCCACTACTCTTCTGATTCCACCGATCCCAAGGTGCAGGATTACGTGAAAAAGTACCAGGCTAAGTTCGGACAAGTGCCGGACGGTCTTGCGACCCTTGGCTATGATGCTGCCGGAGTGCTGGTAGCCGCCTTGAAAAACGCCAAATCGCTGAATACCGTTGACATTCGTGACGCCATCGCAGCCACCAAGAACTACGCCGGGGTGACTGGATCCATCAGCCTGAATGCGGACCGGGACGCCGTGAAATCGGCGGTGGTGTTGAAAATTTCAGGCGGCAAATCCTCTTTTGTCACTTCAGTGAACCCCTAAGTGGCGACGGCCGGTTGAAGGATGTTTAGGCTGGTTGGAGTTCGATGAGGCTGATTTCCGGTGAGAGACCGAACCGGACCGGCAGGACCCAAAAGCCGGTCCCGGGCGTCACGTAAAGCTGGCTTTCTCCTTCCTTAAAAATCCCCATATGGTATTTCATGAACAGCTTGGCCAGGGACCAATTCAAGACTTTGAACCCTACCTGGCCCCCATGAGTGTGGCCACTCAAGGTTAACTCGACTTTGCGTTCGAACGCATCCTTGAAGCCCTGGGGCTGATGGGCTAAAAGAACCGTGGAAGTCCCTTCCGGTTTGCCTTCCAAGGCCTTGTCGAAATCGGGGGCAACCGAACCCCATTGGCCGAAACGCCGAGCACCCTGATCACCGACTCCCGCCAGCCAGAGTCGGGCTTCTCCCCTTTGAATGATCATCCCCTCGTTCACGAGCATTTGCAGGCGGCTGTCCGCCAGCACGAGCAGCGTTTTTTCCGGATTGGCGTAAACGTCGTGATTTCCCAACACCCCCACTGCGGGCAGGTAGGGCTCCAAGGTCTCAAGGCTTTTGAGGAACTTGGGAAGGTATTGGGGGTCGTCATCAGTAATGTCGCCGCAAACCACGAAAAGGTCGGGGTTGGCTTCCTGAGCCACCCGGGCGAATTGTTGGAGCCGGGAGAGGCGGGTGAAAAGACCCACATGCAGGTCGGAAACCATAGCAATTTTATAGCCGGCAAACTCCGGGGGGAGGTTCTTGATGCGGATGGAGACTTTTTCCAGTTTCACGGTGAAGAGGGCCTGGAAGAAGCCCACCACGGTAATGAAAGCGATGATTCCCAGGAAGATGTTGGAGGGAAAGTGAGCGAATTGCACAAAGGGGATCCATCGCCAGCCGAAGAGCGCCGCCCAAACCAGCCCCAAGAGAAGGACGAAAGCGGAATAAAGGAAGATCAAAAAATTCCAATAAACCCAAAGGGGCCCCAGGAGGGCCCGGGAAAGCCGGAAGAAGGGGGAAGAGTGTCGTTTCAGGATGAGCGGCAGCAGCAGCCAAAGCAGGTTGCCCAGGACCGCTCCCAGCATCAGGAAATGGGTCCCCGCAGGATAAATGTTCAGGCCGGCCCAAATGGAAAGGGCGTTCATCAGGAAAAAAAGGCTTAAGACCAGGTTGAAGATAAAAACGGTTCGACGGGTGGCCAAGAGATCCTCCAGATTGTAAAGCTACGTACTATTCAATTTAAAGTGGGTTTTTGTCAAGGGTTTGAGCCGGGGAAGTGAAGGTTTTTATGTTTGGCGGGGGTGGAACGGCGAGTAAAATCGCTTTGGACAAATTAATGCGTTATAGATCAAATTAATTTCACGGATTTTTTTGCCCTTAACAGCGGAGATTTTCCGAAAATTCATTATTAGGAAGTTTGGATGGAAGGCTTTCTGCAACTGCTTTTGAACGGCACCGCCCTGGGGTCCATCTACGCCCTGATAGCCTTGGGTTATACCATGGTTTATGGCATCCTGCGTCTGATTAACTTTGCCCATGGGGATGTGGTCATGGTGGGAGCTTATGCTGGGCTCTTTACCGCTCTTGCGCTGCACTCATCCGACCATCCGACCTTGCTGAGTTTCCTTGTCGTACTGGCAGCGGCCATGCTAGCCTCGGCTTTTTTGGGTTTCCTCATCGAGCGTTTCGCCTACCGCCCCTTAAGAAACGTGCCTCGTTTAAATTTATTGATTACCGCAGTGGGTATTTCGCTGCTTTTGGAAAATCTGGGCCAGGTGGTGTTTGGGGCGACGCCCCGTGTTTTTCCGGACATTCTGCCCAGCATCACTCTGCTTCAGGCTGGGCAAGTGGCTATCACCAACCAGCAAGTCACGGTCTTCGGGACTTCGCTTTTTCTGATGTTTGTCCTGGAATGGATCGTGCAGAAAACAAAGCTGGGGCGGGCCATGCGGGCGGTTTCTTATTCACATGAGACGGCATCCCTGGTGGGGATTCCAACGGACACGATTATCACGGTCACTTTCATTATCGGCTCAGCCCTGGCGGCGGCGGCGGGCATCCTGATTTGCGTCTCCTATCCCCGGGTGGACCCCTTGATGGGTATTATGATCGGACTGAAGGCTTTCGTGGCGGCAGTTTTAGGTGGCATTGGAAGCATTCGGGGCGCGGTGGTGGGCGGTTTCTTGATGGGAATTTCCGAGGCTATGGTGGTGGGTTATGGTTCTTCCACATACCGGGACGCGCTGGCATTTGCCATCCTTATCCTGATTCTCATTTTCAAACCCGCCGGCCTGTTTGGCAAATTCCAGCCGGAGAAAGTATGAAATCCAACATTACCTCTTTATTCATCCTTCTTGGAGTTTCGGCTCTCTCTCAAGGTTTGTCGATGGTGATGCCGGATTATTTCACGCAGTTGTTCATGTATGGTTGTATCAACGCCATTCTTGCGGTGTCGTTGAATCTAGTGAATGGGCTTTCGGGGCAATTCTCCCTGGGCCACGCGGGTTTCATGGCGGTGGGAGCTTATACTGCGGCGTCGGTGGATGTATTTTTTTTCCCGGCCCTTCACGGCACAGTCGTGGGCGACCAGCTTTCCCTTCTTATTTCATTGGCAGCGGCGGCATTCGTCAGCGCCATCGCGGGTTACTTGGTGGGGTTGCCTTCCCTTCGATTGAAAGGGGATTACCTAGCCATCGCTACCCTGGGATTCGGCGAAATCATTCGGGTTATCATCCTAAATATTCAAAAGGTGGGAGGGGCAAGGGGATTTATCGGCATACCCACCACCTCCACGCCGTTCCTGGTTGTTTTTATTTTGGTTCTGGGTGTGCTTTTGACCCACCGGTTTACTCTGTCTTCCCATGGCCGGGCCCTGCTTTCCATCCGTGAAAACGAAATCGCCGCGGAAGCCATGGGAGTGGATACGACTTTTTATAAGGTGCAGGTTTTCGTGGTTTCGGCGGCTGGGGCGGGCGTGGCGGGGGGGCTTTTCGCCCATTACCTTTCCTATATCAATCCCAGTTCTTTTGATTTCATGAAATCGGTGGAAATCGTGATCATGGTGGTCTTGGGTGGCATGGGCTCTGTATCCGGGTCCATTATCGCGGCTTTTGTGCTGACGCTTCTTCCCGAGGCTTTGCGGCCCCTTCAGGATATCACCCACGTGGACCTGCGCATGGTGATCTATTCCTTGGCGCTTATTCTCATGATGCTCTTGAGGCCCAAGGGGCTTTTTGGACGTAAAGAATTGTGGGAAATACTTAGAAGAAAAACTTCCTAATCGGCGTTATTCTTTTGGTTTGGCGTGTCTCATATGGTTCGCGTAGTGCATGGCATGGAAAACCTCCCATTGTCTTTTGTTGAGAGAACCCATGATGGGATGATCGCTATAGGGCCCGTTGTATTTCTCGAAAGCTTCCAGGGCTTTTCGGAATTGGGTAAGCGCCTCCAATACATTCCCCTCAATGCGTTCCGCGGGGGGGCCCTTGAATGCCGGCCGGAATATAACCCCTGAGCGCGAAAAACTGGTAAAGCAATGGCCCCCGGATATGTTTTTTCCAAGAAGGCATATCCCGTTTGATCCCTTTGATGCTCCCGTTCACGGCCTTAGTCAAGTGTTCGATTATCTGGAAATGGGACCATTTGCCGATGGTTTCCACGGGCCCTTTATCAAGATGGTCCAAATCTTTTCGGATTTCGTCGAAATTTTTGCATCGAAGGTCGCGGGACATCGTTAACTCCTCACCATTCTCTTTATTTTAATTCCTTGGTTGGCACGAAGGGTTCAGGGGGCGCAACCGATTTTGTTTTCTTGAGACGAGCCACGAAAAAACCCTCAATATCCGGCGTGGGCAAAACCCGGATGGACTTTATCACCGCCGGATCGAATTTCAAATCTCCCCAAATTGTCAGACCGTGAGTATAAGAGGGAAGGGGTTGGACAACCTCTTCCAATTGAAGGGCATCCCCGTAAGTTTCAATGGCCCAATTGAGAACCATCTCGTTTTCCTCGGGGGCAAAGGTGCAGGTGGAATAAACCATGCTTCCTCCCGGCTTCAAAGAAAGAAAAGCGGACTTGAAAAGCCGACGCTGATTCTTGGCCATTTTTCGATTGGTGTCTTCTTTCCAATAGCCATAGGTAGAAGGTATTTCCAGTTGAAATCGGCCCTCTGAACTACAAGGCGCATCCAGAAGCACCCGGTCAAATTTCTCGAAGTTGTCCTTCCATACCATTCCCCCGTCATCCGCGGGTAAGGTTTCCACGATGGAAGCCCCCTGGGTTTGGGCATTGGCTTTGAGCTTCTCCAAGCGGATGGGATTGTTGTCATTGGCGAGTATGCGGCCTTGGTTATTCATAAGGACAGATAGCTGGGTGGTCTTGCTTCCGGGAGCGGCGGTCAGATCCAAGACGATGTCGCCGGGCTGGGGGTCCAGGACCAAAGGAGGAATCATGCTGGAAAGGCCCTGCACATAAATTTCTCCCTGGAGGTAAAGATTAGTCTTCTCCAGGTCCTTTTGTTTGCCCTTGCG
This sequence comes from uncultured Pseudomonadota bacterium, assembly GCA_963843375.1. GTDB lineage: Bacteria > Oederibacteriota > Muellerivitia > Muellerivitales > Muellerivitaceae > CAWJKT01. Next base: position 392,468 of record CAWJKT010000011.1, read on the forward strand.
AAGGATAAAAGCATCCTTGTACCAGGGCACATTTTCGACTTTAAAGCCTTGGGGTTCCAAGGTTCCTTTCAGCGAGGAAAATTTTTTTTTAAGGTTGTTCACCCTAAAAGTGGCGGGTTTTTCAATCGAAAATGTTTTAAGGGTTTTTTCCCATTGATGAGCGGGTATCAGCTGGCGGAGTTTTTCGAGGAAAGCTTCGGGAAGATGACGGCCTTTTACCATTCCAGCATCAAGGCTTTGGAAAGGAATTCCATCAGGGGCGCGCCGGCGGCGCAGGCCTCGACAAAGCGGTCCATGAAATTGGGGGAACAGGCTTCTTTTTCGCTGAACTGGGCAAAAAAGGTGAAGTCTTTGTATTTCAGATCTTCGATGAGTTCGTGGTTGGGATCAAAACCCTTAGGGGGACGCTGGAGCTTTTCCCCTTCTAAGGTGCAATGTTTTTTAAAATTTTTGTCTTTCAGGACCGCCTTCCAGGCAGAGGAATGATGGGCCAAGTAGTCCCGGATTTGAGCCAGCACCGGAGCCTCGGGATGCCAGATGCCGCCGCCGCTGAAAACCTCCCCGGGCGCCAAATGGATGTAATAGCCCGGAGAATGCACGTCCTTGCTGCGGGAAGTTCGGAAGTGGGCGGAGGCTGCGGTTTTATAGGGGGTCTTGTCCTTGGAGAAACGGGTGTCCCGGTAAATGCGAAACATGGAACCTCCCATGGGGCTGTTATCCACGATTAGGTGTTTGCTTATTTTTCTTAAAGGCGGACCCAACTCACCGATGAAATCCAAGAGGGGATTACGCACGGTCTTTTCGTACCGTTCCTTATTGGCCTGGAACCAAGGACGGTTGTTGTTCGACTTAAGTTCTTTGAGGAACTTAAAAAAGGATTCGGAAAATAGGATTTTTTCATAGTTTGTAATAATTGAATGGGTATTACGTCATCATTTTCTTCGGGCGCACCCAAAGGGCAATCTCGTCGGCGGCCCAGATCTCATCAGGCATATCCGACTTGATGAAAACTCGGACGTATTTTTTGTGGTTTGAAAGGGAAGAATTGACTTCCTTGACATTTAAGACGGTTCCCACTTTTCGGGTCAAAAGATTAAATACTTCATCATTAGGCTCATAATTGGCATCCGACATTACCGCCTCCTTTGACTCACCCGAATATATTTTACCTTTCACATCAAATTTTAAGAAACGAAAAGAAGGAAAATAAAAAAGGCCGAAGCCTGGAGGCTCCGGCCCTTGGGAAATAGCGGTTAATTCGCGGGAGTGGCGGCCGGCGGGGCTTTCTTCATTTTATCCATCATTTTTTTCATCGCTTCCAGGCTATGTTTGTCCATGCCGGCGATGTCCAGGCTGATATTTACGTCGTTACTTACCATCAGGTTGCCGCTGGCCAGGGTCTTGTTCCAAACCAGCCCGTAATCCCGGCGGTCAATGGTCGTGGTGGCTGAAAAACCAACGATCTTGGCCACCATTTTTCCATCCTTGCCCATGGGCATGGTATCCGCGCCCAGGTAATTCACATCCAGGGTCACGGATTTGGTCACGCCGTGGATCGTCAGATCGCCGACGACTTTATATTTATTGTCGCTATCGCCCTTGCTAACACCGGTGCTCTTAAAGGTAAGAGTGGGAAATTTTTCAGCGTCGAAAAAATCCGCAGACTGCAGATGGTGATCGCGCATCTCGTTATCTGTGCTGATGCTGGCGGCTTGAATCGTGACCTTAATCTTTCCGGATTCGGGATTGGCGGGATCGAAGCTAAAGCTTCCGTCGTAATCTTTGAACTCTCCCGGAACCTTGCTAAGGATGTGGGTTACCGAAAACCCGATGTGGGAATGGGCCTTATCAAATCCATATTCGGTGGCGTTAACAGAAGCAACAGCTAAAAAGGCAAAAGAAGCGAACAACAAAAAATATTTTTTCATTTTTCTAAATCCTTTCTTGATTTAAATCCGGCTTGGTTTTATATATACGAATGTGCTTACTAAAAGAAAGTAGGTACCCGAAGGTAACTACCAAGCGACGTTACCGCTATCCACTGCATCCTTTGGACGTTTATAGCGAAAGGAAAGTTATGATCCGCCATCGCGCCAATAAATCCGGCCCCCCACCGGTGGGATGTCCGTTGGAGGCCAGTCTCAAATTGTTAGCAGGAGCTTGGACGCCCCAAATTCTATGGTATTTGCGGACAGAAACCCGGCGTTTCGGCGACCTCAAAAGGGACCTGGGGAATATTTCCGCGAAGGTTTTAACCACCCGGTTAAAAGAATTGGAAAAGAGGGGAGTCGTTACCCGGGAAGTCAAACATACCTCACCTCCGACGGTCGAATACGCCCTGACTGGGTTAGGACATAGACTGAACCCCATCCTGAAAACCATCGCCGAAGTTGGAACCGAAATTGAACGCCACGTGGTTTCCAAGGAAAATTCCGCCAAACCAGTCAAGGCTGAGGCGCTTTCCCTGGGATAACCCCTTGGGGTTTTTCTTTCAAAACCTCATCCGGGTTTTGAAGCCGGAGTTAAACCGCCTGGGCCAGGTAGGTTTTCAAGGATTCCTTGTCTTCATCGGGCATCAGCATCAAGTGAAGACCGACCCCGATTTCATTCATCCAAACAACTTCACCGAATGCGAACAAGTGCCGAAGGGTTTTGGTGAGTGAAATATCTAGACGGATGATTTCCCCGATTTTCACATCGCTATCCCTGGCGATTTTAATATACATGCCCTCCAGACTAAGGTCCTTCGCCAGGGCGACCTTACCCCGGAATTTTTCCTCTTCCTTTGGGTTGTCGAGTAAGCGGTATTGGACGGGGAGCCTTACGCGGACACGGACATGGGTTCTTTGTTCGAGGTAGGAATCTTGGTCTTTCATTGGCGGCATCCGTTTTAAAAAGATAATATTTTGGAACCCAGAAAAAACATCAGGAGCTAATAGGTGTGGAATATTATTTCATGAGAAAGAAGAGAAAAAGTAAAAAATCGGTAAAAAAAATAGTTTGAAACGATTTTATATTTTTTTAGATCATTCCATCGCTGAAAATATTTTTATTTTTATCAATCAACCAACTTAGTTTCGCCTCAAAGGCGATTCAGGGTTGGTTTGTCCGATGGGATTCTTCGGGAATAACCTTCAAGTCGAGCTTGATCGATTTACGGATGACGGATAAGACGGATATAGATCCCAGTGATTCATCGCTCAGGAACCGGTGCAAGTCGTCCATACTTTCAACCGGATTTCCCTCGAACTCTACGATGACATCCCTTTCCACTAATCCGGCTCTTTGGGCGGGGCTATTTTCCTCCACCGCCACGATCAACACGCCTTTTTCGGCCGACAGGCCGAAATGGCGGACGATCTTTCGGGGTATATCGATGTTTTGGCCGCCGATGCCGATGAAGCTCCTGCGGACTTTGCCGTATTTCATGATCTGCATAGCCACCCTTTTGGCCGTGTCGATGGCGATAGCAAAGCAAAGCCCTTGGGCCGAGGGTATGGTGGCGGTATTCACCCCAACCACTTCCCCGCGGGAATTGACCAAGGGGCCGCCCGAATTACCGGGATTCAAGGCCGCATCGGTCTGAATAATGTTGTCGATGAGCCGTCCCGATTGAGACCTGAGGGAACGCCCGAGGGCGGAAACCACGCCCGCCGTCACCGTCGTTTGGAACCCCAGGGGACTTCCGATGGCCACCACCAACTGCCCTGGCCTGAGCGCTGACGAGGATCCCAGGACGGCTGGCCGGAAACCCGTTGTGTCATCCACGCGGATGACGGCTAGGTCCGAATCCGGGTCCTCGCCGATCAGGCGGCCATGGTGTGACTGGCCGTCCAGTAAAGTGACCTCAATATCCTGGGCTCCATGTACCACGTGGCTGTTGGTCAAAATAAAACCATCGGGAGTAAAAAAGAATCCCGATCCGCTTCCAGCTTTATGGAGGGCGCTGTCGGAAGGTCGCCACCGACCCCCCTTCTGAAAAACGTCGATATTTACCACCGAAGGGGACACTTTCTGCGACGCGTAAATAACCGCGCTGGAATAAGCGTCCAAGAGTCCTTCGTTGTCATAGGGAACCATATCCTGCGGCAGGCTTTGCCGGACCTGAATATTCTCGTTCGATAAAAATTGAGGATGTTTCATGGGTTTCTCCTTATTTTCATCACAATAGGAAGAACGAACCCAAAGTCCAATAGGAACAACATGTTCCGGCTTTAAGACTTGAACGCCGGGGCATGATCCTTCAAAAACTGGTCCACGGTATTGGGCTTTTTCTTCGCCACTTTTTCCACCACATCGGTAGTGGCCGCGCCGTGCCCAGACGCGAAAACTTCACCTAATTTGGCCAAGTCGCCCGCCAGCCAATCGGGCACCCCCATGGAGGTCATGGATTTGACGAGGCCGGCAGAGGGAACATCCACATAATTCACTTTTTTCCCCGTGACCGCCGAAAGCTTATCCGCCACCTGGGCGTAATTCAACGCCTCACCGCCGGTAATGACATAGGATTGACCTTCATGTCCCGGTTCGGTCAAAGCCGCCACGGCCACCGTCGCGATATCGCGGGCGTCCACCATGGCGACTTTACCGTCCTTAAAGTTTCCGTAAATGGCGCCTTGAGACTTGACTCCTCCGGCCTGGTTCAAAAGGTTTTGCATAAAGGAGTGGGGTTGGAGGATTGTCCAGGCGATGCCTGACTTTTTCAGGTATTCCTCTGTCTTGGCATGGTTGCGGGACAAGGCAATCGGGGAATCAACGCTCACGCCTAAAGCCGAAAGGAGGATCACCTGCTTGACTCCGGACTTTTTCGCAGCGTCGATGACCTTGATTTCCAGCGCCGATTGGTTGGGGGACGCCGGAGTCAGGAGAAAAAGTTTCTCTACTCCCTTCAAGGCTGCCTCAATGGTTTCGATTTGGTTGATGTCGCCTTGAGCCGTTTCAAATCCAAGGTTTTTGATATCGGCTTCCTTTTGCGCGTTGCGAACCAAAATCCGCGCCTTGGCCTTCTTTTGCGAGAGTTGCTTGACAACTTCCTTTCCCACCATTCCCGTGCCGCCGATGACAAGAATCATGCCCAGCTCCTTTTTGCTTTGGTAAAGACGATTCATCATGGGAAGGATGTGGAACAAGTATCAAGGGAGTGTCTGAAATTTTTTAGGAGTTACTGAATGGTAACAGTTGAATCGGGTGGAAAAGCGGAGTACCGTAAGCTCCTATGACCACGCCTTTTCTCTATATGGTCCTGAGCGTTGTGTTGGTAAGCCTCTTGTCGCTCATCGGTATTTCCCTTTTATCCTTTAGCCACGAGGCTTTTCATAAGATCGTTTTCGGACTGGTGGCCTTGGCGGTGGGCGCCCTCTTTGGTGATAGTTTTTTGCACCTTTTGCCCGAGGCTTACAAAGACCCGGCGCGAGCTAACACCGCTTCGTTTTTCGCGATGGCGGGAATCCTGCTTTTTTTCGTCTTGGAAAATTTCCTGCATTGGCGGCACCAGCACTCGGATGAGCATGAAAAAATCGCGCCCTATGGCTATCTGAACATTTTGGCCGACATGACCCATAATTTTATCGACGGCCTAATCATCGGCGCTTCCTACCTGGTTGGAACCAAAATGGGGTTGGCTACCACCTTGGCGGTGATGCTGCACGAAATCCCCCACGAATTCAGTAATTTCGGGATTTTGGTGAAATCCGGGTTTACCCGTTGGCGGGCCCTCTTCATCAATTTTCTCACCGCTCTAACCGCCTTGGCGGGAGGGTTTATCGCCTGGTGGTTGGGCGGTCAAACGGGGGACTTCATCCGCCTTTTGATTCCATTGACCGCCGGAGGTTTTATTTACATCGCCGGGTCGGACCTGGTTCCCCAACTCCACAAGGATGTCAAATCCTTGCGAGCGGTAGTTCAATTTTTCGCCATTCTTTGCGGTGCGGGATTGATGCTCCTGGTGAAACTCCTGGAATAGTCGCCAGCGGCCGGGTCTCGTCCTTTTTGTTTCACGAAAAAAACTTTGAAATTAGCGTTTTGTTAAGAAGATTAAAAAGAATTAAACAAACAGCCCAAAGGCGAAGACAAAAGAACCGCAACGCCACAAAACACAAAGTTAACGTTTTTACTATGGTTCTTTTGGGGTTCCTCTCATAAAATAACTCGGTTTCTTTCCAAGGTCTTTCGTGGTTTTGTCGCTGTGAGGCCTTTGAGGTCTCGTTTTTTTCAACGCTAACCGCCAGGCCGACCGGGTCGGATCCCCGTTTAATTCATTGAAAGGAAATTTTAATGCTCGATACCCTTCCCCAAGCCATCTCTTCTTTCGCCCCCTCGATCGACCAGATGCTTTACTTGATTTATTACATCACCGGATTTTTCTTCATCGTGATGGAAGGTTACTTGGTTTACTTGGTCGTTCGTTACCGTCATAAGAAAGGAACCGCCGCCAAATACGAACCCGGCAATACCTGGGCCCAAATTCAATGGATCATTGTTTTCTCGGTCGTTATTCTCGTCCTGGATTTAAGCATCGATATTAAGGGCGGAAAAACGTGGGCCGAAGTCAAGGAAAGCATGCCCGCCACCGATTTAACCGTCAAGGTTCAGGCCAAGCAATTTGACTGGACGTTCTTTTATCCCGACAAGGATGGGAAGTTCGACACGCCTGGCGCCATTTCATCCTACCGCGAACTGCATGTCCCGGTGGGAAAGAAAATCCACGTCATCATGACTTCCCTGGACGTCATCCATGATTTTTTTCTTCCTGAAATCCGTTTAAAACAGGATGTCATGCCTCAGCGGGAAATCAACGAATGGTTTGACACGACGCAAACAGGGACTTTCCACATTGTTTGCGACGAACTTTGCGGTTTCGGCCATACCCGCATGACCGGAGTTTTACAAGTGGACGACCAGAAAACTTTCGATGATTGGCTGGCCCAAAAAGATAAAGAAGAACACGGAGGTCAACAATGACGCAGGAACACGGCGAACATCACGATAGCCACGAGCACAAACAGAGTTTCTTCAGCCACTACATTTTCTCCACCGACCATAAAATGATCGGGAAGCAGTTCCTTTTGCTTTCCATTGTCATGGCTTGTTTTGGCGGATTCATGGCTTACTTGATTCGATGGGAAGTGGCCTATCCCAATGTTCCGGCGCCTTTTTTCGGTTTGGTCACGCCGGATAAATTCAACGCCATCATCACCCTACACGGAACCATCATGATCTTCTTCGTGGGAATGCCCTTCCTCTCGGCCTTTCCCTCGAACTTTTTGATTCCCTTGATGATCGGGGCGAGGGACATGGCTTTTCCCAAATTGAATATGGCTTCCTTCTGGCTGACTTTCGCAGGCGCCACCAGCTTGATTTCGTCGCTTTTTGTTCCCGGAGGCCCGGTGGCAGGGGGCTGGGTAGGCTATCCGCCCCTCTCCGCTAGTTCGGAGTTCACGGGGGTGAAAATCGGCGCGGTCCTTTGGCTTTTGGCCCTCGCTTGCGCCTTTTTCTCCTCGAGCTTGGGTGGCTTGAATTATCTGGTGACCGCCATCACCTTGAGGGCGCCCGGAATGACCTATTCCCGTTTCCCCATGACGGTCTGGTTTCTTCTCGCCTCTGCGGTGACCTTCTTCTTTTCAGTTGGTCCCCTCATCGCGGGAGCTTTTATGCTCATGATGGATAATGTATTTGGAACGGGCTTCTTTCTTCCGGCAAAGGGCGGAGAGCCTATGTTGTGGGAGCATCTATTTTGGTTTTTTGGCCATCCGGAAGTCTATGTCCTTTTCTTTCCGGCGCTGGGTATGGGGCTGGATATCCTTTCCACTTTCACCCGAAAACCCATTTTCGGCTATAAACTCATTCTTTGGAGCACGGTCTCGGCAATTCTCCTGAGCTTCATCGTTTGGGCTCATCATATGTTCATGTCGGGTTTGAACCCGGTATTGGCCACACCTTTCTCCATCACGACCATCCTCATTTCCATCCCTTTCGCCATCATTATTTTTTGCATGTTGGCTACCCTCCGTCATGGCTCCATTCGCTTGGAACTTCCCATGCTTTGGATGCTGGGATTCCTTTCGACCTTCCTGATCGGGGGATTAACGGGAATCTTCCTGGGTTCGGCCACGGCCGATATTTATTTGCACGGAACCTATTTCGTGGTAGCCCATTTCCACTACACACTCTTTCCGTCGGTCTTTTTCGGCGGTTTTTCCGCTGTTTATTATTGGTTCCCGAAAATGTATGGCCGCAAATTGAACGAGAAGCTGGGGCTTTTGCATTTAGCCCTGACCTTTTTATTTTTCAACGGAACCTTTTGGCCGCTCTTTAGGGTCGGTATGGGCGGGATGATCCGCCGTATCGCCGATCCCTCCTTCTATCCCCAGTATCACCAATTTGCCGGTTGGAACATTTTTTCCACCATTTCCGCCCTATGCCTGATCGCTACCCAAAGCATTTTTCTTTGGAATTTGGTTTTGAGCATGAGGCACGGTCCTCTGGCCGGAAAGAATCCTTATGAGTCCAATACATTGGAATGGCTGGCCGATTCTCCTCCTCCCCATGGCAATTGGGGGCCCACCCTGCCGGTGGTTACCAGCGGTCCTTATGAATACAGCAAACCCGGAGAAGCCACCGATTGGCATCCCCAGGCACAAAACATTTAATTTTAACTTAAGGAGAAGACAATGGATAACAGCGCCAACATCTCCATGACTCCCCCGGTCCAAATCCTGGATGAGGGTCCCTGCGGACATAATTCCGCTCCCGCGGGTTTAACGGCGGGCCGTTTGGGCGTATGGGCTTTGATTTCCTCCGAAATTGTCCTTTTTGCGGGCCTCTTCGGTTCCTTTATTCTGATGCGCATGATCCATCCCGAATGGGCGGAGGAAGCCCGGCACCTGAATCTCGCTGCCGGTTCACTCAATTCCTTGGTCCTTTTGGTGAGCAATTTTTTCATGATGAAGGCCGCTACTTCTGTCAAAGAGAGCCGACCGGATGATGTGAAAAAATTTCTGTTTTTAACCATGTTGATGGGGGTCGTCTTCCTCGGCATCAAAGCCTATGAGTACACCAATGAATTCGCCCATGGGGAGTTTCCATCCAGCCTGGGTTTCTGGTCCTTCTACTTTCTGATGACGGGCATCCACGCCACCCACATCATTGGAGGGTTGGTGGCCCTGGGAATCCTTTGGGTTAAGGCCATGAAGGGAACCCTGGGACCGATGCAAGGCCGGGTGGCCCTGACCGGCATCTACTGGTCTTTCGTCGAAGTGGTCTGGATTTTCTTGTTTCCCATGCTTTATCTTTTAGCTTAATCGGTTTTATCAAGGAGGAATCAAAATGGAATCGAAATCAACTTCCGGCAACCACATGGCTATCTTTTCGGCCCTGGTGGTATTAGTCCTCTGCGCGGTGGGGATCTTTTTCTTACATTTGCCCATCGTTCTTAATAACCTTGCCATTTTCTCCGTTGCGATCTTGATGGCGGGTCTGGTTTTTTTCCAATACATGGATTTGAAATCGGAAGGCAAACTGATCTATTGGATTATGGTCATCCCCATGGTCCTTTTCGCCATTCTTTTCGTTCTTTTCATTCCCGACGTCTGCCACTACTCCATCGATTTCCTTAAGGAGCTATAAATTGTTGGTCCTGGCCCCCGAGCCGAATGTTTCATCCGCCGGGCCCGTCTCCAACCGCCGCATGAGTCCCGCCAAGCTTGGCATCCTTCTGTTTATAGCGGCTGAAATCATGTTCTTCAGCGGTTTGATCAGCGCTTTCGTGGTTTTCCGTTTCAGCCCGGTCCAATGGCCGCCCGCGGGACAACCCCGCCTTCCATTGGAAGTAACCGCCGTGAATACCCTTATCCTGCTTTTAAGCGGGTTCACTTTTTTCATCACCTTCCGAGCGTTGAGAGCTTCCCAAGAAGACAAATTCAAAAAACTCCTGACCCTGACCGCGGTTCTGGGTTTGGTTTTCCTTCTGGTGCAAGGTTTTGAATGGATCCGTTTGCTTCATTTTGGACTGACCCTTCACAACAGTATCTTTGGGGGATTTTTTTACTGCCTGGTGGGCGTCCATGCGCTCCACGTGGCGGGCGGTTTGGCGGCCCTTCTTTACGTTCTTTCCCGGGCCTGGAGCGGAGCCTATAGCGCCCGTAATAGCTTGGGGGTTGAACTCTGCCAGATGTATTGGTTTTTCGTGGTAGGCCTTTGGCCGATCCTTTTCGCGCTGGTTTACCTATAAGCCGCCGATCGGAGGTTTGAAATGACGAAAAAAATTCACATTAAAACCTTCCTCCAAAAGTTTTTCCTGTTCCTATCCCTTGGGTTCATTCCTGCCCTAGCAGAAGCCTGTCCGAGATGTGTGGACGCCACACCTTACAAAATGGGCATGCAGATCGCGGTCGGAGTGCTTCTGCCGATTCCCTTTATCCTGGCTTACGGCATTTATCTTTTCATTCAAAAAGAATCCAAAGCCGACTCTTCGCAGACTTAAGGGTTTTCCCCAAGTTGTGGAATTAAAATTTTTTAATTTTTTACCGTCGCTTCGGTCTGTTTCCCTCCAAAAAATCCGCGCTGTAAGTTTTTTAAAATTTTAAAAATCATGTTAAAAAGTTGTTAACCCAACGCATAAAGCGGGCCAACCCATGGAATGGCGTTTAACCCGATGAAAAGTACCAATGTTAATTTTTTTTAATGCCTAGGTCCATTTCCCAAACGAGAGTTAAAATAGGTTTATTCCAATACCTTCTTTCATCGTTGACCGGTTTAATCCGGACTTTTTTCGATGAAAGTTTTTAATACATATCTACTTTGACTAGATTTTCTTTACCAGGGGGTGCACATGGAAATTACCAAGAAAGTCAAGATTCTCAACCGGCTAGGTTTTCATTTAAGGGCCGCCGCGCAGTTCGTTAAGACATCCTGCAAATTCAAATGCCGGATTATCGTGAAAAACCATATGGGTCTGGTGGATGGCAAGAGCCTGTTGAATCTGATGACTTTGGCGGCCAGTTACGGTTCCGAACTGACCATTGTATTCCAAGGCGAGGACGCCAGAGATGCCTGGAATGAAATTCAAACCCTCTTTCTGACAAAGTTCGGGGAAAAAGATTAAAAGATTCACAAACCGAGTCGTAAAGGCCTTCTTCCTCCGGGAAGGGGCCTTTTTTATTTAGGGGAGGGTTTCGAATATCCTTCGAAAGGTCGGAAGTCTAAGAGGCTTGGCGGGATGCCGATCTCTTGACGAAAAACAGAAGAAGGGAAGCCAGGCCCGCGAAGGCGGCGCCAAGCTTGAAAGCCATGGGATAGCCCCATTGCTGGCCAACAAAACCAAAAAGCAGGCTGGCGGGCAGGGCCCCCAACCCCGTCACAAGATAGTAATAGCCGAAGGCCGTTCCCCGCAGGGTTTTGGGGGCCAAGTCCCCGATAAAGGCCTTCTCGGAGGGTTCGCAGAGGCCGTAATAAAGCCCATAAGCGAGGAAGACAAAGATCGCTGTTTCCTTCTGGGCCACCAGGCCAAAGGCCAAGTATATGAGGGCGTAGTAGATCCATCCGGAGACAATAACCGGTTTTCGCCCGAAACGGTCGGATAGAGACCCCCCGGAGTAGGCAGAAAGCATCCGAACCCCCCCATGTAGGCCCCAAAGTATTGCGATCAACCAGGCGGAGACACCCAGTTGGGCCAGCCGGATCATCAAAAAAGCATCCGTGGAGTTACCCAAGGTGAATATAAGAAGGATTCCCAGCAAAAATTTAAAATCCCCGCCCAGTTTTCCCCAATCCCCCGCCAGGTTTAGGGCTTTTCGGGCTGGCGGTTTTTTTGAGGGCTTTTCCCCCACCCAGGCCAGGGTGAGCCAGGCCACCAAGCCCGGCACAATGGAAAGCAAAATAACATGTTCATAGGAAAATCCAATTATTGGAAGAAGGAGAATCCCGGCCAAAATGGGGCCCAACAATTGCCCCGCGTCGTCCATCGCGCTGTGGAAACCATAGGAAGCGCCCAGGTTCGAAGGTTTGGTCACATCGGCAATCAGGGCATCCTGCGGAGCGGACCGCAGGCCCTTTCCCATACGGTCCAAAAACCTGAAGAGAAGAACGGCTGGCCAGGTCTGGACGAGGGCAATCATTGGACGGAACAGTCCGGAGATACCGTAACCCCAAAGAAGGAATGGTTTTTTGCGGCCCAGGCGGTCCGAACTGATCCCCGAGAAGACCTTCAGAACGGAGGAAGTGGCTTCCGCCACGCTTTCCACCAACCCCAGGGCCACCGGGCCCGCGCCCAGCACCAGGGTGAGGAACAAGGGGACTACGGGATAGATCATTTCTTTTGCCAAGTCGTTGAAAAGGCTTACGATCCCCAATTGGAAAACGGTTTTGGGTATGGATTTGAATAATTTCATCCGCTGATCAGTCTGGCCAGCCCAAAAGCGGCACCCGCTGCGGCGATGCCGATCAGGGTGACAGTGGCGGCTCCCATCCAGGGGTTTTGACCTGTGAACTTGGCTTTAAAATAACCGAAGAGCATCAGGCATAGGACGGTGATGATGGAGGAATCGATAAGGCCCTGACGGGGAGTTGCGCAAAAAAAATAGGCTGAAAGGGGCACCAATCCGCCCAGTGCATAAGAAAGCCCGATGCGGATGGCGCTGTAGTAGGCCTGTTTCGGGTCCGGCTTTTGCAGGCCCAACTCGAAGCGCATCATGAAATCCACCCACTTTTTGTGGTCCCTTGCCAGTTCGTCGGCGACCTTCTGCTGTACTTCCTCCGAAATGCCATAAGTCTCCAGGATATTCTTTATCTCGTCCTCTTCTTCCTTGGGGATTTCCCTCACTTCCCGTTCTTCTCGCCTTTTCTCGCCCTCATAATGCTCAATTTCGGTCTGGCCAGCCAGATAGCCGCCTAGCCCCATGGAGATCGTCCCGGCGATGATTTCGGCGAGTCCTCCGATCAGGATGATGGAATTGTTCGAAACCGCTCCGCTTAACCCCGCCGCCAGGGCAAAGGGCACGGTCAGGCCGTCGGAAACGCCTACCACGATATCCCGGATGGCCAGGGTGGAAAGTGAATGTCTTTCACCATGATGGTGGTGGGGGATGTAGGTCGCCATAAATGCCTTCCGGCTAAAATGAAATGAAAAAGCCGACGGTGGTTCGAGGGCTTTTTGATCTTAAGGCACAGCGTGTCCCAACTCAAGGGTTCCGTTCAGAGGAGCCAACAGGCAGAATATTCCAATCCAGGCGGGAGCCCGCCTGGGGTTTTAATATAGAATAGGCCATGCCTCCGAAAGACAAAGCCCCCCACGCCCCCGACCCCTACGCGGTTTTCCGCCATCCCAATTTCCGATCTTACCTCCTGGGCAACTTTCTGGCGGAAGCAGGTGAGCAGATGATCCGGGTGGCAGTGGGGTATGAAATTTTCCAGCGAACCCATTCCCCGATGGCACTGGGCCTGATCGGCCTGGCCCTTTGGCTGCCCATCTTTTTTTTCATGCTTCCGGGAGGCGCGGTGGCGGACCGCTATAACCGCAAGGCCATTGTCCTGATTTCCATCTTTTTTTCGCGATTTGGGCTCTGGGTTTAGGACTAGCCCCTTTGACTTCCTTTCCCATTCCCCTCATGTATGCCTTCTTGTTTCTCACTGGGCTCACGAAGGCCTTTTGCGATCCGGCCTACCGGGCCTTTCTGCCACAACTGGTTCCGGAAAAACATTTCACCGATGCCGTCAACTGGGGAAGCAACCTCTTTCAGTTGGGAACGGTAGTCGGGCCGGCCCTGGGCGGCATGCTTTACGCACGGCTTGGATACTCCTGTGTTTGTTGGCTGGAGGGAGGAATGGAACTGGCTTTTTTCGGGGCGGTACTGGCCATCCGTCAATCCCCGACCAAGTTCAAGGGTCGGCCCGTGAGCCTTCAATCCATCCTTTCGGGCCTGCAATATGTCCGCAAAAAGAGTCTCATTCTGGCTACCATCACAATGGACCTCTTTGTGGTGCTTTTCGGAGGTGCCATGGCCATGCTGCCCGCTTATGCGGACGATATCTTGCATTGCGGAGCTGCGGGGATGGGCTGGCTTTACGCCGCCCCGCCCACGGGGGCCTTTCTCGCTTCCCTCGTCCTGGCCCACCGGCCTCCCTTAAAAAAAGCTGGCGCCACCCTGCTTTGGTCGGTCGCGGGTTTCGGCCTTGCCACCATCGGTTTTGGGTTCTCCCGGTGGTTTTGGCTGTCCTTCCTTATGTTGGCGGCGACGGGGGCCTTGGATATGGTCAGCGTACTGGTGCGTGGAACCTTGGTGCAGGTCTTGACCCCCGATGCCCTCCGGGGCCGAGTGAACGCCGTCACCTTGATTTTCATTCACTCCTCCGGCGAATTGGGAAGTTTTGAATCGGGTGTGGCGGCGTCTCTTTTGGGGCTGGTGCCTTCAGTGGTCTTGGGTGGGGTGGGTAGCATCCTGGTGGTGCTAGCGGTACTTCGGATTTGGCCTGAGGTTGGGCGGTTAAAGTCACTTCAAGGAGCCCGAAACCCGGGCTGAAATTCTTCACCCAGGTGAGTCCCAAGAGCGGGGAAATCTCTATTGGCGCCTTTTATTCTTCCAAATTAATTCACAATGCATAAAATTGTAAGAATAGCCGTCGAAAATATATCTTCAAAGTTTTTTTAAAAGATTTCTAAAAGGCTAGCCTAGTCCAAAGGGGTTAAAAGCACCCGGACTCATTTAACCGCGTGTTTCCGAAATAAAAGGTTAGACCATGGTTCCTGCTAAATCGTTTAATTCGAACCAGAAAATTACCAGTTTTGCCCTGTTCTGGACCTATTACCTGGGGGAGCATTCCAAACCCTTAACCCGGTGGTTGCATCTGTTTGGAACCATGGCGGGGCTGCTGACTGCCATGGTTTCGCTTATCACGGGAAACTATGGGGGTCTTCTCGTCGCCTTAGGCCTGGGCTATGGTCTGGCATGGCTTTCCCATTTCCTCGTTAAAAAAAACAAACCCGCCACCTTGCGTTATCCCCTTTGGTCTTTATTAGCGGATTTCAAAATGGCGTCCCTGCTTTTGTTGGATTTGCGTCGCATGGCGGTGGGCAAAAAGCCAAATTTAAAATGAGTGGATAGGGAAAGAACGGGAAAAAGTGCATTTCCTTACCCAAAATATTTCGGGAAGAGGGGTTGTCAAAATGGAAGCCTGGGCACTTATAATCAGGGACGAATTTCCCGGCGGCTTGACTAAAAGTTTTTCCGGGAATTTGCGGATTTGTTTTCGGATAAGAATACGAGGAGGTAAGAAAGTATGGAAAAATTATTTTTGACTTTGCTTTTTTTTATTTCAACTGGGTTGGCCTGCGCGGATGACATGGCCGGTATGTCAACACCCACCATGGCATCAGCCTCGGTGGCGGCATCTACTCCCATCACGGCAGTGGCGGAGATGAGCCCTACCCAAGGAAATACGGTCCATGGTGAAATCAAGTTCATCCAGAAAAAGGGATATTTGCTGGTCAAAGCTAATATCGAAGGTCTGACCCCCGGCAAACACCCTTTTCACGTTCATGCGGTCGGCGACTGCTCCGCCACGGATGGCAGTTCGGCGGGGGGACATTTTAAACCCAGCCAAGCCCCAACCCCCGCGCCTGGCGCCAAGGCACTCGACTGGGCCGACTTGGGCAAGTTGAACGCCAACAGCAGTGGAACCGCCCATTACACCTTCAAGGATAAGGTTCTTCAATTGTCCGGGGCGGATTCCATCATCGGAAAGTCGGTCGTGATTCACGCGAGCGATTCCCCGGCGCGGATGGCCTGTGGCGTCATTCAAGCGGTGCAGGATAACAAATAATCTTTCGGCGCCGTTTTAAAACCAGGAAACTTACATCATTTCAAAGCCCCTCAGCTTGAGGGGCTTTTTTTCGTTTTTATCGATGACCTCGGCTTTTTGCGGATGAATCAGGTTGTCGCCGTAGGGCTCGCCCGTGATTTCAACCTCTTTGCCAACGACTTCCGCGAAAGCTTTGGGTGGGAAAATTAAAACATACACCTTGTCCCCCACTAAGACTCCTGCGGGTTCACCCGACAACAGACAAGCTTTTCCACAACCTGCCATGCCGTCATGTTCATCGCCCGTTTGTCTTTCCTCAAAATAACAGGAGGTATCCACCAAAATTCCACGAACTGTAATAGTTTTTGTTTTTGACCCCTGGTTTTTATCCATGGTTTCATCCGCGAATGCGAAACTCGCCAAAAGGCTCCACAGTGCCAATATCAAGAATGTGTTTTTCAAAGCGCTCCTCCTTGGTTTGAATCCGGAATTCCCACATGAGCTTTCCTCAGGGTAGAATAGCGCCAAACCTGGAAAGCCGAAACTGTCTTTTGTCAAATACCCGATAAAGGATTTATGTGCCAAGCCATTCCAATGGATAGAATTTAAGACTCAGGAGGCACAGATGAAAAGACGCTTATGGACCCTGGGACTGACCATGGGGCTTATACTTTTCTCCACTTGGGCTTCGGGCGGGACGGTGAACACATGCGCCCGGTATCAAGCGGTGACGGTTGGGAACTACATCGTCCAAACCGACTATTGGAACCAGGGACAGTGTCCCGGCACCCAGTGTGTGAGCATCGACGACCAGACCGGATCCTATACAGTGACGAAAGGCGATTACAAATGTTCCAACGACTACACCGTGGCGGCCTATCCTTCGATCATGTACGGAACCGCTTTCGGCAGTACCAGCCCCAACAGCGACCTGCCGGCACCCTTGAGCGCCTTAAAATGCGTGAACAGCAGCTGGAGTTTCCAGGCCACCGATACGGGAGCCTGGGACGTAGCCTATGACATTTGGCTTTGCCCCGATAACCAATGCGGGCCGGAAGGGTTCAAGGGCGGTGCCGAAATAATGATCTGGCTTGATTATCGCAATACCAACGGCTGGCAAACCGATATGGGGCCCGCGACCGTAAACGGCATGAACTGGGAGGTTTGGCGGTGGGATGTGGACGAGGGAGGTGGTCAACGCAACTACGTAGCTTATTTGGCGAAGACCTTCACGACCTCCATCAAGGATTTTGATCTCAAAAAGTTTCTGGACGATTCCCGGGGTCGGGGTTATATCAAACCCTCCTGGTACCTTTACGCGGTGGAGGCTGGGATTGAGCTGCATTCGGGGGGCATCCCTTTCACTAGCAAGAACTTTTCGGTTTCCGTGAACAAAGATTGCGGGGCGAAACCCGTCTTTACCCCGCTTCCGGTCAAGCCGACACCTACCCCGAATTTAACGCCTGAGGTGATTCCGCCCCCGCCCTAAAAAAGGCCGGTTTTGGGAACGATTCAAAAAGCATCAGGGTTTATCTCAAAAAAACTGTTATAGTAGAGATAATCTTTTTGATGTAGCCATTTCGTTTCAGAGGTGAGGAAAAATGATTAACCCAATCCATTCAAACAACACTAATAATTTGAACCCAAATCCGCCTCTCCCTCCTGCGGCTAATCCAGAAGAAAACCCGAAACCCAAGAACCCCGCTTTCGATAATGTAGTTGACCAAACCAAAGCCCAGAGCCAAGGCCAAAAACCCAATAACGGCCCAATCAGCCAAAGCGTCAATCTCAATCCAACGAATTTTGCCAAAAACAAGGGCGGGATCAATCCGGTGGACCACGCCCAACCCCAGGGGTTACCTGAAACTCCGAAAACGGTTTCTAATCCCACCCCGAAACCTACGACGAATAAGAATGAAAACCAAGGCTCGACCTTGGACGAACTGGCCTAAGAACTCCTAATCAAAATCGATTGAACCACTTTGGCGGAAATGGCCCCATTTCCGGCTTTCATAATTCTTTCAATGTTTTTTTAAATCCTGGCAAATCGGCTTTGCTCTGCGGAATTGAAGCGATGGATCTGAACAAAAGGTCCCGGTAACACTTTTCCAATTCTGGGGCGTCTAAACTTTAACAGTTATGAATTTCCCCTTTTCTGCCCTTCCGTTTATTCCGGGTTTTCAAGTTCCAGCCTGCTCCAACGCAAGAGCAAAACAAAGGGGGTAAAGGCTTTCTCATGAAGAAGCAAAAGTGGTCGAAGGAAAGAATAGTTCAAAACATCCAGGAATTGCTAAGGCAAAATACCGACCTTTCTGCGGGATACGTTTCAAGGCATCACGTCCCCCTTTTTAGCGCCGCTATCAATAAGAATTATTTTTCGAGCTGGGGGAACGCGGTTAAGGCCGCCGGTATTGATTATGGCTCGATAATGAAAGCCGGAAAAGAACGCCGCCGCGACTTATTGACGAAATGGACTAAGGAAAAAGTATTAAAGGAAATCCGGCGCCCCGAAACCGAAACCCTGTTGAAAACCTATCGGGATCAAATGGATCTTTATTCGGCGGCCCGAAGGAAATTTGGAAGCTGGGAAAAAGCCCTGAAGGCGGCCGGGTACCGCCTCGCTAAAGGTTCCCACAAAAACTCAAACCGGATTTTTACTTCTTAAAAAACCAACGAAGAAATCTTTGGATAACCTCCGTCGAAAAAGTCCCGGCCTTCTGGGGCGTCCTTTCGTTTCCCCCTTTTCCCGCTTTTCAGTTTTACTTTGGCAAAATTGAAAAAGTGGGATAATGCGCCTATTTCTACCCTCTTCAAGGTTGGGCCGGAATGAAAAGCGCCTTGATCGGGTTTCTGGTTTTGATTTCTTGGCCGAAAGTCGTCCGCGGCCAAACCGCTTCGGACTATTACCATGAGGGATTGACGGAGTATCAGGCGGGGAACTGGATAAACTCCATTTCTTATTTAGAGGGGGCGATCCAACAAAATCCCAATTTTTGGCAAGCCTACCAACTCATCGGTTATTCCTATTATGGAATGAAAGAGATTGAAAAAAGCATCCATTGTTGCAAGGCGAGTCTCCATATTCACCCGGACAATCCCACTCTCCAGGGCTTTGTGGATAAATTAAGGGCCCGCAACGCACAAAAGCGAAAGTTCACTCCCATTGAGATAAGGACGGCCGGGCCGGATACCAGGCCGTCCCAGGACTATTATTACAACGGAACCAAATTAGAAACCTTTGAGCAATTAAAGATCGTGATTGCTCCCATTCGGGACACTCAGGCAGTCCATTTTCTGAACGTCTCGGCAGATCAGGAATTAACCGGCATAATGATGATCGCAGGAGGGGCCGCCTTGTGTTTGGGAGTCGCCCTTTATGCGGTCCTGGCAACAGGATCTTTCCAGACCGAGGTCAGTCCTTTGGGGCAGGTCTATATCCTTCATTCCCCCGCCGACCTAATTCCAGACTGGGTTCTCGGGGGTACTGAGGCCCTTGCGGGCCCCATTGGAATCGTTCTGGAATTGGACGCAGGACAAAACCGTCAAAATGCCGTGCTGCGTTATAATTACCTGGTTGAGTCCGACTCAAATCTGTCCATGATCCCCTTGACTCATACCGCCTTACCAGGGTTGGAATTAACCCAGAGGTTTTAAAACCAATGAATCACCTTTTGTAAATTCCAGGAAAAGATTCAATCCTGGAAGTTAGCTCTTTCCTTTAAGCCGGGGGAGGATGAAACTATCCACTTGAGCTTTCTCCAACAGCCGATGTTAGTAGCGAGTTCCAGGCTTCACTGTCGCCGCTATTGCAAATAGGATCTTTTGGTTTTGGTGAATTTTATAAAATAGCTTGTGGGTAAACAGTGATGGATGGGGATCCTTTGGATTGTCCTGACGGGGGAACAGCATGTTCTGCAGGCGATGCAAGATCAAGATGAGGGAAAAGGCCCATTCGGCCCATAAAAAGAGAAAGTTCGTGTGCCCCCTTTGCGGCGGGGCCCGCATGATGGCTGGAAAAGAAAAAGCCGGTGACCGTCGGCGGGACCGGACGCAGGAAATGGGGCATGGGTGTTAAACAGTGCCTAGCCGACTATGACCCAGGAGGAGAATATGGCTTGGTATGTTTATGTCGCTTATTTTTTTGGCGGGGCTTTCCTTGGGAATTTCCTTCCGCATTTCGTTCATGGAGTTTCCGGGAAGAAGTTTCCGAGCCCTTTTTCCAAGCCTCCGGGGAAGGGATTATCCTCACCTCTCGTCAATGTACTTTGGGGTTTGTTGAATCTCATTATCGCCTACTTTTTGATTTTCAAGGTGGGTGATTTTGACATTCGGCAGGTCGCCCAGGCGGGAACGGTCGGGTTGGGGATATTAACCATCGGCATTCAATTGGCGATAGTCTTTGGGCGCTTGAAACAAAAATAAAGAAAGGATTGAAGAGGCTTGGAATCCTCTTCCCATTCATGAGCGATATTTTTTTCACCCTTTCGATGTCCTTGTTCGACAGCCTGTCAACCACACTGCAAATTATTATTTTTGTTCTTCTGCTGACAACGGAAAAACCGCTTCGGAACGCGCTAACTTATCTGGCCGGGTTGAGTGGCGCCTATTTTGTTTGTGGACTCGCGGGATATCTGGCCTTGGACGAATTGCGCCAATTTTTGAGCCGGTTTTTTCCATCCCAGGACGCCCTGCCTAATTCACTCTATTATCAAACGGAATTTCTCATGGGCCTCATCATGGTTGGACTTGGATTTTGGTATTTTTACCGGAAGAAAAGGGCGAAGCCGGGTCGGGCACTCCAGTGGTTTCTCTCGAAATTGCGCAATATGAACAGCTGGTTCGCCTTTGGTTTAGGTCTCTTCATATCCGTAACCTCCTTTCCCTCTTCCCCCCCGTACCTCATCGCCCTTGGCAAGTACTCGGCCCTTCACCTTGATTTTCCAGCGGCAACCGGATGGATTTTGTTTTATAACCTCGGCTACGCTTTGCCGATGATCTTGATTTTGGGGGTGTACCTGGTCGCCCGACGGGAAATGGGGGTTGATCACGACCGCCTGCATGAACACGCTAACCGGTTGAACGCCCATTTAACTGCATGGACCATGGTGGGTTTCGGGCTCTTTTTCATGATCGACGCGGGGTGTTTCTTTGCCCTGGGGCAAGCCCTGATCAAAGGAAGATATTTTTGATTTTTTTCAGGAAAACGGGATCTGTTTCATGAGAGGGAGGCGTTAAATGGAAAAAAATTTATTCCAAGAGGACATGAAAAAAATCGCCCAGATTTTGGAATCCAACCAAGCCCATATTATTTACCAAAAATACCGGCCCGACATTTACGGCATTTGGAGGATCGTGGCTTCCATGGAAGGCAAGGTGGTTATGTTGTTTTGGGATGCGCGGTATGGAGTGGCGGAATATTCGATTAAAGACCGGGAAAAAGTGGGGGGGTACTTAAAGAGAATGAACCCCGGCTGGTTAAGCCGGCTTTTATTTAAGAATTATGAGGAAACCTACGAAGGATCCATGGATTGGAAAAAAGTCGGGTCCGATTCCTTTCGAAAAGAGCCCCAATTGACTTCCCAAGATATTGCCGAAAGATTCATCAAGCTTTTAAAAGGTTAGTTCCATTGCGAAACACTCCCGGATTGGCCTTGGAGCGGGAGGCGGAGCTTTAAAAGGCACTGCTGAATTGAAGCAATAGACCAATTTGTGGCTTCTGAAATAATTTTCGTTAGCCTGCTAGGTTTTTTTTCGGCCCTCCCGCAAAATATCCGGCACCACCGCCCGTCGTTTTTGAATGGAATCAAGGAGGTCCACCATGGATGTGAACCAAGCTTTAAGAAGCCGTTATACCTGCAGGGATTTTAAAACAACTGCCGTGCCCAAGGGAATAATTTTGGAAATACTGGAAGAGGCCAGCCGGGCCCCCTCCTGGGCCGATACTCAGCCTTGGGAAGTTTTCGTGGCGGGAGGCGACGCCTTGGACAGACTCCGCAAGGCCTACGCCAACAGCTTCGCGAAAGGCGCCGCCCCCCACCCGGATATTCCTGCGCCTACCCAATGGCCGGCGGAACTGAAGCAACGCATGGACGAACTGTTGGTACTCCATAAAAAAGAAGCCCAAGCCCTATCAGGGAACACAACCGATCCCCAGGCTTATCTGACCCGACAGATGAAGTTTTTCAACGCCCCTGTCGTGGTTTTCATTGGCATGGATAAAAACCTCACCTCCTGGTCAATATTCGACTTGGGCTTTTTCACCCAAAGCCTCCTGCTGGCAGCAAAGGAAAAAGGTCTGGACACAGCCCCCGCCTACCGGTTGGTCTCCTATCCCGACTTGGTGCGCGAAGAATTGGGAATACCCTCCCAGCTTTCTCTCGTATTTGGGGTAGCTTTGGGCTTCGGCATGGAAAGGTCTGATGCCATTGGATTCCAAAGCCCCCGGCGACAGATCTCGGATATGGCTCGATTCAAGGGTTTTGAGTGAGGCGGAGGAAATTCCGGTCCTACCCCTGCTTTTTGGCCGATATTATTCCCAAAACCGGAAAAGCCGGGTCTGGATAAAGATGGGATAAGAGCATGATAATAGTTTTGACATGACATGGGTAAGGCGACCACCGAGAGAGTATTTTTTAAAGAAGGAGGATTGTCATGAAAGATAAAAAAGCCAAAAAGCTTTTTAAGGAAGCCAAAAAACTCGTGAAAAGAATTAAAAAGCACGGCCATGAAGGAGAGGCGCTTTTAAAGGAAATCAAAAAACTTTTGGAACCAGCTAAAGCCGACTCTCCCAAAAAGAAAACCGTGAAAAAACAGCCCACCAAAGCCAAGACTCCAAAACAAAGTGAACCTATTCTCAAACTGGAGCGTCCATCGGCCACGACTTCGCCAACTTCCGAAAATGCGCCACTGACATAAAAGCCGGCTGGGTATCAATGCGGCGTTAGAATTTACGCACCGGCAAAATCGGAAAGAAATTACCTTGTCCGTAATCACAGTTGCCTGGGTGGCGATATCTTTTTCTGTCAGGACCCGATGCACTTCCTCATCCGGGTCAAAACAGCTGTCCTTAACGACAAAACATTAAAAATAAAAGTCGGCTTTTTTCTCCTGGCCTTACCCCTTCACGCCCAGTTCAATAGCGACGGGCTTTTGGCCGTTTATTATGACAGCTCCAAACTTACCAGCCCCGCAGTTACTGAAGTGGACCCCAACATCAGCTACGGCTGGGGTAAGCGTAATCATAATTGGCTCAATGGTTCTCAGCAATTGGGTGGATGGACCGGTGGAGCCGGCAGGCGCGGTGATCACCTTGACGACGGGGTCAAGGTTCCTCTGGAAGTGGATTATTTTTGGGGGCGGTCACCAATTACTCCACCATCCAAATGATGTGGCAAAGTCGTTTCTTTTGAGCCCTTGGTTGTTCGTGGTTTTTTTGCCCTTTGCCTTAGGCAAGAAATGAGGTTTTTTAAGCCTTTTATTAGTTTTTTTCAGCTCTTGATAATTTTTATCAATTTTAGGGAATAAACCCCCCCCGACCAAACACTTATCTGGTGGATAGTCTTGTCCCACCTGACGGCGGGTATGACTTTGCCTAGGCCTATTAAAGGCACACTAAACATTTAATTGCGGAAATCCATGCAAGGTTCCAAATCCAATTTAAAACGTTTTTTATTCCTTCCACCGACCGTTACTCTATTGTTTTTATCTTTCGGGGTCACTTGGGCACAAACCGTAACGGTCACGTCAGGTACCACTTATCAAACGATCTCCGGTTTCGGGGCATCAAGCCAATGGGACAATACATTCTCATCCTCGCTGGCCGACATTTTTTGGAAGGACGATTCTAGCCAGCCCCCTGCTGACCAGATCAACGGCAATGTGGGTCTCTCTATTTTGCGCCTTGGGATAGACGATTCCGGCAACGCCGACTGGGGCACGCAATGCGCTTTTGCGACCCAGGCGCTTGGAATCAATGCCAATGTCAGGGTCTTCGGCAGCCCGTGGAGCCCTCCGGCGAAGTGGAAGAATAACAACAGCGTGGATGGCAACAACACCGGAAGCGACAATTTCAATCCCGGCACCAATACCGACCAGCTCAACACTGCGGACTACGCCGACTATGCCTCTTACCTTACAAGCTTCGCCACAGCCTGCAAGAATACCTACGGCTTTACACCCTATGCGATTTCGGTCCAGAACGAACCTGACTATGACCCCAGCTACGATGCCTGCCTATGGTCGCCCTCGGCCATTGACACCTTCGTGGGGACTTATCTTGGCCCTGATCTGAAAAACGCTGGTTTTAGCGATATCGTCATGCTGCCGGAGTCCTTTGCGGATAACCTAACCGGGTCCAATACCGCTATGGCCGACTCTACCGCCGCTGCCTTTGTGAGAGTCATTGGTATGCACCTTTATGGAGGCGGCCCCAACACGATTCCAGCAAGCTATTCCACCACGGCCGGACATACTGTCGAGAGCTGGTGCACCGAAACCTCGGAGAAAACAAGTGATAACAATATCGATAGCGGCATTTTTTACGCCGGTGAGCTTCACAGCTGCATCGTGGACCATAACTTCAACGCCTATTGCTACTGGTGGCTAGTTAACATTAATTCCGATGACGAAGGGCTCTGCACCAGCGCTGGGACCCCCACCCCCCGCCTCTATTGCATTGGAAATTACAGTAAGTTCATCCGTCCGGGATATGTAAGAATCGGTGCAACCGAAGTGCCCTCCGCGGGCGTTTCCGTTTCCGCTTACTACAGCGCTTCCGCGGGTAAGGTTGTGATCGTTGCCATCAATGGCAATACCGGCTCCAGCGAGAACGAGACCTTCAAATATAGTGACTTGAATGTTTCCACGGTTTATCCTTGGATCACGAGTTCGTCCCTGAACCTGGTCCAGCAGACTTCTGTAGCAGTGAACGGTGGAAGCTTTACTTATACCCTGCCAGCCGAAAGCGTGGTTAGTTTTGTTGCCTCGGTTTCCAGTGGTTCAACACCTACCCCAACCAACACGGCTGCTCCAACGGCCACGGCTACCCGGACCAATACCCAAACCTCCACCCCTACATTCACCGCCTCGAGCACTCCGACCTCAAGTCCTACCGCCACAAAGACCAATTCACCCACCAGCACTAAAACTTCCAGTCCTACCCCCTCCGCAACCTCCAGCTTTTCACCCACTGCCACGAAGACCGCTTCTTCTACACCGTCTAACACCATAACCAACACCGCCACGGCCAGTTCAACCCCGACACTCAGTTCCACGACTACACGGACAAATACTGCGACCAGCACGTCCACTCCAAGCCCTACGATTACTAATACCCCGATTTACACGATGACTTCCACCCCATCCAATACAACCACAGGTACGGCCACTGAAACAAGGACAAGCACGACAACTTTCACTGCCACTAATACAGGTACGACGACTCCGACCCTAACCAGTACCAACTCCTCGACAGTAACTCCGAGCGTGACTCAGACCAATACGGCAACTATTACTTTGACGTCCACGTCTTCCAACACCCAGACCGGAACAGTGACCGCTACAAGTACGAATACCTTATTGAATACAGTTACTTCCACTTGCACCAACACAGTTTCGACCACTCCAACGGTAACCATTACTAATTCCGCCACAGCCACTCCGAGCGTGACTCAGACCTATACGCCAGCCTACACGATGACATCCACCCCCACCAACACACAGACCGGAACAGCGACAGCTACCAGCACGAATACCCCATCAAATACGGATACTTCCACTTCCACCAGCACGGTTACAGCCACCGCGACCCTGACTCGAACCTATTCTCCGACCAGTACTTCAACCAATACTTCATCGATTACGGCTACTAAAACAACCACCTCTACCGCAACTGATACCATGACGAACACGGCCACTCTAACCGCCACCGCGACTTCAACCTATACCAGAGTGGATACCTTTACCAACACTGTAACCTTTACAACTACGAGCACTCTCACCAAAACCACCACTCCAAGCGCTACGGCAACTCCAACCAACACCCATATGGAAACCGAAACTCCCACTGCTACCCCCACAAGCAATAAAGGGGTGGTGATCTATCCCAACCCGGTCACGGGACCGACGGTAAACCTTCTGCCACCGGCTTATCCGGGCGATTCGAACGTGCAGGTGGAAATTTTCACCATCGCCTTCCGATTAGTCAAAGATGAAATCCTCTGGAATGTTCCGTCGGGTAAGGCGGTAACGTTGGAACTTACGGATAAATGGGGCACTCCTTTGGCGAATGGGGTTTATTACGTCGTCGTCATTGTTGATGGTCATCAATCCATCGGGAAACTGCTGGTCATAAGGTAAAAAAGGCAACTTTCTCTGGTATGAAGACGGGGACAGTGTGTACCACAACCTCATCCAAGGGCATTCCGAGCCCCCAACTTTTCCGCCCGGATGCCGGGACCACTTCGGGATAAAACCGAAGGGCATGGTTGGAATGAAATCACTCCGGTAACAAGATAACAATCCATGGCGTCCACATTTTATTCGTGGATTTCGATATACGATTTTTTAAAAAAATTAAATATCGGCAGTAATGGGAAGATTGAAATCTTCCAAAAGCAGAATAACCAATCTTATTTAGAAAAATAAAACCCGGCTTAAATCGGGTAGAGGATGATCATGGTAGGAGTCAGATTAAGGGAGGGTTATAAAGGTTTTAATCGCTTTCTAAGGCCACCATTCATCAATTCGTCTTGTCTTTTGAATCACCCTACCGAATGTTCCCAAGTGAAGAACCCTCATTCTTCAAGTATTTGGGGTTTTTTCAATATACCTGAACGGTTTTATCCCAATCATTTGAGCTTTCCTCCTCTTTGGTTGGTTATGCTTCTTTTCATCCTGGCGTGGGATTTCATTTTTCCCGCATCCAGAGCCCTGGGGCAGTTCACGAAAATTACCGTTACGGGGCCTAGCGGGTGCGTGACCGTTGGGGAAACAATTGCAGTAACAGCTGTCTTTGGGCCTGCCAACCAGCAAAACCAAACCGATGACTACAGCATCGGCTTTGGTAATGCTTCGACCATCGTCTGGCCGGGAGGATGCACGGCTGCGGATAACACTGGTGAACTTCCAAGCAGCGACCCCGTAACAGTGGTTAATTCCGTCGTTGTCCCCGCCGCCGTTTCGGGGACATGGACAACCGTCGATGTTGTAGGAATACAGAACAGCACTTATTTATGCGGGGGCAGCACGGTGATCGGAAACGCCTCCCTCGATGTTTGTTCCAGCATCTATACGCTCACCTTTACTCCGACCAAACTCACCAGTACACCCACATTGACCCGGACTTTCACAAACACGGGCACACCAACTAAAACCCCCACTATGACTCTAACTCCAACCATTACCTTGACCCCAACCATTACTAGCACACCATCGCCGTTACCCTGCGGCGCGAGCGCCACTCTTTTCATCGCAAGCGATACCACTAATGAGGTTGATCCCGACTTGCTTGCCCCCGCGACCCCACCCCCGGATGGCAACGGCAACAAGTGGAACGCGGCGAATTACGACTATACCACTGCTTCCGGTTGGGCTCGGGCTGTAATTATTAACCCGGTTGCCACGGAATGGGCGGCGCCCTGTAAAATCGCTGGTTCGCCACTGACGCCTTATTGGATTTCTTCGGCCTCCACGGCGGGGGATACTAGTCTGGGCAATGGTTACTATTATTACATTAAAAATTTCAGCGTTCCCCCGGGTACGGTCGTTACTTCCGTGACCCTCAATATTGCCGCGGATGACGGGAACCAAAACGGGGAGACCTTTGGAATTTTTGTCAATGGCAATTCGGTCAATGGAAGCGCCGTGACTTTCGCCGCTTGTACCTCGCTAACTATTCCCGTCTCAGACCTTAATTCCGGAAGCAATGTTTTGGCGATATCAGATGATAACGCTAGTGCATATTGGAATGGCATTGATTACACCCTTTCTTATGTCGTATCCAACCCATGTTCACCGACCCCAACATCTACTCCCACGGCTACAGCTACATTTACTCCGACCCCCACACTGACGAACACGGATACACCAACGCTAACTAAAACTCCCACACTCACACCGACCGATACACTCACACCTACTCCAACTAATACCTTGACTAACACACCAACCCCTACACCCCCGAACACTCCTTCGAAATCTCCAACTCCCACTGACACCCCAACCAACACTCCTACCAACACCAATACCCCAACCCCAACTAACACCCCGACCATTACCAATACCCCCACCCCCACAAAAACCCCCTTGCCGACCCATACACCCACAATTACAAATACGCCCGGAATAACTAATATATCGACAGCGGTGACGGCCCCCAGCAACACACCCACCGTTGACCCGACTCCTATAAACACTAACGATTCCACAGTGGTGGCGGCACCCAGTAATACACCCACCATTGACCCCACACCGATAAACACGGTTGTGTCCACGACGGGAACGGGACCGACGAACACGCCTACGATTGATCCGACACCCATAAACACCGTTGTATCTACAACAGGAACAGGCCCGACCAACACACCCACCATTGACCCCACACCGATAAACACGGTTGTGTCCACGACGGGAACCGGACCAACGAACACACCTACGATTGACCCCACACCAGCGGCAACCGTTGTGTCGACGACTGGAACTGGACCGACTAATACACCCACCATTGACCCCACACCAGCGGCAACCGTTGTGTCGACGACTGGAACGGGACCGACTAATACACCCACCATTGACCCCACGCCAGTAGCAACGGTTGTATCAACGACTGGGACGGGACCGACGAACACACCTACGATTGACCCCACACCAGCAGCAACGGTTGTATCGACGACTGGAACGGGACCGACTAATACACCCACCATTGACCCCACGCCAGTAGCAACGGTTGTATCAACGACTGGGACGGGACCGACGAACACACCTACGATTGACCCCACACCAGCAGCAACGGTTGTGTCGACGACTGGAACTGGCCCGACGAACACGCCTACGATTGACCCCACGCCAGCAGCAACGGTTGTATCAACGACTGGGACGGGACCGACGAACACACCTACGATTGACCCCACACCAGCAGCAACGGTTGTATCGACGACTGGAACTGGCCCGACGAACACGCCTACGATTGACCCCACACCAGCAGCAACGGTTGTATCGACGACTGGGACTGGACCGACTAACACACCTACGATTGACCCCACACCAGCAGCAACCGTTGTGTCGACGACGGGAACTGGACCGACGAACACGGCTACTATTGATCCCACACCAGCGGCAACCGTTGTATCGACGACTGGGACTGGACCGACTAACACACCTACGATTGACCCCACGCCAGCGGCAACCGTTGTGTCGACGACTGGGACGGGACCGACGAACACGGCTACGATTGATCCCACACCGGTGGCAACGGTTGTTTCTACAACGGGAACCGGACCAACGAACACGCCTACGATTGACCCTACACCAGCAGCAACGGTTGTATCGACGACTGGAACGGGACCGACTAATACGCCCACGATTGACCCCACACCAGCGGCCACGGTAGGGTCAACAACTGGAACAGGACCGACGAATACAGTTACCGTTGACCCGACGCCGATCAATACGGTCGTGTCCACAGTTCAAACGGGACCAACGAATACACCTACGATTGATCCCACACCAGCGGCAACGGTTGTGTCGACGACTGGAACCGGACCAACGAACACGCCTACGATTGATCCCACGCCAGTTAACACGGTTGAATCCACAGTTAAAGCAGGGCCGACCAACACAGTTACTAACACTTTCACGCCAATGAATACCTTTGTATCAACGATTGGTATAGTTCCCACTAATACCCCAATGGACACCAACACACCCGCAAATACGTCTACGATTACCCGCACGCTTACAAGCACCAATACTCCGACAATTACAGGAACAAATACGGCCGTTTGGACCTACACAAATACACCCACTGCCACCTACACTTTTAGTGTTACCGGCACCCCAACAATTACTTATACTCCAACATCCACTCCCACCTTCCAGGTGTCCATGAATAAAACGGTATCTTCCACCTCGGCGGAATCGGGGAACTTACTTAATTATTCCTTGAACTTAGTAGTGACGGGAAATACGGCCTCAGGAGTGGTCCTAACTGATACCCTTCCCGCCAACGTTACTTACGTGGGCAGTATTGTTAACAATCCCCCCACCCTACCAACGCCGGTGTTTAACTCCTCGTTGGATCAATTGACTTGGACTTTGCCGCCTCTGAATCCGGGTACTTACCAACTTTCTTACCAAACCCAAGTTAATAACTTCGTTGCGAATGGAACTGAGCTTATCAATAGGGCGGTCATGACTTATCCGGGATCGGTTCCGGTAACAAGCGTCGCTCCTGTTCAGGTGATAGCCGATGATGTTGTGATCATCGCCGTCTACAACGAAGCTGGGGAATTAGTGAATCAGGTAGCGACAAAAGAGCAATCCCAGGCACTCGAAAACGTTTCTTTGGGATCTAGTAGCGCCATTACGGGTATTAACAGTCCGGGTGGGGCGGTAACGGTCTATTTTGATGGCACGCCGATTGCGATTTGGAACGGACTTAATTCCAATGGGACGCCGGCTACCAATGGTACGTACTTTCTCAAGGTGGACAATATCGAAAGTTCAGGAACAGTGGTCAGCGAGACCCTCCCCGTAGTGGTAAGCCGAACCATAAACCAGATAGCCGTTCTGATCTACAACCAAGCTGGGGAAGTGGTCCGGCATCTTTATGCCTATTTGTCGAACACTGGATCGGCATCCACCTTGGATATGAATCTTTCAGTTCCGATGATTGCCCCCTCCGAAACGGGATCGGGTGGTTCAGTGCCAACGCAATTGAATATTCTCTTAAGCAATGGGACCACGATCATTTGGGACGGGAAGAGCGACAATGGAAGTTTCGTCCAAAGCGGCGAGTATTTTGTGGAACTCAATACCAATGGAAGCTCCGGTGGCCTCATAGTTAAACAAGTATCAGTGGAGGATAACAATAACTCTGCTGGCGCGGGTACGGTGACCGCTTGGCCGAATATTTTGAAGGCTTCCAATGGTTCATTAGTGACCAATTTCCATACAAATTCCTCCTTGAGCCTGACTTTGAACGCGTCCATATACACGGTATCGGGTGAGCTGGTTCAAGTCATTAATGGAAACCAGGGAAGCAATCAAGTTGCGTGGAATGCCGCCGGAGTTGCCAGTGGAATCTATATCGCGGTTGTAGAAGAGATGGACACTGATGGGGGCTTGCTGAGCCGTCAGACTGTTAAAGTCGTGTTGATCAAATGATAACTTAGGTAAAAACGTGGTTTTATTGGATGTTCATATGGGTTCTGCGATTAAGGGCGCGATCCCAGAAACCCAAGCCTTGGTGAAGCAATAACAGTTGAAGGAAAAATGGTTTCTCGAACAATTGGCGAGTTTATTCAAGGTTCACTGTCATTAGGGTGACAAAATCTTATTATTTTTTATCTAAATGCTTTAAAAGCGAATAATTACATGAAAAAAATCTTTGAAAGACGGAAATTTGATCGTATCGAGTTTCAAAAGCCAGTCCGAGTTTTCGCTGTTAATATTTCAAAATCGGGCCATATTTGGGAGGTGTCACGAAATTCAATCGAGGTTTGGGCTAACAACATTAGCGAAGGGGGATTAAGGCTAGAATCCATTCAGCTCTTCGACGTAAATTTAACGCTCAAATTTTATTTTGAATTCGAAGAAAACATGGGGGCGGAAGAATATGGGAGGATCGCTTGGTCCTATGATCACCATTGCGGAGTCCATTTTCTGGAAGTGGATCAGAACCTGCGAGCTGGAATCAGGGCGATGAGGTACAAAACTTAAAATTTTATTCATTTGCAAGGCATGAAGAGAGAGATTTTTCCACTCCGGGACGAGGAACGTTTACATCTTTGCATTACTTTGCCCAGAGAAGAGTTGGATGAAACGACTGTCTCAAAAAAGGCGAAAGAATTAACGAGCCGGCGAAATCGGATTTAAAATCCTTGGCCGCGATCATTTTTGACCAACATTATAATTGGACCAGTTTTCGGGGTTCAGACCAGTCTTTCGGGATTTTCCTATCGGATCGGAAAGCCGCCCCCATAGGGGCTGGAGTTATCGGGCGTGGGGGTAGGGGAGGGTGGAATGGGAGTATCGGTGGCGGCGGGCTGGCTTCCCCCGAAATGACCAGGGCTGTATCGGGCACAATGGGCTTCAGCCGGATGATACAGTTGTTCTGGATGTCGGTGATATAAAGCCGGTTCAAGGAATCGCAAGCTAAGGATCGAAACCGAGGGGGAGAGGCCAGGTTTAATTTCTCATCCGCGGCACGCCATTCGCCGATGAATTCAAAACGGGCGTTAAATATATTCACTCGGCCTGTCAGGCCGTCTGCCACGGCGATCAGTTTGGTTTTGGTGACAACCACTCCGGCCGGTTCCTCGAATTGGTAGGGCCCGTCCCCATACCAGCCCTCCACCGTAACAGGGATGTTAGGCTGTGGGGTTGGCTCAAATGTGACGCTGCCCGAAGCGTCGGTGACCGGGGACTGGTCGATGTTGGACGGAGACTGGTCATTGAAGACCTGGATGCGGAAGTTGCCCGTATCGGCCACGATGGCCTGGTCAATATTGTTCAAGGCCAGTCCGAGGGGAAAATTAAGTGTGCTTGTCGCGGTGCCGAAGGTTCCCCAGGTAAAGTTGAATTTTCCCATGTTGCTGAAGTTGGAAATCCGGGAGTTTCCTGTATCCAGCACCCAGATGTTTCCAAAGTGGTCCTTCACAACCACCCGGGGATTCGTGAACTGGCGATGACGGGTACCCATGCTTCCCCAGGAAAGAAGGACAAGCCCGTTTTGGTCCAGCAGGACGATTCGGTTATTGAGAGTGTCGGCGACGTAAATTTGTCCATCGGGTACGACCAAAACACCCGCGGGATGGTCGAATTGGGGGTCATTGCGCCAGACGGCGGAAGAACCGTAGGAACCCAAGGCTTTGATGGGCTTTCCGTCGCAGGTCCATTCCAGAATTCGGTTGTTTTGTGTGTCCGCAATATAAAGATTGCCGTCGGGCCCTACGCAAATCCCCTCCGGGCCGTTGAGCTGGTTTAAACCCGAACCCTTGGTTCCAAAGAGGGTATCGAAAGTATAGATTTTTTCGCCGGTCCAAGTTTTGGGCAAGGCGTTAGCCGGGGGCGTCTGAACGGGCGGGACGTTGGGGGTAGGAGTGGGAAGAGGTGCGGAAATAGGCGTGGCGGCTCCATTGACGTCATCGGCCCGGGTGACGCCGGGGGCGGCCGCTAGGACAAAGCCAAAGGCAAGGAAACCCAGGAACCATTTTGATGGGGATAACATGTATACAATGCTATAGGCCAACCCAAACGGCGTCAATGGTCACGGGACGGTGGAAATATTGGACATATCCGGCTCTTAAAAAAAATAAAAAATAAATTTCCATTATTTTGCGGGGGAAACCAGGACGTGGGACAACTCCACCAGCTTTCGCACCAGACTATCGGGAAGAGAGCCGTCCATGGTGAGTGTGTTCCAATGCTTCTTATTCATATGGTAGCCGGGTTGAACGGCGGGATATTGCTTGCGCAGGGCCTGGGCCCAAAGGGGATCGCACTTTAAGTTGATGAACCAAAGACCCCTTTCCTGGGACAGAGTCGCGAACATTTTGCCCTTGGTTTTATAAACCGCTACTCCCGGACCGAACGGAAAGGTTTCCACCGCTCCGGGTTTCGCCAGGAATAATCTGCGGTATTTTTTGAAAGTTCTTCCGGTGAAGGGGGAAAAAGGAGCCATGACTTTTTTCATGGACGCTATTCTCCGTGCTTTTGGGGTTTGGATAAATAAAAAAGGAGGACGGGTTCCGCCCGACCTCCTTTGAACTACAGCCAAACGGGGGAAGTCCCGCCGGCTTAGCTGATCTTGATCTCCACGTTCTTTTCCTTAGCTTCCTCGGCCTTGGGAACAGTCACCGTGAGGATCCCGTCCTTGAAAGCCGCCGAAACCTTGTCCGCCTTGATGGAGTTCGGGAGAACAAAACTGCGTTGGAAGGAGCCATAATAGCTTTCCACGCGGTGGTATTTCTTGTCCTCGTGCTTGGCCTCCGACTTCTTTTCGCCGGAAATCGTCAGAACGTTGTTGTTGACCGCGATCTTCGTGTCTTCCTTTTTCATCCCCGGTATTTCCGCCCGGATGGAGTATTCCTGCGGCGTCTCGGAAATGTCCACCGAAGGGAAAAGCTCCCCGCTCTTCAAGGGGAATTCCCAGTCCTTCGGGAAATCCAAAAAATTATCGAAAATCTGCCGGATATTCCTATCCAAGGTCCAGGGCCTCCACAGCGATTTTTCTTCCGTGGGGTCGTACTTAATAATGGCCATAAGCCACCTCCTTATTTTGTATCTTGGCCTTATTATTAGGACCGTTTGAAATATTTTTCCATGATTCCCGTCACAAAAAAATAAATTTACGAATTTTTCACGTAAGCATGACAAACCGGGCCAAAAGGCTTCATGAAAACAATTTTCGGGAAAACCTGAAACCTGACGCCGGTCATAAACCATTGAATTTTTTTAGATAAGATGAATAAGATTCAGGAAAGCCTTTTCAAGGAGGCGAAAAAATGGCGAAGGTAAAAGAAAAAGAATCACAGAAAAAACAAAACGAGGAAGTTTCCAAGGATAACCTCGAAGTGGCGGCTTATTTCCGCTGGCTGGAAAGGGGCTGTCCGCTGGACGACGCCTTGACCGATTGGGTGGAAGTTGAAAAGAAATTTCCGGCGCATCATCTGCAGAATTAAAATCAGCGGATTAAACAATCTGGCTGGAAGTGGGGCAGTTCAGCCGAAATTTCCCGTCTGGTAGTCGGCGAAGGCCTTCTTCACCTCGCCCGGGGTGTTCATGACAAAGGGGCCTCCCCTGGCGACCGGTTCCTTAAGCTTTTGGGCCGAGGCGAAAAGAAAGTGTAGGGGCTTGTCTGTGTCAGATTGGATTTTCACCGAGTCCCCTTCCCCGAAGACTCCCAAATAACCCGCTTTGACGTAAGAAGGTTCTTCTTCCGGCCCAGTTTTCGCTTTGCCTTCGATAACATAGAGGAAGGCGTTCTGATCCTGCGGAGCGGGCACCGTGAAAAGTTTTCCAGGTTCAAGTTTGACGTCTAAGTAAGTGAAGGGAATAAACGACTGGCCGGGGCTCTTGGCACCCTCATACTCTCCCGCCAACACCTTCACCTTACGGCCGTCCTTCTCAAAAATGGGAAGTTTTTCGGAGGGGATGTCCTGGTATTTGGGCTCGGTCATCTTGAGCCTGGCAGGCAGGTTCAGCCAAAGCTGGTAACCCCAAGCTAGGCCGTCGGTTTGCTCCGGCATCTCGCTGTGGATGAGCCCTTTCCCGGCGGTCATCCACTGGATGGAACCGGCGGTCAAATGGCCTTCGTGGCCTTTGGAATCACGATGCGTAAAGGCCCCGGCCATCATGTAAGTTACGGTCTCAAAACCCCGGTGAGGGTGGTCCGGAAAACCGGCGGCGTAATCGTCCGGATCGTCGTTTTTGAACTCGTCGAGAAGTAAAAAAGGGTCCAGCATATTGAGTTCGGGGGAGCCCAGGATTCTCTTGAGCTTCACGCCCGCCCCGTCGGATGTATCCATTCCCCGGATGATTTGAGTGATTTTACGGTCGGTGGTTTTCATGGCCCCCTCCTTTTGATTTTTCAACCATAAGAAAAAAAAGGTTTCGCGTCCAGGCACCGTCTTCAATAACTGGTAACCGCCGGGAAACGCGGTTTTTTTTCAAACCGGGTTAGGCCAGGGGTTGAAAAGAAAACAATGGGGTTCAGGCCAACATCCACACCGCTACCGATGCGGTCAAACAATAGTAGCCAAACCAGGGCCAATGGCCCCGTTCCAGCCAGCTCGACAGCCATTTCAGGGCCAGGAGGCCGGCGAGGAAACTGAAAGCCATACCCAGAAATCCCGGGGAAAAGAGGCCGATTTTTTCCCCCAGGGTGAGGCCGGAAAAGGCGTGGGCTTTCATGAGTCGGTGGATCTCCCGCCAATCCACGGCGGGCGTCAATACGACCGCCAGGGCGAAACTGAAATCCTCCGCCTTTGTCTTGGCCAGGCCGAGGATGAGTCCGGTGGAAATGGTGGCGCCGGAGCGGGAAAACCCGCGGAAAGGAAGGCAAAGCCCTTGGACCAGGCCGATCCACAAGGACTCCTTCGGTCCCAAGCCTTTTTTCCCCCGGGAGGTCTCCTGAAAGCTGGAAGAAAAAAGGATCAAGCAACCGGCGGCTCCCAAGGAAATGGAAATCAACTTGAAGTTACCGAAGATCATTTCAACCTCGGCGTTGGGTGTCTCTCTTAAGACTACCTTTTCGATCAGGAATTTCAGGGCAAACCCCAAAATCACGGTGGTAAGGGTCGCCAGGAAAACCTGCTTGAGAAAGACCAGACTGTCGGTGAGAGACTGGAAATAACGGGAGCCCCAACTCTTTCCGAAATAAAACAAAACGGAAAACATCGTTCCCGTGTGAAGCATGACCAACAAGAGGGTCATTTCCGGGGCGGTGGGGTCCAGGCCCATGAGTTTTTCCGCCACGATGACATGGGCGGAACTGGAAACCGGCAGGAGTTCGGCGAAGCCCTGAACCAGGGCCAGGCCCAAAATTTGAAAGTAGTGCATTTTTATCCTTTGCTTCGAGCGTTTGAGGCGGGAACGGGCCCTATTTCACTCCGAAAGGGCGAAACTTCAAAGAGAAAAATTTTAAAACCACGGACCCAAACCAAAGGCCAAGAGGTCGTCGTTCAATGGGATTTGGTAAGGGGCTTTAGAAACACCGGATTTACGCCATTGGTCCAGAACCTTCATGTTGCCCAGGGTATCGGCCCAGGACATATCCGGGCATTCTTTCTTGCCCGCCCGGACGCATTCGGCCACCCGGTCGGCTTCCACGGTGTATAAATTGCGGTTGCAGTGAACGGGAATTTTCCGAGATGATTTTTTTGCCGCGGGTTTCAAGGAGAAAATAGGAGGTTCCGGCGTCCCACTTGGCGAACCAGGGGGAAAGGACGGTTAAGCTTCCCTTAGACCCGTCGATTTTAACCCTGGATTCCCCCCAGTCGACCCGGATGGCGCAGGAAAGCTCCGCCAGGATGCCGCCGGGGAACTTGAGAGAAGCGAGGGCGATTTCATCCACCCGGCTTTTGAGCCGATAACGGCCGTGCCTTTCACTTCCAGCGGTTCGGCGAAGGGTTTACCCAAGACAGCGCCCGCGATAAGCCGGGCCATGGAAACGGGATAACAGCCGATATCCAGGATTCCCCCTCCCCCCAGGCGGGGATTGAAAAGCCGGTGGTGGACATCCACGGGGGCCTCAAAACAAAAAGATGCCTGGATCAGGCGGACCTCACCGACGCATTTTTTGCGGATAAGTTCCACCAGCCTTGCGGTTTGGGGATGACACCGGTACATGAAGGCTTCCATTAGGAATACCCGGTTACGCCGGGCAGCATCCACAACCCGCGCCGAGTCAGGATGATTCATCGTCAATGGCTTTTCGCAAAGGATATGTTTGCCCGCTTTCGCGGCCTTGAGGGCCCAGTCGGCGTGCATCGGATGGGGCGTGGCAATATAGACGGCTTCCACCGATGGATCTTTCAGAAGAGAAGCGTAATTTCCATAAGCTTTTGGGATTTGATGTTCGGCGGGCGAATTTTTCCGCCGATTCGATCGAGCGGCTGGCTACCGCCGCCAAACGGCCGGTGCGGGAAGCTCGCACCCCCCGGGCAAAGACTCCGGCGATGCGGCCGGTAGTTAATATTCCCCAATGGAATCGGTTTCACAGTCCACCCCATCAGTGGATGATAGCGAATTTTTCCGGTTTTAACCGGCGGCTGCCCGAAGCGGAATCCACCTGGATGATGTAGTAATAAACTCCGAAGGCCAGTCCTGGAACTTGCAAGGTGAAATCATTGGGTCCCTGAACACCGGGATTGGAGGCCTGGCCGATCAATTCGCCCACGGTGTTATACATTAAAACGTGGTCTGGCCCGGGTCGCACAGCTGCAGGTGTATTTTCATGGTGTTTCCCGAGACCGGGTTGGGATAGGCGTAACTTTGGTCGCAGGCAACATCCGGAGGAGTCGGGGTTCCGGTTGGAGCCGTGGCGGTCGGCGTGAGGTGAAGGTCCCGTGGCGGTGGGGGTAACGGTTTTGGTGAAAGTGGGTGTGACTGTTGGAGTGGTGGTGACCGTGGAAGTGATAGTAAAAGTAGGGGTTGCCGTCGAAGGGCGGAGGTTCCACAGCCTTCCAGAAGGGTGACGGAACCACCATTGATCAGGCTGAAGAAAACCTGGCCCCGATCGTTCACCGCGGCGCCCAAATGCCCAAGGCCCGGGAAGTAGACATTGTTTTTCCACGCTGAAGTCGAGCTGAATTCGTCCAAGTATTCGGGGCCCGCGCGGATTGTTGTCTTCTCACCACGTAAATATTGCCCGGATGGGTCGGTCCGGAACCCAGAAGGGTCGAGCAGGTTGGTCAGGACCGTCACCGGCGGTGGCGGTCGGGCGGACAGGATGTTGAATTTCACGATTTGATTATTGTAGCTGTCCACCACATAAAGCCAATTTCCGATGTCCACCAATTGTTGGGGTTAGTCAATATTCCCGGGCTTCGCCATAAGTGGCCGCCGCCGCGTAGGCGGTGGCGCTGCCGTTGTATTCGAAGCACTTCCCGGCCGCGGTCGAAAAATAAACCGAGTCCGCCGCCCCGGAAGTGATCCGCCCAGACCCCGTAAGCCGTCACCCCGGCCGGCCCCATGGCTCCCAAGAAAGCGAAATTGGAGTCAAATATTTTCAGGGGCTGGGGGGCGCCCCAATATCCGCAACAAAGAGGTTGCCGTTGCCATCCACGGCCGCGTCGATGGGAATCACGAAGGTCACCCCTGAAGTGGCGCTGTTTAAAACTGTCAGCGGACTTTCGGTATCGCTGTTGAAAACCAGTACCTCCTGGGCATTGACGTCGCTGACATAAAGGCGTTTGTTGGGATAATCAATGGCCATGCCCGCGGGGCCGTTGAAGCCGGCGATTTGGGTCAGGCCTTGGCAGCAGACGCTCGTGTCGGGGCGTCGGCGTGAAGGTTGAGACCTGGGCGAAGAGGGAGGGCGAGGCCAGAAGAAGGGCGATAGGAAAAATAAGTGATTTATTCAAATGACCCTCAAATATAATGGACTGCGATCAAATGCGATCGAATATGGAATAGTTTACCTTGAATGGATGGGTTGGTGGAGGGGCCTTTTTCCTTAAAGGACCAATTCCATCCGGTAATCATCCATCATGAATCCATTTCCAATATCCGTCACAACAGGGCCGGTGATCTGAAACCCCAGCTTTTGGTAGATTTCTACTGAAGGGTTGCGTTTATGCACGACCAGGATGATTTTGGTAAGACCTTGGTTTCCGGGAAAAGGATTTAAGCCATTCCAATAAGAGATGGCTATACCCTTTTCCCCTTGCTTCCTTTAGCAGGTAAAGCTTGCTCAAAAACAGCCCGCCTTCCCGCGGCTGGACGGCCAGGTAACCGATGCGGTCTTTTCCGTCGTTTTGGATCAAGTAATAGAAGTAACCTTCGTTTATTTGCTCCCCAACGGCCTTTTGGGTCTGGAACTTTTCCAGCATGTAGGAGACTTGGGCTTCGCCAATGATCGGGGATGTAATATTCGGGCCAAATTTTACGTGCGAGAGTTTCCACCCGGGTTGCTAAGGCCCCATCGAGAACGGGTAACAGGTGAACGGTTTTCATGGAATGAAAAGAGGATGCCCGACAGGTCAAGACTATGAATTTTTAGAAAGGGCTACTTGGGCCTGGCGTTTTTCGGATAGATAGGGCTGGTAATATTTTTCAATAAATTCATCCTTGAAATCCCGGTAACGGTCGATGCCGCCGATCATATGCAAGCCAAGGATATAAATCCACGCGTAATCCCATTGGTTCGGCAGGAACCCCGCCCGGGCACCGTTGGGATACAGATGATGGTTGTTATGCCATTCGCCGGTGATCATGCCCGGCCAAGCCTGGTTGATGGAAAGATCGCTGCGGTTGAAATCAACGCCTTCCCGGCGCTTGTCCTTGCCCCCGCCATGGCCGTCAAAATTGAAAGTCCTGACCCCCACCGCCCAAAAGGCGGTCCATCCAAAAAGGGTCGCGACGAGTGGCATGCCTCCCAAAAGATAAAAGGCGGCGAACCAAAAAATCCAGTTCGTGGCGAAATCCAACAGAGTCCAGGCTGGATGGGTGATGGATCCCCATTTCTGGTATTTCTCATAGCTGTTCACGTGGACGCCCATGTGCTTGATGAGGTTGGCCGTTTTGGCATAATCTTCCCGGGACAAGTCCCGGGCGATGGCCTGGTGGTTCACGTCGGCCAGGAAGCAATAAAGCCACCCGCCGTACACGTTGTAGGGGTCGCCGGGTTTTTCCGAAAGGTAATGGTGCACATGGTGGGAGACCACGTAAGCCTCCTCCGGGATGGTCTTGACCACCAGACTGCGCGTGAGGAATAGCCAGAAACCGTTCTTGAAGGTGAAGGCGTTATGGGAGCCATAGCGGTGAAGGTAAATCGTGCCGTGGGTTCCCAAAACCACCATGCCGTAGATGAACCCGATGATGAGAAGCTTCCAGGTGAAGTATTGGAAAAGAAACATGAAAAAGAAGGGCGCCAGGGCGACGATGACTAGCCAGCTGAAAAGGGGAAGCCAGCATTTGACCGATTTAAAAATGTTCAAGCGGCTGAAAAATTCTCTAAAAATCTCCCGATGGCTGGGAACGTAGAGTTTTTCATTGCGAACATAACCATAGGAAGGGGGATCCAAAACATTATCCAGAAAAGCCATTTGTTATCCAGTCGACTAATAACACCTTAAGAGGGAGTCACTTGTCATTCGTTTTTTTAACAGTACATTATAGCTTTTTTGAGGGGTCTGCGGTTGTTAAATCGGGGCGACTAAAATAAAACCCAAAGAGAGCCCTATTGGCCGATTAATCCTTTTCCAGGGGTCAAGGAAGTGAGGGAAAAGACAGGAAGGTATCAAATTGATCGATTCCAGAAAAATGCTTAAATCAAAAAGACTTTTCGTTTAAAAGGGGAGAGCCGGCGGGTCCATCTCGATCTTGACGGAAACCCCGAGGGTCTCAAGGCCGCCTCCCTTGAAGAGAGTGCCCGAAGTGGGAGTGGCGTCCAGGTAGTGACGGCCGCAGGCCACCCGCACATGATCTAACTCGACGATGCTTCCGTTGGTGGGGTCGAAACCTACCCAGCCGCTTTGGGGCAAGTAGATCTCCACCCAGGCGTGGGACGCTTCCGACCACATTTTATTCTCGTAATTTCCGCCCGTGTAAATGTAGCCCACCCGATAGCGGGCAGGCAAGTTCAAGAGCCGGGCCATGCAGATGAAAAGGTTAGCGAAGTCCTGGCAGACCCCCTGGCGGCTGGTATAAACCTCGAAGGGCGTGGTGTTGGTGTTGGTGGAACCGGTTACGTAGGCGTAATCGTCGTGGATGGTCTGGTTCATGTCCATGAGCGTGTCCAAAAGATCCATATCGTTGCGTTGAGCGAACCCCAGGGCGTAGTCGGTGAGTTCCTTGAGCTGGGTCTCGGGAAGTTCCGGGGGCAAGAGGAAAGGCAGCATCATTTGGCGCTGGCCGGGCATCCAGACAACGGGCAGGTTCTCGCGTTTCGGGGCCAGGGCCAGCCAGCGGGCCGGGCCCTCGGTCAGGCGCACCCGGGAAAAGGCGCGGATCACCATCTCGCTGAAAGGCTTGTCGACTTCCAGTTGTAGGGTCGAATTGCCGAAGACATCCTGATATTCCTGGCGCCGCCCCTCCACCGAAATTTCCAGGTTGAATTCCAACAGTTCCTGGAAACGGTCTTGGACGGGTCTCAAGCGTAAGAGGTGGCAAGAGCGCTCTACCGGCATGCGGTAATGGTAGGTGGTCTCGTGCGCCACGTTCATCACGCATTTGTCCATTCCCTTTCGTACGGCGGGTGGAGGAGGGACGAAAAGTGAAGTCTGCTGGGCCTGGCTGCCCACCAGGGTCCAGGTTCCGGAAATTTGGCTGGCGATGGAACTGTCGAAAAGCAAGCGGCTGTTCCTCACCGCCCGCAGACCTCCCGGTTCCAGGGGCTGCCAGTTCTCATTGGATAAGGGGACGTTGGAAAAAAGATAAACCGTCCGGTTTGCGTCCATGGCGCTTCCCAAGTCCATGGTCAGCTTGTCACTTTCCAGATGGCCCGACGGATGGGGAGGAATCCGGCGAAGCCCAAAGAGGCCGCCACGGCCTTCCCGGTCGCGGTAGGCCACATGATTCTTGCCGTCACTCAAAACGCAATTGATCTCGCCCAAGGCATTGATCTCGGCGAACCAACTCTGTAAGTCCCTCCAGGGCACGTCGGATAAACGACGGGCCTGTCTGAGGAAAAGCTGGTGCAGGAACCAGCAAAAGGCGTGTTCCTGGGCCGAGGAACCCAGGGGCTCGAAACTGGGGTCGCCTCCGAGCGAAAGCACCTTCTGGAAGTCGCCTTTGATGGTTCCGTCGAAGATGAATACGAACTGGCGGCCGCCATAACTGCGCAGGAAGGGCGGGAGGTTCTTGCCGGACTGGCGCTCGCCGGAAATGGCGAAAAAAGAGGCGGAGCGGAAACGGTTCCAATCGGACAGCACCCGCTTCAAATCCTCATCGCCGATTCCCGAACCCCTCATCAGGGTGGCGGGACCTTCGTCGCCCATATACCAGACCAGGCCCCAATCGCTGGGAGCGTCGGATTCGGAAGGGGCTTTTAGGCGCAAAGAGGGTGAAGCGACATTATCGAAGGAGAGGGAAAAGAAATTCGACATGCGAGGATATTCTACTATTGAATCCCCGTGAATGGTTCTCTCAAAATATGCCCTTCCAAAAAATCAAATAGAAAAGGCAAAGTTACTCCGAGAACAAGGGTCCAAAAGTCCAAAAAAGGCCTGACTGCCTTTACCTTCACCCGGTTCGGAGCAAAAAAACCATGGCAACCCAAGTTTTCCTCGAACACATCACCCGCTACCGCTACGACCGGTCCGTGCGCTCTGGGGCCCCATAGCATCCGCTTGAAGCCCGCTGCCCATTGCCGGACCCCCATCCTGTCCTACTCGCTCTCCGTTAATCCCAAAAAAAATTTCCTCAACTGGCAGCAAGACCCTTTCGGCAATTACGTGGCCCGGGTGGTGGTGCC
The DNA here is from genome assembly GCA_963843375.1 of uncultured Pseudomonadota bacterium. Classification (GTDB taxonomy): domain Bacteria; phylum Oederibacteriota; class Muellerivitia; order Muellerivitales; family Muellerivitaceae; genus CAWJKT01. Next base: position 435,615 of record CAWJKT010000011.1, read on the forward strand.
CGAATCCTGCAACGAGTTCGAGGTGACGGTGAGTCTTCGGGCCCAGATGGACCCCATCAATCCCTTCGATTTTTTCATCGAGGATGAATACCTTCAACTATCCTTTCAAGTACGAAAAGAAACTGGCCCAGGACCTGCGTCCCTACCTCGTGGCGGAGGAAAAGGGCCCGCTCCTGAAGAAATTCGTGAAAGGATTTGGAAAAAAGAAACGGCACATGGTGGAGATGCTTTCGGAGGTGAACCAGAAGATCAACAAACTAAGCCGCTACGTGGTGCGAATGGAACCAGGGGTGCAGACCGGCTGAGGAAACGCTCTCCCTGAAGAGCGGGTCCTGCCGGGACATGGCCTGGCTGGCCTGCCAAGCCTTCCGGCATCTGGGAATCGCCGCCCGTTTCGCCTCCGGCTATCTCATCCAACTGGTGGCGGACGAGGAACCGGTAACCGGCCCCAAGGGTCCGGAAAAAGATTTCACGGACCTGCACGCCTGGGTGGAAGTTTATCTTCCGGGAGCGGGCTGGGTTGGGTTGGACCCTACCTCCGGTCTTTTTGCCAGCGAGGGACACATCCCCTTAAGCTGCACGCCCCATCCCACCAGCGCTGCCCCCATCAGCGGAAGCCTGGAGGATTGCGAAACGACCATGGAGCACAGCATGACCCTGCAGACGAGTGCTGGACACGCCGCCGCGCCACGCTGCCCTTGAGCGAGGGCCAATGGGAATCGCTGTCGACCGCCTCGGGGACGCGGTAGACGACCGGCTGAACCAACTGGGCGTGGGGATCACCATGGGCGGCGAGCCGACTTTCGTTTCGGTGGAAAACCGCGACGACTTGCAATGGCAGACCGGAGCCCTTGGCGCCGAAAAATTACGGAAGGGATGGGAACTGCTCTCGCGCCTTCGCAAGCGTTTCTCGCCCGGGTTCGCTGGCCCAGGCGGGGCAAGGTAAATGGTACGGCGGCGAACCACTGCCACGCTGGTCACTGAATAGTTTTTGGCGGCTCGACGGGGAGCCGGTCTGGATGAACGAGTCCCTTTTGGCGGACCCCACGGTTTCCGGCAAAACGCCTCCCAACGCCGCCCGGGCGCTCTTGACAAAACTGGCTCAGGACCTGGGGCTTTCCCCTTCCCGCATCCTCCCGGCTTTTGAGGATGGGGAGGAGATTCCCGGCGTTGCGGCCGCCCATCCTTGCCCATGCTCCCAAGCCCCCGGAGATCTCACCGGCCCTAAGACGGAAGGCAAAAAACCGGTCAAGACCCACCCAAGACGGATTCTTCACAGCCCGTGGGTTATGTTTTGCCCGTTAACTTGGAGCCTGACCCAGGGGGGGTGGGCCACCGAGTTATGGCTTTCACAAAAAGACCGCCTCTCGCTGATCGAGGGGGATTCTCCAATGGGTTACCGCTTGGCCCTCAATGATTTGCCGAAGGACAAGACGTTGGAGCCAGTGCCCTTCGCCCAGGACCCCTTTCTCATCCGCCGCCCCTTGCCTTCTTACAAACAATTCTCCAAGGTTCCGCCGAACGAAAATCCAGAAGCCCGAGGCGCAGTGCGCACCGCCCTTTGCGTGCAGGTGCGCGAGGGGAAACTTCACGTTTTCCTGCCGCCTCTGTACCATCTTGAGCATTTCCTTGAACTGGTGGCCAAAGTTGAAGGGGCGGCGGCAGCGCTCCACTTGGCCGTGGTGCTGGAAGGCTATGAGCCCCCGGCGGACAGCCGTCTGATGTCTTTTCGCATAACGCCCGACCCCGGCGTTTTGGAAGTCAATATCCATCCCGCCGCCGATTGGCCCTCTTTAAGGGACAACACCGAAATAATTTACGAGGAAGCCCGGCAGATTGGACTGAGCGCGGTTAAGTTCACCGTCAACGGTAGGCCCGTGGGCACCGGCGGCGGAAGTCACCTGGTCCTGGGTGCCGCCCGCCCCGACTTGAGCCCCTTCTTCCGCCAGCCCCGTCTTTTGCCCGCGATGATCGCCTATTGGCAGAGACACCCTAGCTTGTCCTATTTCTTCACGACCCTTTTCGTCGGGCCCACCAGCCAGGCCCCGAGGCCCGATGAGGCCCGGCATGATTCGCTTTATGAATTGGAAAACGCCATGCGTCGCGTCCCCAAGGAAGGAGAACTGCCTTTTTGGCGTCTCGATCGGCTGTTCCGGCACCTGTTGGTGGACGTCTCAGGCAACACGCATCGCACCGAATTTTGCATCGATAAGCTTTATGATCCCGGATCGGGCCGGGGCCGCCAGGGCTTGCTGGAGCTTCGCGCCTTCGAGATGGCTCCCAATCCCCGCATGGCCCTCCTGCAACAGTTGTTGGTGAGGGCATTGGTGGCCCATCTCTATAAGGCCCCGCTGCAGACCAACCTGGTGCGCTGGGGGACCCGTTTGCACGACCAGTTTTTATTACCCTGGTACATGTGGGAGGACCTGTCGCACGTTTTGGATGAACTGCGCCTGGACGGATTCCCATTCGACCTGGAATGGTTCCGAGCGCATTATAATTTCCGTTTTCCGCTCTGCGGCAAGGTGTTGATAGAGGGAGCCGAACTGGAAATCCGCCCTGCCTTGGAGCCATGGCCGGTCTTGGGAGAGGAAACCATAGGTTCCACGGTGAGCCGTGCCATCGACGCTTCCACCGAAAGGGTTCAGGTGACCCTCAAGGATGCCCGGCCCGGACTGGTGCTATCCTGCAATGGACGCCGGGTTCCCTTGATGTCCACTCCGATTCCAGGGTTCCAAGTGGCGGGTATCCGCTACAAGGCCTGGGACCAGCCTCTCTCCTTATATGGAGACCTGCCCGCTGTTTCTTTTTTGGAATTGGACCTGATTGACCCGGTAAAGGGGATTTCCCTGGGGGGCTGCGCCTTGCACACCTTCCACCCGGGCGGGAGGGCTTTTGACCTGATGCCAGTCAACGTGGAGGAAGCGGAGTCCCGTTGGAAGGCCCGTTTCGAGCCCCATGGACGAGCCAGCGGCCGCATGAGTGCCCCGCCGGAAGAGCCCAACCACGATTTTCCGCACACGCTTGACTTGAGAAGGCCCAGGACGGTTTGAGAGGGCTGTTTAAAGGATGATCAACGGCGCCACCCCACCCTTCAGCCGAAACTTATCGTAAGTTAAAGTTTTATTTTAAGGCCAGTGGAGCGGACGGGAAGAATGAAGGCGCATTGGTTTGAAGGAAACCTTGGATTAATTGGCTTGGAAACGGCTAATGACGGCTATGAATTCCATTCCTTTTTCCGTGTAGCGGCAAAGGGCTTCTTCCGGGGTTTTCCCGTTGGCGACTTTGATTAGCCAGCCTTTCTTGATAAAAGCCTCGACGGCGGATTTGTCGTCGAAAAGGGCTAGGGTTTGGGGTTCAATTGTTTGGTTCATGGTTACCTTCTTTAATTTGGGCTTCACGGGCAATCTAGGTAAGTTGTCGCACGGGTTCAAGGTGTGATCTAAATCAGGTGGGGATGATCTGGGCTTTTTATTTCCGGGGGGGGGTAAAAACGATTAGCTTGGTTTGCCCCTCGCCCGAGCAATTTCGAGCTATCTTTTGGTCAAAACGCAAAAGAACGAAAAGGGTTGGCGCGGGCCATGGAAGACGCCTTCTTTTAGATCCTTTAATTCAAAATCCTCCTTGAAAACCTTCAGAATCTCATCAGGCGTGAAACGGTAGGGCCCAAAACCTGGGGGCATTTTAAAACTGAAGACCTTCAAGGCCAGGACACCGTCTTGAGTTAGCAATCCCGCGACCGTTCGGCGGTATTCGTCCCAAATCTTGGAAGGGAAGGTGTGAAAACAGCCTCGGTCATGGACCAGTTGGGCTTCACCCGTTTTTTTCAGCGACAAAATGTCCGCCACCAGGAACTTGATTTTCCCCTCCACCCCCGCCTTGCGGGCGGTTTCCCGGGCCAGGGCGATAGCCGATTCGGCGATATCCACCGCGGTTACCGACCAGCCCTGCTGGGATAGATAGGAAGCGTCATTGCCCGGCCCACAACCAAGATCGTAGGCGTTACCGAAGGGAATGGAACCGGTTTCTAAAAGATCCCGAAGATCGGCGTCCACCATGCCTGCGTTCCAGGGCAAATCGGAAGGTTGGGTCTTTTGGTATGATGCTTCCCAGGACTCGTGCGGCCCGGTGGTGCCTTGATAGTCGGCCATGAGTGACTCCTCTTGTTCGAAAAGCTAACCGATTTTTTTCGAAGTTTAAAAATATTTCCTGTCTTGAGTTTCTCCTACCTCTATCCCTAAAATTCATCCAAGAAGAAATCGGGGGCATTGAAATGAAAAAACGTGAACTTGGAAAATCCGGACTCGAAGTGGCGCCTTGGGCCCTGGGGGGAAATGTGTTTGGCTGGACGACCGACGAGGCCACCTCCTTCAAGATATTAGACGCCTTTGTGGACGCCGGTTTCAACCTCATCGACACGGCGGATACCTATTCCCGTTGGGTTCCCGGACACGTAGGGGGCGAATCTGAATCGGTTATCGGCAAATGGTTCAAGCAAAGCGGCAAAAGGGACAAGGTCGTTCTCGCCACCAAGGTCGGGTCGGACATGGGGGAGGGAAAGAAGGGTCTGGCCAAAAGCTATATTCTGAAAGAAGTGGAAGATTCTTTGAAGCGCCTTCAAACCGACCGTATTGACCTTTACCAGTCCCATCAGGACGATGAAACCGTTCCATTGGAGGAAACCCTGGATGCCTTTAGTGAATTGGTTAAGCAGGGAAAGGTGAGGGCCATCGGCGCGTCCAACTACAAGGCGGGCCGCATGTATGAGGCTTTGACGGTCAGCAAGAAGAAGGGAATTCCCCGTTATGAAAGCCTACAGCCCAACTACAACCTTTACGACCGGGCGGACTACGAGACTCTTTTGGAACCCCTGGTTCGGGACAAGGCCATCGGGGTCATCCCTTATTTTTCCCTTGCGGCGGGGTTTCTGACAGGCAAGTACAGGTCGGAGGCGGATTTCGCCAAAAGCCCCCGGGGCGGGGGCATGAAGAAATACCTGAACGACCGAGGATTCCGCATCCTGGCGGCTTTGGACGAGGTGGCGAAGAATTTAAATTCCACCCCAGCGCGGGTGGCCCTGGCTTGGTTGATCGCACGGCCCAGCATTACCGCGCCCATCGCCAGCGCCACAAGCCTGGAACAATTCAATGACCTGCTGGAAGGGACGAAGTTGGAGTTAGACCAGGCTTCCATGGGGAAACTCGACCAAGCCAGCAGTTATTAAGCAAGACAACAAAAATTTTAACCACCCTGATCACCCAGAACCACGAAACGCAAGTTTGTCATAAAGGGATTTAAAGCTAATTTTATTTTGGTTTTTCTTGGAGCTCTTGGCGATTCAATCGCCTTTTTGTTTTTCCAATGTAATTTTTTGGTAGATGGGATATTGGGGTTCCCAGAACTTCTGAAAGATCCTTTGCCGGATTTCATCCTCCTCAAAATGCGGGGCCACACCTTCCTTTTGCGCCTGCTTGACCACCGCCAGAGCGATACGGCGGATGATTTCTTGGATACCTTCCAGGGGTGGAAGCAGGGAGGCAGCCGGGTCGTGAAGGGCGGGGGAATAGCTCCCCAGAGTCCGGGCGGCGGCCAGAAGCATGCCATCGGTAATCCGGCGGGCTTCACAGGCGGCCACTACCAGCCCCATGGCCGGAAAGATGAAAAAGTTATTGCATTGGCCGATTTGGATGGGTTTATCTGCGACGGTCACGGATGAGAAGGGGGCTCCGGTGGCGACGAGGGCCCGGCCCCCCGTCCAGGCCATCAAATTCGAGGGGGTTGCCTCGGCGTGGCTGGTCGGGTTGGAAAGGGGGAAAATGATAGGACGGTTCACCTTGGAAGCCATCTCCCGCACCAAGGGCTCTGTGAAAAGCCCCGGTTGCATCGAAACGCCGATCAGGATCGTGGCAGGGATTGATTGAATGGTTTCTATCAGACCCACCCGCCCCTGGGCGTCCCTGGGCCAGCCGGCGATTTTTTCGGAGGGCTGGGCGAATTTCATCTGAATAGGGGAAAGGTTTTTCATCTCCTGAAGGATTAGACCTTCCTGGTCAACCAGGTAAAAGCGGCCAAGGGCTGCGGCTTCGGACAGGCCTTCCGAAACCATGGCGGCAAGCAGGTATTCGGCGATGCCCGTTCCCGCTCCGCCCGCCCCCGCCAAAACCACCTGTTGGTCGCGGAAACTTTGGCCAGTCACTTTCAATGCGCCAGAAATAGCCCCTATGGCCACAGCCGCCGTGCCCTGAATGTCATCGTTGAAGGTGCAGAGGCTATCACGGTATTTGTCCAGGATGGGGCGGGCGTGGGGCCGGGCGAAATCTTCCCATTGCAGAAGCACTTGTGGCAGTTTCTTTCGCACGGCCTGGACGAACTGGTCAATGAAGTCCCAATAGTCCTGCCCGGTAATGCGCTCGTGCCTCCAGCCCACGTAGGTGGGGTCACGCAAAAGCCGTTCGTTGTTTGTGCCCACATCCAGGAAAATGGGCAGGGTACGGGATGGCTCGATACCACCCAGAAGCGAATAGAGGGAAAGCTTGCCGATGGGAATGCCCATGCCGCCGGCTCCCTGGTCGCCAATTCCCAGAATTCTCTCCCCGTCGGTGGCCACAATGACGTCGACATAGCGGTAAGGCCGGTTTTCTAGGATTTCCTGCATATGGTTCCGCAGAGGATAGGCCAAAAAGAGGCCTCTGGGCTGGCGGTAGATTTTGGAAAAGTTCACGCAGCCTTGGGCCACCACCGGGTTGTAAATGACCGGGGTCATTTCGGAAAGGTTGCGGTTCAGGAGCGCGTAGAAGAGGGTCTCGTTGGTGTCCTGCAGGGCCCGAAGGAAAATGTGGCAGTCCAAGTCATTGTCCTGGAGGCAGTAGGCGTTATAGGCCCGGGCGCATTGTTGTTCAAGGGTTTCCACCACCGGGGGAAGAAGTCCGGAAAGCTTGAACTGCTCCCTTTGCTCAAGGGTAAAAGCGGTGCCGGCGTTCAGGATGGGGTTAAGAAGGATCTGTTGGCCGGTGAGATGAGTTCTAAAAAGCGTAGAGCCTGGGGGAAAATATTTTTGGGGTAAATCTTGGTCCGACATACTGGCCCTTTTCCCCGGCCCAAAGGCCGGCCCGATGGAAAACCATCGACGATTTATCATAACGCCGGACCCCCGGGAAAATCAGGGAAAAATGGGGAGGAGGGGTTGCGGATAAAACAGGATGAAGGGCCTGGGACCGATTCAAAATGAAACGTCCGCCGGTGTCCTCACCTTCATGACCGATTCCTGGTTAAATCGCTTTTTATAAGCGTTGATGATCTCTTGGATAGCCTCATCAGCTTTTCGACTGTCCAGGTGGATTAACAGGAGCACCTTGGTTTTTTCCTTTCCAACAGACCCGCTTTTTCCTTTCCATTGTCCTTTTGCGTCCCAAATCGTCAAGCCTTCGGGAAATTGAGGCGTGACAACCGAACTCACAAAGGAATCCCATTGCGGGGTTGTTACCGGGCCTTTGGAAGTGGAGGTTCCAAAATAAAGAGTGTCGGAAACAAATGGGGAGCTTGTTGAACCATTGGGCGTTTTGACCAAGGCTTTTGAAGGGGCGCAAGCAGGGGAAAGAAGACTGATGATTAAAAGAAGGGTTGGAAATTGTTTTGATAAGTTATTCACGCCATGAATAATAATTATTCACGGCGTGAATAAAAAGTGAAATCATCTAAAGCCGGGAGAAGGACTTTCCTCAAAGTAAAATGGGTTTGGAAAGCTTGATTTTTTGGAGGCTTAAAACTCGTTAACCGCGTCTTGTTCGGTTTTAAGAATATGGAACAATCCCGGCAGTTCCAATAATTGGAAAACAGCGAAAACATCCGGCCTGACATTGGAAATCTTGATATCTCCTCGTTTTCGGCGGACATCTTTTATGGTACTCATAAGAACCCCATAACCAGCGCTGGAGATGTAAGTGAGGCCCGCCATGTTTAGGACGATTTTAAAAAAACCTTTAGATAGGAGTCCTTTTAGCTCGGATTCAAAATCACTAACCGTGTTAATGTCCAGCACCCCATCCAAATGAATGACATTGACCGAGGTATTGGACGCGGCTTGCCTGGATTCCACCCCAAAGGTTTTCATAATTCTTCCCTTCTTAATTTGAATTAAGATAACAACGCTGAAACTTTTTTGTTTGGATTACTCAAGTAAATCTGAATGTCCCAAATCATTTTTTCAACATCCACATATTCAAAACACCTGGCCTTTTCACAAGTTTTTAGCATCTTGTTGACACAAGTGATGTTGCGGCACGGACTTTCGGAAACGTAAGTTTTCGACAGGACATCCTGGTTTGAAGGTGGATAAAGGGAATTGGTGGAATCGTACCCGGACATTCTCGACGGGGTTGCCCCAAAAACCGATATGACGAAAGTGGTGTTCCTGAATTTAAAATTCCCTGAAAGGGAAACTTTTCGGGCTGCCGCGATATGAAGCGGCCCCGTATCCCCGGAAATGAAAACGTCGGCAAAATCGATCAAAGAAGCATAGGCTTCAATGGAAAGCGTTGGTGGGGGAAGAAAAAGCTTGCAACTTTCAGCCTGGGAAAGGGTTTTAAGCAATCTTCTTCCCATTTCCTTGTGTGTAAAAGATGCCCCTAAGAAAACAGTGCAATCCATCATTAGCAATTTTTTAAGGATTTGAGCCTGGAATTCAAAGGGGATCAACGTATAGGGGGAGGCCGTATCGGGGTTTAAAAAAACGATGGGTTGGTTTTGGGGGACATTTTCTTCACGCAGAAAGGCCTTGGCTTCCTCGATAGCTTTATCCGAAAGGGTAACAGAGACTCCTTTAAATGTCTTGGCTGTGTTCGTAAAACCACGGCCCGCCAAAAGCTTATCAATGAATGTATAAGACTGATGAAGAAAATGATTGATTCCCGTCCGGTCCAATTCGTTTCGCAGCAGTTGGGGGGCTACTGTCATAAAATTCAAGAATACCTGGTCCTTGGGGAACAATTTAGCGTTCTCGAAAAAAGGCGAAGCATTGAAACAGAGGTCGTAATTGTTTTTCGAAACAAGTTCTTGAAGGCTTTGAATATCACCAGGGGTAGGAAAAACCGTTCCGGTAAACCGCGGGTAAACATTGGTAATGGATGGATTTCCCATGATAAGGCCGCCCATCGATTGTTTAATGACGTAATCGATCCGGGCTTCCGGAAAAAAATCCCTGAAAGCTTTGACCGCGCCTTGCATCATGATGGCATCGCCAATATGGATGTCCGGGATGACCAGTATTTTCCGGAAATGTTTTACGCTTTTGACGATTTCAGTGTTTTTGTTGAAGATCCCCCGGACCAACAATTTATGGCCCAGGACAGGCCGGATAAGGGCGTTCAAAAATCTGGCCCCGCTCCGGGGAAACCATTGGGTTAGGACACTTGTGAGGTGAAAAATAACTTTTTGGAATTTGTTTTCAAACGTAGGAGCTTTCTGTTTTTTAACCGATCCCTGAGTTTGAAATAATCTTAAGAGTATACCTGGGAATTTAATCCGGTTGGGTTTCTTCCAATCGCGCCGATCTGTTGTGACGGATAAACATTTCATTTCTTTAACCGTTCCGTCCGGGAGTCCTTAAAATTCTAATTGGCTTTCGTGGTCAATTTGATGGTGGAATATATTCATTGTTTTAATGATTGAAAGAATTGGGTTCTGCTGATCTGGAAAATAGATGGTCCTAGATTTCTGATGAGTCAACATGAAATCTCCCAAGGTCAAATTAGAAAGTTAAAATATTTTTGAAATTTCAAAAAACTATATTTGGGTAGTATTTTAAATTCAAGATTAAATCGAGTCTTGACCCATGTCATATAAAAACGATTTTAAAATCTCACTTTTTTGTGTAAGAAAAAAGCCCCCACTAAAAAATTTTTGATATTTTTAAATGTTTTCGATTAACGCTGAAATTAAACCGTTTTCCAAAAAGGTAAGTTATTAAATCAAGAATAGCGGCCACAATCCCAAATCCCTCCGGTCAGGGGAATAATTAAGTCGCATTTTTGTCCCTGGCCTTAAATTTTTTAAATACCAACTGTTAATTGGAGCATATTTTTAGAGTTTGATCTAAAAAAATATTCCTTCGGATTGGATTCTTCCTTTTCAAAAAATCTGTCATACAAAGTCGGGTAGCTTTTGTTTAGGAAGAGTTTGAGAAAAAGTTTTTGGTTTTAATTGCGAGTTTAATGAATAGGTACAAAAGTGTGTAACCGGATACCAATGGATCAGGGGAGCTAAAGGCCGCGGAACAAATTGTTAGAACTACAACCAAGACCCTTACAGAGACGATGTATGGTTTGAAGAGTAGGGTTGATTTCACCCCGTTCAATGAAACCAATTTGGCGGAAATCTAAGCCGCATTTTTCGGCTAATTCTTCCTGTGTCAAATTCAATTTGACTCGGGCTTCGCGGACGTTACCGCCAAAAGTTCTTAAGAGGGTTGTTTTCTTCACAGTTTACAAATAAACGAAGGCGGGTCTTATTCACACTATTAACCCATAGTATTTTCGTTTTACTTCGTCTCCAATGGAAAATATAGATTGGTGGTAAACGAATTTTCAAGCTTTTCGCCTGAAATTTAAGGAAAAATCAAATTTAAAACTTATAACCATTAAAGGTAAAGGATTCTCCGGATTTTGTTTTGAATCATTATTGGAAACAGGGGACAAAACCGTTAAATCTTCGACCCTGACTTACATCATCAATTGAAATAATGGAAAATTGGATTACTACCCTTGGATAGTATATTAAGGGGGCTAGAAGGAGTTCGGAATGGCACCCGAGCCAAGATTTATTTTCTCGACAGTCCTATTAATCCTCATTCTAAAATTTATTATTCCGTAAAAAGCGGAAGCCAAGCCCTCTTGGTTATTTAAAAACCGATCTTCCTCTCGATAAAATTCATTATTGAAAATACTTAATTTGCCCATGGGTCAGTCCCTAACGAACCACTTCATAATGAATGGTTCCCCGGCCCAGCATGCCCGCGCCCGGTTGGGGTGAGGGGATGGGCGAACTGACATAGTGAGGCAGACCGGTTTTTCCATCCACGATGAAATAAATTTTGGGAGCAAAAACGGCGAACAAAGGATCTTCAATTTCCATCCGTATTTTGAGCCACTCGCCCGATTTCACCTGGGGCAGAAGCTCATGATCATCAATCTTTTCCCGAATCAGCCTAAAACCATACATTTTCAGTCTGTCCACGACCACCATTTGAAACGATATCGACTTGCCCGCCGTCAAAGCCACCAGTGAATCCATAATGATGCGGTTGATGGAAGGCCCCACCGCGAAAAGTTTGGGCCGAGGGAATTGGGCCTTCTTGGTTTGGCCCTTTTGGGTCGTCTCAAGGATTAACGCCTTATCGGTCACCGTGAGATGGTTGACTTGTTCCAGTAAGGGATTGGTAGAAATAAAGGTTTTAGGCAAGCCTGCTTCAAACTCAACGGTCTGCACACTGAAAGGCTCTCCGTTATTATCCTTATCCACCAGTCGCAGTCGGTCCACGCCCTTCCCTTTTTCAGTCACGATACTAAGTGAATAAATCGGTTTCGCGTCCTCAAAATCCGAAAAATGTTCCCCCGCGCAAGCCTGGCCCATTAGGGTAATGGTTTGAAGCGCCCCTGCGACGAGGCCACTATTCGAGTCCTGGGCCGGAGCCACCGAAACCATCAGCGCAAAGCCAACGTAAGCGAAAAACCCATTTCGGCATGATAATTTCATATGGTTCTAAAGTATCCCATTACCTGTCCGCGTTGCTCGAAAGTGTGACGGTGGGCGGTCCAAAAGTATGACACCGCCCGCCTTGCAATCACCTTTCAATATGAGCATTTAATTTTAGCGGACAACCTTCCATGGTTTTAATCTGGACTCCGGTAAGGCGCTGAGACGGATGTTAACGAGTTCACGCCCTAAGACTCGAAGCTAATGTGGCGCCGGTCGCTCTGACACTTCTATTGGTTGTTGCATAATGACATCGAGCGCGACCACGTAGGCGAAAGCGACCGTAAAGAAGTCGATCGTTAACGCCGTGATGTAGACTGCGGCGGTATATTGAAGGCCGTCTAAAACGTAACAAAGCATCGCCATTGTCGCAGCGGAGCCTAATACAACGAAGACCAAAAATATTGTAGGCGGCGGTCCTTTGCCGACCACCTTGCGACGTCGGTGCGGATAGGTGACCTGAAGCGACAGCATCGGTAGCGCGAAAAGCAAACCAGAGCCTCGCCAAATCCACTTTTCTGGAATGTCGTAGAGCGCAAAGAGCGTCGGCAGCAGCGCTCCCGCCGTCAAAACGAAAATGTGCGTCATGATCGTTTTTGCGAGGAATCTGTCAAGCAGTGAAAACCTTCCTCCAACGGCAGGTCGGAGGGTCAACAAAAGCGCCGAGAACCCTGCGAAGGTAATCATCAGGCCAGCCAATGTGTACAAAAGGGGTGCACCTTTGACTTCCATGTTTTGCTCCTCCCAAGAACCAATAGGCTAAAGGAACCTGGAACCTAATAATCTTAAAACGAAATCTGAGCTTCATTTTAAGTTAACAACCCATGTCCGGAAATGGCGTTTTCCGGACATTCTCTGGGAAATAGGTTTTTTGGGTTTTATTCTTTGTTCGATCAGGTTCCCGTAGTGGACAACTTGATATCAATAACCGCTGCTAGGAGCTGTGGTAAAAGACACTATTCCATTTCCACCATTCACGGGATGTAGATCAAAGGGATCGGTCGAGGCTGCTCCCGTGACCGAAATGGTGCCAGGGAAGGTTGTGGAATTTTCAATCAAAGAAATAATCCCTCCTCCCCGCCTCCAGCTCCATTTGCGTTTAAAACTCCATTTCCTGTTATCGTGCTTGCCTCTATTAAGATGGTTCCTCCGGCTCCTCCTCCGCTCCACTCGCCTTCCGAACCATACTCAGCAGCCGCCCCACCACTCATGTCGATCGTCCCATTGAGGGTTGCGGGTTGAAGGGTGTTGCTCCCAGTATTGTAAACAACAACTTGCATTAATTGTTCCCCATGTCAAAATCGAAGAAGCCGTAAACCTAATGCTGGGCGAGTATTCTTGCGCGGTTACTTCCATACCGGATGAGCAAAAGGGCGAAAAACTAGTGGTTCTTCCTAATAATCCGAGCGTGAAACCTGAGGAACTTTGGGCTGGATTGTCCCAGACTGATTTGCCAAAGCTATGGATTCCGAAAAAAGAAAGTATTTATTTTATAAAAACTATTCCTCATTTGGGTTCGGGGAAATTGGACTTGAGACAGACGAGACGAATTGCTTTGGAGCTTTCGAGAAATTAAACAACTAAATCATGCTTGAATGTCCTTGAAACCTAAGGGGCTTGGGTATAACATTGTTGTAGTAGTCGCAAACCCCGCCCGGTGGAGCGTGATGCCTGAGACTTTATATGAATTCGTGGAGTTCCAGGCTTTTACCCGCCAGCTTTTAAATACCGGCGACCCGCAACTTCTTTTGGAAAAAATCCAAGACGAGTTGTTGAAGAACCCTGAAGCGGGTTCACCTATCAAGGGCGGTATTCGGAAGGTTAGGATTTCCGCACCGGGTCGAACCGCAGGAAAAAGGGGTGGATATCGGGTTTGGTATTATTTTTACAGGAAGGGTGAAACTTTCCTTTTGCTTTTTCTGTTGGATAAAAAACACGCCGAAAACATCTCGCCACAACAGGAAGAGGTCTTGGTCTTGGCTTTGAAAGAAGTCTTAAAGGGCAGTTGATAAGGAGAAAACTATGTCTAAGCGTTACATGAAGGATGAACATTTCAAGGAACTTCTAACTAGCGTCCAACAAATGGGGGATTATCTCAAGGGCAAGAAGGTCCAGGGTATCCGGATTACCCATCGGGACAAGCCCCTTTCCTCGAAGGATATTAAGGAAGTTCGTATCAAGGTATTGAAAGTAACCCAAGAAACTTTTGCCCAAATCGTCGGGGAAGGACTTGGGGCAGTTCGTACTTGGGAACAGGGAACCCGCCACCCTGGGGGAGCGGCCACAAAGCTTATTCGGCTCATCCAAAGCCATCCTGAAAGGGCCAAGGAATTACTGTCGGTTTAATATTCATAAAGCCAGTGAATGAAAGTCGCAGTGTCTTAACCCCTATCCCGTGTCATATACGTGTCATTGAGTGTCATTCAAAACCGGTTTTTGCCACTTTTGGCCATCACTGACCATCAGAAACAAAAAAGCCTCCGCTCTCCAAAAATCGGAGAACGGAGGCTTTTGTCCTTGCTGGGGACAGTTATTTTTTCGTTACCTTTGGCTGTTTTTCGTGGGATTTCCATTTACAACTTAAAGAAAAACCCGACCCTCTTTTTGAGAGGGTCGGGTTCGATAATGGCTCCCCGGGTTGGACTCGAACCAACAACCCTGCGATTAACAGTCGCATGCTCCACCATTGAGCTACCGGGGAATTTTCCCGAAACACGGGAGGTTTAAAATTTGGAATTGTTAATAAAAATCCCCAAAAACCAAGGCTTTCGGGGGAGGGATAGTCTAATTCACCTCTCATAAAAGTCAAGTTTCCTTGCCCCGCTTATTCCAATGAAAGTCCCAAAACTTCCAGAGACGGGCGGGTGGTTTCGATATTTTGGTGGTGGATAGAGGTCATGCCGAGTTTGCGCGCTACTTCCACGAACAAGGGGCGGTCATCCACGTAAACGCAGTCCTGGGGTTCCACCTGCACCATGTCCAGGGCCAGCTTGAAAATGTCCTCGTCGGGCTTGCGGAAATGCACAAAAGAGGACGAAACGAAAAAATCCACGAAAGTACTCAGGGAGAATTTTTGAAAGCGGTATTCGGTCAGTTCCCGGCCCTCATTGCTGATGACCCCCACCTTTAGGTGATGGGCCGCCTTTAAGGCCGAACAATAACGAATCATATCCGGATAAGGCTGGGATCGGTCGTACATAAACCGGGTGAACTCCTCTTTCGTGAAGGATCGGGGCTTATGAAAAACAACGCGGTCCAAATAAGTGGAAAGGGTGATTTTGCCGACCTCATAGGTGTCGTAAGTCAAGTGATGCCGCTCGTCCATTTCGTCATAATCGAGTCCAAATGTGTCAGCGGCCAGCTTGCGGGAATGGCGACCCCAACCGTTGGTTAGCAATACGCCACCCACATCGAGAAATAAGGTTTTAAAATGGGTGGACATTTCTTTCTTTCCTTTTATGCAGGTTTTTTTGTGATAAAGGATTTAGGGTAAACTGCACCAATGGTACGATCTCTAACCGGTTGTGCCATTTCCCCAGGGATTAAAGTCCATCCCCTCAGAAAGGTCGGGTTTCTTGCCCGATTGGAAAGCCTCGATCATTAAGTCTTCGTAGCGCTCTTCTTCAACCTTTTTCGTCTTGCCCGTTTGTTCCATCCAGGTGAATTGGCGCCTCCAGGTTTCCACCAGGGGCACCGTGGTCTTGAATCCCAAATCCCGTTTGGCCTTGGAGTTGTCGAAGATGGAAGGATATTGATAGATATATTTGATGCCGATGGCGCGGCGTGGGGTTTGGGTGTAAAGCCAGTCGGTGGGGATGTGAACGGGGTTGAATTTACCGCCGACGGCCTTGGCCATTTCTCCATAAACGCCGTCCCAAGTTGTGTGCTCGTCGCTGGTCACATGGTAGGCCTGGCCATAAGCCTTGGGGTTCAAAAGGGAATTCACGAAAGCCCGGCCTACGTCAGAAACATGCGCCACGGCCCAGGCGGCCTTGCCCTCATCCATAACAATGACCGGTAATCCTTGTTTCAGGCGGTTGGGAAGACTGTTGTTGAAAAGAAGGCCCGGATATTCGGCGCCTTCGCCCGTTGTATAGGAAGGGCGCAAGATGGTGGTGAATAGGCCTTCCTTGCCGTTGGCGTTGAGCAAGGTTGCTTCAATCTTGGATTTGTTCTTGCCATATTCGCCCACGGGTCGGTGGGGCTCGTCGTCGGTGGCGGGAAGCTTGGTCATGGGGCCGCCATAAACGCAGACAGTGGAACAAACCACCAAGTGCTTTGCCCGGCCTGTAAAGGCTCTCAACAGGGAATCAGCGTTCTCGGGAGCGAAGGCCACCATATCGATGACAACGTCCACCTCAATATCTTTCATTTGGTTTTCGAAAGCGGGATAGTCCCAGCGGGTACCTTTGATTTCCTTGACGGATTTTGGGATACGCCAGGGGGTTACCCCCCGGTTATAGACCGTTACTTCATCGCCCCGTTCTACCAACTGATTGACGATGGCCGTGGAAATTAGGCCCGTGCCGCCGATTAAAAGTACTTTCATGAATTTCCTCCGGCGGCCATTTTAGACCGAGCGAGGGTTCCTTTGGGAGAAACATTCTCGGGGAAGTCGCCGGTAGGGGAAAGCGAGTCATGACTAGTTGGAAAAAATAGGGAAAGTTTTAATTTCACCACGAACAGGATCAGGGACGAGGGCGCTAGGTTCCATGACTGGTGTTCGGGAAACGTTTTGAAACTTCAAGTAAAATACCATTTTCAAGATGAACGGGACTTGAAGTCCAAGTCCCTGCAAGGCAATAATACCCCCAGCTTCGGCCCGCTTTAAGGAACAACCATGCAGCATATCTCAGTGACCGCTTCGGCCCACCCCCAACACAAAGACATCACCCTGATCTCGGTCAAAGGCTTCATCGACACTAACACTGCGCCGGAATTCGAAAAAACTTTCCAAACGGTTTTAGGCCAACAAAAATTCAACCTGATCATCGACCTCAAAGAAGCCAGCTACATCAGCAGCGCGGGTTGGGGTATTTTTGTCGGCGAGATCAAACGGATCCGGACCCAAAAAGGTGACCTCTTTCTTGTCTCAATGAACCCTGCGGTTACGGAAGCCTACGAACTCCTGCAATTCAGCACCATTTTAAAATCATTCCTGGACGTGGAGCAGGCCGTCCAAAAGGGGTTTAAAAGAACCCGGGCGGCCAAGGGACTTAAGACACCCGTGGTGAAAAACCAAGCGAATTCTGAGGACGTCTTGAGCATCAAGATCGATAAGTCGGAAATGAGTCTTGAGGAACCATCCATGGACAACGGTATGAAGAAAACCCACTGGTATTTTCGAATCCTGCAACCCTGGAAATGGTTTTAGACCAAGAGGTCGTTTTGGGGACTTATTTATCAACCTGTTAAAGAAGGGCTTATGGCTTTGTTTAACCCCCTCTCATCCCTGTTCGGAAAAGACTCCGGTTATTCGGCCGAATACAAAAGGTTTGAAAAGGCCATGGAGCGCAATCCCGAAGACCAGGGCCTGAAAACCCAATTCATCAAATTCTGCCTGCTGAACCGTTTTACAAAGCATGAAATCATCGTTGACCATATCGTCGAAGCCTTGCGGCTGTTTGAAGCCGTCGAAAACGCGGAGGTGTTCGATCTTCAATGCCATTACCTGGTCGGGAAATATTACCAAGAAGACAAAGATTTCCGTAAGGCCTACCAGATTTACCTCAATGCCATCAAACGTTTCAATCAGCAAGTCGCGAAAAAACCCGATCTCAAGTTTGAAAATTCGGAATTAGCTTATTCCATCGCGTTGAACTTGATGACCCTTCAGTCGAATCCGATCGATCCGGAAGTGGAAAAGTGCTTTAAGAACATCCGTAAATCCTACCCCCTTCACGTCAAACGCATTGAATTGGAGAATGAAATGGCCAAGCCTGCGCCCGACCAGGTGCGTCTTCATCAATTGACCGAGGAAGTCCGCAAACTCAAATCCGAGGACGAAAAAGAAACCGCGGCGAACAAGAATGAAACACCTGTGAAAAGTCCCGCCTCCCCATCGGTTGAAAAAGAGGATATTTTCTCCAAACTTTTCAGGGTCCCCACCCCCTTTTCCAAAGAATGGGTCAACCAACCTCCCAAAATAACGGCCTCAAAAGAGGAAAAAAATGATTTCTTCAAGCTTTCCCCGATTTCCGAGTTTTCCGAACCCAGTTCTTCCTTTATGGTTTTTCGAAATAACAATTGGGAAGGCCCCTATAACCTTCCGCAACTGCGCTCGATAGGGCGTTTGGAACACGCCACTTGGGTTTGCAGGGTGGGGAGCCAGTTGGTGACCCAGGCTTATGAAGTGCCAGACCTTCATTCCGTCATCCAGTAACCCATCAAATTTAGATTTCTCTTCGTCCCTCGAGAGCCTTAAGGAGAGTTGTTTCGTCCGCGTACTCAACATCCCCGCCGGAGGGCATACCTCGCGCCAAGCGGGTCACTTTGATAGGGACTCCTTTCAAGAGTTGCTGGATATAGAGACCTGTTGAATCCCCCTCGACGGTGGGATCGGTGGCCACGATGATTTCTTTAAAAGTTCCGTCCTTTTTCACCCGCGCCACCAAGGAATCCAAGGTCAAGTCCTGGGGGCCGCGTCCTTCCAGGGGCGACAAGGTTCCGCCTAAAACATGGTAAAGTCCGTGGTACTCGTGGGTGCGCTCGAAAGCCACCACGTCGCTGGGGTCCTCCACCACGAGAAGGCACGTTTTATCACGGGTCATCATCCGGCAAATGTGACAAAGGGTCTCCTCCGTCAGGTTGAAACAATCTTTACAGGGGTGAAGTTTGGTGCGGGCGTCGACAAGGGCGGTCGAAAGGGCTTTAGAAGTGTCCAACGGTTGTTTCAATAAATGAAAGGCCAAGCGTTGGGCCATGCGGGGCCCGATGCCGGGAAGTTTTGACAACTCGTGCAGAAGGCGTTCAAGGGAGGGGGGGTAATCGGCCATTCTTTAAAACATTCCAGGAAGACCAAGGCCCCCCGTCATCTTGGAAACTTCTTCCTTCAACCGGGTGTTCACTTGTTGGCCCGCCTCGTTGGTGGCGGATTGAACGAGGTTCTGCAGTATTTCCACGTCGCCGGATGCCGCTTTTGGGTCAATAACCACTTTTTGAACTTGGTGTTTACCGTTCATCGTCACCGAAACGGCGCCGCCCCCGGCCGTGCCGGTGAAGGATTGGCTTTCCAATTCCTTTTGGAACTGGTTCATTTTTTCCTTCAGGCCCTGGGCCTGGCGAAGCATGTCGAACATGTTTGTCATTTTTGACTCCAGCCCTAATCCATAGTCGGTCGGCTAACGGCTATTTTTTAGGATTATTTCTTTTCACATCCACTATTTTAGCGCCAAACATTTTGAGGGCGGCAGCGACAATCGGTTCTTCTTTTTCCAATGTCTCGACATCGATCTTGGGCGCGGAAAGAGGCTTGGGAGCGCGCAAAACCGAAGGTTTATCTGCAGCCGGGGTGGAAGCCTCGGGAAGGACGGGAACAAGGTTGATTTTGTGGCCCAAAAGTTCTTCTAAAAGTTTTTCCACCAGCATCTTGTTTTCCAGTTTGGACAATTGCTCGTGGTGGAAAGGTCCTTTACAGACCAAGATCAAAGTTCCTTCATCAAAATGTTTGGGATGGGTGTCGACCAAGACGCCTTGTAAGGCTTTTTTTTGGGTTCCGACCTTTTCCAAAAGTTCGGTCCATTGGGACTTGAGCTTGGCCATTTCAGGGTTTTTTTCGGCATCCACCGGATCCTCGATTTCATCGACCGCTAGGACCGGCTCGCCAACCGGGGGCGGGGACGGCTTGGAGGAAATGGGAGCGGGGCTTTCGGCGGCCATCATTTTTGAAGGGATGGGGAGCGGTTTAGTTGGAGCGGAAGGAACAGACCCGCCTTCAAGCTGTTTGAGCAAGTCTCCCACGGAAGTGAGTTGTTTTAACCGGCAAAGCTCCAGAACCAGGGTTTCCAGGATGATCTGAGGATTGGCGGAGTGGCGTACCGCCCATTCCTGCTCAATGAGCAGCCGCAGGGACGAGAGAATTTGGGCTTCCTCCATTTGTGAGGAATACTGGACCAGTTTTTGGACTTCATCGGCGGCCAAGGGAATCAGCGAAGGTGACGAGGAAGGGTAGGCCTTTGCCACGGCCAAGTGCCGGAAGGTTTCCAAGAGTCCCCCGTAGAAATGCTCCATGTCCTTTCCCCCGTCAATGACGCTTCTGACGACGGTCAGGGCTGACGGGCTGTCCTGATGAACGACCGCTTCTACCAAGTTCAAATAAACTTCGCCTTCGATAGTGCCTAGAACAACGCGGATATCTTCGAGGGTGATTTTCTTTCCGGAGAAGGCCACCAACTGGTCCAGGTTCCTTTGGGCGTCCCGCATGGAGCCGCCCCCGGATCGGGCGATTTGGTAAAGGGCCTTGTCGTCAATCTCGATTTTTTCGGCGTCGGAAATACGCCTTAACTGTTTTAAAAGGGTTTCCAAGCCCATGGAGCGGAACTCAAAACGCTGACAGCGGGATTGCACGGTGGCGGGGAAGGCATGAATATCGGTGGAAGCCAGTATGAAAATGACATGGGCTGGAGGCTCTTCAAGGGTTTTCAAGAAGGCATCGAAGGCGGCTTTGGAGATGCGGTGGGCTTCGTCAAAAATATAGACTTTGTACTTAGTCTTGGCCGGGGCGTTGCCCACCCTTTGCTGAAGATCCCGAATGTCGTCGATGCCGTTGACGGATGCCGCGTCGATCTCAATGACGTCCAACGAGGACCCGTTGTTGACTTCCTCGCAAATGTCGCAAGTGTTGCAAGGTTCTGTATCCTTTAGGTTGCGGCAATTGAGGGCCTTGGCGAAGATGCGGGCGGTAGTGGTTTTACCCACACCCCGGGGGCCCGAAAAAATATAGGCGTGGGCTAACCGCTCGGCCCGAATGGCGTTCTGAAGGGTACGGGTGATATGTTCCTGCCCTACCATGTCGGCGAAAACCTGGGGACGCCATTTGAGGGCCATGACCTGGGGGGACATAAGTTTCCTTAGGAAAAATTTAATTTAAGAATCCGCCGTTTGAGGCGTGGTTCACTCCTTCGTGGGAGCCAGGTTGCCTACAACACCCGAACATCGACCTGACCGTTGCTTCCTTCCGGACCTGGCGGAGTTGGGGCCGCATCGCCGTATAGGACCCGACTCCCACGAAGGAGTGAGTTGACTATCTTAATCGAAAACGAGGAACCTTTTCCATGCCGGCGGGGGAAAGAAATAATGGCGGAGAGAAAGGGATTCGAACCCTTGAGACCCTTTTGGAGCCTACACGCTTTCCAGGCGTGCGCCTTCGACCGCTCGGCCATCTCTCCACGTCAAAAAAACAAAGGCGAGGCAAGCCTCGCCGGTAATGATAAGAAATATTGGTGGAGATGAGCGGGATCGAACCGCTGACCTTCTCGTTGCGAACGAGACGCTCTCCCAACTGAGCTACATCCCCACATCACCCTCAAACCCTGCGGACTTCCTTGAAAAACTCGCTCAAAATCCGCGAACTTTCTTCCTTTAATATACCGCCAGTCACTTTGACCCGGTGATTCAATTTCGGGTTCTCCAATACCCGGGCCGTGCTTTCCACTGCTCCCGCTTTGGGATCGGTTGTTCCGTAAACGAGGTTTCGTATTCTCGACAGCACCATGGCACCGCCGCACATGGTGCAAGGCTCCAGGGTCACATATAAATCGCAGTCATTCAGCCGCCAGCTTTTGAGCTTGTGGGTGGCCTTATTCAGCGCCATCATTTCGGCGTGCGTTAAGGCGCTTTGCTTGGATTCGGTCAGGTTATGCCCCCGCCCGATCACTTTATTTTCCAAAACGACTACCGCACCCACCGGAACCTCGCCTTTTCGGGCGGCTTTCCGGGCTTCCTTCAATGCCAATCGCATGAAGTGTTCATGGGAATAATTCAGGTTTTACCTCAATCGAATTGGTACTACGCCATCTTCCTTGTGTTTATTGGCCAACAAAGTTTGTTATGGAATCAAAAATAAGATGGTGCGCCTGGAGGGATTTGAACCCCCAACCCTCTGATCCGTAGTCAGATACTCTATCCAGTTGAGCTACAGGCGCAGTTACAAAAAATCCTTCTATTGTAATGTTTTAAACCTAGGGGCGGCCCCCTAGGACGGATGATTTTCTACAAGTGTC
Source organism: uncultured Pseudomonadota bacterium (assembly GCA_963843375.1). Taxonomy (GTDB): domain Bacteria; phylum Oederibacteriota; class Muellerivitia; order Muellerivitales; family Muellerivitaceae; genus CAWJKT01. The sequence goes on from CAWJKT010000011.1 coordinate 457,583, forward strand.
ATATCCGTGTCAATCAAACTTTCGACCTTTTGGATAGCCTCTTGCCGGTCCTTGCGGTCGATTCGGTAATATCTATCACGATTTCCTACATGTGGTGGGCAAGAACCACCTTGGCCTGGGCTAAAGGAAGCAGGCCTAAATGTATCCTATTGCGCTTCTTAATCCTCCTTCCTGGACTACTTCGTCCTGGAAATAACCTCCGGCATCTTTTCTCAGAAGCCCAACCCATGAACATTAGGCCATACAACCTTCCCAATGCCAGCATCCCGCATTTTATCAGCCCCGAATGGGGGAAAGGGAAGGGGTTTTTGGAAAACTTTCAAGAAAATCGAATATCATTCCCTAGGATAACGTCCTAATCTTCACAAAAGGCAATTGTCCGGTTAGTCTTCAATGGAGAACGGTTCTAACCGACACTTCAACCATTTTGGTTACTTGGTTGTCCGAAATTAAATAGTCCTGATTCTGCTCCCGCGGTTACCTCCTTAGGGTTCCGTTAAGGTCTCCTCCAAGGATCATGGGTTCCATTGCCTTTATCGATAATCAGAAGGACCTAATCTCCGGAAGTTGTTTGTACAGCATCTTGAATATCGTTGCCGAAATTTCTCTTACTATCTTGCCCGTCTTAAAGTCACTGCACTCGATAGTTTTCTTCTCTTGATTCGTCCAGAGAAGCCATTTGCCCTTGTTCCCTAAAGCTAAAAACCGCACTGGTCCATTTCTTTCCCAAACTTTATCCCCCTTTTCGTTTACTAAGCTATAGGTCGACCCATAGGGGCCTGTTCCCTTGTCCCAAAACAAAAGGTCTTTCCCGTCCCCGGACAGAGCAACCCCTCGACAACCTATTCCTGTGTTATATTTTTTTGTTGTCTTGTGTTTTAAGTCGTAAACCATTGTCAAAACGGGTCTAGAGGTTCTAATTGCCGGAGTTTCAAAGGCGATAAAATTCCCCTCGAATGAAACAGTCAGTGGAACGACATTTTTTTTATCCAATATCATGGCGCCCGTTTTCGTATAAACCCTAAGTTCCACAATAGGGCCTTCACCTAATTTCAAAAAAGACATTCCTGTATCCTGAATGACAACCGCATTCACCATTGGGTAGGGTTCAATGTGAGTCCACAGATTTTTAGATCCTTTTACAAAAATTGCCGATATTTTTTTGGGTTTAGTTTGGTCGGCTGGATATTCCGTTTGCATTTCCACGACATATTGTGGGGTCGGGGTCTGTTTTTTAGTGGGAAAGGCAACGTCTGCATAACAAGTTTTCGGAAAAGACCAGGAGATGAGAAACCCAAAACCAGACAGGAAGAAGATGACCAGCTTCGGCTTGATCCGGAAACTTGTGGCATGTTCCATGGTACTCCGGAGGTTTACCAATTAATTTTAGGAATTGAGACCTTGTCGGCCATCATCCGATAGAGAGTCCAATTCGACTCCTTTATTTGAGCTCCGACAGATAATGTGCCGAAGACCGTAATGGGAATATCCATGGTGGCATCGGCAGATTTACCTTTGTTCATTTCGACGTACATCCATTCGTTCATCCTGGGTGTGATCCCATAACAGCAGGTGGCCTGGCTGCGTGCCAGGATGAAGGAAGTTGTCTTATCCCCGGCATCGTTCAATGCTAAAGGAATCATGAAGCCCACGACGGCAACACTGCCCCCATCCAGATGCCGCACGAAATCGGGAATGGTGAATTTTTCTTTTTTACGGCCGGAAGCGGGATGCGACTTCCCCAGATCCTCAATATCGGGAGTTTCGTAAGGGAAGTGCGCAAGGGTGGTCCAGGGAACCAGGGAATGGTTTTCCAGTAAGGTAAAAACTGTCACGGGTTCGCCCTCAAAATCCCGGGAAGCAGGGATCGGACAAACGGGATTGAATTGATTTTTTCCCGTCGCCCCGCCGGAGCCCGCCGAATGAACGGGGATAATGGGAAGGAGTGAAAGGGTCCCCAAGATCAATAAAAAAAGAAACCAAGTGCGGCTCCATCGGGGAACCCTTCCAATTTGCTTTAGAGGCCGGACCTGAGATGTCTTCCGTAAATTAAAGTTCACTGTAACTTAAAACCATCCCTTCTTTTTTGGGGCATCGACCTTGTCAACGACGAGGCGGTATAGGGTTGGCATGCTCGGGTCGCTAAGAGCGCTGTCAATCGTCAAGGTTCCATAAACCGTCAGGGGTACATCCATTTGGTCCTCCACATTTTTAGCTGTTGAGGGGACAGTAGCATAAATCCAGTCGTTGGGCCGCGGAGTGGCCCCATAGCAACAGGTCATCTGGTTCTTGGCCAGAACAAAGGAAGAGACGATAAATTTCTCATTCTCATCAACGGGAATCATAAAACCCGTCACCGCGATTTTATGTCCGTTATAAGCCAAGACATTCTCGGGAACCTTGCTCTTTTTTTTATTTTCCTCCGCCGTTCCTTTATCAATGTCATCTAAGGGGTCCCAAAAATAAAAGCCCGATAAAAGGTTGAACGAAAGAGCTTCATATTCGCCCGTGGCTTGAGGTGGTCCTGGCACATAAATAGTGGGGGAAGCCGAAAGCCCGGGGGATGCCCCGTTGAAACCTGATCTTTGCTGTGGCACAGCCCTGGAAAGGAAAAGTCTGCCCCAACCCGCCCCCTTTTTAAAGCCGTTGGTTTCAATGAGGAACACCGTCAAACCAAGCCAGAGGATAGTAATGACCACCAGCGACCAAGGCCAATGTTTCTTTGAAACGATCTCCTGATTTCTAAGTCCTGACGATTTTTCAAGCATTCGTCTTTCCTGTCTATTCATAAGCCCCCCTCATTGGAACCAAACCTTTTTCTTCCCGGCAACAATAACTTTTTCGCCCTTCATTCGGTAAAAACTCCAACCCGAATCCGGGTTATAAATCTCCCCGACTTCCAGGGTTCCCACGACAACGACTGGACGGTCCATTTCCAATTCGGCTTTCTTACCCTTTTCCATCCGGACACTTACCCATTCGTTAAGGCCAGGCGCCACACCGAAGCAACATGTCATCTGGTTACGGGCCAAAATGAAATAGGTGCACTTGTCCCCCTCCTCATCCTGATCCATGGGAATCATGAAACCCGGAATGGCCACGGAGGTCCCATTTAACCCCAAAACCGAATCGGGAATGCCCGGCTTCTTCCTTTTGGAATTTTTGGGAGTTTTTCGCGCCCCCGTCTTCATCCGGGTAATCGTAATTGAAACAGGCCAGAAGGCTAAAATCGACCAAGGGCTTTCCGTCCAGATCTTCGGGTTTGACATGGACGATAGGATCTTTAAGTTGGCTCAGAGCCTGAATCTTGGCATCGTTTGCCGCCCCGGACCCTTCGGCAGAGGGAGCGCCATTTGCTTGAACAGAGTACTTGCGATAGTCCTGTGCGAAAAACGGTTTGCTAGAAAAAAAGAACAGAGTCCCAAGGGCCATCCCGTAGCCCAGCCCTTTTTTGAAGTCTAATTTCATAAAAACTCCTATTCCTTTTTTGGCGGAAATTGGAAAGCGAGGTTTTTGAAAACTCGACCGTTGAAATTCACCGATACCAGTACCCCTTGAATCTGAGGAAGGCCCTTTAATGAAGGGTCCGTCAAGGCATAGGAGGAGGTCTCCCCGAGTTTTTCCCCATTCAAGGGACTCACCACCGCTTTCAATTTTAGCGTTCGGGATGGTTTCGCCAAACGAACGAGTATCACGGTTTGTTTCAGGGGAACGACTTCTTCAGCTTCCCCATCCAGGATGTAAGCCGATAGGCTTCCCTGAACCGAATCGAAAACCAGTTCCACATGGGCGAAATCGTCCCCCGCATCCACCAATAGGCCCCCATGGGGGGCCTTAGGTTCAAAACCAGAATTGGGGGTAGAGGATGGGATTGTCCCACCCTCGTCCGCTTGAGAAAAGCTGTTATAGCCTCCGGCGATCAAGCCGATGATGAAAACGGCACAAGCCACAAAAACAAAATGAAATGGTTTCATTGTGTTTTCCTCTCGTAATTGATTTCTCATGAATGAGGTTCCAAGTTTCCCGCAACGTCCGTGGAGTAGGCTTGGTAAGCCGGTACGACTCCCGCCAAGGCGCCCAAAAGAACCATCCCGATGGGAACAGCGATCAGCGCCGGATGAAAGAAAAATGGGTCCACTACGACCCCGGTCTGAGCACGAACCAACCCCGCGGCCAAGAAAAACAAAAGTCCATAAACCAAGTAACCTCCTAAGGCCCCCAAGGCGGCGATAGAGGCAGCTTCAGTCACCACCGATGCGAACACGGTTCGTCGTTTTGCTCCCAAGGCCCGCAGGATCGCGAATTCCCGACGCCTTTCCCTCATGGTGTTATGAAGCGCTGCCAGAATCGAGCAAGCGGCGACGACCATGACCAAGTAGGCCACCAGGGCCAGGATGCGGCTCATCCAACCCAGCCGGTTGAAAAGGTCAGCCATGACCCGGCCAATAGGCCAGGCTAGCGTTGCCACCTTGCCTTGCTTGTTGATGGTGTAATCAAGGTTGAACCCTGCCTGGGGGTCCCTGAGCTTCAACAGAACGGAACTGAGTTCCTTGTCCTCGTCCGGAATAGGCTGGTTCGCTTGGGGGACATAATCCTTGCCCGACCCCCTTAAGACATGGCCCTTGATCCGATAGAAACCTTCAAGTGGAATGAAGATGACCCGGTCAATCGGTGTATTGGAAGGTTTAAGGATACCTACCACCTGGTAGACCTCCTCATGCTGCATGCTGGGATCGAAGGCTAGGCCGTGATAGGGGCGGAAGGTGCTCCCGACATGGAGCCCGCATTGCCGGGCCGTAATGGAGCCCACTACCGCTTCCCGGTTTTCCTCATTAAACCATTGTCCGCCTTCCTCCAATTCCAAAGGCTTTCCCGAAGAATTGCGAAGTTCATCCCGGATCGACAGGGTCGTTCCTAAAATCCGGTACCCGAAGTAATTGTCCCCGACGGCGTAGGGCACCGCTTCCGAAACCCGGGGGTCGGCCTTGATGGTTTCGTAAAGGCTCCAAGGAATATTGCCGGGTGAAGTTTCTAATTGAAACACGGCATTCAAGACCAACTGGAGTTGGCTACCGCGAGCTCCCAAAACGGCGTCAAAACCACCTGCTCCGCCCATGAAAGCCGCTCGAGTTTGAGCGGCTAAACCAAAGACGGATAAAGTCAGGCCAACCGCCAAAGCGGCTGAAAAGGCTGTGACGATGGTGGACATGGCATGCCGCCGTAAACTATGCCCGGCCAGGAAAATTAAAGTATTCATGACTTCACCTCCTGGTGCGCGTGAAGCGCGCGGTTCAGGCGGTCGAATTGCTGGACATGTTTGAAATTGGATAATACGTCCCTGTCATGGCTTACCACCAGTAACGCCGCGCCGAATTCCCGGCAAACTTCGCGCATGAGATTGACGGCTTCCCGTCCCCGGACATGGTCCAGATGGGCCGTGGGTTCATCGGCCATCACCAGCCGCGGCCGGTTGGCTAGGGCCCGCGCTACGGCAACCCGCTGTTGCTGACCCATGGAAAGCTGACGGGGATAATGGTGAAGCCTTTCCGAAAGGCCCATCCGCTTTAACAGCGAAACGGCTTTTTCCTGATCGACTCCCTTACCGAATCGCATGGCCAATTCGACGTTTTCCAGGGAAGTCATTCCTTGAAGAAGATTGAAATTTTGAAAAACGTAACCCAGGAGGCTGGAACGCAGGCCGTCCCGTCCGGCTTCGGGAAGAAGATCCATCCTTTTTCCATCAAGACTGATCTCACCGCTGTCGGGTTTGAGGACGCCCGAAATAAGGTGTAAAAAGGTTGTCTTTCCCGATCCGCTTTCTCCGGCCAGGGCCATTTCGGCCCCCGAATCCAAATAAAAATGGTCCACGTCCACAATCAAACGCGACCCGCCTTCAACCGACGGGAAGGATTTTTTAAGTTTAGTGACTTCCAAGACTTTCATTCTTTTCTCGCTTTCTAATTCTGTTTTCAGGATTCCTGTTTTTTCTTAAAAGGTCTAAGGAAAGAAATGGCAAGACGCCGGTTGGCCCCTGAAAACCAACCGGCATTTGCCTTGTTGCAATTGAATAAAATCCTTGGCTTAAATCTCCTCGGCCAAGCGGAAGACGAATTCCCGGCCATTTTCATAATGATTGCCGTTGTAGCCGTCATTAATGAAAATAACGTAAGAATAATTGTTGATGTTGATCACATCCAAGCTAGCCTTCAGGCCGTTCAAGCCCGTGCCCTTCTTAAAGGCGTAACCGATGGTCAAGTCCTCGGTGTAATGCGCCGGCAACCGCTCGCTCAGCGCCGGTCCGGAACTCAAGCCCCCGCCGAAATAGCCGGTGGTGGTGATCCACAAATCGCCTGGATCATAAGTCAAACCGAAATTAACCGTGTGAATCTCATCGTGGTCCAGGGGTTCCCAGACCCCTTGGGGCGGAAGTTCCGCCTGGGTAAAGGCGAAGTCGCCTCCGCTGATCCCTTCCCCTTCGGCGAGGCAATAGGTATAGTTAGCGAAATCGGACCAATCCTTATCCAATTTTCCGCGTAAGGAAACTTCAATGCCCTGGGCGAAACCCTGAGCGTAATTGAAGGGCTGGTCGATGCCGGTGTTCAACAGCTGGGACTCGTCCAACATGTTGGTAGCGAGCTTTAAGTAACCGTTGAGAGTGAAAAGTTGGGCACCCATCTGCTGGGCCCAACCCGCCTCGAAGTAATCGTCCTTTTCGGCCTTGATGTTATAAGGAACCAGCGCTTGACCTACGCCCAGGTTGACAAAAGTATCTTTCAAATCCTCCGGAGGAGCGGGCATGAAAAGTTTGCCGTAATAAAAGTGTATCTTGGTGTTATCCGAAGGCAAGAGACTTAACCCGATTCGTGGTTCCACATCATAATCGTTGTCCTGAACTTGGCCGGTGGCTCCCCCGATATTCAACGTGTATTGGGTTGCGTCAAACCGGACACCGCCGCTGAGGACCAGCCATTTGGCCAGGGTCATCTCGTCCTGGGCATAAACCCCCTCTTCAAAGCCAAGATCCGAGGAATCATCATAGGCGGTTGTTTCCGGCAGGGGACCGGTTCCTGGGTTGGCGACCTCAAGAACCGAAACCGGTCCGTAGGATTGGGTCAGGAGCAATTGAGTTCCCGCCTTGAACAGGTTGTTGGAATCCGGGCGTAAAGTGTAATCCCCCTGCATCCCGTAATTGTCGCTGGTGCGGTCCTGCGAATAGGAGGAATCCATCAGAGTGACGCCGTCACTGTTGAGCCAATTGGCCGCGATGGAATTATTCGCGGGGTTTGAAGCGAAAGCCAAGTCATTCGCCGGATCGCCGTTAAAGACCAGGTTGGACTCTTTGAAATACGGCGATAATATTATGAAGGAACTGTCATCAAAGGTATGGTTCCAACTGAACGCGACATACCGGTTGGACTCTTCCTGGGTGTCGTTGGTGGTGGAAGGCACGTAATTGAAAGGCCCGTTTCCCAGGCTGTCCGTATAGCCGTTGAAATAGGCGAAATTAGGCCCGCCCGGATCGAAAGAACTGTCATAATCCGGTATCTGGTTGAATTTGCTCTCGCTGAAGGCGACGAGGGACAATTTATTGGTGTTGTCCGCCTGCCAGTCCAGCTTTATAAATTCGTCCGCCCCATATTCCTGGTCATGGACCACATCTTGGCTTCCACCGTCCTGGTCGGCATTGATATTGGCGGGGGCGGGTGTGTCCAAGCCCCTGCCGGTGGAGGAACCGTTCACCGAAAGAAGGTAATGGGCGGCGCCCGTTGTATCAGCGCCGCCGTAGGTGGCGTAAGTCTGGGTCTGGTTATAAGACCCGAAACTGGTCCCGATTTCCCCGCCCGCTTCGGTTCCGCCGGATTTGGTCACAATATTTACTACTCCCGCCAAACGGTTGCCGAATTCCGGCTGAAGGCCGCCCGTCAGGATTTCCATGTGGTCGATATTGACCGGGGTGAAGGCCTCGCCGAATGAACCACCCACCGAATCGGGCAATTGAATGCCGTCAACGTCATATTGCAAGTTGGCGTGGTTGCCGCGGGTGAAGACCTGGCCCAGAAACCCTTCCCAAAATCCGGGAGTAGTGTCATACAACAAATGACGCACATCCTGGGTGTTACCCTGGGGAAGCTGCTCGATGTCGCTTTGGTCCAGGGTCCGGCTGCTTTCGGGAGACGAGGTGATCTCGTTGCGTTTCGCGGTCACCTTCATTTCCATTTCCCCCGGCGTCAAACGGATTTCCAAGGGGGTGTTACTTCCCGCGACCGTTACGGTGGTTTTATAAGGACTAAACCCATCGGCGGTGATGGACACCACATAATCCCCGATCGTCAACGGGAAAGCCTGGAAAGTTCCCGTGGTCGAAGAGGTTAAATCCTTTTCGATGCCGTTTCCCGTGATCGTTACTTTGGCATTGGGAACGGCGATACCCTTATCGTCCAAAACGGTCCCGGAAAGGGCCCCGTTCACTGTGGCCCAAGCGTGTCCTGCGCAAATACCGAAAAGCATCAACAACAGTAAAAACGACTTCTTATAAATGGTCATTCTTGTCCCCTTAATTAAATGGAATTCATGGGTTAGCAACCATTCAAACCATCATGGCGAATGGGATAACTCCACGGAAAATAGATTTAGTTGTGACGGGATTATTGCGATTGGGTTAAACCCGAACGAAAATCCCCCTGAAAACCGAAATTCAACCCCGAAGTGTCTGGGCTGAAACTATCGTTACAGGAGGATGGAAGGAGGTGCCCGACCAAGAGACGGAAAGGATTTGAAAGATGAAATTAAAGTTAGAGGCGTGAAGATGAAAAGTGAAACAAAAACAAGGGAGTGAAATAGGATGGGAGGAGTAGGCGTTGAAGGTGCGCTGGAACCGGTCAATTGCCAGGCGCAAAGCGAGCAATCATCATGGCTTTCGAGATTGTCGTGGTGGTGGGAACCTTCTATCGCCAAAACCAGAACAAACGAAAGGAAAGAGAAGGTTACGAATGAAAAAATATTTTTACGAAATAACTTCATGCGCCCAGGACACTCCTGCATCTTTTAAGTGGTACTCGAAGGATCGTCATTCTAACCTTGAGTTTCTTTTTATTTCAATCCTCTTTGAAAAAAGGTGAGGTGTGGGGCGGGAACACCCTGCCTTGCCGAAGGAAAAAAGGCCTGCAGATAAGGGGCCTTGGCTTTTAGCAGAGTAGCCTGGTTTGGCGGAAGGAAAAACTGCTTTCGTGGGTAAAGATCAAAGGTCATGGATCGTGATTCCCGAGTCTCTGGAGGAAATAAAATCCGGCGGGTTAACGGCCGTTCGATTCTTCCCCAAATTTCAAGAAAAGGACGAGTATATTACCCAAAACCATGTTTTTATCTCGAGCAAGAAGGGCATAGCTTAGTTCCGGTAAGTCCAAGACTTACCCCAAATGAACAAACCGCAAAGCGGAAGTTCTATATAGTCGAATTCTAAAGAGGCGTATTTGAATTGAAGACAGATACTTCCACTAAAAATATCCAGTTGATCGATCTCGTCAGGACCCTGGCTATTTTCATGGTTATGGCGGGCCACTTAAAACCGACCCTCCCTCTGCCTAGCGAAGCTTTTCGCTGGGGCTGGGATCACTTCCAAAGAACTGGGCCCGAGGGAGTTTACCTTTTCTTCGTGGTTTCGGGTTTTCTCATCACGCGAATCATCGACTTGGGGCTTGGAGGGGTGCTTCAACCGAGCTGGAAATATTTTTACATCCGCAGGGTTGCTAGAATCGTCCCGCTTTTCCTTTTACAGGTTTTATTGGGCTTGGCATTTATCTTCTTTTTTTCCGACGGGTCCAAAAAATTCATTTTTTGTTTTAAATTGCCCGATTCTCCGGGGGAATTCACTTTTTGGATTTCTTTATTCACTTTTTCGTTTAATTGGGCTTCGGCCCTTTTTTCGGGAATTTGGAAAGGCATCGGCCATCATTGGTCGATTTTTTGGTCTCTTGCCATTGAGGAGCAATTTTATCTTTTTTACCCCCTGGCCCTGAAATTCATGGGAAGCATGAAAAAAATATTTTTGTTTTTAGGCATGGTGGTTTTTCTTTCTTACGGTGGACAATGGGAATTATCGAATTCATTCCCCGATTTACCCGTTGAAGTTGGGATTTATACCGGGGCTTATGGCCGGATCGCCCTGGGAGCCCTCCTTTATTTAACCTTTAAATATTGCGGTCCTTATTTTTTAAACCGAAAGGCCGCGAGTTTTTTGGTCACCCTTGCGGGTTTTTCCGCCTTCGTGCCCTTGTATTTTTTTGATCTGGATTTCCTGAGCCATCTTCTGGTCTCCGTTGGAATCTTTTTATTTTTGCTGGCGGGGATGAACCTATCTTTTTTTCAGTCGAAGGCCTTAAGAATATTCTCTCTGCCCGGACGGTATAGTTATGGGAACTATCTCTTCCATATTATGATTCTTTATTTGATTCATTCGTTTTTATGGAACCTTAATATCATTGTGGCTTTCCTGGTTTATGCGGTGACCACAACGGCCCTTGCCGCTGTTTCGTTTCACTTTTTCGAAACTCCCGCCAATCATTTTATAAGAAAGTTATTCGGAGTTAAAAGCTGAGGGGTTAAAACTTTGAGTATTTATCCCCTAAGCCGGACAAAAGCAGGACCCCCGCGATTCCAAAAGCAACTGCGGCGATCTTTTGAAGAAGCGGGGGGCTAATCGATTTTTTGGCGTGATGCCCGATCCAAACGCCCAAAGCGGTGGTCGACCAAAGGGCCAGGGTGGCGGAAATAAATATGGTCAAGGGTTTGTGGGTTTTGGCCACCAGGGTGGCGGCGGCCAATTGGGTCAAGTCGCCCCACTCGGCGATAAAGATGACCACAAAGGATGTCCAGAAGATTTTCCATAAATCCCCTTGGGTTTGAGACCGTTTATTTTCTTCATTATCCCTGCGTCTGAACCACATGAGGAAAGCGAAGATCAAGAAAACAATTCCAGAACCCGTGTGGACGATATGGGCAGGCAGAAGACTCAAGAGGCTTCCGCAAAGCACCGCTACGATATTTTGGATAACGAAAGCCAGGCAAACCCCTGTAAATACCGCTATGGGGTGATGACGGCTGGCGAGAATCACAATGGCCACCGCGGTCTTGTCCGGCAGTTCGGCCAGGACGATCAGCATGAATGTGGAAAAGAAAAGCGTCCAATCGAAGCCGGTTTGAAAAAAGTTTATTTCCATAGGTTGGGTCATCATATCCAGCCCCCGGCGGGGTTCCACTTAATTTTCCGTTAAAAAAGATGCTTTAACAGGCGTCATTATTGAATCTTTTTACCCATCCCTGAATCCTCATTTCGACGGCGAGAGACTGCCGATGGTGAAAATCCGAAAGAGTGATTCCTGAAACTTTTTTTACCGCATTGATGGGTTATTTGTTTTTGGGGCGAACGGGTCTAGCGTCGCCGCAAAAAGATCCAACAGAACAAGAAAAGTTTCACAAGGTGAACAAGGAAATTAAGGCAAACCAAATTGGGCAAACCGCCAATGATAATTGAATCACGGATACGTTTTGGACAGGATCTGGTTTCAACTATGTAAACAAAACTCGAACCATACCATTTTTAGATGGTTTTTAAAGGGTGGACCCTCAGGCTGGCGTCCTTTTTAGGGCTTGGGAAAAGGGAAACCCAAGGCAATCCCCCCGGGGTTTTCCGGTTTTTGGATGAAAAAGATTGCGCCTGTCACGGGAATAATGCATGCTGGTAACCAGCGGGTTGTTGGACCGGAAGCTTATTTTTTTTCCAAGGAGGAAGCATGAAGTCTTTGTCTAAGCTGTTCGTTCGTTTAATGATGTGTGTTTTGTTCATGACAGGAGTCGGATTGGCATTCGCGGATGATCACCCGATGGATCACAAGGTCATCCACCATCACAAAAAGAGACGCCATCACAAACCCCCTCATCACGTTGACCATCCGATGGATCATCCGGACGATCATCATTAATTAAAGGGTCCGGTTTAAAAGCCGGGCTTAACAAGGCGGGGAAAAAAGGCGGGGCCGAAAGGCTCCGCCTTTTTTTATGCCCATTTCTTGAAAACGAAAAAGACCGCGCCGATCATGAAAGCGAATCCCACGAGGTAATTCCATTTCAAATCCTCCTTCAGGTAAAAAACCGAGAAACCGCAAAAGACGATGAGGGTGATGACTTCCTGGATCGTCTTTAATTGGGCGGTGGAGAATTCATAACTACCGATGCGGTTGGCGGGTACCTGGAAGCAGTACTCGAAAAAAGCGATTCCCCAACTCACCAGGATGGCCATCCAAAGGGGCGAACTCCTGTACTTGAGATGACCGTACCAGGCGGAGGTCATGAAGATATTGGAAACCAGAAGCAAGGCAATGGTGCGCATGGAGCGAAGTCCCCTTTCCTCTAAATTAAATGGGTCGACCATTCAAATTAACCCCGCACCCCCGTTAAAACAACGGGGTTCCCGTCAGGGCCCAAAGGGAATAACGCCTTGAAGCTCCTTCGGAAACGCCCTAAACTGTCGCTCCATTCACCAAGGAAAGAAAGGTTTTAACGTGGCCCGGCCGCTCTTTTTAGACGCTCTCAAGAAAAAAGTCCTGATCTTCGACGGAGCCATGGGCACGAACCTCCAGACTTATAACCTGACCAAAGAGGATTTCGGCGGCAAGGAAGGTCTCAACGACTACCTGGTCATCACCAAACCCCAAGTGGTTCGGGAAGTCCACGAGGGTTTTTTGAAAGCCGGTGTGGACTGCCTGGAAACCAACACCTTCGGTTCCAATCGACTGAAATTGGAAGAGTACGGCATTGGTGACCAGATCGTCCAGGTCAATACCGCCGCCGTCCGGCTGGCCCGTGAGCTGGCGGATAAATATTCCACCCCCGACCAACCGCGCTTCGTGGTCGGCTCCATGGGCCCCACGGGCATGCTGCCGGCCTCGGAGGACCCCGACCTTGGCAAGATCACCGTCGACCAGTTGGAAGCCATCTATTACGAACAGGCCTGCATCATGATCGACGCGGGCGTGGACGCCCTTCTGGTTGAGACCAGCCAGGACATTCTTGAAATGCGCGCGGCGGTTTTCGGCTGCCATCGGGCACGCACCGAGAAAAAATCCCCGGTCGGTCTCATGGCCCAAACCACTTTGGACACCACGGGGCGGATGCTCTTGGGCACCGACATTGGTTCGGTGCTTTCCACTTTCTCCCGTCTTCCCATCGACGTCATCGGCATGAACTGTTCCACGGGCCCAAAGGAAATGAAGGACCCGGTTCGGTACTTGGCTCAGTATTGCGAAATTCCAATTTCCACCATCCCCAACGCGGGTCTTCCGGAAAACCGGGGCGGCCAGGCGGTTTATCCCTTGAAGCCCGAGGCCCTGGCGGCGGCACTGAAGGAATTCGTCGAAGAGTTCGGCGTCAACGTGATTGGCGGCTGCTGTGGCACGACCCACGAGCATTTGCGCCAGGTGGTCCAGGCTATCGGCAACCGGGCGCCCAAAAAGCGCGAGGTGACACATCTTTGTAACGTCTCTTCCATGATCAAATCCGTCGATATGGACCAAGACCCCAAGCCCCTCATCGTGGGCGAGAGGGTGAATTCGCAAGGATCCCGGAAGATCAAGCAGATGCTTTTGGCGGATGATTACGAGGGTATGGTGGCGGTGGGCCGGGGTCAGGCTGAGGGCGGGGCCCATGTACTGGACATCTGCGTGGCTCTCACCGAGCGACCCGACGAGAAGGACCAGATGAAGGCGGTCGTCAAGAAACTGGCCCTGGGGGTCGACACCCCGGTCATGATCGACTCCACCGAGGCGGATGTCATCGAGGCGGCGCTGAAGATATATCCGGGCCGGGCGATGGTGAATTCCATCAACCTGGAAGGAGACGGCTCCCGTGTGAAGCGGGTATGTCCGTTGATCAAGAAATACGGGGCTACCGTCGTGGCCATGACCATCGACGACCTTTATTATGACAAGTCCAAGCCTGCCGAAAAGGGCATGGCAAAAACCGCCGCCCGCAAGCTGGAAGTGGCCAAGAAAATAACCGACATCTGCCAAAAAGAATACGGCATACCCGCCGAAGACATCATCTTTGACGCCCTTACCTTCACCCTAGCCACCGGCGAGGCGGAGTTCTTGAACTCGGCGGTGGAGACCATGGAAGGAATCAAATCCATTAAAAAAGAGATACCCGGAGTCAGGACCGTACTGGGCCTTTCGAACGTGTCTTTCGGGCTTTCCAAGCAGGCGCGCGAAGTGCTCAATTCGGTTTTCCTCTACCACTGCGTACACGCAGGGCTGGATATGGCCATCCTGAACCCGGCGGACATCAAGCCCTATGCTTCCATCGCCGAGGACGAGCGCAAACTGGCCGACGACCTGGTCTTCAACCGCGACCCCCAAGCCCTGGCTCATTTCATCCAGCATTTCGCGGGCAAGGCGCCGGTAGAGTCCCAAGGCGCTGCCGACCCGACCGAGGGCATGACACCTGCCCAAAAGACGCATTGGAAAATCGTCAACCGCAAGCCCGACAAGATTGAGGCGGACTTGGCCGAAGTGATGAAGGAAAAGACGGCGGTCGAGACCCTCAATACCGTGCTCCTTCCCGCCATGAAGGAAGTGGGGGACAAGTTCGGCTCCGGGGAGTTGATTTTGCCTTTCGTGCTCCAATCCGCCGAGGTCATGAAACGGGCTGTGGCTTATGTGGAGCAATTTCTTGATAAGTCTACGGCCACCACCAAAGGCACGGTGGTACTCGCCACGGTCTACGGCGATGTGCACGACATCGGTAAGAATCTAGTCCGCACCATCCTTTCCAACAACGGTTACACGGTGCATGACCTGGGCAAGCAGGTGCCCATCTCCACCATCATCGCCAAGGCGCAGGAAGTAAAGGCCGACGCCATCGGCCTCTCCGCTCTACTGGTCGTCACTTCCAAGCAAATGCCCATCTGCGTGCAAGAGCTGGAAAAGCTGGGGCTCAATTATCCCGTGGTCGTGGGCGGAGCCGCCATCAACCGCCGTTACGGCTACCGCATCAGCTTCGTGGATGAAAAGCTTTATGAGCCGGGCGTCTATTACGCCAAGGACGCCTTCGAGGGATTGGATATCCTCAACGCCCTTTCGGATTTGGCCAGCCGGGAAACCTTCCGCAATAAGGTGAAGGAAGAGGCGCTCACCTCCAAGGCCGCCGGGTTCGCCGACGCGAAAGTGGAAGAAGGGGAAGCTACGCCGGAAAAGTATCCTCCTACGGTCAAACCGGTATTGACCATCCCGAAGAACCCATTTGCAGGCACTTCCATAATTAAGAAGGTTCCCTTGAGGGAAATCTGGCCCTACCTGGATCTTACCCAGCTTTACAAGTTGAACTGGGGAGTGAAAGGAAAGGACTCCGAAGAATACAAACACCTGATCCAGACCCAATTCGAGCCCATGCGTCTTAAGATGCAGGACGAGATTTTGGCTAAGAACTGGTTTGAGCCCAAGCTGGTATATGGCTTCTGGTTGGCCAACTCCGACGGGAATGACCTGATCATTTACGACGGTAACAATCCTAAAAAAGAACTCGAACGCTTCAAGTTCCCCCGCCAAAGGGTGGGGCGACATTTGTGCCTGTCGGATTATTTCAAGCCCGTGTCGTCGGGAGAGAAGGATGTGGTTGCCTTCCAAGTCGTCACCATTGGCGACAGGGCCACGGAAATCATTGAGCAGTTGAATAAGGATGGCAAATACAGCGATTCCTACTATTTACATGGTTTGGCGGTGCAAACCGCCGAGGCTATGGCGGAATGGATTCACCGCAGAA